>JAFWEJ010000001.1 GCA_017512985.1 Clostridia bacterium
AGAGGAAGACAAGGACGACGGAGCGAACCTGCCTGAATATGTTCACCATTTCCGGTGGTGATAACGAAGGGGTCACACCTGTTCCCATACCGAACACAGAAGTTAAGCCCTTCAGTGCCGATGGTACTTGGCTGGTAACGGTCCGGGAGAGTAGGTCGCCGCCGGATTCCATATTCCTCAGTAGCTCAATGGCAGAGCATTCGGCTGTTAACCGAAGGGTTGTAGGTTCGAGCCCTACCTGGGGAGCCAAAAAGCCTGGTCGAAAGACCAGGTCTTTTTGTATCCCCAGGAGGAATCTTATTAACATGAGCTTCCAACGGACTGCGTCCGTCAGGGCTCTCCCTGGTTCGAACCCTTCCGCAACCTCAGTCGGCGCAGCGGGCATCGCTGGCGCATCAGCCCTCTGCTTGCGCTCAGGTCGCTTCCTGCTTTGCAGGACAGCCCACCGGGCTGCCGCTTCCTTCGCTCCCCTGGGGAGCACAAAGACCGGATCAGGACTGAATTGTTTTGCCGGAACCCTTTTCTGATAAGGGTTCTTCTGGTATAATGACGATGAACATGAGACAAAGACAACTGAATCGGGGAGGAAGCTGATATGAAAAAGGCAGTAATCCGTCTGTTGGTACTGGCACATTTGCTGGCGCTGGTATACAGTATTTCCTGCGCGTTGGCGGACAACGGGGACTGGACCTGCCCGAACTGCGGCCAGGCAGGAAACATCGGAAACTTCTGTTATAACTGCGCGGCGCCCAGGCCGGCCAGCGGTGAATGGACCTGTCCGAGTTGCGGGCAGGCGGGGAATATCGGCAACTTCTGTTACAACTGCGCGGCACCCAGGCCGGGATCAGAGGAAACGGCCGCTGCAAATACGCAACCCGTGGACGAGCACCTGGAGCAGATCCCCGGGGAAAACGACAAGGTAAAGATCTGCGTGCAGGAAGCGGTGGCTTCCGCATATATCGATAACCGCGACAAGTGGCTGCCGTCTCATGTGATCGACGGGGACCAGAGCACCTGCTGGCAGGTTTCCGACAAGAAGGGCCTGAAGGGCAAGATCTGGATCCAGCTGAACATCGGATCGGACCAGACTGTGGATGAAATCTGGATCAAGAACGGTTTCTGGGGCCACAACACGGAAGGAATCGATCAGTATTATATGAATTCCAGGCCGAAGGATATCAAAATCGAGTTCCAGTATGCCGGCGAGAGCTCCTTCCGGGATGCGTTTACCCATACGCTGCGGGACGAGGTTTTCACAGACTGGCAGAGAATCTCCCTGAACACCCGGCATGAGCGGGTGACGGCGGTGAAGATCTGGGTCCAGTCCAAATATAAGGCGAACCAGAAAAAGTTTGTTCACGATATCTGCTTATCCGAAGTTATGCTGGTGAAATATGCACCGGCGTCTTCCGCGAAGCCTGCAGCTACAGAAAAAGCCGAAACGCTCTATGAGACCCGGCCGGAAATCTCCGGCGCGAAGCTGCTCGATAAGATTGCGACCAGGCAGGGTCCCGGTACCCAGTACGCGGAGACCCATACTTACTTTGGCGACAACTGGGATACCCAGCGGCTGCCGGTGCTGAAGAAAGCCTGGAACAAGAAAAACGGCGCCTGGTGGGTGCAGCTAGAGTTCAGCTACCAGGGTGTTCCGCGCAGGCTTTGGACCGGCGCGAAGCGGGTAGATGTGGACCTGGACAAAGTGAAGGATGACAGGAAGCGGGGGTTGGTGCATGTGGAGCCGACGAAGGCGTATGCCGGTCCGGGCGTTAAGTATTATGAACTGGGAGAGGTTCTGTTTTATGAAGACGAGGTCGATTGGTACGATCGGGAAAGCGGATTTGTGGAAATTGATTATTACGATGTGAACCGCGAAATCCAGCGCCGTGTCTGGGTGCCGGAAAGCGCTGTGTCCAACTGGCACTGATAATTTGAAGGCATGCGCCCGCTCCGTGAAGGAGCGGGCGCTTCTTTTTCTGTGAAATCATCGGATCTCCGTGTCGATCTTGGAACGGTTTCGGGAGCGCGGGCCTGATCAAAGATCAGGCTGAAACAGTTTTTCTGGAAATTTCAGCGGTTTCATGAGATAATGCACGAAAGAAACGGAGGGAAACAGATATGCTGAGTCTGGAACGGGCGGCAGAACTGAACGGAACGATGGTGCAGGATGAGCATCTGATCATCCATGCGAAGAATGTAAGCTACGCCATGGGCGCCATGGCAGCGCACTTCGGCGAGAACGCGGAACACTGGCAGGCGGTGGGCCTGCTGCACGACTATGACTATGAAAAATATCCGGAGGAGCACCTGCAGCATACCCGAGAACCGTTGCTGGAAGCCGGCGTGGATCCGGAGGACGTGCGGGCGATCATGAGTCACGGCTGGGGCATCTGTACAGATGTGAAGCCGGAAACAAACATGGAAAAAAGCCTGTTTACCGTGGACGAGCTGACAGGGATCATCCAGGCCTGTGCCCGGATGCGGCCGAATGGGATCAAAGACCTGGAGATCAAAAGCTTCATGAAGAAATACAAGGACAGGAAATTCGCGGCCAAATGTGACCGGGATCTGATCCAGAAAGGCTGCGACCTGCTTGGCATGGAAGTGCGGGACGTTGCGGAGATCTGCATTGAAGGGATGAAACCGCACGCGGCGGAGATCGGCCTGGAAGGCACAGGCGCGGAATAAAGGGACGTCAGGAACAGATTTGCCGGCCGGAAGGAGATGCTGCCTTCCGGCCTTCTTCATTGACATTCATGGGGGAAGTCTGTAAAATCTAACCGGTTTCAGAATCGCAGAAACAGGAGGCCGCGACATAATGAAAAGGCTTGCCGCTATGATATTGGCCGTTATACTGCTTTCAGGCAGCGCGCTGGCGGAAAAGGAGCTGTCCTTCAAAAAACAGAAAGAAAGTATCCTGCTGATTGAAGGGGAGAACCGGCTGATCGAAGACGCCAACGAGGTATGCTCCGATGAGAAAATGAAAAAGCTGGTAGACGGTTTCAATGCGGCAATTGATGCGCTCCCGGAAGACAAGCCGCCCATCTATCTGTATCTTGCGGAATCATCACGCAGCCACCCGATCGCCCCGGAATTTGACGAGGATTCTCCCGGATATCTTTATCTGAAGGAAAACCTGCACGCAGATGTGTTTGATCATCTGAAGTATTCCACTTATGAACAGTTCTGCGATTATTTCTATACTACGGATCATCACTGGAACTACAAAGGTTCCTATCAGGCGTACAAGGATATTGTCCGGATGCTTCTGGGCGAGGAAGAAGAAGTGCTTGTTCCGGCAGAGGAATTTGTCTGCAAACAGATTTTTAACGGATCCTATGCCCGCAGGCTCAGGATGCCTGTTTCCAAGGAAAAGTTTGTCATTTACCGCTTTGATCCGCTTCCCGCGTATGCCTGTTATACGTCCGTCACCAACATGAAAAAAGGGAAGAAAAGCGCATACAGCCATTTTAACAATTACCTGAAAGGGGACATTAAAAATGGCAAGTATGCCAATCACTATGCGCAGTGTTACGGCGGAGACAACGGATTCCTGCTCTTTACGAGCGAGAAGCACAAGGACCGTGTGCTGCTGCTGATCGGCAATTCACTGAGCAACGCGGTGAAAACGCTGCTGACCGAGCACTACGGCCTGATCGTCTATGTGGATCCGCGTTCCTATAAAAACAAAACGCACAAAGACTTCTCCCTCAGCGGAACCATCGAACAGTTCAACGTGAACCAGGTATTGTTCCTGGGAGATGTGAATCTCTTTATCTACGGGGATGTACCGAAGCCGTAAGGCAGAGGAAACACCGTACAGGAGAAAGAAACGATGCGTGACCAGGAGAAAAAAACCGGACGCTGGAAGCAATGGATACTGATTGCCCTTTTTTCCCTGCCTGTGCTGATGGTGCCGGCAGGGCTTTTGCGCGGGCAGCAGCAGGTATCCGAAACGGAGAACCGGACGCTTTCGCAGTATCCGGCGTTTTCGGTCAGCGCGTTTCTGGAAGTTGAAGTTCAGGACGATAAATCTCGGGTCGGTAAATTTCAAGGCGCGTTGGAGAAAGCACTGGGGGACCAGCTGCTTCTTTCCGGCGACATCAAGGAATGGATGCAGGACGGGCACCTGGCGCTGCAGAAGGTTCAGAAACAGTTGCTCTATGCCGTGCAGCCCGGGCTGAAAGACGGCTATACCCAGATTGCCGATGGGTATTATCATTACTCCGGAGAAGAAAACCGCATTGTGGAAAAACCGCGGGATTATCGGGAACACCAGGAACATCTGGACGCCATGGCGCGGCAGTTCCGCAGCATTCCGGACGTCCGGCTGTGCCTTTATTTTATTGAAAATTCACGGGTGATTGATTTTGATCATCCGGAAAAGGAAGACGAAGTCCTCACGCGGGTCCTGGAGGCGTTCCGGCCGGACGCTTCGGATGTGTTCCGCGTTTCCGGCTATGAAGCCTATAAAGAAAATTTTTATCAGACAGATCATCACTGGAATTACAAAGGATCTTATGCGGGGTATCAGGCAATCCTTCGCATGCTGCATCCGGACAACTGGGAGACGATGCTGGCGGAACCGGAGGAAACGATTGAGCTGCCGGTGGTCTTTCAGGGATCCTATGCCAGGCAGACACATCTGCTGTGCGCGGACGAGCATTTCACGTTTCAGGCCTTCAGCCTGCCGGCCTGCCGGACGGTGATCCAGGGCAAGAAAGGAAGCTACGGCCATCTGTCCCTGTATCAGCGCGGGAAGTATCCGACTGACAGCCTGCGGAACCATTATGCCTATTGCTTTGGCGGGGATTACGGCCAGATCGAATACGACTTCGGAGACGAAGGCCGCGGCAACCTGCTGCTGGTGGCGTCGTCCTATTCCAATCCCATCAACGCACTGATCGCTTCCACATACGACCATACCTGGGTAGTGGATCTCCGGTATTACGAAGGCTGGGCAGGCAAGCCGTTTGATCCGGCGGCGTTCTGCGCGGAGCACGGGATCCGGGATGTTCTTCTGCTGGGAGACGCGCAGTTCTTCTTTGTGGATGAGGCAGAAAAGGAGGCGGCGGAATAATGGTTTTTTCCAGCCTGACTTTTTTGCTGCTTTTCCTGCCCCTGACGCTGCTGTGTTATTACCTGGCAAGGGGCGTGAAGGCAAGGAACCTGGTTCTGTGCCTTTTTTCCCTGGTATTCTATGCCTGGGGTGAACCGGTCTATGTCCTGCTGATGCTCGGATCCATCCTGTTCAATTACTGCATCGGCCTGGCGCTGGGGAAGACAGCGGGGAAAGGCGTGCGGCGGGCTCTGCTGGTACTGGCGCTGGCAGTTAATCTGGGTGCCATCGGCCTGTTCAAATACGGCAATTTCGTGCTGGAGAACCTCGGCCTGCTGTTCGGTCCGGGCCTGCCCCGGCTATCACTTGCGCTCCCGTTGGGCATCAGTTTCTATACTTTCCAGATCCTGTCCTACGTGCTGGATGTTTATCATGAAAAAACTCCGGTGCAGAGCAGCCTGCTGAGGCTGGCAACCTATATTGTGCTGTTTCCGCAGCTTGTAGCCGGTCCGATCGTGCGTTACGAGGAGATCCAGTCGCAGCTCCAGTCAAGGCGGGAGACGCTGGAGGACTTTACGGAGGGACTGCGCAGGTTTGCGATCGGCCTGGGGAAAAAAGTGATCCTCGCCAATGCGATGGCAGCCATCGCCGATCCGATCCTGGACAGCGCGGTTCTGCCGCCCGGCTCGGCCTGGCTGGCTGCGGTCGCCTATATGCTGCAGATTTATTTTGATTTTTCCGGCTACAGCGATATGGCCATCGGAATGGGGCGGTTCTTTGGCTTCCGGTTCAGTGAGAACTTCAACTATCCGTATGCCGCGGATTCAATCACGGAATTCTGGCGCCGCTGGCATATCTCCCTTTCCTCCTGGTTCCGGGATTATGTCTATTTCCCGCTGGGCGGAAGCCGGTGCAGCACGGCCCGGAACATCCTGAACCTGATGATTGTATGGACGCTGACCGGGCTCTGGCACGGCGCGTCCTGGAATTTTGTGCTGTGGGGCCTGTATTACGGCGTGCTGCTGATCCTGGAAAAATATGTCCTGGCAGGACTGATCAGAAGACTGCCGAAGGTGCTGCGCCGCGTACTGACGCTGCTGGCGGTGCTGGCCGGCTGGGTGATCTTCCGCCAGACGTCGCTTCCGGCTATCGGGGAATGCCTGCGGGCAATGCTGAATCCGACGGCCGGCGGCCTGGGAAGCTATCTGGCCGCCAACGCCGGCGTGCTGGAAAACACGATCTGGCTGATTCCGGCCGTGATCGGCTGCTTCCCGCTGGGGAAATATCTGACCCGCCGTTTTTCAGGCCGAAAAGGGTTCGGATTGCTGCGGAGCGGATGGGCGCTGCTGGTCTGGCTGCTGTCATTATCGCTGCTGCTTGGCGCCACCTATAATCCGTTCATCTATTTCCGTTTCTGATACGAAGAGACCGTACTGAAGGAGGAAGACAAATGAGGAAAATACTGGCCCTGGCGCTGATTCTGGCGATGCTGCCTGCGGCGGCCCTGGCGGGGACGCCGGTGCATATCTGTGAAGGGGATGAAACGGCTGCTGCGCTGGCGGAAATGATCCGGGGAGAAACGTCGGTTTGGGAAAATGAAGCCGAAGCGCTTGACAAGGCTGTGGAGCAGCCGGATACTGCCGCGCTGGTAACCCAGCAGGCGCTGATCCTGGGACTGCAGGGCTACAGCGAGGCGGAAGTGAAGACGGATATCCGGCTGCTGATGCCGCTGTGTGCGGATGATCTGTATCTGGTCTGCTCAGAGGAAACAGCGGACGCCTGCGGAGTCCGTGACCTGCCTTCCCTGGTCGGATACCTGGCAGAAAACCCCTCGGAGTTGATGATTATGCGCTGCTTTGAAGCAAGCGTGACGGATTACGCCGCGACAGAGGTGTTTGAGGCAGCGGAGTTCGGCTCGGACACTTTTGCCGACAGCGCGGACTGCGAAGAGAACCTGGAGACAGACGCCTTTGTGCTGGTCGCGTATACGGAGCAGGCGCTCCGGCTGGACGCAGAAGGCTATGTGGTTCTGGGCGCGCTGACAGCGGAGCGGACAGAGGAATATCCGGACCTGCCGTGCGCCGGGGAATGCGGCCTGCCCGTCTGTACCGGACGCGTCTGGGGACTGTACGCGGCCGCGGAGGGAGATCCGTCGGCGTTTGACCGCGAGGTAATCCGGAAAACGATGACAGAGGACAGGCTTGCCGAACTGCACTGCAGGCCGGTGGATGAGAAGGATTTTCAGCTGGAAAAGGAGATTAGCGATTATATTGATTATATGACGGCTGAAGGCCTCTTCTTCTATGAACAGTAAACGGCAGTGCCGAAAAAACGCTCCTCCTGGCGGAGGAGCGTTTTGTATCGTACCGGATCAGTAGTTTTCCGCGGCGACTTCAAAGTAGGCCTGGGGATGGTTGCAGACGGGGCAGATGTCCGGCGCCCTGGTGCCGACGACGATGTGGCCGCAGTTGCGGCATTCCCAGATCTTGACCTCGCTCTTTTCAAAGACCTGCTGCATTTCGATGTTCTTCAGCAGGGCGCGGTAGCGTTCCTCGTGGTGCTTCTCAATGGCGGCGACGCCGCGGAATTTTTCGGCCAGTTCCGGGAAACCTTCTTCCTCGGCGGTCTTCGCGAAACCTTCATACATATCGGTCCACTCATAGTTTTCGCCGTCGGCAGCAGCCGCCAGGTTATCGGTTGTGGAACCGATGCCCTTGAGCTCCTTGAACCACATCTTGGCATGTTCTTTCTCGTTTTCCGCGGTCTTCAGGAAAAGGGCCGAGATCTGCTCATAGCCTTCCTTCTTCGCGACGGAAGCGAAATAGGTGTACTTGTTGCGGGCCTGGGATTCGCCGGCGAAAGCGGCTTCCAGGTTCTTTTCGGTCTGTGTTCCGGCATAGGGATTTGCCATGTCTGTTTCCTCCTTGTTGATGGTTTGTATGGTTATTCTTTTTCGGAATCGACGGTGAACAGCTGGAGGGAACGGCAGATGCTGCCGGTCTCCCCGCTGAGCGCGCGGGGCAGGAGCACGATATACAGCGCCCGGTCTGTGGCAACATGGATGCGGACGGCGTAGTCGTTCTCCATCCGGACGGAAGAGTTGCCGAAGAGCGCCGGGCCGGTATAGGGCATGAAGTGGTATCCGTCCTCCAGCAGTTCCAGCGCGTCTGCCGGCCAGACGGTACAGAGTTTGACGGGTTCGCCTTCCGGTGTCTGCCAGTTCAGGGTTGCGATCCGCCCGAAGCCGCCGTCGACCGCCGCGTCGGCGGAGGTGGCGGAAACGAAGGTCATGCCCGACCCGCTCATGAAACTCATGACCGGAGCCGGGAAAGAAGCAATCAGGCGGTGGAGGTCCTGTTCCTTCTCAACGGAGATCGCGGGACTGGCTTCTCCGGACGGCCGGTCCGCGGCGGAGGCAGGTGCCTCTTCCTGGGGCTTGGCAATGATCAGCGATACGGCGAGCAGCGCCAGCAGGGCGACGGCGATTATGACTCCGATGAGCCGGAACAGGATCTTCCGGATCTTCTTTCCGCCAGCCAAGGACGTGCCCCCTTTCTGTCCGGGTATGGAACGGCAGGGTTTTTGCCTGCGGTTTCGTTCATTATATACGGGGCGGAACAGCACTGTCAAATGGCCGCGGAGGGCGGCGGAAGGCAGGCCGGACTTGCTCCGGAGCCAAAAAGGATGTAAAATAATAAGATACGGAGGGATTCAGAATGAAACGCTTTCGCACGATCCGCAGGATACTCTGCCTGACCGCCGCGATGCTGCTGGCCTTTGTTTCCGCATGTTGCGCGGAAGGGGCTGAGGTTGTGGAGGAGGGATTCGCGTTTTCTGAGGAACTCAGCGTCCGCTATCCCCAGATCACCGGCCTGGAAGACGAAGCGCTGCAGGCGCAGGTTAACAGGCTGATCCAGGAGAAGAGCAACAGCGGCGGATATCTTTCCCGCGCCGCGCTGCTGATCTCCGGCGGGAGCCTGAAGGTGGAGTGGAAGGGCGGCATCCTGGGCGACGTGTTCAGCTGCGCGGTTTCCGCGTCCGGCGCGGTGGAGAATACCCGGAACACCTATGTGTGGACGGCTGTGACCGCGGACCTGCGGGACGGGCAGGAGATTGCTTTTGATCAGTTGTTCACGGACGCGGAAGCGGCGAAGGACCTGATCGCGGAATATCTGGAGGACGAGGTGGCGCCGGAACTGAGCGCCCACCTGGCAAACAGCGAGCTGACGCCCGTTCCGGAACTCTTTTTCCTGGAGAAGAGCGGAGTGACGCTTCTTTATCCGGTGAGCCGGCTGAGCACACTCAGCGACCGGGCGGGAGATATCCGTATTGGCTGGAACGTTCTCCGCGATGTGCTGGACCTCAGCGAGGACAGCGTTGCAAGCAGGATCGGCGTGCAGGAAATGATTTCCCTGACCGGCGGGAGCGCGGAACAGCTCCGGGCCATGGCGGCGGAAGGGTCTCTGACCGGGATTCCCGCAAGGCTCGGGGACAGCATGAAGGAACTGACCGACCGGTATCATATGCTGATTGATCCCGACGGTTTCGAGGGCGGGCGTCTGTTCTCGCTGGAAGGCGGATGCTTCGGCGATGTGTTCCTGATGACGGACGACCTGACCCGGGGCTGGGAAAACAGCGTGGTGGAAGGCATCCGGATGGACCGGGGCTGCCTGTGGGGGCTGTGCGTCCGGGAAACGGCTCGGGAGGACTGGATCGCCGCGCTGGGTGAGCCGGACGGTTCGGCGGAGATTGACGAGGACAAAGCGGAGGCGATCCGGGGTTATACCGGCACCTGTGATTACTACTACTGCGGGGAGCGCATCCTGCAGCTTTACAGCGATGAGGCCGGGATCCTGGTCAGCATTGTTTTAACTTAACATTAACGGAGGAAAGAATGGCTCAGAAAGGGAGCAGCAAAAGAAGACAAGCCCCCGCGTATTCCGCGGACGCGATGGCGGTCCGGTACATGGCCGGACTGGTGCTGATCGCGCTGGGCGTACTTGTCTTTATGGCGGTTGAATTGGGATTGCACGGCCAGGTTTTTCAAGGCCTGCGCGATCTCTGTTTTGGCCTGTGCGGCATCATGGCGTTTGTACTGCCTGTACTGCCGGTCTGGGCTGGCGTGCTGGTAATCTGGTCCACCCAGCGCCGTGCGCCTGTGCGCCAGTGGCTGTTTGCCCTTCTGGCTTTTATTGGTCTTTGTACTTTGATTATGGTTCCAAACGCAATGGACCATCTGAAACGAAACTTTGGCGATCAGTGGGGTACAGTTATTAATGGCGCCTATTCGGAAGGTGTCAAATATGCGAGTACTCTGTTTGGCGGCGGCGCCCTGGGTGCGATCCTGGCCTGGCCGCTGTGGAAATACCTGGGTGCGGTGCTGGGCACGGCCATTGTATTTGTGCTGACCGCTTTCTGTGTTCTGATGGCGATGAACCTGACGCCTTCCCGGCTGCACGACATCTTTACCGGACAGGCGGGCGCCCGCAGGGATCAGCAGCGCCTGGAGCGGGAACGCATGGAACAGGAGCAGCTTGCCTGGCAGCAACAGCAGGCAATGTGGGCGCAGCAACAGCAGCAGATTCTTGAACAGCAGTATGCGCAGCAGCAAATGCAGCCGGGCATGCAGCAGCAGAATATGTATCCTCCGCAGCCGGCGCAGCAGCCCTGGCCCGCGCAGGGTGACGGCGGCGTACGCGACTGGCAGGAGCAGGCGGCCGCCGGGCAGATGGGCGCGACCGGCCAAAGCCAGATCTTTGACCGGAAACAGCCGAAACGGCCGGCTTCTGCCGGAAGCTCCTTTGTGAGCAGGATTTTCGGCCGGGAAAAGAAAGAAGAATACGACGGCCTGAGCGACGGGTCCACACTGGCGCAGCCGGAGAAGCCTGTCCGGCGGACCGCGACAGGCGCGGAGGCGCAGCCGCGGACGGACTGGAGGCCGAAGACCGAGGCAGAAGAACCGCAGCCTGTACGGAAGCCTGTTATGCAGGTTGAACAAAAGACAGAGCCGGAACCTGCCCGCAGGCGCAGAACCGGGGAAATTCAGCAGACCGCGCTGGATCTTCCGGAGGAGAAGTCCGTACGTCCGGATGCCGGACGCGATGATTCGCAGTACCGGCGGCCTGATCCTGAAGAGAAGAAAACGGCCGGAACACCGCCGCAGAAGCCGGTGATCCCGGTGGTGCAGCAGGAGATCGGTGCTGAAGCCTACAAGCCGAAGATCAAGGTGCCTTCCAGGAAAAAAGAGGAGGAAGAGGACGAAGGCCCGTGGATGCCTACGCCCTACAACTTCCCGCCGATCACAGATCTGGCTAAGCCGATGCAGGGCGTGCTGGATACCCGCGAGGAGGATATGGCACGCTCCCGCAAGCTGGAGGAAACGCTGGCGAGCTTCCGTGTGCCCGCCCGCGTGGTTCATGTGACCCACGGCCCCGCCATCTCCCGGTTTGAGCTGGAGCTGGAAGCCGGCACCAAGGTGAACAAGGTCGCGGAACTGGAGAAGGACATCGCCTATGGAATGTCCGCTACCTCCGTGCGCATTGAGGCGCCGATCCCGGGCAAGCGCCTGGTCGGCGTGGAAGTGCCGAATCAGAAGGTGACAACCGTTACCCTGCGCGAGGTCATGGAAAGCGAACCCATGCAGAACGCGAAGTCGATCCTGACGGTCGCGCTGGGCAAGGATATCGCCGGTACGCCGATTGTCTGCGATCTGGCGAAAATGCCGCATATGCTGATTGCCGGCCAGACCGGCAGCGGTAAATCCGTGTGCATCAACGCAATCATCAACAGCCTGCTGTATCAGGCAAGCCCTGACGAAGTGAAGCTGATCCTGGTCGACCCGAAGGTCGTCGAACTGCAGTGCTATAACGGCATTCCGCATCTGCTGATTCCGGTGGTGAACGATCCGCGCAAGGCCGCGGCGGCGCTGGCCTGGGCGGTGGCGGAAATGCTGGAACGCTACGACAAGTTTGCTGAAAAGAAAGTGCGGAATCTGGAGGGCTATAACCAGGCGGCTGAAAAGACCGGCGAGCGTCCCATGGCCCGCATCGTGATCATCATCGACGAGCTGGCGGACTTGATGATGGTCTGCAAGAAAGATGTTGAGGAATACATCTGCCGGCTGACGCAGCTGGCGCGCGCGGCGGGCATCCACCTGATTGTGGCGACCCAGCGTCCCTCCGTAGACGTCATCACCGGCCTCATCAAAGCGAACATTCCCAGCCGTATCGCTTTCAAGACGGCGAGTTCCGTGGACAGCCGCACGATCCTGGACCGCAACGGCGCCGAACAGCTGCTGGGCTGGGGCGATATGCTCTATGCGCCGACCGGATCCTTTGCGCCGACGCGCGTGCAGGGCTGTTTCCTGAGCGATGAGGAAGTGAACCGGATCGCGAAGCATGTGAAGGACGCGAATCCGAGCACCTATGACCCGGATATCCTGGAGCGGCTGGACGAGCTGGCCAACGGCGGCGAGAACGGCGGCGGCGCGGATATCATCATCAACAGCTCAGACATGAGCGGCGGCGACGGTGGCCTGTTTGAGCAGGCTGTGGAGTTTGCGATCCAGGACGGTCAGATTTCCACCAGTACGCTGCAGCGGCGGCTGAAGATCGGCTACGCCCGGGCGGGCCGACTGACGGATGAGATGGAAGAGCGGGGCATTGTAGCGGCCAAAGACGGCAGCAAACCCCGCAAGTGCCTGATCACCCGGGAAGAATGGGAAGAAATGAAGCGATCAACGGAAGGAATGAGCTGATCCATGGCGAACATGCTGGACTATCTTGCCTGGCGGGGGGACGTTCCTTTTGAGGCCTCGCCATGGAACGAGATCGACGGCCTGCTGATCGCCACCCTCAGTTACCTGAATTTCCACGGCGGGCGGGATCCGAAGGGCTGGACCCTGGAGGAAATGGCCCGGATCGACCTGCTGCAGGAAGGCACGACCAACAGCTTTGCCGGCCGTAAGAAGGCGTTTGAGGGCATGGCGAAAAGCGCGCGCTTCGGCGCGTGCCGGCTGCATCATGCGATCGCCCTGACGGACGCGGAGCTCGGGATGCAGTTTTCCGCCCTGTGCTTGGACCTGCCGGACGGCACAACCTGCGTGGCTTTCCGAGGCACAGACAACACGCTGATCGGCTGGCGGGAAGATTTTGACATGGCCTATACGACGCGGGTGCCCGCCCAGGAGGCGGCGATCCTGTATCTGGGCCGTGCGGCGGCGCTGTCCAAACGGCCGATCCGCCTGGTTGGCCACAGCAAGGGCGGCAACCTGGCGGTTTATGCCGCGACCTTCGTGAAAAAGCGGGTGCAGGAGCGGATTGAGAGCATCTGGTCCTACGACGGGCCGGGCATGAACCGGGAGACTTCCCAGACGGAAGAATACCTGCGGATCAGGGAAAAGATCCGTTCCTTTGTTCCCCAGACCAGCATCATCGGAATGCTGATGGATTTCTATGACCCCTATACCGTTGTGCGTTCCACGGCCAGCGGCATCAGCCAGCACGACCCGATGAGCTGGAAGATCTACGGTCCCCGGTTTGAGACCCTGCCTGCGCTGGATCATACGGCCGTTGTTGTGCGGGACACCCTGCATGAGTGGCTGCAGAACAGTACGCCGGCGCAGCGCGCGGCTTTCGTGGACACCCTGTTCGGCATGGCGGAGTCCACCAGGGCTACGAAGATGAGCGAGCTGACCGGGGAAAAGCTGAAAACGCTGGTGACGATGGTCGGCAACCGGAAAGATGTGGATCCGGAGATGCGGCGGGTGTTCACCCGCCTCATGGCGCAGGCGGTGACCCTTGGCTTCGGCAATGTGATCGACTGGGTGCGCGGCCGCCGGGAGGACGCTCCGGAGGGCAGCTGGGAGACCATGAGCCCGGAGAAACGAGCGGAAATGATGGCTGCCGCGATGAACGCGAAAGCAACGGAAACGCTCCCGGAAAAGGCTGCCGCCGGGGCGACGGAGGAAGAACAACAGAGGAATGAAAATGACCCTTGACAAGGGTACGGTGATATGATACAAAATATCCCGGTACCGATCTTTAAGACGATACAGAGATATCGGCAAGATTGGGATTGCGCGTATGCCGCCGTGCGGCAGACGCTGTCAACATGCGATCCGAAACTTCGCCGAATCTCCGGCGAAGTTCTTTTTATGCGAAGGAGCAAACAAAACGATGATGGTGAGACAGGAACCGCCCCGCATTCCCTCCAAACAAGGGACTCCTGTCCGTAAAGAGAATGGCATCGTTATCTTTCCCGGCTTCTGTGATGTGCACGTTCACTTCAGGGAGCCGGGTTTTTCCTATAAGGAAACAATGGTCACAGGGAGCCGGGCGGCCGCCCGCGGAGGATATACCGCGGTCTGCGCGATGCCGAACCTGAACCCGGTACCGGACAGCCTGCAGCACCTGAAGGAAGAAGAGGACCTGATCCGTGCGGCCGGCGGCCTGGTGGACATCCTGCCCTACGCGGCGCTGACCGTCGGGGAAAAGGGAACGGAAGCCGCCGCGCTGGAGGAACTGGCGCCCCGCGTGGTTGCCTTCTCCGACGACGGAAAGGGCGTGCAGAGTGAAAGCATGATGCGTTCCCTGATGGAACGCTGCAGGAAAATCGGTAAAGTGATCGCCGCCCACTGCGAGGACGAAACGCTGGTGCGGGGCGGATATATTCATGACGGTAATTACGCCAGGGTTCACGGACACAAAGGGATCTGCTCCGAGAGCGAATGGGGACCGATCGCCCGGGACCTGAAACTGGCAAAGGAAACCGGCTGCGCCTACCATGTGTGCCACATCAGCTGCAGGGAAAGCGCGGAGCTGATCCGGCAGGCGAAAAAAGACGGTGTGGACGTGACCTGCGAGACCGGGCCGCACTACCTGCTGCTGGATGAGAACGATCTGCAGGAGGACGGCCGCTTCCGGATGAACCCGCCGCTGCGGGCAAAGGAAGACCGGGAGGCCCTGGTGGAAGCGCTGCTGGACGGCACGATCGACATGATTGCCACGGACCACGCACCCCACAGCGCGGAGGAAAAGGGCCGCGGGCTTGCGGGCAGCGCCTTCGGGGTGGTCGGGCTGGAATGCGCTTTCCCGGTGCTCTACACCGGGCTGGTGAAGACCGGGATCCTGCCGCTGGAAACGCTGGTTGAAAAGATGGCAGTCGCGCCGCGGGAACGCTTTGGGATCCCCCTGCGGGAAGACGACTTCAGCGAGTGGGACCTGGAAGCGCAGTACCGGATCGATCCGGAGGAATTTGAGAGCAGGGGCAGGGCAACGCCCTTCGCGGGACAGAGCGTTTACGGCCGGTGCCTGAAAACCGTGCACGCGGGCAGAACGGTATATACCTATTGAGATGGAGGAAGAAAGAACATGGCAAAGCGGACAGACGTCAAGAAAGTACTGATTATCGGCAGCGGCCCCATCGTCATCGGACAGGCGGCGGAGTTTGACTACGCCGGCACCCAGGCGTGCCTGGCCCTGAAAGAGGAAGGATATGAGGTCGTGCTGTGCAACTCGAATCCGGCGACCATCATGACCGACACCTCCATTGCGGACAAGGTATACATGGAGCCCCTGACGCTTGAATACGTCGCGAAGATCCTGCGGTATGAACGGCCGGACGCGATTGTGCCCGGCATCGGCGGCCAGACCGGCCTGAACCTGGCAGTCCAGCTGGAGCGCAAGGGCGTACTGAAAGAGTGCGGCGTGGAACTGCTGGGTACCAGCAGCCGGAGCATCGAGCGGGCTGAGGACCGGGAGCTTTTCAAGGAGATGTGCGAGTCCATCGGCGAGCCGGTCATCCCCAGCGAGATTACCTATAACCTGGAAGAAGCAAAGAAAGCGGCGCTGGACATCGGTTACCCGGTGGTGCTGCGGCCCGCGTTCACCCTGGGCGGAACCGGCGGCGGCTTTGCCAACAACGAAGAGGAACTGGTTGAGATCGGTACGAACGCCTTCCGCCTGAGCCCCGTGCACCAGGTGCTGGTTGAAAAGAGCGTCCGCGGCTTCAAGGAGATTGAGTTTGAGGTCATGCGGGACAGCAACGACAAAGCAATTACGATCTGCGGCATGGAAAACGTGGATCCGGTCGGCGTGCACACCGGCGACAGCGTGGTTGTCGCCCCGATCCTGAGCCTGAACGATCACGACCTGAAGATGCTCAACGACAGCGCGATCAAAATCATCCGCGAGCTGAAGGTCGAGGGCGGATGCAACGTGCAGTTCGCGCTGGATCCCAACAGCAGCAAATACTACCTCATCGAGGTCAATCCCCGGGTCAGCCGGTCTTCCGCCCTGGCGAGCAAGGCCAGCGGATATCCGATTGCCCGGGTTACGGCGAAGATCGCCCTGGGCATGGCGCTGGAGGAGATCCCGGTGGCCGGCGGCAACGCGGCCATGGAACCCTCTCTGGAGTACATCGTGGCGAAGTTCCCGCGCTTCCCCTTCGACAAGTTCACTTCCGCCAGCAACCAGCTGGGCACCCAGATGAAGGCGACCGGCGAGGTTATGGGCATCGGCAGCAACCTGGAAGAGTGTATTCTCAAGAGTGTGCGGAGCCTGGAGACCGGCGTGTGCCATCTGCATCTGGCGAAATTCGACAGCATGCCCACGGAAGAACTCCTGGACTATGTGAAGGACTTCCGGGCGGATACGCTTTTCGCGGTGACCGAGCTCCTGCGCCGGAATGTTGCCGTCAGCGAGATCCATGAGCGGACGCTGATCACGGAACTTTTCCTGGAGAGCATCAAAAAGATCACGGAGATGGAGACCCGCCTGAAGGCAGCCCCGGGCGATACCGCGCTTCTGAAGGAAGCGAAGGAAATGGGCTTCGGGGACCTGACAATCTCCCGCCTCTGGGGCATGAAGGAAACCGCCGTCTACGCCCTGCGCAAGGGAAAAGGCATAGTGCCGGTTTTCCGTATGGTGGATACGCTGCACACCGGCAAATACATTGCCTATCTCTACTCCAGCTACAGCGGAAAGAACGACTCGATCCTCACGGAGAAGAAAAAGATCGTCGTGCTGGGCGCAGGCCCGATCCGCATCGGCCAGGGCGTGGAGTTCGACTACTCCACGGTACACGCGGTGCAGACCATCCGCCGCGCGGGCTATGAGGCGATCATCATCAACAACAACCCGGAGACGGTTTCCACGGACTATACCACCGCGGACAAGCTGTACTTCGAGCCGCTGACACCGGAAGACGTCATGGCGATTATCGACTTTGAAAAGCCGGAAGGCGTCATCGCCTCCCTCGGCGGCCAGACGGCCATCAACCTGGCCGAGCCGCTCATGGAGCGCGGCGTGAAGATCATCGGCACGGACTGTGACGCGATCGAGCGGGCGGAGAACCGCGACAGCTTCGAGAAAATCCTGGAGGACCTGAACATTCCGCAGCCCCAGGGCCGGGCGGTCACCCGGATCGAAGACGGTGTGAAGGCGGCTGAAGAGATCGGTTACCCGGTGCTGGTGCGTCCGAGCTTTGTGCTGGGCGGCCGCGCAATGCAGATCGTCGGCGATGAGGCACAGCTGCGCCACTACCTGCGCACCGCGGTGGAGATCGACGCGGACAAGCCGGTGCTGGTGGATAAATACATCCGCGGCAAGGAGGTCGAGGTCGACGCGATCTGCGACGGCCGGGACGTCTTTGTGCCCGGCATCATGGAACTGGTGGAGCGCACGGGTATCCACAGCGGCGACTCCATCTCCGTCTATCCGACCTTCTCCATCAGCAACAAGGTGAAGGGTATCATCCTGCAGTACGCGAAGAAGCTGGGCCTGGGCATCGGTATCATCGGCCTTTACAACATCCAGTTCATCGTGGACGAGAACGAGAACGTCTTCATTATCGAGGTGAACCCGCGGTCCAGCCGTACCGTACCTTTCCTGAGCAAAGCGACGGGCTACTCCCTGGCGGACATCGCCACGGAGGTTATCCTCGGCAAGAGCCTGAAGGAACAGGGCTTCTTCGACCTCTATCCGGAAGAAAAGAAACGCTACTATGTCAAGGTGCCGGTCTTTTCCTTCAACAAGATCAAGGGCCTCGACGCCTACCTGAGCCCGGAAATGAAGTCCACGGGCGAAGCGATCGGCTATGACGACAAGCTGAACCGCGCGCTGTACAAGGCGCTGCAGGCCGGCGGAACCAGGCTGCAGAACTACGGCACGGTGCTGGCCACCATCGCCGACCGGGACAAGAACGAGGCGCTGCCGCTGATCCGCCGCTTCTACAATCTCGGCTTCAACATCGAGGCGACCCGCGGTACAGCCCGGTTCCTGAAGGAGAACGGTATCCGCACCCATGCGATGGCGAAGATCAGCCAGGGCTCCAGTGAGATTCTGGACAGCATCCGCCAGGGCCATGTGGCCTACATCATCAACACCCGTGAAATCGGCGAGCCGGAGAGCGAGAGCGACGGCCTGCAGATCCGCCGCTGTGCGACCGAGAACAACGCGACGATCTTCACCAGCCTCGACACCGTCCGCGTCCTGCTGGACGTGCTGGAGGAAACCACGCTGACCATCTCCACGATCGACGCCTGAGGAGCAGTATGAAACAGCAAATCCTGACCATCACGGAAAACGTTCCGGTCACAGCCGCTGTGTACCGGATGCGGCTGGAAGCACCGGATCTGGAGGCGCAGCGTCCCGGCGGATTCGTGAACATCCGCCTGGACGGGCTTTTCCTGCGCCGGCCGATTTCCGTATACGATTCCGAACCCGGACGCCTGACCATCCTGTACAAGGTGGTGGGCAGGGGAACTGAACAAATGGCCTCGATGCGGCCCGGAGAAACGCTGGACGTGCTGACCGGCCTGGGCAACGGCTACGACCTGTCCAAAGCCGGGGACGCACCCCTGCTGCTGGGCGGCGGCGTAGGCGTGCCGCCCCTGTACCTGCTGGCAAAGCAGCTGATTGCCGGGGGCAAAAAGGTTCATGCGGTGCTGGGTTTCAACACAAAAGAGGAAGTCTTTGGCGAGGACGCTTTCAAAGCCCTGGGCTGTGGGGTCACGGTGGCCACCGCGGACGGCAGTTACGGAGTGAAGGGTTTTGTGACCGACGCCCTGCCGGCGGATTACAGCTACTTCTACACCTGCGGACCGGAGCTGATGCTCCGTGCGGTGTATCGGGCGGCGAAGACCTCCGGCCAGTTCTCCTTTGAGGAGCGGATGGGCTGCGGCTTCGGCGCCTGCATGGGCTGCAGCTGTAAAACCATCACGGGATACAAGCGCATCTGCCGGGAGGGCCCGGTGCTGGAAAAGGAGGAGATCCTGTGGGACGACTGACGACGAGTTTGTGCGGCATCGGACTGGACAACCCGGTGATCCCCGCCAGCGGCACGTTCGGTTTCGGGTATGAGTTTGCGCAGTGGTATGATATTAACTGCCTCGGTACCTTCTCCTTCAAGGGCACGACGAAGGATCCCCGCTTCGGGAACCCGACGCCGCGGATCGCGGAATGTCCGGCGGGCATGATCAACGCGGTGGGCCTGCAGAACCCCGGCGTGGATAAGGTCATCGCGGAGGAACTGCCGAAGCTGAAGGAAGTTTTCCGCAAGCCGGTCATGGCAAATGTCAGCGGTTTCAGCGCGGAGGACTATGCCTATACCTGCGAAAAGCTGGACAGGGAGGAGCAGGTGGGCTGGCTGGAGGTCAACATCTCCTGCCCGAACGTGCACGGCGGCGGCATGAGCTTCGGCACGGATCCGAAAGCTGCTGCGGAAGTGACCGCGGCGGTGAAGAAGGTCACGGCCAAGCCGGTCATAATGAAGCTGAGCCCGAATGTAACGGACATTACGGCCATTGCGAAGGCCTGCGAGGACGCGGGTGCGGACGGCGTGAGCCTGATCAACACGCTGCAGGGCATGCGCATCGATCTTCGGACCCGGAAACCAGTGATCCGGAACGTCATGGGCGGCGTCAGCGGCCCGGCGGTGTTCCCGGTGGCGCTGCGAATGGTCTGGCAGGTCAGCCGGGCGGTAAAGATCCCGGTGGTGGGCATGGGCGGCGTGACGACCGCGGAGGATGTGCTGGAGATGATGATGGCCGGTGCCTGCGCGGTGGAAGTCGGCGCTGCGAACCTGGCTGATCCCTGCGCCTGCAAAAGGATCATTGAGGATCTGCCTGCGGCGATGGACAAATACGGGATTAAGACGCTGGAAGAATTGGGAGGGAAATGACAGATGGGTAAGGACGTGATCGTAGCCTGCGACTTCGACAGTATGGAAAAGACGCTGGCATTCCTGGACAGGTTTGAAGGACAGGCACGGAAGCCTTTCGTGAAGATCGGCATGGAGCTGTACTACGCGGAGGGCCCGCAGATCGTGCGGGAGATCAAGAGCCGGGGGCATAAGATTTTCCTGGATCTGAAGCTGCATGATATTCCGAATCAGGTGAAAAAAGCCATGGCGGTGCTGAGCCGGATGGATGTGGATATCTGCAATGTGCATGCCGCGGGTACGATCCGGATGATGGAAGCGGCGCTGGAAGGCCTGACCCGGCCGGACGGCAGCCGGCCGCTGTTGATCGCGGTGACCCAGCTGACCAGTACGGACCAGGAAACGATGGAAAAGGACCTGCTGATCGAAAAACCCATTGACGAAGTGGTCATGCACTACGCCCTGAACGCCCGGAAGGCCGGGCTGGACGGCGTAGTCTGCTCGCCCCTGGAAGCGGGCAAGGTGCACGACGTTTGCGGGAAGGACTTCCTGACCGTGACGCCCGGCGTGAGATTTGCCGATGGTGATATAGGAGACCAGAAGCGGGTCATGACGCCCGCGGAGGCAAAGAAAGTCGGCAGCGACTACATCGTCGTCGGCCGCCCGATTACCGCGGCGGAAGATCCGGTCGCCGCTTATGAACGCTGCGTGGCGGAATTTATTGACTGAGGAGGACAAACCCATGATGACCCGAGAGGAACTGAATCACCTGATCGCAAAAGACCTGCTGAAGATCCGGGCAGTGTTTTTCCGTCCGGAGGAGCCCTTCACCTGG
Source organism: Clostridia bacterium (assembly GCA_017512985.1). Classification (GTDB taxonomy): domain Bacteria; phylum Bacillota; class Clostridia; order Christensenellales; family Aristaeellaceae; genus Aristaeella. The sequence goes on from JAFWEJ010000001.1 coordinate 21,051, forward strand.
GCCAGCGGCATCAAGAGCCCCGTCTACTGCGATAACCGGCTGACCCTGACGGCGCCGGAAGTCCGCACGGACGTGGAGAAGGGCCTGGCCCAGCTCATCGGGGAGGAATATCCTTCCGTGGAAGTGCTGATGGGTACGTCCACCGCGGGTATTGCCCACGCGGCAATCACGGCGCACATCATGGGACTGCCCATGGGTTATGTGCGGTCCGGCGCGAAGGACCACGGCCGGCAGAACCAGATTGAAGGCAGGCTGGAGCCCGGCCAGAAGGTGGTCGTGGTCGAGGACCTGATCTCCACCGCCGGAAGTTCGCTGGAGACCGTGGAAGTGCTGCGTCAGGCCGGCGCGGATGTGCTGGGCATCGTGAGCATCTTCACCTACGGAATGCAGAAGGGCCTTGACCGCCTGGCTGCAGCGAAAGTGAAGAACGTTTCCCTGACCAATTTCGATATCATCGCCGAGGAGGCCGCGAAGGAAGGCTATATCCGCCCCGAGGACATCTCCCGGCTGATCAAATTCCGCAACAACCCGTCTGACGAATCCTGGGCGGAGTAAAAAGAGATTTCTCCACGCACTTCGCCTGGTCGGAATGATAAAAAAGGAGGCAGATTATGATCAGAAGTGTCATTGACGTTCCGGATCTGACGCCGGAAGAACTGGACAGCCTCATGGATACCGCGGAGGACATTATCGCCCATCCGGACGATTATGCCGACGCCTGCCGCCGGAAGAAGCTGGCGACGCTCTTCTTCGAGCCCAGCACCCGCACCCGCCTGAGCTTTGAGGCAGCGATGTATGAGCTGGGCGGCAACGTGATCAGCGTGACCGGTGCGAACACCAGTTCCGCCGCCAAGGGCGAGAGCGTTGCGGACACGGCAAAGACGGTATCCTGCTATGCGGATATCATTGCTATGCGCCATCCGAAGGAAGGCGCAGCGGCGGTCGCGGCGCGGAACGCGTCCATCCCGGTGATCAATGCCGGGGACGGCGGCCACTGCCATCCGACCCAGACGCTGGCGGACCTGCTGACGATCCGCCGGGAGAAGGGCCGGATGGGGAATCTGACCGTAGGCCTGTGCGGCGACCTGAAGTTCGGCCGCACGGTGCATTCCCTGATCAATGCCATGTCCCGCTATGAGGGCGTCAACTTTGTGCTGATCAGCCCGGAGGAACTGAAGCTCCCGAGCTACGTAAAGAATGAATCCCTGAAGAAAAAGAATATTCCCTACAGCCAGACCACGAACCTGGAAGAGGTCATCGGCGACCTGGATATCCTGTACATGACCCGGGTGCAGCGGGAACGCTTCTTCAACGAGGAAGACTACCTGCGCCTGCGGGACAGCTACATCCTGACGCCTGAAAAGATGAAGAAAGCCCGGCCGACCCTGAGCGTGATGCATCCGCTGCCCCGTGTGAACGAGATCAGCGTGGCGGTGGACGACGATCCCCGGGCCTGCTACTTCAAGCAGGTGCTGAACGGCAAGTATATGCGCATGGCGCTGATTCTCATGCTTTTAAAGGAGGCCGGCACATTATGAACGTTGATTCCATCCGGGACGGCATCGTCATTGACCACATCGCCGCGGGATGCGGCATGAAGCTGTACCGCCTGCTGGGACTGGAGAACCTGGAAGCGCCGGTCGCAATGATCACAAACGTGGTCTCCGCCAAGCTGGGCCGCAAGGACATCATCAAGGTGGACGCCGCCATCGACGTGGACCTGGACATTATCGGCTATGTGGATCCCGGCGCCACGGTGAACATCATCCGGAACGGGAAGCTGATGGAGAAAAAGCAGATCGAGATGCCGGAGAAGCTTGTGAACGTGCTTTTCTGCAAAAATCCCCGCTGCATCACTTCCTGCGAGCAGGAACTGGACCACATTTTCGTCCTGACGGACCGGGCAAGGCGGGAGTACAGATGCATGTACTGTGAGACGAAAGCCGGCAACCTGTAAGAGCCTTCCAAAAAAGGCACCAAAAAGCACAAAACACGAAGAAACCCGAACGTTTATTTCCGAACGTTCGGGTTTTTGATTAAATATATGTGAATTTCTGCTGTTCATAATTGACAATGTTCGTGTTTTTTGCTATATTGGGAACGGTTTCAAATGGTATTCAGGAGGACTTCCGCCGTGAGAAAAGTCGGTATCATCATGGGCAGTGACAGCGATCTGCCCGTGATCAAAAAAGCAACGGATCAACTCAAAAGCCTGGGCATTCCCTTCGAGGTGCATGTGTATTCAGCGCACCGTACACCGGAAGAAGCCCGGGCTTTTGCTGTCAATGCCCGGAAAAACGGGTTCGGCGCGGTCATCGCGGCGGCCGGCATGGCTGCCCACCTGGCCGGCGCCATCGCTGCAAACACGACTCTGCCGGTGATCGGCATCCCGTGCCAGGGACCCTGCCTGGAAGGGCTGGACGCTCTCCTCTCCACGGTCCAGATGCCCACGGGCATCCCGGTGGCGACCGTTGCGGTAAACGGCGGGGCGAACGCGGCGCTGCTGGCCGCTCAGATCCTGGCCGTAGAGGATGCGGACCTGGCCGCGAAGCTGGACGCGAAGCGGAAGGCCGACGCGGAAGCCGTACTCGCAAAGGACGCGGGCATCGCCGAACGGCTTTAATGAACAATGAAGAATGAACGATGAATAATTAATTCTGTTCCTTCCGGTCGGAAAACGCGTTGGCGCATTATTCATTATTAATTGGAGGAAAACCATGGGCGGTTTTTTCGGTATCGTATCAAAACAGGACTGCATGCTGGACGTGTTCTTCGGCGTGGATTACCACAGCCACCTGGGCACCCGCCGCGCGGGCATGGCCGCGTGGGATGAGGAGATCGGGCTGCAACGCAAAATCCACAACATCTGCAACGCGCCTTTCCGGACCAAATTTGAACACATTTTCGAAGAGATGCGCGGCACCTCCGCCATCGGCTGCATTTCCGACGCGGATCCCCAGCCCCTGCTGATCCGGTCCAACCTGGGTACCTACGCGATCTGCATGACCGGCGTAATCAACAACGCCGACGAGCTGATTGACCAGTACCTGAGCTTCAGCGGCGGACATTTCGATTCCATGACCGGCGGTAAGATCAACCAGACGGAACTGCTGAGCGCGCTGATTAACCAGAAGAGCAGTTTCGCCGAGGGCATCCGGTTTGCCCAGAAGTCCATCGTCGGCACCGCTTCGGTTCTGATTCTTACGGACAAGGGATCAATCATTGCCGCGCGGGACCGCATGGGCCGGCTGCCGGTGGCCGTCGGCAAGCGGGAGGACAGCTATGCCGTGGCGTTTGAGTCCTTTGCCTATCACAAGACCGGCTATGAGGACGTATGCGAACTGGGGCCCGGGGAAATTGTGGAGCTGACTCCGAACAAGATGACCCAGCTGGTGCCCCCGGGAAAGAAAAAGAAGATCTGCTCCTTCCTGTGGAGCTATTACGGCTATCCGACCTCCTGTTACGAAGGCGTGAACGTCGAGGAGATGCGCTACCGCAACGGCGCGATCATGGCGGACAACGACAGGGAAGCCGGCAGGAACGACCCGATCGACTACATCGGCGGGGTGCCGGACTCCGGTACGCCCCACGCCATCGGATACGCGAACCGCAGCGGCACGCCCTTTGCCCGGGCCTTCATCAAATACACCCCCACCTGGAGCCGCAGTTTCATGCCGGCCAACCAGACGGACCGCGACAAGATCGCGAAGATGAAGCAGATCCCCGTGAACGCCCTGATCAAGGACAAGAACCTGCTGTTCGTGGACGACTCCATTGTCCGCGGCACGCAGCTGCGGGAGACCGTTGAGTTCCTGTATGAGAGCGGCGCCAAGTCCGTGCATATGCGCAGCGCCTGCCCGCCGATCATGTATGCCTGCAAGTACCTGAATTTCTCCCGTTCCAACAGCGACCTGGAGCTGATTGCCCGCCGGGTGATCCTGGAGCTGGAAGGCGAGGAAGGGTTCAATCACATTGACGAATACGCGGACGGCACCACCGAACGCGGAAAGAACCTGCGGGAGTGCATCTGCAAAAAGTTCAATTTCGCCTCCCTGGAGTTCCAGACGCTGGAAGGCGTGATCAAGGCGATCGGGATCGATCCGTGTGAACTGTGCACTTACTGCTGGAACGGAAAAGAAGACTAAGCGGAAAGGAAGACTGAGCCATGCTGAATTCAAAATCTGAAGCCTACGCCGCCGCTGGCGTTGATATCACTGCCGGTTACCGGTCAGTCGAGCTGATGAAAAAGCATATCCAACGGACAGAGATCCCCGGTGTCTGCTCTGATGTGGGCGGATTCGGCGGACTGTTCAGACCGGACCTGGCCGGGATGCAGGAGCCGGTGCTGGTATCCGGCACCGACGGCGTAGGCACCAAGCTGAAAATCGCCTTCCTGATGAATAAACACGACACCATCGGCATCGACTGTGTGGCGATGTGCGTGAACGACATCATCTGCTGCGGTGCGCAGCCCCTGTTCTTCCTGGACTACATCGCCTGCGGAAAGAACGTGCCCGAAGTGATCGAGCAGATCGTCAAGGGTGTGTGCGAAGGCTGCGTGCAGGCCGGTTGCGCCCTGATCGGCGGCGAGACCGCGGAGCATCCCGGCATGATGCCCGAGGACGAATACGACCTGGCAGGCTATTCCACAGGCATTGTGGATAAGGCAAAGATCATCGACAACAAGACCATGCGGGCCGGGGACGTCATCATCGCGCTGCCGTCTACAGGCGTGCATTCCAACGGCTTCTCTCTCGTGCGAAAGGTGTTCGGCGTGGAGAACGCGGACCTGGCTTCCCCGGTGGCGGAGCTGGGCGGAAAGAGCCTGGGCGAAACGCTGCTGACCCCCACGAAGATCTATGTGAAGCCGGTGCTTGCCCTGCTGAAGGAAGTCGCGGTGAAGGGCATCAGCCACATCACCGGCGGCGGGTTCTATGAGAACATCCCGCGGAGCATTCCGGACGGCCTGGGCGCGAAGATTGAAAAGGCGAAGATCCGGATCCTGCCGGTCTTCCGCCTCATTGCCGAAAAGGGCGGCATCAGCGAGCGCGATATGTTCAACACCTACAACATGGGCGTGGGCATGAGCATTGTGGTTTCCGCAGCGGACGCGGACAAGGCCCTGAAGATCCTGAAGGACAACGGGGAAGACGCTTACGTGATCGGTGAGATCGCCGAAAGCGAAGAAAAGATCACGATCATCTGATCGGAAAGAGGGACGCATGAGTAAAAAAGCCCGTATCGCTGTACTGGTCTCCGGCGGAGGCACCAACCTCCAGGCGATCCTGGATGCTTCGGCCCGGGGCGAGATTCCGGACGGAGAGATCACGCTGGTCGTGAGCGACCGGCTCGGCACCTACGCGATGGAGCGCGCGGCCAAGGCCGGCATCATGGGACTGGAGATCAACAAGAAAGGCTGCGGCGGACAGAAGGCCTTTGAAGGCAAGCTGGTCGAAGCGCTGGAGAAGAACCGGACCGACCTGATTGTGCTGGCCGGTTTCCTGAGCATCCTGACCGAGGATTTTACCACCCTGTATGCCCGGCGGATCATCAACGTGCATCCGAGCCTGATCCCCAGCTTCTGCGGCGCGGGCTTCTACGGCCTGAAAGTGCATGAGGCGGCGCTGGCCCGGGGCGTGAAGGTAACCGGCGCGACCGTGCACTTTGTAAACGAGATCCCGGACGGCGGGGAGATCATCGCCCAGAAGGCGGTGGAGATCCAGCCCGGTGATACGCCCGAGATCCTGCAGCGCCGGGTTATGGAGCAGGCCGAGTGGATCATTCTGCCCCGGGCGGTTGAAACGGTTTCCAAAGAAATCGTTTCAACAATGCATAATGAATAATGTACAATGCACAATGATATCTGGTGAAACCCCAGGACTCAAAGTATCAAACAAATAATTATGCATTATGCATTGTGCATTGTGCATTAAAGGAGGAGCCTATGGACATCTACCGTATCTACACCCCCGAGGAACTGCTGAAGGACAACACCTACCCCGGCCGCGGCATCATTATCGGCAAGACGCCGGACGGTAAAAAGGCCATGACTGCCTATTTCATTATGGGCCGCAGTGACAACAGCCGTAACCGGATCTTCACCGAGAAGAACGGCGAAGTCTTCACCGAACCTTTCGACGCCGCGAAGGTCCAGGATCCCTCCCTGATCATCTACGCCGCGATCCGGACCTATGAGAACAACCTGATCGTGACCAACGGCAACCAGACCGATACCATTTACGACGGCCTGAAGGACGGCAAGTGCTTCAGCTGCGCGCTGGAGAGCCGTGAGTTTGAGCCCGACGGCCCGAACTTCACTCCCCGCATCAGCGGCATGCTGACCTTTGAGGACGGCGGCTTCACCTACCAGATGAGCATCCTCAAGAGCGCCGACGCGGAAGGCTCCGCCTGCAACCGTTTCACTTACAAATACGCGCCGCTGAACGGCCTGGGCCACTTCCTCCACACATATGTGTGCGACGGGAACCCGATCCCGACTTTCCAGGGTGAGCCGGAACGTATCGCCATTGAGAACGACATCGACAGCATGACGGATGTCCTCTGGAAGAACCTGAACGAGCAGAACAAGATCAGCCTTTATGTCCGCTATGTGGACCTGGAAACCGGCGCGGTTGAAAACCGTTTGGTGAACAAAAATAAGTGAAGGAGACAGGAACCATGAAAGAATTCGAACTCAAGTATGGCTGCAACCCCAACCAGAAACCCGCGAAGATCTACATGAACGACGGCAGCGAGCTGCCGATCAAAATCCTGTCCGGCCGCCCCGGCTATATCAATTTCCTGGACGCCTTCAACAGCTGGCAGCTGGTGAAGGAACTGAAGGCCGCCCTGGGCATGCCCGCGGTGACCAGCTTCAAGCATGTGAGCCCCACCTCGGCCGCGGTCGGCATCCCGCTGTCCGACGACCTGAAGAAGGCCTGCTTCGTGGACGACATCGAAGGCCTGGATGATTCCCCCCTGGCCTGCGCCTATGCCCGTGCCCGCGGCACCGACCGGATGTGCTCCTTCGGCGACTGGGTCGCCATGAGCGATGTGTGCGACGTGACCACCGCGAAGATGCTCAAGCGCGAAGTGTCCGACGGCGTCATCGCCCCCGGATACGAGCCGGAAGCCCTGGAGATCCTGAAGACCAAGCGCAAGGGCAACTACAACATCGTGGAGATTGATCCCGATTATGTGCCCGAAGTGCAGGAGCGCAAGCAGGTTTTCGGCATCACCTTCGAACAGGGCCGCAACAACTTTGAGATCAACCGGGAGCTGCTCTCGGATATCGTAACGAAGAACAAGGACCTGCCGGATTCCGCCGCGCGGGACCTGATCATTGCCCTGATCACCCTGAAATATACCCAGTCCAACTCCGTGTGCTACGCGGTGGACGGCCAGGCCATCGGAGTCGGCGCCGGCCAGCAGAGCCGCATCCACTGCACGCGCCTGGCGGGCTCCAAGGCGGACACCTGGTTCCTGCGCCAGCATGAAAAGGTCCTGAACCTGCCCTTCCGGGAAGACCTGGGCCGGCCGGAGCGGGACAACGTCATCGACGGCTATATCAACCAGAATGAAGAAGACGTCTGCGCCGACGGCAACTGGCAGAAGTATTTCACCGCCCAGCCCGCGCCGCTGACCGAGGCGGACAAGCGCGCCTTCCTGAGCACGCGGCAGAACGTTGCCCTGGGTTCCGACGCGTTCTTCCCCTTCAGCGACAACATTGAGCGCGCCTATAAGAGCGGCGTGAAGTACATTGCCGAGCCCGGCGGATCCATCCGGGACGACGCGGTCATCGAATGCTGCGACAAATACGGCATGACCATGGCGTTTACCCACATGAGACTTTTCCATCATTGATAATTCAGAATTCAGGATTCTGAATTCAGAATTAACCGTCATCCGAAAGGAATTAGATTGATGAATCTTTTAGTCATCGGCGGCGGGGGCCGCGAACACACCATCATCAAAAAGCTGAAGCAGAACCCGTCCGTGGAGACCATCTATGCCCTGCCGGGCAACGGCGGCATCGCGGCGGACGCGACCTGTGTGGACGTCAAAGCGACGGATGTTGAAGGCATCGTTGCCTTCACGAAGACCGTGAAAATCGACTACGCCGTCGTCGCGCCGGACGATCCGCTTGTGCTGGGCTGCGTGGACGCGCTGGAAGCGGAAGCTATTCCCTGCTTCGGTCCGCGGGCGAACGCCGCCATCATTGAGGGCAGCAAGGTTTTCTCCAAGGACCTGATGAAGAAGTACGGCATCCCGACGGCAACCTACGAAGTCTTCTCCGATCCGAAGCAGGCGCTGGACTATCTTGAAACCGCCCCGATCCCGACCGTGGTGAAGGCGGACGGCCTGGCCCTGGGCAAGGGCGTGACCGTAGCCATGACCCGGGAGGAGGCGCAGGGCGCCGTCCGGGAGATCATGGAGGATAAGAAGTTCGGAAAGAGCGGCGACCGGATCGTCATCGAGGAATACCTCGAAGGCCCCGAAGTCTCCGTGCTGGCTTTCACGGACGGCACGGCCGTCAAGCCCATGGTTTCCAGCATGGACCACAAGCGGGCAGGTGACGGCGACCGGGGCCCGAACACCGGCGGCATGGGAACCGTCGCGCCGAATCCCTTCTATACGGAGGATGTCGCGAAGACCTGCATGGAAACGATCTTCCTGCCCACCATCCGCGCGATGAAGGCGGAGGGCCGGGAATTCCGCGGCTGCCTGTATTTCGGTCTGATGATCACAAAGGACGGTCCGAAGGTCATTGAGTACAACTGCCGCTTCGGCGATCCGGAGACCCAGGTGGTGCTGCCCCTGCTGGAGAGTGACCTGCTGACGGTCATGCAGGCGGTCACGAACGGTACCCTCGCGGACTGCGAGGTGAAGTTCAAAGACGCCCATGCCTGCTGCGTGGTGCTCGCCTCCAAAGGCTATCCGCTCAGCTATGAAAAGGGCTATGAGATCACGATCCCCGCGGACGTGCAGGAGCATGTGTATGTGGCCGGCGCGAAGCTCGCAGACGGGAAACTGGTCACCAGCGGCGGCCGGGTCCTCGGCGTTACCGCGGTGGCGGAAACCCTGCCGGAAGCCGTGAAGGGAGCCTACGCCATGGCCGACCGGATTGAATTCGGAAACAAGTACTGCCGGCGGGATATCGGACAAAGAGCGCTGTCAGTGCTCCGGTAAAAAACGAGGTGTTATTGTGGTTTATAGGATTTTTGTGGAAAAGAAGCCCGGTCTGGACAATGAAGCGCACGCGCTGCTGGCGGACGCGAGAAAGTTCCTGGGTATCAAGGGCCTTGAAAAGGTCCGCCTGCTGAACCGTTACGACGCGGAGAATATTTCGGAAGACCTGTTCTCCCTGGCGGTGCGGGAAGTCTTCTCCGAGCCCCAGCTGGACGACACCTCCGACGCGGTTTCCGCGGACGGCGCGGCCGCCGTGTTCGCGGTGGAATACCTGCCCGGTCAGTTTGACCAGCGCGCGGACTCCGCTGCCCAGTGCATCCAGTTCCTTTCCCAGGGCGAGCGGCCCATTGTGCGCAGCGCGAAGGTATACCTGCTCTACGGAAACCTCTCCGCGGAGGAGATTGCCGAGATCAAAAAGTATGTAATTAACCCGGTGGAAGCCCGCGAGGCTTCCCTGGAGATGCCGGAGACCCTGAAGACCGAATACGCCGTGCCCACGGAAGTCGCGACGCTGGAAGGCTTCACGGCGCTGGACCGCGCCGGGCTGGAAAAACTCGTGGCGGACCTGGGCCTGGCCATGGACGCGGACGATATCGCCTTCTGCCAGTCCTACTTTAAGGCGGAAGGCCGCGAGCCCACCATCACGGAGATCCGGATGCTGGACACCTACTGGAGCGACCACTGCCGCCACACCACCTTCCTTACGGAAATCGACAGTGTGAAGTTTGAGGACCCGGTGCTGGAGAAGGCGTGGAAGCGCTATATGGATACCCGCGCGGAGCTCGGCCGGGAAAAGAAGCCCGTGTGCCTCATGGACCTGGCGACCGTCGCGGTGAAATACCTGAAGAAGCACGGAAAGCTGGAAAAGCTGGACGAGAGCGAAGAGATCAACGCCTGTACGGTGAAAATGGACGTGGAGCGGGACGGGGTGAAGGAACCCTGGCTGCTGCTGTTCAAGAATGAGACCCACAACCATCCCACGGAGATCGAACCCTTCGGCGGCGCGGCCACCTGTATCGGCGGCGCGATCCGCGATCCGCTGAGCGGCCGGGCCTATGTCTACGGAGCGATGCGCGTGACCGGCGCGGCGGACCCGACCAGACCCGTTTCCGAAACGATCCCCGGCAAGCTGCCCCAGCGCAAACTGGTGACCACCGCCGCGGCCGGCTATGCCTCCTATGGCAACCAGATCGGCCTGGCGACGGGCATTGTGGACGAAGTGTACCATCCCGGCTACGCGGCCAAGCGGATGGAGATCGGCGCGGTGATTGCCGCGGCGCCGGCGGAGAATGTCCGCCGGGAGCGCCCCGCCCCCGGAGATGTGGTGATCCTGCTGGGCGGTTCCACCGGACGCGATGGCATCGGCGGCGCGACAGGTTCCTCCAAGGCGCATAACGCCCACAGCGTAGAAACCTGCGGCGCGGAGGTCCAGAAGGGCAACGCGCCTGAAGAGCGCAAGCTGCAGCGGCTGTTCCGCAACCCGAAGGCGACGAAGCTCATCAAGCGCTGCAACGACTTCGGCGCGGGCGGCGTCAGCGTAGCCATCGGCGAGCTGGCGGACGGCCTGGACATCGACCTGAACGCGGTGCCGAAGAAATATGAAGGCCTGGACGGCACGGAACTGGCGATCTCCGAGAGCCAGGAGCGTATGGCCGTGGTCGTGGCTGCGGAAGACGCGGACGCTTTCCTGGCCCTGGCGGCGGAAGAGAACCTGCAGGCCTGCATCGTGGCGAAGGTCAAGGCGGATCCGCGCCTGACCATGCGCTGGAACGGAAAAACGATTGTGGATATCAGCCGGGAGTTCCTGAACTCCAACGGCGCGCCGAAACACACGAGCATTACCCCGGCAGCTTCCCGCCCGGTGGACGCGATGCCGAAGCGGGTACCTGAAGACTTTGTTTCTTATCTGAAGGATACGGCGGCGGACCTGGCGGTCTGCTCCCGCCGCGGCCTGTCTGAGCGGTTCGATTCGACCATCGGCGCAGGCACGGTGCTGATGCCCTTCGGCGGAAAGAACCAGCTGACCCCCATCCAGGCAATGGTCCAGAAGATCAGCCTCGAGAAGGGCCATACGGATGACTGCTCCCTCATGGCCTGGGGCTATGATCCGGCGCTGACTTCCTTCAGCCCCTGGCACGGCGCGTACCTGGCGGTGGTGGACTCAGTCACCAAACTGATTGCGACCGGCGCCTCCTTTGAGGATGTATATCTGACCTTCCAGGAATACTTTGAGAAACCCGGCACAGACGGCAGGCGCTGGGGCAAGCCCCTGGCCGCGCTGCTGGGCGCCTTTGAGGCCCAGATGAACCTGGGCATCGGCGCCATCGGCGGCAAGGACTCCATGTCCGGTTCCTTTGAGAAACTGGATGTGCCTCCCACGCTGGTCTCCTTCGCGGTGACCGCGGCAAAGACCGGCGACATCATTTCTCCCGAGTTCAAGCAGGCTGGTCATCCCGTGGCCGTGCTCGAGCCGGAATATGACGAACAGGGTATCCCGGTGACGGAATCCCTGCTGGCGCTCTATGCGCAGGTGACGGACCTGATTCGTAAGGGGAAGATCGTATCCTGCCGTACGCCGGAGATCGGCGGCGCCCTGGCGTCCGTGCTGAAAATGGCGCTGGGCAACGGCCTCGGCTTTGCCTTTGAGGACAGCTGGGAGCTGGATCAGCTGGCGGAAGTCCGCTACGGCAGCTTCATCGCGGAACTGACCGAAGACATGGGTATCGGCAAAAAGCTCGGCATCGTTACGGAAGCGCCGGCGCTCACCTGGCGCGGAAACAGCGCGGACGTGAAGGAACTCCGCGTGATCGGCCGGGACAAGCTGGAGAAAGTCTATCCGACCCTGAATCCGGAATGGACGCCGGAAGACCGCGCAGAGGCGGACGCCTGCTGGCCGGCAGCCCGGAAGGCGGACAAAACGGAAACCTTTACCTATACGGCGAAGGAATGGAAAGCTCCGGCGGTTCGTGTCGCGAAGCCGAAGGTACTGATCCCGGCCTTCCCCGGCACCAACTGCGAGGTGGACAGCGCCCGCGCGGTGGAAGACGCCGGCGCGGAAGCAGAGATCTTCGTGGTCCGGAACCGGACGGCGGAAGAGATCGCCCGCAGCGCGGAGGCCTTCGCGGCCAAAGTGAATGAAAGTCAGATCATCTTTATCCCCGGTGGATTCTCCGGCGGCGACGAACCGGACGGCAGCGCGAAGTTCATTATCGCCTTCTTCCGGAACAAGGGGATCAGCGAGGCGGTTACGGACCTGCTGGACAGGCGGGACGGCCTCATGTGCGGCATCTGCAACGGCTTCCAGGCCCTGATCAAGCTGGGACTGGTGCCCTACGGAAAGATTCTGGAGACAGACGAGCACTGCCCGACCCTGACCTTCAACACCATCGGCCGCCACCAGAGCCGGATCGTCCGCACCCGGGTGGCCAGCAACCTGAGCCCCTGGCTGCGCGGCGCGGAAGTCGGCGGTGTATACAGCGTCCCGATCAGCCACGGCGAGGGCCGCTTCCTGGCGGAGGAGAGCCTGATCCGCGAACTGGCCGCGAAGGGACAGATCGCTACCCAGTATGTGGACCTGGACGATGAACCGACGATGGACCTGCGGTTCAACCCGAACGGCAGCCTGTACGCCATTGAGGGCATCACCAGCCCGGACGGCCGCGTTTTCGGCAAGATGGGACACAGTGAGCGCGTCGGCAGGGATCTTTATAAGAATGTTCCCGGCAATTACGATATTAAGATGTTTGAATCCGCAGTGAAATACTTTAAGTAACACATACTGTTCATAATGATGAATGATGAATTGTGAATTATGAATTAAAGGAGAAACCGCCATGGCCTACTTAACCGACATCGAGATTGCCCAGCAGTGCGAAATGAAGCCGATCATGGAGATCGCGAAGAAAGCCCACGTGGATGAGAAGTACGTGGAGCAGTACGGCCGCTGGAAGGCTAAGATCGACCCCGCCCTCATCGACGAGACCGACCGGAAGCCCGGCAAGCTCGTGCTGGTGACCGCCATTACCCCCACCCCCGCGGGCGAGGGCAAGACCACGACCACCATCGGCCTGGCGGACGGCCTGAGCCGTATCGGCAAGGACGTGACCGTAGCCCTGCGGGAACCGAGCCTCGGACCGGTCTTCGGCATCAAGGGCGGCGCCGCCGGCGGCGGATACGCCCAGGTGGTGCCCATGGAGGACATTAACCTCCACTTCACCGGCGACTTCCACGCCATCGGCGCGGCGAACAACCTGCTTGCAGCCATGCTGGACAACCATATTCAGCAGGGGAACGCCCTGGGCATCGACGCGAAGAAGATCACCTGGAAGCGCTGCGTGGACATGAACGACCGCCAGCTGCGGTTCGTGGTGGACGGCCTGGGCGGAAAAGCCAACGGCTGCCCGCGTGAGGACGGTTTCGACATCACCGTGGCGAGCGAGATCATGGCGGTGTTCTGCCTGGCTTCCTCCATGAAGGACCTGAAGGAGCGCCTGGGCCGGATCATCGTGGCCTATACCTATGACGACAGGCCCGTGACCGCGGGCGACCTGAAGGCAACCGGCGCCATGGCGGCCCTGCTGCGCGACGCCCTGAAGCCGAACCTGGTCCAGACCCTGGAAGGCACCCCGGCCTTCGTGCACGGCGGCCCCTTCGCGAACATCGCCCACGGCTGCAATTCCGTGATGGCGACCCGCATGGCCATGCGCATGGGCGACTACACCGTGACGGAAGCCGGCTTCGGCGCGGACCTGGGCGCGGAGAAATTCCTGGACATCAAGTGCCGCATGGCGGGCCTGACCCCGGACGCGGTGGTCGTGGTCGGCACCGTGCGCGCGCTGAAGATGCACGGCGGCCTGGACAAGAAACAGCTGGCCAATGAAGACCTGACGGCGCTGGAGAAGGGCATCCCGAACCTGCTGCGCCATGTGAACAACATTAAAAACGTCTATCAGCTGCCCTGCGTGGTGGCGATCAACCGCTTCCCGACGGATACCGACGCGGAGATCGACTTCATCATCCGCAAGTGCCGGGAGCTGGGCGTCAATACCGTGCTGTCCACTGTGTGGGCGGAAGGCGGCAAGGGCGGCGAGGACCTGGCCCGCGAGGTCGTGCGCCTGTGCGAGGAAGAAAAGGGCAATTTCACCTTCTCCTATGAGCTGGACGCCTCCATCGAGGAGAAGCTGGAAGCCGTCACGAAGAAGATCTACGGCGGCGCCGGCGTGCTGCTGACCCCCGCCGCGAAAAAGCAGGCGGAGCGCCTGACCGAGCTGGGCTTTGACAAGATGCCCGTATGCGTGGCCAAGACGCAATACTCCTTCTCCGACGACCCGACCCTGCTGGGCGCGCCGGAAGGCTTCACCGTCACCGTGCGGAACCTGAAGGTCTCCGCGGGCGCCGGCTTCCTGGTTGCCCTGACCGGGGAGATCATGACCATGCCCGGCCTGCCGAAGTCTCCTGCGGCGGAACGCATCGACGTGGACGACGCTACAGGAAAGATCACCGGTCTATTCTGATCCGGTCTGCCGGAATTGCGGATGAAAGGAGGAAAGATCATGAAAACGGAAAACAGGGGATTTTGCCGGCGGCTGACGGCTCTGCTGCTGACGGTGCTGATGATCTTTGCTTCCGGCGCGTCCGCGGAGGAAGGTGAAGGATACGAGGTATATGAGGATGAGGACGGACAGTGGTATTCAGTACATGTAAGCGAACCGGACGGAAACGGCGGTGGGAAATCCATCCTGCTGGAATATGACGCGGCGCTGAAACTGCCGGAAAAAGGCGAATACCGCTGGTATACCTGTGATGAAACCGGAGAGAACATGGAACTTGTGGCGGTCACAACGGACTGCCGGTTTGAAACGGAACCCTTTGAACAGCCTGAGGTCCGGTATTATCTTTGCGAACTGACCGCGGACGGGGAGCGCTTTGAAGATGAGCTGTTTGCGGCGGGGTTCACCGGGCTGCCGGTGATCCGGATCCATACGGAAGAAGAGGAAGATATCGTCTACGATGATTACTACCTTTCCGGATCCATGACGGTTCAGGACGGGGAAACCGTAAAAGAGCTGCCGATCAGGATCAAGGGCAGGGGAAACGCCACCTTCAACTATCCAAAGAAACCGTTTACCGTCAAACTGGAAAGCAAAACCGGCCTGCTGGGCATGGAAAAATCAAAAAAATGGGTCCTGCTGGCGGGCTATTGCGACAAGTCACTGCTGCGGGCAGCCCTGGGTTTCAAAGTCAGCGAACTTGTGGGCCTGGCCTATACGCCGGAATACCGGTATGTGGACCTGGTTGTCAACGGAGCATATGCGGGCAACTATATTCTGTGTGAACCGGTGAAAGAGGAAGCGAAACGGCTGGATTTTTCCGGGGACGGCTTCCTGGTGGAAGAGACCCAGTATGACGGCGATGAAGACCCGGCTTTCTATACGGAAAAACGGGGCCTGCGGTTCCGCTTCCGCTATCCGGACAAGGAAAAGGTTACGGCGGAGATTCTTGATCAGGTAACGGCGGAGATCAATGAGCTGGAGCAGGCGATCCTGAACCTGGACGGGACAGACGCGGAGCTTCCGGAGGCTGTTGACACGGACTCCTGGGTCAACTGGCTTCTGGTCCAGAATATTCTGGATAACAAGGATACGAACAGATACTATTACAGGACCGGCAGCGGCGCGAAGATCTGCATGGGTCCGGCCTGGGACTTTGAATGGTCCGTGGGCATCGGGTGGTATTACGGGGAAAGGCCGAATCCGAACCATGAGCTGATCGTGAAGACGGTATATTTGCAGAAGCTGATGGAGAACGGGCAGTTCCGGCAAAATCTGAAGGAACGCTGGAAAGAGGTTTTACCCGGACTGGCGGAAATCCTGACCGGCTTTGTTAACGATACAGCCCGGGAGATTGCTTTTTCCCGGCAGCTGAATTTCCATCGCTGGCGGGTTATGAACATACGGCTCGCGGCGGGCGGGATTCCGCTTGGATCCTATGAAGCGGAGCTTGAGTGCGACAGGACATATCTGCTGGAGCATATCCGGTGGCTGGACGAACAGATCGGCGGAATGTGAACAGAGAGCCGGAACATTGAAAAAAACGGGGAGCAAACGCTCCCCGTTTTTATTTTCCGCCGGTTATTCCACAGGCGTCAGGAAAGACGCCATCACATATCCTTCGGTCACATCCGTCTTCACATGCAGCCAGCCGATGACATCCGCCTCTTCCAGTACGGCCAGCTGCTGGTGCTTGTACAGCCGCCTGACGATCTTCGCGCCGGCGGAGGGTTTCTCCCGCAGGTTCAGCGTGCTGTCGTCGTCAATGTGTTCCACCGTGGCCAGCCAGGCGCCTTCCGGTAATTCTTCCGTTACGGGCATCAGCGTCGGCCGGGGCGTGGCGGTGGGAACAGGGCCGGGCGTCTCGCAGAGCACCGGATCCGGCGTGGGAAGGGGATCAGCTTCTCCGCGGTAACGCTTGATCGTTACGCCGGGATAATAGAAATCCAGGATCTGCTTAAAGGTCTTTTTTCCTTCCGACGCCATATACTGGGCGCCGCGCTGGCTCATGCCGACGCCGTGGCCATAGCGGCCGGCGGTCAGCGTAAATCCCTTTTCGTCTTCCGAAACGGAGACGATTTCATTGTTGGCGCCGTAAACGCTCAGCCCCAGGTAGAATACCGCTTCCGGGAACAGGTCCAGTACCGCGTCGTATGTGCCGCCGAAAGCGTCCAGCGTGATCTCCATTCTGGTCATCAGCCGGCTGGGCGAGGCATAACGGGGTGTGGTGAGTTTTACGCTCCGGATGGCGTCCACTTTGAGGTCTTCCGGTTTCTCCGGCAGTCGGCCGGATAATTCTGCCTTCTTTGACAGTTCCTGGCACAGAAGGCGCAGCATGCCCCTGGAAAGGCCGGATCCGTCCCTGCCCAATACGGCGGTACGGACGGTGCTGTCTGGGTTCTGCGCGTCCCAGTGATCGTCGGTCATGGCAAAGCAGCCGGGGATATCCTTTCCGTTCCAGATGTTGCCCGGGAGTTCTGTCTGGCCGCCGTTGGAGGCGCTGTACCAGGCGGTGATCAGCTTGTCTTTGTATGTGAGGACCAGCCCAGCGGTTTCCTCTATGGCCCGGGAGGAATTTTCGTTCTGGGCGGGCGTTCCCCGGAAGACCTGGTCGTTTGTGTTGTCCACCAGGTCCCATTCCGCCGAACGGTTCTGGTTCATCCTGCTCAGGGCATAGGTTCTGGCGCAGATCGCCTGTACCTTCAGCGCTTCCAGGGGGAAAGAGTCGCTCATCTCATAGGGAACGACTCCCAGCAGGTATTTTTCCAGCGGCAGTTTAAGGATCGGGCGGATGGAGCCGTCCTGCACGGAGAGCGTCAGGTTGCCCGGGTAAACGCCGGCAAAAAGGTTGAAGCGGATGCCCGGCTCAATATCTCCGTCCTCCTGCCGCAGCAACTGCAGTTCCGTACCCGCGTTCACGGACAGGCCGTCGTGAAACAGCGCCAGCTGGCCGTTCCGGAGAAATACCGTGATCTGGGCTCCGACGGGGAGCAGCACCTCGGTGCCGTTTGATCCGCGGGCGAGATACCGGCCTTCCAGCGTCATCCACGCTTCGTTTGTCAGGTTCAGGCGGGTGAGCAGCACCCTGATCTCGTTGACGGAGGACTTTTTTGATCCGGCGGCAAGGGCAGCATGCGGCAGTCCCAGCGCGACGCACAGGAGCAGCAGGAGGATCCGCCGAAGCGCGGAGCGATAAATGGCAGCAGATTTCATTTCCGGTGTTCCTTCTTCCACGCCTTGATCTGTTCCAGGCGTTCCTTGTAGCGGCTTTCCTGTCCCTGGTCGGTGGGATGGTAGAATTCCCGGTCTTTCAGCGCGTCCGGCAGGCACTGCATAGCGGTAATCTTTTCTTCATAGTCATGGGCGTACTGGTATCCCTTCCCGTAGGACAGATCCTTCATCAGGCGGGTCGGCGCGTTGCGGATCACCAGCGGAACCGGCGCGTCCGGCTCTTTCTCGATGGCTTCCCTGGCTTCCATCGTTGCCATTTCCATGGCGTTGGACTTGGAGGCGAGGGACATATATACAACGGCTTCCGCCAGGTGTACGTTGCATTCCGGCACGCCGATAAAGTGGCAGGCCTGGTAGGCGGCTACGGCAACCTCCATCGCCCGGGGATCGGCGAGGCCTACGTCTTCTGCTGCAAAGCGCAGCACGCGCCGGGCGATATACAGGGGATCCTCTCCGCCCTCCAGCATCCGCATCATCCAGTATACGGCGGCGTCCGGGTCGGAGTTTCGCATGGATTTATGCAGGGCGGAAATGAGGTTGTAGTGTTCTTCTCCGTCCTTGTCGTACATGAGGTTTTTGCGGCTCAGGCACTGGGCGACGATCTCGTCTGTGACGCAGATACCGTCCTCCCCGGCTTCGCCGTTGAGTACAACCATCTCCAGGGAGCTCAGGGCGCTGCGGGCGTCCCCGTTGCTGAAGTCCGCGATTGCGTTCAGCGCGTTTTCGCTGATCTCCACCTTTTCCCTGCCGAAACCGCGTTCGTCAGTCAGTGCGCGGCGCAGGAGGGACAGGATGTCCTCCCGGCTCAGGGCGTGGAGCACAAAGACCTTGCAGCGGGAAAGAAGCGCGCTGTTTACCTCGAAAGACGGGTTCTCCGTCGTCGCGCCGATCAGCACGATGCTGCCTTTTTCCACAAAGGGCAGGAAGGCGTCCTGCTGCGCTTTGTTGAAACGGTGGATCTCGTCCACAAAGACGATGGTCCGCATGCCGTAGACGCGGTTCTCTTCCGCCTGGTTCATGACCTGGCGGATTTCCTTGATGCCGCTGTTTACGGCGGAAAAATCAATGAAGGAAGCCTTGGTCTGCAGGGCGATGACCCGGGCGAGGGTCGTTTTGCCGACGCCGGGCGGGCCCCAGAAGATCATGGATCCGATGTTGTCGGAAGAGATCAGGCGGCGGAGGACTTTTCCCTCGCCCAGCAGGTGCTGCTGGCCGGCGATCTCGTCCAGCGAGGAGGGCCGCATCCGGGCTGCCAGGGGCTGGCCGAACATGGACGGCGCCTGTTCCGGCAGCAGGTTGTTCCCGGTCATATGTGTATCCTCCCCTTTTCAGAATGCAGGAACATTATACCGTAATCCGGCGGGAAAGGGAAGGCGAACAAACGGGTTGACAAAGCAGGCCGATTCACGGATAATGGGCGCAGAAAGCAAACGTTTGCAAACCGGACAGCGGAGGGAAAGCATGCAGATCGACAACCACGCTTTCTATCAAAAACTGAGAAAACTGGCCACACCGATCGCGTTCCAGAGCCTGATGCTGGCCGCGGTGGCCGCCGGGGACGCCCTGATGCTGGGCAGCGTCGCCCAGGATGAGATGACGGCTGTCTCCCTGGCCACCCAGATCCAGTTTGTGCAGAATATGTTCCTGATGGCCGCGACCGCCGCCGGGGCGATCCTGGGCGCCCAGTACTGGGGAAAGGGCGATCGGGAAACGGTGCGGAGCCTGTTCAATATCATGCTGCGCTGGTGCGGCACGATCTCCCTGGTCTTTTTCGCCGCCTGCGAAGGGTGCCCGGAACTGCTGATGCGCCTGTTTTCCCACGACGGCGTGATCATCGGCATCGGCGCCGGCTACCTGCGGATCGCCGGCTGGTCCTACCTGCTGACCGGTATTTCCCAGAGCTATATGACGACGATGAAGGTGACGGACCATGTGACGCCCAGCGCATGGATCTCCTCCTCGGCGGTGGTGTCGAACATTGCCCTGAACGCCGTGTTCATCTTCGGCCTGTTCGGGATCGCTCCCATGAACGCCCGCGGCGCGGCCCTGGCGACCACGCTGGCCCGGGTGATCGAACTGGCGCTGTGCGTCGGGATCTCCTCCGGCAAAACCTACCTTCGGCCGGCCTGGAACCGGTTTTTCCGCCGGCAGAAACAGCTGACGGCTGATTTCCGGCGCCAGTGTTACCCGCTGCTGGGCGGCGGCTTGCTCTGGGGCGTCGGTTTCACGTCCTATACGGCGATCATGGGCCACATGGGCACGGACGCGGCGGCAGCCAACGCTGTGGCTGCGGTGGTCCGCGACCTGATCTGCTGTGTGTGCAACGGCGTGGCGAGCGCCGCGGGCATCATGGTCGGCAACGAGCTGGGCGCCGGCAACCTGGAAAAAGGAAAGGCTTACGGGATCAGACTGAAGAATATTTCCTACATCATCGGGTTCGGGTCCACGGCGGTGATCCTCGCCCTGACGCCGCTGGTGGTCCGGATGGTGATCCTGACCGAAGAGGCGCAGCAGTACCTGACCGGGATGATGATCATCATGGCGGTGTATATGATCGGCCGCTGCGTGAACACGGTCACAATCAACGGCGTATTGGACGGCGGAGGGGATACGGTTTTCGATATGTATTCCCTGGCGGTGTGCATGTGGGGGATCGCCATTCCCCTGGCGCTGCTGGGCGCCTTCGTGTTCGGCTGGCCGGTGTTGGCGGTCTACGCCTGTACCTGCCTGGACGAGGTGGGCAAGATCCCCTGGGTCATGTACCGCTTCCGGAAATATAAGTGGGTCAAAGACCTGACGCGGGACAACCCGGACGGATAAACCGGGTTAAACCAGCCGCATCAGTTTGCAGTTTTCGATGCCGGCGCTCCAGAACTGCACGCGGGGAAGGTTCCGGACCCGGCAGACAATGCTGGAGTTCATCGCGCCGTGGCCGACGATCAGCACGTCCTTTCCTTCCTGCAGCAGCGGATTGACCCGCTCCTCCAGGAACGCGCCGGTGCGGGCGAACAGGTCTTCCAGGCTTTCCGCCCCGCCCGGCGGTGAAGTGTACAGTTCCGGATGGAAAAAGAGCACGTTGATGGGGCAGTCCGGAATGTCAAAACTGTTTTCCTGGCCCTCATAGTCGCCGAAGCCCATCTCCATGAGCCGGTCGTCAGTCAGGACGGGAACGTTCCGGCCCCGCAGCAGGATCTCCGCGGTTTCTCTCGCGCGGATGAGCGGGGAGCAGAAGCAGACGTCGAAATGCACATCCTGGTATTCTTCCCGGGCTTTTTCCGCCATCTGCCGGCCTTCTTCGTTGAGCGGCACGTCGGTCCGGCCCTGCAGTTTGTGCAGCGCGTTCCAGTCTGTTTTCCCGTGCCTGATGATATACAGCATTGCCGCAGCCTCCCTGATCAGATAAAAGGATTATACCATAATCAGACAGAAGAACAGTGAACAAAAACAGCAGAATACCGTTTACAGCTGTTTTTGCTCCTGTTATGATTGGGAAAAGAATCGGAACCGGTTTCCGGGGAGGCACGAAGAATGGATCAAGGGATCGTTGAATTCCTGATCAGGGCAGGGGATACGGGAAAACGGCGATGAAGCGATCGCCGTGCCATACCGGACAACAACAGAAAAAGGAGACTGGCCATGAAGAAATGGTATGATGAGGAATATGAGTTTACGGTTGAAGTAACGGGCTTCCTGCACGGAGACCATACGGAGAGATACTGCCGCAACGGTGAAGAGATCGGCGACAGGTATATGTGCACATACGGATGCCCGGTCAATCAGGACGGATACGGGATCTGTTCAAAAACCATGATGATGCTGTATCCGCTGATGGAAGCGGTCCGGAGCGGGGGCGACCTGGAGAACCTCGGCGGGGACGGGAAGTACACCAAGACCATTGTCTGCCCGGACGGCTGCGTGATCTTCAGGCTGACAGCAAAACCGCTGGGGAATGAGAATTTCCATAAGGGCGGATTCTGGGAATATCCGGACCAGACTGTCTGACGGAAGAAGGGCCCGGACCATGGATGGCCTTGCCGTATGGCTGGCGGATCATTGCCTGAATAACTGAGCAGGCAGGAAGGAAACGAAAAAATGATTCAGTATGAGGATCACATTACTCCGGAAGAATACATGGACCTGCGCAGGCAGGTCGGATGGATGGAGTTCCCGCTGGAGGAAGCGCGGAACTGTGTGGAAAACGCCTATATGGTGCTTTGCGTCCGGGACGAAGGCAAAGCGGTCGGGGTCGTACGTCTCTTATGGGACGAGGGATATGTGGCGTTTCTGTCAGATGTGCTCGTCAGTCCCCCTTACCAGGGCCGGGGGATCGGCAGGAAGCTTGTGGAAGCTGTGATCCAAAGGATCCGGGACGATATGAAACCGGGTTACAAAGTGAAGCTGACGCTGAATTCCGCCAAAGGGAAAGAACCTTTTTATGAGAAGTTCGGATTCAGAGTCCGACCGAATGAAGACGCGGGCCCGGCAATGGACCGGTGGCTGATATCGGAAGACTGAAGTGCGGGGAGACAGCTGAAGCCGGGCGAAGACCGGTGAAATACCATAAAGAGGAGGATTACCCATGAACGAACTCTGCAGGATCATTAAGGATACGGTGAAGCCGAACTTCCTGAACATAAGGACATCCATCCAGACATACGACCGGGACGCCCTGTGCTGCGGCGCTCCCTGCTGGAGATGGGCTTATCACGCGCTCCACTCCGCGGACAAATGGTTTATCAATCCGAACGACTATAAAGAGCCGGACTTCCATGAGGAAGGCCTGGACAACCCCGACAATCCCGCGACCGTCATTCTGTCCGATGAACAGCTGCTGCAATACCTTGACGCGGTGGAGCGGAAGACCCTGGCCTACCTGGATACGCTTACGGATGAGATGCTCGGAGGGAAGCCGGAAGGCTGCCGGTACACCCGTCTGGAACTGGTGCTTCGGCAGTTCCGTCATATTTCCTTCCATACGGGCATGCTGAACGGCCAGACCGCCGTGGCGACCGGGAAGTTCCCGATGTGGGTCTCCGAAACGGAGAAGTATGTGGACGACGGGATCTTCTTCGGACGCTACCGGAAGGGGCAGGTGAAACCCTGACAGACCGGAATACGGTTATGGTTTTCGGCGGTCCGGGAAACCGTTGAACCAGGCGCGTTCGTCAAAGGGCTTCTTGCGGGGCGCTGCAGGTTCCGTTTCTGCGACGCCGATCGGCAGGAAGCAGACCAGCTCATAGTCCTCCGGCACGCCGAGCAGGTTCGCCATCTTCCGGCCGATCCGGTCCTCGTCCGTGATGTGCCCTTCAAACCAGCAGCTCTGGTAACCGAGGGCAACCGCGGCGAGGAGCATGTTCTCGATGGCGGCGGAATAATCCTGGACGGAGAAACACCGGTCGCGGTAGGCGCAGATCCGCTGCGTCAGGACGCAGATCATGGCAGGCGCGGTGGCGCCGGCCGGCGGATCGATCACCCTGTGCAGCTTTTCCAGCACCGTGGGATCGTCCACCGCGATCAGGCTCGTGGTCTGTTTGTTGCAGCCGGACGGCGCCGCCAGACCGGCTTCCATAATGGCAGCCAGGTCTTCCCGCGGGACCGGGACCGGCTTGTATTTTCCGCGGTAACTGTGGCGGCGCAGGAGCAGGCCCAGGCCGGGGTCCGTTTTCTGAAGATCCATGACATAGACCTGGCAGGGATTGTCCCTGTCCCAAAGATCCGGGAACACTTCCAGCTCACAGAAACCGAGGGACCGGTAAAACCGGTTTGTCGCGTCGTAGTCGGGGTACATGCCTTCCTGCACGGTCTTGACCTGCATGAACTGATATCCGGCCTCCCGCGCGTACCCGGCAGCGGCCTTGAACAGCTGCCGCCCGACCCCGTGGCGGTGATACGCTTTCAGCACGCCCATGACGGCCAGTTCGACGGTCTGTTTTCCGGTCTCTTTCAGGCAGAGGAAACCAATCGGTACGTCATGGTCAAAAGCCGCAAAAAACGGCCAGCTGACGCTTTCGCGGATGTAGTATTCCCGGGATTCGTCCACCTCAAACCAGTCATGCAGCGCTTCGAGGACGGTTCTGCTGACCGCCGGCTTTTCGGCCGGGTCAGTGATCTGCCTGATCGTCATGTTTCTCTTTCCTCCGGACAAATATTTTGATTCTGATACCATCATATCCTATCCGTGGATGGACGGCAACCGCCGGCCGAATCCTCGCTTGACACGCTATATCACGAATGTCATAATGGACCCGAAAACAAAGGGAATGAGAATCTACAACTGAACAGGACAAAAGGAGAAAGAGCAATGGACATCAAAGCCCTGGTTTCCCGAATGACCCTGGAGGAAAAGGCCGGCCTCCTCTCCGGCGACGACTTCTGGCATACCAAGGCGGTTGAACGCCTCGGCGTTCCCCGCGCCATGGTCAGCGACGGTCCCCACGGCCTGCGGAAGCAGGATGAGACGGCGGACCACCTGGGGATCAACGACAGCATCAAGGCGGTCTGTTTCCCGACAGCTTGTGCCACCGCGGCTTCCTTTGACACGGACATGATCCGGGAGATGGGCGAAGCCATCGGCGACAGCTGCCAGCACGAGAGGCTGTCCGTGGTGCTCGGCCCGGCGGTGAATATCAAGCGCAGCCCGCTGTGCGGACGGAACTTTGAGTACTTTTCCGAGGATCCGTATCTCGCGGGCCGGATGGCCACGGAGATCATCCGGGGCATCCAGAGCCGGAACGCGGGCACGAGCATCAAGCATTTCGCCATGAACAGCCAGGAGCATCGGCGGATGAGCTCCTCCTCGGACGCGGACGAGCGGACGATCCGGGAGATCTATTTCCCCGCCTTTGAGATGGCGGTGAAGGAAGCGCGGCCCTGGACGGTGATGTGTTCCTATAACAAGATCAACGGCGTGTATGCCTCCGAGAACCCCTGGCTGCTGACGGATGTGCTCCGGAAGGAATGGGGTTTTGACGGCTGCGTTATGTCCGACTGGGGCGCCGTGTCTGACCGGGTGGCCGGCGTGGCGGCCGGCCTGGACCTGGAGATGCCCGCCTCCGGCGGCGTGAATGACCGGAAGATTGTGGAAGCGGTGCGGGCCGGAAAACTGGACGAAAAACTGGTGGACCAGGCCTGCGAGCGGGTCCTGGGCTTCGTTTACCGTTACCTGGAAAACGCGAAGCCGGAAACGCCCTGGGACCGGGAAGCCCAGCACGCGCAGGCGGCGCGCATTGCGGCGGAATGCATGGTGTTGCTGAAGAACGAGGGGGATATCCTGCCCCTGGACAAGGCGGACGACATCGCCTTCATCGGCGAGTTCGCGAAGAAGCCCCGCTTCCAGGGCGGCGGCAGCAGCCATATCAACAGTTTCCGGATCACCGGCGCGCTGGAAGCCGCCGAAGGCCTGAAGGTCACCTACACCCCCGGCTATTCCGTGGCAAAGGACGACGCGCCGGCGGAGATGATCGCGGAGGCGGTCGCCGCGGCGAAGAAGGCGAAAGTCGCGGTGGTGTTTGCCGGCCTGCCGGATTCCTATGAGTCCGAGGGCTACGACCGCAGCCATATGCGGATGCCGGACTGCCAGAACCGGGTGATCGAGGCGGTGGCGGAAGCCAATCCGAACACCGTGGTCGTGCTGCACAACGGCGCGCCGGTGGAGATGCCCTGGATCGGCAGGGTCAAAGCCGTGCTGGAAGCCTACCTGGCCGGCCAGGCGGTGGGCGAGGCGGCCGTGCGGGTGCTCTTCGGGGACGTGAATCCCTGCGGTAAACTGCCGGAAACCTTCCCGCTGAAGCTGGAGGACAATCCTTCCTGGCTGTATTACGGCGGGGAAGGCGACGTGGCGGAATACCGCGAGGGCGTGTTCGTCGGCTACCGCTATTATGATAAGAAGAAGATGGACGTGCTGTTCCCCTTCGGACACGGCCTGTCCTATACCACGTTTGAATACAGCGGCCTGAAACTCAGCGCGGACCGGATCAAAGACACGGATTCCCTGACCGTGACCGCGACGGTGAAGAACACCGGCAGCCGCGCGGGAAAGACGGTGGTCCAGCTGTATGTCGGCGACGTGGAAAGCACGGTGCTGCGCCCCGTGCGGGAACTGAAGGGTTTTGTGAAGGTTGACCTGCAACCCGGGGAGAGCAGGGAGGTTTCCTTCATCCTGGACAAGCGGTCCTTCGCGTATTGGAACCGGGAGATCCATGACTGGCATGTGGAAACCGGCGCGTTCACCGTCGAGGTCGGCGCGTCCAGCCGGGACTTGCCGCTGAAGGCGAAGGTAACGGTGGAATCCACCGTGGAGCTGCCCCGGCATTATACGCAGGACAGCATCTTCATGGACGTCATGGCGGATCCGAAGGCCGCTCCCGTGATGAAGGAGTTTATGAAAAAGACCATGGAGATCTTCGGCCATGAAGAAACGGAACAGGACAGGAAGGAAGCCGCGAAAGAAGCGATCAGCGAGGACATGACCCTGGCCATGATGCGGTATATGCCGCTGCGCGGCGCCATGAGCTTCGGGGGCGGCGCGGACAGTAGCAAAACGATGGAGGAACTGCTGAAAAAACTGAACGGGGAAGCCTGATTTTCAAAACTGATCAGATTGCGCGAAAAAACCCGGGAACGGCAAAAAATGATGAAAAACAGCGCACCACAAGATGTTGTGGTGCGCTGTTGCCTGAATACATAGAAAAGCTTGTTTTTCCTATACTCCGGGGCAAAAAACAGGAAAAATACACGTCACTGTGCAAAACGGAAAAAACCATGGAAAACGTTTGCTTCAAGGAGATTAGGCGGCATTCATGATTAATCTGGTCAAATATTGCGCAAAAAAAGATAAAAAGTATTGCCATTTGTACGAACATGGAGGTATAATATGCGCAGTGACCGAGAAGGTCGCAAGAGAAAAATATACACTTGAAAGGAGAACCTAGGTATGAAGAAACTGTTGGCTGTTGCGTTGGCTGTGGCGATGCTGTTCGGTATCGTTTCCATTGCGAGCGCCGAGGAACCCGTCGTGCTGAAGGTGGCGTCCATCTGGTCCGCCGAAACCGAAGCGAACCGCGCTCCCATGCTGAAGACCCTGGCTGAGTTCGAAGCGGCCCATCCGGAGATCAAGCTGGAAGTCGAATGGTACGAAGCGAACGCCTGGAAGGATGCCGGTGAGACCCTGGCCCTGTCCGACAGCCTGCCGGACGTGTTCTACTGGAACGCCGGCGGCGTGCTGTGGAACCTGGTCAGCACCGGTGATATCCTCGACATCACCCCCTACCTGACCGATGAGATCAAGGATCAGCTGATCGGCGGCGCGCTGGCGAACATGACCTTCGACGGAAAAGTTTACCAGCTGCCCTACACCAATGCCTGCTCCTGCCTGTACTGCAACACCGAGCTGTTTGACAAGTACAACGTGAAGATCCCCGAGACCATCGATGAGCTGTACGCGGCTGTCGAAGCCTTCAAGGCCGAGGGTGTGACCCCCATGGCCCTGGGCGGCGGCGACAAGTGGCCGACCAACATGTACACCGACCTGATCACCCTGCGCTATGTGGGTGACGAGGCCGCCCGTGCCTGCTACTACAAGACCGAAGGCGCGACCTTCATGACCCAGGACTGGATCGACGGCATGGCCGCCTTCAAGAAGCTGATCGACCTGGGCGCCTTCCCGGACAACGCCATCGAGCTCACCCGTGACGAATCCGAAGTGCCCTACTTCAACGGCGAGATCCCGATGTACGTCCATGGCCAGTGGTTCTCCGGCTCCCTGTCTGCTGAGATGCAGCAGAAGGTCAAGGCCGTGAAGTTCCCCGCCGTCGGCAAGGGATATGACAACCAGTGGATGGGCGGCCCCGCTGAAGGCTTCAGCATCGCTGCTTACACCCAGCATCCCGACGAAGCGTTCATCGCCTGCCAGTTCCTGGCCCAGCATCAGTCTGACAACGGCTTCGAATGCGGTGCCGGCCTGCCCGCCTGGAAGACCGAAGTGCAGTGCGGCAACCCCGTCATGAACCAGATCGCTGCCCAGGTTGCGGAAGGCGACTCCCTGCTGCTGTGGGGCAACACCGCGCTGAGCGGCGCTGACGCCGACCTGATCGGTACCACCGTGTACGACGTCCTCGCCGGCACGATCACCCCCGAACAGTGGTGCGAAGACATGGAGACGATCTTCAAATAAGATTTTCTCTCCGGGAGTGGCGGGCGTTCCCGTCACTCCCGTTTTTTCACTTTTACCATTCCGATGGGAGGTCCGCCCATGAAGCGTGTGCTGTCGAACAAGTGGAGCATCATGGTCTTCGTCCTGCCGACCGTGCTGTTTTTCACGTATATCGTGATCTTCCCGATCTTCAAGACGCTGTGGTACAGCCTGCTGAACGAGATCCCGGCCAAGATCGGAGACGCGTCGCATTTTTCCGGGCTGGAGCACTACATCACCATGTTCACCCCGGGCAGGCGGAACAGCTTTCCGGGCGCGGTGGTGCATTCCCTGGAGTACGCGGCGCTGTCCGTTTTTGTACAGCTGCCTTTTTCGATGTTCATCGCCCTGATCCTGGCGAACGGACCCAGGGGGGAGAGCATGTACCGGAACATCTTCTTTATCCCGGTGGTCATCTCCTCCGTCGTGGTCAGCTTGCTGTGGGGGCGCCTTTACAAGGGCCTGCTGCCGCAGATCTTTGAGTCGCTGGGCTGGACGGTCCCCAAGAACGGCTTCCTCGGAAACGCCGGTACGAAGATCTGGCTGTCGTTTGTCCCGAGCCTCTGGCAGTATGTGGGTTACCATATGCTGCTGATGTACGGGGCGCTCAAGTCGATCCCGGACGACGTCATCGAGGCGGCGACCGTGGACGGCGCCTCCGGCGCGAAGCTGGCCTTCCGGATCCAGATCCCGATGATCAAGCCGATGCTGAAGGTCTGCCTTTCCTTCTCCCTGATCGGCTCCTTCAAGCTTTTCGATACGCCCTGGGTCCTGCTGGAGCGGGCCAATATGGACCTGCCGGCGCTGTCGATGTATGTGGAGATGTTCTCCAACCACAAGTACGCCTACGCCAGCGCCCAGGCGATCTTCATCGTGCTGGAGTGCCTGGTGTTCACCATCGCGCTGAACATCCTGTTCCGGGACAGGGACGCGGGCGGACGCCTGCTCCGGCGGAGAAAGGAGCTGGCCTGACATGAAAAAGAAATGGTCTGTCGGGAAGATCCTGACGCAGGTGTTCCTGCTGTTCTGGCTGTTCATGTGCATGTTCCCGCTGTACTGGATGATCACCATGTCCCTGAAGGACACCAGCGAGATCTTCGGGCCCAACCCCGTGGGCCTGCCGACCCAGTGGCTGTGGGGGAACTACGCCAACGCCTGGGGCAGCGGCGGCCGGATCAGCAACTACATGGTGAACAGCGTCATCGACACGTTTGTGTCGCTGGCCTTCACGAGCCTGCTGGGCTTCATGTGCGCCTACGGCCTGCTGCGGATGAAGTGGAAAGGGCAGAAAGTAGTCTATACCTACATCCTGCTGGGTATGATGATCCCGATGCACGCGGCGCTGTATCCGTTGACCGAGATCCTCATGACCCTGACGAAGACCCACTGGGCGCTGATCATCCCCTATGTGGCGTTCAACATCCCCATCACGATCCTGATCCTCAGCGGCTTCATCACCAACATCCCGTATGAGATGGAGGAGGCCGCCTGCATCGACGGCAGCGGCATCTACCGCACGGCTTTCACGATCATCCTGCCGATGATGGTCCCCGCGCTGATCACCGCGGCGATCTTCGTCTTCCTGCAGGTGTGGAACGAGCTGCTGCTGGCGTCCCTGTTCACCACGGACTCGGTGAGGACGCTGACCGTCGGTATCAAGCAGATGAGCGGCCAGTACCAGACGGACTACGGCTCCATGGGCGCGGGCTTGGTGATCGCGACCCTGCCGACCCTGGTGCTCTATATGTGCATGAGCAGCCAGGTGCAGAAGAGCCTGATCGCCGGCGCGGTCAAGGGCTGACCTCAGACAATGAAAAACGGGTGATGCGTGTCGCATCACCCGTTTTTTACGGGGCCGGTCATCCGAACGCGAGGACGGTATAGAGTCCCGCGTTCCGCAGCGTGACCTTTGTGATGCCGTCCTCCCGGACCGTTTCGCAGGCGGGGAGGGGAAGGCCTTCCGGCACCAGGATCCGCGGACCGCCTTCCGGAACGTCCCGGAGGACCAGATCCAGTTTTTCCGCGGGCACGATCCGGTCCACCTGCCCGTCGTAGCGGTAGTTCAGCAGGTGGACCCAGGTCTTCCCGTCCCGGTCGTAACGCTGTACGCCGATCTTCTCCGCCTGCAGCTCCACCGGGGCGAAGGCCCCGTACAGTTCGCGGAAGGCATCCATGAAGCGCGGGACGTACAGGTCTTTGCCGCCGTCCAGGGAGACAAAGCGGGCGTTTCCGGTTGCATTCAGTTTCTCCGCTAGGGAGGTTCCTTCCGCCAGCCTTCCGGCGATCATGACTTTTCCCCCGCCCTGTGCGTATCCGAGCAGGATCTGCTGCTGGTTTTCGGTAAGCAACCAGCAATCCGGAACGACGACGATCGGATAACCTTCCAGCCTGTCCGGTGTGAAATCGTCAGCCCGCAGATCACCGTCCGGAAGCATCACCACGTCGTACTGGGCGTTGACGCCGCTCATTGCGCGGATGATATCCCAGAAGGGGACCGGCTTCATATCCGGATCCAGCCATTCCGAAGCGGTCGCTTCAAGCAGCGGGCCGGAGGAATCCTGCATACCGTTGGCGCCGCTGCCCTTGTTTGAATCACGCCAGTAACAGCTTCCGTAGGAATACAGCACGGCCGCGCCGCGCGACTTGCCCCGCGGATAACAGTCCTCATGCGCGGCAAGGAAATCCTGTACGCCGGCGGTCAGCTCCCGCGGCGCCCAGAAAGCGTCCCTGATGGTGTTGCCCATCCATCCGCCGTAGGGAACGGACATATTGCATCCATATACGGAAGCTTCCAGCAGGAAAATCCGGTACAGGTCGTATCCTTCTCCGCGATCCAGCATTTCCAGAAGGCGGGGTATGATGCCGCCGTAAGGGTTTTCTGCGATGATTACCGGTTTTCCGGGAGCGAAACCGGCGCAGTAGCGGAAATAATACGGCTGGCGGAACAGCGTTCGGTCCATCTCTGTGACCACAATGTCCACTTTGTTTTCGATCGGGTAATATACCGGCTGCATATTATAGAAATTTCCGGAGATTTCGATTTTCCGTCCGTGTTTTTCCAGCGCGTAGCGCCGGGCGTGGTCCGCCAGTTCTGAGAAATACCGGCGGACCTGCCGGACCTGGAATTCCCAGTAATCCCGGTAAAACGGCGCACCCTCCGGATAACTGCAGCCATGGGATTTCAGGTATTCGCCGTAATGGAAGGCTTCCGGATCAATCCCGTCCCATTCGGCGCCGAGTTTTCCGGAGGCCTTCCGTTCTTTCAGGAAGGCGCTGAACTGTTTCATACAGCTTTTGCAGAAACAGCCGCCGGAAGAAATGGAAGTCATGGGCAGCTCACATTCATCCAGCTGGATGCCGGGAACGCCGGCGTCGATCTGCAGTTCGATGATCTTTTTCAGGTAATCGCGCCAGACCGGGTTGTTCCGGCACATCTGGTAGCACATTTCCTGATGCCCTTTGATCTCCACCCACTGGGCATGGATCGGGCTGCCGAAGCGGTCCCGGCAGCAGCATTCCTCCCAAAGGTCCGCGACCGGGAGGCCTTCCTCATCGCGGATGCCGTCCGGATAATAGTCTTTCAGGCTTGTGGGGAAAGCGCCGGGAAAGGAATCCTTACTGAATTCCCGCAGGCCGTACCAGGCATGCCCTGCATCTTCTTCCACACGCAGGTTCATCCGGACCAGGCGCCCCAGCCCATCCGTAACGGCAGGAAACTCCCAGCCCTGGACCTCAAAAACGATCCCGAACAGCCGGATCCCCCGCCGGGTGCATTCGGCAATAAACTCGCTGTCGTTCATATAGCCGTAGATCTGCATGCGCGGATCCACCGGCCCGAAGGCTTCGTGCTGCAGGTATGGCAGGCTGATGCTCCCGCCGCCCAGTCCGGCCCAGACGAGGACCGTCCCGCGATACCTTTCCAGGTCTTCCAGCATCTGCGAGCAGCGCATCGGGAGACTTGGGTGATAGCAGTGGTTGTGTTTGAACCATCCGTCAAAATATATCCCGCGTTCCATGCGCGTCCTCCTGTCGGGGCAGTGATCATGAAAATGTCTTTTCGGAACAAGGAAAGGAACA
Organism: Clostridia bacterium; assembly: GCA_017512985.1. Taxonomy (GTDB): domain Bacteria; phylum Bacillota; class Clostridia; order Christensenellales; family Aristaeellaceae; genus Aristaeella. The sequence goes on from JAFWEJ010000001.1 coordinate 53,286, forward strand.
AAGTTAGTCGCTGTGTTGAGTGTAAAGGTTCGCCGGGCGTCCTGTCAATAACAGGCGTAAAAAGAAGCCGTATGCATAGGACTGAAAATACAATCCAGGGGCAGACAATCCGGACGACAGAAAAATACAGGACATACTATATCTTGTGGTCTCCTGCTGTAAAAACTGACAGGCCGGAGAATTGGAATCGTTTTCGGAAAACAGAAACAAAATTGTCTGAAAGAAATTTTAAAAATACAATAGAATCAAGGCTCGCAGAACAATCGTTGAATGACAATGGGTGCAATCGTTTCCGGATTTGTTCGTACATGTTCAAAATGGGGCGGAATGTCCCTAAATCCCACATGTTGTGGTTGCAAAATTGTTCTGTCAGGATTATACTATGTTCCGTTATCAGAGGAACACACAGAAATCTCCTTTCACACGGTCGATAACAGCGGGATCGCTGTTTGAGAATATTGCGGCAAAAGCCGCGTAAATAAAAAGGAGGAACCCCAATATGAAAAAGGTCCTGTCTCTGGTCCTGGCCGCCATCATGGTTCTCGGTATCGCGTCTGCCGCGGTTGCTGAAGAAGCTGCTGGCAAGCCCTTCATCATCTACGCCTGGAACGAAGAATTCAAAGGATTCTTCGAAGCGTACGTTCAGGATGCCCTCATCGCTGAAGGCTATGCTCCTCAGTTCGTGATCAACCCCAGCGACAACGGTGTCTATCAGCAGAAGCTGGACGAAGCGCTGCTGGGCGACGCTCAGGTTGACATGTTCCTGGCTGAAGCCGACTACATCCAGAAGTATGCCGACTCCGAATACACCCAGGACATCACCAAGATCGGTGTGACCGATTTCTCCAACGCTTATGAGTACACTGTGAAGGCCGCTTCCGACGCTGACGGCGTCGTCAAGGGCGTTTCCTTCCAGTGCTGCCCCTCCGCTCTGATCTATCGCCGCTCCATCGCCAAGGACGTGCTGGGCACCGATGATCCCGCCGAGGTCCAGGCTGCTCTGGATTCCTGGGAGAAGTTCGAAGCCGTGGCTGCCGATGCCAAGGCCAAGGGCTACTACATGACCGCTTCCTTCGCGGAAACCTACCGCGTGTTCTCCAACAACTGCACCTCTGCCTGGGTTGACGCTGACAAGAACCTGGTGTTCGACGCTCAGATCGAAGCCTGGATCGCCCAGACCGAGAAGTTCGTTGAAAACGGATACACCCTGACCGATGGCATCTGGGGCGATGAGAAGAACGCTCAGATGTTCGCGGAAGGCAAGACCATGTGCTTCTTCGGACCCGCCTGGTACTTCAACTTCTGCATGGGCAATGCGCAGGATCCCGAGAAGGGCTGCTCCGGCGACTGGGCGATCTGCCAGGGTCCCGCGGCTCACTTCTGGGGCGGCACCTGGCTGATGGCTGCCACCAAGACCCAGAATGCTGATGCTGTTGCCGAAGTCATGAACGCCTTCATCAACAATGAAGAAATCTGCTCCAACCTGGTTGCGAAGAACGCTCAGTTCTCCAACAACAAGGCTGTGAACGCCAAGTTCGCTGAAGATCCGGAATACGGCTCTGACTTCCTGGGCGGCCAGAACGACGTGGCTGTCTTCGCCGGCATGACCGACAACATCAAGTGGGAAAACCACACCATCTATGATCAGCTGCTGAACGAAGGCCTGCAGACCAACCTGCAGGAATACTTCAAGGGCGTTGTGACCAAGGATGAAGCGCTCGCCAACTTCTACAAGTATGTGAACGAGACCTATCCGGAAATCGTTACTCCCGAATAATTAAGTATTCATTGGTTTTTAACTCACAAAGGCAAGGCTGGAGCCTTGCCTTTGTGAGTAAACAGATGGATTTCTGCCGGCGGCATATGGATCAACCGTATGCCGCCGGCAGAAATCCAGCAGATTCAAGGAGGGGCATTTGCCATGAGGAAGCATAAAGGCGTCAGCTACGCCAAGTGGGGATATATCTTTATTCTTCCGTTCTTTATTGTTTATATCCTGTTTACCCTGGTTCCCCAGCTGACCACCCTTTACTATTCTTTCTTCGAGAACTATCGGGACGGACTGAAGCAGATCGGACCCAATTATGTCGGATTTGCCAATTTTATCAAACTGTTTACTCCCGATAAAACCGGAAGTATCGATATCCTGAAGTACTTCGGCAACACGATCATCCTCTGGGTGATGGGCGCTGTGCCGCAGGTCGTGATCGCGCTCCTGCTGGCTGTGTTCTTTACCAGTTACCGCCTGAACCTGAAGGGACAGCAGTTCTTCAAGACCGTGATCTATATGCCCAACCTGATCATGGCGTCAGCTTTCTCCATGCTGTTCTTCACGCTGTTTTCCAGGGTCGGTCCCGTCAACCAGCTGTTGGTTTCATCCGGAATGGCGGATGAAGTGATCGATTTCCTGGCCATACGGGTTTCGGTGCGTTCCCTGATCGCCCTGATGAACTTCCTGATGTGGTTCGGCAACACGACCATCCTGCTGATGGCGGGCATACAGGGCATCGACCAGTGCCTGTTTGAGGCCGCGGATATCGACGGCGCGAACTCTCTGCAGGTGTTCTTCAAGGTCACGCTGCCGCTGCTTGCGCCCATCCTGGTCTATACCATCATCACAGCCATGATTGGCGGCCTGCAGATGTTTGATGTGCCGCAGGTTCTGACCAACGGCAAGGGCACGCCGAACCGTTCAAGCTTTACGATGGTCATGTACCTGAACAATTACCTCCAGACAAGCAAGAACTACGGTATGGCCGGAGCGGTAAGCGTAGTGCTGTTCATAATCTCCGCCGGACTGAGCGCGGTCGTTTACAGGTCGCTGTCCAAGTCCTATAAGAACTGAGGGAGGTGGAAAAGATGAAGAATAAAGCAAACACCAAAGGCCGCATCATGCTGTTCTGCGCACGGTTTGTCGCCTATTTTGTCCTGATCTTCCTTTCGGCGCTGTGCCTCTTTTCCTTCTACATGCTGATCATTAACGCCTCCCGCTCGAACGCCGAACTGCAGGCGGGATTCGCGGGCTGGTTCAGCACCCATTTTATCGACAACCTGACAAACGCCTGGAACGACGCGTCCATCAATATTCCCCGCGGTATGCTGAACAGCTTCATGATCGCGGCAGCCTGCTCGATCCTGACGACTTACTTCTCGGCGCTGACCGCGTACGGCATCCATGTGTATGACTTCAAGCTGAAGAAGCCGGCGTTCTATTTCATCATGGCGGTCATGATGATCCCGCCGCAGGTTTCAGCTGTCGGTTTTGTACATCTCTGCAATACGTTAAAGCTGACAAACAATTATCTTCCCCTGATCGTTCCCAGCATCGCGGCTCCGGTGGTGTTCTTCTATATGAAACAGTACCTGGAGAGCGTGCTGCCGATGGAGATGGTGGAAGCGGCCCGGATTGACGGAAGCGGCGAATTCCGGACGTTCAACCAGATCGTCCTGCCGATCATGAAGCCGGCCATTGCCGTGCAGATGATTTTCTCCTTTGTCGGTTCTTGGAACAACTACTTCATCCCGGCCCTGCTGCTGGACAAGGCTGAGCTGAAGACGGTTCCGATCATGATCGCCCAGCTCCGTTCCGCTGACTATTCCAAGTTTGATATGGGCAAGGTGTATATGTTCATTTTCCTGGCGATCCTGCCGGTTATCGTCGTGTACATCATTCTGTCCAGGTCGATCATCCGCGGCGCGACGGCCGGCGCGGTCAAGGGCTGATCTTTTACGGTTTTCAATCGCTCTTTCCGAGTTTCATCCGGAAAGAGCTTTTTTCTCCCATGCCGGTTTTCGTCGGACTGATATCATACTGAAACTGCGGGAAGGAGAACAGTGATATGGGTTTTCCGAAAGATTTCCTCTGGGGCGCGGCGACGGCCTCTTTTCAGATCGAAGGCGCGTGGGATGAGGACGGAAAAAGCCCGAATATCTGGGATGAATTCTGTGAGCAGCCCGAAAAGATCCTTGACCGGTCTGACGGCCGGGTTGCCTGTGACCATTACCACCGGTATGAGGAAGACGTTGCCCTGATGGCGGAGCACGGGATCAGGAACTACCGGTTCTCCGTTTCCTGGCCGCGGATCCTGCCGGAGGGAACCGGAAAGGTGAACGAGGCAGGTGTTGCCTTTTATAACCGGCTGATCGATTGCCTGCTGGCACACGGCATCCGCCCCTGGATGACGGTCTATCACTGGGACCTGCCCGCCTGCCTGCAGCGCAGGGGCGGCTGGCTGAACGAACAGATGCCGGAGTGGTTTGCGGAGTATACCGGCGTGCTGGCGGAACGCTTCGGGGACCGGGTGAAGGATATCATCACCATCAACGAGCCCCAGTGCATCATCGGCATGGGCTACATGGCCGGGCTGCACGCGCCGGGACTGAAGCTCGGCGTGAAGGACCAGGTCATTGCCTGCCATAACCTGCTGAAGAGCCACGGCCGTGCCTGCCGGGTGCTGCGGGAAAAGGTGAAGGACGTCCGGATCGGTTACGCGCCCTGCGGCGGCGTGAAGATCCCGGAGGATGAGCACGATCCTGCGGATGTGGAAGCGGCGCGGAAGGCATATTTCGCGACGACTGCGTTGAGTCCGGCCTTTTCCGTGGCCTGGCTGAGCGATCCCGCGATCCTCGGCCGTTACCCGGAGGACGGGCTGAAACATTTTGAGAAGTACCTGCCGGAAGGCTGGCAGGAGGACCTGAAGCTGATCTGCCAGAAGCTGGATTTCTATACACAGAACATTTATGAGGGAGACGAGATCAGAGCGGCGGACAATGCGGAAGGGTATGAGAAAGTACGCTACCCGGCCGGGCATCCCCGGACGGCCTTCGGCTGGCCGGTCACGCCCCGGGCGCTGTACTGGGGGCCGCGCTTTCTCTGGGAGCGGTACCGGCTGCCTTTCATGATCTCGGAAAACGGCATCTCCTGCCATGACTGGGTAATGCTGGACGGAAAGGTGCACGATCCCAACCGGATCGATTACCTGCACCGTTATCTCAGGGAACTGCGGCGGGCAAGCGAGGACGGCGCGGACGTCCGCGGTTATTTCTGCTGGAGCCTGCTGGACAACTTTGAATGGGCGAAGGGCTATACTGAGCGGTTCGGCCTGGTTTATGTCGATTTCGCCACCGGGGAGCGGATCCCGAAGGACAGCCTGGCCTGGTACGCGGAAACGATCCGGGCCAACGGAGAGAACCTGTAAGGCCGGAGAAGAAGGAATATGCTGAAGATCCGCGGAGAAGAACGCGCGGCCTGCGGCCGGATCATGAAACTGACCGGACCGATCATTCTGCAGAATCTGCTGAGTGCATTTGTCACCTCGGCGGATGTTGTCATGCTCAATTTTGTGGGCCAGGAGCATATTTCAGCGGTATCGCTGGCCGCGCAGTACGCGAATGTCCTGTTCATGGTGCTGTACGGCCTGGGTACCGGCGTGACGATGCTCAGCGCGCAGTATTTCGGCAAGGGCGATATGCGCGCCGTGGAGGCGGTCCAGGGAATCGCGCTGCGTTTTTCCGTGTGTGTTACGACGCTTTTTGCCCTGGCGGCATTGCTGGTGCCGCAGGCGATGATGCGCGTGTTTACCCCGGATCCGCAGCTGATTGAGATCGGCGCGGGCTATCTGCGCAATGTGGCTGCCGCGTACCTGTGCTGGGGACTGACGGAGATCTACCTGGCCACGCTCCGGTCCATCGGACGGGTTGGGGTCAGCACCGCGCTGAATACGGTTGCGTTCACGCTGAATATCCTGCTGAACGCGGTGTTCATTTTCGGCCTGTTCGGCGCGCCGAAACTCGGCGCGGCCGGTGTGGCGCTGGCAACCTCCATTTCCCGCGTGACGGAGCTGATCCTTGCGCTGGCCGTTTCGTCCCGGAGCCGGGATATCCGGCTGAAACTGTCCCAGATGTTCATCCGCAGCCGGACGCTGTTGAAAGATTTCCTGCGCATGGCCATGCCGGCAACTGTGAACGACGTTTCCTGGGGCCTGGCATTCTCGATGTATTCGGTGATCATCGGCCAGTTTCTCGGAACGGATATGGTTGCCGCAAACTCTTTCACCTCGCTGGTGAGAACCTTCGGTACGGTGCTGTGTTTCAGCGTGGCCAGCGGCGGCGGAATCTTCCTGGGCCAGTTGCTCGGCGACGGCCGGATGGAGGAAGCGGACAAGGGTGCGACGGTAATGATGAAACTGACGGTACTGTCGGGCATTGTCGGCGGGCTGGTCGTGCTGGCGGCCATGCCGTTCACGCTGCGCTTCGCCAACCTGACGGAGACGGGCAGGCATTACCTGAAGTTCATGCTGCTGATCAATACCTATTATGTGATGGGCCAGGCGGTCAACACTTCACTGATCGCCGGTGTGTTCCGCGCAGGCGGAGACAGCCGTTTCGGCATGATCTGCGACAGCATCGATATGTGGTGCTATGCCGTGCCGCTTGGTTTCCTGGCCGCGGCGGTGCTGAAGCTGCCGCCCCTGTGGGTCTATTTCCTGCTGTGCACGGACGAGTTCGTGAAATGGCCGTGGGTCATCGGGCATTACCGCAGCCGGAAATGGCTGCGGAACATCACCCGGGACAATGTTGTGGAAGAACAGGGATGAATATGAGTGAGGAAAAGAAAGAGAACCGGCTGAGCAGCGGACGCCCGGTGCCGACATGGTTCCGGCTGTGCCTGCCGGTGGTGCTTGGCTCGATCATTACCATTGTTTACAGCCTGGCCGACACCTATTTCATCGCGCAGACCGGAGATGCGCTGCTGGTTGCCGGTGTGTCTGTCTGTGCGCCTGTATTTATGATCCTGATGGCCTTCGGCAACATCTTCGGACAGGGCGGCAGTTCGCTGATCTCCCGCTTGCTGGGGCAGAAGCGCCCGGAGGAAGTCCGGCGTGTGAGCGCTTTCTGTTTCTGGATTGCGCTGGCAGTCGGCGCGGCAGTCGGAATCCTGCTGCTTCTGGTCCGTGACCCATTTCTGCGGCTGCTGGGTTCCAGCGGGGACACGCTGCCCTATGCCCGGGAATACGGAACGGTATTGCTGCTCGGGGCGCCGTTCATCGTTGTGAACTTTATCCATATGAACCTGCTGCGCTGCGAAAGGATGGCCGGGCTGTCCATGTGCGGCACGCTGATCGGGGCGGCGGTGAATATTATCCTGGATCCGCTGCTGATCCCGGGCATGGGCGCAGCCGGCGCCGCGGTTGCCACGGTGATCGGTTATCTCTGCAGCGACGTGTTTCTGCTGGCTGTCGTGCTGCGCCGGAGCGCATCGCTTTCTGTCCGTCCGGAACTGAAGATTGAATCGCCGTTCCTCAGGGACATCCTGTCCATCGGCATTACGGAAGCGATCACAAATATCGCCTCCAGCGTCTGCGTGATCCTGGTTAACCAGAAGCTGCTGGCATTCGGGGACGATAAAATTGCTGCGATGGGCATTGTGCTGAAGGTCACAATGATTGTGCAGATGATCCTGGTCGGATTTTCTTTCGGCGGCGTCCCGTTGTTCGGTTTTCTTTCGGGAGCGGGGGAAAAGGAAAAGATCCGCAGCCTCCTGCGTTTCTGCATACTGTTCCTGTGCGCCTTATCCCTGGCGATGACAGTGCTGGTATGTTTCGCGGCGGAGCCGCTGCTCCGGCGGATCACGCCGGACGCCGGGCTGGTCGCCGCAGGCGCGCCGATGCTGCGCTGGCATGTTGCCGGCAGTGTGTTTGCGGGCATTGTGATGCTGGGCACCTGCCTGTGCCAGGCTTCCGGCAAGGCGCTGCCTGCGCTGATTCTCTCCCTGAGCCGCCAGGGAGTTGTGTTCGCGCTGGTACTGCTGGCAGCTTCGGCGGCTTTCGGTTATCAGGGTATCCTGGCTTCACAGTGCGCCGCGGATTTCCTGAGTGCTGTGCTGGCGGTTTGCCTCCTGCGGTTTGACCGGGCAGGATAAACAAACATCATCATGAAAAAGCTCCGTACTGTCTGAACTGTACGGAGCTTTGCTTTTATCCCTGCTGTTTCAGCGCGCGGAGTTCTTCCGCCAGGCGGAAGTATTCCTCCTGGAGCAGGTCCGGGCGGTCGCCTTTTTTCGGAGCGGAGAGGCGGGCGGTGATCGCCGCCATCTGCATTTCCAGCTTGCTGATGGCAATCTTCCGGTCTTCTTCCGAAGTATCCTTTTTGCGGGGCGTCTGCATCTCTTCCCATCCGCCCTCGAAGGTCCGCAGGGTGCCGCTTTCAAAGCTGACAATCCGGGTGGCGGTCTTGCGGATGAATTCCTCGTCGTGGCTGACAAAGAGGAGCGTGCCGCCGTAGCCGGCGAGCAGTTTTTCCAGCTCTTCCATCGTGAACAGGTCCAGGTGGTTTGTGGGTTCGTCCAGCAGGAGGGTGTTGCAGTCCATCAGCAGGAGTTTGCCCAGGGCGGTTTTCGCGCGCTCTCCGCCGGAAAGCAAATCCAGCGGTTTATACACGTCGTCCCCGCGGATGCCCAGGCAGGCCATCACGGTTCGGGCAAAATGCTCCGGATGGACGGATTCCCGCATGATGTTTTCCAGCACGCTCGCGTTCAGGTTCAGGGTGCTCTCGTGGTGCTGGTCGAACCAGCCCGTGCGGACGGCAGGGTTGAACCGCGCGTTTCCATGGAACTGCACGCCGTTTCCCGCCTCTCCGGTCAGGGTCCGCAGGAGCGTCGTTTTGCCGCAGCCGTTCGGGCCGACAATGGCGGTACGGCTGGCGGTGGGCAGGACAAAACCGGTATCCCGCAGGAGGGTTTTGTTCCCGGCCTGCAGGTACGCGCAGCGGAATTCCAGGGCGTTCTTCGCTTCCACCGGATGGGTGACGTCCAGCTTCATGGTGATCACCGGCATCGCCCGGGGCTTTTCCTTCACCTCCAGGTGCTCCATCCGGTTCTGGATTTTGCGCTTCGCGCTGCTCAGGCCCAGGACGGCGTTCGTCCATTCGTGGGTGTGGAGGCGCGCCTCGCTGTTGCCCATGCGGGACGGCGCCTTCTTTACCTGGGAGGCCCATTCCGTCATGCGCTGGGCGGCGTCCTTCAGGCGCCTGACTTCAGTTTTGTACTGGTCGTATTCAAAGGAAGCACGTTCCCGCTGCCGGTCGCGTTCCGCGATGAAGCCGTCGTAACCGCCGGGGAAGACCGTGACCTTTCCGTCCTCCAGGTACCAGATGCGGTCGCAGACTGCCCGCAGCAGCGCCCGGTCGTGGGAGACCAGCAGCACGGCGCCGTCAAAGTCGGACAGTTTTTTGCGCAGCAGAACCAGGCCTTCCCGGTCCAGGTCCGTGGTCGGTTCATCTGCCAGCAGCAGGCCGGCCCGGGCGGACAGCGCGCCGGCGATCCGGTTCCGGGTCATCTCGCCGCCGGAAAGGCCTTCCCGGCTTCCGCGGGCCTGGAACTGGGCGCGGGTTTCCGCGTCGTCTCCTGCGTCCGCGTCTCCCTGCTGGCGGATCATGGCGACGGGGGAAAGGCGGCGGACCTGGCCGGATTCCGGAACCAGATCGCCGGACAGCACGCGCAGCAATGTGGTCTTGCCGGCGCCGTTCTCGCCGATCAGGCCGATCCGGTCGCCGTCGTATACGGACAGGTGGTCCAGGTCCAGTACCAGCCGGTCCGCGAAGGATACCTGCACGCCGTTTATCTCAAGAATGCATTTTGACATATAAAAAAACCCCTTCCGCGCCGCGGAGGAGCATAATCGGCCGACAGGAAAAACGACGTCTGGCTTTCGCGTTACGCAACCTCCAAACGGCGACACAAAAACTGCTCCCGGATCATGTTGTCCCGGGGTTTGCGGCACCGAATATCAGTTGCGGATTTTCATCAGTCTGCGAAGTCCTTCCTTTCTGTGAACTGTGGATAGCATAATCGGAGTTTTGGGTTTTGTCAATAATCAGATTGCAACGCCTGCTTCAGCGGCTTTTATGGCCATATAATCGTATGCGCGGCGGTATTCCTCAAAGGTGCTCATGTGTTCCAGCAGGACCGGCGCGTCCGCGGGCAGGTACCGGTCGATGATCTGCAGGACGCGGACGAAATCCAGGTTTCCTTCACCCGGGGAACATTCGTGCAGCACGGTGGTCAGCTCCATGGGGTCCATGCGGGAATCCTTCAGGTGGGTGCTTTTGATATACGGCCCCAGCTTCGCAAAGCATTCCTCAATGAACCCTTCCGCGTCCAGGAAGCGCCGCGGGCAGTTGATCATGTTGACAAAATCCATGTGAACCGCAAACTGTTCCCGGTCCACGTCCTTCATCAGCTGCAGGTATACGTCCGGGCTGTCCGGAATCATCCAGGGCATGGGCTCCAGGCAGTAAAACGCGATCTTCGGCTTTGCGCCGTCGATGATGGCACGGATGGAAGCAACGAGCCGCCTGTACATTTCTTCGCTGAAATTGCTGCGGTCCGCGGCGTCCCAGCCGGCCGGGCTGTCCGTGCCGGCGACGTTTACGCAGCAGGGGATGCCCAGCTCATCCGCCAGGCGCAGCTGGCGCACGGCATAGTCCAGGTTTGCCGCGCCTTCCGAGCGGTCAAAAGGATTCCGCCATACGCCGACTTCCGCGATGAAAACGCCGTGTTTTTCGGCGATGCCGCAAAGCCTTCCGATCTCTTCTGCGGGCGTCTCACAGGTAAAAGGCGCTGTGATGGCCCGAAAGCCGGATTCAACGAGTTTTGTTTCCCATTCCGCGGGGCTGCCGCAGCATACGGTTCCGCCTAAACGCATGGCTTTTTATCTCCTTTTTGTTTCTGGCTGCAGTATATCATACGAAGCGGAGAAAACAAAGGACAACGTGCCTGAATCGGGTGACATCGGCGGGAAAAGCGTTGGAAAGCTTGTAATCATACCGGTTTTATGATAAGGTAATCATACAGTCAAAAGAAAGAGTTCCGCGGCATGCTCCCGAAAGGGAAAGCGATGCTTTTTCTGAATCCGTTGAAACAAACCGGATAAAACGCAACAACCGAAAGCAAGGAGGTTATCCACATGAGGAAACTCATCGCCCTGATGCTGATCCTGTCGCTGCTGGCCGGCCTGACGCAGGCGGCTTTCGCGGCGGATATCTATACCCTGGATATCTACTGGATCGCGAACGTTAACAGCGATAAGCCTTATAAAGACCTTGGCGCGGCGGTTAACGATTATCTTGCGGATGAGACAAGCGACAAAACCAATCTTGCCCAAGTGACGGAAGACCTGGCCGTTCAGTACCTCACGCCCGATGATGTGAAGAACTCAAAGATCCGCAAAGGCGTGGAAGACGCGATCAACGAATATCTCGCGAAGGTGCATAAGGCCAACAGAAAGGTCCGGAAGATGCAGGTCAGGTTCCACCTGATCTTCTGGGATCCGCAATGGACGGAGCAGGCGATCGCTGCCCTGATGGCCGACGAGAAGATCGACCTGATCTTTACCGCGGACTGGGAAGGCTACACGCAGGAGATCGAGGCCGACAAGCTTCTGGAGCTGGAATCAGCCCTGAAAGAAGATGGGGAAGGAATCCTGGAAACGCTGTCCTCTGATTTTCTGGACGGCATTAAGGTGCACGGCCATATTTATGGCATCCCTACCAACAAGGAGCTGTGCGTGCCCAGCGGTATCATTGTGAACAAGACCGCCGCGGACCTGATCGGGTGGGATCTGTCGGAATACGCGGACGGGACAAAAAAGATTACCACGCCGGAGCTGGAGCCCTGGCTGGAGAAGTATAAGGCCATGTTCCCGGACAAGTACCCCTACCTGATGGAAAAGGACCGCTGGGCGGATGAACCCTGGAGCCATGAATGGATCGGGCTGGAAGAGGACGTCCTTTCCATGAAGTTCGCAAAGGACGAAAACGGCAAGTATGATGAAACGGTCTACAGCATCTATGAGACCGACGAGCAGGAGGAGCATATCCGCCTGATGTACAAATGGGCGCAGGAAGGATACATCTCCCCGGATTCCGCCACCCAGGATTACAACAGGATCTTCGGCACCGGGGATTTCCTGGTGTTCACCCAGCCGCTGAAGGGGAAAAATTACAAGTCCCTGGAGATGATCGCTGCCAACAGGAAGCCGGGGGATCCGGAATTCGAGTGTGTTGAGATCATCATGCAGGATAAATACAAGGTTACCTGCCAGGCGGGCGGCTCCATGTTCGCGATCCCGCGGACCGGCCGGTCGGATCTCGCGATGCAGTACCTGAACCTGATGCATACGGATCCCACCCTGGTGAACCTGATGCTCTTCGGTGTGGAAGGCGTGAACTATACCAAGGCGAACGAGTCACAGGTTGAACTGGCTGACGGCGCGAACTGGTACGGCATGCACGGCGGCGCCTGGACGGTCGGCAACACGAAGCTCCAGTATGTGCTGAGTACCGAAGATCCGGAAAAGAACGCCGAGCTGCAGAAATTCGCGCTGGACGCGCCGATGACGGCATCCTACGGTTTCCGGTTCGACAAGAAGCGCGCGGAAACGCTGAAGGCGGTGGAAGACGTCGTCAGGGAATACGCCCGCAACCTGATGGTCGGCGCGGTGGATCCGGACGATCCGGAAAAGGGCCTGGAAGCGTTCCGGAAAGCCCTGAAGGATGCCGGAATCGACGAACTGAAAGCGGAAGTCGAAAAGCAGTACGAAGAGTGGAAGATCGATACCAAGAAGTAAACATTTCCCGCAGAACCAACGGTCCCCCGTCCGTGACGGACGGGGGACCATTTTTATTCGTTGTTCTGCCGGCTTTGGCAGTTCAGCATGCAGCCTTCACAGGATCCGCAGCAGCCTTTTCCGGCCTTTCTGCGCCGGCGGATCCGGAGTACGGCAAACGCCGCGGCGGCCGCGACCGCCAGCAGGATCAGAATGTCGTAAAGATTCATGGTTGACTCCTTTGATCAGAACAGTGAGCCGATCAGGCGGATAAGAAGGGCGGCGATCCAGGCGATGGCGCACTGCCAGAGAACCACGCCCAGCGCCCACTTGCGTCCCATCTCCCTTCGGATGGCGGCAATGGCGGCCACGCAGGGGGTATAGAGCAGGCTGAAGGCCAGCATGGAGGCGGCAGCCAATGTGCCGAGGGCGGCCAGTCCGTCGCCGAAGAGGGTGTTCATGATGGAGACCACGCTTTCCTTGGCCATGAAGCCGCAGATTAGTGAGGTGACGATGCGCCAGTCGCCGAGACCCACGGGCGCCATGACCGGCGCGAGCAGTCCGGCGATGGCGGCCAGGATGCTGTCGTGGGAATCGGCCACCAGGTTCAGGCGGAAATCAAAGCTTTTCAGGAACCAGACCACGATGGTCGCGATCAGGATCACGGAGAAGGCACGGTGCAGGAAATCCTTGGCTTTTTCCCACAGCAGCTGCGCCACGTTCCGGGGGGTCGGGAAGCGGTAGTTCGGCAGCTCCATGACGAAGGGGACCGCTTCACCTTTGAACAGCGTTTTCCGGAACAGCAGGGCGACCAGGATGCCGGTCACGATGCCGAGCAGGTACAGGCCCAGGATGATCAGCCAGCCGTGCTGCGGGAAGAAGGCATTGACGAAGAAACCGTAGATCGGCATTTTGGCCGTGCAGGACATGAAGGGCGTCAGCAGGATCGTCATGCGGCGGTCCCGGGCACTGGGCAGGGTGCGGGTGGACATGACCGCCGGAACGGTGCAGCCGAAGCCGATCAGCATCGGCACGATGCTCCGCCCGGAGAGGCCGATGCGTCGCAGGAGCTTGTCCATCACAAAGGCGACGCGGGCGACATAGCCGCTGTCCTCCAGCAGGGAGAGGAAGAAGAACAGGATTACGATGATCGGCAGGAAGCTGACCACCGTGCCGACGCCTTCAAAGATGCCGTCCAGCACCAGGCTCTGGATCGACGCGTTCACATGAGCGGCTTCCATGCCGCTGCGGACCGCGCCGGCCAGGGCGTCGATGCCGCCCTGCAGCAGGTCCTGCAGGAACGGGCCGATCAGGAAGAAGGTCAGGTAGAAAACCAGGCCCATGATCAGGATAAAGAGGGGAATCGCGGTCCAGCGGCCGGTCAGGACCCGGTCGATCTTTTCGCTCCGCACGCGTTCCTTACTTTCTCTCGGTTTGATCACGGAAGCGGCGCAGACCTTCCGGATGAAGGCGAAGCGCATATCCGCGATGGACGCGGCGCGGTCCATGCCGCGCTCCTTTTCCATCTGCAGCACCAGGTGCTCCAGCATATCCGATTCATTCTGGTCCAGTTCCAGCTGCTCCTGCAGCAGCGGGTCGCCGACGATCAGCTTGCTGGCGGAGAACCGCACAGGCAGTTCCGCCCGCTTCGCGTGGTCCTCAATCAGGTGGCTTACGGCATGCAGCGCGCGGTGAACAGCGCCGCCGTGGTCTTCCGTGCCGCAAAAATCCTGCTTAACGGGTTTTTCCTGGTATTTCGCCACGTGGATTGCGTGGCGGATCAGTTCGTCCACGCCTTCGTTCTTGGCTGCGGAGATCGGAACCACCGGAACACCCAGCATGGCTTCCATGGCGTTCACGTCCACCGTGCCGCCGTTGCCGCGCAGTTCGTCCATCATGTTCAGGGCGACCACCATCGGGATGTTCATCTCCAGCAGCTGCATCGTCAGGTACAGGTTCCGCTCGATGTTGGTGGCGTCCACGATATTGATGATCGCTTTCGGGTGGCCTTTGAGCACAAAGTCCCGGGAGACGAGTTCCTCGCTGGAGTAGGGAGACATGGAATAGATGCCCGGCAGGTCGGTGACAAGGGTATCTGTGTGTCCGCGGATCACGCCGTCCTTGCGGTCCACTGTGACGCCCGGGAAATTCCCCACATGCTGGTTGGAGCCGGTCAGCTGGTTGAACAGGGTGGTTTTGCCGCTGTTCTGGTTGCCCACCAACGCGAAAGTCAGCTTCGTGCCGTCCGGCAGCGGATCGCCGCTGCCCTTGGGATGAAAACGGCCTTCCTCACCCAGGCCGGGATGCTCCGGGGAACGCTGCGGCTTCTTTTCCGCTTCGGCAGCCTTCAGGTCCACCGGTGAAATACCGATTTTTTCCGCGTCCGCCAGGCGGAGGGTGAGTTCATATCCGTGTATTCTCAACTCCATGGGGTCGCCCATGGGCGCCAGCTTGATAACTGTCACTTCCGTGCCGGGTATCATGCCCATATCCAGGAAATGCTGCCGCAGGGCGCCTTCGCCGCCGACTTCTTCAATGACGGCGGACCGGCCGGGTTTCAGTTCGTTGAGTTTCATACCTTTATCATCCTCCTGCGGAAGGAATTCCAACATGTTGAAATCTTCCACGGGCAGTGTACAACAAACAAGAGTTAATGTCAACTAACTTTTGAAATTTGTTTGTTCGCCTTGAAAAGAAAGGCGGTAAAGGATACAATAACAATATCAACGGGAACGGAGAAAAACGGATGGCACTGACGGCCTATTGCAAAAAATGCAACCGGGAAGTGGACGCGGGAGAGGTCTGCCCTTTCTGCGGCTCGAAACTCGGGAAGAACGCCGCCCATGCCGCCTGGTGCGTGGAGCGGACGCCGGTCAGGGACTGGATGAGTTGGAACGCGCTTATGCGGATCCTGCTGCCCGGGGCGCTGCTCATCCTGCTGCTTGTGCTGCTGGCGGAGGGGATCGCCGGCGGGATCGCCGCGGTGGAAAAGATGCTCGTTTCCGGTTTTCCTGTGGTGCTTTTGATTCTGCTGGGAACAATCCTGGCGGTGGCGTTCGCGGCCCTGCTTCTGCAGGGAAAGGAACTGGCGGATTATGTTGTGGACAACCGCGGCGTGCACGAGATCCATTACCTGCCCAACCCGACCCCGCTGCGGCTCATCGTCCGGCTGAAATCCCCGTCGCTCATGAAGCAGGTTCAGCAGGGGAACGGCGTTTCCGTACTCAAGCTGAGCGAGAAGGACCTTCCCTGGAAGAACGTTGCCCGGGTGCAGCTGTGGCCGGAAAAGTGCATGATCCTGTATTACGCGCCGTCCTGGTGGTTGCGGATTGCCGCGGCCTGCACGCCGTTTGTCTGGGACGATGTCATGGGGATCACCCGGGAAAAGCTCGGGAAAAAGCGGAAAATCAAATTGCCCGCTTCGCTGGTTATTCCGGCAGAGCAGCGGGCAAGGCGCACGGCGGCGGTGTCCCGGCCTGTATTTGAGGATCCGGAACCGGTTAATGTACTGGAACCTCCGGAGGAATCAACCGGACAGATGAGCCTGTTTGATGAATAATATAAAACCCCGGCTGCGTTGGCAGCCGGGGTTTTGCATACAGCATATCAGTTTCCGAGATAGGCTTTCTGTACGTCGTCGTTCTGCAGCAGTTCCGCGGCGTTGCCGGACATGGTGATACGTCCGGTCTCCAGCACATACGCCCGGTCCGCGACAGAGAGCGCCATCTGGGCGTTCTGCTCCACCAGCAGGATCGTGACGCCGGATTCGTGCAACTCCTTAATGATGCCGAAGATCTGGTCCACCAGGATCGGCGCGAGGCCCATGGAGGGCTCGTCCAGCATCATCAGTTTCGGCTTGCTCATCAATGCCCGGGCCATGGCCAGCATCTGCTGCTCGCCGCCGGACAGGGTGCCGCCGATCTGTTTTTCCCGTTCCTTCAGCCGGGGGAAACGGCTGAATACGTCTTCCAACGAGGATTCGATTTCTCCCTTCGGGCGGCTGTAGGCGCCCATCTCCAGGTTTTCCCTTACGGTCATATGCTGGAAGACGCGGCGGCCTTCGGGGCACAGGCTCAGTCCCTTATAAACCATTTTTGAGGCGCCGGTGCCGTCGACGGGGACGCCGTCCAGCACGATGGAACCCTGGCGGGGCTTCAGCAGGCCGGCGATGGTGTTCAGCGTGGTGGACTTGCCGGCGCCGTTGGCGCCGATCAGGGTGACGATTTCCCCCTGATGTACTTCCAGGCTGATGCCCTTCACGGCGTGAATGGCGCCGTAGTATACATGCAGGTCCTTCACCTTCAGCAGGGGAAGATCCTGATTCACGGTTTTGTTCTCGCTCATCGTCAGCCCTCCTTCTTTTTGCCCAGATAGGCTTCGATGACGTCGGGATTCGCCTGGATCTCATCCGCGGTGCCCTTGGCGATAACCCTGCCGAAGTTCAGCACGCAGATGCCTTCGCACACGCCCATGACCAGGCTCATATCGTGCTCGATGAGCAGGATCGCGATCTGGAACTGATCCCGGATCTTCGCGATATTCTCCATCAGCTCTTCCGTTTCATGGGGGTTCATGCCGGCGGCCGGCTCGTCCAGCAGCAACAGTTTCGGATCCGTGGCCAGGGCCCGTACGATCTCCAGGCGGCGCTGGGCGCCGTAGGGCAGGCTGCCGGAAACTTCGTCAGCCAGGTTCTGCATCCCGAAGATGTCCAGCAGTTCCATGGCTCGCTCATGCTGGCGCTTTTCCTGCTTCCAGTAGCGCGGCAGACGCAGGATTCCGCTGAACATATCATACCGGATCTGGTTGTGAAGGCCGATCCGCACGTTCTCCTCCACTGTCATTTTATCGAAGAGGCGGATGTTTTGGAAGGTTCGGGCAATTCCCAACTTTGAGGCCTGGACAATCGTCATGCCGTGCAGGTCTTGCCCGTTGACGAGCACCGCGCCGCTGGTAGGCTCGTATACCTTGGTCAGCAGGTTGAAGACTGTGGTCTTGCCCGCGCCGTTGGGGCCGATGAGGCCGGCAATCTCGGTTTTGCCGATGGTCAGGTTGAAATCGTCCACGGCCTTGAGGCCGCCGAACTCAATGCCCAGGTGACGGGTTTCCAGCACCGGAATTTCATTTACATCCCGTTCCGGGACAATGGAATGGGAGGGTACCGGCACCATTTTGGTATCAGAGCGGTGTTTTTTGATTTCTGTCATTGCGTGTCACCTCCCTTGAAATCAGGTTCCGACGGCTTTTTTTCGTGGAAAAGAGATTTCACAGGAGCAATGAGCCGATCGAAGAAGGAACGGAGCAATGGATTGTTTGTTACCAGCATAACCAGGATCAGCACGATGGCGTAGATCAGCATCCGGTATTGTCCGAAGTCGCGCAGCATTTCGGGCAGTATGGTCAGCGCGGTGGCAGAGATCACGGAACCCAGGATGTTGCCGATGCCGCCGAGTACGACGAAGACCAGCACGTTGATGGATTGGGTGAACTGGAATTTGGAAGGCGCCAGCGAGTTGAAATTCAGACCGAAAAGAGCTCCTGCCGCGCCGGCCAGCATCGCGCTGGTAACGAAGGCCATCATCCGGTATTTGGTCACGTTGATGCCGACAGATTCCGCTGCGATCCGGGAATCACGGATTGCCTGAATCGCCCGTCCGGAACGGCTGTTGGTCAGGTTCAGTACGATAAACAGCGTAATCATAATCAGGATGAAACCGGCGGAGAAGGTGGCAATGATATCCACGCTGACAGCGCCGTTCGGGCCGTTCAGAAGCAGCCTGCCCGGCAGTTTGCTGTCCAGGAAACCGAAGGCTAGCCGTTTTCCGTCTACGGAAACATAGAGACAGTTGATCAGGCTGCGGATGATTTCACTGAAGGCCAGGGTCACGATTGCCAGATAGTCGCCCTTCAGCCGGAGGACAGGAATGCCGATCAGCGTACCGGCAATACCGGAAAACACAGCGCCGGCAATAATCGCAACGATCAGTCGAACCGTGGTATCCTGCACGTTGAAAGCATGTTGCATCCAACCGGAGAAGATAATGCCCGTGAACGCGCCGATGCCCATGAAACCGGCGTGGCCGAGGCTTAGTTCCCCGGAAATACCGACGACCAGGTTCAGGGAGACAGCCATCACGATCCAGCAGCAGATCGGGATCAGCTGCCCGCCAAAGGAGCGGCTCATCAGATTCATGCTGTCCAGAAGCCGGCAGACGACAAAGGCAACGGTGACCAGGCCGAAGGTGACGGCATTGTAAATCAGTTTTTTCTTTTTTGCGTTCATGCCCGTCACCTCATACTTTCTCCCGGATCTGCTTGCCCAGCAGGCCGGAGGGTTTCACCAGCAGGATAATAATCAGTACGAGGAATACGATTGCATCCGACAGTTGGGTTGAAATATAAGCGCCGCCGAGAATTTCGATAACGCCCAACAGGACGCCTCC
Organism: Clostridia bacterium; assembly: GCA_017512985.1. GTDB lineage: Bacteria > Bacillota > Clostridia > Christensenellales > Aristaeellaceae > Aristaeella. The sequence goes on from JAFWEJ010000001.1 coordinate 72,331, forward strand.
CAGCATGGCGCCGGGGATGGACCCGATCCCGCCAAATACGGCGGCAGTAAAGGCCTTGATGCCCGGCATGGAACCGGTATAGGGGTCAAAGTTCCACTGGGCGGAGCACAGCAGTACTGCGGCAATGGCCGCCAGCGCGGAGCCGATGGCGAAAGTCACGGAAATTGTCTTGTTGACGCTGATACCCATCAGTTCCGCGGCGCCACGGTCTTCCGAAACGCACCGCATGGCCTTGCCCAGTTTGGTCCGGTTGATGAACAGGGTCAACAGCACCATGATCACGATCGTCGTGACAATGGTGACAATGGATACACCGCTGACCTTCAGTTCCCTGCCATACAGGGACGCAGTCAGCGAAGGCACGTTAATGATCTCTTTCGGATAGTTTTTGAAATCGGACTTAAAGATCAGCAGGGCAATGTTCTGCAGCAGGTAGCTCATGCCGATGGCTGTAATCAGTACGGCGAGAGAGGTTGCCTGGCGCAGGGGCCGGTAGGCCAGCCTTTCGATGATTACGCCCAGGACGGTGCAGAAAACCATCGCTGTCAGGACGGAAGCCAGCGGTGACAGGCCCCAGTACTGGAAAGCGCAGTAGGAAATATACGCGCCGACCATGATGACGTCGCCGTGGGCAAAGTTCAGCATCTTGGCAATGCCGTAGACCATGGTGTAGCCAAGGGCGATAATGGCATAGATGCTGCCCAGGCTGATGCCGTTCACCAGTTGGTTCAGAAAACCCACCAGAAAATCCAGAAACGGTTGCATGCTGTGCGGAGCCTCCCCTGCTTCTCAGAGATTAAATAGGGAAGCGGCCCGGTCCCCGTTTACCTGATACCGGAGCCGGGCCGCAGATACCATGTTGATCAGTTGTTGAAACCGACGTACACGCCGTTCTTGATAACCACGGCGGTGGGCGTTTTGGTGACTTCGCCGCTGGAGGACCAGGTCATGGTGCCGGTCACACCTTCCACCTTGATCTCCTGCATGGCAGCAATCAGCTTGTCGCAGGCGTCAGCGGCTTTCATGTCGGCGGTGATGCCTGCCTTTTCAGCGGCGGCGGTCAGCGCATACACGGCGTCATAGGCGTCGGCGGCGAACTGGTTCGGGATGCCGCCGTACTTTTCCTTGTAGGTGGCTACGAACTTCTGGGTCTTTTCATCCTTGGCGTCGGCGGAGAAGGGCGTCAGCAGCAGCACGCCTTCGGCCAGGCTCTTGTCGAAGCCTTCGATATCCAGGATACCGTCCATGCCGTCCACACCGAACCAGATGGGCTTGTAGTCGATCTGGGCAGCGGTCTGCAGGATCATGGAAGCGGGGCCGTAGTAGATGGGCAGGAACACAAGCTCAGCACCGGCGTTCTTGGCGTCGTTTACCTGCACGGTGAAGTCCTTGGTGCTGTCCTGGAAAGCGGTCTCAGAGACGATTTCCAGATTCAGTTCCTTGGCCTTCTCCACAAAGGTCTGATAGATACCGGTGGAGTAAGCATCGGCGTTGTTATAGATGACAGCGATCTTGGTGGGCAGCTTGTTCTGCGCGATGTATTCGGCGGAAGCAGTACCCTGAGCCGGATCGGTGAAGCATACCTGATACATGTTGTCCTTGTCCTTGGTAACTTCCGTGGAGGAAGCGGAGGGAGTCAGCATGAAGGTGCGGTCCTTGGCAGCCTGCGCGCTTACGGCGATGCAGGGGGAAGTGGTGGTGGTGCCGACGATCATCTGGGCGCCGTCGTCCATTGCCTTGTTGTAGCAGTTCAGGGCGATCTCGGCGTCATGGGTGTCGTCATAGGTCTTGTATTCGATCCTGAATTTTCCGCCAGCGGCGTTGATTTCGTCCGCGGCGATCTGGCCGCCGTTGCTGGTGGCGTTGCCGTACACGGCGGCAGGGCCGGTCAGCGGGCCGATATGCGCGATCTTCAGGACGATGGCGTCACCGGTGTCTACGGCGGGCTTTTCGGCGGGCTTGTTGCCGAAGATCAGCCAGGCGGCGACGGCAATGATGGCCAGAGCCACAACGGCAATGATGATATTACGAGCTTTCGTGGACATGAAAATTCCTCCTCATAATAAGGTAGCAAAGCCTGAAAACTTTGTATCGCTCATTATACACCGGTTTTCTCCTGAGTAAACCGCTCCCGGCCCGCCTTTCTTGTTCATTCTTTGTATTCCCGGAAAATGTTACAAATTATTGACAGAATTGTCCTTTCCCGATAAAATACTATAGATATCCTGTGTTCATCCATACTGACGCGTCCGGCGGAAAGGCATCCGGCGGGGGAAGGAGGAAGGAGCCCCGGGCTCCGATACAATATGAACAGGAAACGCTTGTTCCTTATCCTGGCACTGGCGGCCGCGCTTGTTCTGCTGTGCGCATCCGCTGCGCTTGCGGAGGATCCGATCAAGGTCTCCATGGAGCTGAGCAAATATAAGTTTTCCGGACCGGAGGTCATTACTGTATCCATCACCGTGACCAATGTCGGCGACGGGGATATGCCCGCGCCGGTCACACTGTACTATCCGGACGGAAAAAAGATCGAAGAATTCGGCTCTCCCACGCTTTCTGTCGGCGCCAGCAAACGCTGGACCGGCGACTGGAAAGTTACCAAGGATCAGCTGAAAGCGGGGAAGGTCGCTTTTAAGATTTCCTACTCATATTATGAAGATTCCGGCGACGAAGCGGAACCGCAGCTGGTCAAAAAGGGCAAGAACTTCTCCAGGAAGATCACCTATACCGGCGAAGAAGTGACTCCTCAGATCAGCGTCAGCCGGACGATCACGCCGCCCACCACTGCCCAGAAGGGCCAGGAAGTCACCGTGCTGTATGAGATTGCCAACACCGGCTCGGTGGACATCACCTCGGTGAACATCAAGGAAAACGCTGCGATCTCTTCCAAATCCGGCACGATTGATTCCATCGCGGCCGGAAAGACGGGCACCTATACTTTTACCGCGGTCATGGGTACCAGGGACATGACCAGCGCCGCCACTGTTTCCTACAAGGCCGGCGGGAAAACGTACACCAGCAAGGTGGACAGCGCCGTCATCAAATACGGCGAAGTCAACCTGGCTGCGTCGCTGAAGGCGGATAAAAAGGGCGGAGCGCCCGGGGATACCGTCAAACTGACGCTGACGCTGAAAAACTCCGGAAATCTCGACTTTACCAACGTCACTGTAACCGATCCTGTAATGGGTACCGTGTTCAGCGGAGAGACCGTTAAGGCCGGTGAAACGAAGACCCTCGAAAAAGACCTGATCATTACGGAGACCCAGGAAATCCAGTTTACCGTCAAGGCGGATGAGACCACCGGCAAGGGCGTGGAAACCGCGACCGGCCGGGTCAAGGTCATCGCCATGGATCCGACCCAGCAGATTGTGCTGACCGTAGAGGCGACGGCAGACCGGAGCATGGTCTACAAGCTCCCCGGAACGGTTCGCTTCAAAATCACAGTGCATAACGACAGCGCGGTCGAGGTCAGCAAAATCACTGTACGTGCAGTGGAAACCGAACTGTATTCCTTTGAGAGTATTCCCGCGGGCGGGAGCGCCTCTTTCATCCGCGACGCGGACGTCAGCATGCAGGGCAACTATCAGTTCACCGCATCCTGCAGGGATCAGCTGGACCAGGTGCTGACCTTCGCCAGCAATACGGTGTTTATCGCTTATTCCGAGCCGACGCCCGAACCCACCGCCGCGCCGCTGGTTACGCCTCCGGCCCCGGCCGCCGAGCCGATGCCGACAGACCAGCCCGAACCCGAATGGCTGAACCAGGCCCAGGGCATCGCGGACGGCGCAAAATGGATCTTCGCAGGCATCGCGGGCATTCTGCTGCTTCTCCTGCTGATCGGAGCGGTTCGCCGCGGCAAGAGCCGGAGCGAATCAAAGAAGGCCATGGATCATCTGGAGGGCGCCAATTACCGTGATTACAGCGCGGAGCCGAAGCGCCGCCACCGGAGCGAGATCTCCAACGGCGGAACGGTTGAGGAAGCTGCTGCCGCCGTGGAGGAAAAACCCGCGACCGCAGAGGAAACGACCGCCCATAGTAGTGAACTGATGGCCGAAACGCTGCGCAGGCTGTATTCCGAAAAGCCTGAGGAAACCGCGGCGGAGACCGTGGCGGAAGCGGAGAACACCGTGGAGGAAGCTGCGGAGAACGCCGCCGAAAAAGCAGAGGAAACCGCGCCCGAAGTGACGGAAGAAGTAAAGGCCGCCGCTGAGGAAGCAATCGCGAGCCGCCGCCGCAGGGGCCGTAAAACAGAATAAATAAAAGAAATGCAGTGCGCCGGGATCGATCTGATCCCGGCGCCTGTTTGCGTGAAAAAACCGCCCTGCAAACTTGCGTGAAAAGGCTTTTCAGTGGTATACTAACCTGTAATGCTTTGCCCGTTTCCGGAAGGATCCGGAAGGGGCGGTGAAGGAGACTCTGATGCTCGATTTTCTCAAGAACATGCTTGGCTCCGGGAATGACGCCAAGCTGAAGAAACTGAATAAGACCGTGGAAGCGGTTATGGCGCTGGAGAACGAATACCGCGCCCTGACAGACGAACAGCTGCAGGCGAAGACCGCAGAATTCAGGCAGCGGCTCGCCAACGGTGAAACGGAAGACGATATTCTGCCGGAAGCCTTTGCGACGGTCCGGGAAGCCGCGGACCGCGTGCTGGGCATGCGTCCCTTCAGGGTTCAGGTGCTGGGCGGCATCGTGCTGCATCAGGGCCGGATTGCGGAAATGAAAACCGGTGAAGGAAAGACTCTTGTCTCCACCATGCCTGCCTACCTGAACGCCCTGCAGGGTGAAGGCGTCCACGTCGTTACGGTGAACGATTACCTGGCCCGCCGCGACAGCGAGTGGATGGGTAAGGTGCACCGTTTCCTGGGACTGAGTGTCGGCCTGATCGTGCACGATCTGGATTCCGACGAGCGCAAACAGGCCTATGCCTGCGACATCACCTACGGAACGAACAACGAGCTGGGATTCGACTACCTGAGGGACAATATGGTCATCCGCAGGGAGAACCTGGTGCAGCGGGGCCACGCTTTTGCCATCGTGGACGAAGTTGACTCAATCCTGATCGACGAGGCCCGTACGCCCCTGATCATCTCCGGCCAGGGCGAGAAGAGCACTGAGCTGTACGACCGTGTGGACGCGGTGGTCCGTACCATGAAGCGGGATGTCCACTTTGAGGTGGAGGAAAAGAAAAAAGCCGTTACCCTGACGGACGAAGGCGCCCGGAAGGTGGAAACCGCCTTCGGGATCGAGAACATCAACGATCCGGACAACAGCGAGCTGAACCATCACGTATACTGCGCCCTGCGCGCCCACAACCTGATGAAGCGGGACGTGGACTATGTTGTGCAGAACGGCCAGGTCGTCATCGTGGACGAGTTTACCGGCCGCCTGATGATCGGCCGCCGTTATTCAGAAGGCCTGCACCAGGCCATCGAAGCCAAGGAGCATGTGAAGGTGGAACGGGAGAGCAAAACCCTGGCCACCATCACTTTCCAGAACTATTTCCGTATGTACAAAAAGCTGTCCGGCATGACCGGTACGGCGAAAACGGAAGAGGCGGAATTCCAGGGCATCTACGCGCTGGACGTCGTGGAGGTTCCCACCAACAAACCGAATATCCGCATCGACCGGGAGGATATGGTATACAAGAACAAGGCCGCGAAGTACAACGCCGTGATCGCGAGCATTGAAGAGCATCACGCGAAAGGCCAGCCCCTGCTGGTCGGCACGATCAGCGTGGAGGTCAGCGAGCTGCTCAGCGACATGCTGCGCCGCAAGGGCATTGCCCATGAGGTGCTGAACGCCAAGAACCATGCCAGGGAAGCTGAGATCGTAGCCCAGGCGGGCCATTTCGGCGCCGTAACCATCGCGACCAACATGGCCGGCCGCGGTACCGATATCTCGCTGGGCGGCAATCCCGAATACCTGGCCCGCCGCGCGCTGCGCCAGGAAGGCCTGGAAGAGGAGATTATCGAGGAAGCCGTCGGCCACAACGAGCATGTGAGCGACGAGGTGCTTGAAGCACGGAAGCGCTTCCGGGAGCACTACGCGAAGTTCAAGGCGGAAACGGACAAAGAGCATGTACGGGTATTGGAGACCGGCGGCCTGCACATCATCGGTACGGAACGGCATGAGAGCCGCCGGATTGATAATCAGCTGCGCGGCCGCAGCGCCCGCCAGGGCGATCCCGGTTCCACCCAGTTCTTTATCAGCCTGGAAGACGACCTGATGCGCCTGTTCGGCAGCGACCGGATCGGCCCGATGGTCGAGCGGCTCGGGCTGCGGGACGATGAACCGCTGACAGCGGGCCTGCTGACCAAGCAGATCGAGAACGCCCAGAAGCGGATCGAAAGCCGGAACTATGAGACCCGGAAACACGTGCTGGAATACGACGATGTCATGAACCGCCAGCGTGAGATTATCTACGGCCAGCGCCGCCGGGTGCTCATGGGCGAGAACGTACGGGACAGCATCCTGCGCATGGCGGATCATGTGATCGACTTTGCTGCCGGCCGTTGGATGAACGGCGAGGAAGCGGCTGAATGGGAATGGAGGGAAGCCGCCAACTACCTGGAGAACCTGTGCTGCCATCACGGTGCGCTGGAGCAGAACCGCGCCCTGGCGGAAGATAACCGCGAAGGTTTTGTCCGGGCCCTGAAGGACGACGCCCACGCTTTCTACGAAGAGCGTGAGCGGATGATGGACGAACTCCATGTGGACATGCGCGAAGTGGAGCGCGTCATGCTGCTTCGCAGTGTGGACACCCGCTGGATGGATCACATCGACGCCATGGACCAGCTGCGGGACGGCATCGGATACCGCTCCTACAGCGGCAAGAACCCCGTTACGGAATACCAGATCGAAGCCGGCCATATGTTTGAGGAACTGAATCACCTGATCCGGGAGGATACCGTGCGCCGTGTCTACCAGACCAAGGTGCAGGTCACGCCGGAGCGGGTGCAGACCGCAAAGCCGACTGAAGCCCGGATGGCCGGGGATGGCCCGCGGCAGCCGCGGCGCGTGAAAGCGTCGGAAAAAATCGGCCGGAACGATCCGTGCCCGTGCGGCAGCGGCAAAAAGTACAAGAACTGCTGCATGCTGAAGGACAACGCCCAATAGACAATCCATAAGGCACATAAGGAAGAACGGCCATATCCCATTATGAATTGTGAATTATGAATTGGAGGATAATATGCTGGAACTTGAACAATATGCCCAGGATATCGCGGGGATCCGGAAGAGTATCCTGGCGGCCGGCGAGGCTCTGCACATCGATCACATGAAGGAACAGATCGATGAACTGACCGAGGAAATGAATCAGCCGGAATTCTGGAACGATACAGACCGCTCTACCCGGGTGAACCAGAAGCTGGGCCATCTGAAGAACAAGCTGGCGCATTATGAGGGCCTGCTGAGCTCCGCGGATGACATTGACACGATGATGGAGCTTGCCCGCGAGGAGAACGACGAGGAAATGGCCCGGGAGATCGGCACGGAGCTGGCCAGCCTGAAGGAAAAAGCGGACGCGCTGGAGCTGGAGACCCTGATGCGGGGCGACTATGACGACAACGACGCCGTGCTGAGCCTGCATGCAGGTGCCGGCGGCACTGAAGCCCAGGACTGGACCCAGATGCTGTACCGGATGTATACCCGCTACTGTGAGCGGATGGGCTTCGAAGTGAAGCTGCTGGATCTGCTGGACGGAGACGAGGCCGGCATCAAGAGCGTGACCTTTGAGGTCAGCGGTGACCACGCATACGGCTATCTCCGCGGCGAGAAGGGCGTGCACCGCCTTGTGCGGATCAGCCCGTTCGACGCCAATGCCCGCAGGCACACCAGCTTTTCCAGCCTGGATGTCGCGCCGATGATCGAGGACGAAGGCGACGAAATCAAGATCGACATGAAGTATGTCCGTGTGGATACCTACCACTCTTCCGGCGCCGGCGGCCAGAACGTCAACAAGACGAGTTCCGCCGTCCGTATGACCTATGTCAAGGATGACGTGACCATCGTGGTTGCCTGCCAGACGGAGCGCGACCAGGTGCAGAACCGTGCAACCTGCCTGAAGATGCTGAAGGCCAGGCTGCTGGAACTGCGCGAGCGGGAAAAGGAACAGCAGATGGCGGATATCAAGGGCGAGATGAAGAAGATCGAATGGGGCAGCCAGATCCGTTCCTATGTATTCCAGCCCTATACGATGGTCAAGGATCACCGCACCAACTATGAGAGCGGAAACATTGACGACGTGATGAACGGAAACCTGGAAGGCTTCGTCACAGCGTACCTGAAGATGCAGTGATGAGGAAGCACACGCGCTTCAGCGTGATAACACAGAGAAAGAAGATGAAAGTATGGAACGCGCCAGACGGAGGATCGCCGCGGTCATCGGATTCTGCCTGCTTTTCGCGCTGATCTCTTTTGCGGCTGCCGCCACGGTGTACAACATCGCGGGGGACCAGTCGCTGATTGCCGTGGAGATGCGCCGCCATACGTCGCCGAAAGTCACCGGTTTGCCGGATCAGCAGTATCCGGAAATGGGGCATATGATCGCCGATTACCTGATGGGGCGGCGGAATGATTTTCAGTATTATTTCACCGACAGCGACGGAAACATGGTCGTCTGCTTTTCCGCCCACGAGGAGAACCACATGGCGGATTGCCGCAGGCTGATCGGGATCGCGGGAAGCTGCCGGTGGATCCTTGCAGGCGTTTCGCTGGTCCTGATCATCGCGGCTTTTGCCCTGCGGCAGTACGGGAAAAGCTTCGCGAACGGCATGCTGGCGGGATTCTGCACAGCGGTGCTGATCTGCCTTGTGTGCCTGGCCTGGGGCCTGATGAGTTTTGACAACCTGTTCACGGCTTTCCACCGTCTGCTGTTTACCAATGAAGGCTGGATTCTGGATTCCCGGACGGATATGCTGATCCGGCTGATGCCGGCATCGTTCTTTGTGAGCATGGGAATCAAGGTGCTGCTGGCTGTGGTGGCCGTGGCGCTGGTATGCTTCACTGCGGCTATGACGATCCGGATGCTCGGAAACAGCGAAGTGAAGGAAGAACCGCAGGAAGAAGCGGCGGTTCAGGGCGTGTGAAGCAAAATGGACTATGAAGAGAGAAGCCGCGCGCAGGCGGCGGCAATAAAACAGCAGGAAACAGTGCGGATTCTGGCGCTGGAGACCAGCTGCGATGAGACGGCGGCTGCCGTGGTGGAGAACGGCCGGAAGATCCTGAGCAATGTGGTGTTCAGCCAGATTGACCTTCATGAACTGTATGGCGGAGTGGTCCCGGAGATCGCCAGCCGTGCGCATATGGAGGCCTGCGACCGGGTGGTGGATCAGGCGCTCCGGGAAGCCAGCCTGGGCCTGCAGGAAATCGATGCCCTGGCTGTGACAAAGGGCCCCGGCCTGGTGGGCGCGCTGCTGACAGGCGTCAACTGCATGAAGGGACTTGCTTTTGCGGCGGGGAAGCCGCTGGTGGGGGTCAACCACATCGAGGGCCACGTCAGCGCAAATTATCTCAGCCATCCGGAACTGGAGCCGCCTTTCCTGTGCCTGGTCGTATCCGGCGGCCACAGCCACCTGGTGGAGGTATCGGATTACGGCACCTACCGCCTGCTGGGCCAGACGGTGGACGACGCTGCGGGTGAGGCCTTTGACAAGGCGGCCCGGGCGCTGGGACTGCCCTATCCGGGCGGCCCGCGGATTGACGCCCTCGCGGAGGAAGGCGACCCGGAAGCCTTTACCCTGCCCAGCCCGAAAACGGACGGGCGCTACGACTACAGCTTCAGCGGGCTGAAGACGGCGTTCATGAACACGGTGCACACCCTGGAGCAGCGGGGCGAGACCCTGCCGAAGGCGGATCTGGCGGCCAGCTTTCGCCGGGCAGTCTGCCGGGAGCTGACGGGCAAAGCGAAACTGCTCCTGCAGGAGCGGGGGATCGAAGGGTATCACGGGTTTGCCCTGGCGGGCGGAGTATCCGCCAACCGGGAGCTGCGGCGAATGGCTGCGGAAATGTGCGGAGCGCTGAATATTCCGCTGTTTATGCCGGAACTGCACCTGTGCACGGACAACGGCGCGATGATCGGCAGCGCGGCCTACTACCGGCTGATGAACGGAGAACTGGCGGGACTGGATCTGAACGCCATGCCCGCATTAAGACTGGTCTGAGCATTTGATGAAAGGACACATATGGACATGGGGGAAGCGATGACATGCTGGAACCAGTACGGTTTCGCGACGGATGTCTTTGACAAATACCGGGAAGCGGTCAGGAAGAGCAACAGCGGAGCAGTGAAGGTGCTCAGCATCGCGGCCATTGCTGATGCGGTCCTGATGACTGTGTTCGGGGTGCTTCATCAGCCGGGCATGACGTTCGCGGATGACCTGAATGCATCGATGCCCCTGTCAGGTCTCTGGCTCTGCATTTTTCTGCTTCTTGCCGGCGTGGCCGGTGTGATCGTTTCATTCCAGGAAAACTCCTCAAGAACAGGCCTGCTGGTTACGGGATACCTGATCTCCGTCGGGTTCTACGGGCTTGCCATCTTCGGTACGGTGACCATGAACACGGACGCTTTCTGGATCGGTACCCAGGTGGCGGTCGGCTGCTTCCTGCTGGATTATGCCTGGCACGTCGGGGTCCTTCAGCTGGCATCCTATGTTGCCCTGCATTTTGCGTGGAACGCGGGTGGCGTCACGGCAGACTCCACGCGGCTGCTGTTCAGCACCCTGTTTCTGGTGGTTGGCCTGGTCACTTTCTACACCATGAACCATACAAGGGTCACCCTGATTATGGGCAGGGAGGAAAGCCGCAGGCAGGCGGACACGGACCTGCTGACAGGCCTGACGATCCGCATCGCCGCCCAGCAGGAGATTGAGGAACACCTGAAGACAGATGATCACGGCGTGATGATGCTGCTGGACCTGGACCGTTTCAAGAGCGTGAACGACCGGCTCGGCCACCAGATGGGCGACAAGGTGCTGGTGGACGTCGCGGCGGACCTGAAGAAGATGTTCCGCAATTCCGACGTGCTGAGCCGGCTGGGCGGGGACGAGTTTGTGGTCTACCTCAAGAGCGTGCCGGAGAAGGACTGGGCGCTGCAGCGCGCCTCCCAGGTCGTGCGGGAAGTCCGCCGCTGGGTCGGCAACGGCACAACAAACATCCAGGTGACCGCCAGCGTCGGTATCGTGATGACGGACATGGTCGCCCGGAATTACGACGACCTGTACCGCGCGGCGGATATCGCCATGTACAATGCCAAGCATGAGGGCGGCAACAAGGCCCTGTTCTATTCTGCGGATATGCTGGACAACCGGGAAACGGTGGAAGGCCCCGTACGGATCGAAGCGCCCGGCCGGAACGGGGAAACAGGTTCCGCTGCGAGATAACAAGCTATGAACGAATATTTGGAGATCCGGGGTGCGCGTGAGCATAACCTGAAGAACATCTCTCTGAAAATACCGCGGGACAAGCTCACGGTCATCACGGGACTGAGCGGGAGCGGAAAAAGCTCCCTGGCCTTCGACACCATCTACGCGGAAGGCCAGCGGCGCTATGTGGAAAGCCTGACCAGCTATGCCCGCCAGTTTCTGGGCCAGATGGACAAACCGGACGTGGACGCCATTGAAGGCCTGAGCCCGGCCATCTCCATTGACCAGAAGACGACAGGACGGAATCCCCGTTCCACCGTCGGCACCGTTACAGAGATCCACGATTACCTGCGCCTGCTCTGGGCGCGGGTCGGCGTGCCCCACTGCCCGGTCTGCGGCCGGGAGATCCGGAAGCAGTCCGTGGACGAAATCGTGGACGCGGTCTGCGCGGCGCCGGAGGGCACCCGGATGCAGATCCTCAGTCCCCTCGTCCGCGGCCGCAAGGGAGAACATCGGGATCTGTTCGCTTCCGCCCGCAAGAGCGGCTATGTCCGCGTCCGCGTGGACGGGCAGATGTACGACCTGGAGGACACGCCGGACCTGGACAAAAAGAAAAAGCATACGATCGAGATCGTGGTGGACCGCCTGATCCTGCGGGACACGGACGAGTTCCGCCACCGCCTGGCGGAGGATATCGAGACGGCCGCCGTCCGCGGGGCGGGGCTGGTCATTGTGGACTGCATGGACAAGGGCGAGACCCTTTACAGCATGAACTACGCCTGTCCGGACTGCGGCGTTTCCATTGAGGAACTGACGCCCCGGATGTTCTCCTTCAACAGTCCTTACGGCGCCTGCCCGGGATGCAGCGGCCTGGGCATCCGGATGAAGATCAGCCGGGAGGCGATCTTTCCGGACGAGCGGGTGACCCTGCGGGAAGGCGCCATGAACCTCATGGGCTTCAACGCCGGCGAACAGAACGGCATCGCCGCCCAGTATTTCAGCGCCATGGGGAATAAATACGGCTTTACGCTGGATACGCCCCTGGAAGAGATTAACGAGGAAGGTATGAACGCCCTGCTCTACGGCACCGGCGACGACCAGATCTCCATCTCCTATGAAGGCGCCCGGGGCATCCGGGAATACACCACCAGCTTCGAGGGTATCATCCCGACCCTGGAGCGGCGCTACCGTGAGACCACCTCGGACGCCATGAAACAGGCCTATGAAGAATACATGGCGGAGGAAATCTGTCCGGAATGCGGCGGGCAGCGCCTCAAAGCGGAGGCGCGGGCTGTGACCGTGGGCGGGATGAGCCTCCCCGAGGTCAGCGATATGAGCATCCGGCAGGCGCGGGAATTCTTTGCCGCGCTGGAACTGGACGGCAACAGCCGGATCATCGCCGCGCAGATCCTCAAGGAGATTGATGCCCGGCTGGGTTTCCTGTGCGACGTGGGCCTGGATTACCTGACGCTCAGCCGCGGAGCGGGAACCCTCTCCGGCGGCGAGGCGCAGCGCATCCGCCTGGCGACCCAGATCGGCAGCGCGCTGATGGGCGTCATGTATATCCTGGACGAACCGAGCATCGGCCTGCACCAGCGGGATAACGCGAAGCTGATCGCGACGCTGCGCCGCATGCGGGATCTGGGCAATACGGTCATTGTCGTGGAGCATGACGAGGAGACCATGCTGGCCGCGGACTGGATCGTGGACGTGGGGCCCGGTGCGGGGCTCCATGGCGGATACATTGTGGCGGAGGGCACGGCGGATGATATCTGCGGCTGCCCGGAAAGCCTCACCGGCCAGTACCTGAGCCGGAAGAAGGTGATCCCCGTGCCGGCGGCCCGGCGGAAGCCGGCGGGCTGGCTCACCGTGCGGGGAGCGTCGGAACATAACCTGAAGCATATCGATGTGCGGATCCCGCTGGGAGTCCTCACCTGTGTTACCGGTGTCAGCGGCAGCGGCAAGAGCAGTCTCGTGAACGAGATCCTTTACAAGCACCTAGCCCGGAAGCTGAACCGGGCGAAGACGCGCCCCGGCCGGTTTGACGCCATGGAAGGCACGGAACAGCTGGACAAAATTATCATGATTGACCAGAGCCCCATCGGCCGTACGCCGCGGAGCAATCCGGCGACCTATACCGGGCTTTTTGACCTGATCCGCCGGCTCTATGCCCTGAGCCCGGAGGCGAAGGCGCGGGGCTATAAGGAAAACCGTTTCTCCTTCAACGTCAAGGGCGGCCGCTGCGAGGCCTGCCAGGGAGACGGCATGAAGAAGATTGAGATGCATTTCCTGCCGGATATCTATGTTCCGTGCGACGTCTGCCACGGCAAGCGTTATAACCGCGAAACGCTGGAAGTGACCTGGCAGGGAAAGAATATCAGCGAAGTGCTGGATATGACCGTGGAGGAAGCTCTCGGCTTCTTTGAAAACCATCCCCAGATCCTGCGCAAGCTGGAAACGCTGTACGACGTCGGACTGGGCTATATGAAGCTGGGCCAGGCGTCCACCACGCTTTCCGGCGGTGAGGCGCAGCGCGTCAAGCTCGCCACGGAACTGAGCCGCCGGGCAACCGGCAAGACCATTTACCTGCTGGACGAGCCGACCACGGGCCTGCACATGGCGGACGTGGACCGGCTGATCCTGGTGCTGCAGCGCCTGACGGATGCTGGCAATACGGTGCTGGTTATTGAGCATAACCTGGACGTCATCAAGGTATCGGACCATATCATCGATCTCGGGCCGGAAGGCGGCGACGGCGGCGGTACGGTTGTGGCGGAAGGCACGCCGGAACAGGTGGCGTCTGTGGAAAGATCCTATACGGGACAGTATTTGAAGAAAGTACTCTGACATTGACCGGACACGGAAGGGACGGAGCCAGATGGAACGGATCAGGAAAAGGGTAAAGGAATATACAGGGTTTGCGGTGCTGCTGATCCTTTATATTGCCGTGGCTGTATTCACGCCGGGCCTTTCGCGCTCCCAGGAGATGATTGTCATCGGGAACGCCCGGCTGCCGGTTTCGGCGCTTACCGGCGCCGTTTCGTCGCTGTCCAACATCTGTATCATCCTCCTGGTGCTGATTTACGGAAAAACGGGCTTCATTGTTTCGGTTCCCCTTCTGCTGATCCAGTTCCCGGTGATGTTCAAAAACATCATCATTGAGGGGAACCTGGGCAGTTTCCCGGGTTTCTTTACCAACCTGCTGGCTTTAATCGCGATCATCATCATCCACACCCGCAACAGGCGGATCAGGGAATACCAGCGGGTTGAGGTGGAACAGCTGAAGGAAAAACAGCAGCTCGCGCAGCGCCTGTTCGAGCAGACGGTCACGGCGCTTGTTACAGCGATCGACGCCAAGGACGAGTATTCCCACGGCCACTCCATCCGGGTGGCGGAATACGCGGAGCGCATTGCCTGGATGATGGGCAAGAATGAAGAGGAGTGCCGCAGGGTCTATTACGCCGGCCTCCTGCACGATGTCGGCAAACTGGGCATCTCGGACGGCATCATCAACAAGAAGAGCGTCCTGACGCCGGAAGAATACGAAGTAATCAAGGAGCACCCCGTGCTGGGCGACCAGATCCTGTCCAGTATCACGGACTATCCGTATATCCGTATCGGCGCTCATTACCATCATGAGCGCTACGACGGCCTGGGCTATCCGGAAGGCCTGAAGGGCAAGGAGATCCCGGAAATCGCGCGGATCATTTCCGTGGCGGACGCATACGATACCCTGTCTTCCAACCGGAGCTACCGCAGCGCCGTTCCCCAGCAGCTGATCCGCGAGGAGATCGTTGCGGGTGCCGGCACCCAGTTCGATCCGGAGATTGCCATGATCATGCGCCACATGATCGACCTGGACAGCGAATACAATATGCAGGAGCAGGAAGCGGTGAAGGAGCTTGCAGGAGACCGCGAGATGCACTGTGTCGGATATAAGAGCGAGATCTCTGAAGGCGTGATCGTCAGGCAGAACCTGACGAAGATCAGCCTGACCAGCCGGGCGGAGGATCCGGAGGAAGGGCCGGCGGAACCGGCGATCCTTTTGTTTGATTCCCTGGACGCCAGGCCGCATACCGCGGAGCAGGAGATCCGCGACCTCATCTATGAAGAATTCTGCGAGATCCGGCTCGGCGGCGAGGTTGTGAACCACACGGCGCGGGCTGTGAAGACAACCGTGACGGAGCACGCGGCGGCCGCGGAAACGGCAGACAGGACGAACTGGGAGATCGAGGCGGTCAAGTGCAAGGATCATGTGCTCATCCGGGTCGACGACGGCCGGAGGATGACGGAAGTGACCGTCGCGATGCCGGACAATTCCCGCTATGCCTATATTGCGCTGACCGGAAAGAACTGCTTTATCAGTGATATCCATATCGACAAGGCGCGGGATCCGGTGCCGGACAACTATATCCCGCGGATCGCGGAAGCCATTTCCTATCTTGACGGTCCCGAGGGAGACCTGCCGAACATCCAGGTTGACAGTGTCCGCAGCGCCTGTACGCCCGGCGTGCCCGTGACGGACGGGATGGTACTCTCCTTCCATACAATGAGCCTGCCCGCGGCCAGGCTGATCTGGCACTGCCCCTATGTTGTGTTGTTCCATTCCGCGGACGGGACGGTGAACGGACCGGATTACCGGGAGTATTCCGTGGTACGCCTGGACGGCGAGGACTGGGAAAACGAAGAAAACGTACCGAACCGTGTTACAGTAACCCGGGAGGCTGATTTCAGGGGCTGGGATGCCTGGAAGCAGGGAAACAAGGCGGGTATCGACTGCACCGTGGAATTCCGGCGCGAAGGGAACAGCATCACTGTCAGCACCCGGAACCTCGGCCTGTCCGTTCAGGGCGTCACGATGTTTCCGGCCGGACTGCAGGAAGGAAAGGGTACCGTTTACGCAGCCCTGACGGGCGACCAGTGCGCCCTGACCGATATCCGGATTTCCCGGAAAGCGTAATGGGCCCGGATCCTTCTTCCGCATTGACAAACAAGGATCCGGAAGCTAAAATGGCGGTACAGAAAAGCTTTATATTGATCGGGAATGAACCCGGAAGGAGATAGAACGATGGCCTGCACAGCGATCGTGGGAATCAACTGGGGCGATGAAGGAAAGGGCAGGATGGTGGACCTGCTGACCGAGGCGTTCGACATCGTCGTGCGCTTTCAGGGCGGCGCCAACGCCGGCCATACCCTCATCAACCAATACGGCAAATTTGACCTGCACCTGCTTCCATCAGGTGTTTGCCGCCCCGGCGTGGTCAATATTCTGGGCAACGGCGTCGCGCTGGATCCGGAAACGCTGATCAGGGAGATTGAAGCCCAGCGGGGAATCAGCATCACGCCGGACAACCTCATGATCAGCGAACGGGCGTCCCTGCTGCTTCCCTGGCATCATCAGCTGGATGTACTGGAGGAGGCGCGGACGAGCAAACACGCCGACGGATCCACCAAGCAGGGGATTGCGCCTTTCTATTCCGACAAGAACCAGAAAAAAACCATCCTGGCCGGGGAACTGTTTTACCCGGAACGGCTGAAGAAGCACCTGAAGGAGCTGTGCGCCTGGAAAAACCTGACGCTGGAGAAAGTGTACGGCGCCGAACCCGTCAGCGAGAAGGAACTGAACACCTGGCTCAATGAATACTGCGAGCGGATTAAGCCTTTCATCCGGGATACCCGCTCCTATCTGATCAAGGCGGAGAGCGACCACAAGCGCATCCTGTTCGAGGCGCAGCTCGGTGCTCTGCGGGACCTGGATTTCGGTATCTATCCCTACACGACCTCTGTCAGTACCCTGGCGTCCTACGCGCCGATCGGCGCGGGTGTGCCCGGCGTGGAGATCGACCGGGTTATCGGCGTTACCAAATCTTATTCCACCTGCGTAGGAAATGGGCCGTTCGTCTGTGAGTATACCGGGAAGGATGCTGACGCCTGGCTTGAGATGTGCCATGAGTCCAACGAAGGCGGTCGTCCTGTCCGCATTGGGCCGATCGACCTGGTGGCGACCAAATACGGCGTTGAGGTGCAGGCCGCGACCGAACTGGCGATGACCAAGCTGGACGTGCTCAGCAGCCTGGATGAGATCCCGCTGTGCGTAGGTTATAAGCTGAACGGCGAGATCATCACGGAGATGCCTTTCCCCGCCGCGCTTGAAAAGTGCGAGCCGGTCTATGAGACCATGAAGGGCTGGAAATGCAATATCTGCGGCATCCGCAACTGGTGGGAGCTGCCGGAGGAAGCGAAAGCCTTTGTAAACCGCGTCGAGCAGACCGTCGGACAGGTCATCCGCTGGATCTCCGTCGGACCGGAACGCCACAGCATCATCCGCCGCGGATAACACAGCCGGCACATATTAAAACTGGTCCTCTGCATCGCAGGGGACCGGTTTTAATTGCATCTCAGCATATATACAGTGATTGAAAAATTGCCTGCCGGGATTATTCAGGGCATCACCGGCAGGCAACGGGTTATGCCTGTGATTCAGGCGGAAAATGAAATGATCTGTTCAGACGGCTGTTTTATCACGGAGTCATCGGAAAGCAGGCATATCCGCTGCTTCAGACGCGCATGCCGCAGACCTGGTCATTCCGGTATCAGCGCAAGATTGTTTGAATGCAGGAATCCACAGGTTCTGTCATTTGTTGTGACAAAGTACCAGAGGCCGCCGTTGGAATAGCAGCTGAAGTAGACATAAACCGTTACATTTGAGTGAAGTTTCCGGACAATGGACGGATCTTCATAGCTTGGGCGGGTAAACCCGTGGGCAGACCACCAGTCGAACACATAGGTTCCCTTTGCGTTCGGGTATGTGCGAAGGTTTGCGCCTTTGCTGCCGGTGATGCCCAGACAGCCGACCCATGTGCCGTTGTAAGCGGAACTGATATCAGACACGTCCTGAAGAACGGAGAGCGGGAAATTGTGATCTGCAAGGTAGTTATTAAATGTTACCGAGCTGTGAGGAATCGGGTTTCCATATTCGTCCAGCCGCCACACTTCCCGTCCGTCATACCAGTATCCGTCCGCGTTTGCGCAAATCGCTGCCATAAGAACCATGAGCACAACAAATATAACCGTAATCCGTTTCATATTGTCTCCTTCCTGATTGTATTGGAAAAATGTGAGGCACGCATAGTATATTATTACAATACAATACTTTTCCAATAATATCAAATGGAATTTGCAGTACTGATGCGGTTTTGGGGCGGATTCCTTTTCAATCCCTTTTTCCTTGACTCATCAGTTTTTTCAATGCTATAATGTCCTGTATTTTCAATATCTGTATCAATTCTGGGAGGGATACGATGTCCGGGCATTCCAAGTGGCATAATATTCAGGCAAAAAAAGGCAAGGCTGACGCGCAGCGCGGCGCGGTATTCACCAAGATTGGCCGTGAGATTGCCATCGCTGTCCGTGAAGGCGGCGCCAATCCGGAATCCAACGGCAAACTGCGGGATATCATCGCCAAGGCCAAAGCCAACAACATGCCGAATGATAATATCCAGCGTTCCATCAAAAAGGCCAGCGGCGAGCTGAGCAACGTGGTCTACGAAGAGATCACCTACGAAGGATACGCCCCCGGCGGCGTGGCGGTCATCGTGGACTGCATTTCCGACAACCGCAACCGCACCGCCAGCGACGTGCGCCACTGCTTCGCCAAATACGGCGGCAATCTGGGCACCACCGGTTCCGTCGGTTTCATGTTTGACGAACGGGGCGTGCTCGTGGTCGAGCGCGAACCCGGCAGCGATGAGGACGAAATGATGATGATCGCCCTGGACGCCGGTGCGGAGGACGTCAAGGTGGACGAAGACGTCTTCGAGATTTATACCGCTCCCAACGACTTCAGCACGGTTCGGGAGAATCTGGAGAAGCAGGGCCTCACCTTCCTCTCCGCGGAGGTCGCGAAGATCCCGCAGAACACCGTGGCCGTGACCGATCCGGATACCGTTCTGAAGATCCAGAAGATGCTGGACCTGCTGGAGGAGAACGACGACGTGCAGAACGTGTTCCACAACGCGGACCTGCCGGACGAAGAAGATGAGGAGTAATCCTTAATTCAGGATTCAGAATGATTTCATATGAGGACTGTCGCCTGCGGGCGGAGAGATTCCTCGACTGCGCTCGGAATGACAATAGAGCGTCAGGCCGGTATCCGGGCAGCCGGGTATCGGCTTGTTCTTTCTGAAAAGGAGGAAACGCGCATGACCATGCTGGAGATCATTGAAAAGAAAAAGTTCGGACAGGAGCTGACAAAGGAGGAGATTACCTTCTTCGCAAATGCCGCCGCGGAAAAAACCGTACCGGATTACCAGCTTTCTGCGCTCCTGATGGCCATACGGCTGAACGGCATGACCGACCGGGAAACCACGGACCTGACTCTGGCCATGCGTGACTCCGGCGATATCGCGGATCTTTCTGCGATACCCGGTATCAAAGTGGACAAGCATTCCACCGGCGGCGTGGGAGATACCACGACGCTGGTGCTGGCGCCCCTGGTGGCTGCCTGCGGCGCGCCTGTGGCAAAGATGAGCGGGCGGGGCCTGGGCCATACCGGCGGCACGCTGGACAAACTGGAATCCATTCCCGGCCTGAACATTACCCTGTCCGTGGAGGACTTCATCCGCCAGGTGAAAGAGATCGGCGTGGCCGTGGTCGGCCAGACAGGACGCCTTGCCCCCGCGGACAAGACCCTTTACAGCCTGCGGGATGTGACGTCCACCGTGGATTCGCTGCCCCTGATTGTTTCCTCAATCCTGAGCAAGAAACTCGCCGCCGGTTCCGACGCGATCGTCCTGGATGTGAAGACGGGTTCCGGCGCGATCATGCATACCCTGGAGGACAGCCTGAAGCTGGCGGAGAACATGGTGCGGGTCGGCGTACTGGCCGGCAAGCCCATTGTCGCGCTTGTCAGCGGCATGGACCAGCCGCTGGGCACCCATGTGGGCAACGCGCTGGAAGTGAAGGAAGCCATCGATATCCTGGCCGGCCGCCGTGCCGGCGGGGACCTGCTGGAGGTGTCGCTGACCCTCGGCGGATTCATGCTGCACCTGGCCGGAAAGGCGGAAACGCCGGAAGCCGGACAGCAGATGATGAAACAGGCGATTGATTCCGGTGCCGGCCTTGAAAAACTGAAGCAGATGATCGCGGCCCAGGGCGGCGATCCGTCCGTCTGCGACGACGTTACCCGCCTGCCTCAGGCAAAGGTCGTCCGTCCCGTGTTCTGCGGTGTATCAGGCTGGGTTACGAAGATGGACACCATGGCGCTGGGCCTTGCGGCCCAGGCGATGGGCGCCGGCCGGATGAAGGTTGACGACGAACTGGATTATTCCGTGGGCTTTGTACTGCAGGTGCGCATCGGCGACCGGGTGGAAGCGGATACGCCCCTGTGCGTGCTGCATGCCCGCAGTGAAGCGGACGCGGACCGGGCGGAGGCGGCCGTCCGCGCGGCGGTTACCATCGGACAGGAACCCTGCGGCCGGGTATCGGATTTCTTTGCGGTTGTGACAAAGGACGGCGTGCGCAGGCTGGGGGCGGATTCATGAAGGCAGCCTTCCGGCAGGGAATCCGGCACGGCATTCCGATCGGCCTGGGCTATCTGAGCGTTTCCTTTGCCTTCGGTATGAAGGCGGTGGGGGACGGACTCACCGTGCTGCAGGCTGTGCTGATTTCCATGACCAACCTGACCAGCGCGGGCCAGCTTGCCGCGCTGCCGCTGATGGTCGGCGGCGCGTCGCTGGCGGAGATGGCACTGACCCAGCTGACAATCAACCTGC
Organism: Clostridia bacterium; assembly: GCA_017512985.1. Taxonomy (GTDB): domain Bacteria; phylum Bacillota; class Clostridia; order Christensenellales; family Aristaeellaceae; genus Aristaeella. The sequence continues at coordinate 93,467 of JAFWEJ010000001.1, forward strand.
GCTACGCGCTGATGAGCCTGTCGCTCGGCCGGAAACTGGACGGCAGCATGGGCACGCCCCAGCGCATGATTTTTTCTTTCGCGAATACGGATGAGATCTTCGCCGTTTCCTCCTCCCAGCCGGGGAAAGTGGGTAAGCACTATCTCTATGGCCTGATGGCGGCGCCGTGGATCGGCTGGTCGCTGGGCACCTTCCTGGGCGCCGCAGCCGGCGCGCTCCTGCCGGACTTTGTCCGCACGGCTCTGGGCATTGCCATCTATGGTATGTTCCTGGCAATCATCCTTCCGCCGGCGCGCAAAAGACGTCCGGTGCGCTTTGTGGTGCTTGCAGCGGTGGCGCTCAGCCTCTGTTTTCACTATATCCCCGAGCTGAATACGGTTTCTTCCGGATTTGCGATCATCATCTGCAGCGTGCTCGCGGCCGCAGCCGGCGCCTGGCGGTTTCCGGCGGAGGAGGACGCGGCATGAAGTGGAGTGTATTCCTGCCTTACCTGGCCGTGACAGCCGGCGTGACTTACCTGATCCGTATGCTGCCGCTGACTGTATTCCGCCGGGAAATCAAAAGCCGGTTTATCCGGTCCTTCCTGGCCTACATCCCTTATGCGGTGCTGGGCGCGATGACCTTTCCGGATGTGTTTTACTCCACCGGGGATCTGCGCACGGCAGCCTGCGGCGTCGCGGTGGCGGTGCTGCTGGCCTGGCGCGACCGGAGCCTGCTGACGGTGGCCGTCGCGGCGTGCTGCGCCGTGGCCCTGGCCCAGGGTTTCCTGCTGATGTTCCCGTAAAGGGCGGAACTTTCAGGCGTGAATACCCTATTGGACATTTATTGGACATCCTGTGATATACTTTTTTTGTCAGACCGTGGATTAATACAGAGGAGGAACCATATATGAAGATTGAAAAGAAAGCAAACGGATCCGCGCTGGAGATCGCGCTGGAAGGCCGCCTGGACACCATGACCGCGCCGGAACTGGAAAAGGAACTGAACGGGATCCTGGGCAGCGCGGACAGTCTGGTGCTGGACTTCGGCAAACTCGAATACATTTCTTCCGCCGGCCTGCGGGTGCTTCTTTCTGCGCATAAAGCCATGAGCGCCAAAGGCGGCATGAAGGTCACAAAAGTGAATGAGATCGTGCAGGAAGTGTTCGAGGTGACCGGTTTCGCGGATATTCTGAACATTGAACGCTGAGAAGGGACAGGCACTATGAAAACAGATGTCATTACTGTTTCCGCCAAAGGAAAACAGATGGAAAAAGCGCTGGACCAGGTGGAAAAGGTGGCGGCCTACAAGGGACTGTCCCCGAAGAACACCCTGCACCTGCGCCTGCTGACCGAAGAGATGATGGGCATGATGCGCTCCATCACCGGCGAACCGGAAGGTGAGTTCTGGATCGAGGATCATGACGGTGAATATGCCCTGCATCTGCGGGTAGCCTCGCGCATGAACCTGGAGAAGCGGGAGCAGCTGCTTTCTGTTTCCGCGTCGGGAAAGAACGAAGCAGCCCGCGGCCTGATGGGACGCATCCGGGAATTCTTCGACTGGGGCTGTGACGAGGAATACGACGGCCTGTCCCTGGCGCTGATGCCGGACGCGTTTGAGCATTCCACCTCCCCCGTCCTGGACTGGGAATGGTCCATGCGGCGGTATGAGAACGCGGTCTCCGCGAAGATGGGCCAGGATAACGCAGCCCGGGAGGCCTGGGACGAGCTGGAAAAATCCGTGGTCAAGAATGTGGCCGACGACGTGAAGGTGTTCATCCGCGGCGGTTATGTCGAGATGACCATCCTGAAGAAAATGGCATGAAATAACAATCAGATACGCCTTTGAAAAGGCGAAGCACACAGTATTGTCCGCCAGCTGCGGGACCGGGTCCCGTATGCCGGCGGACAATACTGTTCACACCGGCTTGAAACAGCAAACCCTGTAATGAAAGAAGAGAAACAGCCTTATGATCCGGAAACTGATCCGACGGATGCTGACGGCGCAGATCTTTTCAGCGCTGACTGTATCCTTATGCCTGCTGATCGACAGCATCATGATCAGCCGGTTTCTGGGAGAGGAAGCCCTTGCGTCCTACAGCCTGGCTAATCCGCTGCTGCTTTCCATCGGCGCGCTCGGTACGCTGCTGGCCGCCGGGGTCCAGGTGGTATGCGGCAAGGCGCTGGGCCGCGGATCCCAGGAGGAAGCGAACAGCGGGTACGCGTCCGCTGTCGCGGCTACGGCGGTCATTTCCCTGGTTTTTGCCGCGGCGGCGATCCTGCTCCGCTCCTTTCTTGCGCGGGCTATGGGGGCGGGGGAAAGCGGAACGCTGTTTGAGATGACCCGGGATTACCTGGCCGGTTTCAGCATCGGCGCTCCCGGATCCATGGGCGCGCTGGTGCTGATCCCGTTCCTGCAGATGGCCGGGCAGAGCAATCTGCTGATTGCCGCTGTGCTGGTGATGACGGTGACGGATGTGGCGCTGGACCTGCTGAATGTGCTGGTGTTCAACGGGGGGATGTTCGGCATGGGCCTGGCGTCCGCCCTGAGCTATTACGCGGCCATGGCTGTCGCCGGAATCTATCTGCTTTCAAAAAGGAGCATTTTCCGCTTTTCCCGGAAGGGCGTGAAGACACGGATGATCACACGCTTGTTTGCCAGCGGGATTCCCGCCGGCGTCAACATGCTGGCGTCCGTGGTCCTGGTGTTTGCAATGAACCGCCTGCTGAAAGTCCTGGACGGCAGTATGGCGCTGGCAGCATATACGGTAATCCAGTCCATCGGCAATACGGCGAACTGTGTTACCACCGGCGTCGGCGGCGTGTCGCTGACGCTCTGCGGTATCTTTTTCCATGAGGAGGACCGGTCCGCGCTGCGGGAAACCGTAAGGCGGCTTTGCGTATCCGGCGTCCTGCTGGGGTTGGGCATGGGCCTGCTTTTGCTGGTATGCGCGCCGGTGTTCATCAGCGTGTTCATTCCGGATGCCGGAAGGACGCAGGATCTTGCGGTGCTGGGCCTGCGGCTGTTTGCGGCCGGGATGATTCCCTGCTGTGTCAATAACGCGATGAAATACGCCTGGCAGGCGACGGGAAGGGCCGGGCTGACAGAGATTATCTCCGCGCTGGAAGGCGCGGTATTCCCGGTGCTGGCTGCCTTTGTCCTCAGCCGGTTCATGAAGACCGGCGGCGCGCTGCTGGCGTTTGCGGCGGGAGAACTGCTGACGCTGGCCGCCATCGGCCTCCTGGTCCGGAAGATCAGCGGGAAAGCCCCGTGGAAGGACGGCGCGTTTCTGCTGCTGAAGAAGGATTTCGGCGCGAAGCCGGAAGAGACCATGGAGACCGGCATTGCCTGCATGGAAGACGTGGCGAGGGCGGCACGGCAGGCGGAGTCGTTCTGCCTGCGGCACGGGCAGGACGCCCGCGTCAGCAGCCACATCGCGCTGTGCATAGAGGAGATGGCAGGCAACGTTATCCGGTACGGGTTTCAGGACGGAAAGGCGCATCACCTGTCCGTGCTGATCCTGAACAAACAGGACCGGTGGGTTCTGCGGTTCCGGGACGACTGCCGGGCGTTCGATCCGGTCCGTTACATGCCTGCGGACGCGGAGGATGCGCTGGGGATCCGGCTGGTTCGGGGCCTCGTGCGGGATGTGTATTATACCTATTCCATGAACCTGAACAATCTGGCGCTGATCCTGAAAAAGGAATGATCCGGAGGTGATTGACCTGTTGAAACTGCTGAAACAGCATGCGGCCGTAAAAAGCATCGGCGGAATTGTGCTGCTGCTTCTGGTGTTTTTTGCCACGGTCAGCCTGATCGGCTACAACAGTTTTACGGAGGCGCTCCTGTCCCAGTATTCGGAAGGGGCGTTCCTGACGGCTGAGACGGCGGCCCGGCGGCTGGACGCGGACAGAATGGAGGAATACGCGCAGAGCGGAGGCACCACGCCGGAGTATCTTGAGGCCTGGAATGAAATGGACGAGCTCTGCAATTCCACCGGCGCGACGTTCATCTATGTCATTCAGCCGGATCGAAGCGATTACGCCCACATTACCTTCCTCTTTTCCACGATTGACCACGACAGCAGATATACCAAATACGATTTCGGATATGTACGCGATACGACCAACGACGAATACCGGCAGAAATACCGCGCGCTGTATGAACTGGAAGCGGATCGTGAACTGCTGATCCGCGACCGGGGATATATTGAGACCGATCCCCATATTACCGCGATGATCGGGCTGAAAGGCGCTGACGGGCAGGTGAAGGCCATTCTCTGCGTCCAGCGGCAGATGGACGTGCTGGCCACCGCGCGGAAGAAATACCTCAGCAAGATCGTTCTGGCGCTGATCATTCTGGTCCTGCTTGTAATCCTGGGACAGAGCGCGTTCCTTCACCGTACGCTCCTGCAGCCGCTGAAGCAGATTTCGGACGAGGCAAAGCGCTTTTCCAAAGAGAATGTGAAAGCGGAGAAAAAGCTGCAGGATACCATCCGGAACCGGGACGAGATCGGACACCTGGCTGCCTCCATCGACAAAATGGAGGACCGGATCCAGAATTATATCGAATCAATCACGCAGATCACGGCCGAAAAGGAAAGGATCAACACGGAGCTGGCGCTGGCGACGCGGATTCAGGCCGATATGCTGCCGCATGTTTTTCCGCCGTTCCCGGACCGGAACGAATTTGACCTGTATGCCAGCATGGATCCCGCCCGGGAAGTGGGCGGCGACTTCTATGATTATTTTCTGGTGGATGACGACCACCTGTGCATGGTCATGGCGGACGTGAGCGGGAAAGGCGTTCCCGCGGCGCTGTTTATGATGGCGTCCATGATCCTCCTGCGGAACAACGCCATGCTGGGAAAATCTCCCGCGGAGATCCTGACAGATGTGAATGCCGCGGTCTGCGCGAACAACCGGGAGGAAATGTTTGTCACCGTATGGCTGGGCATCCTGGAGATTTCCACCGGCAGGCTGACGGCGTCGAACGCCGGGCATGAGTATCCGGTCCTGATGCGGGCCGGCGGGGAGTTTGAACTGTATAAGGACAGGCACGGATTTGTAATCGGCGGGATGGAGGGGATCCGCTACAAACAGTATGAACTGCAGATCAATCCGGGTGACAGGCTGTTCCTGTATACAGACGGCGTACCGGAAGCGACGGACGCGGACAAGGAACTGTTCGGCACGGAGCGGATGATCCAGGCGCTGAATGAGCATAAAGACAGGCGGCCGGAAGAGGTGCTGAACGGCGTCCGCCGGGCGGTGGACGGCTTTGTGAAGGAAGAGGAACAGTTTGACGATCTGACCATGCTCTGTCTGGCATACAGGGGAAGCGCGGATGATATATGTCTGAAAGATGAATAAAACGGAGGCGGATTACCTTGAAAAGGATCTTTGCGATTCTGCTGGCTGTCACCTGTTTTCTGTACTGCTGCCCGGCAACCGCGGAACAGTCTTCATACACGCTGGACCGGGTTGTGATCCTGAGCCGGCATAATATCCGGTCGCCGCTGTCCGGGAGCGGTTCCCTGCTGGGGGATATCACGCCCCATGAGTGGTTTGAATGGACGTCCAGGTCCGGCGAACTCTCCCTGCGCGGCGCGGTGTCGGAAACGATGATGGGACAGTATTTCCGCCTCTGGCTGGAGCAGGAAGGCCTGATTCCGGAAAACTGGCGGCCGGAAGAGGGCGCGGTCCGCTTTTATGCGAACGCCAAGCAGCGGACGCTGGCGACGGCAAAGTATTTTTCCGCCGGACTCCTGCCTGTGGCGGATGTCCCGGTGGAGAGCCATGCGGAATACGACGCCATGGATCCTGTGTTTGAGCCTTCCCTGAACTTTGTTACGGATGAGTATGTCCGGGACGCTGTGGAGCAGATCTCATCAATGGGTGGAGAAGCCGGTCTGGACGGGATTCTTGCGAACCTGAACGACGCTGTCTCGCTGGTGATGGACGTCGCGGATATCGAACAGAGTGAAGCTTATCAGTCCGGACAGTACGGTGATCTGCGGTCCGGGGAAACAACCCTGACACTGGAAGAAGGCAAAGAGCCAAAAATGACCGGGCCGATCAAAACCGCCACCAGTGTGGCGGACGCCCTGACTTTCCAGTATTACGAAGAAACAGATGATAAGAAGGCGGCCTTCGGCCATGATCTTTCGGAAGCCGACTGGCAGTTGATCCATACGGTTGTGGACGTCTACGGGGAGATGCTCTTCAGCGCACCGCTGGTATCGGTCAACGTGGCACATCCCCTGCTGGAGGAGATCCGTTCTGAGATGACTGCGGAAAACCGGAAGTTCTCTTTCCTCTGCGGCCACGACTCAAATGTCTGCAGTGTGCTTGCCGCAATGAACGCGGAAGAATACCTGCTGCCGGAGACTGTGGAACAGCATACGCCGATCGGCGTAAAACTGGTGTTTGAACGCTGGGTGGCTGAAGGCGGCGAAGCGTTCTGGAAGGTCAGCATGGTCTATCAGAGCACAGCGCAGCTCCGGGCACTGGAACAGCTGACGCTGGAAAACCCGCCGGTGAAATATCCGATCCGGTTTGAGGGAATTGCGGTCAACGACGACGGGATGATCCCGGAAGCCGATATGTTCACCCTGCTGGATACAGCGATCGACGCCTATGACGATCTGCTGGAGGAATACACGGCAGAAGAGGAAAAAGCAGCATAAAGAAACAGGCGGAAAGAGAAAAGGAATACAGAATAGCTTATTGAAGGGGGGAACAGATATGAAAACGGAAAACGGACTGCTGCGGAAGATCATCCGGAAATATACTGAGACCAGCCTGATCCTGCGGATCCTGATCGGAATGCTTATCGGCGCTGGGCTGGGTCTTCTGATCCCGGGGGCGGAATGGATTTCGATCCCGGGCAACTTGTTTGTCAGCGCCCTGAAAGCGATCGCGCCGGTGCTGGTGTTTGTGCTGGTGATCTCTTCGCTGGCAAACGGCAACAAGGGTTTTGACAGGCGGTTCGGCTTTGTCATTGCAGAATACCTGATCTCCACCTTTATCGCCGCGGTTGTGGCGGTAGCCTTCAGTTATCTGTTTCCGGTGACGATGCAGCTGAGCACGGAAATTGCCGCAAACACGGAAGCCGCGCCTTCCGGTATCGGCGCGGTGCTGCAGAACCTGCTGCTGAGCATTTTTGCGAACCCGGTTGCCGCGATTGCGAACGGAAACTATGTTTCGATCCTGTTCTGGGCGGTTGTGATCGGGATTCTGATGAACAGGCTGGCCGCAGAAGGAACAAAGACGCTCTTTAACGATCTGTCCGTGATCTGCTCCCGGATCGTGAAAGGAATCATCAACCTGGCGCCTTTCGGTATCCTGGGCCTGGTATTCGGGAGCGTTGCCTCCGGTGGGCTGTCTGTCTACGCGGACTACGGAAAACTGATCCTGCTGCTGGTGGGATCCATGGCCACGGTCGCCCTGGTTGTCAATCCCCTGATCGTTTTCCTGATCCTCCGCAGGAATCCTTATCCGCTGGTCTTGCGGTGCATCCGCGAAAGCGGCGTCACCGCCTTCTTCACCCGTTCTTCCGCGGCGAATATTCCGGTCAACATGGGCCTGTGCGAGCGGCTGGGACTGGAAAAGGACGTGTATTCCGTTTCCATTCCCCTCGGCGCGACAATCAACATGGACGGTGCGGCGGTGGTGATCACCATTATGACGCTGGCTGCCGTGCGGACGCTGGGGATTCCGGTGGATCTGCCATCGGCGATCGTGCTGTCCCTGCTGAGCACTATTGCGGCCTGCGGAACCTCCGGTGTGGCGGGCGGATCGCTGCTGCTGATTCCCATGGCATGTTCGCTCTTCGGGATTTCCGCGGATATCGCGATGCAGGTGGTGGGCGTCGGGTTTATCATCAGTGTGATTCAGGATTCCATGGAAACGGCCCTGAACTCCTCCGGCGACGTGATCTTTACCGCCACGGCGGAATACAGGCACTGGATGAAAAACGGCAAAAGCCTGCCGACATTCCTGGGCGGGGAAACAAAGGTGGATATCTGACGCGGGAATGATTCCGAATATCTGATCAGGAGAGGTGCGCATGAACATCTTTGATATTATCGGCCCGGTGATGATCGGCCCTTCCAGTTCCCATACGGCGGGAGCGGTCCGCCTGGGCCGCGTGGCAAACAAACTGATCAATGACCGGAAACTGGCCCGGGTGGAGATCACGCTGTCCGGCTCCTTTGCCCAGACCTATAAGGGGCACGGTACGGACCGGGCGCTGCTGGCGGGGATCATGGGATACCACAGCTATTCGCCTGAGATCCGGGATGCCCTGGAGATCGCTTCGGCACGCGGGATTGATTATGTTTTCCTGAAAGAAAACATCAAAGGCGCCCATCCGAACACTGCGCTGATCCGTTACTTCACAGAGGATGGCGCGGAAGGGACCATGCAGGGAGCCAGCGTAGGCGGCGGGAATATCCTGGTCAACCGGATTGACGGTATGGACGTGCATTTCACCGGGGACAACAATACGATCATCGTCATGCATCATGACAAGCCCGGCGTCATCGCGGCGGTCACCCAGGTGATGCACTGGCAGTATGCCGACCTGAACATCTCCAGCTTCTTCCTGTCCCGGGAGTCAAAGGGAGGCAATTCCATCATGACCATCGAGGTGGACAGCCTGCCGCCCGAGGACCTGATGCAGAGGATCCGGGAGATCGGGCACGTGACCAACGCGATCCTGGTCAGGCGGCTGTGACCGGAAGGAGAAGGAAAGATGCTGAAATACGAGTCTGTAAGCGAACTGGTGCAGGCCGCGGAAGAACGCGGAGCCAGGATCGCCGACCTGGTACTGGACGACCAGGCCGAAGCGATGGAAGTGTCTCCGCTGGAACTGTATGAAAAAATGGAGATTGACCTGCATGTTATGCGGGAAGCCGCGAAAGCCGGCGCCGAGGAAGGGCAGCGATCCATGTCCGGCCTGACCGGCGGAGAAGGTTTCCGGATGACCGAATACGTCCGGGAAAAGAACGGCGGCCTGTGCGGGCCTTTCCTGGGAAAAGCGATGGCCAAAGCCCTGGCTGTAGCGGGCTGCAACGCGTCCATGGGCAGGATCGTCGCGGCTCCGACAGCCGGCAGCTGCGGGATCCTGCCGGGATGCATCCTGACCCTGCTGCAGGAAGGCGTTGTGGCAGAAAAAGACGCTGTCATGGCAATGTTTACTGCCGGCGCCTTCGGCATGGTGATTGCTAACCGCGCCAGTATCGCAGGCGCCCAGGGCGGCTGTCAGGCTGAATGCGGAAGCGCCGCGGCGATGGCTGCCGCTGCGCTGGTGGAACTGATGGGAGGAACGCCTGCCCAGTGCGCCGACGCCTGCGCGATCGCGATCTCCAGCCAGATGGGCCTGGTATGCGATCCGGTGGCGGGCCTGGTGGAGATTCCCTGTATCAAACGAAACGTGTCCGGCCTGATGATCGCCTTTTCCAGTGCGGATCTGGCGCTGGCCGGTATCGGGGCGAAGATTCCCGCGGATGAATGCCTGGACGCGATGCGGGAAGTCGGGGACGCGCTGCCGGCATCCCTGAAGGAAACCGCCGGCGGCGGGCTGGCAGCCACGCCTACCGGAAGAAAGCTGCAAAAACAGGTTTTCGGATCTTGACGGAATCCGCGGGGCCGCACATGGCCGCGATACGGAGCGGAGGAATGTATAATGGAACAGACGGTACAGACCCTGATCGCTGCCGACAACCACTGGGCGCTGCTGGCCGTGCTTTTCGCGGCCACGGCAATCGCCATCTGGCTGGAACAGAAGTATAAATGGGCATCAAAGGTTTCCGGGGCAATCATCACCCTGGTGATCGCACTGGTGCTGGTCAACCTGCGGGTGATCCCGGACAGCGCGCCGGTTTTCGATGATATCGTATGGGGCTACGCGGTGCCGCTGGCAATTCCGCTGCTGCTCCTGCAGACAAATATCCGGAAGATCTGGAAGGAAACCGGCCGGTTCCTGCTGATTTTCCTCATCGGCGCTGTCGGTACGGTTGCCGGCACGGTGCTCGCCACCCTGCTGCTTGGCGGCGCGGTGAAAGGGCTTCCCGGCGCGGCCGCGATGATGACCGGTTCATATATCGGCGGCGGTGTGAATTTTACCGCAATCGCGGACGCTTTCCATGTGGACGGCAGCCTGATCTCGGCCACCACCGTGGCGGACAACCTGAACATGGCGCTGTATTTCCTGGTGCTGCTCGGCATCGCGGGAAGCGCCTTTTTCCGGAAAGTGTATACCCATCCCCATATCGATGAGGTGGCCTCCAAAGGGAAAGGAGATACGGAGACGCTGGCAAAGCAGTACTGGACCCGGAAGAATGTTTCACTGAAGGACATTGCGGTCGATCTGGCCTATGCGGCAATTATCGTGTTCCTTTCCAGGGTGGTTGGTGATTTCTTTACCGGACTGATCCCGAAGGACAGCTGGTTTACCCGGATGCTGAACACCTTCTTCGGCAGCCAGTATGTATGGATCACCAATTTCTCCGTGATCTTCGCCACATGCTTCCACAGGCAGGCAGAGGAAATGCACGGAGCACAGGAGCTCGGCACCTGGCTGATTTATCTGTTCTTCTTCGTGATCGGCGTGCCGGCGTCCATCGGTGTGCTGGTCCGGAATGCGCCGATCCTGCTGCTGTTCTGCATGATCATTGTGCTGGTCAACATGGCGTTCTGTTTCCTGGGCGGAAAGCTGCTGAGATTTGACCTGGAGGATATCATTCTCGCGTCCAACGCGAACATCGGCGGACCAACCACCGCGGCAGGCATGGCAATTTCCCAGGGATGGACGAAGCTGATCGGCCCCTGCATGCTGGTGGGTACCTTCGGATATGTGATCGGCACCTGGCTGGGTATCCTTGTGGGTTCCCTGCTGGGCGCGTAAGGAGACAGGCCTATGAAGTTTTCAGACGATGCTTCCGGTTTTGTCAGCGTCGGAAAAGCGATTCCGGATGTGCTGCTGGATATCCGGTATTATTCCTCGTTCAATTTTATCGGGGAGCGGATCGACGGGTATGAGGAACCGGCTGCCCTGCTGACGCGGGAGGCGGCGGAAGCGCTGAAAGCAGCCGGCGATGAGGCGGCGGGACAGGGGCTGCGGCTGAAGATTTTTGACGCTTACCGCCCGCAGAAGGCGGTGGACCATTTCGTTCGCTGGGCGAAGGATCCGGCGGATATCCGGATGAAACGGTATTTCTATCCGGATCTGGAAAAAAAGGACATCATCCCGCGGCACTACATCGCGGAGCACTCCGGCCACAGCCGCGGCAGCACCGTGGACCTGACGCTGTTTGACATGGCGTCGCAGCAGGACCTGGATATGGGCGGCACATTCGATTTTTTCGGGGAAAAGAGCCACCCGGATTATGCGGGTGTCAGCTGTGCGCAGCATGAAAACAGGATGCGCCTGCAGCGGCTGATGGTGAAACACGGTTTCCGCCCGCTGGACTCGGAGTGGTGGCATTTTACCCTAGAGAACGAACCCCGGCCGGATATGTATTTCACTTTTCCGGTCAGGAATATCTGAAGAAATCATACTGGACATCTGTTGGACAGCGGATGGCATAATTCTGTCTGCAAAATACAGAGCATGGAGGATATGGAAAATGAAACGGATCCTTGCTGTACTGGCAATCCTGGTGATGGCGGCCGCGTTGATCGCGGCGCCGGGTTTCGCGGAAGAAGAGGAAGCGGCGTTCGCATGCTGGAATCCGGAAGCGCCGGCGCTGAAGGCGCTGATCGAATATATGGAAGATGTGACGGATGAAGCTTCCCCGAACTATATCCCGGAGGCGGACCGGATCGCGACCTTCGACATGGATGGTACGCTGTGCGGCGAACTGTATCCCACCTACCTGGAATATTACCTGCTGGCCCGGAGGATCTTCTGTGACCCGTCCTATCAGCCGGACGAGGAAATGCTGGAGTTCGGCCGGATCCTGCGGGACCACGCGCTGGACAAGTCCTTCCCGGACGGCATGGACGTTCTGCACGGCGAGCACGCAGCCCGGGCCTATGCCGGCATGACGCTGACGGAGTTCGCGGACTTTGTGACAAACCAGCTGGTGCGGGATGTGGACGGCTTTGAAGGAATGACCTATGCCGACACATTCTATCTTCCGATGATCGAGGTCGTGGAATACCTGCAGGAGAATGATTTCAAGGTCTATGTCTGCAGCGGCAGCGACCGGTTTATCTGCCGTACGTTCATAGAGGGCATCCTGGAGATCCCGTATGAGCAGATTATCGGCATGGACGTGGATATTGAGGCGACGAACGAAGACGGTGCGGACGGGCTGAAGTATGTATACACCAGCGAGGACAATATTGTCCGCACGGACCGGCTGCTGATCAAAAACCTGAAGATGAACAAGGTCAAGGCCATCGTGAAGGAGATCGGCCGCCAGCCAGTGCTGTCCTTCGGAAACAGCAGCGGTGACGTCAGCATGCACAACTATACGATTTTCAACAACCGGTATAAGAGCGCGGCCTTCATGCTGATCGCCGACGACGAAGAACGGGATTACGGAAATACGGAGAAGGTGCAGCCGCTGAAGGAAAAATGGGAAGAGAGCGGCTATCACGTGATCTCCATGAAGGATGATTTCCGGACGATTTACGGTGAGGACGTGGTGAAGACAGGGACGTTCCACTGGCTGGAGGAATTCGCGGATGAAGGGACGGCCGCGCCGGCAGCGGAATAACGCCTGTTCGGAGATGATCAGATACCGGACAGAAAAGAAACCGGCCGCAGTATTTCCGGAGGAGGAACAATCGTGCGCACAGAGAAAGACGGCAACCGTTTGATCGTGTATCCGGAGGGAAGGATCGACGCGTCGAACGCTCCGGATCTGCTGAAGGAGCTGGAGGCTGTCCGGGCTGAAAACGACGGCTGCGAGCTGGAAGTGGACGCAGGCGGGCTGGAATATATCTCAAGCGCGGGTCTGCGGGTGCTGCTTCAGCTGACCAGATCCCAGGACAGGCCTCTGACCGTGGTCAATGTCAGGCCTGCTGTATACGAAATCCTGGAGACAACCGGGTTTACGGAATTGCTCCGTGTGAAGAAGGCATACCGGAGTATCAGTGTGGACGGGTGCGAAGTGATCGGCAGGGGCTTTTACGGAACGATCTACCGCATCGACGACGAAACGATTGTAAAGGTATACAAGGGGAAAGACAGCATTCCCATGATCGAAAATGAAATACGCATGGCCAGGACAGCGTTTCTGGGCGGGATTCCTACGGCGATCGCTTATGACATCGTGCAGGTCGGCGGGGACTATGGCTCCGTGTTCGAAATGCTCAGGGCGTCGACTTATATGGAATGGATCAGGAACGCCCCGGAGGACAGGGAGCAGATCGTGGACAGCTATGCGCGTTTTCTGCGGCAGGTGAACGGTACCGTGCTGGACGGCAAGACGCTTCCCTCTGCAAAGCAGCGGTTCCTGGACTGCCTGGAGGGAGCAAAAGGTATTCTTCCCGCGGATCAGTACGGACGCCTGAAGCAACTGATCGAGGCTGTCCCGGAGAGCATGAACGCGGTGCACGGGGACTGTCATCTGAAAAACGTCATGCAGGTCAATGGAGAGCCGATGCTTATCGATATGGATACGCTGTCTGTCGGGAACGCGGTATTTGAACTGGCCTGTATCTTCTTTGGAATCATGGCGTTTGAAGAGGATGAGCCGGGAAATACGATGAGGTTCTACGGGATTTCCCATGAAACGGCCGAATATGTATGGAACCGGACAATGTGTATATACTTCGGGGACCGGGACGAAGAAACGCTTTCTGACCTCAGGAACCGGGTCATGCTCCTGGGATGGCTGTACTTCCTGTACCGCATGCAGACGGATTTTAAGGGGAAGCCGTTGAGCGATATCCGCACAGAGCATGCCTGCGGACACATCAAAGAGCTCCTCGGGAAAGTCAGGGAGCTCGCTGTTTACTGATGAGTGAAGAAGGAATGGAAAGATGATCTCTCTGCTGTTATCTCTTGCTGTACTGCTGATCGGTTTTGCTGTATACGGCAGGCTGACAGAACGCGTGTTTGCGCCGGATGACCGGCAGACGCCTGCGATCGCCGTCAATGACGGCGTGGACTGTGTGCCGCTGAAGCCCTGGAAGGCTTTCCTGGTGCAGCTGCTGAACATCGCCGGTACCGGACCGATCTTCGGCGCACTGATGGGCGCATGTTTCGGACCGGTGGTGTTCCTGTGGATTGTGTTCGGCTCGATCCTCGGCGGCGCGGTGCACGATTATATGTCCGGCATGATCTCCGGCAGGCACAGGGGGGCCTCCATCGCGGAACTGTCCGGCCTGTATCTCGGGAAAGCCGCGAAATGGATCATGCGGGTTTTTTCAGTGATTCTGCTGATCCTGTGCGGAACGGTCTTTGTGACAAGCCCGGCTGCCCTGATCTCCCAGCTTCTGCATCAGGTTTCCCCGGACTCGGGCTCCTTTTTCCTGAGCGGAACCTTCTGGATTGTCGTTATTCTGGTGTATTACGTGCTTGCCACCCTGCTGCCGATTGACAAGCTGATCGGAAAACTGTATCCGGTGTTCGGCGTAATCCTGATTGTCATGGCCCTGGGTGTGCTGGGCGGAACGATCTTCGGCGGATATAAAATTCCCGATGTCACAGAGGGCAGCCTGCACCCGGAAGGCCTTCCTGTGTGGCCTTTCATGTTCGTAACGGTAGCCTGCGGCGCGATCTCCGGCTTCCACGCCACGCAGTCGCCGATGATTGCAAAGTGCATCACCAGCGAGAAGCAGGGACGAAAAATCTTTTACGGCGCGATGATTACCGAATCTGTGATTGCGCTGATCTGGGCTGCGGCAGGCGTTGCGTTTTACGGCGGGGCAGACCTCCTGTATGCGACGCTTTCCAAAGCGGGACCGTCCTCCGTTGTGCTCGAAATCTCGCGCACCATGCTGAAAAGTGCCGGCGGTGTCCTGGCGGTCATCGGCGTGGTGGTCTGCCCGATCACCTCCGGCGATACCGCTTTCCGGAGCGCCCGGCTGATCCTGGCGGAGATTACGCGCCTGGACCAGAAGAAGATCCGGAACCGGCTGATCATCACGCTGCCGCTGCTGGCTGTGGGCGCGGTGCTTACCCAGCTGGATTTCAACGTGCTGTGGCGCTATTTTTCCTGGAGCAACCAGACCCTTGCCATGATCGCCCTGTGGGTGGCGACGGCTTATCTGCTGAAGGAAGGGAAAAAACAGGCCGCCACCCTGCTGACCGCGCTTCCCGCGGCCTTTATGTCCGCGGTCAGCATGACCTATATCCTGATGGCGGATGAGGGCTTCGGCCTGCCGTCCGGCGTCGCTTATCCCGCCGGAGCGGCATTTGCGGCGGTCCTGTTTATCATGTACATTATTCTCAGCTGCAGGAAAGCAAAACACGACGATATCTGACTGAGGCCATAAGCCGTCAGAGAAGGGAAGAAACATGATCGGTTTGAACGCAAGGATTTCCAGAGACGATATGATCCGGTGCACACTGTGCGGCAACGCGCCGTGTGACGCGGTATGTGACAGGGTGAAACCGGCCGCCCTGCTGCGGAGCGTCTGGTTCGGAAACGAACAGGCCGCGGCACAGCGCCTGCCGGAGGAGAATCCCTGCGCGACATGCCGTGCCCTGTGCGAGCAGGCCTGTGTGCGGCCGGGAGAAGTACCCGTCCGGGATCTGATCAACCGCCTGTATTATCAGGTAAAGCCGGAGTGCGAAACGCCGATCCCCGCGGACGAGGACCGGCTGAAATGCGATCTGTGCGGTATTCCGCTGGAGAATCCCTTCCTGCTTTCCTCTTCCGTGGTGGCAAGCACATATGACATGTGCGCCCGGGCGTTTGAAGCGGGCTGGGCCGGCGCGTGCTTCAAGACCGTCTGTTCCCTGGACATCCATGAGGCGTCGCCGCGTTTTTCCGCGGTCACCGGCAGCGATGGGAGCATCATCGGGTTCAAGAACATTGAGCAGCTTTCCGACCACAGCGTGGCGGAAAACATGGAGATCTTCCGCCGGCTGAAGGCAAAGTATCCCACCAAGTTCATCCTGGCTTCGATCATGGGACAGAACGAAGCGGAGTGGGGTGAACTGGCCCGGCAGTGTGAGGAAAACGGCGCGGACGCGGTGGAACTGAATTTTTCCTGCCCGAATATGGCGGAAGGCGGCCTGGGCAGCGACATCGGCCAGGTGCCGGAACTGGTGGAGCGCTTTACCCGCGCGGCGAAGCAGGCCTGCCATATTCCTGTGCTGGCCAAGCTGACGCCGAACGTGGCGGCGATGAGCCCGGCGGCGGAAGCGGCAAAGCGCGGAGGCGCGGACGGGATTTCCGCCATCAATACGATCAAATCAATCACCGGCGTCAACCTGCATACCTTTGTCGCCGCGCCGGCTGTGCATGGAAAGAGCGCCCTGGGCGGTTACAGCGGCAATGCCGTGAAACCGATCGCCCTGCGGTTTATTGCCGAACTGGGGCAGAACCCGAACCTGAAGGGGATGCACCTGTCCGCCATGGGAGGGATCGAAACCTGGCGGGACGCGATGGAGTTTATCCTGATGGGCGGCGGATCCCTCCAGGTTACGACGGCCGTGATGCAGTACGGCTACCGGATTATTGACGACCTGAAGGCCGGCCTGAACCTGTACCTGGCGGAGAAGGGTTTCCGGAGTGTGACCGAGGCGGTCGGCCTGGGCTTGGACACCCTGAGCGATACCACTGACGTTCTGGAACGGGATACGGTGATCTTCCCGCAGTTCATCCGGGAGCACTGCGTCGGCTGCGGAAGATGTGAGATTTCCTGCGCGGACGGCGGGCATCAGGCGATCCGCCTGGATGAGAACCGCCGGCCGGCGCTGAACGGCAAAAACTGTGTAGGTTGTCACCTGTGCGTCCTGGTCTGCCCGCAGCGGGCGATTGTACCGGGAAAGAAACGGATCACGCGGCAAGAAAGGGTCGGGGAAACACAATGAATCTGGAAAAATTTGGCAGCCTTTTCACTTTGTTCTTCTTCCAGGCGGAGGTTACAAGCGTATTTACCCTGGCAACGGTCACCCTGTACGTGGCTGGCATGTGGGGGATCTTTACCAAGTGCGGCCTGAAGGGCTGGCACGCGCTAATCCCCTGCCTGCGGGAGGCAAAGCTGGGCGAAGCGGTCGGCATGGAAAAGGAAGGCCGCGTGGCGGCACTGCTGCGCGGGATCCTGATCCTGGCTTATGAGGCTTCGCTTTTTACGACGGATTCGTCCGCCGCGGCAAACAGCCTGGATTTCCTCACATTCGTCAAGCTGTTCATTGACCTGGTGCTCCTGATCTACATGGTCCGGCTGAATCTGGCTCTGTGTGAGGTTTTTGACCGGAAAAAGCGGTGGATCATCCTGTGGCTCCTGGTTGAATGTATCCCCGCCATGCTGTGGGGCTGGCTGAAGAAATACCGGCCGCTGTGGAAAGCGGAGGAGATGAAAAGCGACGCCGCGACCTATTTCTCCGGATCGAAGGCCGCAGTGCTGGACCAGGGCCTGACGGTCAACCTGGAGGAGCGGACGGCGACGGAGTTTTTCAAGAAGAAATACCTGCTCCGGGATATCCATATGTATATCCAGCCCGGCCACATGGTGCTGCTGCTGGGCGGCTCCGGCGCGGGCAAGACCACCTACCTCAACGCCGTGAACGGCTATGAAAAGGCGAAGGCGGAGGTCGTGCTGAACGGCCGGAACATGTATAAGAATTACAAGGACATGCAGTATGATATCGGCTTCGTGCCCCAGCAGGATCTGATGCGGGGCTCCGATACGGTGTACCGTACCCTGATGGACGCCGCAGCGCTGCGCCTGCCTTCCGCCTTCACCAAAGCGGAACGGGAAGCCCGGGTGGAAGAGGTCATGGACATTTTCGGCCTTACGCCTGTGAAGAGAAACCTGGTGGTGAAGCTTTCCGGCGGCCAGCGCAAGCGCCTGTCCATTGCCATGGAATTTATCTCGAATCCGGCGCTGTTCATCCTGGACGAGCCGGACAGCGGCCTGGACGGGGTCATGGCGCGCGAGCTGTTCCAGCAGCTTCGGCAGATCGCCGACCAGGGGAAGATCATTATCGTGATCACCCATACGCCGGACCGGGTCATCGACCTGTTCGACGACGTGATCGTGCTGGCAAAGGATTCCAACCGCACCGGACGCCTGGCCTGGTTCGGGCCGATTGATGAGGCCCGGGTCTTCTTCGGCAAGGACAAGATGGAGGAGATTGTCAAGTCCGTCAACCGGACGGAAGAGGGCGGCGAGGGCCGGGCGGATGAATTCATCAAACGGTATGCGGAGAATGCGCAGGGGGTGGCACAGTATGTCTGAGATCAGAAAGACGCGCAGGATCCGGCATACCGGCCGGGGAAGCCAGGTGCTCATTTACCTGGGGAAACAGCTCCGCTTCTTCATCAATGAAAGCGACTGGAAAGTGCTGCCCATGGCGGCGGTCATCGCCGGCCTGGTGGCGATGGTGATCCGGAAGAAGTTCTTTATCAACATGGAGGGCAGCCTGATCGGCGGTTTCGCGCTTACCTGCGTTGCCATCTGGAACGGCTGCTTCAACTCGATCCAGTCCGTCTGCCGGGAGCGGGCGATCATCAAGCGGGAACACCGCTCCGGCATGCATATCTCCGCTTACATGACGGCGCATATGATCTATCAGTTCCTGCTCTGTGCAGCACAGACGGCGCTGACGATGTTTGTGCTCCGCCAGCTGAACGTGCAGATCCCGCGGGGATACGGTTCCGGGCTCATCACCCCCTGGATGATCTGCGACATCGGCATCACGATGTTCCTGATCTCCTATGCCTCGGATATGATGAGCCTGTTCCTTTCCAGCATATCCCGCACCACCACCGGCGCGATGACGCTTATGCCCTTTATCCTGATCTTCCAGTTGGTGTTCTCCGGCGGCATCATCCCGCTGCCTGAATGGAGCAGGCCGATTTCCAATTTCACCATTTCCAATTACGGCATCAGGGCGCTGACAGCCCAGAGCGGTTACAACGAACTGCCGATGACCACTGTGTGGAACACGGTGTCCGGTATGCGCAACACGGAAGTCGGAGGAACGTTCACCGTCGGGGAGCTTCTTGACAAGCTGGACAATCCGGTGGTGGACAGGCTGCGCGACCGGGAAGTGCTGAAGGCCTATACCGTGGGCGAGGTGGCGGAGATCCTGAACAGCGCGGACGAATACCTGAAGCTGCGGGAGAAGGAGATCGCCCATCCCATTTCCCTGCGGGAGATCGTGGACGTGATCCTGACGGAGGACGCATTCCGGGCTGCCCGGGAAAAGAACCTGATCGCCGGCAAAACGGTTGGGGACCTGCTGGAGTCCGTCAGGGACAACCGGGAAGCGGCGGCACTGCTGGATATCCAGATCGGCAAGACCCTGACCCTGGGGCAGGTGCTGGACGCCCTGCATACGGAGGAACTGGCGAACGCGGTCTCCGAAAAACAGCTGAACCAGCCGGTGACAGTCGGCACCATTGTGGATTTCCTGAAGAACAACGAGGCGCTGGCGGACCAACGGGAAAAGACCATTACCTTGAAGACCACCGTGGGCGAGGTGATGGACCTCTTCGGGGAAGAGAATGTCAAGGCATTCATCCAGGAGAAGACTGCTGCCGCGGCCCACAAGGACGAATATGAAAACAACTGGGAGAACATCGTCGCCAACTGGCTGATGCTGTTCCTGTTTGTCGCGGTGTTCGCCATCCTGGCTACGGTCGTCCTGGAACTGATCGACAAGGACAAACGGTAAACGCGTAAACAAAACCGTCGCTGCAGGGACTTCCTGCAGCGTTTTTTCGGATACTGGACATTTATTGGACAAAGGATGGTAGAGTGTTGCACGGACCATGGGAAGTGACCATGGATCATGAAGCAACGTAAGAAAGGATGAAATCCGTATGAAAAAAGCAATCAGTCTGATACTTGCCATGATGATGCTGGTGCTGCTTGCGTCCGCGGCCATGGCGGAAAGCCAGGGAACAGATTATTATGTCTATACCAAGAACGGAAAGGTTCTGAAAGTCCGTTCCAGCATGAGCACAAAGGATGACAGCAACGTCATCGGCACGCTGGCATATGGCAAAAAGGTTATCATTTACGGCGTCCGGGACGGCTGGGCAATGATCGACTACGGCAACACGACCGGCTATGTCATGTACCGCTTCCTGGTGAAAGAGAAGCCCGCTCCCTATAAGCCTTCCGAATCCACGGGGAAGAAAACCGCCGACGCCACCAAGGACGCCTCCACGGTCGCCCAGTTGAACGCGCTGATTTCCTCCGCGGTGTTTGTGGATCCCTACACGGTGACCGTCCGGCCTGTCCGGGCCAGCGGCTGGGTTTATATGCGCTGGTTCCCGAGCCAGAGTGCGGAAACAATGGCCACCTTCGGCGCCAACCATGAGCTGATGGTCATCGCCGAGCTGAAGGACTGGTATCAGGTGAGCGATCCGTCAACCGGCAAAGTCGGTTATATCTACAAGAGTTACGTGCAGTAAGCCGAAACAGAGAAGGAGATGAATGACGATGAAGAAATTCACAGCACTGGCGCTGAGCCTGATCATGATCCTGTGCGCGGTCTGCGCGTTTGCCGAAGACACTGGAAAAACTGAAATGGGAACGCTGAAAGTGGGCGAAGCATTCAGCATTCAGAGCAGAATGCCGGAGGGCTACACTTATATGCCTGTCAAAGCAACAGAACTGAACATGGTCGGAATCCTCTCCGCCGGGGCAGGCAGGCCGGTTGTAACGATTTCCATCGCGTACAATGAAGAGTATGCGGATACGGAACGCTTCAACGATGTGGACGAAGCCGTTGTGGAAGAGATTCGGGAGAGCTTCCGCGAAGCGGATCCGGAGGTCGTCTTTGAGGATCTGGAAACCGCCTACGGCACCCGGCTGCTGAAGGTGGCCGGAGACGGCTTTGTGGATATTTATACGGTTTATAAGGGTTACGAACTGGAGTTCGTCATGAGCGGCAGCACGATTGAAGCCGCTGACGTTCAGATGCTGGTGGACTTTATCAGCGATATGGATTTTGTCGGTGTGGAATAACAACACATTGAATGATCAAAACCGGGATCCCTTTTCCCGGAGGTGCCGGTTTGTTCCCGGAAACAGTGCAGTATGCCGCGGAGCAGGACGCATAAACAGAAGCGAATCATATTGCTGAAGAGATATTTGCTGATGATTCCGGAAAGGAGGGACGGCTGTGCTGAAGGTGATCTGTGTGGATGATGAAAAGCTGATGCTTCAGCATCTGGTCTCCCTTTGTGAAAAAACGGCGGATGTTGCCGAGACCCATGGCTTTGACAGGGCAAAGAAGGCCCTGGACTGGATGAAAGACCATCCCTGCGACCTGGCCCTGCTGGACATTAACCTGCCGGACATGAACGGGATCACGCTGGCAAAACGGATTCAGGAATTATGCCCGAAAACGGATATTGTTTTTGTGACCGGATATCCCCAGTATGCTGTGGATTCCTGGGCTGTCCATCCAAAGGGATATCTCCTGAAACCGATCACAAAAAAAGACCTGCAGGAGAAACTGGATTATATTCTGTCCGTTCGTTCTCTCCGCAGGCAGGCATAAAAAATCAGTACCGATCGATCTTCCGGCTGAGGAAGCTTTCGGTTTCCTCCGCCCAGGAATAGGCACTCATGTATTCGCCCCGGTAGGCATTGACTGCGTCCGCGTCGCCGCTGAAAAAGCGCCAGGCGTCGCAGGAAATCAGTTCCGGAACGATCCGCAGGGTGCCTCTTTTCATTTCAAGGATCTCACTGATTTTGTGTTCTTCCAGCGTATCCCGGAGGCTGCGGATGATCACGTCGAACTGTTTCTGCATAGGCCGGTCATACATCCTGTCCTCATACAGCATGGCAAAGGCCTCCGCCCTGGTGGCGCTTCCGCCCTGGCGGTCGATCAGGTAGGCCAGCAGTTCCTTGCATTTGGCCTGGCGGAAGGTGACAAGTTTCCCGTCTACAAACAGGTCAAAATTTCCGAAAGTCCGCGCTGTGATATGCGCGTCCGGTGTTTTGCGCTTTCCGGAAAGGGCATAGGCTACTTCCGCGGCCAGTTTTTCTTTGTCCACGGGTTTAAGCAGATAACCGGAGGCATGCACCTCAAACGCTTTCATCGCGTACTCGGAAAAGCCGGTCAGGAAAATGACGGCCGTGTCCGGCCGGAGTTTTTTGATCTCCGCCGCGAGAACCAGGCCGTTCATGTCCGGCATGTCAATGTCCAGCAGGGCCAGGTCGGCGTCATTTTCCTTCAGCCAGGCCAGTGCGTCCCGGGCACGGGTAAAGCCTTCTGCTTCCGTCAGGGGCGGCAGGCTTTGGCAGAGGGAGACCGTGTAATCGGTGATGAGCTTTTCATCGTCCACGCAGATGGCTCTCATATTTTTTCCTCCTGATTCTCTTTCCTGAGCGGGATCCGGATGATGACCGTCGTACCTTCTCCGACCCGGCTGTCTATGAGCATGGTGCCTCCGCACATGCTTTCAATCCGGCTTTGTACATTCCGCAGGCCGACATGGCTCCTGTCGGCCGCCCTGACAGCCTCCGCGTCAAAGCCGACGCCGTTGTCCCGGATCAGCACCTCGTGACAGCTGCCCAGCTGCAGGGTAATTACATCGATGATTCCTTCATCCCGGATCCGGACGCCGTGGCGGATGGCGTTTTCCACTATGGGCTGAAGCGTCAGGGGCGGCAGGGAGAAATCGCTGTCCTGGATATCGTACCGTACATGGATGTTGGGGAAACGGGTTTCCTCAATCTGCACATATGCTTTGGTGTGTTCCAGTTCCTTTTCGAAGGAAATCAGGCCGGGCTCATCCAGGGAGGACAGGTTCCGGCGCAGGTAGGAGCTGAAATTCCCGGTGACTTCGGCGGCTTTCTCCGGATCCGTGTGGCAGAGCACCTGGATCGTGGAGAGGGTGTTGTACAGGAAATGGGGCTGGATCTGTGACATCATGATCTTAATCCGCTGCTGGGCTTTCAGGTCTTCCTCGTGGTCCTGTACAAACTTCAGATGCAGCCAGATGTAATAGAATACGCAGCTGAACGACATGGCGACCGTCAGGTAGGCGATGGGCTGGCGGCTTTCCGTTGCCTGTCCGTCCATCCAGATGGAGACGAGGATCATGACGACCGTCAGGATGGGGATAATGGTTTCCAGAATGTGCTCGTGACGGTGCTCATGAACGGACAGGTACAGCATATAGATCAGCAGCACAATGCTGACGCTCAGGCAGCAATACCGGAGGGGACCGCCGTGCCAGTGATTGGCGTCGTCGATCCAGAAGCACAGCTGGGAAAACAGGGCGGTCATGTGGACCAGGGCGTTGATCCCCACCAGGATCCAGGCGGGCAGGAAACGCTTTTTAGGCGCCAGGATGGAATAGACCAGCACGATGATTGCCGGGCGTACCGCGTAACCGTAAATGGAGGAGATCGTCCGGGCCAGCCATCTCGTCTGTCCGGCGGCCAGCGTGTCTTCTATATAATTCTGGAGGATCAGGGAAACACACAGGCCGATGATCAGCAGAAGCGTTTTTTTATGCCTGCGGCGGATATAGGGATCGTTGAGAATGGAGATTATCAGACCGATCAGCAGGAACAGGATGAAAGCGATAAAGAAGATTTTTTCCCCTGCCATGGCCATTTTCCTTTCCGAACGATTGTTTTGTTATGTTTCAGTATAGCATACACAGGGACGGCAGAAAAGATGCCGGACCGCTGATCAAACTGTCCTGACACAGAAAGACATTTATTGGACAGCGGATGATACAGTTATTTCTGCGGACGAAGAATCTGCAGCATGAAAAAGGAGAAATGGGACAATGAAAAAACTGATTGCCGTTCTGTGCGCGCTGCTTCTGATCTGCCCGGCGGTTTTTGCTTTTGCTGAAGAAGAAACCGGATCCATGCCTGTTTCGGCGGAAACGTTTGAGGGGGAATGGCAGTGTGACAGGGCGACGGCTTCCGTGTATTGGGAAGAAGAAGGCTTTAAGGTGCTGATTACCTGGGGAAGCAGTGCCTGGGAGCACACAGAATGGCAGTACAGCTGCTATTATCACGAGGAGGACAACAAGCTGGTCGCCGTTCCCTTCGGGATCCGCACGGAATATGTGTATGGCGATGACGGGGAGCTTGTCTCCGCAACAGACATATATGACGACGGAGAAGCTGTTTTTTCCCTGGATGAGAAAGGATATCTGATCTGGCAGGATCAGAAGGATAATGCGGGCGAAGGAATGCGGTTTGAGAAACTCCCCGATGAGCCTGCCGCGGAAGAAACCATCCCTTCTTCAGAAGGCACTCTGTCTGAGCAGGCTGAAGGCCTGCATGTGAATATTCAGCATGTGACGGACTCGCCGGCGTGGGTAGCGAATCTGCCCGCTGCTCAGGAAGCCGGCCAGCTGTTTGTTGTGGCTGCCATGGGAATGGACAAAACCACAGCCTATATCACCATGCATCAGAAGGACGCGGACGGAAACTGGAAACAGATCCTGTCTACCCCCGGGTTTGTGGGCAAAAACGGCCTTTGCGCGGATGCGGACCATAAAGAAGGCTGTGCCCAGACGCCCATCGGTGTTTATCACTTCAACAAAGCCTTTGGCATTGCGCCCGATCCCGGATGCGCGCTGCCTTATATCCAGGTGGACGAAAACACTTACTGGTCAGGTGATCCGGACCGGCAGTATAACGAGATGGTGGATATCCGGGAAGTGCCGGACCTGGTGATGGACGACAGCGAACACATTGTGGATTACGAATACCAGTATCAATACTGCCTCAATATCAGCTTCAACGAGGAAGGCACACCCGGGCGCGGCTCCGCCATCTTTCTGCATTGCTTTGGCCCTGCCAAGCCTTATACCGGGGGCTGTGTCGCGGTGCCTGAAAATATCATGCGGATGATCATGCGGCAGGTGTCTCCAGAATGCGCGGTGATCATTGACACCTTTGAGAATCTGGGCGGCAGCTTCTGACCGGCAGGTGCAGGCATTCAGGAACAGCCGCGTTTATACTGCAGGGAGCCGGATTCTTTGCCATGCCGGATAAAAACAGAAATAGATAAACAGTATGCGAACCGGCTCAATTGTCCGTTCTGTACTGGACATTTATTGGACAACGGATAGTAAAGTATGATCAGTGGAGACGGAATCCGCAGCAAACCACAGATAAATAAGACGACGAAGAAGGGAGAAAACCGGAATGTTTACCAATGCCTGTGAAGGGGTAAAGAAGATTCACAAAGCAGAGATCCTGGCTCTGATCGGGGCAGTCCTGCTGCTGATCGGAAGCATCATCAGCCTATACGGCCTCTGGGCCGGTGAAAACACCTCTTCCGGGGAAGGCCTTCTGGTCAGCGGCGGCTTGATCGTGATTATCGCCGCTCTCCTGATGATCATTGCCTCGATTATGAACATCATCGGTGTCAGCCGTGCGTCCAAAGACGAACCCGCTTTCAAAAACGCGCTGATCGCGCTGCTGTTCGGAATCGCAGCCAATATTCTGGTATCCGCTTTCAGCGGCAATCCGACCATCAGCAGCATCGGCAAATCGGTTGTCAATGTCACGGAAATCCTGGCCAGTTACTATATCTGCACCGGCATCATCAATCTCGCTGACCGTCTCGGCAGCAGCGACGTGAGCGCCAGAGGCCAGAAAGTCCGCTCGATCCTGATGGGCATCTGGGTCGCGGCCGCTGTCCTGAATATCCTGTCCACGGTGTTTGGGACAAACGCGGCAATGCAGAACGTGATCGGCATTATCGCGATTGTCAGCGGGATCATTTCCATCATTGCCTATTTTCTTTACATCGGCCTGCTGGGACGGGCAAAGCAAATGCTGGCAAGATAAACCTGAAAACCGTACTGATAGTCCGCCGGCTTTCCCCGGGAAACCGGCCTGAGTGAAAGGAGAAAAGATATGAAAAAGTTTCTGGCTGCCGTACTGATTCTTTCCCTGATCACGGCGTCCGTGGTCACGGCGCTGGCATATTCCGCGTGGGGAACCAGCGTCATGTATGTCAAGACTGCCAACGGCAAACCCGTCAATGTGCGCAGTGGCCCGGGCAAGGGATATGAAGCCATCGGTTCCGCTCCCTACGGACACCAGGTCCTTGTGGACTGGTCCTACGCCGGGAATGACGGATGGACCAAGGTGGTCTGGGGAGGCAGAGGCGACGGATATATCATGAGCCGCTTCCTGGTGGACTACGACCCCGGCAAGGCTCCGACCCCCTCCAAGGAGGAAAAGGAGAAGCAGGAAGCCGAGGCGGAGAAGAAAAAACTGGACAAGGAACTGAAGAGCGAGAGGGCTGTTTCAGAATACTTCTACATTGCGGCACGCCCGACGCGCGCATCCGGCTGGGTCAATTTCCGCTCCGGCCCCTCCAAAACCACATCCCGGATCAGCTCCTTCGGGGACGGCAAGGAACTGCTTGTTATGGGTGAGACCACGAACTGGTACCGGGTCCAGGACCCCGATACGCAGAAGGTCGGCTATGTCCATAAATCCTATACGTCAAAGCTGGGCAAAAAGTACGTTGCCGAAACGCAAACCACGGACGGCGGCGTACAGCAGCTGGGAACGCTGAATGTCAACGGCGAGTTTGACCTGACCTGCAAGCTGCCGGAAGGCTATAACCTGCAGGTGCTGAAAGCACGCGGAGACCGGATCGTCGCGGCGGTTCTGTCCCAGGATATGACCAAACCGCAGCTGTACCTGTCCATCGCTTATGACGAGACCTACGCGGACGTCGAACGGATGAATGACATGAATGACGACGACCTTCTGATCCTGGAAGACAGCTTCAAGGACATGAATGACGTCGAGATCTCCTATGAGCAGACCGGTTACGGCACCAAACTGCTGGTTGCAAAGGAAACCGGCACTGATACGGACTTTGTGGACATCCTGGCGGTCTATATGGGATACTTTGTGGAGTTCAATATGACGCCCAATCCCAAGGCGGCTGACCAGACGCTGTCTGACGCCCAGATCCGGATGTGCATTGATTTCCTGACAGACGTGGACTTTAATCCTGCAAAATAAATCCCGCATCTGAAGGCAAAACCGGACTGCCGCAATGCAGTCCGGGTTTCCGCTTTTCTGTATAGCGGCGGCAGAAACAGGAGAAAAGGAACATGGACAGGAGCAAGGAAGAACAAATTATGGAAGCAAACAGGAACTGCTGTATCTGATAAGGAGGTCTGGAGAATGAAAAAAATTCTGATTCCTCTGCTTGTGCTGGCGATGCTCTGCGTGAGCCTGGCCGCACTGGCGGAAGAGGACGCAGTCAGGCTGGAGCTGAATACCGCGAGGCTGCCGGTCTATGCCGCGGATGATCCGTACCTGAACGGACTGACGTCTGCGGACGACGGGCTGCCGGTGATTGTGCTTGCGGTGAAGAAGAATATCCAGCTGCAGGTGAATGTGCTGCCGAAGAAGCTCAGGAACAAAAAGGTTGAGCTGTCTGCGGACAATGGGGAAGCGGTTCGCGTGAAAGGAAACTCGGTCACCGGGCTGAAGCCGGGCGAAGCGGTTCTGACCATTGCCAGCGCGGAGGATCCGTCCGTTACATTGCAGTACCGGATTGTTGTGATTCAGCCGCTGACGCGGATCGCGCTGACGGCGTCTGCAAAAACGGTGGCTGTCGGCGGAACCATGGAGCTGAAGCCGTCTTACCTGCCGGAAGACGCGACGCGGAAACAGGTTACCTGGGCTTCCGCGAATGAGCAGATTGCCACGGTGGATAAAAACGGCAAAGTTACCGGCTTGAAGAAAGGATCGGTCCGGATCACGGCGACCGCGGCGGACGGCAGTAATATCCGCGCGAACATCAACGTACAGGTGACGCAGAGCGCGAAGGAAATCACGCTGGACAAAGCGGAACTGACCGTTGACGTCGGCAGGACGGCCGTGCTGAAGGCCAATGTGCTGCCGAAGGAAACAAACAACAGGAAGGTGGTCTGGTCCTCTTCGGATGAGCGGATTGCCACTGTGAGCGCGAGCGGCCGGATAACCGGCGTGGCGCTGGGCGAATGTGAGATTACCTGCGCCAGCGAGGAAGTCAGCACCGTGCTGGCAAAGGCTGTGATTCATGTCCAGCAGCCGGTGAAGAAAGTCACTTTCGGAGAAGCGCCGGTCATTTATAACGGTGAGTCGGCACAGCTGTCCTGGACGGTTGAGCCGGCGAACGCAAGCAATCCGAAGCTGAAATTCAGGTCGCTGAATGAAAAAGTACTGACTGTTGATGAAAACGGTGTGATCACCGGCGTTGCAGGCGGCGAAGCCTATGTTTCAGCCGTTACTACAGACGGGTCAAACCGCCAGGCGAGAATCAGGGTCAAAGTCATGCAGCATCTGACGGGTGTTCATATGCTGCGGCACACAGCTTATATCGACTTTGGCCAGACATCCACCGCGGGCGCGATCCTCGAGCCGAAGAACGCAAAGAATGTCAACAACCGCATGACCTGGGAGGTTGCGGACCCGTCGGTCGCGACGATAAAACCGAACCCCAGGGTGCCCAACAAGGTTGATATCACCGGGCTGCGCACTTACGGCGAAACGGTTGTCACCGGAACGACGGAGGACGGCGGATTCCAGACGAGCCTCGTTGTAAAAGTCGGCGACTGGGAGAGGGCCCTGGCGATCACAAAGGCGGGTGTTTCCGGAGCGGACGCGTACCTGACAGTGAAAAATAACAGTTCGCTTCGTATTACGTCGATCACTGCGGAAATCATGGTCTATGACATTGACGGCAAAGTGGTTCCGAGCAATAAAAAGGATCCCCAAAAACCGTTTAAGATGATTTATACCAGGACGCTTGAGCCCGGCGAGTCCACAAAGGATAAAGGCTGGAAGACGGTTGATTTCAAGCTGCCGGATTCCCTGACGGTGTCCACATATGTGATCAAGATCACGCAGTTTGAGATCGACCATGACTGGGTCAAGGTGATCCGCAAATATAATCAGCCGACGAAAAAGTGCCCTGTGCATATTTAACAGGGATGAATAAGGAGGTTTTTTGAATGAACAGGAAGATTATTGCGATGATCATCGCAGTCATCACAGCGATCATGATGATTGTTCCCGCGGCGCTGGCGGAAGACAACACGCCCCCTGACTCGGAAGGATACTACTACGTCTATACCGAGAACGGCAAAGGCCTGAATGTTCGTGAATCTCCCGGGGGCAGGACTGTCGGCAGCCTGAAATACGGCTCCAGGATCTACTGCTACTACCGGGACGGCGGCAACGGCTGGGCGCTGATCAATTTCAAGTATGACAACGGCTATGGCTACGGCACCTATGCGGCTTTCGTCTCCAGCCGCTACCTGCGCAAGACGAAGCCGGAACCCCGCACCGGCGGTTCTTCCTCCAAATCCTCGTCCTCCTCTGCCGCGGCTGACACTATATCGGAAATCAACGCGGAATTCAGGAGCGCCAGGAAGGTGACACCGTTCACCGTGACGGTCCGGCCTTCCCGCACCAGCGGCTGGGTCAACATGCGCTGGGCGCCCAGCAAGAGCGCGGAGGTCGTGGCGACCTACAAGCAGAACGAGAAGCTGCTGGTCATTAAGGAAACAAACAACTGGTACCAGGTCGAAGACCAGGATACCGGCGACGTCGGCTTCATCAGCAAGCAGTTTGTCGCGCAGTAAACCGCGCAGAATAGAAGGAGGTAAACTGAGATGAAAAAGATCTTTGCCATCATCCTGGGCCTTGCGGTGCTGCTGTGCGCCGCGTCCGTGACCGCGGAGGGAACACAGGAAAAAGTGACGCTCGGTACGGTGAGCATCAACGGCGCGTTTACACTGCAGTGCGGCCTGCCGGAGGGATACAAGCCCACACCCGTGTCCGTTACGACCGATCAGGTAATCGCAGTCATCAGGTCTGAGGATCCCGCTGCCCCGGTCATGATGCTTTCAGTTGCCTATGACGAGAAGTATTACGATGTGGACCGGCTGAACGACCTGGACCAGGAAGCCCTGGAAGAGCTGGAGCAGACCTTTATTGTGAACGATCCCGGCGTGGAAATCACATACGGCGAGACCGGCTACGGCACCCTGCTGCTGATCGCCCGCCATGAGACGGACGAGTTGGATTATGTCAGCTTCTTCTCCATCTACAAGGGCTACTGCGTGGAGTTTGTGCTGGCGCCTTCAGAAACGGCGGAAGACAGGAACCTGACGGAAGACCAGCTGAAGGTCAGCGTGGCCATCCTGACAGATCTGGACTTCATTCCTGCCGGAACCGTTGTCAACAGCACAGCCGCTGTTGCCAGCCTGAAATTCATCACCAACCTGACCGATTACAATCCGGAAACCAACACCGTGAAGGCGACCGTAATGCACGGCGTACCGCTGCCAGAGGCGCAGGTTGAAGCGCTGAAGGTTGGCGACAGGCTGACCGCAGGCCAGCTGTTTGATGAAGAGATCACTTCCCTGGAAAAGACGGAGGAAGGCGATATCCTGATCAACGGCGAGACAGAACTGAGAAAGTTCGGCGACGAGTACCATATCTATACCTACGAACTGGAATACCTCGAGCCCTATGTCACGCTGAGCCTGAAGGTTCCGGATACGCTGGAGATCCTGGACGGCATCGACAAGGAATCGGGTGAACCGCTGGAAGAGCCGGTTAAGTATACCGTTGAGGAGTTCCGGGCCATGCTGGCCGCGGAAACCTATCCGGACTTCGCGACGGACAACACCTGGGTCACATTTGGTGATAACGGTGAAATGATCCTGGTGGAACGGGAATACAGCCCCGCCCAGTAAAACGCGGGATAAAGCCTGAAAAGAAGCCGGCAGTTTCATGACTGGAACTGCCGGCTTCTTATGTGCGCCATGCGTCCGGCGAACGTTGAAAGCGCCGGTGATTTCTGGTAAAATATGATTTCAGATGAGTAAAACGGAAAACGGCGGACTGAACCAGGCAGAGAGACAGACATAAAGAGGAACGGCCAATGCTGACGATGATACTGAAGATGTCCGGGATCACGGCGCTGTATGTGCTGCTGACCGTGGTGATCTGGAAGTGGATAAGCGGAAAGAAGATGCGCGCCTGGCACAGGCTGCTGATCGGCCTGGTTTACGGTGCCTGCGCAATTCTTTCCACGCATTTTGCGGTGGATTATGTGGACATGCTGGTGAATGTCCGGGATCTGGGTCCGCTGATGGCTGGCCTGTTCTTTGATCCTTTCTCTGGTATCCTGGCCGGGTTGATCGGCGGTATCGAGCGGTATATTGCCGGCACATACTGGGGCGTCGGCAGTTATACCCGGATCGCCTGCAGCGTGTCCACCTGCCTTGCCGGTTTCCTGGCCGCCGCGCTGCGCGTATGGCTGTTCAAACACAGGAAGCCTTCGGCGGTCTTCGGTTTCATCCTCGGTGCGGTGGTGGAAGTGTTCCATATGTATGTAGTTCTGATCACCCACCGGGAAGACATGACAATGGCGCTTCATGTCGTCAAGATCTGCAGCGGTCCCATGATTCTTTTTACAGGACTTGGCATGGCGGCCGGATCCACGGCCCTGCGGATTCTGACGGGTGAATGGCGGAATCCGTTCCGCCCGGTCAGCCGGGAAGAAAAGCCGGTTTCCCGGCGCTTCCAGTTCTGGCTGTTTGTCGTTACGGTATTCCTGCTGGTCGCAAACCTGTTCTTCTCCTACGCGCTGCAGACGCAGTCCGCCGTCCAGAATGCCCGGGATACGCTGTCCAACGCGGTTTCAGACATCCGGGAAGCCTATGCGGACGATCCGGAGCATGTAATGGGGGGACACCTGACGTTCCATGTCGGACGGGATGGTTCGTATGACCTGATTACGGAAAAAACGCTGATCCCGGCGGGCACCCATACGGGCATGGGCCTGAATGAAACGCACCGGCGGAAGATCCGGGAAGCGCCGGAAAAAACGTTTTATACAGATAATCTCCTGGGAGAACCCTGTTTGTGCCGGAAGGAAAAACTGGAAGAAAACCTGACGCTGCTGGTTATGCTGCCGGAATCCGAGATATATGCCGACCGGGACGCGCATGTGTATGAGACCGCTTTCGCGGATATCATGCTGTTCGCGGTGATCTATACGCTGATCTCCCAGCTGGTGCAGCTGATTGTAGTCAACAACCTGAACATGGTGAACGCTTCGCTGGCAAAGATCACCGGCGGCGACCTGAACGAGGTGGTCGACGTCCGCGGTTCGTCGGAATTCGCTTCTCTTTCCGATGATATCAACCAGACCGTGGATACGCTGAAGGGCTATATCACCGCGGCGGAAAAACGGATCGAGCAGGAGCTGGAGCTTGCCCGGACCATTCAGGATTCCGCCTTGCCGAAGAATTTTGTTTTCCCGCGGAAGGATTTTGAAATCTGCGCGACGATGCATCCTGCCAGGGAGGTCGGCGGGGACTTTTACGATTTCTTCTTTGTGGACCGGAACCGGATCGCTCTGGTAATCGCGGACGTTTCCGGCAAGGGCATTCCGGCCGCGCTGTTCATGATGCGGGCGAAGACGGCCATCCGCGGCCTGGCGGAAGCGGGCCGGGAGCCGGCGGAGATCCTGGAACGGGCAAACAGCATCCTCTGTGAGGGAAATGACGCGGAGATGTTTGTGACTGTGTGGCTGGGCATTGCCGACCTGCGGACCGGGATGGTAAAATGCGCGAACGCGGGGCATGAATACCCGGCGGTCAGGCGGGCCGGCGGCGGATATGAGCTGCTGAAGGACAGGCATGGGCTCGCCCTTGCGGCCATGGACGGGATGAAGTATCGGGAATACGAGCTGCAGCTGAACCCCGGCGACCGGCTGTTTGTTTATACGGACGGCGTGCCGGAGGCGATCAACGGCGGCATGGAACAGTACGGTACGGAGCGGATGATCCGGGCGCTGGACGCGGCCGGGGACGGTACGCTGGCGGAAGCGCTTTCCGCTGTGCAGGCGGATCTCGCCGCCTATGTCGGTGACGGGGACCAGTTTGACGATATCACGATGCTGAACTTTGCATATATCGGATCCGGAAAGGCGGTGGAGGGTATGGATACACTGACGGTGGAAGCCAGGACGGAGAACCTGGAGCAGGTGCTCGCGTTCATCGAAAAGAACCTGGAGGCGGCGGACTGCCCTGTCAAAGCGCAGACCCAGATCTGCGTGGCGGCGGAGGAGATTTTCGTCAATATTGCGAGCTATGCCTACGCGCCGGGCACCGGCAGCGCTGTAATCAGCATTTCTGCCGGGGACGGAACGGCGGAGATTGTCTTCCGCGACAGAGGAAAGCCCTTTGATCCGCTTGCCAAGGCGGATCCGGACGTGACGCTTGCCGCGAAGGATCGCCAGATCGGCGGCCTGGGCATCTACATGGTCAAGAAGAGCATGGACGAGGTGCTGTACCGTTATGAGAACGGAGAGAATGTACTCATTCTCCGGAAAAAACTGCGGTAAGCGCATACCGGACGGAGAAGGAGAAAAGACGGCATGAGCGTGATGGACCTGAACGAGATGATCCTGCGGTTTTTCAAGAATGATATCGGCAGGATCCTGATTACGGATGAGAACGGGGAAGTGCTTTACGAGGACAACAAAGCCGCGTCTGTCCGCCAGGGAAAGACAAACTGGAAGATCGCCTGTCCGCCGCCGACCTACGGGCAGCGGGGAGAAATGTGGGACCTGCTGGATTCCGGCACCGGCAAGACCTATGTGGTATATTCCTCCACTTTCCGGGAGGACGGCCGGATGCGCCAGATCCATTTCCTGATGGATACCAGCCGGTATATGGACCTGGTGCGGGATATGGGTGAATATTCCAAAGCGCTTCAGGTCGAGAAGGACCACGACGCGCTGACCGGGCTGTACAACAAGGGCAAGTTCCTGGCGATGAAGCAGTCCCTTTTCCGCAACCAGAAGACCATCGCCGTCTTCAACATGGATGTCAACAACCTCAAGCAGATGAATGACGAGCACGGGCACGAAGCCGGGGACAGGCTGATCATCAAAGCGGCGGAGAGCCTGAAGAAGATTGAAGCCCGGAACATCATCCCCTTCCGTGTCGGCGGGGACGAGTTCGTGGTGGTCGCCATCCATGTGAACCGTGAGGAAGCGGAGGCAATCCGGCAGAAATGGGAGGAGGGCCTGGCGGAGCTGAACAGCCTGGATGACGGAATTCCCTGCGTGATCGCCTGCGGATTCGCCTTCGGCGGCGAGGATTACGACCTGGAGGAGATCTTTGCCAGCGCGGACAGGGAGATGTATGAGGACAAGAAAGCCCGGAAGGGAAACTGCCGTTGATTTTCTTTGCGTTTTTAGTATAATAGTCCCATCCGCATGAGTTCAGCGCAGGCAGCCTTCGGCGCCGGACGCACTGTGAACATAAAATGCGGAAATATATTTTCGACGGGTATCCTGTGTGAACCCGAACGGAGGAAACTATGAATAACAGAATTCAGTCACAAAAAGTACGGTATATGTGTTTGATTGCAGCATTTATTGCGATCGAACTGCTTCTGAAATTATCTGGCTTGGGCAATATTCCGATTAATCCTGTTTTGAATGTAACACTTTTGACAATACCCGTTGCAATTGGTGCGATTTTGTTAGGCCCTTTGGCTGGAACAATCCTTGGTGCTGTCTTTGGAGCAACCAGTTTTATTCAACCGATGTCGCCCATGGTAGCGGCATTTATTCCGATTAGCATGACTCATACAATCATTTTGTGTGTTTGCATGCGTGCGTTGATGGGGTTTTGCGTCGGGTGGATTTTCCGCTTCTTTCAGAAATTGGATAAGAAGAGAGTGTTCTGCTATTTTGGTGCTTCGTTTTTTACCGCCTTTCTGAACACATTGTTCTTTATGGGGTATATTATTCTCGTGTTCTATCATACGGATTATGTAACAGAAAAAGTAACCAGTCTAGGGGCATTGAATCCTCTGCACTTTGTGATTCTGTTTGTTGGAATCAACGGTCTTTTTGAACTAGTGACGACTACGATAATCGGCGGATCCGTTTCCAAAGGTGTTGATTATGCGATCAACAGGAAGCAGAGTGCGAAAGGATAAAACAGCTTATGATCCTGACAATGGATATCGGCAACACCAACATCAAGACGGCGTTGTTCGACGGAAAGGAAATGTACAAGTACTGGCGCATGTCCACCAACATCACGTCCACTTCGGACGAATACGGCGTGCGCCTGATGTCCATGTTCGCCCATGAGGGTGTGACAAAGGACGTGGTGGACGGGATCGTGGTGTCCAGCGTTGTGCCGACGATCAACTACACGATCGAGCACATGCTGCTGAACTATATCGGCAAAACGCCGCTGTTCGTGGCGCCCGGCGTGAAGACCGGCATCAATATCCGGTACGAGAATCCCCGGGAGCTGGGCAGCGACCGGATCGCGAACGCCGTCGCCGCCTATGACGAATACGGCGGGCCGTGCATCTTCATTGATTTTGGCACGGCCACGACCTTCGGCGTGGTGGATAGGGAAGGATCCTTCCTCGGCGGCACGATCTGCCCGGGCATCAAGCTGAGCAGCGAGGCCCTGGTCACCGGTACGGCGAAGCTGCCGCGGTTTGAGCTGGCCAAGCCGGATACTGTCATCGGCCGGACCACGCTCAGCAACCTGCAGAGCGGTATGTATTACGGCTATGTGGGCCTGGTGCGGAACATTGTGCGGAAGATCCGCCAGGAGCTCGGTGAAGACGCCTACGTGGTCGCCACCGGCGGTATGGCGCTGATGATTGCCGAGGAGAGCAAAGTGATTGATAAACTCGACGGCCTGCTGACCCTCAAGGGCCTGCGGCTGATCTATGAACGGAATC
Organism: Clostridia bacterium; assembly: GCA_017512985.1. Classification (GTDB taxonomy): domain Bacteria; phylum Bacillota; class Clostridia; order Christensenellales; family Aristaeellaceae; genus Aristaeella. The sequence goes on from JAFWEJ010000001.1 coordinate 129,343, forward strand.
ATACGGAAGGAGACAAGTAACAATGAAAGAGGTCGTGCTGGGACTGCTGGGCCTGGGAAATATCGGCGGAGGCGTCTGGGACCTGATCCGCGAATTCGGGGATGAAACGGCAATCCGCACGGGCGTAAAGCTTCATGTTAAGCGTGCGCTGGTGCTGGACAAGAAGATCCACGGCGGCAAGGAAGTGCCGGATGAAGTGCTGACCACCGATAAGGACGATATCCTGGAGGATCCGGAGATTCAGATCGTCTGTGAATTCCTCGGCGGCGAACAGCCGGCGGCGTCCTGGATGCTGCGCGCACTGGAGAACGGCAAATCCGTGGTCACAGCGAACAAAATGGCGCTCTCGCTGCATTTTGACGAACTGCGCGCCATGGCGCAGAAGACCGGCGCCGGCCTTTATTACGAAGCCAGCGTGGGCGGCGCGATCCCGATCATTAACGCGATCCAGAGCCCGCTGATCGCTAACCATATTGAGCAGATGATGGGCATTGTCAACGGCACCACCAACTACATTCTTACCCGGATGGCGGCGGAAGGCGCCGAATATGAGACCGTGCTTAAGGACGCCCAGCGCCTGGGCCTGGCCGAGCCGAATCCCACCGCGGACGTGGAAGGCTACGATGCGGCCTACAAACTGAGCATCCTCGGTTCCCTGGCGTTCCATACCCGGGTCCGTGTGGAAAATGTGTACCGCGAGGGCATCACAAAAGTCAATTCCGAGGATATCGCTTTCGGCCGCGAGATGGGCTATGTGCTGAAGCTCCTGGCCATCGGCAAGGACAACGGTGATTCCATTGAAGCCCGCGTGCATCCGGTCTTCCTGCCGGCGGACCATCCGCTGGCCAACGTGGACGGTTCCCTGAACGCGGTTTACCTCTACGGCCATTCTTTCAAGGACATGATGCTGGAAGGCCGTGGCGCGGGCGACGCCCCGACTGCCAGCGCCATTGTGGGCGATATCATCCAGGCGGCGCAGAACGCGGTGCATCCCATGCCCGTTATGCGGGAGGATCCGCTGCCCGTTGCGGACGACTGGTACAGCAAGTACTTCATCCGCATGAAGGCGAAGGACGAACCCGGCGTGTTGGCGGAAGTGGCCGGCCTGCTGGCAAAGGAAAAGATCTCCGTTTCCGCCATGACGCAGAAGGACGCCGGCCCGGACGGCAAGGCGACCCTGATCTTCATTACCCACATCGCGCCTGAGAAAGCCATGCAGCGCGTTGTGAAGGCGCTGAACCCTGAGATCTGCCAGGTTGAGAATGTGATTCGCGTTGAGGACTGATATGCTGAAAGACACCTGGATCCTGTTCGATCTGGACGGAACGCTGACGCAGAGCGAGGAAGGCATCTGGAACTGCGCGAAGCACGCGGTGAAGGAAATGGGTTTTCCGGAACCGGACGCGGCGACGCTGCGAAAGTTTATCGGCCCGCCGCTCATGTATTCCTTCCGGACGTTTCTGGGCATGACCGATGAGCAGGCGGAGGAGGCGCAGCGGATTTACCGCGCGCGCTATACCACTGTCGGCATGTATGAAAACCGGGTGTATCCCGGCATCCGCACCATGCTCCGGACCCTGTGGAAACAGGGAGCGAAGCTCGGCGTCGTGACCGGCAAGCCCGCGTATCCCACAGGGAAGATCCTGGAATATTTCGGATTTGACCGGTTCATTTCAAAAGTCGTCTGTGCGACGGACGGGCACGCGGAAAAAGAACACCTGATCCGGGAAGCCCTGCCGGAAGGCCACGGCGAAGCCTGGATGGTCGGCGACCGCTGCTTCGATATGGAAGGCGGCGTGAAGGCCGGCGTCCATACGCTGGGCGTAACCTACGGCTACGGCAGCGAACAGGAACTGCTGGAGAGCGGCGCGGAAAAGATCGCGCATACGCCGGTGCAGATCCTGGATATTCTCTGTCCGGAGGCAAAGCGGGAACGCGGCGCCTTCCTGACCGTGGAGGGCCTGGACGGCAGCGGGAAAGGAACGCAGATCGAACGGCTGTCGGACGCCCTGGACCGCTGGGGCTTTGACGTTGTGCATACCCGGGAACCCGGCGGTACGCCCATCGGGGAAAAAATCCGGGAGATCCTGCTGGACAAGGCGAACGCGGGCATGGCGGACGTGACGGAAGCCCTGCTCTACGCGGCGTCCCGCGCGCAGCATGTGCGGGAGAAGATCCTGCCCGCCGTGGCGGAAGGAAAGATCGTCCTGTGCGACCGTTTCCTGGATTCTTCCGTGGCCTACCAGGGAGGCGGCCGGCAGCTGGGAATCGATGAAGTACTGCGGATTAACGCGCCGGCGGTTGAGGGCGCCATGCCGGATCTGACCGTTTATCTGGATCTGGATCATACCGAATCGCTGAAACGGCGCTGCGCCGCCAGTGAACCGGACCGCATGGAGATGGAGAATGAGAGCTTCCACGCCCGGGTGGAGGACGGCTATCATCAGCTGATTGCCCGGGATCCTGACCGCTTTGTGGTCGTGGACGCGGCAAAAACCCGCGACGAGATCGCCGTGGAGGTACAGGAAAAAGTACTGAACCGGCTCATGGAGAGCGAAGCGTGAGTGAACGGATCGTCGTCGGAATGAGCGGGGGAGTGGACTCCTCCGTTGCGGCCCTGCTTCTGAAGGAGCAGGGCTATGATGTCGTCGGCGTCTTTATGAAAAACTGGGATGAAGAGGATGAAAACGGCACCTGTACCGCCGAGGAGGACTGGCGGGACGTGCGGGACGTCTGCGACCTGATCGGCATCCCGTATTACAGCGTGAACTTCGCCCGGGAATACTGGGACCGGGTGTTTTCCTATTTCCTGAAGGAGTACCGCGCCGGACGGACGCCGAATCCGGACGTGCTGTGCAACCGGGAAATCAAGTTCCGGGCTTTCCTGGATTTCGCGATGACCCTGGGCGCAGCCCGCATGGCGACCGGGCATTTTGTCCGCACCAACGAAGCGGGACAGCTGCTCAAGGGCACGGATCCCGGCAAGGACCAGAGCTATTTCCTGTACATGGTGCATAAGGACCAGCTGAAGGAATCCGTTTTCCCGGTGGGCGGCATGACCAAGGCACAGGTGCGGGAGATCGCGCAGGCGAAGGGCTTGCCGGTCTCCGCCAAGAAGGATTCCACGGGCGTGTGCTTCATCGGGGAGCGGAACTTCAAAAAGTTCCTGTCGGAATACCTGCCGGCGCAGCCCGGGGACATGGTTTCCCCGGAGGGCGAAACGGTGGGCCGCCACGACGGACTGATGTACTATACCCTCGGCCAGCGCCGGGGGCTGGGCATCGGCGGCCGGGGAGACGGCCGCAGCTGGTTTGTCATCGGCAAGGACCTGGAGCGCAACCGCCTCCTGGTTGCCCAGGGGGAGGACCATCCCCTGCTTTACAGCACCCGCAGCGTCGCGGAGGACGTTACCTGGGTGGGCGAGGCGCCGGTGAAGGAGGGTGAAACATTTTCCTGCACGGCCCGTTACCGCTACCGCCAGCCGGACCAGCCGGTGGAAGCGACCCTGCGGGAGGGGAAACTTCTGCTGCATTCCCTCACGCCCCAGCGCGCTGTCACTCCCGGCCAGAGCGCCGTGCTGTATGACGGGGATGTGTGCCTGGGCGGAGGCATTGTGACAGAAGTCCTTGATCCGGGCTGCGGCGAAGGGAGAACACGGTGAATCTGACGCCTGTATCCTTCCTCATTGTCTGCCCGATGCTGTTCCTGGCCGGGTTTGTGGACGCGATCGGCGGGGGCGGCGGACTGATCTCGCTGCCGGCCTATCTGTTCGCGGGGCTGCCGGTCCACCAGGCAATTGCGACCAACAAGCTTTCATCCGCCTGCGGAACCAGCCTGTCCGTGATCCGCTTTCTGCGCAACGGACTGGTCAATCTGAAGCTGGCGCTGCCGGCTGTGGCCGCCGCGTTCGCGGGGTCCTCCCTGGGCGCCCGGCTCTCCCTGGCGGTCAGCGAGGACGCAATGAAGTATACCCTGTTCATTGTCCTGCCGGCCGCTGCCTTTGTGGTACTGAACCGCCACCTGTTCGGCGACGGCGGCGGAGAAGCGAAAGCGGACCGCCGGACGGTCGTTGTCTGTATTCTGTCGGCGCTGGTAATCGGCGCGTATGACGGCTTTTACGGCCCCGGGACGGGAACCTTCCTGATTATTGCCTTCACGGTTCTGGCAAAAATGTCTGTGCCCGCGGCCAACGCGCAGGCGAAGGTGATCAACCTGACGTCCAACATCACTTCGCTGGCGGTGTTTCTGCTCAACGGCCAGGTGGTCCTGCTGCTGGGGCTTGCCGGCGCGGTATGCAACATGGCCGGAAACTGGCTCGGTTCCGGACTGGCCATCACCAAAGGGGCAAAGATTGTCCGGCCGGTGATTCTGATTGTGCTGGTCCTGCTGCTGATCAAAATATTGACAGGATTCTGATCCGGAAAAAACGGGGCGCCATCATTATGCGGCGCCCCGTTCTTCCTTTCTTGTTTGCTCAATGTACCGGTCCATCAGACGGCTGAGTTTTTCCCGGGTCTCTTCCGGGATTACGCGGTCCAGGTCGAAAAAGTGTTGCTTCCCGTACTGATCCAGCAGGCTGTTCCTGTATCTCCAGTAATCCGCCAGGCACGCTTCCGCCCTGCTGACGCAGGCTTCGGGCATCATGCTGCCGGGAACCGGTTTTGTCCGGTGTGTGTTCATCGGTTCCGCCTCCTGGTCAGATTTTCTGCAGGTATTCGTTGGCTACATAACCGGTCAAGCCGGTCTGCAGATCCACGACCTTGCTCCAGACCTTGCCCTTTGCGGTCACATGCAGCAGGTCGCCGGCGACCAGGATACGGACAGCCTTGGAAGTTTTATTGGGCTTTACGCGCAGGCCGACGCTGCGGTCGCTCTTTTTGTTTAATGCCTTTGCGCTGACGTAGTAGTCCGCGCTGACGAAGTTGTCGTCCCGCTCGGTAATCTCAAACCTGCCGGGTTTGTTCGCAACGAGGAATTTTGCCTGGACATAACCGGAAAAACGGTAATCGCTGACGGCAACCCAGCCGTTGCCGCAGCTGTAGTCAACGTGCACCTTTGTGCCGCACTCCAGGCGAAGGATGATCCTGCTGCCGGCGCGGGGCTCTTCCCGAAGGTTCAGGGTTTTTCCGTCAGCACAGTTGACCCACATATCCTTTCCTTCATATTTGTCCGCGGAAGCGAAAGCCGGGATCATCAGGGCAAAAACCGTTACCAGGATCATGGTGACGCTGATCAGTTTCTTCATGGAGACTGCCATCCTTTCACAGCCTGCAGGGCTGCTGCGTTTTTCTTTTCGCCGGGCGGTTCACCCGCCTGACATCTGTATATACGCAGCAGATCAGGAAGGTGGCAGTTATTTTTTGAAAAAAAGTTTGGCAGTTCCTGCTGCCGGGGCAGGGCCGGTCCGGACAGGGCGGCGGAATCCCTTTCCCCGGAAGAGGGGGAAGGTTTACTGGACAGGCCTGTACAGAAAATGATATGCTACAGGCTGAACGGACACATTGGGTGAAACAGAAAGAGCCGTCACAGGGAGCCGGTATCCGTGCCGGTTCCGGAAAGGCAGACATCATGAAAAAACTGACTATATGCTTTATCATTCTGGTAATGCTGGGCACCATGCTTCTTGCCGGCTGCTCCGCGGAACCGGCCGTGGCGGAAGAAACCGCCCGGACCACAAAGCTGGCCGCGCACTTTGCCACCGTGGAGGAAGGGCAGCAGCTGATGCGTGAACGCACGCTGTTCCATGACCAGATCGCCGAAGGCACGCTGGACTTCTTCCTGCAGCGGAAGGGCGGTACGCTGGCGGAATACATTGATTATTCGGCTGATCAGGTGATGGAATTCACGCCGGAGGAGGAACAGCGGGTGAATGACACGCTCGCCTGGCTGCAGGATATACTGGAGCGCCACAACCTGCAGTTGCCGGATCCCGGGGAGATCACCTTTGTCAAATCCACCAGCCAGGAAGCGCTGGGTTCCGCCGGCTATACCAGCGGGGGCGCCATATTCCTCGGCTGGTTTACCTATACGCCGGAATACTATACGGATGACATGTTCCGGGAACTGGTCGTCCATGAGCTCTTCCACTGCCTGTCCCGGCAGTTCCCCGAATTCCGGCAGGCCATGTATTCCCTGATTCATTTCATGATCCTGGACCACGATATTGAAATCCCGGAAGAAATCCGGGAGCGGATTATCGCCAACCCGGATGTGGAGCATCATGACAGCATCGCGGCGTTCACCATTAACGGGGAGAAAAAGGACTGCTACCTGGTCTTCCTCACGGACAGCATATTTGAAAAAAAGGGAGATACCTTCTTTGAGGGCATGTATTCCGGGGTCGTTCCGCTGGACGGTTCCGCGGTGTACCGGGTGGAGCAGGTGGACGATTTTTTGCAGGTTGTCGGTGAAAACACGGGATATACGGAAGATCCGGAGGAAGCGATGGCTACCAATTTTGCCTATGCTATTACGCGTCTGGACGCCGGCTACGCGGATTTCAGCAGCCCTGAAATCCTGGAGGGGATTATTGAATTCCTGAAAAAATAAATCGTATCTGCCTGAAAGGAGAAGGGCCATGAACAGCGTACGCCGCGCGAAGGCGCGGGATATCCCCGCGATCCTGGATCTGCTGGTTCAGGTGGACATGGTGCACCACAACGGCCGTCCGGATCTGTTCAAAGGACCGGCCACCAAGTACAGCGCGGAGGAACTGGAGGCGATCCTCGCCGATGAGGAAACGCCCGTGTTTGTCTGCACGAACGGGCAGGACCGGGTGCTGGGCCACGGATTCTGCATTATGCAGCATTCCGGCGGTCAGCTGCTGGAAGAGCATACCACCCTGTATATTGACGATATCTGTGTGGACGGGGCGGCCCGGGGGCAGGGCGTCGGACGGGCGCTGTATGAGCATATTCTGTCTTACGCCCGGAAGAGGGGCGCCTACAACGTGACCCTGAACGTCTGGACCTGCAATCCCGGCGCGATGGCTTTCTATGAGAAACTGGGCCTTGTACCCTACAAGGTGGGTATGGAAAAGATCCTGTAAAAATACATATTAAAGGAGAGAGCGGCCATGACAAAAGCGAAAGTGTTTTTTACCGATTTCCGGACAAAACTGGATGTCAGCCAGGGCGTCAAGCTCCAGAAGCTCTGCCGGAAGGCAGGACTGGGCCAGGTTGACTTCGAGGGGAAATTTGTCGCGATCAAGCTGCACTTCGGGGAGCTGGGCAATTTTGCCTATCTTCGCCCGAACTATGTGAAGGCCGTGGCGGACCTGGTGAAGGAGCTGGGCGGGAAGCCCTTCCTGACAGACTGCAACACGCTGTATCCCGGTTCCCGGAAGAACGCGGTGGATCATCTCCTGAACGCGGACATCAACGGGTTCAACTATATGACGACCGGCTGCCACAACATCATCGCCGACGGGCTGAAAGGCACGGACGATGTGGCCGTGCCGGTGCCGAACGGCGAATTCTGCAAGGAGGCGTATATCGGCCGGGCACTGTACGATGCGGATGTCATCATTGTGCTGAGCCATTTCAAGGGCCACGAGGTCGCCGGCTTCGGCGGCGCGGTGAAGAACCTGGGCATGGGCGGCGGCAGCCGGGCAGGCAAGATGCAGCAGCACAACGAAGGCAAACCGGCGGTGAATCCGGACCTGTGCCGCATGTGCCGCCAGTGCGCGAAACAGTGCGGATCGGACGCAATCTCCTATGAAAGCGGGAAGGCGTTCATTGATCCGGATCAGTGCAAGGGCTGCGGCCGGTGCATCGGGGCCTGCGCCTTTGACGCGATTTATACAAATTTTGACAGCGTGTCGGAATCCCTCGGGCGCAAAATGGCGGAATATACCGCGGCCATCGCGGCAGGCAAGCCGGTGTTTTATATCAATATGATCATGGACGTGTCGCCGGACTGCGACTGCCATGGGGAGAACGACGCGCCGATTCTGCCGAACCTGGGTATGCTCGCCTCTTTTGACGCGGTGGCGCTGGACCAGGCCTGCGCGGATCTGTGCCTTGCGGCGGATCCGCTGCCCAACAGCCAGCTGACGGACCGCCTGAACAATCCGCACTGCCATACGCACCATGATCCCTTCAAGGATGTCCACCCGAACACGAGCTGGCGGGAATGCCTGGAGCATGCGGAAAAGATCGGCCTGGGCACAAGGGAATATGAACTGATAAGGATGAGGTGACAGATGAACCGGCTGCCATACCGCGCGGTCATTGTCGATTTTGACAGAACCCTGCTGCATACGGATAAAACGATATCCGGGTATACTGCCGGCGTCCTGCGCCGATGGCAGGAGGCCGGCGCCCGCCTGTTCGCGGCCACCGCGAGGCCGGAGAGGGCAATCACGGAATATTGCGCGCTTATTACCTTTGACGCGGTCACTACACTGAACGGCGCGCGGACGGTTATGCCGGACACGGTATATGAGAATCCGATTGACGGAGTCGGGGCAGCGTCAATTCTGGAACAGCTGCACGGGATCCCGGGCGCGTTAATTTCAGTGGAGACCGACAGCGGGATTTACGCCAATATGGATTTCCCGCTCTGGAAACCGGTTGTGGTTGAAGATATCCGGGCCGTCGCCCGGGAACACCGGGTTTACAAGGTGCTGGCAAGCCATCCGGAAATCCCGGCGGAAGAAATACCGGTGATCCTGCCGGAGGATACCTACAGCACCGTCGCGGACCGGAAACTGCTGCAGGTGATGAGCCGGTCGGCCACCAAATGGAACGGCATCCGGAATATGCTGGACGCTTACGGGATCGATCCGGCACAGGCCGTTTATTTCGGGGATGACAACGACGATATCGAACCGGTCCGGAACTGCGGCTGCGGCGTGGCGGTCAGCAATGCCCTGGACTGCGTAAAGGAGATCGCGGATCACATAACAGGGAGCAACGACGAGGACGGTGTGGCGGCTTTCCTGGCGGAAATGTTTGCCGGCAGCTGAAAAGGAGAAAAAATGGAAGAGATCGTATTTCTGCCGAAAGAAAAATATAAAGGGACGCCGGTCCCGCTGACCTATACGAATGACAGTTATTATGACCTGGAGATCAGCCCGATGGATGAAAACGGATGTACGGTCTCCCTGGTCCGGAAACCGGCGGAGGTTTTTAAACGGGATCATTCGGATACCCTGTATGAGGATTATTGGGAGAATGCCGAAGCTTACGGCGTGGTCAGCGAGCAGGGAGAGGTGCTGGCCTGCATTGAGATGTGCCCCGAGGAATGGTCCAACCGGCTCCTGGTCACGGAACTCTGGGTGTCGGAGGGGCTCCGCCGCAAGGGTATCGGAAAGCACCTGATGGATAAAGCCAAAGAGATTGCTGTTTCCCAGAAACGGCGCGCCGTCATCCTGGAGACCCAGTCCTGCAACACGAACGCCGTCGGGTTCTATCTCCATGAGGGGTTTGAGCTGATCGGCTTCGATACCTGCTGTTATACAAACGACGATATCGGGAAAAAGGAAGTCCGGCTCAACCTCGGATACTTTTTCCACAAGGAACCGCGCAGGTGGTAAAAAGGAGGGAACCGGGATGAGCAGGCAGGCGATCCTGCTGAACGGGCCGTCAAGCAGCGGGAAATCCACTTTATCCAAAGCTCTGCAGTCGTTGATCGGAGAAAAACGGTCCGAAAGATATGAAGTGGTTTCCATTGATGATTTTATGAAAGTGGAACCGATGGAGACCATCTATGAGGATGATGTATTCGAGATATCCGGAGATATATGCGAAAAGGCGGCGGAGATCCTGGAAGCCGGAAACGGCGTCATCATTGACCATGTCATTACCAGCGAACGGATCTTTGAACAGTTGAAGGAAGCATTGACCGCTTATCCCCTGCGCACGGTACGGGTCACCTGTCCGCCGGAGATTCTGCGCCGGAGGGAACTGGACCGGGGTGACAGGTGCCCGGGATCGGCGGAAGCGTCTGACCGGTATCTGTATCCGAAAGAAGGATACGACCTGACTGTGGATACCGGCACTGTACCGCCGGCGGACAACGCGGCGCTGATCCTGGACAGGCTGTTCTGATCCGGAATCCGGTATCCGAACAAATCCGAATAATATATGAAAGAAACCCTGCGGCAGGGGCCAAAACACGAACATTCCACGTGGCGGAAAACGCATTGTCCGGAAGCGTTGATCCGCCTTATTTTTTTCTGAAAAAAGTGCCAAAAACGCTTGACAAAGGCTTTCTGCTTTGATATTCTATGCAAGCTCGCCCGAAAGGGAATGCCTGAGAGCGAGCCGGCGAACCTTGAAAACGATACAGAGAAGAACGCGCAAACATTAAGGAAAGACTAGCGAAGATTCCAAAGAGTTTAACACGAAAGTGTTTAAAGGATTAAACGGAAGAGTTTGATCCT
>JAFWEJ010000010.1 GCA_017512985.1 Clostridia bacterium
ACTACCGATCTTAACGTGGCTTTCGTGGGCCTGGGCTATATCTCCGAGGATGGCCTGAGCAATGAAAACAGCCCGTCTTCCGAGGATGTCAAAGCCTGGGGCGGTGATACGGTGCTCACGGTGCAGACCGAGAAGCCGGATAACTTCACCTTCACGCTGATCGAGGCCCTGAACGTGGAGGTACTGAAGACCGTTTACGGCGACGCTAACGTTACAGGCACTCTGTCTGCGGGGATCACCATCACGGCCAACAGCGATGAACAGCAGGAATATGCATGGGTCGTTGAAATGGTCATGCGCGGTGGCGCCCTGAAGCGGATCGTCATCCCGAAGGCCAAGGTCACGGAGGTCGGTGAAATCACCTATACGGACGGCGACGCCGTAGGATATGAGACCACGCTCGGCGCGATGCCTGACTCTGATGGCAATACGCACTATGAGTATATCTACAAAGCTTAATCTCTGACGGAGGACATAGCAGATGAGCGAACAGAACAAGAACGCTACGCGGGAAATTACCCTGGATAACGGATTGACCCTGAGCATTGACGAGGGGGCAATGGACGACATGGAGCTGCTGGAGCTGCTTGCCCAGCTGGATGATGGAAACGGATACGCGATTCCGCGTGTCGTCGAGCATCTGCTGGGCAAAGAGCAGAAAAAGAAGCTCTATGACGCGGTTAGGGTGAACGGCCGGGCAAAGGTTACGGCTGTTGTGGACGCCATGAAGGAGATCCTGGACAAGCTGGGAGAAACGGGAAAAAACTGATCCTCCTGGCCAGCATGGCAGCGACTGACGAATCCGCTCTGATCTGCGATTTCGCGGAGACATACCACATACTGGATTATCGAGCACTGCCGCTTCGAACCGCGGCAGTGCTCGCTTCCGGTTTACGGGATAATTCGCGGATCAAGATGATCATGACGGGGACGAAGGTGGAAACGGATACAGCGCTCCTCGCGGCAGCGGTGGACAGGCTTTCCATGCTGGTCTGGGCGAAAACAAAGGATGCTCCAAAGGGCAGGAACAAACCGAAATCGATCCTGGGGTATCTGACAAACGAGGGACGCGGCAAATCGGATGATTTGATGGCGTTCGATAACGCGGAGGATTTCGAAGCCGCGAGAAAAAGAATTATCCAGAAAGGAGGATAAACGGTGGCAACTGAACTTGCAAAAGCATATGTGCAGATTGTTCCATCGGCGGAGGGAATTGAAGGATCAATTTCCAGCGTGATGAACGGCGAAGCCGACAGCGCGGGCAAATCCTCCGGAGATAAACTGGCAAAATCCCTGGGGAATAAACTGAAGGGTGCTCTGGCCGCGCTGGGGATCGGAAAGATGATTGCGGACGCCATTACGTCCGGAAGTGAATTCGAAAGCGCCATGGCCAAAGTCAGCACGCTTTACACGGGCGATGCTTCCGGTTTTGCCCAACTGCAGCAAACGATTCTTGACCTGTCCAGTACCACAGGGATGAGCGCGGAGACCCTGGCGGAAGCAGCTTATTCAGCGGAATCTGCAGGCGTTTCCATGGCCGATATGAATGCCATGCTTGCCGGATCGGCAAAGCTGGCCACGGCTGGCTTTACGGATGTAGACACCGCCCTTTCAGCAACGGCAAAAACCATGAACGCCTATGGGCTGTCCGGTGAAGATGCGCTGAACAAGGTGCAGAAGATCCTGATCCAGACGCAGAACAAAGGTATCACCACCGTGGGTGAGCTTGGACAATCGCTGGCACAGGTGACGCCAATCGCAGCGTCCATGGGCGTCGAGTTCGACCAGGTAGGCGCGGCGTTGGCCCTTATGACCGCCCAGGGCACCCCTACAGCCCAGGCAACTACGCAGTTGAAGTCTGCTTTTGCTGAACTGGGCAAGAAGGGCACAAAAGGTGCGGAGGCACTAAAGAAAGCCGCAAAAGGCACAAAGTACGCCAAGATGTCGTTCCAGGAGATGATGGCAAGCGGCGCGGATCTGGGCGAAATCATGGGCATGCTCCAGGCTTACGCGGATAAAACGGGCGTCAGCATGGTAGACCTGTGGAGCAGTGTCGAAGCAGGTAACGCCGCAATGCAGATTGCCGGAAACATCGAGACCTTCAACGAAGATCTTGAAGCAATGAATGAGTCAGCCGATGTTGTGGGCGAAGGTTATGATAAAATGGCGAACACCTTCAAACACAGCACGGAAACCATGAAAACCAGCCTGAAGAACTTCGGCATCGCGTTAACGACAGGGATGGACTTGAAACCGGCGATTAAAAATCTGGTTTCCGCCCTGAAGGAATGGCTGAAATCGGGCTCAGAGATGATCATCAACATGGTTAAGGGGATTGTAGAATCCCTGCCTGATATTTTCAATGGGCTGACAGAGCTAGGTGACTCCCTCCTGGAAACACTGTCAAATATTGACTGGATGAGCCTGGGTCAATCAATGCTGGATGGGATTGTCAGCATCCTGGACAATGCGGGAACGTGGCTGCATAATCTTTTTACAAAAGCCTGGGAGGCTGTGAAAAATATTGACTGGAAGCAGGTCGGTACTGCAATACTTAACGGTGTAAAGCAACTGATTGACGGAGCTGGCAAGTTCCTGTCGAACCTCTTTGGCGCGGGAATTGACGCGGCTATAGGGGAAGACTATGCCAGCATTGGCACAGCCATCTGGAATGGTATCACATCCGTTCTGGATACTGCCGGCACTTTCCTGTCGGGGCTTTTTGATACGGCGCTAGGGCTTGTTACGGGGATCGAATGGGGCAGTATCGGCACGACGATCAAAACAGCGGTTGAAAGCATCCTGAACCCAGAAGGGGGCAATTTCCTCGGCAGCATTTTTAAAGCCGGGGAAACAGAAGTCAATGGGATTGACTGGGAAGCGCTCGGTGCAAATGTTGCCAAAGCAGGCGCCGCTCTCGTAAACCTGACCGGGGAAGTTCTGGCCGGAGGGTTCACCGCGGCAAAAACGGCGATCGAGGCCATTGACTGGGCAGCGCTGGGCACCACGGTAGGCGCAGTTGGAAACGGGATGATAGCCTTAACCGGATCGGTGCTTACAGCCGGATTTACCGCTGCGAAAACGGCAATTGAAGGTATTGATTGGGTGGCTGTAGGAACCACCGTCGCAGCAGCCGGGAATGGGTTGGTCAGCCTGACAGGGGAAACGTTGTCCGCGGCATTTACCGCGGCAAAAACGACGATTGAAGCAATCGATTGGGCAGCCCTGGGAACAACGGTCGCAGGTGCAGCTAACGGCCTTATAAGCCTGACCGACAGCGCTCTCAGCGGAGCGTTTACAGCTGCGCACGCCACGATTGGAGCAATCAAATGGGACGATCTCGGAACGGCGCTTGCTGCCGTACCGAATGCTTTGATCGACGCAGCAGGTGCAGGCGGCGAACTCCTGAGCGCGCCATTTACAGCCGCGAGGGATGTAATCAATGCAATTGATTGGAGTGCGCTTGGGAGCACCATATCCACTGGTCTTAATTCAGCGGTTGAGGCGGTCGGGAAACTGCTGTCCGGTGTGCTTGGCGGTGCAGGCGAGGCTGCCAGCGGTATTGGATCCGGAATCGGAGAAGCGGCAAAAGGCGCTGGTGAAGGCCTGGCAAACCTCTTCAGAGGCGACCAGCTCAAGGGCATTGAAGAAGCTGTTGGCAGGATCGAAACAGCCATGACAAGCCTGGTAGAGGCAGTAAAGACAGCAAAGACGGACGGCGTAACCACAGCGAAGGAAGTCGGCAAGGCTATCGAGGACGGTTTGAAGGAACACCTGAAAGCAGATAACGGAAAAGCAATAGGTGCTGACATGATGTCCGGAGTGAATGACGGAATCAAGAGCAGTAACGCGACCATCGCAGCCACGCTCACGGCGACGATGGACGCGATTAAAGTAACTTTTTCTGCGTTTGACTGGAAAAGCATCGGCACGGATATGATGACAAAGATCATTTCCGGAATCACCTCTATGCAAGTGACACTTTCGACCACGCTGTCCACGCTGATGAAGGCAATCAAATTAGCGTTCTCGATCTTCGACTGGAAGAGCATCGGTACGGACATGATGACCAAGATCAATGAAGGAATCAAGTCACAGATGACGGTTGTGCTTGGGACATTTACGACACTGCGGACCCAGATCAAATCTGTATTCGCGGATAGCTCGGAATGGAATACCATCGGGAAATACATTGATGATGGTATCGCCAGCGGGATCAATAGCAACGTAAAGGTGATTAAAGACGCAGCGAGGCGAGCCGCGAGAGATGCTTTGAATGCTGCAAAAGATGAGCTTGGTATAAGTTCTCCGTCGAAGGTTATGGAGAAGGAGGTTGGACGCTGGATCCCTGCCGGGATCGCCGTTGGCATCCAGAAGAATATGGACGTTATCGGGCGTTCCATGACAGACGTCAATGGCCAGCTGGGGATGGAAGGTCTGAGCGGCCTCCTGATCGAGCAGGGCAGCAGGCTGAAAGCAGGCAGTCTCATGGGGATCAATGGGCAAGGCGGAGGATTCACACAGAACGTGTATAATTACAGCCCGAAAGCCCTTAGTCCGTATGAAACCGCCAGGCAAACCAAAATCGCGACGCAAAACATGGTACTCTCGATGAGGGGGGTATAAGATGGCCAGGGAGATTATTTGTAAGAACGAAGACAACATAAGGGTTGTCTTCACAGATGAATTTGCCCCATGGCTGTTGGAAAACTGTGAAGGAATCTATGAAACCAGGAACAATGTTTTCACATCGGCGAACACCATGACGGATGGCAGCACCTACCAGGGAAGTGTAGCACAGATGCGGAACATCATCCTGACACTGAGGGACCGTCCAGAAGCGGATCACCAGGCAAACAGGACATTGCTCTATGCTCTTTTCAAGCCGAAGGCCGATGGACTTTTCATCTACAGGGAATCAGGCGTCGAAAGGCAGATCACGTATAAGGTTGAATCCGTAGAAATCGATACGAAGAAAAGATCCAGGAAGGCAACAGTATCTTTGCTTTGCCCGGATCCGTACTTCGTTGACTTGCAAGACATATCTGTTGAGATGTCCGGATGGGTCAGCGATTTCGAATTCCAGCATCTTTTCCTGTCGGAGGGCGAAGAGTTTGGACACCGCGTCAGTGAGCGGTTGAAGACGATCCAGAACGACAATGCCGCGGATAATATCGGGATTACAATCACAATTACCGCCGCTGGCCAGGTGATTAATCCGTCTGTTTCGCTTGTTGAGCAGGGCGAATCAATCGAAATCGGCACATCCGGGAATCCTCTGACATTACAAGCGGGCGACAAGCTGATTATCACGACACATATAAACAATAAACACGTTTACCTGGAGAGAGATGGATCCAGACAGGAAATCAATGAATATCTCTCCGAAGATTCTGAGTTTCTTCAGCTTATGCATGGTCAGAATACTTTCGGGTACTCCGCCGACATTGGCGAAAGCTACATGACGGTGGCAATCTCGTTCAAATACCGATATCCGGGGGTATAATTGATGGAGATAAGATTTTACAACGAAGATCTGAACTTTATAGGCCTGATGGAGAACCAGAAGTCCCTTATCTGGACGCGAAGATTTTATGAACCTGGGCAGATGAGACTATACGCTCCTCTGACAGACGAGAATCTGTGCCTGACAGCAAAAGGAAACCTTGTTTGGATGCGTGGTCGTGTCGAAGCAGCTGTGATCGAAGACAGAATAATAAAAGACACACCTGAAGAAAGCCAGATCGAGGCAGCAGGGCGTTTCCTTTCAAGCTATATGGACAGGCGGCTGATTCGGCCGTCTGTTTCATTTAGTGGGAAAACCGAGGTCGCCATGCGGAGTCTTCTGTCGGGGGCGTTCGCTCTCCCCAGGGTGACTCTGGGTGTGCTGAATGGATTTGACGATACAGTCTCATTCCAGGCGACGTACAAAAACCTTCTGGATTATGAGACAAAGCTGTCGAAGACATCAAATATAGGCTATCGGTTCCGCCCGGATTTCAACGAAAAGGTGATCTATTTCGAAACGTACAAAGGCTTGGATCGAACGCTAAGCCAGAATACGAATAACCGCGTCGTATTCTCCGAACGCTATGACAATCTGAGCGAGATAGAATACCGTGAAAACGATCAGCTCAAAAAGACGACAGTATATATCGGCGGATCCGGAACGGGTAATGAGAGAACGATTGTCACGATTGGGGAAGAAGAAACGGGTTTGGACAGACGGGAGCTGTTCGTTGATGCGAAGGACCTAACGCAGGCTGACGGCATGACCCTGGATGAGTATAAAGAAAAGCTTAGACAGCGCGGTCTGGAAAAGCTCGTGGAGTATCAGGAAACGCAGTCGTTATCATGCGTGACGGACGCAAACGGGAACTTCGCCTACAAAGTGAATTATGACCTGGGTGACATTGTAACGGTTAAAAAACAGAGTTGGGGCATTTCCGTCAATCTCCGGATAACGGAAATCGAGGAAGTTTATGAAAACGGAGGCATGGAGGTTCATCCTGTATTCGGAACTCCGCTTCCGGAGACGATCGACTGGAGGGATGACTGATGCCAGAAACATCGAAAAGCCTTTTCTATAACTCACAAAACGGAGACCGGCTGTATGACGCGGACAGCTTTGAGCATTGGTTAAAAAGATTCTTCACATCGGGAGTGTTTACAGGGTGCTGCCAGGTGACCGCGAGCGGCAGCGGGATGACCTGCACCATGTCGGCAGGATATGCAAACGTGGATGGGAAAGTCCGGTTTTTTGATGAAAGTGTAACTTTAACACTGCAAAACGCTCACTCAACCTATGACAGAATCGATACTATCGTAGTCGAGCGGAATGATGTGGATCGTGAAATTACGGCAAAGGTCGTCACTGGTTCATATTCCGCGACGGCGGTAGCAACTGCGCCAGTCAGATCAGGTGGAATTTACCAGCTGGTTTTGGCTGAGGTTTACGTAGCAGCCGGGTCGGTGTCGGTAGGCCAGGGAAACATAACCGACAAAAGGCCGGATACTTCCGTTTGCGGATATGTGGTCAGTGCTGTCTCAACTCCGGATTTCTCTGAGCTGTACACACAGTTTACATCTCAGTTCGCTGAATGGTTTGAGCATATGAAGGATCAGTTGGATGAGGACGCCGCCGGCCATTTGCAAAATGAGATCGATACACTCGCCGAACAACAACTCATTAAGAAAACGGTTGATATCACAATTCCTGAAGGGTTGACCAGTTTCGTCTATCAAGATGCGTGGATCACGGAGAATACCGATTGTTACGCGCATAATATTGCAAGATCGAACCCGTCAGCAATTATCTCCTGGAACTTTAATAATGGCCATGTGGATTTCCAGCTTAGCAAAACACTTGATTACAATTTATCATTTAGCTTTGGCATGATAAAGTAGTAAGCACTGGCTTAAAACAGGATGAAAGGAGCAAAACGAAATGAACGGACGTTATATACCCCCATACAGTCCGGAATATGACATGCCGCAATACACAGAGTTTGTCAATGATGGGGATGGCGTATATATCAGCGCTGGCGGCGGTACTATGCTGAATATTAGCTGGACAGCTCTTGGAATCTCGCCAGACCAAGTCAGAATTTTGGGCGTTTTGATTACCTATGCCTGGCCGAAGACGGAATGGACAAACGGCGCGCTCGTTGCTATTAACTATGTCGCGCAGCATTCGACGCATCTTGAAATAGGCCTGGCAACAACCTGTTCACAGTATTATAAGCTCCGGATCAGGGTGTTGTATGAGCAATTGTTAGAGTCGGGTGAAATCGACGATTTTGATGAGGGAGGAAATAGCCAATTTTAGACGGAAACATGACGATCTGAGCAGTGGCTCTTTTTATCCGACAAATCTGTGGTTATTTTCTCCCGACGCCTATTGGCTGTTTTCTCCCGACGCTGAGTGGCTATTTTCGACCGACGCTAACACAATTAAGAACATAATTCGCGTGGAGGATAGATAAACATGTCTGAACATCATATCATATCGGCATATTTCACGAGGGACGGGAAATATAGAACCAGTACCGTCTACCAGTACGATTACGGGCAGGCGTTAAGATTAGTGGATTTCCCTGCTGGAATGGTTCCAGATGTGTTTGAAGTCCACTTCTCGGGGGCGCTGGCGTCTCAGGAGGCCGTTACCGTGATCGGACAGAACATGTTAGTGCAGATCCCGGATCAATGCCTGAGGAAGAGCACGATTATATACGCCTGGTTGTTTCTGCATGATACTGAAACAGATGGAGAAACGCGGTACGAAATCCAGATCCCTGTAAAAGCCAGGCCAGGCGTTTCAAACACAAAGCCTACGCCAGTACAGCAGGATGTAATAACAGAAATGATTGCCGCGCTGACGGGGATGACAAAAAACCGGATTCACTCGCTGACGGACGTGCCGCTAAGCTTCGGGAACATAGTAGAGGTCGAAGGGATCCCCGTTTATGTGGATGATCCGTCCACCTATTCCGGGTATGGAATTACCGAAACCGGCTGGTACGTCTTCGCGCGGATCGACGCGAAGAGCGGCACCGCGGTCACGGCAGACACCACGATCAGCGGTGCGGACGGGTATGTCGCCACTGTCGGCAGCCGGTACGTGGATATCGCGGTCCGGTTCGAAGTGGCTGCCATGAGCCGGACGGTCACCATCGCCTGGGGCGCCTATACGGACGAATTCGTCTTCCGGGCCACCGACCTTGCCATCCGCAACCTGGACTACCGGGTCACCTTCTATGTGTATGACATTTCTCCCTTCACCACCTGGGAGTACGCGCTGACCACGGATGAGACATTCCAGGCCGGCAAGAAATACTACACCAGGGACGGGGACGAATACACCCTGGCCGATGTGCAGACGGTGGCCTATGTGCTGACCGCTGACGCGACGTTCCAGGCGGGCAAGACCTACTACATCTCCGACGGAGAAGGCGGATATACGCAGGCCCAGGTTCAGACTGTTGCCTACGAGCTGACCGCCGATGAGACCTTCCAGGATGGGAAGACCTACTATATCTCTGATGGCGCTGGCGGATACACGGCAGCAACGGTCACGACAGGCGAAGCCGTAACGGCTGACACCTATTA
Source organism: Clostridia bacterium (assembly GCA_017512985.1). Taxonomy (GTDB): domain Bacteria; phylum Bacillota; class Clostridia; order Christensenellales; family Aristaeellaceae; genus Aristaeella. The sequence continues at coordinate 9,109 of JAFWEJ010000010.1, forward strand.
CGACCAGACTACTGTGCCGGTTCCTGCGAACACCTACTATGAGCAGACCACTGTCCCGATCCCGGCGGACACCTATTATAACCACAGCAAGGTCATCTTCTCCGGAATGGAGCGGAACGTGACCTATCAGCTGGATGAGATCATCGACTGTCCGCAGGAATACGTTCTGCCGGAGATCGAGGACGACGGGCACGGCGCCTGGTTTGAAATCCGGCTGCGTCACGCCGGTTCCTACAGCTCCACCCTGATCGTGCCGGAGGGCGTCAAGATCGCCACTGAGCACACCCAGGCAGAAACCGCCGGCATGAACATGGTGGATCTGCACTACATGAGCATTGACGGAATCAAGATCTGGCGTTTCATGAACACGCACAGCTCCATCCCGACGACTTGATGAGGCAGGTGAATTCAAATGGCAGAGAGCTATACCTATGAGAAGCTGGTAGACGGAAAGCGGAAGACCGTCAACGAGTACACGATCGATCACGACAAGAGCATCACCGGGAAGTTCATCGTCAACGTTCGCGCCTATTTTGATGAGAATCCCGATGAACGGACCCGGCTCGGCTGGACGAAGCACATTCACCCGGACAACACCCTGCTCTACAATAAGCAGACGCATTATCTGGTAACCCTGCCGAGGCAGGTTGACGAATATACCATCGTCGATGAGTATCACGCGCTGCCCAAGACAGAGGAAATGCTGGAGCTGGAAGAAATGCTGGAGAGCCTGGGCGTGTGGTACGACAGTGACAGTGAGGACGATGGCCTGCTGTTCGGCAGAGTCGGCCTCCATTTTATGTGATAGAGGAGGGCTGAAAAATGGAACAGCTGCAAGTGATGACCCAGATCATGAACCAGAAAACCGCGGACATTGCCCGGAACGGGCAGCCCCAGCTCGATCCCGAAACGGCGGAGCTGGCCGAGCAGAAGCGGTTCACCTTTGACGTGATCACGGTTCCGACCGATCCGCTGCGGTAATGGAGGAAAAAAGACATGGTATATGATGTGACACCGATTACCAGCCCCAAAAGATTTGACTGCGGAGCAACCTGCATGCAGATGCTCCTGGACTATTACGGTACGAAGGTGGACCCGGATCAGCTGGACGAGGAACTGAACACCCGGCTCATCGGCTGCACTGCGAAGGACATGCTGCGGGTCGGCAGGGCTCACGGGCTGGATATGATGGCCTGGCAGGAGACCGCCGAGGATGTGCTGAAGCAGGACCGGCCCTCCATCGTCTGGTGGAAGTATTGCCACTGGATCGTGGTGTGCGGTGTGGATGAAGAAACCGGAAAAGTCGTCATATGCAACCCTGATAAGGGCAGGTATAAGCTGAGCATTGCCAACTTCACGGCGATGTATACGGGGGTCTGCCTGACCAACGGCGAGCCTGAAGACATGCCGGCATAAAGCAATGGAGGCGCGAACATGGGACTGTTTGTCACGGGTATGATCGTCGGCGCGGCGGCGGCGGTCGCGATCCTGGGATTTATGGCCGTCGTGGCCGAGGACCGGGAAATGGAAGAACGCGCCAGGAAGAAGCGTGAGCGGGATCACAAGGTGTTGAAAGACATCGAAGACTGGTACATGAATTGCGATTGATTTGACGGAGGCCCAAAATGATCGACAGTAAAACCTTCCTGTCGAAGGCCCTGGAGATCGCCGCGGAGGAGCCGGGGTATCAGCTGGGGCACTCCGGGGATGATAACCTGTGCGACTGCATCGGGCTCATTATCGGTGCGATTAGGCGTGCCGGCGGTCAATGGCACGGGACGCACGGAAGCAATTACGCGGCGCGGTATGAGGTGCGGGAGCTGGAGCAGATCCGGCGTACAAAAGACCTGACACCCGGGGACCTTGTTTTCAAGGCGCGGGAGCCCGGGGAAAAGGGGTATGCGCTGCCGGATCGGTACAAGCGGGACCGACGCGATTATTACCATGTGGGCGTCGTCGTGTCCGTGGAGCCGCTGCGGATCCTGCATATGACCACGCCCAGGCCGAAGATGGACACAAGCCTGGGGAAATGGGCGTATTACGGGTGGCCGCGGCTGGTGGCAAGAGAGAACGAACAGGAGGGGAGACCAGTGGGAACAGAGGTTAATTATCAGGGGCGCGTCATCGGCGACGGGATGCTGAATATGCGGCAGGCCCCGAGCACCAGGGCGGCGCGGGTGATGCAGCTGCCGGTGGGGACCGTCGTCCAGGTCACCGAAGAGGATGGGGACTGGCTGCGGGTCAGCTATGGCGCGGCGACGGGCTATGTCATGGCCCAGTATATCGACAAGGACACGACCGCCGGGAAGATGATCAGCGTCGACCGGAGCGTGCTGGAGGCTATCTACGACGAGATCGGTGACCTGCTGGGTCTGAGGGGGTGACGGATATGGAATGGTATCAATGGTTGTCTATCGTCGGGATCCCGTCCATTATCAGCGGACTGACGGTGCTGCTTATCCAGCGGGGCATGAAGGCCAGGGACGCGAAGCAGGAACAAATCCGCCAGCAGACAGCAGTTGCTGAGGCTCAAAACCTTGCGCTTATGAAAGGCTTGCAGGCACTGCTGCGGGACAGACTGCTGACAGGATACCGCCATTATTTTGATAAAGGCTGGGCTGAGTACGACGACAGAGAGAATCTGGAAAACCTGTATAAACAGTATCACTCGCTGGGCGAGAACGGGATTATGGACGGATACCGGGCAAAGTTCCTTGCGCTGCCAATAAACAGATCGACCGTATCGAGAAATCAGGAGGAATGATCAATGGGGAAATGGAACTGGACGGAATGGCTCCGGGCTGCGTTGATCCGGGCCCTGAAGACGCTGGCGCAGACGGCGGCAGCGAGTATTACTGTCGGAGCGACGATGGCGGAGGTGGACTGGCTCCGTGTTCTCTCTGTGAGTGGGGTGGCCTTTGTCCTTTCTATGCTGACATCGTTGGGAGGTCTGCCGGAAGTGGAGAGAACAGAACCGCCTGATATGTCCGCAGAGGATCCGGAGGAGTAGTCACAAAAATAGTCACAAAAGTAGTCACAGACGTTTTTGAGATGTAGGAAAATCAACGGTTCAAGAGAATGCGTTTGAAACGAGCGAAATGCGAAAAGCAAGGAAAATCAAGGCTTACAGCCTGTTCTGGCAGCTTTGACATCGTGGGGGTCATAGGTTCGAGTCCTACTAATCCCACAGCCGGAGCCCTTGAAAATCAAGGGCTCCAATCTTTTGCCATCCCATAGTCACGGAAACAGTGGGGGTCATTAGTCACAAAAATAGTCACAAGCCAGGAAAAAAGAGGCCCGTCGCAGATCTGCGGCGGGTCTTTTTGCATTGTGCGTTTTCTGCATTTTGCCTTCTTTGAGGCACCATTCCGTCAGCCTGCTGCGATAGCGCTTTTCGGCTTCCGCTCCTGGTCGAAGAGATCTGCGACGGAATCCTGTAGGCCGGGCATCAGATAGCCATACAGGTCCATCGTGATCTTGATCGAAGAATGACCCAGGCGCTCGCTGATGATCTTCGGCTGGACACCGCGACGGATCAGCATGGCTGCGTGGGTATGGCGGAGGTCGTGGAAGCTGGCTTCAGGGATCCGGGGGAGCTTCTGCTTCTCCCGCAGCTGATTGATTTCCCGGATCAGGCGGAGGACAGCGTGGGCATAGGATTTCAGGGAATAGGGATCCCCGACGGAGGTCACGCAGACGCGGCGGCCGGGATTGTGCTTCAGCGTATGATCATTCGAGCGGGAAAGGAATTTCTGATACTCAGCCTTCAGCTCTTCCATAACGAAGGCGGGCATGGAGATGGTCCGGGCGGAGAGGACCGTCTTCGGGTCCTTCCTGTGCTCTTTCCCGTCAGGGGTCATGGTGATGACTTCCCGGATCGTGATCCTGTTCCTGTCGAAATCCACCAGATCCCAGGTCAGGCCGGCGCACTCTTCCCGGCGGAGGCCCCCGTAGAGGGCCAGCATCAGCGGGATCCGGAAATCCCTGCACCGGCGGGCGGAGGAGCTGGCAGCGCTGATCAGCTCTTCCACGTCCATATCCGTCAGGATTTTCTGCTGGCGCTTCTGCGCCTTTGGAAGCCGGGCGCTGGCGAGGGGATTGATCGGGATCATCCGGCCGGCGACGGCCCACGACAGGGACAGGCGAAGCGGCTCCGTATAGTCGATGGCCGTCCGGGTGGAAACCTTCTCCATCAGCTGATCCATGAGGAGCTTGAAGCGCTGGGAATTCAGCTTCCGGACGGGCAGATCCGCGACGAAGGTCCCGGAGAGCTTATCAATCCCGCGGGAATATTTCGCCCTGGTTGTCGCCGCCAGACCGGAGCACCGCTCTGAGAACCATCTTTCCATCAGCTCCGCGCATGTGATCGAATCGCCGTTCACGTCAATCCCGGCGGCAGACTTCTGCTCCAGCTCCTGGGCGGCGGCCCAGGCGGCTTCCTTTGTGGGAAAACCGGAGACGCGCTTCAGCTTCCGCTCTCCTGTTTCGCTTTCGTACCAGTACCGGACGGAGTATCCGGATCCGTATTTCTGGACACTGGCCATG
>JAFWEJ010000011.1 GCA_017512985.1 Clostridia bacterium
AAGGCGAGGAGCAGAGCAAACTGCTGACGCTGGGGACCAACAGCGAGATTGCACATACCGGAACAGGCAGCACGACCGATCCTTACACCTGGACGATCACGGGTCTGCCGGTCAACACGGAGATAACGTTCGAAGAGAGCGGTATCCTTGTGGACGGCTATGCCCTGAAGGTGAACGGCACCGCGACGACGGTTGACCGCGCGACGGTAACGGCGACAGTTACGGCCACGGAAGGCATTACGGCCAGCGCGTCGCTTGTGAATACCTACATAAACAACCGTACTTCCGCTGTAGTGAAGAAGGTATGGGATGACGACAATAACCGTGAGGGAAAACGGCCGGAAAAACTTACAGTATACCTGCTTGCAGACGGCGAAAGGGTCGATTCTGTAACCCTGAGCGATGCAAACAACTGGATTGCACAGATCAATAACCTGACAAAGTACAAAGCAGACGGCACAGAAATTGTATATTCCTGGGAAGAACCTGCAGTGGCCGGGTACACGCCGGACGGAACGGTAAAGAGCGGAATCCTTACTACGCTGACCAATTACCGTTCGCCGGAAAAGACATCCGTGACGGTGAAGAAGAGCTGGGATGACAACAATAACTCCAAAAAGACCCAGCCTGATTCCATTGAAGTGCAGCTGTATGCGGACGGCGTTGCCTGCGAAGAAAAAGCAACACTGAACGCGGCCAACGGATGGAAGCACACCTGGACCGATCTGTGCAAGTATAGCAATGTCAACGGAACCAGCCACAAGATTGTCTATACGGTTTCCGAAACCAAGGTACCTGAAGGCTACGCCATGCAGGTGTCCGGAGACGCTTCCACGGAATTTGTAATCACCAATACATTAAAGACCGGGAAATTGGTGATCGAGAAGAAATTTGATATCCAGAAAGAGGAAGACACTCCGGAAGACGATGAATTGAAGACCGAGATCGAGGTTGTGAAGATCTGGGACGACAACGGCAACAAAGACGGCAACCGTCCGAACAAGATTACGGTCCGCCTGTACGCCGGCGGCAAGGAAGTCAGGCAGGCAGAACTGAGCGAAGCAAACGGCTGGAGGAAGACGTTCGGCGACCTGCCGAAGTATGTGAACGGCCGCCCGATCAAATACTCCGTTACGGAGGATCCGGTGGACATGTATGCGGCGGACATCCAGGGATTCACGATCACGAACAGGTATCTCCTGCAGACGGTTGACGTAAGCGTCCAGAAGATCTGGGACGACGCCGGACAGGAAAAGATGAGGCCGAAACGCGTCACGGTGACGCTGAGCAACGGCATGAAGGCTGAACTGAATGAGAAGAACGGCTGGCATGCAGTGATCAGCGACCTGCCGAAGTATGTGAACGGGCAGGAAGCCGTCTACACCTGGAAGGAATCTCCTGTGCTCGGGTATGAAGTGAAAAACCAGGAGACCATAGGCAACCAGACCATCATCACGAACAAGCCATATGACCGTGATGAAACGCCCCACGGCGGAAAGGGAAAGAAGGGCGGATCCACCCTGGTCCCGCTTGAAGACTATGAGACACCGCTGGGAGTGGATGTTATTATCAATCATGTGGGTGACTGCTTCGACTAAATGAGTCGGGAGACCAGCCGGAAACGGCTGGTCTCTTTACTTTACAGGGGAAGTGTGGTAGGATTTGAAAAAAGGTATAAGTTTTATCTATATCTGCAAAAGGAGAAGAATCCATGTATAAGCATATTGGGAAGAAACTGAAAATTCTGGCGGAGATCTGGTGCCTGCTGGGCGTGCTGGGTTCGATCGCAGCCGGCGTGCTGCTGTATGTGGTGAAAAAGCCGCCGATGGAGCTGCAGTACTGCATTGCGATCGCTGTGGGTGGGATCGTCCTGGCAATCCTGAGCTCCTGGGGATTCTATGCGATCGGCGATATCCATACAAAGCTGGAACGGCTGGAAGACAAACTGATTCCGAAGCCCAACTATATGAGCTACCTGGAAGAGAACCAGCCGCTGCGCGGACAATGTGAAATCTGCGGGAAGACCACAGATCTGATCAACGCCAAGATCGTTGACAGCCTCGGAACAAGATACAGGAAAGTCTGCAGGGATTGCTTTACGGCGAACGGCTGTGAGGAAAAATAAGGGACCCTGCGGCCGGCAGCGGCCGTGAGGAAGTTTCCTGCCGCATTGCTGCGGAATTTTATGGTTTTTATACCGGGAAAGAGAACATTACATGACTATACAACAACTGAACTATGTGATCGCCATTTCTGAAAAGGGGTCGCTGAACAAGGCGGCAGAAGTGCTTTTTGTGACGCAGCCGTCGCTGACCAGCGCGGTCAGGGAACTTGAAAAGGAACTGGGAATCACGCTTTTTAACCGCGGCGGGAAAGGAGTGACCCTGACCAACGACGGGGCAGAGTTTATTCAGTATGCCCGCCAGGTAGTCACACAGTATGAGCGTCTTCTGGAAAAGTACGGGAAGGGCGGGAACCTGAGGAAGAAATTCGGGATTTCCTGCCAGCATTATTCTTTTGCGGTGAAGAGCTTTGTCGAAATGGTAAAGCAGTTTGACACGGACGAATACGAATTCGCGATCCGGGAAAGCAAGACCAAAGACGTGATTGACGACGTGACCGCCGGCAAGAGCGAGATCGGAATCCTTTACCTGAGCGACTTTAACCGGAAGGCGATCGGGAAGTTCCTGAAGAGCAGCCAGCTGGAATTCCATCCGCTGATCAAATGCGAACCGTATGTATACCTGTGGAAGGGACATCCGCTAGCAAAGAAGAAATCGATCCGGCTGGAAGAACTGCGCGATTATCCCTGCCTGAGCTTTGAGCAGGGACCGAGCGGCGCGTTCTATTTTGCCGAGGAGATCCTGAGCACATACGACTATATCCGGACCATCAAAGCGACGGACCGGGCAACCATGCTGAACCTGATGGTTGGCCTGAACGGCTATACGCTGTGCAGCGGGATTATCTGCGAGGAACTGAACGGGTCGGATTATGTGGCGGTGGCGTTTGAAGACGAGGAAGAGGAAGTCGCGGCCGGCAGGATGGAGATCGGATATATTGTCAAGGAAAACATGATCCTGAGCCAGATGGGTGAAAAGTACATCGGGGAGCTGAAAAAGTATCTGAGCGGGATACAAAATTGACACTGAAAAACGATTGACATATCAAAAAACGTGAAGGTATAATATGTGCGTCGGGCCGGGCGGAGAGATCCGATCCCGGCTATAAAAATGAAAAAAAACAAGGAGGGAATGTCATGGACGCTGGGAGTAGCAGCGGCATAACGGTTGGGCGAAGACCGCGGGATCCGGGCGAAATGACGTTCCGGTTCCGCGTATAAAGCATCCGTCTGCCGCTATGTCTGATATGCTCTTGGCAACTGACCATTCTAACCAAATGGGAGGGAGCAAGCATGGCGGAACATTCTGTCACGGTTGAAAACACTTTACAGACACTTCTTTCGGAAAAGAAATACTCCACGATCCGGGACATCCTCGTAACGATGAATCCCGCGGATATTGCCGCGGTTTTCTCCGGGGTTGAACAGGAGAAACTGCCGCTGCTGTTCCGGCTTCTGCCGAAGGAACTGGCCGCGGAAAGCTTTGTCGAAATGGAGAGCGAGGAGCAGGAGGCGCTGATCCGGGGGATCAGCGACAAGGAGCTCCGCCAGGTCATGGACGAGCTGTACGTCGACGACGCGGTGGACATCGTTGAGGAGATGCCCGCGAACGTCGTGCAGCGGATTCTGGCCCAGGCGGACCCGGAGATGCGCAAGGAGATCAACGAAATCCTGCAGTATCCGGAGAATTCGGCCGGTTCCGTGATGACCACGGAGTATGTGAAGCTGAGCCCCGGAATGACGGTGGGCGACGCGATCCTGCGGATCCGCCGTACGGGCGTGGACAAGGAAACGATCTATACCTGCTATGTGCTGGAAAACCGGCTGCTGGTCGGCACGGTGAGCGTAAAGAGCCTGCTGCTCGCGCCCAGCGACCTGCAGACCATCGACAGCATCATGGAGACCAACCTGATCACGGTTACGACGCATACCGACCAGGAAGAAGTCGCCCAGATGATGAGCAAGTATAACCTGCTGGCCATCCCGGTGGTGGACGGCGACAACCGGATGGTCGGTATCGTTACATTCGACGACGCCATGGACGTTATCGAAGAAGAGACCACCGAGGACATGGAAATCATGGCCGGTATGACGCCGAGCGACAAGACGTACCTGAAGTCTTCGCCGTTTGAGCTGTTTATTCACCGGATTCCCTGGCTGGCGCTGCTGATGATTTCTGCGACGTTTACCGGGTTGATCATCTCCCGGTTCGAGGAGAAACTGGCTGCCATGGTCTGCCTGACCGCGTTTATCCCGATGCTGATGGATACCGGCGGCAACAGTGGCTCCCAGAGCTCGGTCACAGTGATCCGTGCGCTGTCCCTGGGCGAACTGGAATTCAGGGACCTGGGAAAGGTGATCTGGAAAGAGATCCGGACCGCCGTGATCTGCGGCGCCGTGCTGGGCGTGCTGTGCGTCGGGAAAGTGCTGCTGGTGGACAACCTGCTGCTGCATACAGACGGTGTGACGCTGACCGTGGCGCTGACTGTCGGCCTGACGCTGTGCATGACCGTGCTGTGCGCGAAGCTGGTGGGCTGTACGCTGCCGATGCTGGCCAAGAAGCTGGGATTTGATCCCGCGGTGATGGCCAGTCCGTTCATCACGACGATTGTGGACGCGCTGAGCCTGCTGGTCTACTTTGGATTGGCCACAGCGCTGCTCAAAATATGAGTACAAAAAAGAACGCGGCGTATAATGTCGCTTACCGGATGTTCTCGGTGCTGCTGCCGCTGGTTACGGCACCGTATCTGTCCCGCGTGGTCGGGACGGACGGCGTCGGCCTGTACGCAGACGCCTGGACGATGAGCGAGATCTTCTGCATGATTGGCATGCTGGGCCTTGCCGATTACGGCGTGCGGACAATTGCCCAGGTGCGGGACAACCGGGAAGAACTGGACAGGACCTTCTCCGGGATCTGGCAGATGCAGCTGCTGGTCGCGGGGATCGCGCTGATTGCCTGGCTCGGCTATGTCTTCCTGGCGGCCGGCGCGGAAAAGACGATCGCGCTGCACCTGACGATGATGAGCGTGAGCTGCCTGTGCAGCTTTGACTGGTGCCTGATGGGCCTGGATCTCTTCAAACCCATTGCCCTGCGGAATACGTTTGTGAAGCTCGCTGCCGCGGCATGCGTGTTTATCTTTGTAAAAAGCAAGGACGACCTGTGGATCTATGCGTTTGTGTGGAGCCTGGCCACGCTGCTCGGCAACCTGAGCTGCGCGGCGACGCTGAAGGGCAGGGTTACCTATCGGCGCGTATCCATGAAGGAAAGCCTGAAGCACCTGAAACCATGCGCGGTCCTGTTCATCTCCGTGCTGGCGGTAAGCATCTACCGGAAGATGGACAAGGTGATGGTGTATAATATCGCCGGCGTGGACCAGAACGGCCTGTATGAGAACGCGGAGAAGATCATCTACTGCCTGAGCGGGTTTATTCTTGCCATCGGGACGGTAATGATGCCTAAGGTTGCCCATATGCAGAAAAACGGCGAAACGGAACGGATTGCCAGCCATATCGACAGGACCATGGACCTGATGATCTGCATGGTCAGCGCCATGGCTTTCGGCGTCGCGGCGGTGGCAGACCGGTTCGCGCCGCTGTTCTTCGGCGAGGACTTCCGGTATTCCGGCACGCTGATGATTCCGCTCGGCTTTACGCTGATTATGATCGGGTTTGCCAATGTGATCCGGACGCAGGTGGTGCTGCCCCAGAAAAGGGACCATATCTTCGTGAAAAGCGTCTGCTGCGGCGCGGCGGTGAACCTGATCGTCAACCTGTGCCTGATCCCGTCCATGAAGAGCATGGGCGCGGTGGTCGGGACGCTGCTGGCGGAGATGACCGTGCCGGTGGTGCAGTTCATTCTCCTGCGGAAAGAGCTGCCGTATAAGCGGTATATCGGATATGTCGGGATATATGCCGCAGCGGGAGGCATCATGCTGGGATGCGTCAGGCTGGCGGGAAGCCTGCTGCCGGGAAACTCCTGGGTAAATCTGGGAATCATGACATTTACGGGAATCGCGGTTTACGGAGCGCTGTGCCTGATTATCTGGAAGGTGAAAGGCGAATCGCCGCTCAGATAATCTTCGGCTTCAGCAGGGATGACAGCGCGGAAAGACAGGCTAACGATAAAAAGCGGGCGGCTCAGTGAGCCGCCCGCCGGCATTTCAGGGAAGGATCATTTGACAGGATAATACCTGCCGTAGATAAACTCGTGAAGCGATTCAACGGTGTACTGCTTATCTGTCATAACGGTGACGCTGGCCTTGTTGACGGTATCGTATTTCCATTTGCCGTCGATGGGAATCCGGAACTCTGAGATCAGCGTTGAGACGGAATCCAGGTGCTTCATAATATCGGAGGACATAACCATGCCCGTGAGGTTTACGATCGCGCTGAAATCCAGGTTGGTAATGGGATAATCGATGCAGTAATCCAGAAGGTCAAAGATCTGCAGTTCTTTATTCTGCAGCTTTTCCATGGTCTGTTTCAGCAGGCAGTCCAGCAGGTGGCGGGTCCGGGCAGTGCGGACAAAGTCGCTGTCGATGCTCCGCAGGCGGGCATACATCAGGGCTTGGAGGCCGTCCAGGTGCTGAACGCCGGACTGTTTTTTCAGCTTATCCCGTTTGCCTTTCTTATCGTCATAGGTCTGTGCAATTTCCCTGCCGTGGGAGACCTTTTCTCCCTTGGAGTTTTTGATTGTGGACATGGACAGGTAGGTGTTGATGGCCCTGGCTTCTGTCTTGGTCAGGTCAATATCTACCCCGCCAAGGCGTTCAATGATCTGGACAACGCCGTAGAAATTGAGCGCGACGTAATGCTGTATGTTCAGTTCAAAATTGTGGTTGACGGTGCGGATACAGGTTTCCGGCGTATCTGTCCAGGATTCGTATTTCCCGTTGGAATCGTAGTTGGCGTGGCCGAAACTGTTTGCGATGAGGGTCTTGTTTTTCCGGCCGGGAACCTCCACGAATGTATTCCGGGCAATGGAGGACAGTTTGATGGATCCGTCGGCCATGTTCAGGGACAGGATCATCAGCACATCGGAACGTTTGGCATATTCGCCCTGGTCTTTCAGAAGCTTTTTATCCTTTGTTCCCTTGACATCCAGACCGATCAGCAGGATGTTGACAATGTTGTCCGGCAGGTTCTCATTGAGCTCCAGTTCATTGGGGTCAATGGAACTGTCCGGCTCAAACTGGGAAGCGAGACTTTCGATATCCTCTTCACTGATGCCGGCCAGTTCAAAAGTTTCGCCGGTTTCGTCATCCCTGAGGAACAGGTTTCCTTCATCGTCGTATTCATAACCGTCGTCCAGGTCGATGTCTTCGAAACTGAGATCCTCTTCGTCAAGTTCAGCGAAAGCCATTACAGGAAGGAGCAGGGCCAGGATCAGGACCAGGGAAAGGATGCGTTTCATGTGTCAAACCTCCGGGATTATTAATTCACATACTCAGGGATAAAACGGATGACAGGGATACAATGTTCCGGTCAGGCCGTCGGATGGTTGAGTTCATCGAGGGTCATGTCGAAAGCGGGGAGGAAGTCGGTGAGGAAATCCTTTACCTCCGGCAGGTCAATGGAAGAAATGCTTTTGCGGATGTTTTCCGCGGCATAGTCGAACTCCCGGTTGCCGGCCCGCTGCTCCTCCATGCACTTGATATAAGCGGAGATGCGGTCGGCGGATTTCACGAGTGTGTGCTCATAGCCGGATTCCTGTTTCATATACGGTGTGAAAGCCGGCTGCAGATCTTCCGGCAGGAGGGCGAGAAGCCGATCGGCAGAAAGTGATTCCAGCCGGTGATAGGCGCCGCGAAGTTCCTCGTTGTGATACTTTACGGGAGTAGGCAGGTCTCCGGTCATGACCTCGGTTGCGTCATGATAAACCGCAAGGGAGAGCACATGCTCCGGATCCACCTGTTTTCCGTAGCGGTCCCGCGCGATGACCGCGATGGCATGGGCAATCATCGCCACCTGCAGGGAATGCTCCGCGTCGTTTTCCGGCACGGTGTTCCTCATGAGGGACCAGCGGCGGATGAGGCGGAGCCTTGAAAGATAAGCGAAAAACGGGAATGACATACGATACCTCAATTCAAAATTCACAATTCATAATTCAAAATTATAAAATGTGACTCATCCGGTTTGGATGACAGAATGATTATACCCTCCGGGAGGGGAAACTGCAAGAAAACAGAGAGAAATACAAATGAAAAGATCCCGGAAAACCGGGATCTGAAAGGCAAAAAAAGACGATCAGAGGGATTTGATCTCATTCAGGCAGCGCCTGCAGATCATTTTGTCCTTATAGGAGGTCAGGCCTGTGCCGCCGCCGCAGAAGTGGCAGTTGGGTTCATACTTGCGGAGAATGATGGAACTGCCTTCAACCAGGATCTCCAGCATATCCCGCGTATTGATATCCAGGGTGCGGCGCAGCTCGATCGGGAGAACGACACGGCCGAGTGAATCCAGCTGACGGATCATACCGGTTGTTTTCATTGTAAAAACCTCCTTATCAGAGAAGCGATCACCTCGTACATTATATTTTAATGGCTTAGAGGTGTCAACAAAAAAAAGAAAAGCGCCGGAGAGCACGGTTGTAAAAAACGATTGAAATCATCAGGGGACAACACTGCCTTCGGACGGGAAAATACGCCGGTTTTGCTCCGTTATACCCGGAACGGCAATAGCGTGACGGCTGGAAGAAGTGAAAAAGAGGGTAAGGAGCGGGCGTTTCAGTTGTGAAAAGATTGAATGAAAAGCGCTGAACGTGTATAATATAACAAGTTTCTGAGATACGGAGGCACCTGACATGAGACTGAATATCGGTATTGACGGACCGGTCGGCGCCGGCAAGAGCACGGTGGCGGACGCTGTCGCGGCGCGGCTGGGCATCCTTCACCTGGATACGGGCGCAATGTACCGCGGCCTGGGGCTGACGGCCCTGCGGCGGGGAATAGACGTGCAGGACGAGCAGGCGATCATCAACCTGTGCAACAGCCTGAAGTTCACCGTGAGCCATGAGGCGGACGGACAGCATACGTTTGTGGACGGGGAGGACCTGACGGACCTGATCCGTACGCAGGAGGTCGGTATGGCCGCCTCCACCGTAAGCCGCTACGCGGAAGTGCGCAAGGCAATGGTGTGCCTGCAGCAGCAGCTGGCCGCGGAAACGGATATGCTGCTGGACGGACGCGATATCTGTACAACTGTGCTGCCGAACGCAACGGCTAAGATCTATCTGACTGCTTCCGCGGAAGAACGCGCACGCAGGCGGTTCCTTGAACTGGAAAAGAAGGGGAGCACGGAAAGCTTCGAGCAGGTGCTGGAGGAAGTGAAAAAACGGGACGACCAGGATATGAACCGTCCGGTGGAACCGCTGCGGCAGGCGGAGGACGCCGTGCTGGTCGACTCCACGAACCTGAGCTTTGAAGAGGTTGTGGATACGATCCTCGCGATTGTGGAGGAAAAGCGCAATGGCTGAGAAGAAGATCGAAGCGGTGAGCGAGAAGCGCGGGCTCCTGTATGAGGTTGCCCGCGTGCTGGCGATTATCCTGTTCCATACGATTATGCCGGTAAAGATCCATAACAGGGAACGCCTGCTGCAGGATCCGCCGTTTGTGCTGATTGCGAACCACCGGCACGCGCTGGATCCGATCGCGATGGCGATGGGGATCCCGAAGAAGCAGATCGTCTTCCTGGCAAAGAAGGAACTGGGCAATACACCGTTCACCGAAAACATCATGACCAGGCTGCACTGCATTCTGGTGGGCCGGCACAACGCGGATATGGAAGCGATGCGTTCCTGCATGAAGGCCATCAAAATGAAGAAGATCCTGCTGATCTTCCCGGAAGGCACGCGGCATCATGAAGGCGAAATGGAACAGATTGAGAACGGTACGGCACTGATTGCCATGCGGTCGAAAGCGCCGGTGATCCCGATCTATTTTGACAGGAAGCTGAGCTTTTTCCATGTGACGAACCTGTACGTCGGCGAACCGATCGCGTACGATGACCTGCTGGAAAAGGGGATCAATACAGAAACCTGTGAGGAAATGAACGAAAGGATGAGGGAAACATTCCGGAAGATGATCCGTGAACATGGAAAGTCTTCGAAATGAATTAATAAGGGAGGCTTTCCGATCGTCTCCAACCCGCCTTCGGCCATATTGATTTTGTTTGTTGAATAATTATTTCCTCAAAAAGTAAAAAAATCTTATGAATAAGAAGGAATTGGCACATTTAAAGAGGAAATATTTAAGTTGAAGCGTATTTTTGCGAAAGGAAAGGGAATATGCCGGTAGAGGTTGCAGCGCACGCCGGATTCTGCATGGGCGTCAGCCGTGCAGTGGAGAAGGCGGAAGCGATGACCCGGGACGGGATTCCCTCCTGTACGCTGGGCGAACTGATCCATAACCCTGAAGTGATCCGCCGGCTGGCGGAACGCGGCCTGGAACCGATCCACGATCCTGCGGAAGCCGCAGGGCGGCGGGTGCTGATCCGGAGCCACGGTGTATCCCCGCAGGTTCTCCGGGAACTGGAAAAGGCGGGGAACGAGGTGCTGGACCTGACCTGTCCGTTTGTGGATAAACTTCACCGGATCGTTGAGGAAGGCTCCCGGGACGGGACTCCCGTGATCCTGGTCGGAGAGCGGGACCATCCGGAGGTGAGCGGCACAGCCGGCTGGGCGCACGGCGAGGTCATGATCGTCTCCGATCCTAAAGAAGCACAGCAGCTGCCCGAAATCCCGCGCGCGGTCGCAGTATGCCAGACCACCTTTCCCCACAGCCGCTGGGAAGCGATCCTTGCGGTGCTGGAGAAGAAAGTCGGGGAGCTGGACAGCCGGTGCACCATCTGCAACGCTACGGAGATCCGCCAGCGGGAAGCCGGGGAACTGGCCGCCCGGATGGACGCGATGATCGTGGTGGGCGGAAGGAACAGCGCCAACACGCAGAAGCTGTATGATATATGCAGGAGCGTTTGCCCGCAAACCATTTTGGTAGAGAGTGCGGCGGAGATACCGCCCGCCTTTGCAAATAAGGATTCCGCGAAGATTGGAATCACCGCCGGCGCATCCACGCCGACGGACTCACTTAAGGAGGTTGTCACACGCATGAGCGAACTGGAGAACAAGGACCTGACCCCTACCGCGGAGGTAGAAACAAACAATGACTTCATGGCGGAAGTCGAATCTACTCTGGTGAGGATCCGGCCCGGACAGACACTGACCGGCAAGGTCGTGCAGATCACCGAGGACGAAGTATGCGTCAGCATCGGCTACAAGGCCGACGGCCTGATCAAGCGCGCAGACCTGGTCGATCAGGATGTCAAACTGGATGACGAGATCGAAGTCGAGGTCGTGAAGGTTAACGACGGAGAGGGCAATGTGCTGCTGAGCCAGCGCAACATCGTCAACCGCAAGGCGTGGGACGCCATGATGGAGAAGTACGAAGCGGGCGAATACATGGACGCCGTCGGCAAGGAAGCCGTCAAGGGCGGCCTGATCGCCGATATCGCCGGTGTGCGCGCGTTCGTGCCCGCCAGCCAGCTGAGCCAGCGCTACGTTGAGAAGATCGCTGACTTCGTCGGCAAGGAAATGAAGCTGAAGATCCTCGAAGTGGACACGCAGAAAAAGCGCGTCGTCGCCAGCCGCAAGGCTGTTGTGGCCGAGGAAGCTGCCACGAAGAAGAAGGAAGCCTGGGAACGCCTGGAAGAGGGCATGGTCATTCACGGCATCGTCCGCCGGCTGACCGACTTCGGCGCCTTTGTGGACGTCGGCGGCGTGGACGGCCTGATCCACATCACCGACCTGAGCTGGGGCCGCATCAAGCATCCCAGTGAAGTTGTTAAGCCCAACCAGGAAGTGGATGTGAAGATCCTGTCCCTGGATCCCGAGCGCGAACGCATCCAGCTGGGTTACAAGCAGCTGCAGCCCCATCCGTGGGACGCCGCAGTTGAAAAATTCCCCGTCGGCGAAGTGGTTGAAGGCAAAGTGGTCCGGATCACCGACTTCGGCGCCTTTGTGGAACTGGAGCCCGGCCTGGACGGCCTGGTCCATATCAGCCAGTGCGCGACGACCCGCGTGGCCAAGGTGGAAGACGCGGTGAAGGTCGGCGACGTGGTGAAAGTCAAAGTCCTGGGCGTGGATCCCGAGAAGAAGCGCATCAGCCTGAGCATCCGCCAGGCGATCGAGCCGGAACCCGTGGCAGAGGAAGCTCCCGAAACTGCGGCAGCCGACATGGAATATGAAGTTGTCGCGACCGAGAACTCCGTTTCCGAGAAGTTTGCAGAAGCGGCTGAAGAAGTGACCGAAACGGTTGAAGAAAAGGCCGAAGAAGTCAAGGAAGCCGTCGAGGAAAAGGTTGAGGAAGCCAAGGAAGCGGTTGAGGAAGCCAAGGAAGCCGTAGCCGAGAAGGTCGAAAAGGTTAAGAAGACGGCGAAGAAGAAGGCTGAAGAAGTCAAGGAAGCCGTTGAAGAAAAGACCGAAGAAGTCAAAGAAGCTGCCGAAGAAGCGGTGGAAAAGGCCAAGAAGACGACCCGGAAGGCCAAGAAGGCTGTTGAAGATGCTGCCGAAGCTGTTGAAGAAGCAGTCAAGGGAGAATAATTCAAGGCAAAAAAAGGACCTTGCTGAAAAGCAAGGTCCTTTTTGATTTCGTTTTTCATTCCGTGAGCGACTGGTTTGCGAATTTGTCCGCGGCAATCTGCTCATCCATCCAGAGCTGGAGATTCGACACGCTCTGCGCGATCCGGTCCAGGATGCCCTTGATTTTCATGAAGTCTTCGTACTCATCGGTGCGGACGCGACCGTCCTCGGCGATCTCCAGGAGGCGGTTCTTGATCCGGTTCATCTGATTGACAGCGTTGAGCGTTTCCACGGCGATCTGGCTCAGTTCCTTGGATTCCGCCCGGACAGCGTGCGATTCGCCGATGGGGCACTCGTTGCAGCAATAGTAGTTGAGCAGGGACGGCGATTTATAATACTCCGCCAGCAGGAGAACATCCTCGGGCTGGATCTGGGTGCGCCCGTTCTCGATCTTTTCAATGCGCTCAGGAGAGAAGCCGGGAATCAGTTCCCCGGCCTTTTCACGCGTCAGCCCTAGATCTTCCCGGGTTATCTGCCAGACGGATTTATTTTCTTTGGTTGACCTTCTTCCCATAGGAGGTTCCTGCCTTTCATTCCGTATTGTTTTATTCTGCCGCATCCGGGGTCAGGTATTTGTTCTGGATCCAGCCCCGGGAACCTTTGCCTTCCACCAGCGTGTATTCTTTTCCGGCCTCCACGATGGCTACCGGCGTTCCGATCGTCCAGTCAGCAACCCGGAGACCATTGCTCTTCGGCGTATTGCGGGCGGTTACTTTGGCGGTGCCGGCTGTCCTGCCGTTCATGGAGACGATGCCGGTGGAGAACGCTTCCGTACTGACGGGGACCAGGTCCACGCTTTTGCGGGAGAGCCAGCAGAAAACGTCTTTCCAGTATACATATACCAGGTCTTTTTCCACACCCAGCACGGCGAGCATGGTTCCCGCAGTAAGCGGTTTGCTGAACCCTTCGAGGGGCTTGCCGTCGCCGTCCAGGATCTTTGCGCCTTTCTTGCCGGTTACGACAGCGATCTGCGGCCCGTCGGCCCCTTCCGTTGTCCAGACGGCGTCCTTTGCGGGAATGCGGACGCTTTCACCGCCGGTGCTGACCTTGCAGACCAGAGCGCCGGCATATTCCAGGGAAGCCGTCTGAAGCCCGGAGCCGGTATCCGCTTTCAGCCAGGGAAGGCGCACCAGGCGCATACCCTGATGGGCGCAGTAATGCAGATCCATCCAGTATTCCATGCCGCTGTATTCGCCGGTTTCAAAAAACCAGCGGATGCCGGGGAGTTCGTCGGCGGACATCGCTTCAGCGAAGGATCCGTCCTCTTTCTGATAATAGATATGGCCCTTTGTTTTCCAACGGTCCTTGCGCTCGAACGTGGCGCCGGTGGCGCTGTCCACGATATGGACCATGGATCCGTCTTCGCTGATACCGTCCGCCAGGGCAATATGCCCGATGACGATGCTGAAGCTGAACTTGTCGCCATGGCGCAGGGCAACCTCAATCTCATGCTCGGATTCAATCAGCTCGGATTCCGTGACAAAATCATAATCCTTTGCCGCCTGGCTGATCAGCCCGCCGTTGTCCGTGCCGCGGCCGGGGATATAGAAGCGGGTGTTTTTTGCGGCCAGCGAGGCAGGCAGCACTTCCTCACCGGAACAGCCGAGGCGCTGCAGCAGATGGCTGAGGGTGAAGATGGCGCAGCCGCCTTTCTCAAGCGTTTCAACCGGTTTTTTGGTCCGGTACATCACCTTATGCCACCAGCCGTCCTTCTGGCTGTAGACGGCGTCCGGGCCTTCCTGCGCCGGGGCGGTGCCTGAAACGGGGACAGTCACACTGACGGTCTCGGTATCATTCTTTCCGTATACGATCACGGCGGTCAGGGTATATTCCGCTTCTTCCCGCGGACGGAAGGAGGCGGTAAAATGCGCGGACAGATCCGCGGCCTTGCTTTTGTAAACAACACCGGCCGGCGTGCTCAGTTCATACCGCACGGACTGCGCTTCACGGCCCGGCCTGACGGTGACGTCGACATAATCGCCGACCCGCGGGTTTTCCGGCGAGAAAGAGAGCGTCGTCTCCGCCAGGGCGGAAGCCCCTGCAAGGGTCAGCAGCAGGACGGCCAGCCACAGGAGCGTTTTCAAGAATCTGTTCATTTTCATCCCAATACCGATCAGTTGTTTCCTGTCTGCGATCCGGCCATGTCCGCCGAATCCGCAACAAAAATTATTATATCAAAGAGCGGTGATGAATACAAGCAAAGGGCAGAGGATATACAACATGCGGGCGGAAACGCGTCGAAAAAAGCGGCTGCGCGGGCAGCCGCCGGGGAAGGGAAACCTGTCAGTTAATGACAGGCGAAATGTACTGTGAGGGAATCCATGCGCTGAACTGATCCGTGCTGCCTTCGTTGAACACGAGCAGCGTACGGTCTCCGCTGATGTTTATCAGCCGTCCGGTGAGCCGGAAACGTTTCACTGTCCGGAGAGGAACTACAGTGTATTCATCCTCGTACAGCGGCGCGTCCCAGTTGACGACATACTTGCTCTGATAGGACATATAGATTGATCCGGACCTGACAAAGGAGGTTCCGGGAGACGATTCTGCCGTCTGGACGGCGTACCAGCCGCCGTACGAGGAGATGACCAGAAAATACCGCCCGACCTGTTCCCCGTTTTTCCTGCCGTCGCCCCAGGGAGTAGCGTACAGATCCGTCGTGCTTTTTACGTAGAAAAATGTGGGATCCATTTTAATGAGGCTCGCCTTGGCATAGCCGTAAGTTCCGGAAGCGGCGCCGGAAAAGCCGCAGGACGGCAGGTCCAGCACATAGAATTTCCCGTCCGACGTGATGCCGAGAATCTTTACAGGCTGCCCGTTTTTAATCTGGCCGTAAGCACGGCCTGAAGTGGACGCCTTGCTGCGGACCGTCATCTTGTTGCAGATGACAATGCCGTAATGCGGTTCCTCGTAGCGCATAGCCTGAAAAGAGGCGTCCCACCAGGACGCTTCTCCGTCAGCTCCGGCAACAGATATGGGAAGAATCAGAATGAACATGGAAGCGAGCAGGGAAAGAATGCGCCTGAACATATCCGGACCCCCTTTTTGTTTCTACCGTTCTATTCCATAAAACGGACAGGAATCCCTTTTTCTTTCAGCAAACGGCCGGTTTTTCCACTCATATGGAAAATCATATGGTTTTCGGGCTGAATATGCTGTTTTCATTGACTTCCGGCCCGGAATCCGATATGCTGATGACGGAACCAAAAAGAGGAGACGATCATATGAAACGGAAAGCTTTTGTTAAAGGCGCGAATCCGTATATGCCCCTGTGGGAGCATGTGCCGGACGGAGAGCCGCGGGTGTTTACATACAACGGAGAGACCCGGGTATACGTATACGGATCCCATGATACGGAACGGACGGAATACTGCGGAAAGGACTATGTGGTATGGTCCGCACCGGTCACGGACCTGACCGACTGGCGCTGCCACGGCACGTGCTACCAGGCGGCGGATGAGAGTATTCTCTATGCTCCGGACGTGGTGCAGAAGGGCGACACCTGGTATATGTACGCAGCGGACTGCAAAGGTTCCCGGATCATGGTGGCCCGTTCGGAGACTCCGTGGGGGCCGTTTACGGATCCGGTACAGACGGAACTTGGCTTTGACCCGGGCGTACTGGTGGACGACGACGGAAGGGTATATGCGTACTGGGGTTTCTGCAAGTCTTTCTGCGCGGAACTGAACGGGGACATGGCGACGATCAAAACCGGCACCCTGCGGGAGAACCCGATCCCGCACTGCCGCGCACAGTGGTCGCCGGACGACGGATGCGACGGCAGGGAATGCTTTTTTGAGGCTTCGAGCCCGCGGAAGATCTTCGGTAAGTATGTATATATCTTCTCACGCAGGGTAAACCATCATGTGCCGGAACTGGGCGTATATGAAGACTGCAACGGATTCCTGTCCTATATGTGGAGCGACAGGCCGCTGGACGGCTGGCAGTGGGGCGGAGATATCAGTTTCAACGGCGGCGAAATCCTGACGGACGCGGACGGAATAGGGACCATGACCTACCGCTGGGGCAACAACCACGGTTCCGTGATTGAAGTGAACGGACACTGGTATGTATTTTATCACCGCCAGACAGGCCGCGACGAGTATTCACGCCAGGCGATGCTGGAACCGATTGACGCGGCGAAGGGAAAGGGCGGAAAGGTCTGGCTCGGCAAAATTATATACCGGGAAGGGAAACCGATCGCATCCGGCCCTGTGGAGATGACCTCACAGGGGCCGCAGGTGAACGGCATCAACGCGCGGGAATGGATCTCCGCGGGATATGCCTGCCATCTGCACGGCGGAAAGGAGACGGCCTGGATTGAACCGGTGTATGAACAGCGGGATGATGTATCCGCGCCGGTGAAGAACATTACGAACGGAACCGCCGTCGGATTCCGCTATCTGCAGTTCGGCCTGCAGACACCGAAGACCGTTACGCTGGTGATGAAGGCGGAAGGGGAAGGAAAGGTCAGCGTCCGGCTGGATACGCCCGGCGGGAAGGAAATCGCAAAAACAGAGATAAAAAACGGGGAGACAAGCGTTCCCGTCCAGGGCGGCGTGATCGGGAAGCACGCGGTGTATTTCGTGTTCAAAATGAAAAAAGGGACAGCGGAAATGGATCGGTTCACATTTAACGACTGACAGGGCTGAAAAAGGATGAAAAAGAAAATGATGAAAAAGCGGGCGTGGATTGCGCTGATTCTCGCGCTGACGCTGCTCGTGCTGAGCGGATGCGGAGAGGGAAAAAAGCGGGAAGAAGCTGCAGCAATGGCGGAAGCGGGAGATTTCGCGAAAGCCTATGAACTGTACAGCGAACTGAAAGACAAGGACATGCAGGAGGATACGAAGAGCAAAGCGTACGCCGCGGGACAGGAAGCTTTCAGCAACGGGGATTATGACCGCGCCGCCGGGATCCTGGAACACTTTAAGCAATATGACGATTGCAATGCGATCCTGGAGGAGATCGAGACGATTAAATCCGGAAGATATGTGACAGATGTAACGATTGACGGTCAGAACGTTTCCTTTACGCTTTACAGGGCAGACAAGGAAAAGGACTGCGTCAGGATCAAGCTGGAAGCCAATAACGATACGGTGGCCGGTTGGATCTATGATGTGATGAAACCGGAGGATCTTCCGGATGAAAATCCCTGTACGGTCACGACCAGCCTGCTGGGAGCAAAGTGGTCGGCGTCCGCCAAGAAAGTGTTTTCCTTTTTCAACAATTCCATTTTTGATATTGCGACATCCGCATGGTTCAACAGGGGCACCATGGCATCCTTTTACAAATGCGTCCGTGTTGACGGTACGGAAGGCCTGACCATGGGGATGGTGCTTATTCCATTCGGTTTCAGGGATGCTGCAAAAACCTTTGCCGGCGGGAAGGTTTCCGTTGCGATTCTTGACGTGGACGAGAAAGCCGGTGAAAACAGGAATATGAAGGGAGAAAAGAGCGCCGATATTCCTGAATAACAGAAAGGTATCTTCTTGTCAAAAAACGGGCGGTATGCTATAATTCGCCCGTTGTCCTGGAGCGGTATCGAAGAGGTCATAACGGGGCTGACTCGAAATCAGTTTGTCGGGCAACCGGCACGTGGGTTCGAATCCCACCCGCTCCGCACGCTGGAACCCTTGAAT
Organism: Clostridia bacterium; assembly: GCA_017512985.1. Taxonomy (GTDB): domain Bacteria; phylum Bacillota; class Clostridia; order Christensenellales; family Aristaeellaceae; genus Aristaeella. The sequence continues at coordinate 18,392 of JAFWEJ010000011.1, forward strand.
TTCCTACATTCTTGGGTTCCAATTTTGCGTTTTACCCTTATTTTACCCTTATTTTTACCCTTATTGGAACGGATAACGCACGTAAAAAACGGGAAAGTCCATATGCCGGATTGTACATGTGCTTTCCCTTAATTGTTACTATTGTATTACAGTGTCAGGTTTATTGTTTCAGGCCCAGTTATCCTACTTGCACAGATAACTTCCGGTTTTCCGGGGCATCATGTATGCGTCAAACTGAAATGTCAATCGAACAAATTTATGATTGCCATCAGCCCGTATCAATATTGCAGATACAGTTCTTCCAGATATTCCTGATTTGTGTCTTTCGTCAGAGCAAGACGAAGCAAAATGGCAGCTTTTTGGGGGGAAAGGTTGTTTGCTGCTACGGTATTGCCGCACAGCAGATTATCCTTTGTGATCACACCGTCATCAATTCGGGAACTAATGATTACAGGAATCGAAAGCCCGTTGATAATATCAATCCACTTTTCACTGAATTCGCCCGCGCCGGCGCCTGCGATTACCAGACCATCCGAATGTTCGGCGGCAAACCGCAGAAGTTCCGGATCCGCATCAACAGAGAAGTACAGGATCGACACATTAGGAAGCGCAGACAGACCTGTTAAATCAAACTCCGCTTCCGTTGTATGCTTCCTTGAAGGAGTTTCGTACAGAAAAACAATTCCGTCACGCACAACGCCTATGGCACCCGTTTCACCTGCAGAAATAGCCATAACATTGTAGGTGCTGGTCTTCGTCACAGAACGCGCGGCATAGATTCGGTCTGAGAAAACAATAAGTACACCTTTTCCGACAGCTTCATCGGACGCCGCGACACAAACGGCCTCATACAGGTTCATCGGCCCATCCGCAGATATAGATGTGGCAGGACGCATGGATCCAGTCAGCACAACAGGTTTATCTGTCTTAACTGTCAAGTTCAGGAAATACGCTGTTTCCTCCATTGTGTCCGTCCCATGGGTGATAACGAATCCTTTGACCTCAGGGTCATCCGCGAGTTCGTTGATCGTATTAGCCAGTGTAAGCCAAACTTCCGCTGTGATGTCATCAGAATTGACATTGCAGACCTGGATCGCTTCGATTGGCGCTACTTCGGCCAATTCCGGCACGGCAAGCAGCAACTCCTCTGCTGTTAGTGTCCCCGGTTTGTACCCGGCAGTTTTTCCTGCATCTCCCACACCTGCAATCGTTCCGCCTGTAGCAAGCACAACGATTTTCCCATTCGTCTCCAGCGCACCTGTTTCACCGGTTTCTTCTGCCAGTGAAGAGGCGAGAGAAAGTATCATTACAAGATACAGAATCAGAGCCGAGAATCTTTTCATTGCTTTTTCCTCCTTGTTGCAGCGCAATAAATCCCGATCTGTCGATTGTTCATCAAAAAACTATCCGTCCTGCGGCCATATCAAAATTATTATAGCAAAAAACAAGTCTCCAGTTCAATCGCGCTTGCACAATTAACTTTAAAGTTACAATGTCAGTGCAAGTCAGGATTACTTGTGTTGAGCGCCGAAATGCCTATATGCCAGAACTCCGATGGGAAGGAAATACACACACCATGCAACAAGAGCAAGTCTTCCGCCGAGACCATCGCCACCAGACGACATCTTTAAGAACATTCCTGTCATCGGCATAAAAG
>JAFWEJ010000007.1 GCA_017512985.1 Clostridia bacterium
CGGTTCCGGGAAATCTGCCACCAGGTTCCCGGCCGGATCATACATCACCATTTTGCCCGGGAAATCCTGCTCAGTCGTGTTTTCAACCGTGATTGTCACCCTGAGTCTTTCCCCGACAGTCACACCGGCGGTAATCGGAAGTTTGTTCTCCTCCCGGACAGTCTGCATCGTGATCTTCGTTTCCTGTGCCTGTGCCAGTCCCGTTGCGGCGCAGGCCGCCGCGGAGATACAGAGCATAATCAGTGTAAGCAGCAGGGCAGTGATCTTCTTTTTCACGGTATCTGTCTCCTTTCCGGGCTTTCCGCAGGGGCTCTTCATCCTGTCAGACGCGCAGTTGAACAGGATTGTTCCGGAGCCGGGTCAGAAAAAGATCGCCGGGGATAAACCCGGCGATCTGAAAGACGGTATTACTTTTTGTACTTCGGGCGTGCAGCATAGTGGGTATGCAGCAGTTCGTGAGCCAGATGGCTGTTGGGCTCGCCCAGGTAGTCCTTGTACAGGGCCATGACGGAGGCGTTCTCGTGGGACTTCCGCTGCGGCTTGCCCGCGTCCTCGTTGTACAGGGCCGCGGCACGCAGGGCCTTGGGATCGCATTCCATCCGCTTCTGGGCGGAAACAATGGGCTGTCCGCCGCCGGTTACGCAGCCGCCGGGGCATCCCATGACCTCGATGAAGTGGTAGGTCTTCTCGCCGCTGCGGATGCTGTCCAGCAGCTTCGCCGCGTTCGCGGTGCCGTGGGCAACCGCCACGTTGACGTCCAGGTCGCCGACCTTGATGGTGGCTTCCTTGATGCCTTCGGTGCCGCGGACGGCTTCAAAGTCAACCTTGTCGAGGGTCTTGCCCGTCACGACTTCATACACGGTACGCAGGGCAGCTTCCATCACGCCGCCGGTCGCGCCGAAGATGACGCCCGCGCCGGTGCTTTCGCCCAGCATCGGATCGAAGTCTTCGTCCGGCAGGTTCGCGAAGTCAATACCCGCTTCCTTGATCATCTTGGCCAGTTCACGGGTGGTGATGACTTCGTCCACGTCCTGCATGCCGTTGTGGCTCAGCTCGGGACGCCGCGCTTCGAACTTCTTCGCGGTACAGGGCATCACGGACACCACGCGGATATCCTTGGGATCGATGCCTTCCTTCTCCGCCCAGTAGCTCTTGATCATCGCGCCTTCCATCTCGTGGGGAGACTTGCAGGAGGACAGGTTCGGGATGAAGTCCGGATAGTAGGTTTCGCAGAACTTGATCCAGCCGGGAGAGCAGCTGGTGATCAGCGGCAGCGTGCCGCCGTTCTTCAGGCGGCCGATGAACTCGGTGCCTTCTTCCATGATCGTCAGGTCAGCGGCCCAGTCGGTGTCGAAGACCTTTTCGAAGCCCAGGCGGCGCAGCGCCGCGGCCAGCTTGCCGGTCACGGAGGTGCCCATCGGGATGCCGAACTCTTCGCCCAGCGCGGCGCGCACCGCGGGAGCGGGCTGCACGACCACGTGCTTGGTCTCGTCGCTCAGCAGGTTCCAGACAGCCTTGGTGGAATCCTTCTCATACAGGGCGCCGGTCGGGCAGGCCGCGATACACTGGCCGCAGTTGATGCAGGCCACGTCGTTCAGGGGCTGCTCCCAGGCGCTGGCGATCTTGGTCTTGAAGCCGCGTCCCATGGGTCCGATGACGCCGACGGCCTGGGTCTTGTTGCAGGCGGCGACGCAGCGGCGGCACAGGATACACTTGTTGTTGTTGCGGACAATGGAGGGGCTCAGGTCGTCGATGTCATACTCGTTCATCTTGCCCTTGTACTTGTCCACGTCGTCCACGCCCAGGTCCTGGCACATCTGCTGCAGTTCGCACTTCTGGTTGCGGGCGCAGTCCAGGCACTTCTTGTCGTGGTTGCTCAGCAGCAGCTCCAGGTTCACCCGGCGGGCTTCCCGGATCTTGGGGGTATTGGTCTTGACGTTCATGCCGTTGGAAACGGGCAGCACGCAGGCTGCGCCGAACGCGCGGGCGCCGGCGTCCACGATGCACATGCGGCAGGCGCCGATCTGGTTGATATCCTTCAGGTAGCACAGCGTGGGGATGTTGATCCCGGCTTTTTTCGCCGCTTCCAGAACCGTCGTGCCGGCCGGAACTTCAACACTGACGCCGTCAATCGTAAGCTTAACGAGATTTTCCATTTGTGTCGTTCCTCCTCGCGCGATTATTCCTTGATGATTGCACCGAACTTACAGGTTGCGATGCAGCTTCCGCACTTGATGCACTTGTTCTGGTCGATCACGTGCTGTTCCTTGACGTTGCCGCTGATCGCGTTCACCGGGCACTTGCGTGCGCAGGCCGTGCAGCCGCGGCAGGTGTCGGTGATCTTGTAGTTCAGCAGGGCCTGGCAGTGATGCGCCGGGCAGCGCTTTTCCCTGATGTGCGCTTCGTACTCATCGCGGAAATACTTGATCGTGCTCAGCACGGGGTTCGGGGCCGTCTGGCCCAGGCCGCACAGGGCGCTGCTCTTGATGTTCTCAGCCAGGGTTTCCAGCTTCTCGATGTCGCCTTCCTCGCCCTTGCCCTGGGTGATCCGTTCGAGGATCTCCAGCATGCGGCGGGTACCGACGCGGCAGGGGGTGCACTTGCCGCAGCTCTCGTCGACCGTGAAGTCGAGGAAGAAGCGGGCGATGTCCACCATACAGTTGTCTTCGTCCATGACGATCATACCGCCGGAACCCATCATCGCGCCGATCTTGGTCAGGCTGTCATAGTCCACGGAGATGTCCAGCAGGCTCGCCGGGATGCATCCGCCGGAAGGACCGCCGGTCTGCACGGCCTTGAACTTCTTGCCGTTCGGGCAGCCGCCGCCGATGTCCTCGATGATCGTGCGCAGCGGGATACCCATGGGAACTTCCACCAGGCCGGTGTTGTTGATCTTGCCGCCCAGGGCAAAGACCTTCGTACCGGTGGAGGTGGGGATACCGATGGACTTGAACCAGTCCGCGCCCTTCAGGATGATCTGGGCGATGTTGCCCAGGGTTTCCACGTTGTTGATATTGGTGGGGCTCTCAAACAGGCCCTTCACCGCCGGGAACGGGGGCTTCGGCCGGGGCTCGCCGCGCTGGCCTTCGATGGAGGCCATCAGGGCGGTTTCCTCGCCGCACACGAACGCGCCGGCGCCCAGGCGGATGTGGATGTCAAAGTTAAAGTCGGTGCCGAAGATGTTCTTGCCCAGCAGGCCGTATTCATGGGCCTGCTCAATGGCCTTCTCCAGCCGCTTCACAGCGATGGGATATTCGGCACGGACGTAAATCCAGCCTTCATCGGCGCCGATCGCGTAGCCGCCGATCGCCATGGCTTCAAGGATCGCGTGGGGATCGCCTTCCAGCAGGGAGCGGTCCATGAACGCGCCGGGGTCGCCTTCGTCAGCGTTGCAGACGAAGTATTTGTGCTCCGCCTGGGAGGCGCGGGCGAACTGCCACTTCTTGCCGGTGGGGAAACCGGCGCCGCCGCGGCCGCGCAGTCCGGAATCCAGCACTTCCTGGATAACCTGTTCGGGGGTCATCTCGGTCAGCGCCTTGGCCAGGGCCCTGTAGCCGTCAAAGGCGATGTATTCGTCGATATTCTCAGGATCGATCACACCGCAGTTCCGCAGCGCGACGCGTTCCTGCTGCTTGTAGAAGCCGATCTCGTTGAGGCTCTTCTGAACGCTGCTCTCGTGGGTCTTGTGATCCACGTAGACCAGGTGCTGAACCTTGCGGCCCTTCAGCAGGTGCTCGGACACGATCTCGTCCACGTCTTCAACCTTGACGCGGCTGTAGAAGGTGCCTTCGGGATAAACGATAACAACGGGACCCGCTTCGCACAGTCCGAAGCAGCCCGTGCGGACCACCTTGACTTCCTTGTCAAGGCCCTTTTCCTTCAGCTGCTCCTCGAAGCGTTCAATCAGCTTCGCGGAACCGGAAGAAGAACAGCCGGTACCGCCGCAGACCAGCACATGAGAACGATAAAGCTCCATCTGGGTTTTCCTCCTCTTTGTCGTGTATTAGTCATTCGCGGCGCCGATGGTGTACTCTTCCACAGGCTGGCCGTTAACAATGTGCTCAGCTACGATCCGCGGCACCATTTCAGGCTTCACGTGGATGTAGGTTACTTTTTCCTTGCCGGGCAGGATCACGTCCAGCATGGGCTCATACCGGCACATGCCGATGCAGCCGGTCTGGCTGACGGTCACATGCTGCAGGTTCCGCTTCTGGAGTTCTTCCATGAAGGCAAGCATAACGGGGCGGGCGCCGGCGGCGATGCCGCAGGTGGCCATGCCGATCACAACGCGGGCAGCGTCCTGATCCTTGCGCATATTGATGTTTTCCAGCGTCTTTGCGCGGATGGCTTCCAGATCTGCCAAAGATTTCATACCAATATACCTCCAAAGATTGAATTGATTTCCTCGTCCAGCGCTTCCTTCAGCCAGGCGGCCACGGAAGGCTCGTTAAACGGGATGTCGCTGCCCAGCGCCTGCCTCACTTCCCTTGTATCGAAGGATCCTTCTCCTTTCGGGCTTTTACCCTCAAAGAGGAAATCCGGAAACAGGGGATTGGTCAGCATCAGGCTCAGCAGCGTGCCGGAGAGATCTCCAAGCGGAAGGCAGTCGATGTTGCCGGTGTCCAGGGAGCAGGTCAGAGTTGTTCCCTTTCCTTCCTCGCTCTCAAGTTTGAACGTACCGCCGGCTTTTTCGGCGTTCTCCTTCATCATGGGGATCCCCAGCCCCACCTTCCGGGTTGTCCGGGTGGTGGCGAAGGGGCTGGTCACCCGCGCAAGCAGCTCCGGGCTCATGCCCTTGCCGTTGTCCGCAAGCTCCATGGTCAGCATGCCGTCTTCCCCCAGGGTCAGGCGGATGGTTACCAGGCTTGCGCCGGCTGTGATGCTGTTCTGCGCCAGGTCCAGCAGGTGAAGGCTCAGGTCACGCACGGAATTTGTCCAGGATGCCGGGGACCAGATCAGGGGTCAGGCGACCGAATACTTCTTCCCCGATCATCATAACGGGAGCAAGGCCGCAGGCACCCAGGCAGCGGGTGGCGTTCAGCGTGAACAGGCCGTCTTCCGTGGTGTCTCCGGGCTGGATCTTCAGCTCCTCGGAAATCTTGTCGATGATCTTCTGGCTGCCCTTGACGTAGCAGGCCGTACCCAGGCACACGCCGATCACGTGTTTTCCCTTGGGCTTCAGGGAGAACTGGGAATAGAAGGTGGAAACGCCGTAGACTTCGGACAGGGTGGTGCCCAGTCCGTCCGCGATCATTTCCTGAACGTCCTGCGGCACATAGCCGAAGATGTTCATGGCTTCCTGCAGGCAGGGCATCACGGCGCCGCGTTCGCCCTTGTGCTTCTCGATCACTTCCTGCAGCTTTGCGTACTTTTCCTTGTTGTCAGGCATACAGTCCTTGACCTCCTTGGGATTATTTGAGACTTATGTAAAGGCATAGTCTGCCCATTACACCCATCTTTTTGATTTTATCATATCCGCCCTTGAAAGAAAAGGGATTTTCCGCCCTTTTTTGTATTCTTTTGGCCGTTCAAATGTTAACAATTTATGTCATTCCAGCCAAAATGGAGGATCTGTCCTTCAGATCCTCCCGCAGAATATATTGTTACCCTAAACCCAGCCTTAATTATTCATTATTCATTATTCATTGTTCATTTTGATTTCGTCCGCAGACGAAATCAAACAGCCCTCCCAGGGAAAACCGGTCCGGCTCCAGTTCGCTCACCGCCTCCAGGATGTCCCCCAGATGGTGTGCGTCCGAAGACCACAGCCTCCGTTTCCCGGCAATCAGCTTCTCGTTCACCGGCAGTTCCGGCCGCACTTCCACCACCGGAAAGTCCGGTTCTTCCGGAAACAGGCCCAGGTTCACCAGCAGGCCGTGTCCCCGGTTGATGTGCGCCGGTACCGCCGCGCCTCCGTGTTCCCGGATGATCCTCGTGCATTCCGCCAGGTCCAGGTCTGTCGCGCCGATCAGCAGGCGCTCCTCCACATCCATGGTTTCGTCGTCCGTGTTCATCACCAGCTGGTTGCCGAAGAAATCCGGTTTGTTCTTCATCGGGGGCAGATGTCCGGAGAAGATCTCCCCGACCTCCACCGCCGTCTCCACATCCCGGAAATAACCCAGCAGATGCACTTCTTCCTTCGTGGTGATTTCCATCCCCGGCAGCAGGATCAGCCCGTAATAGTCCGCCGCTTCCTTCACATACGGCAGGTTCCGCGCGGTGTTGTGATCCGTCACGGCGATCGCGTCCAGCCCCTTGATATGGGCCATGCCGCAGATGTTTGCCGGCGTCATGTCGTCATCCGCGCACGGGCTCAGGCAGGAGTGAATATGCAGATCAACAAACAAAGCACTCCCACCTTTCAAAAAAATTTATACATTCCCCGAAGGGGGTTGAGGGGGGCAACCGGAAAGCCCCCCTTAATCCCTGCTCTTCCCGGGCAGCCCGGCTGCCGCCAGCCGCGCGCAGATCTCATAGGCGGTCAGGGACGTCTGCAGTACGCAGATTCCCTCGTCCTTCGCCTTTTCCAGCGAAGGTGCTTCCATCTCAATATCCTCGGGAATAATGACCGCCGCCATTTCCATCAGGCTGGCCACAGCAATCACGTTCATGTGCGTCTGCACAGTCACCCAGGCCATGCCCGCCGCGCCGTGCGCCATCACCCAGCTCAGCAGGTCGCATGTGTATCCGCACGAAACCTCCGCGCCCTTGTCCGTCTCCGGCGTCATATCCGTAGCGTCAATGAGTTTAATCAGTTCAGAAACAGTCATAGGGAACTCCTTTCAAATGCACAATGCATAATGCACAATGATTATTCTTTAGCTGTTTTGATAATAGCAGTAATCATCTTCAGCAGTTCTTTGCAATCAACAATCAAGCTTTCTCCGGCTTTCTCAGAAATATAATCTGTTTCTTGCAGCAATTCAATCCAGTATTCTGTTTCACTGGCCTCTTTGAGGGCTATTTGCATTTTGGCAATAAAGTCAGCTTTACTCTGGGCTCTTGCTGCCTCTCTGACATTTGCTCCAATGCTTGTGCCACTTCGAAGTATCTGTTTCGATAAAACAAACTCTTTTTTCTCTGATCCGAGATGCTGATATAAACGTATTATTCTGATGGCAAATGCTTTACTTTTATCAACAATTACATTGTCTTCCTTCATACAGTCCTCTCAGGAAAGCACCAATATCATTGTGCATTATGCATTGTGCATTGTGCATTATGCATTGTGCATTGTGCATTATGCATTGTGCATTGTGCATTGGCAAAAACTACTCGCGGGTAGTTTTTGCAAGATCCACCATCTGCTGCGCCATCACCCGCAGCTGCTCTTTCATCATGTGGATGCAGTCCATCTTCGTCGCGACGCCCTGCACCACGTCCTCCGCGAACGTCCGGCACGTCGGGCTTCCGCAGCTGCCGCAGTCAAATCCCGGCAGTTCCTTGTAGATCTTTTCAATCCGCTCCATCTTCCGCATGGCTTCCATCAAGTCGTCGTCCAGCTTCATCGCAGAGTTGGGCAGGATTCGCACGTCGTCATACAGCGTATACTTGGTCATCATGCCGTTGTCGACGTTCAGGTCCGGGTTCTGGTCCCGGCTTGCCAGGCGCCGCACGTTCGAACGCGCCACATAGTTGTTCTCAAAGTTCAGCGGGCCACCGACGCATCCGCCGGTGCAGGCCGCGCCTTCAAAGAACTCAAGGTTCTTCAGCCGGTTGTCCTCAATCTCCTCCAGCACATGGATGCAGTTTTCAATTCCGTCCACCGCCATGGAATTCTCCGGGTTCACGGCATAGCATTCGCCGCCGCTCCGGGCCCAGCCCACGCCCAGGTCGGACGCGGTTTCCAGGCTGATGTCCACCGGAGCATTCCGGATCTGGCTGGACAGGAGTCCGTAGATCTCCAGTACGGAGATCGCTCCGTCCACAGCGCTCTTCGCGTGGCCGATCGGCCGGCGGATGGCCGTTACCTTTGCCGGGCATGGCGTGATGAAGAAGCAGCCGATTTCCTCCTCCTTAACGCCGCGGGAACGGGCAAACTCACGCTTTGCGATCATCGCGGCAACCTCCATCGGCTGCCGGACGTCCACAATATGGTCCAGCAGGTCCGGGAAGCGCACCTGGATCAGCCTTACGATCGCAGGGCAGGCGGAAGAAATCACCGGCCGCGGAATGTCCGGATTCTTCAGCCGCTCCCGGATTGCACGGGACACGACGTCAGCGCCGCGCGCAACCTCAAACGCGTCGTCAAAGCCCATCTGCTTCAGGCCGTTCAGGATCTGGCTGATGCTCTTCAGGTTATTGAACTGGCCGTACAGGCTCGGTGCCGGCAGCGCGATTTTGTACTTGAACTTGCTGATGGAGGACAGCGGATCCGTCACAGCCACTTTGGCATGGTATCCGCACACCCTTATGCATTCTCCGCAGTCGATGCAGCGCTCGTCAATAATGTGCGCGCGGCCGCCGCGGACGCGGATTGCCTCCGTGGGGCACCGTTTCAGGCAGTTCGTACAGCCCCTGCACTTGTCGCCTTCCAGCCTCACCGAATGAAACCGTTTCTGTTCCATTTGTCCTAGCCTTTCTTATGCTAAAAGTAAAAACTCAATTGTACCGAAGGGGATTCTTAAGGGGGCGATCGGAAAGCCCCCTTAAGTTAATGCGAAGCTCATTGTAATCGTCGTCCCGACTCCGACCTCGCTCTGGATATCGAACTCCGTGGCGTTCCGTTTCATGTTCGGCAAACCCATGCCGGCGCCGAATCCCAGCGTCCGCGCTTCCGCGCTCGCCGTGGAAAATCCTTCCGTCATGGCCTGGTCGATATCCGGAATTCCGGGTCCCACGTCCTTTGAGATCAGCGTTACTTTTTCCGGGTCCACCAGCAGCGTCAGCGTTCCGCCCAGGGAGTGAATCACCAGGTTCAGTTCCACCTCATAGCAGGCGACGGAAACGTGCCGCAGCACTTCAGCGCTGATGCCCAGCTGCTTCAGCGTCCGTTTGATCGTCGTGGACGCTTCCCCTGCTGTTGTGTAAGCCCCGGCTTCCACCGGAAAGGTCTTTTCCAGGATGGTTGCCACAGCTTACACCTCCTCCGTCACGCCCGTCTTCCGTTTTGTGCCGGGCAGCCCGTGGATGTAGAGTTCCCCGCATGCGGTATAAGTTGTAAGCGGGCTGGAAATCACCGTAATACCGATCTCTTCCGCCATTTCAAGCATTTCCTGGCTGGGCAGCTTCCCGCGCGAAAACACGATGCAGGTAATATCCAGCATCTCCGCGGTCCGGAGTACATGCGGATTGATCAGTCCTGTGATCAGCACCGTCTTTTCCTTCACGAAAGCCAGTACGTCGCTCATCAGGTCAGATCCGCACGCCGTGTCCACCCGCGTGTCAAGCCGGTCTTCGCCGATCAGCACCTTCCCGTCCACAATCTCCATTACCTGACGTATGGTCATCATTCGTTTGGCTCCTTTCCCACGCACCAGCCGCGTGCCTTGTTCACCGTGCGTTCCACCGCGTCTTTGCTGTTTTTCCAGCTTTCATTCTCATACCGGTAGTCGAACTTTTTGATAAACCAGGAGATGTCTTCCTGGATCCGGTCCATGTTTTCCTTCTCCAGGTCGACTGCCGTCTGGACAAACTCGCCCAGTTCCTTCGCGCCCAGTTCCTCTGTCGCGGCTTCCAGCATCTGTCCGAGGTGCGGCAGGCACAGGCCCTTGGATTTTTTGAACCTTGTCCGGAAATCCGTATCGTGCTGATACAGGTGGAAGAAAGTGTGCAGGTATCTGCCCATATTCTCCGCGATCGATTCACACATCAGGCAGCTGTCCGCCATCTCGTTCACAGCCTTCGCCTGGTTCAGGATCTCTGCCACGGCTGCCTTCGTCTTCCCGTTCAGCTTGTCGCCGATCCCGGCGTCCTTCAGCTGCTTTGCGCTCTTCTCCAGCCTGCCGTTGATCCGGGCCAGCTTTTCCCGGTTCTCAATCATATGGCTTTCCAGCATCAGTGCGTGCCCCAGCCTGTTGCTCATGGAAAACAGCATTGCATGATGCTTCCGGCAAAAACCCTTGTCGTTTACCCTGACCCGGACGTCCGGTTCCATCACGGAAGCGCCGAGATAACGTTCCGCTTCTCCCAGTTCCGTTTTCCGCTCCAGGGCGCACATCAGGCACTCCCCGTCCAGCTTCATCGCGTCCCACACAGGAATTGTATCAATATGATAACGCACCTGTTCATTATCCTCCGGCTTCAGAATTCATTATGAATTATGAATTGTAAATTATGAACTAATCCTCAAATTTCTCCAGCTGTACGCCGGCTTCCGCGAACAGTTCCAGTGTGAACGGATCCGGATAGCCTTCCTTATATATCACCCGCTTGATACCGCTGTTGATAATCATCTTGCAGCACATGGAGCAGGGCTGGTGCGTGCAGTAGAGTGTTGCTCCGTCAATGGAAACGCCGATCTTTGCCGCCTGCACGATAGCGTTCTGTTCCGCGTGCACTGCGTAGCAGGTTTCCATCCGGGTGCCGCTGGCAATCCCCAGCTTGTCCCGCAGGCACTCTCCTTTGTCCCGGCAGGTCTTGATTCCGGCCGGCGCGCCGTTATATCCGGTGGTCATGATCCGCTTATCCTTGACGATCACGCAGCCGATGCTGCGGCCTGCCCGAAAACAGCTGGACCAGTCCGCGATCGTAAACGCCATCTGCATGAACCGCTGATCCCACTTATCCATATATATCCCCGCCTTTTTGATTGTACTTAACTGTTTAATTATAGAGGATAGAAATGGATTGGTCAACAAAAAGACAGACCCCGTAACAGGATCTGTCTGATGTGGCTCAAATAGGACTCGAACCTGTACGCAGCCTCAATCGTCGCAGCACTCCCTTGGAGCGGTTCGCACTGCTCGTTTCGGCTGACTCGCTTCCCTCGTTTTCGCCTTACGGCGAATGCCCCACCGGGGCACCTCTCGGATCACTCCCTCCTCACCCGGAGTGTCATAGGTTCAGAATTGCTGAAACAAATATGAAAACAGCAGAACCGTTAAGGTCCTGCTGTTTTCATAGTGGCTCAAATAGGACTCGAACCTATGACACTCCGGGTATGAACCGAATGCTCTAGCCAACTGAGCTATTGAGCCAAATGGTTGCGGGGGAGGGATTTGAACCCCCGACCTCCGGGTTATGAGCCCGACGAGCTGCCAGCTGCTCCACCCCGCGATATCTCCGCTCTTGCGAGCGCAAGGGATATATTACATGAGCCGGATTAAAAAGTCAAGTGAAAAATACACATGAATTTGACACGCATTGCCGCCCTTGCTATAATTTCCCAAAATATAACCCATATCAAAGGAGGCTGTCCCATGTTCGGCTACAGTTACAATCTTCAGTCCCTCGGCGTTTCCGGTTTCCTGGTCTTTCTCATCTTCACGCTGGTTTACGTCGCAGTAAGTTTTGTCCTGCGCTGGAACATGTTCATAAAAGCAGGCGAACCCGGCTGGAAGTCCCTGATTCCTTTCTACAGCGATTATACTGAGTGGAAGATCGTCGGCTTTGGAAAAGAGTATATTCAGCTGCTGCTTCTGGGCATCGGCGTTGTCATCGTGTCCCTGCTGTTCTCCCTGCTGGGTGCTTTCGGCGCCATCATCAACGTAATCCTTTGGATTGTTTATTCTGTTCTCTCCGTAATCATTACCATCCGCAAGTGCATCTGTCTGGCCCATTGTTTCGGCAAGGATGACACCTTCGGCCTTGTCGGGCTGCTGATTTTCAGCTCAATCGGCACGCTGATCCTCTCCTGGGGCAACTGCACTTACACCGCTCCTGAAGCGCCTGTAAGCGAGGAAGGCAGCCCGATCACAAAGAGCTCCATGGTAACCGGCATCCTCGCGGACATCAAAGCCGGCCGTCCGATCGGCAAATAATTATTCTCTTCAATACAGATCAGCGCCCGGGCATCTGCCCGGGCGCTGTGTTCATGTTGGTTTAAGAATTACTTCACGGTCACGCCGGTGATGTGGGGATTCGCGCCGTTGTACCAGTACAGGAAGCCTTCGCAGTCGATGGTGTCGCCGACCTTCAGGCCTTCAACCGCCTTGTACACTTCGGTGTCGTTTCCGCACAGATAGCTCTCCACGCAGAAGTTGTAGACATTGCCGTCCAGTTCAACATTGAAGTACAGGTCGCTGTTGCTCTCGTTGCTGCCGGAACCGTCCCATGCATACAGGAACGCATACTCTTCTTCCTTGCCTTCCACCTTGGAGGGAGCAACCTTCAGGCCCTTGAAGGAAACCTTCTCGTTCATATGATTGATCAGTTCGTCCTTGCCGAGCAGCGCGGTCACGTCTTCGGGCTCAGCAATGAAGGAACCTTCCAGGATTTCATAAGTCCCGTCGAGGATCTCAACTTCGCCGGACCACTCGGATTTTACGCCGGAGAGGCGGATCTTCGTGCCGGGCACAGCCAGCTTCGCGGCATCTTCTTCAGTGCAGGGCAGGTCATAGGCAAAATAGGCGCCGTGGTTCTCATCCTGCAGGTACAGCTTGATTTTGCCGTCATACCAGGACTGATTGCCCTGGACATAGGCTTCGATCGTAACAGCGCTGTCCATTTCGGCCTTTACGTACTCGTCGTAGCTCAGCACCTTCAGGGCTTCTGCAGCTTCTTCGACCGTTTCCTTGGCTTCTTCAACCTTCTCTTCGACGGTCTCCTTCGCCTCTTCTACCTTCTCTTCGACAGTTTCCTTGACTTCTTCTACCTTCTCTTCGACGGTCTCCTTGACCTCTTCAGCCTTCTCTTCTGCCTTTTCAGCGGCTTCTTCAACCGTCTGCTTGGCATCCTTGGCGGCCTCTTCCGTCTTCTTGCTGCATCCACTCATCACGATCGCCACAACCGCGATAATTGCCAGGAGCAGAATCAATACCTTCTTGTTTTTCATGTCCATTGTCTCCTCTCTCGTTTCACCGTCTTCGGCAAACACGCGTATAATACATCATCACTGTTGAAAATTCAATCGTTTCTTCTTGTTTTTTTCTTCTGCCACAGCTTGTACAGAAGGATTACAGCCCATATGCAGGGGATCAGCGTCAGCAAAACGACCGATTCCGCAGCCAGCGGCCTTTTTTCTGCATCACCTTCTTCCGTCTTTTCAGCTGCTTTTCCGATCTGGTCAAGCCGGTACAGGCTTTCCACTTCCGTATACAGTTTCGTGATAAACGCGTCGTTCATCTCCTGCTTCCGGCGGGCGCCTTTCACCGTGTTTTCAATCAGCTGCCCGGCCGCGGACCGCAGGCTGGCGCTGCCGTTGAACACCGGTGTTACAAATGTATCCGCCGTATGCTTCATCAGCAGTTCGCTCGCTTCAATCTTGATGCTGTAATGTGTTTTGTTGTCCTCGCCTTTCCTGCCCAGGTAATCCTGGTACTCCGCGCTGTTCTGTGCCTTCAGGGTCACCGGCAGGTATCCTTCCGTCTCCGCGTATCCCATCTGGATCTCATTCGTCAGCAGATACTGCACAAACAGCCAGCTGGCCAGTACTTCCTGGCTGTTTTTTTTGCTGAATACGCAGACGCTCGGTCCCTGGCTGATCATCTTCGGCTCTTCCGGATTGAACTGGGGAATCGGCATAACCTTTGTATGGAACTGCACCACCTGCTCCTTATGGATATCCAGCATCGGAGCGTCGCTTCCCATCCAGGTTGCGCCGGCCGTGGAGTCGATCGCGAAGATGCACTGCCCGGCATTCAGGAAATTGCCCGGGTAGCTGCTGATTGCGAAAGTTGAAAAGGCCCTGCTCTTTCCGTGGGTAAAAATTTCTTCCAGCAGGCTCCTCGTTGTATCGTTGAAGATCAGGATCTCACCGTCGTCCGTGGAATACGGCGCGTTCAGCTGCTTCAGCATGGAGATCATCATATTGTCTGTGCTCTTGTAGATAAAGGGAATCAGGACTTTCTGCCCGTTCACCCTGAACACGCCGTTTTCGTCCTGTTCCATTGCCTTCTCGCTGACTTCCCAGATGAAATCCCATGTCATCACATCCGGAAGCTCGTATCCAAGCGCTTTGACATAATCCTCATTGACATACAGCGCTTCCGTGGACCGCATATAGGGCATGGCGTAAAGCCGGTCCCCGATCCGGCACTCCTGCAGGAACTCCGGCACGATCTCCTCCTGCTTCGGCGCGTCAAAGCGAACCTCGCTGCCGCCCAGGCCGAAACGCGGATCCGCCATAAGGTCGTCCAGCGGCGTCACCGTGTCCGCGCCGGTTAGGTAGGTGGCGATATGATCCGGATAAGTGATGCAGACGTTTGGCGTCGTATCGGTGGAAATGTTTGTGATCACGTCGTTGTAGATCCGGCTGTAGTCCGTATACAGCCGCATGTTCACTGTCACGTTCGGATACAGCTTCTGGAAACCCTCGATGGCCTGCCTGTACACTTCCACCTGGGTCCTGTTTGTATCGTTCTTCGCCCAGAATACGATCTCGATCGGCGTCGTATCGTCAAAGTGATCCGGCACGGCAAAGGAAACGCTTTTCTGCTTCCCGTGGCACGCCGTCAGCGTTAAAAGCAATCCCACCAGCAAAACAATTGCTGTGATTCGCTTCTTCATACTCTTCTTCATTCTTCCGTCCTCTGGATTCAATCCATAATCGTTCGTTGTGCATTATGCATTGTGCATTGTGCATTATGAATTAACCCTTGGTACCTCCCCTCGACACGCCCGCCATGATCTTTTTCCGGAATATCAGGAACAGCACAATCAGCGGTATGCTGATCACGACCACCGCGGCCATCATCGCCGGGGTGTTTTCCCGTCCGAATCCGTTCTCCCGGATCTCCTGGATGCCGTTCGATACCAGGAAATAATTCGCGTCGTAAGTAATCAGCCGCGGCCAGACATAACTGTTCCAGCATTCAATCACCTTCAGGATGACGATCGTCACCACCGTCGGCTGGCAGATAGGAATCATCACCTTCACCAGGTACTTCAGGTCCGAGGTGCCGTCGACCTTTGCCGCCTGGTACAGTTCGTCCGGGATTGCCTCAAAGTTTTCCTTCAGCAGGTAGATATAGAACACGCTGGTCACTGAAGGCAGGATCAGGCCCAGGTAGGTGTTCCTCATATTCCAGTTGACGATCGTCACATAGTTGGTGATGATCACCAGCTCCGTGGGGATCATCATCAGGCTCAGGAACAGGGCAAAAACGGCGTTCCGGCCCTTGAACTGCAGCCGGGCGAACGCAAAAGCGGCCGGAATGATTACCAGCATCATCAGTCCCGTCGTTGCCACGGTAAAGATCAGGGTGTTCAGGAAATAACGTCCCAGCGGCACCGCTTCAAAGGCGCTCGTATAGTTTTCGAGCGTCGGGTTTACCGTAATGAACCGGGGAATATATTCGCTGTTGTAGGACGCGAAACTCTTCAGGCTCGTCAGGACCATCCAGTAGAACGGGAACAGCACGATCAGCGCCCAGACGACGAGGAAGAAATAGATCAGCGCCCTGGAAAAACTTGCGCTCTTTTTCTCTATCATCTTTCCCACCTCACATATACTGGACCTTGTTCTTGCTGAAGGTCAGGTTGATATAGGTGATGGTGAATACGATGGCAAAAAGGATCAGCGCGGCGGCTGCGGCATAGCTCGGATATCCGCCGCTGTCCCCGTACAGCATGTCATACACATAACCGACGATCGTGTTCATCCCGGCGGCGTTCAGGTTCGTGCCGAACAGGGCGACCTCGTCGCTGTATGCCTTGAACGCGCCGATGAATCCGGTGATGATCAGGTAGAATACCGTCGGGCTGATCATCGGCAGCGTGATCTTCCGGAAAATCCGTCCGCTGGTCGCTCCGTCCACCTTGGCCGCTTTGTAGTAATCCTGGTTCACGCTGGCCAGCGCGCTGGTGAGGATCAGGATCTTGAAGGGCATGACCACCCAGATGGTATAGAAGCACATAACGAACATCTTTGCCCAGTACGGTCCCTCAATGAAGTCCACTCCGGTCCCGCCGAACTTGCTGATCAGCAGGTTCACCATGCCGTCCGTATAGGCTGTCTTTTTGAACAGGATCATGAACACCAGGCCTACGGCCAGCGTATTTGTCACATAGGGCAGGAAATAGATTGTCTGGAAGGCGTTCCGCAGCGTCTTGACGGAACTGAGTCCCAGGGAGATCAGGAGCGCAAATCCTGTGCTCAGCGGCACCGTGATCGCCACGATGATGAACGTGTTCTTCAGGGCCTGCACGAAATACGGGTCGCTCAGGACATAGCGGAAATTGCCTAACCCGACGCCGGTAAAGCTCTGGCTGGCAAAGTTGTAATTCTCTTCCACGGAGTATACGCACACGTCAATCAGCGGGTACACCATAAACACGCCGAGGAAAAGGGTCGCCGGCAGCAGGTACAGCCAGGCTTTCAGGTTGTTCTTTTTCATACGCGTTCCTCGCTCTCTTTGTCGAACAGGAACACTTTATACGGCTTCAGCCGGAAGCGGACCGTCTGCTGGCCGGGCGCAAACTTGTTCTCGGAGGATACAATGGAGCGGATGCACCGGCCCGTCATCTGCGGATGGGTGGATACGACGCTCACATCGCGGCCCATCACCTCCACCCGGTCCATATTGCAGGTAAACGGCCCGTTTTCATCCGGGATGAAGCCTTCCGGCCGGATGCCGACCCATACAGGCATATCCTTTCGCCCGGGAACGTCCAGCACGGCCTCATCGCCGATATACAGCTTTTCGCCTTTCACTTCGCCGTGGAACACATTGATCTGCGGCGTACCGAGGAACTGCGCGACAAACAGGTTCGCCGGTTCGTCGTACACGTCCTGCGGCTTGCCGATCTGGTGCACCACGCCGTCCTTCATTACGATGATCAGGTCGCTGATACTCATGGCTTCTTCCTGGTCATGCGTCACGAAGATCGTGGTCACGCCGGTATCCCGCTGGATCCGGCGGAGCTCCTCCCTGGTCTGCAGCCTCAGCCGCGCGTCCAGGTTGCTCAGCGGTTCGTCCAGCAGCAGGACCCTCGGAACCTTCACCAGGGCCCGGGCGATCGCCACGCGCTGCTGCTGTCCGCCGGACATTTCCTTCGGCTTGCGTTCCATCAGGCCGTCAATCTGCACCAGCTTCGCGGTTTCCACCGCCTTTTGGTGCATGGCCTCTTTGGACATCTTCTGGGCGCCCTTCAGGTTCTGCAGCGGGAAGATGATGTTCTCCTCCACCGTCAGGTGCGGATACAGCGCGTAGTTCTGGAACACCAGGCCGACTCCCCGCTCTTCCGGCGGCAGGTTGGTCACGTCCTCGTCCCCGAAATAAATCTTTCCCTGCGTCGGGGTCTCCAGCCCGCTGATCAGGTTCAGCGTGGTGCTTTTCCCGCAGCCGCTCGGCCCCAGCAGGCCGATCAGCTGCCCGTCCGGGATCTCAAAGTTGAAATTGTTCACGGCGATGACTTCCGCGCCTTTTTTATTCCTGGGCGGAAAACGTTTTGTCAGGTTTTCGAGCACAACTTTCATGGCATCCGCTTCCTTTCGAGTATCCTTCCGCGTACTTGTGCGGACCGGATCGGATGATGTATACTTGTTTTGCTTTGATTTTACCATATCAGCGATTGAAAAACAACGGAAAGGAGGAACTGCCGTGCAGTCAGAACAGCCGAAATACCAGATCGGCATGACAGTCTCCGCCTGCCTGTGGCTGGGCCTCTTTCCGCTTCTCCAGGGCGGCACCTATGCCCGCATTACCAACGACAAGTGGTTCATCATGCTGGTTCTCACCGCCTTCACTTTCCTGTGCTTCCTGGCCGGCCTGATTCCCCCGGACCATGCCGTTCCGGCCGGAGCCGCAGGCGGAGCGGGAAAATCTCCCCGCACAGGCATTTCACACAACAGGCTCATCTCCCTCATCCTTGCCTCAGCCCTCCTCCTCTGGACCGTCGTTTCCTGCCTGTTCAGCGGTTACGGCCCGGATACCTGGTGGCTTGGCGGGTCAGCCCGTTACGAAGGGCTCGCGACCCAGCTTTGCTATTGCGTCCTGTTTGCCTGTTTCTTCTTTTCCCGGGTCAGCCTGAAGCCTGTGCTGCTTTCCGCCGCCGCCGGCGTGACGGTCTTTTTTGTCATCGTCCTCCTCCAGCGGCACGGCGTCAATCCCCTGGGCCTGTATCCGTCCGGCAGGAGCTTTGAACAGAATCCGGAGTTCCAGGGCACCATCGGCAATGTCGATATGGGTACCGGCTATCTCCTGCTTCTTGCCGGCCTGTTCCTTTACGGTATCCTGCGTTTTTTCATTTCGTCCGAAACCTTCTGGCTTTCGTTCCGGACGAATGTGAGGAATCTCCGCCCGCGGTCATTCCTCCTGATCATCGCTTATTCCGCCGCCCTCATCCTCACCGTTTACCTCATCGTCACCATGAACGTCCAGTTCGGCGCGGTTTCCCTTGCCGTGCTTTTCCTTTTCACCCTGCTCCGTTTCATCCCGAAAAAGCGGCGCCTGCCCGTCCTGCTTTTCGTGATCCTCCTTGTGCTGCTCGCGGTCTGGTTCTGGCCGGGCAGCAGCGGCGGCGTCTGGGAACTGCATGAGATCCTTCACGGCCGCGGACGGCTTTCTTTCGGAAGCGACCGCGTCGCGGTATGGCTGTACAGCCTCCGCCTGGCCGGAGAAAGCCCGTTTCTGGGCGGCGGATCCGGCACCTTTGCTTACCGGTTCAACCAATATATCGCGGACCGCGGACTGGTGGTCCCGAATGAGCAGGACGGCCGGAAGCTGCCGGATTATTTTGACAATCCGCACAATGAATACGTTGCCCAGCTGACGGATCACGGCCTTCCCGCGCTGCTTCTTTTCCTGGGGCTTTTGTTCTTTGCCGTCTTCCGCCGTCACGACGGCTGGTTCCCGCTGCTCACTCCCTGCTCCGCCGCGGTGCTCTGCTATGCGGTCCAGGCCTTCTTCTCCTTCTCCGTCTGTATCGTCGCACCCATGTTCTGGGTTCTCCTCGGCCTGTCCTTTACAGAGCAGGAATAATCAACCGGTCCAAAACAAAAACTGCCCCGGATTATCCTGTCCCGGAGCAGTTTTTCATTGTGCATTATGCCTTGTTCATTGTGCATTTTGCATTGTGCATTTTGCATTGTGCATTGTGCATTATTCATTGGCGATCGCCGCGTCGCTGTAAAGCACGCGCTGCGTTTCTTCCCCGGCTAGTCCGTCCGCGTCCAGGCCGTTCTTCTTCTGGAAGGCGATGACCGCTTCCCTGGTTCCAGGGCCGAACTGTCCGTCCACAGCATCCTTATAGTATCCGAGTGCCTGCAGCCTCTCCTGCAGTTTCCATACTTTTTCTCCCTGTGAACCGTTATGCAGGGCAGGCTCGGGCGTGATCTCCGCAGTCAGGTCCTTATCGCGCACCGTATCCGGAACCGGCGGCAGCGGCGTGGGCGTCAGGCTCATCTCCCGCTGCACTTCCTTGATCGTCGGGACCATATACGTTGCCAGCACGATACACCCGGCCAGCAGCACCGCGATCCCGATGATCCCGGCAATCACTTTCGGATTCTTGTTCATTCTTTATTCTTTCCTCAAAAACATCAGTCCCAGCGTGTCCGGTCCGCAGTGCGTGCAGATTGTACATCCCGCCATGGCTTCCAGTACTTCCCGGAACAGGCCGTAGCTTTTCACCGTATCAATGGCGAAGCGCACCATTCCCTCCTCGCTGGGAGAATGAACCACAAACGCCCGCTGGAAATCGATGTTGCTGTCGTTCTCCAGAAGGTCCTCAATATAGTGCTTCAGATAGTGTTCATACCGACCCCGGTACTTTTCTCCGGGCCGCATTTTCCCTTCCTGCACAACAATCGACGGGCGGATATGCAGCATTTTCGCTCCAAGCGCTTCAAGCCCGGTGCAGCGGCCGCCCCGGCGCAGATAGTCGATCGTCCGCACCACAAAGCTGCTGTTTACCAGACCGGTCTTCGCCTGCAGCGTCTCCGCAATAGCCCTGCCGTCTTCCGCGCCTTCCCGGATCATCCGGATCCCCTCAAGTACAAGCAGTCCGCTTCCGGTTGAAAGGTTCCGGCTGTCCACCACAAAAACGTTGTCCATTTCCCGGCTGGCTTCCGTCGCGTCGCTGTAGCAGGATGAAAACCCGCTGCCCAGGCAGATATGCACCAGCTGGTCGCAGTTCTTCATCTGTTCTGTAAAGAACTCCCTGTATTCATAGGTGTTCACAGCTGCGGTCCGGACGGCTTTTCCCGCCTCCGCCGCGCGGAAGATATCCCGGGGCGTCACGTCCACACCGTCGTGGAACACTTCCCCGTCAATGATCACGCTCAGCGGAACCACGCCGATGCCGTACTTCCGGATCAGCTCCGGCGTCAGGTCGCAGGTGCTGTCCGCTGTCATTCTGATCTTCATTCAATCACCTTTCAGATTTCCCGGCTTTCTTCAGGATGGAACGCCCCCGCCGCAGCGGGTATTTTATCTCTCTTCCCGGAAATAACTCAGCCCCAGGCTTGCCGGCGGGCGAAGCTCTGCCGACCGCCAGTGGCGGATATTTCGGCAGAGCTGAGGTCATCCGAAAGGGAGTGAGCTCCACAGTGTGGAGTCACGACCATTGAGGATGCGGAAGAATCAGCCGCCGAATACTACGCTTATCTCTCTTCCCGGAAATAGCTCAGTCCCAGGCTGGCCGGAGGCTGATTCTCTCTTTTGTTCCGGATGCTGGAAATGATCAGGACCAGGATGGTCACCACATAAGGCAGCATCTTGAGCAGCGGCGTCGTTGCCATGGTCACCTTGATCCAGCTGACGTTCGTAATGAATCCGCCCAGTGAGAACAGCACGCCGAAAACCGTGGATCCGATGATCGTCATATGCGGCCGCCACAGGGCAAAGATGACCAGCGCGATGCTCAGCCATCCAAGCGCTTCCACGCTCAGGTACGCCTCCTGGGAAACCATGTAGTCTATGATGTAGTAAAAACCGCCCAGCCCGGCGATCCCGCTGCCGATGCAGGTTGCAAGGTACTTGTACCGGGTCACGTTAATGCCCACCGCATCGGCCGTCCCGGGATTTTCGCCGACGGCCCGCAGCTGCAGGCCGACCCGCGTCCGGAACAGCACCCAGCTGCTCACCAGCGCCACGATGATCGCCAGGAAGAACAGCACACCCAGCAGCTGAAGGCTGTTCTTCTCCGCCGTAAAGGGCCAGTGGAAATAATCCCTGGTATTGGCGAGATAGAGCACGGGATCCAGCTTGCTGAAGATAACCTTGGACAGGCCGACGCCGAAAGTCGTCAGCGTCAGGCCGGTCACATTCTGGTTTGCCCGCAGTGTAATCGTCAGGAAGGAATAGATCATACCGCTGAGAACCGCAAAAACGAATGCGCCGATGATGCCCAGCAGCACAACCGGCACAGGGGGCAGGTTGCTTGCTCCGATTGTGTTCAGCATCAGGCAGCCGCCCGCAGCCCCCATGCACATGATGCCGGGAATGCCCAGGTTCAGGTGTCCGGCTTTTTCCGTCAGGATTTCACCGGTAGAACCGTAAATAAATGTCGCGCCGAACGCCAGGGAATCGATCAGAAAGTTCAGCCAGATATTCATTTGACGGCCCCCTTCCCGGCTTCCGCCCGGCCGTGTCGGCCGCGGAAATGAATCTCATAGTTAATAAAGAATTCACTGGCGATAATAAAGAACAGCACAATGCCTACAATGACGTTCGGCAGTGAGTTGTCCACGCCGAAGTCCTGGCTGATCTGGCTGGCGCCCTGGTTCAGCATCTGGATCAGCCCGGCGGTCAGGATCATGGCCAGGGGATTGAACTTGCCCAGCCAGGCCACCAGAATACCGGTGAACCCCTGTCCGCCTACGGAATTTGTCGTTACAGTCTGGTCCGACCCCGCCGCGATCAGGTAGCCGGACAAGCCGCACAGCGCGCCGGAGAGGATCATCGTCCGGATGATGACCTTTTTCTCATTGATACCGACGTACTGGGCTGTCCGGACGCTCTCGCCCACCACGTTGATTTCATAGCCGTGCTTGGTGTAGTTCAGGTAGATATACAGTCCGATGGCCAGCAGGAGTGCAACCAGGATGATCACCGTTTGTTCGTTGTAGATGATCGGCAGCTTGCCGTTCTTCAGCTTGCCCAGGGAAGAGGACCCGCTCGGCACCCAGATGACCAGGAAATAAGACACCAGGAAGGTCGCCACATAGTTCATCATCAGGGTAAACAGGGTCTCGTTCGTCCCCCATTTCGCCCTGAACAACGCCGGGATTGTGGCCCAGACAATACCGGAGGTCAGCGCCGCAAAGAACATCAGGATCAGCAGGATCCACTCCGGGATCTTCCCGCCCAGGTAAAAGTCCACCGCGATCGCGCCCAGCACGCTTACCAGCGTCTGTCCCTCGCCGCCGATGTTCCAGAACCGCATCCGGAACGCGACCGTCAGCGCCAGCGAAACGCACAGCAGGATGGATGTGTATTTCAGGTACTTCCAGATTTTACGGCTTGTGGAAAAGGATCCGCGGATAAACGTCTGGTAAAATTCCCCGATGCGTTCCGGTTTCTGCTGTAATTTTTCGATCAGCAGGAATGCGGCGATTCCGCACACCAGCAGGCCGAGGATAACGGCAATAATGCGGATCGCCCATGCTTTGCCGGCGGAGATGGAGGATCGCTTGCTCAGGTGGATCAGCGGTTCCCGGGTTTCGCTCTTCTGGCTCTTGCTCACGCGTTCTCCTCCTTCCGCTCGTCGGTCTTCGTCATCAGCAGGCCGATCTCTTCCTTCGTCGCGCTCCGGGCGTCAACGATGCCCGTGATCGCGCCGCCGTTGATCACCATGACCCGGTCGCACAGTTCCAGCAGCACGTCCAGGTCCTCGCCCACATAAATCACGGCGACGCCGTTTTCCTTCTGCCGGTTCAGCAGGTTATAGATCGTATAGCTGGAGTTGATATCCAGTCCGCGGACCGGATAAGCCGCCATCAGCACCTTCGGCGTATAGGCGATCTCCCGGCCCACCAGCACCTTCTGCACGTTGCCGCCGGAAAGCCGCCGCACCGGCGTGGTCAGGCCCGGTGTTGAAACTTCCAGGTCCCGGATGATCTCTTCCGCCTGCGCCCGGGGCTTTTTACGGTTCAGGAAACCGGCTTTTCCCTTCCGGTAGCTGCGCAGCATCATATTGTCCGTGATGTTCATATTCCCGACCAGGCCCATGCCCAGCCGGTCTTCCGGCACAAAGCTCAGGTGAATGCCCAGCCGGCGGATCTCCAGCGGGTCCTTGTCCCGCAGGTTCATCACCTCGTCCTCGCGGAACAGCACATCCCCGTTCTCGACCCACTTCCGGACGGCCTTGTTGCTCATCCCGTGGAAGGTGACGTCGTTCAGGTTCCGGTCATGGAACGCTCCCTGTTCAGCCAGTGCCCGGACCTGTTTCATGCTCTTGTGGTAAAAGCTGACCGGCCGGTCTTTCTTCGGGTTGTTGAAAGTAATCTTCCCGCTGGCAACGGGCTGCAGTCCGGAAATGGATTCCAGCAGTTCCCGCTGGCCGCTGCCGGCAATACCCGCGACGCCCAGGATCTCCCCGCCGTTGGCGGTAAAGGAGATATCCTTCAGCACGTGCACGCCTTCCGCATTGTACAGGTTCAGGTCCTCCACGATCAGCCTCGGGACAGCGTTCACCGGGTTTGAGCGGTGAATGTTCAGGTCGATCTTTTTGCCGACCATCATTTCCGTCAGTTTCGCTTCATTCGTTTCTGCCGTGTTGACCGTGGCGATATGCTGGCCCCGGCGCAGGATCGCCACCCGGTCGCTGACCTCCATCACCTCGTTCAGCTTGTGCGTGATGATGATAATGCTCTTGCCGTCTTCCTTCATCCGGCGCAGGACGTCAAACAGGCGGGTGATCTCCTGGGGCGTCAGCACGGCCGTCGGCTCGTCCAGGATCAGGATGTCCGCGCCGCGGTACAGCACCTTGATGATCTCCACCGTCTGCTTTTCGGAAACGGACATGTCATAGATCTTTTTGGCCGGATCCAGCCGGAATCCATACCGTTCCGCGATCTGGGCCACCCGGGCGTTGACCGCCTTCAGGTTGTACTTCTCCCCGGATTCTGTCCCAAGCACCACGTTCTCGGCAGCCGTGAACAGGTCCACCAATTTGAAATGCTGATGGATCATACCGATCCTGTGATCAAACGCGTCCTTGGGGGAACGGATCACAACCTCTTTCCCGTCGATCAGGATCTGTCCCTCGTCCGGAAAATAGATCCCGGCGATCATGTTCATCAGGGTCGTCTTGCCGCAGCCGTTTTCGCCGAGAACCGCCAGGATTTCTCCCTGGTAGACGTCCAGGTCTACATGGTCGTTTGCCAGGACGGGACCGAACCTTTTGGTGATCCCCCGCATCTGAAGCGCAATCTGTTTCTCCATGATGTCCCCCGTGATAAAAAAGGATAAGGACTGCCGCCCGGAGATTGGACGGCAGTCCGATTGTGTCATAACAGGACAAGCCTGATGATCATTAGTCGTTCACGATCTCGATTCCATCGATGTCGATATCGAAGTAAGGAGCGGAACGCAGGGTGGATTCGGCAAAATAACCGTCCACGATCGCCTCGGTATCGGGCGTGAAGGCAGCGTCGGTATCCACGTCCGCCAGATAGCTTTCCATAACGGCGCCGCCCTTCGTCCAGGTGGCGGTGTCGTATACGTGCAGCGTGCCGGCTTCGAACTGGGCCTTCACTTCGGCAATCTTTTCCACGGTGCCGGCGGCGGCTGCCTTTTCGTTCACGTCGGTCAGTTCAACGGAGCCGGTGGCGATGGTGCCGGTCCAGTCGGTGTCGATGGCTTCACCGGCGATGCGCTTCTCGATGATGTACTTGAAGTAGGGCACCCAGTTGATCTTGCTGGCTACGATGAAGGTGTTGGGGCACAGGTCAACGGTGGATCCGTTGTAGGAAACGTCCGGGATACCGGCGGCTTCGCAGGCCTTGGGAGCGCCCATGGAGTCGGCATGCTGGCTGATCAGGTCAGCGCCGAGGGCGATCAGGGCTTCAGCGGCGGTCTTCTCACCGGTCTCGTCATACCAGGAACCGGTGAACTGAACCTTCATGATGACGTCGGGGCAAACGCTCCGGGCGCCGAGATAGAAAGAGGTGTATCCGGATTTCACTTCAGCGTAGGGGAAAGCGCCGACATAACCGATCATGGGAACTTCGCCCTTCAGGCCGCCGGCGGCCTTGATCTCTTCCAGCTTCATTCCGGCGGCGACGCCGGCCAGGTAGCGGCCTTCATAGATCGCGGCGAAAGCGTTGTGGAAGTTGGCCAGGTTTTCGGTGTGGGCCTTGGTGCCGGTCGCGTGGCAGAATTCAACTTCGGGATGTTCCTTGGCGGCTTCGATGATGAAGTCTTCATGGCCAAAGCTGTCGGCGAAGATGATGTTGCAGCCTTCGTCAACCAGGTCCAGGGCGGTTTCGCGGCAGATGTCGGCTTCTTCAATGTCGGAAACGATCACGTAGTTCGTGCCTTCTTCCAGGCCGAGTTCCGCGCAGGCTTCCTTCACAGCGTTGATGAAGTTGGCGTCATAGGTGGAGTTTTCACCGTGCAGGGTAATCACGCCCAGCTTGATGTTTTCCTTTGCGATCGGATCCGCCAGGGATACGGCGGCCGTCAGGCACAGCGCCAGAACCAGTACCAGGGCAAGAATCTTCTTCATGTGGTTTTGTCCTCCTCTTTTTTTGTACAGTTGGAGTAAATGGTTTTCTATTGGATCAGTCGTCGTCCGGCCTCAGCACGATGTTCCCGTCCTGAATGCCTTCAACCACTGCCAAAGACTTGAGATGTACGCCGGATGCGCGCAGCGCCTGGCCGCCTGGCTGGAAACCTTTTTCTATTGCGATGCCGACGCCCACGACCACAGCCTGCTGCTGCCAGCAGAGGTTCATCAGCCCGCGTACCGCCTGACCGTCCGCCAGGAAATCATCAATGATCAGCACCCGCGTCCCTGCCGGCAGGTACTTTCTCTCAATACGGATCATGTTCTGCGTCTTGTGGGTAAAGGAGTAGACCGGCGCCTGGACAAGATCGTCGTTCTGCACCACTGTGGCGCTCTTTTTCGCGAACACTACCGGGATATCCCCCAGCGCGTGCGCCGCGGCCACCGCCATTGCGATTCCGCTTGCTTCCACAGTCAGCACCAGTTCCGGTTTCTCCCTGCGGTACTCTTCCGCCCAGGCTTCGCCCATCTCAAAAAGCAGCGCCGTATCAATCCGGTGGTTCAGGAACATATCGACCTTGATGATGTCGTTCCCGATCCCCTTGCCCTTCTCCAGGATCATCCGCCGCAGTGCTTCCATGATTCCTCCAAAACACGAACATTCCCTTGTTGGATATTGAAATTATACGCTCGAAAGCCGAATATTTCAATGAAGATTGTATGCCAAAAGTGTTAAATCCTGTCCCAAAAACGAAGAACAGAGATCCGTCATCGGGATCTCAGTCCTTCATTATTCATTATTCATTGTTCATTATTCATTGTATTTAGTCCAGTTCTTTCTTTCCGGTATACAGTTCATAATACCGGCCCTTCATCTCCAGCAGGTCGTCGTGCGTTCCGCGCTCGATGATCTCGCCTTTTTCCAGCACCATGATTGCGTTCGCGTTCCTGACCGTGCTCAGCCGGTGCGCAATCACGAAGGTCGTCCGGTTCTTCATCAGCCGGTCCATACCGTGCTCGATATGCCGCTCCGTCCGGGTGTCGACGCTGCTGGTCGCCTCGTCCAGCACCAGGATCGGCGCCTTGCTGACGGCCGCCCGGGCAATGTTCAGCAGCTGCCGCTGGCCCTGGCTCAGGTTCGCGCCGTCGCCCTCCAGCATCGTGTCATATCCGTGCTCAAGCCGCATGATAAAGCTGTGCGCGCTGGCAAGCTTTGCCGCCGCTTCCACTTCCTCGTCCGTGGCGTCCAGCCGGCCGTAGCGGATATTCTCCCGCACGGTTCCGGTGAACAGGTGGGTGTCCTGCAGCACCATGGCGATGTTCTGCCGCAGCCAGTCGCGCGGATACTCCTTAATATTCTTCCCGTCAATGGTGATGCTGCCCTCTTCAATGTCATAGAAGCGGTTCAGCAGGTTCGTCACAGTGGTCTTGCCCGCGCCGGTAGAGCCGACAAAGGCGATCTTCTGGCCCGGATGGGCATACAGCGTGATATCCTTCAGTACGGTCTTGTCCGGCACATAGCCGAAGGTTACATGTTCCACCACCACGTCGCCGCGGATTTCAGTCGCTTCCGCGCCTTTTTCATCCGGAACCTCAGGCTCCGCGTCCATCACGGCAAACACGCGCTCCGCGCCAGCCAGCGCCGCCAGGATCGTGGTCGCCTGCTGGCTCATCTGGTTAATGGGCATGGAAAACTGCCGGCTGTATCCGGCAAATACCGTCAGCGCGCCGGGGGTAAACCCGCCCGTGCACATCAGGATGCCGCCCACGCCGATCGTCACCGCGTAGGTCACCTGGCCCACGTTGCCCATCACCGGCCACATGATACCGCCCCAGAACTGGGCGCCGAACTGCTTGTCCTTCAGGTTCTGGTTCAGCAGGCCGAATTCTTCCTCGCAGTCGCTTTCATGGTTGAACACCTTGATGACCTTCGCGCCTGTCACGGTCTCTTCGATGTAGCCGTTCACCGCGCCCAGGGCGGCCTGCTGCGCAGCGTAATACTTCGCGCTCTTCTTCGCGATCATCATGCCGCCGAACAGGAACACCGGGATAAAGAAGATTGTGATCAGCGTCAGGATCCAGCTGGTGGTGATCATAAAGATGAACGTGCCGATCAGCGTGATCGTACCGGACACCAGGCCCACCAGGGAGTTGTTGATCATCGTGTCGATGTTGTCGATATCGTTGGTATACCGGCTCATCAGTTCGCCTGTCGGATGGCCGTCGTAGTAGCGCACCGGCAGCGACTGCATTTTGGTGAACAGGTCGTTCCGGATCGTCTCGATGACCTTCAGGGAAACGGACATCATCAGCCGGGCCTGCAGGTATGTGGTACACACGCCGACCAGGTAAATAATCCCGAGCACGATCAGCGCCACCATAACATAGGCGGAAACAGCCTGGACGGTACCGGAGGCAATCCAGCCCTGGACAAGCTCGCCGCTTGTGATCCTTGTCAGGATTTCATCCGCGATTTTCTCAATCGGGCTCATCGTAATTACGGTATCCGGGTTCACCGCCAGCGCCAGGTGGTCCACGATCGGCGCCATCAGGTAGCCGCCGCACAGGCTTGTCACCGTTGTGACCAGCATGCACAGCAGCACCAGCGCCAGCTTGTACCAGTACCGGCCCACATAGCCCAACAGCCGGCGGATCGTCCGGCCCGCGTTCTTCGGTTTTCCGGTCATACCGCGTCCGGGCGGACCCTGGCGGGGTCCTTTCATCATCTCACCGGGTTTGGCGGCATATTGCTTTCTCAGCCTTTCAAGCGATCTTGCCATGCCTTACGCCCCCTTCTTTCCCAGCTGGCTTTCGGCGATCTCGCGATACTCTGTATTGGAAGCCAGCAGTTCGTCATGGGTGCCCACGCCGGTGATCTTTCCTTCGTTCATCACAATGATCTGGTCCGCGTCCATCACGGACGCAATCCGCTGCGCGATAATGATCTTTGTGCTGCCCGCCAGCTCATTGGAGAAGGCATTGCGGATCTGCGCCTCCGTCGCCGTATCCACGGCGGATGTGGAGTCGTCCAGGATCAGGATCTTCGGTTTTTTCAGCAGCGCGCGGGCAATGCACAGGCGCTGTTTCTGGCCGCCGGACAGGTTGTTGCCGCCCTTGTCCAGTTCGGTATCGTATCCCTCTTTGAAGGAGGAAACAAACTTGTCCGCCTGGGAGGAAGTCGCCGCCGCGATCATTTCCTCATCCGTCGCGTCCTCGTCACCCCAGCGCAGGTTCTCGGCCACCGTACCGGAAAACAGCACGTTCTTCTGCAGCACCATGCCCACGCCCTCGCGCAGGTTGTACAGGCTGTAATCCTTCACGTTCACCCCGTCCACGAGGATCTCGCCCTCATCCGGGTCATACAGCCGCGGAATCATGCTCACCAGCGTGCTCTTGCCGCAGCCCGTGGAGCCGATGATTCCCACGATGCTGCCGGGTTCAATCGTCAGGCTGATGTCGTCCAGTACGCTGTCTTCGCTGTGCTTGTAATACCGGAAGGAAACATGGCGGAACTCCACCCGGCCTTCCTTCACAGCCAGTTCCTTGTGCGCAGCGCTGTCATCGTTCAGGTCCGGATCCTCCTCCAGCACCTCGCGGATGCGCTTGGCGCTCGCCATGGCCCGGGAGGACATCATGAAGAGGAAGGTAACCATGATCAGTGAAGACAGGATCTGGATCACGTAGTTCACAAACGCGGACAGGTCGCCCACCGCCATTTCCCGGCCCAGCACCAGTGTATGCCCCTGCCATGCAACCCCGATCACCGTCAGGTACATGATCAGCGTCGTCACGGGCTGCATCTGGATCACGATCCGCATTGCCCGCAGCTGCGCTTCTTTGAGGTCGCCGTTTGCCTTGCCGAACTTCTGTATTTCATCCTTTTCACGTACAAAGGATTTGACCACGCGCACGTTCGTGATGTTTTCCTGCACAGTGGAGTTCAGGTTGTCCACCTTTTCCTGCACCGTTTTGAAGCGCGGGAACGCGGTCAGGATATTGCCGCCCACAAACACCAGGAGAACCGGGATGCTGATCAGGAACACCATTGCCAGGTCCGACCGCAGCCGGATCGCCATAATCAGGCCGCCGATCATCATGCCGGGCGCCCGCAGCGCCATGCGCATCAGCATCGCCACAAAATTCTGCATCTGGGTCACGTCGTTGGTCACACGCGTTACCAGCGATCCGGTGGAAAACCGGTCGATATTGCCGAAAGAGAACCTCTGGATCTTGCCGTAAAGGTCGTTGCGGATATCTCCGGCGAACGCGATGCTGGCCTTCGAACTGAAATAGCAGCCGCCGATGCCTCCGCCCATCATGAACAGGGCGATCAGGATCATCAGTGCCGCCGTCCCGATGCTGGAGCCGACCGTCAGCGTACCCATATTCCCGGCGTTGATCACGCCCGCGAGCAGCATGGGCATCAGCACCTCGCCGATGACCTCCACGATCATGCACAGCGGTCCCAGGATAAACCAGGCCTTATATGGCTTGATATATTTCATCCAGTGTCTCAAAAAGAGCCTCTCCTTCCAACTTGAAAACGGATGAGATCAATTTATCCCCATCCGCCATCGTTGTCAATGTGTTTTTATCCCGCTTGTCTTACCGTCCGCCTTGTCCTATAATCTGTTTATAACATACTATAGAATTGTGAATTGTGAATTATGAATCATGAATTGAAACCCCTTCATCTTGTGATCAATCCCAACGCGGGCACCCGCCAGGCGCGGCGTTTCCTGCCGGAGATCATCTCTGTCTTCAACCGCGCCGGGTATCTCTGTTCTGTCTATGTAACGGAGAAACGCGGCGACGCGGCGGATTTCGCCCGTGCCCATGCCGGTGAAGCGGATCTTGTCGTTGCCTGCGGCGGGGACGGCACCCTGAACGAGGTCATTACCGGCCTGCAGCTCGGCGGCCATAAAACCGCCCTGGGTTATATTCCCTGCGGCAGTACCAACGACTTTGCCAGCGGTCTCGGCCTTCCTGCTGCGCCGCTCATGGCCTGCGATGCCATTGTCGCCGGTTCTCCCCGCATGCTGGACGTCGGGCTTTTCGCTCCGGATCGCTATTTCAGCTACACGGCCTCCTTCGGCGCCTTCACCAGCGTATCCTGGTCCACGCCCCAGAACGTCAAGAACGTCCTGGGGCATGCCGCCTATATTCTGGAGGGCATCCGTTCCCTGGCCGGCATCCGCCCGATCCATATGCGCATCACAGCCGACGGCCAGGTATATGAGGACGACTTCATCTTCGGCGCCGTTTGCAATTCAACGTCCCTCGGCGGTGTCCTGAAGCTGGAGGACAGTCAGGTCGACATGAACGACGGGCGCTTTGAGGCGCTTCTGATCCCCTTTCCGGAGGATCTGATCGTTCTCAACCGGATCCTGAACGCCCTGCGCACCCATTTTTACGAAGACGAATCCCTGCACTTCCTCCGTGCGTCCTCCTTCGTCTTTGAGGGCGGTCCCGACGTCACCTGGACCCTCGACGGCGAAGCTGCGGAAGGTTCTTCACGCGTCGAAATCCGCAACATTCACGACGCAGTGCATCTCATCTGCTGAAATCTTTCCCGATTCTCATACAGAAAATCCGGCGGAAACCCCGCCGGATTTTTCATTATGCATTGTGCATTATGCATTGTGCATTTTGCATTTTGCATTATGCATTGTGCATTGTGCATTGTTCATTATGAATTGAATCCAAA
Organism: Clostridia bacterium; assembly: GCA_017512985.1. GTDB lineage: Bacteria > Bacillota > Clostridia > Christensenellales > Aristaeellaceae > Aristaeella. The sequence continues at coordinate 31,421 of JAFWEJ010000007.1, forward strand.
GTCGAAAGCTTTGAGATTCAATTCGATAAACTGCGGCTTAACGACCTTCTCCAGCGCCTTCAGCCACTTCTCCTTCGGAATGTCCGTGTGCTTCGCGAAATGTCCCATCAGCACGATATTCACCGCCTTGGCGCTCCCGGCTTCCATTGCCGGCGTCAGGGCGTCGAAATCATCGACGTCAAAGCCCTTCCCTTTCAATTCCTCCAGCACGCCCGCCGGATACTCCGCCGCGCCGGTGATCACGGGCATCGGGTCAATCTCCTGGGTATTCACGATGATCTTTCCGCCCCTGCGCAGGCAGCCGGCGTACCGGGCTGCTTCCAGCTTCTCAAAGCTGATGATATAGTCGCACTCGCCCTCGGTCACAATGGGGCTGTATACCTTCTCTCCGTAGCGCACATAAGTCACGACGCTGCCGCCGCGCTGGCTCATGCCGTGCACTTCGCTGACCTTGACGTCGTATCCTTCATCCGTCAGCAGGGTCCCCAGGAGCCTCGAGGCCAGCAGGCTTCCCTGTCCGCCGACGCCGACGATCATTACGCTTGTTGTATTCATTCCGCTTCCCTCAATTCACAATTGTCGCGCAGCCGCGCTTTCGCTTGTTTCGCTCTGTTGTTCATTGGAACTCCGATTCGCTTCATCTGTCACTGACAGTGCTCGTCTCCGTTCCCCCGATTGCCCCGAACGCGCACAGCTGGCTGCATACGCCGCAGCCCACGCACAGCGTGTTGTCGATCCGGGCCTTGCCCTCCTTGAAGCTGATGCTCGGGCAGCCCATCTTCATGCACTTCTTGCAGCCGCGGCACTTGTCCGTGTCCACCTTCAGCGGCTTCTTCGGCTTCACATACTTCAGCAGCACGCAGGGACGCCGGGAGATGATCACGCTCGGCTCCTCCACTGCCAGCTCTTCCAGCACCGCTTCCTCGCAGGCCTTCAGGTCATAGGGATCCACCACGCGAACCCGGTTGATGCCAAGCGCCTTGCACAGTGCTTCCAGGTTCACCGCCGCCGCCGGATCACCCTTGATGTTGTATCCGGTGGTGGGATTCTGCTGGTGGCCGGTCATGCCGGTAATGGAGTTGTCCAGGATAATCACCGTGGAGTTCGTCGCGTTATAGGCGATGTTCACCAGGCCCGTCATGCCGCTGTGCATAAAAGTACTGTCGCCGATCACGGCAACGGTTTTCTTTTCGGTTTCCTTGCCGCGGGCCGCGTTGAACCCGTGGATGCCGGAAACGCTCGCGCCCATGCACAGGGTGGAATCCAGCGCGTTCAGCGGTGCCACCGCGCCCAGCGTGTAGCAGCCGATGTCGCCCAGCACCGTAATCTTGTTCTTCACCAGCGTGTAGTACATGCCCCTGTGCGGGCAGCCGGAGCACATCATCGGCGGCCGGCCGGGAACTGCGGGAGCCACACCCTGCGCTTCGGGAATATCTTTGACCGCGACGCCTTCCTTCAGGAACGCTTCGCGGATCGTCTTCTGGCTGAATTCGCCGATGGCGCTAAACAGGCTCTTGCCGGTCACTTCAATGCCCAGCGCCTTCACATGGTTCTCAATGACCGGATCCAGTTCCTCGATCACATACAGCTTCTTCACCTTCGAGGCAAAGTCGCGGATCAGCTTCTCGGGCAGCGGGTTGGGCATGCCGATCTTCAGCACGCTCACGCTGTCGCCGAAAACTTCCTTCACATACAGGTAGCTGCAGCCGCTGGTGATGATGCCGATCTCATCATTGTCCGCCAGTTCCGTCCGGTTGTACATGCAGTCTTCCGCCAGCGCCTTCAGTTTTTCAGTCCGTTCCTCCACAATGGGATGGCGCAGTTTCGCGTAGCCGGGCATCATGATGTACTTGGAGGGCTGCTTCACATAGTCCTTCATCGGGACCGCTTCCCGCTCCCCGACATCCACCACGCACTGGCTGTGGGCAATGCGCGTGCACATCCGCAGAAGCACCGGCGTGTCGTACTTTTCACTCAGGTCAAACGCGCTCTTCGCAAACGCGTAGGCTTCCGCGGAATCGGAGGGCTCCAGCATCGGCACCTTCGCCGCGATGGCGTAGTGCCGGCTGTCCTGCTCGTTCTGGCTGGAATGCATCGCGGGATCGTCCGCCACGCACACCACCATGCCGCCGGTGACGCCCGTATAGCTCAGGGTGAACAGCGGATCCGCCGCCACGTTCAGGCCTACGTGCTTCATCGCGCAGACGCTGCGCATCCCCGCCAGGCTCGCGCCGAAGGCTGTCTCCATGGCAACCTTCTCGTTCGGCGCCCACTCGCTGTGGATGTCGTCATACTTTGCCAGGAACTCCGTAATCTCCGTGCTCGGCGTTCCCGGATAACTGCTCACCAGCCCGATGCCTCCGTTGTAAAGGCCCCGCGCCACCGCTTCATTCCCGATCAACAGTTTTTTCATTCTCTCATTCCTTTTTCCGTCGCGGCGGATCATTTTTCATTGTGCATTGTGCATTCTGCATTATGCATTATGCATTGTGCATTGATGATTCGTCAGCTTCTGTTCTGCGAATCAACCAGCCCTTCCCCGCCATACATCCGGCGAAGTTTCGGCTTCTCAATCTTCCCGGTCGCGTTCCGCGGCACCGGCGCCAGGATGATCTTCCTCGGCCGCTTATACCGCGGCATCCCAAGGCAGAACTCGTTGATATCGTCCACTGTCGCCGTCGCGCCGGGCACCAGTTCCACAATGGCCGCCGCGATCTCGCCCAGCCGCGCGTCCGGCAGGCCGATAACCGCCACGTCCTTGATCGGAGGATAGGCCGCCATGAAGTTCTCGATCTCCACCGGATACAGGTTCTCGCCGCCGGTGATGACCACATCCTTCTTCCGGTCCACCAGGTAGATGAACCCTTCCGCGTCCTGCCGCGCCATATCGCCCGTCAGCAGCCAGCCGTCTTTCAGGGTCTCTGCGGTCGCCTGCGGGTTGTTGTAATAGCAAACCATGACGCCCGGTCCCTTCAGGCACAGTTCGCCGACCTCGCCCGGCGCCACCGTGGTGCCGTCCGGACGGATGATCTTCGTCTCCCAGCCGTAGCCGGGGATACCGATCGCACCGACCTTGCGTACGTTTTCGATGCCCAGGTGCACCGCGCCGGGGCCGATGGATTCGCTCAGGCCGTAGTTCGTGTCGTACTGGTGTTCCGGGAAATACTCCAGCCAGCGGCGGATCAGGCTCTGGGGCACCGGCTGCGCGCCGATGTGCATCAGCCGCCACTGGTCCAGCTGGTAATCGGAAAGCTTCAGTTCGCCGCTGTCCAGCGCGGTCAGGATATCCTGCGCCCACGGCACCAGCAGCCACACGATCGTGCACTTCTCGCTGCTCACCGCCTCCAGGATCGTCTGGGGCCGGGTACCCTTCAGGATCACGGCCTTGCCGCCGGAGATCAGGCTGCCGAACCAGTGCATTTTCGCGCCGGTGTGGTACAGCGGCGGAATACACAGGAAGCAGTCGTCCTTCGTCTGGTGGTGATGCGCCTGCTCCACCCGTGCGGAGTGGATCAGGCTCCGGTGCTTGTGCAGGATTGCCTTCGGGAAGCCTGTCGTGCCGGAAGAGAAATAGATCGCCGCGTCGTCGTCTTCCGTCAGTTCGCACGGCGGGAAGCTGGAGCTGCTCTCATTGATCAGTTCAGTCAGGTCGTCCGCAAAGCTCGGGCAGGTCGCTCCGAGGAACACCAGCGAAACATTCGGGATCTTGTCCGCGATTTCTTCCACGCGGCCGATGAATTCCGGCCCGAAGATCATCATGTTGCTCTCGGACAGGTTCAGGCAGTACTCGATCTCATTGGCGGCGTAGCGGAAATTCATCGGCACCGCCAGCGCGCCGGTCTTCAGGATGCCGAAATAGATCGGCAGCCAGTCGATGCAGTTCATCAGCAGGATGGCAACCTTCTTGCCCTTACCGATGCCGTGGCTCCGGAGCATATTGGCGATCCGGTTCGCTTTCTCGTTGAAAACCGCCCAGGTGATCTCCCGGCGGTAGTGCTTCTGTTTTACGGTGGGCTCAACCAGTTCAAAGTCGTGCCATGTCACCCGGCGGGTCTCCGGCTGGTCCGGGTTGATCTCCACCAGCGCGACGTCGTCCGGCCACTCCCTGGCATTGTTCTCCAGCAGCTCAATAATGGTCATGGTGGTCATTTCCTCATTTCCGCAAAGTGATAACGTTCCTTGCGGAACGCAATCGATGGAACAAAAAAATCATTGTTCATTATTCATTATTCATTATTCATTGTCAACAAAAGTCCATGAAAAGAACAGAAGCGTCGATATCCTTCGCCCATTCCGGCAGGCTCGTCACGCAGATCTTTTCCCCCGTAATGGGATGATCCAGTTCCAGTAAAGCGCTGTGCAGCGCAAAACAGCCCGGAAACTCCCCCGGCTGCTCCTGTCCGTATAAAAAATCCCCCTTCACCGAGCACCCGATATGGCTCAGGTGCACCCGGATCTGGTGGGTTCGTCCCGTCTCCAGTTCCAGCAGTACCAGTGCGCCGTCTCCCTGCTCCCGCAGCACCCGGTATTTTGTCCGGCTTGGCTTCCCCTCCTCGCTGACGATCCGACGCACAGTTGCGCCCGGCGCCTTCGCGATCGGATAGTCCAGGATCCCTTCGTCCTTCTCCGGCCTCCCGTCCGTCCAGGCCAGGTACCGCCGACGGAAAGCCGGCGTATGCAGTTCTTTCTGCAACAGATGCTGCGCATGGGGCGTCCGGGCAATGACCATCAGCCCGCCCGTGCCCTTGTCCAGCCGGTTCACTGGACGGTATACAAAGTTCTCCGGGCATCCGGACCGGGCGTAAACCGCGTTCTCCAGGCTGTCGTCCGGATGGTTCCGGCTGCTCTGGCTGGCAATGCCGGCCGGCTTTACGGCGATCATCAGGTGCCCGTCTTCATACGGCACCTCCACCGGCATTTCAAACGGCTTCAGCGCGTATACCGGCGCGTCCTCCGCCCATTCGATCCCGACCAGGTCCCCGTCTTCCGCCCGGGCGTCCGCCCGGACAGGCTCCCCGTTCAGGAAGATCCTGCCGTTCCACTTTGCGCTTTTCAGCGCCGTATAGCTTACGCCCATGCTGCTCCGCAGGATATCCCGGATCTTCCGTCCGGCTTCTTCACTCCCGACCCTGTATTCCATTACTGTTTCTTTCCGATCTTTTCAAAAACCGGAAAAACCCTCGGATAAACGCCGATGATAACAAACAGGATGACCGCGTACCGCGCGGTCCGCACCAGGTTCGCCAGCAGCTCGCCGCTGTCCAGCCATTCCTTGCTGAACGGCGTCTTCAGCAGTGTATTCAGGGCGAAATAAATCACGAAGGCGCCCGCCGCACGCAGGATCATTGCCCATATATTCCTGGTGTCCCGGAATTTCACATACTTTTCTTCATAGGGAAACGCGACTGCGGCGGCAATCAGCAGCCCCAGCGCGGTAAAATAATCCCGGCTGGTGCACCAGAAAATGCCCGGCACGGTCAGTACAAGCAGGATCGCATAACGAATCCATTCTTTTTTCACATACTTCACCAGCGCCATATTAAATCCGATCGCCGCCAGGCCGACCGCCCAGCCGGCAAGCACGTCTGTCGGATAATGCACGCCCACGGCAATCCGGCTCAGGCCGATCAGCAGCGGCATCACGATTGCCAGCGTCCACATCCATCTTTTCCTCAGTTCCCTTCCGATGCTTCCGAAAAGCGATACCGCTGTGGCGCCGTGTCCGCTCGGGAAAGAAAACCCCTGCTGGATGATGTCCATGGGATCCGCGTCCGCTTCCACGACCTGAAGCACCTTAATGCTCTCCTTGTGCGCCATATACGGCCGGACCCGCAGCACAATGTTCTTGATCATCGGAAACCACATGCTGGCCGTCAGGACCGTCAGCGCAACCCGTTTTCCGGCCGCCTTCCTGTAGCAGAACAGCATAACAATCAGCAGCAGGAGCGACATGGTTTCACCGCCGACAAAGGAAAACACTTTCGACAGGGCCGTTCCGACGGAACCCATCGTCTCCTGCACCCATTGAATCAGGTCAACTTCCCATTGAAAATAAAAAACATTGCCCATTTTTGCTCATCTCCGATCCTGGCTATTATATCTGATTTGGGTTCGCTCTGCAACAAAAGCCCTTGACGCGTATTCTCTCTCATGATAATATAATCGGGCTGGTTAGCTTGGAGCGATGGCCGAGCGGTTGAAGGCGCTGGTCTTGAAAACCAGTGATACCGAAAGGTACCGGGGGTTCGAATCCCTCTCGCTCCGCCAGCCTTGACATGGAGAAGTACCCAAGTGGCCGAAGGGGCTCCCCTGCTAAGGGAGTAGGATCCGTTGAGGGTCGCCCGGGTTCAAATCCCGGCTTCTCCGCCAATAAGACCCTAGGAAAATCAACGTTCCTAGGGTTTTTTTCTGCCAAAAAATGGCAATGTACCCTTTACTGTACCCTTTAGAGAAAATGACCAAATTGTACAAATTATTACGCTTGAATAACAAAATTGCGCGGCGTTAGCGTTGTCAAACCGCTCGCACCGCGCTATATCATCCTATTGTTCCAAGCGAAATTTATAACCGGGAATAGATTTGTTGACTCGCAGATCCAATTTCAATCTATTATTTCAAATCTGTCCGAATAATATATACCGTCTCTTCATCCATACCCTCCGGTTTGAGGTCATATCCAGTATCGGTCAGTTGATCCTTTGTGGTCTTCCATGCATTCAAAGCGCCAGCCAGATCCTTTTCCATGAGCGGAAGCAGCTTCTCTGCCGCACTTTTTTCAGCGGTAAGGATACTGTCTTTCAACACTTTTGTTCCGGTTTCCTGCAGCGTTGACGCGCCGGCGGATACCAGCATTGCGCCTGCTGAAAGCGTTGCCGCACCATCAGAAGCCTGGGCCACACCATCCGTATACTCTTTCAGTCCCGTTACAAACGTGTTTACCTGGTCCAGCTGTTCTTTCAGGGCCGAGAGCTTCTCCCGGGCCGCTGTTGCCTGGGCCAGTTTCACAGCAATTGTTTCGTCCTTCGACAGATAAGCTTCCGTGTTCTCCGTCACCAGTTTTTCAATCTGTTCCTGCACGGCTGCTTCGGTCTGAGCCAGTATTTCTTCGCTGTTCATCTGAGCTTCCACAGCGGTATCTACCTGCGCGGCCTGTTCCTTTGTCACCAGCCCGCCTTTCAGGGCGGCGGCATACTGTTCGGCAGTCATCTCATACCCGGCAGCTTTCAGGACGGCTTCCAGCACCTTGCCCTTTACGGCTTCCTGAACGCCTGCCCTGATCTGGTCTTCATTGGCCATAACCTGTTTACGGACTTCCTCCGCGACTTTGGCGGAAGCGGCGGCTTTCAGTGTATCGGGTTCAAGCTGTGCAGTCACGCCGTCCAGGACTTCGGCATAATTCTCCGCGGTCAACGCCGGCACCGTGACGCCGGCATCCGCAAGGCCGGAAGCAGCGATCTGGTCATTGGCTGTATTCAGGATCGCGGCAAAAATCTGTTCCGCGCCGCTGTTCAGGGCCTCGTTATTCTTCTCCAGCGTACCCAGCCCGGTTTTCAGGGCTGCCGCGCCGTCCGATACCTGCTGCGCCCCTTCCGCCAGCTGTAAAGCGCCGGCATCCAGGTCATTCAATCCTTTGTTCAGTTCATTGATCTTATCAGTGATTTCTTTCGTCTTTCCCTCAGTTGCCGGCAGATCCGAACCGTCCTTCAGGGCAGTCAGCAAGGCTGTGGCTTCCTTCAGCAGCGTTTCGGGATCACTGTCGCCAACCCGTGCGTCTATCTCACGGCAGGCGGCTTCCAGCGGATCGGAGGAGCAGAAAGTCATCATCCAGCCAAGATCCGCGTGATCCGCGTGGAACGTTGCGGAGAAGGATGCCGGCAGCTGCAGGGTAGCGTCCATGTTCGGCACAGCCCAGCCCACCAGTACGGACCGCTCTGCTTCCGTCAGTACAGCCGCGTTTTCCGCTTTCAGGTCCGAAATGCCTTCTTCCGGAAGCGGCAGTACGGAAAGCGCCAGTGCAGGTGCCTGTCCCTCCGTCCGGTAGGTTACGGTCAAGATAGCTTCGCCGGTCTTTTCTTTCAGGTCTGACGCGGAGATCTCTTCCCCGTCCAGGGTCAGGGTCACAACCGGCAGCACAGCCGGTGCTTTATCAGAAGTACCCTGATAGATCACGTTCTTTCCGTCCGCCTTCCAGGTCAGCGTTTCACCTTCCAGGGTAAAGTCCTCATTTCCGCCCACGTTCTGAATGCCGTTTAGCATGGTGCGGTCAGCCAGCTCATCCAGCCCATCCGTGTTTTCCAGGCGGATGCTGTCCGTAATGCTTGTCACAGTACCGTCAGCACCGGCGACCACATAGACCCGTTCATGCTTCATATTCTCAGCCAGCGCTCCGGTGCATCCAAGCACCATAACCAGCGCCGTCAGCATCGCAATAATTTTCTTACTCATCATAATCCTTCCTTTCTGATCAGCAGGCAGCTTTTTCCATTCCGGCTGTCGTATGAACAATGACTTTATCCATGATCAGCAGCACCGCAGGCAGGAGCAGCAATACCACTGCCACGCTCAGCAGCGCGCCGCGGGCAATCAGCCTGCACATGGAGGAGATGATCGCCACATTGGAATACAGGCCCACGCCGTAGGTCGCCGCAAAGAAGCCAAGACCGCTGACCAGCACGCTCTGCGCGGCGGAAGCGACAGCGTCCTGAACCGCTTCTTTCTTATCCTTACCTGCAAGCCGGTTCTGCTTGTACCGGGTCGTCAGCAGGATGGCGTAGTCCACCGTGGCGCCCAGCTGGATCGTGGAGATCAGGATCGGCCCTACAAAAGGCAGCTCCTGTTTCAGGTAATACGGGATGCACAGGTTGGCCGCAATAGCCAGTTCGATCACAGCCACCAGCAGGACAGGCAGCGAGAAGGACCGCTGCACCAGCATGATGATCACAAAGATCGCGATAATCGAAATCAGGCTGACAACCGTGAAGTCCCGGTCCGTACAGGCAATTAGGTCCTTTGTGCAGGGCGCTTCACCGATCAGCATGCCGCCCTTGTCGTACTTCTTCAGGATTGCGTTCAGGCTGTCGATCTGCGCGTTTACTTCATCCGAGGAGATGACATAAGCGCTATTCACCAGCATCAGCTGATACCGGTCGCCTTTGACCATGGACAGCACATCCTCCGGCAGGATCGACTCCGGAATCCCGGCGCCCAGCAGGCTGTCGATCCCGACGACGCTTTTCACACCGTCCACCTGCTGCATTTCCTTCGTCATGTCCCGGGCATCCTTCTGGGATACGTCCGCGTCGACCAGCAGCAGATGGGTCGTGGACATGCCAAAGGTCTCTTCCAGTTTCTTGTTGGCCTGGATGGATTCCAGCTCCGGCGGCATGACCTTGCTCATATCGTAGTAGACATTCACATTCCGGTATCCGTAGAACGACGGGATGATCATGATCAGCAGGATCACAGCCAGCACTTTATAGTGTTTCGTAACAAACCGGCCGATGCCGCTCACATCAGGCAGCAGCGGTTTGTGGCTCGTTTTTTCGATCGCGCCGTCCAGCGCCCGGATCACACAGGGCAGCAGCGTCACCGTGCCAAGCACGCCCAGGATTACGCCCTTGCTCATCACAATGCCCAGGTCTTTGCCCAGGGTGAAACTCATGAAGCAGATGCTCACAAAGCCGGCGATCGTGGTCAGGGAGGAGCCCAGGATGGAAGTGAAGGTCAGCCGGATGGCATTCGCCATGGCTTCATCCTTGTCGTCCGTCAGGGCTTTCTGCTCTTTGTAGCTGTGCCACAGGAAAATTGAATAGTCCAGCGTCACAGCCAGCTGCAGCACGGCAGCCACCGCCTTGGTGATATAGCTGATCTCGCCCAGGAAATAATTGCTGCCCATGTTCCACAGTACAGAAACAGCAATGCAGAGCAGGAAGATCAGCGGCAGCAGGAACGAGTCCATGGTCAGCATCAGCACAACGGCGCACAGCGCTACGGCAATCGCGACATAGATCGCTTCCTGGTCCTCCACCAGCTGCCGGGTATCGGTCACGACCGCGGAAAGGCCGCTTACAAAGGTCTTTTCACCGGCAACCTTCCGTACCTGACTGATAGCTTCCATGGTTTCCTCAGAGGAGGAACCTTCATCAAAGAAGACAGCGGAAAGCATACAGTCGCCCCGCTGGAACTTCTCCCGAATATCATCCGGGATGATTTCCACGGGCAGCGTTCCCTTCGTCAGTGAAGCGTACCCGATGACAGAGTCCACATGCGGTATTTCCTTCAGGGCGTTTTCCATATCCGCCTGGTCCTTCAGGTTCATACCCTCCGTAACCAGCAGGGAAAAAGCGCCCTTGCCGAAATCCTTCAGCAGGATCTCCTGGCCCTGGACAGTTTCCAGGTCCTGCGGCAGATAATACAGCAGGTCATATTTGGTCTTTGTCCGGACCATGCCCAGCACAGACGGCACCACCAGCGCAATGCACAGGATGATGATCAGTATCCGGTGCTGAACCAGTCCCTTGGTAAATCCTTTCATGTTTGTCTTCCTCCTGTTCGGTGCTTGTTTTGAACACCATGTTGACTTTCTCAACGCCGTGAATTATAATGACCCCCCGTGATCGAAATCAATAATCAGATTGATTATCGATCGTTTGTTAATCAACACCGGTTCAGCCGCCATCCGGATAATCAACAAAAAAGCCAATATTGTTCAGGAAAGAAGGAGACCCATGGAAGAGCAAAAAAAAGAAGACCGGCGTGTGAGGCGCACCAAAAAGATGCTGACCCAGGCCCTGACTCAGCTCATGCAGGAAAAACAGATCAAGGAAATCACAGTCAAGGAACTGACAGACCTTGCGGATATGAACCGGGGTACTTTCTACCTGTATTACAGGGATGTGTACGACATGCTGGAAAAGCTGGAGGACAGCATGTTTGAGGCCCTGGACAGCATTGCCGCCCTGCATGAAACTGACGCGGCCCGACAGGAAACCAAACCGATCCTGCTGGATGTATTCCGTTTTGTGGAGGAAAACCAAGAGATTGTCCGGGTGCTGCTCAGCCCCTACGGCGACATGAAATTCCTTCACCGCCTGTATGACGTGATCCGGGAAAAGTGTCTCACCGGATTTCCATACGCCGCCGCGGTGGACAAAAAAAATGAGGCGGATTTTGATTACCGCTTCAGTTTTGTGATCTATGGTGCCGCCGGGCTGATCCGCGCCTGGGTAAACCGGAACTGTGCGGAGCCCGCCGTTCAGATGGCCGAACTGGCTGACGCACTGATTCGCCGCGGAAGTCTGTAATCTCACATTCCATCATTTTTCAGGAGCAAACCCCAAAAAACACAGTGCAGATTAATATTCAACCTCCTCACACATTTTTTCTCTGTTCTTTTCCCAATATAACAAAAGTGCGGAAACCCGCACTTTTGTCAAATAGATTATCCCGCTCATATGGATTGCAGATACCGCTGCATGCGATCCGCGCTGTCTTGTTGCATCTTCTCCGTAACATGGCCGTAAGTATCAAGAGTGAAGGCCACAGTCGCATGCCCAAGGTTGGAAGACACTGTCTTGATATCCGTCCCCTGTTCTAAAGCCAGCGTCGCATAAGTATGCCGGAGATCATGGAAACGGGTTTCCGGAAGGCCAGCTGCCTTGGCACAACGCTTAAAGCTCTCATACACCGTACACTTGGAGAGATGACGACCCAACTCAGTTGTGAACACAAAATTCTCATCGTTTACCCAGTTCTCGCCGGCGGCCAGTTTCCATTCAGACTGTTTAGATCTGATCCGACGCAACACGTTCAGCACATCGTCCGCCACCATGAAGACACGCTGCTTATCGTTCTTCAGGGGAGCAAATTTATACTCTCCGCCCGGCTTCCGCTCTTTCTGCAACTGACGGTAAATCCGGATTGTCTTCCTGTTAAAATCAACGCAGTCCCAGGTCAGACCAATCACTTCGCCCTGGCGCATGCCGGTGAAAGCCGTCACATACAGAAGGTTTTCCATCGGGTTGCCCTTAATAGCATTCAGAAACTCTCTCACGTTCTCTCCCTCCACTGGATGCATTTCGCTCTTAATTACTTTCGGCAGCGTCGCCGCGTCGCTGACATTGTACCGGAGATATCTGAGTTCCACTGCCTTGTCCAGCGCTTCATGAAGTACGCTGTGGATGTTCTTGATGGATTTGGCAGAAAGGCCGGGGCTCTTATTGACCTTCCATTTTCCGTTACACATCTTCTGCTTGATCTTATAAGGCTTCATCCGGCTGTTATATAAATTCTGGACCATCGGCGCAGTCAATTCCGTCAGCAGGAGTGCACCGAAGGCAGGCTTGAGATGCATGCGGATCTGATAATCATACTGGTCGATCGTATTAGGTTTCACATCCGTCTTATACTCTTTCAGCCAGATAACCTTCTCCCTTAAAGTTCTGCCAAAGCAATCAACTTTGCAATATCATCTTGATCTCTAACGACATGCATTTTCCGATGGCAATTGGGACACAGAGCAACCATATTACTCAATTCATCAGGACCGTCCTCCGCCAACGGTACAATATGATGTGCTTCCAAATACGGCCTTCCTTGTTTGTCCTTAAAACCGAGTGTTGCTCCGCATAACTGGCAAACACCGTTTGCTCTTGCTTTTGCGGCTAATTGCAGTAATGGATTTCTTCTTCGCTGTTGAGACGTTGAAGTATATGTATCTGCCGGACCGGATCGGCTATTTCTTGCTCTGATTAACAACTCTTCTACTGAAAGTTTAGCAGCTTCTTGTTCCTCAATTTCTTCCATCTTTACTGTTTCTGCAGCAAGAATCTGTGGATATGTCTCTTCCAATGCCGCCGTCAACTCCGGTCTGAGTTTCCACTCGAACAACCCGTTTGAAAGACTTCTGCCAAGGAAAACAATCGGATACAGCTTTTCACTGTCGGGTTTTCCTTCCCTCGGAATTGAAGGAATTGAGAAAATCTCAGATACTTTCCGACCCAAAGATGTACAAGACGTGATAAATGAAGACGGATGCTTCCCTTCCAACTCTGCTAACCGCTTAAGATTGGAAGCATGATTCGGAGAAGCATAAAACTTCGCCAAATATTCGATATCTTTTTCAGTAATAGTTCCCCGCCTTATCAGGTCCAACCACTGATTTTTCTGTATATTGACCAATCCATATGAGTAATCATGGAATTCCGGTTCCTCAACGACATACTCCGGAGTATCTTCCTTAACCATCCACAGCATCCATAAGAAAGATTGTGCATCCAGCAATGTTGCATTTAATTCCGAGGGCAGTAAATCTTTTATTTCCTTAACAATATTGAGATACTCCTGATACCCCGCCCATGTGCATTTTTGCACACAGGCAGCATGGTGCCCCAACTTGTTCAGTTTTTCACCCGTCCCTTGCTTACGTGCAACAGCGTATTCATCTTTATTCTTCAGAAAGAAATACAAGGATGCAACTGAAATAGGATCGTTCATGCTCTTTTTCGATAACAATCCGGCAAAGCGCTCAAAAGCTGCTTCATCGTCATCTCCCAGATATATAGCTTTCAGCGTTTCGGCTGCTTCATGACTGTTCTCATAGAAGATATGTCGTTCATATCATTTCGGATTGTGTGACCAGCTATGACTTAAAAAAGATTCCGGAAATGCTTGCCTACTACACGGACAAGGGCTGTGAAGTCAAGAACCTTGCCATCTATATGGGAATGAATTATCAATACAAGAGATTGGACAGCAACAATTTCACACGTAATTCATTGGATGATTTTGTCCGCCACCAGACTGTTACAGAATGCTGGCGAAAGATAAACGACGATTGGAGGCTTGTGCCGAATGTCTTTGAAGAAAACTGGTCGCCGGAACAGTGCCGGGAAATAGCAGAAGACGTGGTGCAGCATATAAGCCTTGACCAGACCGGCTTCGGCGCGTTCGACGGCGGGCGGATCATTGGTTTTGCAATCGTCTCCCACCGTATATTTGGAACTGCGTCAAGATATGTGCAATTGGTTTGTTTTCAGATATCAGAGGAATACAGGCGTCAGGGCATCGGCAGGAAGCTCTTTTCCCTGGCCTGCGAAGAGGCCCGGCGGCTGGGCGCGGAGAAACTGTACATTTCGGCTCATTCCTCAAAAGAGTCACAGGCGGCATACCGGGCACTTGGCTGTACGCCTGCGGAGGAGGTCAATGACGGACTGGCAGCAGCGGAACCCTTTGATGTCCAAATGGAATACAGGTTATAAAAGATCAGGAGAAGCAGGATGTATCTTGTCAAAGCAGAGGCAAATCAGATAGAAAAAATCACAACCGTAGGTGAAACTAATGTTTGTCAGAATAACTTTCAATTTAACTTTTCAAGCGTTTCCGGTGAAAGAAGATTTCACCTGTTTCAAAAACCGTTCTGCAACCGGTGTAAAGCTTTGATACTTATTCCAGATTAAATACATTTTCATTTCAAGGTGCGGTGACAGCGGGCGAAAAATCAGTCCGCTTTCTTTGGATATATCAATCAGGTTGTTCAGCGTCAGAAGAATACCAAGCCCTTCTTTTGCAAACATTGAACCGTTATAGGAAAGCCTGAAGGATCCTTCCAGATGCAACTGGCTGAACCTCTCCTTTGCCCACGGGCGGATATCGTTTTCCCAACTCTGTTGTGAGCAAAACAGCGGATGACCGATCAGGTCATTGACTGTGATGTATTTCTTTTTAGCCAGATCCGAGTCGCCCGGAAAAACCGCGCCGAAATAATCCGCTTCCGGAAACAGGATATAGTTGTATTTCCGTTCATCCGGTACCTCGCAGATTACGGCAAAATCAAGCAGTCCCTTGTCCAGTTTTTCCGTCACCTGCTCTGTGTCACCACTTGTTATGTGATACTGGAGCGCTGGGCATTTCTTTTTAAACTCATGGATTTCCCTGGCCAGGTACCGGATCTGATAGGATTCTGCCAGACCGAAGTAGAGATTCCCCCCGGTGATATCATCCAATGAGAAGAACTCCTGCTCAATCTTGTCCGCCATGGACACAAGGTCTTCCGCCCGGTTTCGAAGCAGAATGCCTTCATCTGTCAATGCTATGCTGAAGCTGTGCCGGGTAAAAAGCTTCTTTCCCAGTTCATCCTCCAGGCTTTTCAACTGCTTGGAAAGCGTGGGCTGCGTCACATGCAGGATCTCCGCTGCCCGGGTCATGTTCTCTTCTCTCGCGACAGCCAGAAAATAACGTAATGTCCGGATCTCCACAGGCATGCTCCTTTCGATGATATTCCAAATATGAATATCATGATATTCATTATAACCATTAGCGAGCTGTTCGTAAAGACGTTATAATGAGCCCGTCAGGATGAAACAAGGAAGGTGAAACCGGTGGAAACGGAACTGGAGAAGATCCTCAGCAATCTTTCGGATGCCGGATGCGGGAACGACGAACTGGAGCACGCAAAGCAACTTTACGAAGCCGGTGATACCGAAGCTCTGATCCGGTACTTCCGGAAATGCCGGTGCAAGAGGATGGACGAACTCCACGAGAGCCAGCGCAAAGTAGACTGTCTTGACTTCCTGATTCGCCGGACAGCAAAAGCAATGCAATAAAACACCTATGAAGGAGAGATGGACCATGATCAGAAAAGAAGAGCTGAACCTCACAAAAGAATGGGACAAGACCTTCCCCAGAAGCGAAAAAGTTGAACACAGCAAAGTGACTTTTGTGAATCGTTATGGCATTACACTGGCAGCAGACCTGTATGCCCCGAGGACTGCGGAAGGCAAACTCCCGGCGATTGCTGTGAGCGGTCCTTTCGGTGCCGTCAAAGAACAGTGCTCCGGCCTGTATGCCCAGACTCTGGCTGAGCGCGGATTCCTCACCATTGCGTTCGATCCTTCCTTCACCGGAGAAAGCGGCGGTTCCCCCCGTTATATGGCATCTCCCGACATCAATACCGAAGATTTCATGGCGGCGGTGGACTTCCTTTCCCTGAATGAAAAAGTGGATCCGGACCGCATCGGTATCCTGGGAATCTGCGGTTGGGGCGGTATGGCCATCAATGCTGCTGCATTGGATACCCGTATTAAGGCAACTGTAGCTTCCACCATGTATGATATGACCCGCGTGAACGCGAAAGGCTACTTTGACTCCGCCGATAACGAGGAAGCCCGCTACCAGGCAAAAGCTGCAATGTGTGCCCAGCGGCTGGAAGACCTGAAGAACGGAGAGTATAAGCTCGGCGGCGGTGTAGTCGATCCCCTGCCGGAAGACGCGCCTTTCTTTGTAAAAGATTACTACGATTACTACAAAACAGAACGTGGCTACCATCCCCGTTCCCTGAATTCCAACGGCGGCTGGAACGTCATCGGCTGCGAATCCTTTGTTAATCAGCCGATCCTTCAATACAGCAATGAGATCCGCAGCGCAGTCCTTCTGATCCATGGCGAGAAGGCGCATTCCTGCTATTTCAGCCGTGATGCCTATGCCAACATGATCGAAAACAGCAAATACACAGACAACAAAGAACTGATGATCATTCCTGACGCGGTACACACCGATCTCTACGACGGCGGTGACAGGAACGTCATTCCATTCGACAAAATACAGAGCTTCTTTGAGCAGCATCTGAAATAAAAGGAGCGTTCGTTATGAGCAATGTACTTGTTATTTCCACCAGCCTCAGGGCAAAGAGCAATTCTGATATCCTGACAGAGCAGCTGATCAACGGTGCCCGGGATGCAGGGCATGAAGTGGAGCATATCAGCCTGAAGGGCAAGGAACTCGGATTCTGCATCGGCTGTCTTGCCTGCCAGAAAACACAAAAGTGTGTGTTGAAGGACGATGCTGTCTGGATCGCTGAAAAGGTCAAAAGCGCAGATACCCTTGTGTTTGTCACACCGATCTACTACTACGAGATGAGCGGCCAGATGAAGACGCTGCTGGATCGTATGAATCCACTGTATCCTTCGGATTACAGTTTCCGTAAGGTTTACATGCTTTCTACGGCTACGGAGGATGAAGAGACTACCCCGGAAAAAGCGTTAAATGGCTTGCAAGGCTGGGTGGATTGCTTTGAAAAGGCAGAACTTGCGGGAGCACTGTTCTGCGGCGGAATTTCCGATCCCGGCGAAGCCTCCGGAAAGAAGGATGAGCAGATTGAAGCATATGAATTCGGAAAATCATTGGAATAACAGAGTCCGTACATTTGCCCTTGCCCTGGCTTTGCTGCTGCTTCTCTCAGGCTTCGGCAGCGCCCTGGCAACGGAAACGACTGTACCGGAAGGGACGGACAGAATGTTTTATGCGCATGTAAATGGAAGCGTCCTGCCAATTCTCGCGAATGATAATTCCTCCGCGGACGCCTTCCTTGAATTACTTAAAACCGGCGATATAACGATTGAAATGCACGATTATGGAAGCTTCGAAAAAGTCGGTCCTCTCGGGACTGTGCTTCCCCGTAATGACGAGCAGATCACAACGGAGCCGGGAGACGTAATCCTGTACCAGGGGAATCAGGTCACAATCTACTATGATGTGAACAGCTGGAGCTTTACCCGGCTCGGCAAGGTTCAAGGCCTGTCCCGGACAGAGCTGAAAGAGATTCTTGGTGACGGGAATGCAGTCATTACCTTTTCACTGAGCAAGGAACAGAACATGGTTGGCAGATTCGATTTTGAAAAGCGGACAGTCATTCTGAACAGCGGCTATCAGATGCCAATCATCGGTCTTGGAACCTGGACGCTTGATGACGCCGAGGCGGAGAACAGCGTATATCATGCGCTGAAATGCGGCGTACGGCTGATTGATACAGCCAGATACTACGGAAATGAAGTCGGCGTCGGACGCGGACTTCAAAGGGCGATCGACGAAGGAATCGTAACCCGGGATGAAGTCTTTATTACCAGCAAAATTTATGGCGGTAATTATGAACAGGCGGGCGGCATCATTGACGATGCGCTGTCAGACCTGGACGTTGATTACATTGATCTCCTGCTGATCCATCAGCCGGGAGCGGACGATGAAGGCGTTTACAAAGCGATGGAAGGCGCCGTAAGGGACGGCAGGCTTCGTTCCATTGGTATTTCAAACTATTACACGCCGGAAGCAGTGGACGAAGTATTATCTTTTGCAACGATTGTTCCTGCCGTCATTCAGGATGAAAACCATTTGTATTACCAGAATACTGAACTGCAGGAGTACGTGAAACCATACGGCATCATTATTGAAAGCTGGTATCCCTTTGGCGGCCGCGGACATACAGGGGAGCATTTCGGAAATGAAACCATTATCCGAATTGCGGAAGCCCACGGTAAAACACCGGCCCAGGTGATTCTCCGCTGGCAGCTTCAGGCCGGGTTTATCGCGATTCCCGGTTCTTCCAATCCGGATCATATTGCAGAAAACTATGACATCTTTGATTTTGAACTGACAGATTCAGATATGGAGGAGATAAGGCAGCTCGACCGGCATGAACGGTACGAAAACTGGTAATTCTATTTCCCGATGATTCAGAAAACCGGAAGCTTCCTGTATAAATAGGATGGAAAATAAAGAATTATCCGTCCCAACGCCCCTGCTGGTCCAGCCGGATCGGCAGGCTTTTTGCTGTGCAGGTCCTGCTGACAGGAATGATAAGCCAACCTTCGGTGCAACGTAAACTTTCGAAGCCAGATATCCGGAATGAAAGCGTCCGTTGTATACTTCAGATTCTTTGGTACAGTTTTGATATCATCATTGTTGAGGCGGGACGGTTGTATCCTTCTCCCTGCCGCATGCTGAACAGGTTATCCTGGATCTCGGGTTGACCGCTCCGCAATACCCGCATTGCCACGTTTCCGTGGTGCCCGCGACGCTGTCCAGTCCTTTTTTGTTCAGATATTGGGCGCTGCCGTAACCAAGGATGATGATAAAGATCGGGTTAAGGAAAATCAGGCCGGCGGCAAACCCGCCGCTTTTCCCGAAAACCCTGGCCAGCCTGCAGCTGAAAATGATCTGGAAAATGAAGCAGATAATCAGCACAATGATATAGGCCGCCAGGGCTGCGGTCCATGCAGAAGTATCGTAGGAACGGTATGTATAGATGTTCCTGTCCGTGCTCAGAGTGGCTATAAAGCTGATAAAGGAAGCAATGCCCGATAGCACCATCGTCGCGATATACAGCCCGCCGCAGCCGGCAATGTCCCATGCCAGCCATCCGCCGTATACAGGGATAAAGAATTTGCCCGGATGGATACCGGCTTTTTTGAAAATTTTGCACCAGCCGATGATGGCAAACACAAGCAGCGCAATGAGCGGCCCGATTCCGAGGATAAGCAGGACCGCAACCATTGCTCCGGAAGAATCTCTCATGAAATCACCCCGTATTCTTTTTTTGTCCGGGCTGTTCGCTGAAACCGCTTTGCCTGCAGTCTGTTTTATTCCGCCTGAATGTTTCCTGTCTGATCCGCGTCTTTGTCTGTCCTTTCAGGCAGTTCCGCTTTCAGCCACAGACCGGCAAAAAGAGCGGCGGCTGTTTCAATAATCAGGGAAAGATAACCGAGCCAATTCTCCGCATTGAACATGGTCCCGGTATTGATAATGATATGCTGCCCGGAAAAGACCATAAACTGCTTGGTAACGTACATCCATCTCAGAGCAATAAACAATACGGGAACATACCAGATATACCCGGACAGCTTGATGCCCTTTACGGAAAGCAGAATGATTATGATCAGCGCCGTATATGCGAGGGCATGGAACCAGTAAACCCTTGGAAAGCCGTGGCTGGCAAGCACATATATTTTCACGCAGAGGCAGGCGCACGCGGCGGCTGAAGCGACTTTCCTGTTCCGCGTGAACGAAGCAGCCGCCAGCCCGCCGTAACCGGCAATTTCCAGGATTGTTATCATTATGGCCAGCGCGCCGTAAATCTTTGTTATAAATATATACTGCCACTCGTCAATCACTTTATATCCGGTATACAGTGCAAAGCATATTCCTGCGATCAGGGCATATTTCCACGCCCTGCCTGTTTTACCTGTTGCGCTCATCTTCCCATACCTCCCCGGTTATCGTGCAGGTTTCAGCCATGACGCAGGGCATGCCCGCATACCGTCAGCGTTCAGTTCAGGAACTGTCCCTCTTCTTCCCCGTCCCGGATCCTCCGGGCCGCCACAATCCGCCGGTCTGTATCCTTGTCCACGCAGGTCACCAGAAGCAGGATCTGGTCGTCAATCCTGACGTCCGCCGGCTCGTCCAGCACAGATACGTCCTTAAGGACGTCTATCGCGCGCGTCCGCTCATCCGTACGCATGGAGCTCAGGCTGAAGAAGTCCAGATAATTCGGGGCTCCTTCCTCGGTGCTGACGATCCCTTCGGAAAAGACCACATACCGCCCCTCTTCATACAGCGTATCAAAGCGGATCAGGCGGTTTTTCCGGAAGAAGTCCCCGTTTTCATACTTTCGAAGCCAGCCGAAGCGGGATTCGTCCCGCATATTGTGGCCGTACAGGATCAGGGTATAAGGCCTCATCTGCAGCGATATGTTCTCGTCCAGGAAAACCGTTCCGCTGACGTTCTTCCGTCCGGAAACGTCATGGTCCATATAGTATTCATTGTCACGCTGCGTTACCGCTTCGTCCTGCATTTTTCCGATGCTCAGCCAGCCGATGATGTCCCCGTTTTCTTTTCTCAGCGCCTTAAAGCGTTCGCTGACCGTCCGGCCGGGATTGTCCGGATACATGGAGCGTTTCAGGCGGGTGACCTTTACCGCGCCCGGTTCTTCCGGCGCGTATGTCGTTTCGCCCTCCGCCTTCACCGGCTGTTCTTCCTCCGGCTCAGGCGTCTCTGCCCCGGTTTTCGGCGGCATGGTCGGAATCGCCGTCACGTCTTCCGCGTGCCGGATTTTCCGCAGCTGCTCTTCCGCCTGTTTCCCGGCCTGCTGCGTACTGAAATGGCCGGCTATCCGGAAGGCGCTGAACACGGCCAGCGCGAGGCAGAGAATCAGGATAACCAGGTCTTTTTTCTTCATTTTCTGTTTCTCCTGACGCGCCGGACCGTCAGTACGGCGCCTGCTGAACCGAGGAGCGACAGGATGATCCATATCGGCAGACGCGTATTGTCGCCTGTCTTCGGAATCTTGTAGTTGATGATCGTACCGCCGTTATAGCAGCGGTCTGTCACATTCGCCCAGACGCCTGTGTTCTCATACCGGACTTTGTAGCCCTTCGGCACGTCTTCCACGATATAGTAATCCGCTTCATAGGGGAACCAGGCTTCATAGCGCCATTCATTTTCACTGATGACTTTCTTGTTGAATTTCTTGCTGATCACCTTTCCGTTCTGGTCGTACAGGGTCCAGCTGATGCTGTCCCCGTGCGCGCCGCTCCACTTTTTGGTGAAGGTAAACTTGTAAACGTATGGTGAGTCTTTATTCCATTTTGCCGTAAATGTGTGATCCTCTGTCACCGTATAGCTGTCGCCCGGATCATACCTGGATCCTTCCCAGTACAGGAATGAGTAGCCTTCGCGGGTCGGTTCCTCACGGATGGTGATCTCTTCGCCGTAACGGTGCAGGGTGCTTACGGGATCCTTGCTTCCGTCCAGTCTTCCGCCGTTCGGATCGTAGGTGATCACATATCCGGGGCTGAAGAAAATCCGCAGCACCAGGGATCCGTCGGACTTCACCGTGCCGGTGAAGACGTTCTCCGCCGTTTCGTCCAGGAGATACCTTTCCCTGCCGGGCGTCTTGTCCGCGTCGGTCACACTGACCTTTCGGCTGATCACGTCTTCCCTTTCCTCCACGACGTTCGGATCATCCGGATAGTTTCCGCCTTCCTTGTAGTACCATTCCACCCGGTACCTGCACCGGACAGGCCTGTTGATCAGGTCATATCCGCTTACAGTCGTGGTATAGTCCTGTACCGGTTCTTCCTCCACGGTGTAGACAATCTTCCGGCCGTTTTCTTTTTCAGGCAGGTCATAGAAATGATATTTCCAGTCCTGTTCGGCGGTAACAGTCTGGGAGTCAGTCTTCTCGCCGTCCGCCAGCAGGTTGACGACAATGGCGGAAGGCCGCAGCTTGTCGGCGTTGTTCTCGTCCTCCCATATTTTTTCTCCCCTGACAATCACCGTTCCGGGCACATGGACGTTGGTGATGTTGTACCCGGATATCACCATGCGGTAGCTGGAGACCGGCGCTTCACTGACCGTATAGCTGACCGGTTTCCCGTGATCATAATACACCGGAACGTTTTCGAAGCTGTACAGCCAGCGTCCGTCGCCGTCCGCGGTTACGGTCCGGCGGTCAACCTCGCTGCCGTTGGCGGACAGGATCACCGTAATGGAAGACGGCCGGATGCAGTCCCGGTCCCCGTCGTCGTCCCAGGATTTCTCTCCGCTGATGGTCGTGGTCTCCGGAACGTGGGTATTGGTGATGTTTGTTCCCGAGATCCGCATGACGTATCCGCCGACGTATTCCTCTGTGACGGTATAGCTGATCTCCGTACCGCCGGCTCTGTATTTCCTCAGGTTCTGGAAGCAGTATGTCCAGCGTCCGTCGTCGTCCGGCGTGACGGTCTGCCGCTTCACCTGCGTGCCGTCCGCGGACAGGATCACCGTGATGCTTTGCGGCCGCCTGCCGTCCCGGTCGTCGTCGTCGTCCCAGGTTTTTTCGCCGCTGATCTCAATCGTTTCCGGCGTGTGGGTGTTGGTGATGTTCATGCCGGAAACCGTCGGATAGTACCCGGATACCGATTCCTCGGTGGCGTAATAGGTAATCTTCTTCCCGGCGTCGTCATACTTGGGCACGTCGCTGAATGTGTACAGCCAGCGCCCGTCCGCGTCCGCGGTCACCGTCTGGCTGGCCACTTTTGCGTCGCCCGCGTTCAGGTTTACCGTGATGCTTTGCGGCCGTATGCCGTCATTGTCGTTCAGGTCGTCCCAGTGTTTCACGCCGCTGACGTCCAGGGTCTTCTGGGTATTGGTAATGTTGATGGTAACGGTTTTCCCGTCGTCCGACGTTTCCGCGTCGGAATATTCGGCCTCATAGTGGTCCGGAACCGGATACTCCCGGATTTCCCATGTGTTCGGCGTGCCGTTTTCCATCTCGGCAAGGTTCGCGAAGCCGTACTCCCAGTCGTCCGTGGCGGATATGCTGCGGCTGTCTGCTTTCGTGCCGTTCTTCATCAGGATTACGGTAATGTTTTCCGGACGGTATCCGTCTTCATTATCGTTGTCGTCCCAGATTTTTTTGCCGACGATGCTGACCGTACCGGGCTCGTGTGTATTTGTAATTGTAAACTTCCCGGCGCCTTCGTCATCCTCCGGCCCGTCAATCTCCTTCTCGTAGCCCTCGACCACTTCCTCGTCCACCGTATAGGTGAGTTCGCTGCCGTGATCGTTTTTCTTCAGGCCGGTGAAGGTGTATGTCCAGCCGTTGGCCTCGCTCAGGTCGGTCGTGGTCGCCACCTCGGGCGTATTCAGGTCCGTGGGCGTCGCGGCGTAAAGCAGCTTTACAGTAACCTTTTCCGGCCGGATGCCGTCCTGGTTATCGTTGTCCTCCCACTTCTTCTCCACCCTTATGTCAGGCGCTTCCTCCGGTTCGTGCCTGTTGGTGATGGTGTATTTTACGGTGGCTTTTCCGGTAACCGGTTCGCTGATGGTCTTTTCATAATCCTCAACCGGTTCCTCGTCCACGCTGTATGTGATCTTCTGCCCGTTTTCATCCTTCTCCGGCAGGTTCGGGAACAGGAATTTCCATCCGGCCGCTTCAGACGTTTCCACCTGCATCGGCTCAAGGTCTGTGCTCGTCGCCGGAACCAGGCCGCCCGGCGTCGCCGGCTGGCCGTTCGCCAGCAGGTTCACCGTCACCTTGTCCGGGCGTTTCCCGTCGCGGTCGTCGTCGTCATCCCAGACTTTTTTGCCGGAAACAGTCACTATCCCGGGCGTAACCCAGGTATTGGTGATCTCCCGGCCGTCGATGTCCTGGTCATACTTGTCCGCGAATCCCTCCGGCAGCGTCTCGCTCAGGATCTTCGCGTCCTTCACGGGATCTTCGTCGTCGTCATCGTCGTCGTCATCGCCGGCGTCGCCGGCGTTTCCTTCGCTGTTTTCGTCCTCCTTTGCCTTCATATACTCATTCAGGTCCAGCGTCCAGTCGCTCTTGCCTTCGAAGTCTTCCTTTCTCAGCTCAATGGTCTCCGTCTGCGTTGAGCCGTCCTTCATGGTCAGCTCGACCTCAAGGGAGATGAAATCCGGGATCACCATATCGGTTTTTCCGGCCCAGTGCTTTACAATTTCAACAGTATCCGGTAAATCCGGCAGCTTAATCTTGACGTTGATTACGTTGGCGGCCATTTCCCAGTCTTCCAGGGCAATGGGCAGGCCTTCCGGCACGATATCCTTGATCAGGTCATTCAGTTTGTCCAGGACAAAGTCCAGCAGTTCGCCGGTGATTTTCCCGGCGATGGTGGAGTCGTCCAGGTCAAACAGGCCTTTGATCATACTGGCGTCAGCCAGGTTCCCGTAGGCCTTGCCCGGAATGCTGATGTAGTTGCCGAAGGGCGTCCAGGATCCCGGCAGGTCGATCTGGAAGATGTATTTGATGAGCTGGCGGAGAATCTCGCTGGAGAGTTCCGCGCCTTTGTATTCCACCGGGAAACCCAGGGTGTATTTCTTGGCGGTGAAGTGGGTTGCCCAGTCGCTGTCCTCGTCCACCTTGGCCACCGACACCTTGATGCCTTCCGCCAGGCCGAAGATGTCCAGGTCAATTCCCGCAATCAGTTCACTGACCAGGTTCACGGGATTGATGCCGCCCGACACCAGGTTATTGAAATCGTCCAGCAGGGATGTCAGTTTGAACAGCGGCAGCTGGATTTTCTCCAGCTTACTGACAAGATCGCCCGCTCCGGGAACTTTATCCGCGTTCGCTATCGCGTCCGCGTCCACATTGAACAGCAGCACCACCCAGGCGCTGTCCGGCTTGTCGTCGTCATCCCCGCCGGGAATGAACCAGCGCTTGGTGAGGTCGATCTCCGAGATCGCCGTGTTCGTAATGGTATATTTGTTTCCGTCCTTTTCATAGGAAACCTTGTATTTCGTCTTGTGTTCGTCCACCTGGCCGGACAGGAGGGACGTATAGGCCGCAACCTCGTAAGACACCGTGTTGGTCTCCGGGTCCTTCTCTTCGCCTTCCTCTTTTTCCGGCTTGTCCCCGTCGTCCCCGTCAAAGACGATCCGGTCGTCGTCCTTCGCAAACTGAATCTTCTCCATCAGTTTGCTGAAGATGTTCTCTTCCGTTGCGTCCAGCTTTTCAGCCAGCTTGTCATAATTCTCGTCCGCGGCGTTGCGGATTTCCTCCGGCAGGCCGTTAATCCATTCTTTTCCCGTATCTTTCAGCCTGCCGATCCATTCGTCAAACTTGTCCTTCGCCTGGCCGGCGTAATCGTTCGCCATTTCCTGCAGGGTAAAGAGCAGGCCGCTCTTCGGCGAAAGCTCCCGGACGCGGTATTCGATTTCCTCCTGCTCGGCGGAACCTTCCTTCTTCCGGTACTTCGGGACCTGGACCGTTTTCTCCCAGCTTTCGGTTTCGTTTCCTTCGTCGTCCTTTGTTTTGCCCAGTTCGATCTTCTGGACGGTCTTCCACTTTTTCCCGTCGCTGTCCTCTTTCGACTGGATCACCACTTCGATGGTTTCGGGATGGTCTTTGTTTTCAATGTCGGCGTCCCATTCTTTTTTCACGGTGATGCCGTCGGACACGGTGTTGGTGAAGGTCACGGTGTTGTCCGCGGCTTCGGTCAGCTGGTCTTCATCGTCTCCCTCGCCGCTTCCGCTGTCCGGTTCGTCTTCCGATCCGGATTCATCCTTGGTCGCGTCATGCAGGAGGCAGCGGATGTCCTTCTCGTCTTCGATCACGTTGCCTTCATCGTCCATCTTCGGGGCGACGACGATGATGATTTCCCAGACGTGTTCGTCATAGATCCAGTTTTCGCTTTCTCCTTTCACTTCCGAAAGCTTGTACAGGTAGACGCCGTCATTTTCGAAGAGGAAGTTCAGCGGCTGTTCGCCGGCTCCGGTAATCGTAAATTCATCGGTGCCCGCCGCCAGTTCCTTCGGCATGGGGGAGCTCCGGCCGGACCCTTCGGAGTCGTTCAGCGCGGCAAATTTGAATTTGAATTGTTCCTGCAGTCCTTCGGTGTCCTCCATGCCCTTGATGTCTTTTTTGACCTTCAGGCAGTAATGGCCCGTCAGGGTATTGGTGATGTCGCAGGTCCAGGTGCCGGTCTGCCCGTCAAAGTTGGTCCATGTGCCGCTGTTTTCGTCATAATTGTTCCATTGTTTCGTGACGGGATCAAAATCGGCGCTGTATCCGGCGGTATAGCCGGGAATCCCGCTCTCCGCCACATAGTACATGATCTCCGTCTCGATGCCCGCGTCGTCCGTTTCATACCGGGGCAGTCCGGTCACGTTCCACTTCCAGCCGTCCGCCTCCGTAACCGTGACTGTGCGTACAAGTTCGTCGTGGTGGTTGATGACGGAAATGCTGATCTGCTCCGGCCTGTATTCGGTATTGCTGTCTTTTTCGTTCCAGGTTTTCTGTCCGCTCAGGGAAACGTAGTTCGGGTCGCCTGCCATTACCCACCGGTTCATAATCACATACGTGTAATCCCAGGACTTGTCTGTAACCGGAAGCTGCGCATTGTTTCCCTGGCGGATCTCCGCGACAAAAGCGTCCTGCTGGTCCGCTCCGCCCTCGCCGGCCATCCCTTCGAAGGGCTCCTCCTCAAGCGTATAGGTATACAGGTGTCCGTCTTCATCCAGGCGCTTAAGCCGCCGTCCCCCGTTATCCGTCCGGAACCATTCGAATCTCAGGTCTTTGTAGTAGTTTCCGCTGTCAGCGTACTGCCTGAAAGTCTCTGCCGCCGGTTTCGCGAGCGTCTGCCGGTTGATCTCGATGCCGTCCCGCTTCAGCACGATATCCAGGGTGTCCGGAATGCTGTCGTAACCTTCCATGTTCGGTCCGAGATGCCAGATTTTCGCGCCCCCGAAGTTCACAT
Organism: Clostridia bacterium; assembly: GCA_017512985.1. Taxonomy (GTDB): domain Bacteria; phylum Bacillota; class Clostridia; order Christensenellales; family Aristaeellaceae; genus Aristaeella. Next base: position 58,450 of record JAFWEJ010000007.1, read on the forward strand.
TCTTCTGCAGCATATTGGTCACGGTCAGCGTATAATACGGAATCTGGTTCACGATTCTGACGTCCAGCTCGCCGTAGACGGGAATAAAGGTCAGGTCCGTGGCGCTGTTCAGCCCCGCGACGTCTTCCTCAATGCTGAATGCCGCGGCTGCCTCCTCCGGCGTGGTGCCTGCAGGAAGGTCCTTTGTCCAGGTATATTTTTCATGTTTTTCCAGCGCAATCTGCTGCGTCACGGGGCTGCCCTGCCCGGAGTCCGTCAGGGTTACGGTAACGGCAGGCCACATTTCATAGTACGGAGTATATGCCTCGTCCCACACCTTCTGGATCCTGAGCCGTGGACCGTATTCCCAGGTCCACCTGTTCACGACGTCCGTGCCGTATACCTCGGACCAGTAACGGGACGCGTCCGGATAATCGGCCGGAAACTCTTCCGTGACGGTATAGTCGTACAGTGCCGTGTCGATATCGTCCCGGGTCATCGTCCAGGTCCACATGACCCGTTCGGCGACAGACGCGTTCTGGTCAGGCCGGTTGAGGATGACGGTGTCAACCTCCCGGCGCACGGTTCCGTCCAGCTCTGTTTCAAAGACATGGAGCGTGATCTTTTCCGGATAGGAAGGATTGTACGCGTCCGGCACCCAGTACTTGACGCCGCCGATCGTACGGCGGTCTTCCCCCTCCCTGATGTTGATGACCGTCGCCGTCAGCATATAATCTTCATAAACCGTGTGGGCTTTCCCGGGAATGGAAACATAATTATGCTCGTCCATCTGGACCGACGTTTCGATCAGGTATTCGTTTTCCATCACCCGGTCGACAATGACCGCGTTCAGTTCCGAGGCCAGGTATTCCTGCGGAATCCCGTTTTTGTATTTCCGGATGGTGAAGAAGCCGGACCAGCTGTTGTCCGGCGTCGCCCGGCAGACCGCGACGCTGCGCTCCGGAATATGCGGAAGGTCCAGGTCCAGTTCGCCGTCGGCAACCAGGTCCGCCAGGGCCACCGTGTCGCCCCGGAGCGGATCGGTCACCAGGGTATAGTTCGCCCCGGTGCCCCAGGAGGGATCCGGCCTGGACAGCAGCGCCAGGTAAACCTCGTCCGGACGTTCCTCCTCCGGTACGTTTTCCCACCGCTTATACAGGTCCACGTCATATACGGCGGTGAACCGGACGACGGTCTTGTCCCTGTCCACGCGTTCGGAATACTCAGCCGTGTATTTGGTCTGGTGATCCGGAACCAGGTTTCCGTTCCGGTCCAGCCCGGCGCCGACGTCGAAGACCGCTCCGGCAAATCCATAGGGGGGTAGGTCGTCGTCCAGCGCGTCATGGATGGTCGCGTAATCAGTGTCCAGCGCGCGGATGCGGTACTGAACGGGCATAAGCACGCCGTCCACGGACTCATATCTGGGCAGGGCGAACTTCGTCCACCAGTTTGTCCTGCTGTCCAGGTCGCTGCGCAGGATGGTCATCGTAGGATATCCGTATATATCGTCCGCCATGGTCCAGCGTTCACCGTTCCAGCGCTGCGCCTCCACCAGCACTTCATCCGGCACGTCGATTCCGTCCGCGTCCACGTCCCAGACCAGCTGCACGGACATTTCCCGCACCGGGTCCATATCCAGCACGATATCCACGGGATCGTTGTCGCCCCGTTTCATGTCGGAAGGCTGGATACCGCTGCCGTAGACATCCTCCCCTTCAACCAGCGCGTGCGCCATGATTTCATAGCGCGTCCGGGCCTGGTAGGGCAGGTAGATGAAGGCCTTGCCGTCGCTCTTCGTCGTGTCCCGGGTCAACGCCGGCTGCTCTGTCTGCGTCCAGGCTGGATAAACCTCAAAGCCCTCTGCGGGCAGTCTGTGGGCCTGGTCATACCAGACCCTTACAGGCACCCGGTACCAGATATGCGGGCAGGAACCGCTCTTCAGGCCTGTCCTGTTTGTAAGCGAGTTGTACCATTCCGAAGTATTCAGGACCTTCTCCGGCTCGTTTTTTAATGGAATATCCCAGTCTTTAACAAAGACGTCTATATTCCCTTTAAGGCTGTATGATCCCCTGTTGGTGCCCTTGACGGACAGGCAGCCGTCCTGCCCGTTTTCCGTACAGATATGGACGGAAGGAAGGGACCGGTCCGCGGACTGGTCCGGGTCCAGCAGGTCCTTTTCCCAGCGCGCCTTTGTATAAGTTCCGGCGGTAAAAGACATCGTGAGGGAGACGACCGGGCCGATGTCCTTGTCGATAATCGGGACATGGAGTCCCAGGAAACCGCCCTGGTAATCAAATTTTGATCCGATATAAAGGTTGATATCCTTGTTGGCGTACTTTTCAGGCTCCGTGAAATACGCGCCTGCCGTGCCCACCTCGAACTTTGTATAGTCTATATTGCAGGTATAGTCCTTCAGGTAGGCCGGTCCGATGCCGAAAGACCAGCCGATCCGGTTGTATATGTTGCCTTCCACATGCACCGGCGTATTGTCGAACGACACGATCAGGGAATATGTCATCTTCAGCGTGACGCTCGCGGGCAGCGGAATACTGATATCCCCGATTTTTTCCGTCTGCCGTCCGCCGGAGGAACCTGTGCTCGTCAGGTCAAACTTTCCCTTGACCGCCAGGTACAGCACCAGGTTGAACCGGAAGTTCCAGGGCTTGAGGCAGATATCCGTGTCCAGGTCGCTGTTGCCCAGGTCCGGCAGGAAATCGTATACCCGGCCGGACCAGTTGGTTCCGGATACATTCTTATGGAGCGGATTGGTCAGCCCCCTCGTTGCCGGCGGCGCGCCGCGGAGCTTTGCACCGGTTTCCTTCCCGGATCCGCCCCCGTCGGACATTTCCACAGATGGGGAGAAAGCGAGCTGCCCGTCGCTGAACAGCTGGTTCATGGTCAGCGAATCCGTATCCGCCAGGCGGATGACAAGGCTCCCGTTCCCCTCCGCCGGTTCTCCGTCAAAGATCAGGACAGTATCGTCGGTGACTTTGTCCCCCAGCAGGACGATGCCTGTCCTTCCGGCCAGTTTTTCCCCGGGAACCGCCGGGGTCAGCTCGGCTGTGCGCCGGTCTTCGGAATATATAACGGTATATGCCGCCGCTTCGTCCTGCGGGATCACAAGAATGGATTCCCGGTAGACCAGGTAATTCTGTTCTCCGCCGTCCCCGTCTTCCTGAAACATGCGGAGCCTCGGCGAATCCCCGTATTCCGCCAGGGAATGCTCCTCAACCGGGTATTCCGCCAGGGAGGGGTCTTCTGCCTCCGGATCTTCCCCGGCGTTCATCCGCTCGATCGAACGGTTGATCATGTTCACAAAGACGCGTGAAACCACGCTGTCCGAATCCGTTTCAGCCGTAACAGTCAGCTCCGGCGTAACGTTTCCGCCCTGTTCAGCCCCGGCTGCGCACGGTAAAGCCACCCATGCCAGTACCGTCAGCGATATCAGGAGGCACAGGATCAGGATATTTTTCCGAAAACAGTTCATAATCAGTCTTCACCTGCTCTGCGTCAGCATTTTGGTGCTGAACAGATAATACATATTGTATAAGGTTACAAAGAAACATCTTATTTATACCATATATTGGGTATGCCGCAAACGTTTGTAACAGAATTGTTAGAAACCGCGGGGCATTGATCTGCCGTCCCCCCTGTCTTTATGCCGGCCTTCTATACAGGATTTTTGCGTTCTTTATGGAATTATATCCCTGTATTCCTGTTTTCCGCAGCTGTACTGACTAAAAATCCGGGAGGAAACATTCCATGGACCTGATTCCGAGTTTTGCTGTAGACCATACAAAAATCGTGCCCGGCATCTTTGAAAGCCGGGTGGATACCCTTGGTGAAGAAACGGTCACAACCTTCGATATCCGGCTGAAAAAGCCGAACCGGGAGCCGTCGGTCGATCCCGCAGCCATGCACACGATCGAGCATATTGTCGCGACTTATCTCCGCAACCATCCGGAGTGGAAGGACAAACTCGTTTACTGGGGCCCGATGGGCTGCCTGACAGGCTTTTATATCATTGTCAAAGGGCGTCCCGCCCCCGCCGAAATGTATCCGGTCATCCTGGAATCCTTCCGCCATATGCGCGATTATGAAGGCGAAGTGCCCGGCGCGACGCCGGAGAACTGCGGAAAGTACCTGATGCATGACCTCCCGATGGCAAAATGGGAGGCGGCAAGGTTTGTGGAATACCTGGAAACCGCTGACAAAAGCGTCATTTTTGAATATCCGAAAACAGGAAGGCTGACGCTTGAAAGCGGAAACGAATTCTTTGATTCCTGACCTGCTTTATGCATCGAAGAAAGCCCGGGCCGTGACTGGCCCGGGCTTTTTATCCGCGGTCTGTGCGATCGCTGTTCAGGGGATACTGTTCTTTGGGAATATTCGGGTAAGGCACCACGGTATGCTGCGGCAGCGCGGAAGCAAGGTCGGAAACCGCTTCCATCATTGCGCTGCATATCCGTTTCCGTTCCGCGTCGTCCGGCGTTTCCGGATTGTACCGGACCGGCTCGCCGAGGTGAATGCTCTTGAGCCTTGGCGCGGTATACATCGGGACAAAGCATACGGCCGTCCCGGTCTTCCTGTAATACAGCCTGGCCAGGTCTGCAAAATGCTCCTGGAAGTTCCAGAGGATCCCGTTGTACGGCTCGTTCTTCTCCGGAAACAGGACGATATCCGCCCCGCCGCCCAGCCTGTCGACGGACTGCCGGAAAGTAGTCATGACCCGGGCGTCATGCCGGACCGGGATCGTATGCGCATGGGTAAAAAGGTATTCCGCCAGCGGTGCGATCAGGTGGCTGAGCAGCCTGTAAAACCAGTGCAGCGCCTTTGGTTTCATGGACCAGAAATCCCGGAAGGCGTAGGCCGGAACCTCCTTCCGGTTCATCATCTCCCCGATGCACCAGATATAATGCGGACGGGGCAGGTAGAGTTCGGCGGCAATCGGGCCGAACATCTGGCAGTGGTTGCCGACGATCACGCAGGGTTCCTCCGGCAGGTTCTCTGTACCGTACAGGGTGTACTTCGGGGAAAGCAGCCAGATGATCCGGTAGAGCAGGCGGTATGGCAGCGGGCTGTTTTCACCCCGGTTTGCCTTGACAATCGGTTGCATCACTCATTCTTTTCCTTTCGCCTGCGCCCGTTTGTTCGTATCGATGCTCTTCCCGAAAACGAAAAACCGGTCATAGAGATACTCGGTCACAAAGTTGAGCAGCATCGTCAGCACTTTGACCACCGTATCGTTCCATCCGCAGGTCTTTACAAGATGATCTCCAAGGATCGTCGTCACGGGAATAAAGACTGCGTAGAACAGCGCGACCTTCAGCATGGCGATCGGAACATTGTTGGCCGAGCGGAAAGTAAATTCCCGGTTCAGCGTGAAATTCCAGAGCACCGAGAGGACGATCGATATGATATGCTTGACCCAGTAATCCCATGGCGTCAGGAGATTCAGCAGTTCGAAGGATCCGATCTCGATCACGCCCGCGGAGATGGAAAAAAGCACAAATTTCACTGTGCGGATCAGTTCTTCCCGGTTCGCGTCCTTCTTTTCGGATTCCGTCTGTTTGTTCTCTTCTGTCATATTCCTCACCTTTTCTTTCCGTACCGGTCAATGACCGCCTGATATTCTTCCAGGACCATCGGCATCAGCCTTTCCCAGGAGAGGGGAATGGTTTCCCTCGCGTTCCGGCCGATCTGCCGGATGTCCTCTTCCGAAAAGATCCTTATGATCTCTTCATACATTGCCTGCGGCGAGGCCGCCGCCGTAAACCCGCTGAAATTTTTCCGGATGGCTCCCGCCGCATTGGAGCCTTCCGCCGCGAGCGTCGGAACCCCCAGCACCGCCGCTTCCCTCAGGACCAGCGGCGCATTGTCGAACACGGATGGAAAGAACAACAGGTCCGCGTTCAGGTAGATTCCCCGGAGCAGGTCCCGGTCGCCGACCAGGCCGGTAAAAAGCACCTGCTTTTCTGTCAGGCCCAGGGCTGCCGCATATCTTGCGATATCCTGCTCGTCCTTCCCGCTTCCGGCCATGATCAGGAACCAGCTGTCGTCCTGGTCGCAAAGGAGGCGGAACGTGTCCAGGATCAGCCGCTGGTTCTTGTACCAGATCTGCTGCCCGACAAACAGCAGCACGCGTTTCCCCCGCGGAACGGAAAACTGGGCCGCCGCCCGTTCCTTCAATTCCTCTGCGTTATCGGGAACGAATACATCCGTCCCGTTCGGCATGACATGGTACGGTTTCCGGAAACCGTAGGAGCGAAGCGTCTCCCCGGTCTCCTCGGAGCAGGCCCAGACCTCGTCGCAGCTTTCGTACAGCTTTACGATCTGTGCCGTCACCATCTTCGAAATCGCATGGTTCCTTGTAAATTCGTAGATCGCGTCGTAATACTTGGAATGAAAGGTCGCCACCACGGGGACTTTCATCCTCTTCCCCAGGGAAACCGCGTATTTCCCCAGCAGGGAGGGGCTGTGCAGATGGAAGATGTCCGGCTTTGTCTCCGCGATCTCCTTTTCCAGCTTCCTGTCAATCTTCGGCACCGCGCTTGCGTACCGGGAAAACGGCACCCGGAACGTCATCGAAGTCAGCACCGGATAAGTAAAGCTGTGTTTTGCCAGATAGTGCCTCTCCATCTCCGGGCAGACCACCGTCGAGTGCTCCATATGCCGCGCGTATTCATGCACGGTCTCCGTCACGCCGTCGATCACGGGAAAATAATTGTCGATAAACTGCACCGAACGCGGTGCCCTGGATTCATTCATCTTCCGTTCCTCCCCGGCCGTGTTTCCCGCAGAGCGCGTTCACGCCGTAGATTACGGCGCCGATGATGATAAAGGAATAATGGCAGAAAAGCCGCCAGATCAGCATTGCCCAGAACACGCCGTCCGATCCCATTGCGGAAAACACCAGATAGAACGCGCCTTCCGCCGCTCCGGCGTTTCCCGGCGTCGGCACCAGGCAGATCGTAGCGTAGATATAGATCGTACACGCGAAGATATGCAGGAAGTCCACCGGCGCGCCAAACATCTTCAGCACGAAGAACGGCATGCTGCACAGTGCAGCCCGGTAAATCAGCGACAGTACGAGCAGGCAGGCAAGCATGGCCCTGTCCTTCGCGATCACCGAATAGCTCCTGTGATAGCTGTCCAGCTTTCCCATGACCTGTTCGGTGGCCTCTTCCGGCTTTTTGACAATTCTCAGCCTTCCGCACAGGCGGATCGCGGCGGAAATGATCCGTTTCACCGTCTTCGGCATAAAGGAAAACGCGGCCAGCAGGCACGGAATAAGAGAGAAGAGGAGCAGGCCGAAATAGGCCGTATAGCGGATCGCGTCCAGCTCCACGGAACGGTGCGCTATGAATATTCCAAGCGCCAGCAGGATAAAACCGGCCTGCATGGTAATATACGCGCTGATCGTCATCGCGGACGCCGCGCCGTCTGAATACCCATGCCTGTGCAGCCAGATAATCTGGAAAGGCTGCCCCCCTGCGCCGGACGGTGTAATACAGTCATAGTATTTCCCCAGCGCGGCGGTTTCAAACGCCGCGCGAAAAGAAACCCGTTCCCCGAGGGAGCGCATCATCAGCAGGTATTTCAGCGTCTCGGCGCACAGCATTACAGCCAGGCACAGCCCCGTGCAGCCCAGCCAGAACAGCGCGCGTTGTGAGAAGGCAGGCCCGCCGGATCCGGCAGGTTTGCCTGAAAACTCGTTGACCGCCGTCGCGGCGATGACCGCGATATTGATCAGGACAAACAATGCCGTCCAGAGGCGTTTCTTCTTTCTTCCCTCTTCGTTTCTTTCCACTGTCACGTAATTATTTGCTCCAGTTATGAATTATGAATTCTTATTGATTTTCGGCACATGGTATTCCACGCCCTGTTCAAACCGGACGTGCTCTGGCGGGTTTTCCAGCTCCTCCGGATGCTCCAGCAGCCGCATCACGTCAAAGAAGAATGCGGCGTAATGCGCGCCGGAGCAGACGCGTTCATCCGCGGTCATACCCATCGGGAGCCAGCGCTTCATCCGCGCCTTTCCCTCGCTGTCCACCGTGGCCTCCTTCAGGATGCTGCCCATGCCGATAAACAGGCTCACATCGCCGAAGTTGTAGATGTGGTGGAAGGGATGGTGCAGGCCGATGGATCCGTTGTTGGTGATGAACATGCCGCTGTAGAAGGGCAGTTCACGGACAAAGGCGCGCGGCGGAATCCCGTAGCGGTCCAGCAGCTTCACCAGGCCCACGATCACTGTTGCCAGTCCGGGAATCGCAAGCACCGCCTTAGCCAGCTTGATTACGAAATCCCCGTCTTCAGTCGCGCGGCTCTTTTCCACTGCGTCGTTCATCCGGTCCCGCACGTCGAAGATCGTATCCGTCAGGTCGAACTCGATCCGTACGGTGGTCTCGTTGCTGTCTGTATTCTGCGGATCCTTCAGCACCGTATAGGAAACGGAGCAGTTGTTCCGCACATAATACTGCTTGTTGAAAATGAACCGGTTGACCTCCGGGTTATTGCTGACCGCGCGGACATAGGCCGCCACCAGGATCTGCATGAAGGTGATCTTCTGCCCCTCCTGGCTCTTTTTCACGATATAGCGGCTCAGCTTTTCATAGTCTGCCTTGTGTTCCAGGAAAACCTGCGCGTCGCAGCGCATCGGCATCAGATACGGGGTAATTTTAACTATGGGATCCTGATCCTTCAGTCGTCTTCCGTCCGGTCTCCGTCCAAACATCTCTCATTCCTCCGTCCTGTCGTAATAGGGTTATTTTATCATGTCAGCCCTTGCTGCTCAACCTTTTGCTGATTGATTCCTGCCCCTGTGTGGATTATAATGCAGTCATTCCGTACGATCTTCCTGATTATGGAGAGTATTATGAAGCAACTGACAGAAAGCGCGCCCGGTTCCTCCTGTATGGACACCCTGCAGCTTGCCGGAAAGATTATCATGGAGAACGGCGGCGAAACATACCGGGCGGAAGAGACAATCAATCGGATGGGCGCCGGTTTCGGGCTGGAGCAGGTGGACAGTTTTGCCGTGCCAAGCGGCCTGTTCGTCTCCTACAGGAGCGGGGACGGCGAACCCGTCACCAGTGTGCGCCGGGTCCGCCGGGAAGGCAGGAACCTGACCCGCGTGGACGAAGTGAACCGGGTCTCGCGCCTTGTCGCCGCCGGAAAACTGGACGGCCGTGAAGCGCTTGCGCAGCTGAAGGAGATCGAATGCCATCCCGGAAGCTTTGCCGGCATGTGGTGCCTTCCCGCTGCTTTCCTGTGCGCGGCGGGTTTCACGCTGCTTTTCGGCGGAAGCCTTCTCTCCATCGCGATTGCCGGTGCTGTTGCCGCATTCGTCCAGTTGATGGAAACCGGCCTTTCCCGTTTCCGCACCCGCGGCCTAGCCGCGTCCATCCTCGGCGGCCTGCTCACCGCGCTGCTGCCCCTTCTCCTGTCAATGGCGCTTCCCGCGCTCGAAACAGAACTGGTCATTGCCGGCGCCGTCATGCCGCTGGTGCCCGGCCTGGCCATGACCAATGCCGTACAGGATACCATGCGGGGTGATATGGTCTCCGGCATTTCCCACGGCGTCCAGGCGATCCTGACCGCCTTCCTGATCGCCGGCGGCGCGCTGCTGGCAGTGGAGATCATGCACCTGCTGACGGGAGGTGCTGCCTGATGACGCTCTCTGAACAGATCCTCCGCGGTGTGCTCGGCGCCTTCTTCGGCACAGTTGGTTTTGCCATGCTCGTGCATACACCGAAAAGGGCCTGGTTCGTTTCCGGCCTGATCGCGTCCCTGTCCTATATGGTCTACTGGCTCATGACATACCTGGGCCTTCCGGATCCCATGGCGATCTTTATCGGATCGCTGTTCGGCTCCCTGGCCGGTCTCCTGTGCGCCCGCCTGATGAAAATCATCGGAACCGTCTTCCTGATGTCCGCGGTCGTGCCGGTCGTACCCGGCCTGGGCCTGTACCGGATGATGGCTGCCCTGGGTCAGGGTCAGATTGCCGCCGGCGCCAAAACAGGCATCCAGGCGATGATCACGGTCGCCATGATTGCGCTGGGTCTCGGCGCGGGCGCCTTCGCGGACCGCGTTCTCTGGTCCCGTTCCCGTAAACACCGGACGCCGTGACAGTTCTCTCTGGCCCTGGTATACAGAATAAATCCCGCAGGCATTCGCCTGCGGGATTTTGCTTTGGACTGTCCGGCAGCAGATGCGGAATCCGCGGTTATTCCTCTGTCCCGTCCGGGCCGAAAGGATAATCCTGGTGGCCGATCATCATCAGCAGGCCGTTTTCAAACCGGACCATGGTATTGTACTGGTTCAGGACCGGCGCGGTCTCTTCGTTTGCAACCAGGCTGACAAAGCTGTCCGCGTCATATACCGTCGCGTCTTCATCACCCTGCATCCACAGGAAAGAAAAATTGTTTGCCAGGGGCATCATGATCTTTTCCGCGCCGACCTGTGTGCACGGCACCCAGTCGTTCACCAGCGCGATGCAGGCTGTATTGGACGTTTTCGCGAAAACAATATATCCGTCAGTCTCTTCCCGCGTGTAAAGTTCGCGCCTTCCGTCCTCCTCAGGCTGCAGGGATTTTACGGTAAAGACCTTTCCGTTGACCTCCACCCGGTCCCCTTCCTGCAAAGCCCATACCTGATCCAGCGCGTAAAGGTCCTGGACATACAGCTCCGCGGTAAAGAACCCGCCGCTCATGATCCGGTCCGTATCCGTGATCCGCGCCCAGTATGTGCCGTTCTGGTTGTCCACCAGCGTATTGGATACGTCCGCCGGTTTCAGGATTTCCTTTTCCGTTGTCGGGGCCGGTGCGGATGTTTCCGTATCCGTTTCCCGGTAATAACGGACGATTGCGTCCAGGGCGATCATTGTGGCTTCTTTTTTTTCTTTAACATATTTCACAATGTATTCCACATCACCGGCATCCCGGATCTCAATCATCACCAGCTGGACCACCGTGTATTTTCCGACCTTAAACCAGTATTCCGCGGTAAGCAGCTGTTTCCCGCCGATTTCCCTGTCTTTGGCAATTCCGACCATCCCGAGGTATTGATCAGTATACTTGTTTTCCATGTGCTCCCGGTAAACGTTGTTCAGGTAATTGGCAGGATTGCTGAACTTCTGCTCCGGTGTGCGGCGGTGAACGATCACATAGGGAATGGATCCCTCTTTTTCGGTATAAACCGTCAGCCCGTTGTTCGGATCATAAACGGCAGCGGCGCCAACGGGGATCTTTGTGGCATACCGGTCCTCCGCGCAGGCGCAGTCCGTCAGTCCTTCCTCAGCCGATGCGCCGCAGAGGGCCATGCCCAGAATCATAACCGTCCCCAGGATCAATGCGAGCATTCTCTTCATGCCTGTTTCCTCCTCTTTTGGCGGGATATTGTATTGTCGGTCGTACTGTTCGTTCCTTTGCTGTTTAATTCTCTTTCTGCCGCGCGAATCCCTTTTCCGGCTTCAGCAGTTTCCCGAATATACATATTTCAGGTTCCGTTTTGCCGTCTCAACCAGTTCATATACCGTCTTCACGTCCGTCGGTCCCCGGTCCGTCATGCGGTACCGCGGGAAGAAACGGCTGATATGCAGCGGAATCTCCCGTCCGCTTTTTCCGCCGCAGACGTCCCGCAGGCCCGCAACCCAGGCGCTGAGCTCCAGCATTTCCTCCCTGCTGTCGTTTTCCCCGGGAACAATCAGGGTGGTCAGTTCCACATGGCACCGTTTCACTGCTTCCCGTATGAACGCCATCGTCATCTGCCGGTCGCCCTTCAGCACTTCCCGGTAATACCGGTCCGTGAATCCCTTCAGGTCAATGTTCATCGCGTCGATATACGGCGCGATTTCTTCCAGTACGGGCAGGGACGCCGTCCCGTTGGTTACCAGCACGCACTTCAGGCCTTTTTCATGCGCCAGCTTTGCCGTGTCCCTCACATATTCATATCCGACCAGCGGCTCGTTGTATGTGAAAGCGATCCCGATGTTTCCCCTCTTCCGGCAGTTATCCGCGATCTCAGCCAGCGTTGCCGGGCTGACCTGTTTTGTCCGGACGCTGAACTCCCCGTTCCCGTCCGCCTGAGCAATCTCGTGGTTCTGGCAGAACGCGCAGTGCAGGTTGCATCCCAGGCTGCCCGCGGACAGGATCCTGCTCCCGGGATGAAAATGGTACAGCGGTTTTTTCTCAATCGGATCAAGTGCGAGCGACGACAGCTGCCCGTAGAAAGCAGGCCGGATTACGCCGTCCCGGCAGATCCGCGCGCCGCACGCGCCGGTCTGGCCCTCCGCCAGGCGGCACTGCCTGAAGCAGACGCTGCATGTTGCCATTTTTGTTCTGTTCCCTTCCGTCATCTGTGGCGGATCACCTCAAACCGCTCCAGCGTAATCTTCTCCCGGGGCGAGATGCCGCCTTTGCGCATAGCGATATCCACCTGCTCATCCACCGTGTCCACGCCGTCCAGGTCCGGCAGCAGCAGGCCGCGCTTCGATCCGCTGGATACAATTACCCCGTACCGTTTCACGTCCAGCTCATCCCTGCTTTCGATCCGTTCCGGCGCCGTCAGCACGTCCACGTTGATTTCAAGCCTGTCCAGCTCGTCCGGCCGGACCGGGTCAAAGCGCGGGTCCCGGGTCGACGCGCTCACCGCGTTATGGATGATCTCCTCGGCGACGGATTCGTAAACAGGCAGGATTGTCCCGATGCAGCCGCGCAGCCGCCCGTCCTCATGGATCGAAACAAACACGCCGGCCTTTCGCTCCGCCATCTCCGGCGGCGCCCATTCCGGCACCGTGTTCCGTTCTCTCCTCAGTATGTATTTTTCTATGGTCTCCCTGGCCAGCCGGACATAACAGTCTTCGCTGCTGCGCCGCTTTGCCAGCGCTTCCGCCTGCTTTTTCCGCCACTGTGCCAGGAAACGCCTTCCTTCGGAGGGCTCTCCCGGCCGGAAGCTGCAGATTCCGTATCCGACGCCTGTTACATCCTCGTGGGACAGCTGCCTGGCTTCCACTGCCAGCCCGTCCAGCACGCCGGCCATGATCACAAAAGAGCGGTGGCCGCATTCCGCCGCCCTGTCGCAGAAACTCTCCTCAAAGTCCAGCATCTCGCCGAATGCGCCGCGGCTGCATACGTCCATGATCCGCCGGTCGTATTCCGGCCCTTCCGGGGCATATCCGTACGGTCCGTATTCCTGGAGCTTATGGGACAGGTCGCCGCTGGCGATATATACGGTCCGCCGGCCGGTCTGCTCAACCGCTTCCCGGATGATCTGCCCGAACGCGTAATGCTCCGCGAGGCTCAGGCCGGACAGCCCGATCCGGACCAGCCGGAAATCCCGGTATTGCTGCTCCACAAAATACAGCGGCACCATTGTTCCGTGGTCCAGGCGTTTGTCCCGTTCCCCGAGCGTTCCCGCCGGAAACCCCTTCGCTTCAGACAGGCTGCAGATTGCCCCGCTCAGTTCCTGGTCATACGTCTCCCGGAAGCTGACCTGTCCCGCCCCGAACCGGCTGAAATCGCCTGTCGCGGCTTTCCCGGGCGACACATGGAAATAATCCGCGTAGAGTACGCTGTGCGGGCTGGAGATGATGATTGTCTCCGGCCGGAGCGCCGCGATCTCCCCGGCAATCTCCTCGTAGGCGCGGACGGTCTTCGTGATCTGTTTCTCGCTTCCCCTGCCGACGTCCGGCACGATCATCGGCGGATGCGGCACCATATACGCCGCCAGTATTGGCATCTTTTCCCCTCGTTTCCTTATTCACTGTGCATCGCACATTTATTCATTATTCATTGTTCATTATTATTATGGACCAATCCCAACGTTCCATTAATACCCTCTCGTTCTGTCCACCAGGTGTTTCAGCGGCTTTCCGGCGCAGTAATTGTCCAGGTCCTCCAGGAACTGCTCCACTGTTTTCTCCACCGTGTGCGCCAGCGTCATGTTTCCCGCCGTATGCGGGGTGATCAGCAGGTTCGGCGTCTCCCACGCGGGATCGTCCTTCCCGAGCGGTTCCTTCTCAAACACGTCCAGCCCCGCATAAAGCCTGCCGTCCTCCAGTTCCCTGAACAGCGCTTCCTGGTCAATGACGCTTCCCCGTCCGACGTTGATGATTACTGCTCCGTCCGGCAGCAGGGCCAGCTGCTTTTCTCCCACCATATGGAAAGCTTCCTTTGTTCCCGGAAGGGAGATGACCAGCACATCCGTCTCCGGCAGCGCCGCTTCCCAGTTCTCCCCGGTCAGGATCCGGTCAAATCCGCCCGGATCCCTGCCGCTCCGGTTCACGCCTGTCAGGCTCTCCGGGTCAAACGCCCTCAGTCTTTTCGCGGTTTCCTGCCCGATATCGCCTGTGCCGAGCAGCGTGATCCGGCTGTCCCTGATGGACCGGACCGTCAGGTCGCGCCTCCATTCATGCGCCGCGACAATCCGGCGGTAGTCCGGCTGCCTGCGCAGGATGTCCAGCAGCATCATCACCGTATGCTCCGCGATCGTCACGCCATAGGCGCCGGAGGAATTGGTCAGCAGCGTCTCCGGGTTCGCGAAAGCGTCCGGCGCCAGGAACTGGTCCACGCCGGCAAACGGCGTACAGATCCATTTCAGCTTTTTCGCGGTTTTCGCAACCGGCGGCAGGTGGCCGAACAGGACCTCCGCCTCGTTCAGGTAAGGCAGGTCCTCCCAGGGCGCGTTCAGGAAACGGATCTCAAATCCGTACCCTTTCGCCGCCGCGCGGATCCGTTCCCGCTGCGCATCGGTCATTTCCTGCAGGACCACTGCCATTTTTCTGTCCATTCCGGTTTCCTCCCCGGTTCTTCCGTCAGAAAAGAGGAGAGCGCCTGTCTCTCCTCTTTCTGTTCAGTTGTTCATTATTCCGCCGTGGCAGGCTCCTCCTGGGGAGCCGGAGCCGGGGTGGCGGGATTCATCGCGTTGGATATCTGCGTGTTGAGCCATGCGGCGGAGCTTTCCGGCAGGTTCTTGGTCAGCGTGGTGATTGCCTTGAGTATGCCGGCCGACATGGTCATGGAGAGCTTGCCGGAAGTCGCTGTGTCGCTTTCGTCGCTCAGCTTGGCATACGGAACTGTCTCAATGTCTTCGCCCTCGAAAGCGGACAGGAACGTTCCGCCCTTGCCCGCGGTGCCGGATACGGACAGCAGCGCTTTGGGCATGCCGGTGATGCTCAGCTCAAACGCGTAGCTCTTCCGGTCTTCTCCCGCGTCGCCGGTGGCCACATGCAGCGAAAGGGGCAGCTGCGGCGACTGGATGATGACGTTCATTTCCATATTGCCGGCTTCGTCCGCGTTGGCGGTGATGAGCGCCTTGGTGCCGCTGGCGTCGATGTTCGCGGTGATCTCGCTCGCTCCGTCTTTCACGGTCTTCGCGCGGATGTCCGCCGTCGTCCTGTCCTGGAGGACGTTGCACACCACCAGGTCCTCACCCTCAATGGTGCCGAAGCCGAAGTGGATGCTCATCACGGGAGCGGGCTCTTCCGCGGCAGCTGCTTCCTCAGCGGGAGCGGCTTCCTCAGCGGGAGCGGCTTCCTCAGCGGGAGCGGCTTCCTCAGCGGGAGCTTCCGCGTCCTCGGCTTTATCATCGACCACAGGCTCTTCCATGGCCTGGAGCTTCGTCATGTCGCCGGTATAGTACCTGCATCCGTTTTCATCCGCGTAAGCAGCCAGTTCGAAAGTGTCAAACTTTTCCGCTTCGCCGTTCCGGATCTTTTCGATCGCCTTATCGATCTCTGCCGCCAGGTCCTGGTTCTGGCTCTGCTGCATGGCCTGCAGGAACTGCTGGTAGGACTCCTTCTCAATCAGTTCCTTCACGCTCGTGAGCAGCAGCTCAGCCGCCTCTTCGTAGGTCATGTTCACGGGAGTCCTGGAGGTGAAGGCAAGTCCGTCCACTGTGAATTCGCCGTTTTCGGTCTCGCCCATCTTTTCTTCAAAGGCCTTCGTAAGCTTTTCCGTCAGCTCCGCGCTGTCCTTCTGCATCTGTTCCTTGTCAATTTCGGGGATCCCGCTGATGGCGTCAGTGTTCACGCTGCTCCCCATCTGCTCCAGAATGGCCTGTACTTCCTCAGCGGTCACGCCGATCACCTGGCTGCCCAGCAGGGAGCTGGCCACCGTCACGGCTTCCCCGTCTTTCTTCGCGCCGAGGGTCAGCAGCGTTTCCTCCTGCTCGCCGGCAAACAGGCCCAGCTCGATCCTCTCCTGGTCCGCGGTACCCTTTAGGGTCAGAGCGCTGAAGATATCGCCGACCGCGGCCGTCGCGTCCTGGTCCATCGAGGCGCTGTTGCCGGTCATCAGCATCAGCGTCTGCACGTCCGCGCTGATCTTCGCGTCGAAGGAAGCCGGCTCCTGCATCTCAGCGGTCATCCCGCCGAGGGAAGAAACCGCCATTACCAGTACCATCACGATTGTCATAATTGCCTGAGACATTTACTTGTCCTCCCTTTTCTGAATATATTGCCATCCCTGTGCAGGGAATGCCTGTCAGTCCGCAGCGGCCTGTTCGCCGTGGTAACGGTAGATCCTCATCATCAGCGCTCCGTCGTCATTGGAAGTGCCCACGACCCGGATCGGGAAATCATAATTGTTCGTAAAAATCAGGTTCAGTTCCGGATTGCCAACCGCCGCGTCGCAGAAGATCGGCAGGTAGCTCGCGCCGTTGCCGCCGTGGGGCCGGCGATGGTTGATCGTGATGCCCGGGAGCTGGATCAGCACATTATACAGCGTGCTGGAAACCTGGCAGGTGCCGCCGCCGTATCCCAGCTTGGACGTTCCCTTGGTCAGCACCGGCGCCGGCTCGTATCCCTTCGATGGCCGGTAGGGGCCCATGGTCTGGTTGGCGTTGAAGCGCTGGCCCGGTTGAAGAACCCCGGAAATATACTTGCAGCCGGTCTTGATGTTATGGATCCGGCTCTTGTTCGTATCCGTCTGGGTCATCTTGTAATAACTCGTGTAGGCCGCGATCGGGCTGTCCGGATACAGTTCCTCGTCCGTGGGGGACACGGGAATCAGGTCTGTCAGTTCGTTCGGATCAATGTAGCCGTATTCCCGCATGTAGTTGACCATGGCCCAGCCCTTGTAGAACTTCCAGATGCTCAGCTCCGTGCCGGGTTTCAGGATCACCCAGTTGTTTCCGTCGTCTCCCGACCCGCTGGAAGGCACCATGCTCTTGCGTACATGGCAGGTTGTGGCGGTCTTGGCAATATAGGTGTGCTTCTGTACGTTCATGGCCGGCGTGTTCACCGGATCCACAGGAACGATCTCGCTCTGGTTCAGGTATTCCCGCTTGATGTAGCCGATGACGTTGTTCTTGTCCCTCTTTGTGCGGACAATCAGCCAGCGCAGGCCGACATACAGGATATCAACCTTTTCTCCCCCGCATTTCAGCAGCTTGTCCCTGGAGGTAACGTCCTCCAGCTTGGCCCATTTCCTTGAATAGATGGTGCCGCCGAAATCCGTGCGCATCTTGGCGGTATAAAGCGCGGGAGAGTTCATGTTGAAGTCCTCGCGCTTCTTCTCTTCATAAACTTCGCCTTCAACGACCGCGGCAATATCTTCTTCAGCTTCCTTTTCCTCGGCTTCCATCTCGGCAAGCTGTTCGTCGGTAAACTGAATGTCTTCTTCTCCGCTTTCTTCGGCATATGCAAACGAGACTGTTCCCAGCAGCAGGCTCAGTCCCAGCAGGATGCATACAATGCGCTTCATGAGCACATCCTCCTTCACCGTATACGAAATTATTATCTCCTTTTTCATTATCAATGTCAACCTGCAACCAGCCTCCGTATTCCCAAACGAAAGTCCGGAAAGCTTTATTCCTCGGAACAAAATATAGTTGTTCCCCTTCCTTTTAACCCCCACCCGTGGTATAATGTAATGTCAGCATCTGGATCATCATCCAGCAATCCCAAAGGAGTGAACCCATGGCGTCCCAAACCTATAACGCCGGAAATATCCAGGTCCTGGAAGGCCTTGAAGCCGTCCGGATGCGCCCCGGCATGTATATCGGAACCACATCTTCCCGCGGCCTGCATCATCTGCTGTGGGAGATCGTGGACAACGCGATCGACGAAGCATCCAACGGCTTTGCGTCAGAGGTGTCTGTCACCCTGCACAAGGACGGTTCCGCCAGTGTCTGGGATAACGGCCGCGGCATGCCCGTGGACGACCACCCGACCCTGCATAAGCCCGGCGTGGAAGTCATCTTCACCGTCCTGCATGCCGGAGGCAAGTTCAACAACGAGAACTACGACTATTCCGGCGGCCTGCACGGCGTCGGTGCCAGCGTTGTCAACGCCCTGAGCAGATGGCTCACCGTCGATGTGTTCCTCAACTGGACCCATTACCGCATGGCCTTCACCAGCGAAACGGATCCCGCCACCGGCAAAGTGCACGCCGGCAAGCCCACAGGACCGCTGGAAATCGTGGGCAACACCCGTAAAAAGGGTACCCTGGTCCGTTTCCTGCCGGATGACGGGATTTTTGAGGACGTTCGTTTCCAGACAGAGACTGTTGCCCGCCGCCTGCAGGAACTGGCTTACCTGAACCGCGGCGTCTGCATCACCTTCACAGACGAGCGGCTTCCCGACGCGGACAGCCGCACCCGCGTCTTTAAATATGAAGGCGGCATCTCGGACTACGTCCGCTACCTCAACGCCGGCAAGAACGCCCTCCAGGAAGATATCATCTATATCGAAGGCAAACGTGACACCGTCATCTGCCGCGCGGCGATCCAGTATACCGACGGCTTTACCGAAAGCCTTTTCTCCTATGTCAACAACATCAACACGCCGGAGGGCGGCACCCACGAAGCCGGTTTCAAGACGGCTTTCACCAAGTGTTTCAACGACTATGCCCGCCGCGTCGGCCTCCTGAAGGAAAAGGACAACAACCTCGCCGGCGAGGACTTCCGGGAGGGCCTCACCTGCGTCCTGACCACCATGGTCAAGAATCCCCAGTTTGAAGGCCAGACCAAGGGCCGCCTCGGCAACAGCGAAGTGCGTCCCGCGGTGGAAGCCATCGTGACCCAGCAGCTGCTGGACTGGCTGGATAACCTGAAGAACCAGGAAGTCGCCGCCGCCATCGTCTCCAAGGCGATCCGCGCAGCCCAGGCACGGGAGGCCGCCCGCAAGACCCGGGACACCATCCGCAAGGCAAGCCAGCTGGAAGCCGCACCCCTGGTCGGCAAGCTCTCCAGCTGCACCGGCCGCCACTGGGAGGATAACGAACTCTTTATCGTGGAAGGCGACTCCGCAGGCGGCAGCGCCAAGCAGGGCCGCGACCGCCGTTTCCAGGCGATCCTTCCCCTCCGCGGCAAACCCCTGAATGTGGAGAAAAAGCACCTGGACCAGGTCCTCGCCAACGAGGAGTTCCGCTCCCTCATCACCGCCCTGGGCACCGGCATCGGGGAGGAAAGCTTTTCCATGGAAAACCTGAAATACGGAAAGGTTATCATCTTGTCCGACGCGGACCAGGACGGCGCCCACATCCGGGCGATCCTGCTGACCTTCTTCTTCCGCTATATGAAGGACCTGATTACCGGCGGCCATATCTATATCGGCATGCCGCCGCTCTATAAGGTACAGAAGGGCCAGAAGGTCATCTACGCCTATGACGACAAGGAGCTGGCGAAAGCAACCCGTTCCGTCGGCAAGGGCTATACCCTGCAGCGGTACAAAGGCCTTGGCGAGATGAACCCGGAACAGCTCTGGGAAACCACCATGGATCCGTCCCAACGCAAGCTCA
Source organism: Clostridia bacterium (assembly GCA_017512985.1). GTDB lineage: Bacteria > Bacillota > Clostridia > Christensenellales > Aristaeellaceae > Aristaeella. The sequence goes on from JAFWEJ010000007.1 coordinate 78,168, forward strand.
TGCGTGTCGGCATTGAAGACGCGGCCCTGGCGGACCGCCTCACCACCGTCCTCATGGGAGACAAGGTGGAGCCCCGCCGCGACTATATCAGCGAGCACGCGGACTTCAACAAGGAAGACACCTTCAGCGACCAGCTGGACGGACACAGCGTGCAGGAAGGGGGTGCTGTGAATGCCGAAGCGTAAAGAGCCTGAAAAGCCCATCGCGAAGGACGATCCCTCCCGCATCCTGGATATCAACATGGAAGACGTCATGCACAACAGCATGATGCCCTATGCCGAGCACGTCATCCTGGAACGCGCCCTTCCCCGCGTGGAAGACGGCCTCAAGCCTGTCCAGCGCCGCATCCTCTATACCATGATGGAACTGGGCACCACGCCGGACAAACCCCACCGCAAGTGCGCCCGTATTGTCGGCGACTGCCTCGGTAAATACCATCCCCACGGGGATTCCTCCGTTTACGGCGCCCTTGTGCATATGGCGCAGGACTTTTCCATGCGCTGCCCCATGGTGGACGGCCACGGCAACTTCGGCTCCATTGACGGGGACGGCGCCGCCGCCATGCGTTATACCGAAGCCCGGATGACGCCCCTGGCCATGGAGATGCTTCGGGATATCGAAAAGGATACCGTGCCCTTCCGGCTCAATTTCGACGATACCCTGAAAGAGCCGGACATGCTCCCCGCCCGTTTCCCGAATCTCCTCGTGAACGGCGCCAACGGCATCGCCGTCGGCCTTGCCACCAATATCCCGACCCACAACCTGGGCGAAGCCGTCCGCGCGGTCATCGCGCAGATGGAAGACCCGGACATCTCCCTGGACGACCTGATGAAAATCCTCCCGGGTCCGGACTTCCCCACCGGCGGCGTCCTGCTGAACAACGAGGAAATCCGCCGCGGCTATGAAACCGGCCGGGGCAGGCTGACCCTCCGCGCCCGCGTGAATATCGAGGACGGCATCAACGGCCGGAAGCTGCTCGCCATCACCGAGATCCCGTACCAGGTCAACAAAGCCGCCATGCTGGAGAAAATCCAGAAGCTGAGCGAGGAAAAGAAGGCGGCCCTCGGCGGCATCTATGACATCCGCGATGAAAGCGACCGCACCGGCATGCGCGCTGTCATTGAACTCAAGCGCGATGTGGATCCGCTCAAAGTCCTGGCGTATCTCTACAAATATTCCGACCTGCAGGTCACCTTCGGCGTGAATATGGTCGCCATCGTCGGCGGCAAGCCGAAGCTGCTTACCCTCAAGGAACTGATCGCCAGCTATATCGAATATCAGAAGCAGGTCGTCACCCGCCGTACGGAATATGATCTGGAGCAGGCCAGAGCCCGCGCCCATATTCTGGAGGGCCTGATGATCGCCCTGGACAACCTGGACGAAGTCATCGCCCTGATCCGGGCCAGCAAGAGCCCGAAGGAAGCCCGCGTCGGCCTCATGGAACGCTTCGCCCTCAGTGAAAGACAGGCCCAGGCGATCCTTGACCTGCGCCTGCAGAAACTGACGAATCTGGAAATGGAAGCCCTGCGCAAGGAATACGCGGATATCCTGAAGCTGATTGCCCGCCTGGAAGGCATCCTGAAGAGCGGCAAAAAGCTCATTGAGGTCATCCGCAAGGAAATGGAAGCCATCGCCGAAGAGTTCTCAGATGAACGCCGCACCACCCTGGAAACGCCGGACGACGCGCCGGTGGAGCTTCCGGACAACGCGCCCGTGCCCGAGGACGCCGTCATCGTCTTTACCGAAGGCGGCTATCTCAAGCGCGTCTGGCCCGCCCAGCTCAAACGCACCCCGCTCCCGACCGCGGAAGAGAACCCGGCGGAAGCCGCGCGCTGGCTGCTCCCGACCACCACGGCCGAAAGCCTCTATATCTTCACCAGTTTCGGCAACTGCTATCCGGTCCGGGTCGGTACCATCGCGGAATGCAAGCCGAAGGACCGCGGCCAGCTCCTCTCCGGCGTGCTTATGGGCATTGAGGAGGGAGAGGAACCGCTCCTCATGCTCACCTGCGACCCCGCGAAAGTCAAAGGCCTGCCGGACTTCCTTTTCCTCACAAGGAACGGCATGATCAAGCGTACATCCGCCGCGGACTATGACGTCCGAAGCCGCAAGTATCCCGCCCTGTCCCTGAAGAAGGGCGACAGTCTCCTCTCAGTCCTCCCCGCGGAAACGGAAGGCGACCTGCTGCTCATCACCCGGGGCGGCATGAGCATTCGCTTCCCGCTCGCCGCCGTACCCGTCCAGGGCCGTATCGCGGCCGGCGTCAGGGCCATGAGCGTCGAGGCCGGGGACGAGGTCTCCCGGGCCCTCCAGCTGCAGGAAACCGACGAAATCGTCCTCTTCTCCGAGCGCGGCTGGGCCAAGCGCATCCCGCAGGTGGACTTTGAACCCCAGAACCGCGCCGGTAAGGGAGTCCGCTGCTTCTACTTCAATAAGAACGGTTCCAACGGCAGGTCTGTCGCCGGCGTCTGCCGCATCAGCCGGGACGCTCCCTGCGATCTCCTGGTCCGCCAGGTCCGCAGTCCCATGAGCAGGCTGTCCCGCGACGACATTCTGCTCCAGAACCGGTCCGGCAAAGGCATGCCCTATGTCATGGCCATCCTCGACGACATCGTCACCGGCGTCACCGCCATCGATGCCCCTGTATCACCTGATCCGGCGGCTTCCGACCCGAATTGACTTTTTCACTTTGCATTGTGCACTGTCCAATTGTTCATTATTAATTATTCATTATTAATTGGAGGTAAGAACTATGGCAAGACCCAACTTTGGCGGATTTGGCGGAGGCGCCAACATGCAGCAGCTGATGCGCCAGGCGCAGAAGATGCAGCAGCAGATGCAGGAAGCACAGGAACAGCTTGACGCGGCTGAATATGAAGCCACTTCCGGCGGCGGCATGGTCTCCGTGAAGGTAAGCGGCACGCGCGAACTGACCTCCATCACCATCGACCCCCAGGTCGTGGATCCCGACGACATCGAAATGCTCCAGGATCTGATCATGGCAGCGGTCAACGAGGCGATCCGCAAGGGCGAGGAAGCCCGCGAAGCGACCATGAGCCGCATGGCTCCGGGAATGGGCGGTCTGTTCTGAGATGAGCGATCAGTTTGAACCTATCGCGGCCATGGCCATGGAACTGGCCAAGCTGCCCGGCATCGGCCCGAAAACGGCCCAGCGGCTCGCCTATCACCTGGCGTCCCAGCCGCAGGAGAACGTCCGGGCGCTTTCCGTTGCCCTTTGGGAAGGCCGTAAAGCCATCCGCTTCTGCGAAACCTGCGGCAACTATTCCACCGGCGACGCGTGTCCGATCTGTGCAAACCCCGCCCGCCACAACGGCCAGATCTGCGTGGTCCGCGATCCGCGTGATGTGGCAGCCCTCGAGCGCATGCATGAGTACCACGGCCTGTATCACGTGCTCCACGGCACGCTGTCCCCCATGGAAGGCGTCGGCCCGGATGATATCCATATCCGGGAACTGCTGGCCCGCCTCGGCACCGAGGAGGTTTCCGAGGTCATCCTCGCGACCAACCCGGACGTGGAGGGCGAAGCCACCGCAACCTACATTGCCCGCCTGCTCAAGCCCATGAACGTGAAGTGCACCCGTATCGCCCACGGCGTTCCCGTCGGCGGCGATCTCGAGTACACCGACGAAGTCACCCTCTTCAAAGCCCTCGAAGGCCGCCGGGATATGTGACCATGACTTACGAACTCATCACTCCCCTGTTGCTGGTTCTCTGCGTCGTCCTCCTGATCATCCTTCTGATCAGGCAGGCTTCGCTTGACCATAAGCAGGAACGGGACAGGCTCTCCCAGGAACACAGCCTCGTCAACCTCGGCAACAGGCTGCTCGACGAGCTCGACGCCCAGCACGATGAAGCCGCCAAATCCCTGTATGAAGCAAACCAGTCTCTCATGACCACCCTGTCCCAGATGGGCCAGGGGCAGTCCACCCTGCTTGAAAGCATGCAGCGCCAGGTCCTTCTCTCCACCCGTAACCAGGAGGAAAAGATCAACGACCTGCGCCTGGAGAATGAGCGCCAGCTCACCGAAATGCGCAGGACCGTTGACGACCGCCTGTCCGAATCCCTGGACAGGAAGCTCGACCAGTCCTTCGCCCAGGTCAGCGAGCGCCTGGAGTCCGTTTATAAAGGCCTTGGCGAGATGCACACCCTCGCCTCCGGCGTCGGCGACCTGAAAAAGGTCCTCACCAACGTGAAAACCCGGGGCATCTGGGGTGAGATGCAGCTTGGAAACCTGATCCGCCAGACCCTGGCGCCGGGCCAGTATGAAGAGAATATTGCCGTGGTTCCCGGCTCTGCGGAGCGCGTGGAATTCGCGGTCTGCCTCCCGGATCAGAGCGGCGGCATGGTTTATCTTCCTGTGGACAGCAAATTCCCCCAGGAGGATTATATCCGCCTCTCCGACGCTGCCCAGGGCGGAGACGCCGCCGGTGCGGAAACCGCCCGCAGGGCGCTGATCCAGCGCCTGAAGGCCGAGGCAAAAAAGATCTCGGAGAAATACATTTCTCCGCCCCATACCACGGATTTCGCCGTCATGTTCCTGCCGGTGGAAGGCCTCTATTCCGAAGCTCTCCAGACCCCGGAACTGGTGGAATCCCTCCAGCGGGATTACAGGGTCGTCATTGCCGGCCCCGGCACCTTCTCCGCCATGCTCAACGCCCTCCAGATGGGCTTCCGCACCCTGGCGATTGAGAAGCGTTCCGGCGAAGTCTGGCTCCTTCTGGGTGAGATCAAAAAAGACTTCAACCGCTTCGCTGAAATGCTGGAAAACACCCGCCGCCGCCTGGACCAGGCCGGCGAGTCCATCGATTCCGCCGTCACCCGTTCCCGTTCCATCCAGCGGAAACTCTCCGCCCTTGAGACCGTTCCCGCTCTTGACATTCCCGAAGAAAACCATAAAATGGAAAACGAATCTGGATTAACAGGAGGAAATGAAAATGTGGACCTGGATCGTTAAGATTGCCCTGTGGGCGCTGTCCGGTGTGCTGGCCAGCAAAATCATGAACAGCCCCAAACCCAACGGCTGGCTCGTCAACATCCTGCTCGGCATGGTCGGCGGCGTCGTCGGCAGTGTGCTGTGCAAGCTCATCGGCATTGATGCCTATCACGGAATCTGGAATATCATTGCTTCCGTCGGCGGCGCCTGCCTCGTCATCTGGCTGGTCAGGAAATTCGCCAAATAAATTCTTCAGCATAAAAAACATCCGCTGCATCAATTTGCAGCGGACGTTTTCTTTATCTTCCTAATCATCAGCCCGGAACGCGTAGATCGTCGTCGTATCATATTTCTCACCGGGCCGCAGAACGGTGGTCCCGGGGAAATTGGAATGATTCGGATCGTCCGGGCAGTGCTGCGTCTCCAGGCAGAATCCGGAGAAATGTCCGTAATCCATTCCTTCCTTTCCGCCCTTCACGTCCAGCGTACATGCTGTATAAAGCTGGATGGCGGGCTGGTCCGTCAGCACTTCCATATACCGGCCGCTTTCCTCATGCCAGGCGCTGGCGGCGGCACCCATGGCTTCTCCCTTGCGGAGCACGAAGTTGTGGTCGTATCCGCCCGCGGGGATCATCTGGGGGCAGGTCTCATATACTTCCAGGCCTTCGCCGATCAGCAGTCCGTCGCGCAGGTCCAGCGGCGTCCCGACAACGGGCATATAATCTCCCGTGGGGATCAGGCCGGCGTCCACCTTGGTAATCACATCCGCGTCGATCGACACTTCATGGTCCTTCACCGTGCCGTGCTTATGGCCGCCCAGGTTGAAGTAGGTATGGTTGGTCAGGTTGCACAGGGTGGGCTTGTCCGTGGTCGCTTCATAGCGGATGATCAGGTCGCACATATCGTTCCAGGTATAGGTGACGGTCACGTCCAGGCTGCCGGGATAGTTCTCCTCGCCGTCCGGGGAAATCCGGTGGAACGAAACGGAATCCTCATGCTCGCCTTCCTTCGCCGTACCGGTCCAGAAATGCTGGGCAAAGCCCACATTGCCACCGTGAAGATGATTCACGCCGTGATCGTTCAGGGCAACCTGGTACTCTTTGCCGTCAATGGAGAATTTTCCGGCGCCGATGCGGTTGCCGTAGCGGCCGACTGTGTCGCCGAAGCATCCGTGCGGCCCGATATAGCGCTCCAGGGAATCAAAGCCCAGGGCCACGTCGTCCATGTTGCCGCCGGCGTCCGGTACGATGATGGAAACGCAGATCGCGCCCCACTCCATCACGGACACAGACGCGCCCATCGCATTGGTCATCGTAAACTTATGAACATCCTTCCCTTTGGGACTCTTCCCCCAAACTTCTGCCTTAATCGACATCTCTCTGCCTCCCCGTATTGCATTGGACAATCAATTGTTCATTATTCATTTTTCATTATTCATTGGTATTCACATTTTCTCGTCGACCAGCTTCTTCAGCTCGTTCATGAACGTACCGACGTCAGTGAACTTCCGGTACACCGCGGCAAACCGCACATACGCGACGTCGTTCAGTTCCTTCAGTTCCGCCATAACCATATCGCCGATCTTCTCGCTCTGGATTTCCCCGTCCATTGAGGAGTAGGCTTTCTGCTCAACCCGCGTGACGATCTCGTCGATCTGCTGCATGCTCACAGGAAGCTTGTCGCAGGCATGCAGGATACCGGCCTTGATCTTCTGGCTGTCAAAGCTTTCACGGCGGCCGTCCCGTTTCACGACAAACAGGGGACTGAGTTCAACCTTTTCATAGGTTGTGAACCGTCTGCCGCAGTTTGTGCATTCCCTTCTGCGCCGGATGCTGTTTCCGTCATCCGTCGGCCGGGAGTCGATCACCTTGCTGTCCAGGCAGCTGCAATACTGACACTTCATTCAATAATCCTCCATCAATTAGTCCAGCTGTCCGAGCTGTTTGTACAGGTCTTTATTCGCCTTATACAGTTCTGTGAACACCTTGTATACCTTGGCGTATTTCGGAACATTCTCCGCGATCGGATCCTGCGCGGGATTGACCTTGATCATCGCGCGGCACGCTTCCTGCACGCTGCTGTACAGTCCCGCGCCGACGCCGGCCAGGATCGCCACGCCCAGGGCGGGGCCTTCCGTATTCACCGTGGTCGCCACGGGGCAGTTCATCACGTCCGCCAGCATCTGCCGCCACAGCGGGCTCTTTCCGCCGCCGCCGCAAGCCAGCATCGTCTCAGGCGCGACGCCCATGCCGGCCAGCACGCCCAGGCAGTCGTTCAGGCTGTAGGTCACGCCTTCCATCACCGCGCGCAGCAGGTCCCGGCGCTGGTGCATCGCGCTCAGTCCGAAGAAAATGCCGCGGCAGTCGCTGTCCAGGTGAGGCGTCCGCTCGCCCATCAGGTACGGCGCGTAGATCAGCTTGTTCGCGCCGATGGGGCTCTGGGCCGCTTCCTGGTTCGTCAGTTCATAGGTGTCCACGCCCATTGCTTCCGCGGCAATCTTTTCAGCGCCGCAGAAATTGTCGCGGAACCACTTCAGGCTCAGGCCGGCCGCCTGGGTCACGCCCATCACGTGCCATGCGCCGGGCACCGCGCAGCAGAAAGTGTGTACGCGGCCCTTGGGGTCGATTGCCAGTTTGTCGGTATGCGCGAACACCACGCCGCTCGTTCCGATGGTCGTGAACGCTTTCCCGTCTTCCACAACGCCGGTGCCGACAGCAGCAGCCGCGTTGTCGCCTGCGCCGCCGACCACCAGCGTATCCGTGCTCAGTCCGGTCAGTTCCGCGGCTTTCGCGGAGATGTGTCCGGTCACTTCGCAGCTCTCATAAACCTTGGCCAGCATGCTCTTGTCAATATCCAGAATGCCCAGCAGCTCGTCGCTCCAGCAGCGGTTCGGCACATCCAGCATCTGCATGCCGCTCGCGTCCGATACTTCCGTGGCAAAATCGCCGGTCAGCATAAAGCGGACATAATCCTTGGGCAGGAGCACATGTTTGCACTTTTTGTAGTTTTCCGGCTCATGGTTCCGCACCCAGATGAGTTTCGACAGGGTGAATCCCGGCAGCGCGGGGTTCGCGGTGATCCGGATCAGGTTGTCATATCCGACCTTTGCGGTAATCTCTTCGCATTCCCTGGCTGTCCGCTGGTCGCACCAGATGATGGAGGGACGGATAACCTCGTCCTTCTCATCCAGCATCACCAGGCCGTGCATCTGGCCGCTGATGCCCAGGGATACCACATCTTCCTTATTGACGCCGCTCTTTTCCAGCACGGTACGGATCGTGCTGACCGCCGCGTTATACCAGTCCTTGGGATCCTGTTCCGCCCAGCCGTTCTGCGGCTGATACATCGGATACTCCACCGTCGCGGAGGCGATACCCTTCCCATTCTGGTCAAACAATACTGTCTTTGTACCGGATGTTCCCAGGTCGATCCCAAGCAGGTATTTCATATGCAGCTTTCCTCTCTATCCACTAAATATAGTGGTTATTCACTGAGACTTATTATAGTCTTGTGGTTTTTCCCTGTCAATACTAAAAGGCACTTGCGTTCAGTGATTGTATGCGGTTGTACGGCCGTTTCAGCCGCCCCGGACGGAATCCTTTATTTCCATAACAAAGGGGCTGGCTTTTCGCCAGCCCCGGTGGGGTGTGTCTGATCAGTCGAAGCAGTCACCGACATGGTTGATAATGACCTCGACGCCCAGGGGTGTTTCATAGTCCGGCAGTTCCTCCAGCGTACCGGGGGTCTTCGGCTTCTTGCCTGTGCCCGGCGGTGTCTCCGGCCGCTTCCAAACTGTGTTGGTAAAGGTAGTCGTATTGCCTTCAGTTACCACACTGGTCAGGTCGTAACCGAGCACGGTCTGTTCCGTCCAGGTGTATGTGACAGGCTGTCCGTTCACCACGGTCGGCAGGTCGTCAATGGTGGCAGTCCACTTGTTCTTTGCGTTCAGGATCACGATCATGCCGTTGCTGAGCTTCATCGCGATGCTGGTCGGCCGTTTCTTCTGCTCGTCGTTGTTGTCAGCCCATACCTTCTTCACCGTCACGCTGGTCGGTTCAGGCACATAGGTGTTCCGGATATTGAATCCGTTGATCTCCGTCTCATACCAGTCAACCGGATCCTCCGTGATGGTATAGGCGATTTCATGCCTTTCCGCCTTGCCTTCCTCGTTCACCGTTTCCGTGAAGCGCGGCAGTCCGGTAAATACGGTCCGCCAGTTGTTCTCTTCTGTCAGTATGTCGCTCGTTTTTTCTTCGCCGTCCGCCAGCAGCCTGACCTTAATGAACTCAGGCCTGTTGCCGTACTTGTTGTTGTTGTCGTTCCAGGTCTTGTAGACCGGAATGTCCTTCGGGCTGTCGTCCGGGCCGAAAGGCTCCCAGGGTTCGATCGCAAATTCCTTTTCAAGCAGGAGTTTCCCTGTATCATAGGTATTTGTAACCGTGAATTTCAGTTCGCCGTCTGCACCGGTTTCCATCCTGATGTCGCAATCGTAGCCTGCAGGAACGGTTTCCTCCGCGACCGTGTAAACAATCTCTCGGGTCGTGTCGTCCTCGCGGCAGTTCTTCAGCTCGGTCCAGTTTGCGCTCCAGTTGTTGGAAGCGTCCAGGGTGGCCGTTTCAATCGCTTTGCCGTCGGCATACAGCACTACGTTAATGCTCGGCTCGCGCTTGTTCGCCGCGTTGTCGTTGTCTTCCCATTCCTTCTTCACGCTGATTTCCACCGTATCCGGTGTATGCTTGTTTGTCAGCGTGCTCAGGGTGCCGCTCGTTCCGATATTGGAGAGGCTGACCACAACCAGCCCGGAATAATCCGGAGTATAGCCTTCAACCGCGGCCTCAGTCCATTCGTATGTGTATTCCTTGAGTTCTTCACCGTCCACATAGACCGCGTCCAGGTTGGGCACCATAGCCATCCAGTTGTTGTCCGGATTCAGTTCAACTTCCTTGATCAGCTTGGTTTCCTTACCGTTCTGCAGCAGCTGCACGGTAATGTTCCCGCGGATGCCGTCACGGTTGTCGTCGTCATCCCAGACCTTGTGGATAGCGGCGGACAGCTTCTTCATGGTATCCTTCGCAACGATCACGCCGTCACCGTTGACTTCAATATATGCGCTCGTTTCCGCGCTGACCAGCAGTCCGTTCTCATCGACAGTCTTTTCGTCGTTGAAAATGACCTTCCCCTGGTCATTGATCATGAAGTAGCAGGACTGCTTCCACAGCAGGTAGCCGTTCGGCTTAACCGTTTCCTCAAGCCTGTAGATCTTGTTGATCTCCAGGTTTTCGAGCGGGTGCGCCTCGCTTGCCCTGGTGGTGAATTCATCCATCAGTTCGCCTGCTTCGTCCCAGACCTTAAACTCAGCGCCGGGCAGCAGGACATCCTTCTTGTCCGCGTCTACCTTCATGATCGGGGTCACGATATTGGTGAAGGTAATCGTAATGGTGTCAGTATTCGGGTTGGTCGCGTCGGGAGAAGCCGTGGCAGTAATCGTTCCGGCCAGGTCATCCGTCAGGGTGACCGTAATATCCACAGGCCTCGTCTCATAAGTGACCGCGGCGTCCTTCGGATCGTCAGTGCTTCCGTCCGGAATGTGTTCAATGATCCGATAGTCGATGGTCATGGTCTTGACCCTCTGACCGTTCACTTCCGTGATCGGCGTGTCGCCAAAGGTCTCCTGCGTGTACTTCAGGTCGTTCAGGCCTTCAAAGGCGATCTTTCCGGCTCCGTCGTTAACAACGGTCGTGATATAGACCGGCGTTTCGATTGTGTTGCCGCCGGCGTCGACACTCTTATCAATCCGGTACAGTTCGAATGAGAACATGCCTTCTGCCAGGGTCCGTCTCAGCAGGATCTTCCTGGCATACAGGTCGATGCTGCCATTTGACTCGTATGTATTGATGAAGGTCTTGTCTGCACCGCTTGTGGAAACTGTTCCTTCAAAGACCAGCTTGCTGTTGCTGTATCCGTCAACCGTCTGTCCGTCGGAGATCTCCTTGTCGCCAACCTTGATTTCTGTCGCCTTATAGGTTGCCTCTGCAGGCAGATCCTTGATCAGCAGGAATTCTCCGGCCCTCAGGACCACATTGGGCGTGATGAATCCGTCGTCGCCGATCGTCACGGACGTTGTGTGCGGATCGTTGATCAGTGCAGTACGGTCTTCGCTCCAGATCTTCTTCACCGCCGGATAGGTGGCTGCAAGCTTGACATTTCCGGTTGCAGGCACACTCAGCTGTACGGTGAAGGTGAATTCCTTCTCCTTGTCAACCTCGCCGGTCGTGTTCACGGTCTTGGAGATCTTCAGGTCGCCGACATTGATGTTGTTGGTGATTTCAGCAACCGGCACGTCTCCGGTACCGTCCTTAATCACCTTTACAATGCCGTCCGCAGGATCCTGGTCAAGCAGGTGGATGCCCTTTTCCTTCTGTGCGGAAGCGAGCACTTCAGTGATCAGGTAATCACCTGTCGGCAGTCCTTCAATAACAGCGTAGCCGCCTTCATCCTTAGACGAGATGCTGTTGATATCTGTCACATCACTGAGCGATACAGCGCTTACCTCACCCTGGTCATTGATAGTCACTGTAGCAGTAAAGGACTTGCCGGTTGTGTATTTGTCGGTCTGTCCGACTACCGTAAATGTGTATTCGCCCTTTACAAGATCATAATTGATACCTGTATCAAGTCCGTTAACCTTAACGATCTTCTTGATCTTCAGGGCACCCTTGTCGCGGCTGTTGGTTACTACCAGGCTGGTATCAACACTGCCTGTGACATCCACAAAGCTGTAGCCGGTTGTAAGATTCGTCTCTCTGATCGTATAGACGATGTCATCGCCATTCACGTTCTTGATCGGCAGTCCGGAGAAGGTGTACTTCTGCTGTGCCTTTGTCAGCGTTACAACCCTGTCAGCTACATCATTGCTGTCAGCCACCAGCTGGATTGTTGCTGTTGCATCATCAGGCCACGGCAGATCGGTTCCGTCTGTGTTAACCCACTTCTTCTCAACGGGGATATCCTTCGCACGGTTCGTTATGACAAGCGTCGTTTCAGCGCTGCCCGTGATATCCACAATCTGGTACCCGGTTGTCATATCAATTTCTTCAACCGTGTACACAATCGGATTGCCGCTCGCGTTAGTCTTCGGCAGGTCTGTGAAGGTAAAGGTCTTCTGGCTCGCTGTCAGTTCAGCCGTGTATTCGATCGGATCGCCGTTTGCGTCCTTGGTCATGACAGCATCGTTATCCGCCTTCAGCAGAACCGTCGCGGTTACTCCGTTCGGCCATTCAATCGCCTGGCCGTTCTGGTTCACCCATTTCTTCTCGATGGATACCGTTCTCGAATCTTCCTTGTTTGTCACTACCAGGCTGGTATCAACACTGCCTGTAACATTCACAAAGCTGTAGCCGGTTGTGACTTCTTCTTCACGGACGGTATAGACGATGTCGTCACTGTTCGCGTTCTTGATCGGCAGGCCGGAGAAGGTGTAAGTCTTCTGGCTTTCTGTCAGCGTAATGACCCTGCCAGCCACATCGTCGCTGTCAGCCACCAGCTGGATCTTCGCTGTCGCGCCGCTCGGCCACGGCAGTTCAGTTCCGTCGGAGTTCACCCACTTCTTCGCGACCGGGATATCCTTTGCACGGTTCGTAATAGTAAGCGTCGTTTCAGCGCTGCCCGTGATATCCACAATCTGGTACCCGGTTGTCATATCAATTTCTTCAACCGTGTACACAATCGGATTGCCGCTCGCGTTGGTCTTCGGCAGGTCTGTGAAGGTAAAGGTCTTCTGGCTCGCTGTCAGTTCAGCCGTGTATTCGATCGGATCGCCGTTTGCGTCCTTGGTCATGACAGCATTGTTATCCGCCTTCAGCAGAACCGTCGCGGTTACTCCGTTCGGCCATTCAATCGCCTGGCCGTTCTGGTTCACCCATTTCTTCTCGATGGATACCGTTCTCGAATCTTCCTTGTTCGTCACTACCAGGCTGGTCTCAGCGCTGCCCGTGACATCCACAAAGCTGTATCCGGTTGTTACGTTCGTTTCACGGACAGTGTACACGATCGGGTCGCCCGCGTCGTTCGTGATCGGCAGGCCCGTGAAGGTGTCCGTCTTCTTGTCCGCGTTCAGCGTCGTGGTCTTACCGCTCACGTCGCTGTTGTCCGCTACCAGCTGGATCGTCGCTTCGGCGCCGTCCGGCCACGGCAGCTCGGTTCCGTCAGTGTTGACCCACTTCTTCGCAACACTGACATCCCTCGCACGTTCTTTGTTCGTAACCGTATAACC
>JAFWEJ010000012.1 GCA_017512985.1 Clostridia bacterium
CCGAACGCTGATTATATTATATTCAAAGATCAAAGAAAGTCAAACTTAAGATTGGCCGATTTACTCCGTTATCCGGCGACTGTATGCTTTTTGTCCCTCTTAGTCTGTTTTCCTGAGAATTTCTGGATAATTCATTGTATTGCTAAAGATTTTCATTTGCGGATTTTTTGTCTCCAAAATCAATGCTCTGAATTTTCTGCATAGATATATCCAGGATTTTTGAATATTTAACTGTCAGTTGAAAGACAAATCCTTTTTAAATATCCAGAAGCATGAATCCTTGATTCTTCTCCTCGATCAGCAAAAAAGATTTGCTACCAAAAAGCGCTGAACCCTTGTGTTTTCAATGAATTTCTGATTGATCGGCACTTTCATTGACTACTCCTCCTCCATAGAATCGTAGTAGTAATCACTCTGTTGCCGAACAAAGTCAACTATAAACCTTATCCGGCTGGCACTGATCAATCTGCTAAGCCGATAAAGCCGGAACATATTCACTTGATCAATAATATGATTTACTACTGAAAAAGCGCCGAACCCTTGTTTTTAAAAGGCCAGCGTTTTTTCATATAGTGTTGATTTTCATATTTTCGGCAAAATATCACCAGTAGTAGTAAAACAGTAGTAATATCCTTTTTACCTGCCGCGTTTTGCAGCGTTTTGCCGCGTTTTATTGGCGTCCTGCCAACCCCTTAGTCAGTAGTGCCGTGGCAAATGAAAAGTACTTTGATTTCCCTGTTCATACTGTTCGTCAAGGTTTCCCTTCAAAAATAATATTCATAAGATCCGGAATATACTTATTTGTTCAGATTAAAGCTGCAAATGTTCCCCAGTCTTTCCACGAAACATAAGTTGTATCATTAATCGTCATCGTAACATCACCCAGATAAAACACGGCGCTTTTGGCTTCATGATCTTTCCTGAGTTCCAGATACTTCCTTGTATTGACTGAAAGCTTTTTTTCTGTCGCACTTGCACTTTTGATCTCGATTGCAAATGTATGCTTCCAGTCAGCAATCATATCCACCTCAAATCCATGATCGTCCCGGAAAAATGTAAGATTCGGCTTTCTTCCCTCATTCATTCGTTGTTTCATCAGTTCCGAAACAGCGAACGTTTCAACAACAGCCCCTTTATGGCGGCTCAGGAGCAGATCCTCTTTGGTCTCAAGGCGAAGCAGATGGCAGAGCAGTCCGGAATCCACAAAATACAACTTTGGCGTCTTTACAACCGTTTTACCAAGATTGTTCGAATCCGGTTCCAGGAAATGGATAATAAACGATTTTTCCAGAATGGACAGCCAGGACTTGATCGTTGGCGCTGATACTCCAACTGATCCGGCAATGCTCTCCATGGATAGCAGCTGTCCGCTGTGAACAGCGCAAACCTGAATAAACTTCCTGAATGTTGCCAGATTGCTCGGATTGATCAGCTCCCTTACATCTCTTTCCAGATAGGTATCGATATAGCTTTCAAACCAGTCATACGGAATAAAATGCTTTTCCGGATCATGCAGCGGAGGATACATTCCGAGATGAATCAGACGATACGCGTCTTCTCCCCGGAGATCTGCACACATCAGTTCCGGAAGGGAGAACGGCAGCAGATTCAAAAAGGCCGCTCGCCCTGCCATGCTGTCAGACATATTCTGTTTCAGCTTGAACTGGCTTGAGCCCGTCAGAACGAACTTACCCGGCTCCCATTTGTTCCGGTCCACCAACAGTTTCAGCGCATCGAATATTTCCGGGACTTTCTGCGCTTCATCAAGAATCGCTCCGTTCGGAAAAGCCGTCAGAAAATCAACCGCATTCGATGAGGCCAAATCTCTCATGGACCTGTCATCGAAGGAGATATACTTTTTATCCGGAAATGCACTTGTTGCAAGTGTGGTTTTTCCGCTCTGCCGGGGACCTGTTATTCCCACCACCGGGAATTGAGCGCATAATCTCAATAATGTATCTTTCGCTTTACGGCTGATCATCCTTTTTCTCCTCAGGTGTTGCCCAATCGATCGAATTCGGAAAATCCAAAGTTTCACTCCGGATATTCTAAAGTTTACTATGCGGATAATCTAAAGTCAATCGGCTTTTCATGATCATCATCATAAAGTTCCGGCCACAATTTATCCAAAGGTACTTCCTTTGAAACAATTATCCTTTATGACACTTCCTGTATTTTGAGCATACCATTACAAACGCGATATTTCCAACCTTTTTCCCTTTTGCAAAGCCTCGCAGGAAAACACCCGTCAGATCATTATACCGGCCAATGAATCCATTTCTGTTCATTATTCACTGTTCCGTTTCATAGCCGAGAATATCGGCCACAGCGCTTTCGGGGTTTTGCAGAAACCTCACTGTTGTCCTGTAATGATCCGTATCCTGAAACCTGACGCTGTCAATCCCGTTTTTCGTGATCTGATAAACCTCCGCGTCCGGAAAACACAGGAGCATCGGAGAATGCGTTGAAATGATAAACTGGCAATCCTGCGCAACCAGCTCGTCCATCCTCTGCATCAGCCGGATAATCCCCCTGGGCGACAGCGCCGCCTCCGGTTCGTCCAGGATATACAGCCCATTACTTCCGAACATGCCTTCAGCCAGCGCCAGGAAACTTTCCCCGTGGGACCTGTGATGAAGCGAACCGCCATAGTATCCTGCTATACCCAGCTCGTCAATGTTGGTCGCGACATTGTAGAAGCTTTCCGCCCGAAGAAAATATCCTCTCTTATGCTGGATCACCCCTCTGGCCACACGCAGATGAGTGTGCAATTCTGAATGCGTATCTGCCGTATGGAAATTAAAATTCCGTGATCCGCCTTCCGGATTAAAGCCCTGGGAAATTGCCAGCGCCTCGATCAGCGTGGACTTCCCGGAACCGTTTTCCCCGACAAAGAAAGTCACCTGTTTGTGAAACTCTATTTTTCTCTCCGCAAGATGCTTCACCACCGGCAGCCGCGCCAGATAACTGTCTCCCGGAACAGGTTCCGGCAGTTCCATCCAGCGGATATAGAGATCCCTCATCGGTTTTTCTCTCCTTCGGTTTTCCTTGTAAAACGAAACGGAGGGACGGTCTTTTTCGTTTCGCTGCCAAATCGCTCCGGCATCAAAACAGTGTGAATCCTTTCATTGAATCACCCATCTGATG
Source organism: Clostridia bacterium (assembly GCA_017512985.1). Classification (GTDB taxonomy): domain Bacteria; phylum Bacillota; class Clostridia; order Christensenellales; family Aristaeellaceae; genus Aristaeella. The sequence continues at coordinate 3,148 of JAFWEJ010000012.1, forward strand.
CCGCGGCAATCGCAGGTGAATTCCGTGTCGCTGATTTTCCCCAGGACCTTCGTATGCGCCTGCTTGTTATAATTCGGGCACATGCCGGACCTGAGGCAACGGATTGTCCCCCTGTCCGTCTCATGTTTTTCCTTCAGCGCCATGACGGTATAGCTGATTCCCCCGCCTGCTCCTCCGACCGCCCGGCTCAGTTCTTCCAGGTTCAGTTCTTTCTTTTCGGTTTTCCTGTTATCCATTGTGTTATACCCCCTCCGTTTTCCCCTGTAACGCGGTTCCGTTAACGCTGACGCCGAGGATGATTCTGTTCGTTCCCTGAAGGCGCATGATATTCAGGGTAACCGGCATCGGCGTACCGGTATCGATCAGCCGGTATGCGGCCGAGATCCGGCCGTGCTCTTCAAGGCCTTTGGTGATGTTTTCCCTCGTGAACCAGCTCAGGAATTCCTCCCTGTCCCCTTCAAAGATCCGTTTTGCGGCATCCCGCTTTACCGCCTTAAAGAAATCCGTTCCGTGGCGCTCGACTGCCAGGTCATCCTGGCCTTCAGGGGCAGCATATTCAATGAACTTATCCGTATCCAGGTCAACCACATAAATGTTGTAATAGTCCGCTGCCAGTGCCCGCACAATATCCGCATATGATTCTTCTTCCGACGGGTCTGTGATGGAAAGGACAGCAACCGCGATCGCGATCTCCCCGCTGACCGGATTGATTCCGATCATACGGGTAAAGGAATGAACGACAGAACCGTCCGGCATCTTCTCGTCGTAGAAAGCCCGGCTGCCGTGCTCTTTGCATTTCTTTACGGCATTTTTCATGAAACCGTCACCGTACCGGACAAAGTTCTGGCTTTCCTCCAGAATGTCTATGCTGAAATACCGCCTGATGAATTCACGGTACGGGCGGTTGCTGCGCGCGAACCGGGCCATATCGCCCTTAACCTCAATGATGCCCATCGGGATGGACGTGAAGGTGCTCTGGAGTGAATAACTGTCCAGGCTGCCAATCACATCCAGGTCGTTCAGGTTGATGCGGCCGATGGTCTCAAAGTACCCGGCAGCGGTCGGGTCCTCGACGTCAATCCGGCGTCCTTTTTCAAACCTGTCAAGAATCTGCTCATAGGGAATTGGTCTGAAGAAATAGAAGCCCTGCAGCTTGGAACAGCCGATCTCCTGCAGGAAGCGGACCTGTTCCTCCGTCTCCACGCCTTCGCAGATCGTATCAACCCCGAGGGAAACCGCCATCCTCATCAGGTCCGTCAGGATGATCTTCCCTTCCTTCCCCTCATCCAGTTTCTTCATAAAGCTCATGTCAAACTTGATCAGGTCAAACCGGATGCTCTGAAGCACGTCAAGGGAGGAATAGCCGCTTCCGAAATCGTCCATCCATACAGGGAATCCGAGTTCGCGGAACTGGTCGACCTTCCCTTTCATATAATTGAAATCACTTCCGATCATGCTTTCAGTGATTTCAATGGTGATCATATTGCGGGCTTCTCCCGAATCGTCCACCCGGCGCCTGATTTCCTCCACGATATCACAGGCGTCAAAATCGGATCTGGAGAGGTTTATGGAAACCGGCACCGCATTCATTCCCGCTTCCCGCTGACGGCGGATCTTTTCCAGCACCTGTTCCAGTACATAAAGGTCCAGTTTATAGATCAGCCCGGAGGATTCCAGGTGGGGAATAAATTCCGCGGGGGAAATCAGGCCCTTCTCCGGGTCGATCCACCTGGCCAGCGCTTCCTCATCGCATATTTTCCTGTTTACCGCCCGAACAATCGGCTGATAATAAACCTGAATCCATTTTTCCGAAATCGCCTTGTCCAGATTCGTCTGGATATACCGGCGTTTCTCGATCATATCACGGATATCGGTGCTGTAATGGCAGAAGCCTGATTCGTTGGAAATCGGAAGCATATCGCAGGCAATCTTGGCCCTGTCGTATGCCGTACCGGGTGAAACATCCTCCATCTCCATCGAATAGATTCCCACTCTGATGGGAAGGTGTTTCTCCATCTGTTTGATTTCCCTGAAGAAATGATTCAGCTTGTCCTCCAGTTTGTCCGTTTCCGCAACGGCAGCAAACCGGTCCGCCCCGCTCCGGCAGCAGTTTTCTTTTTCAAAGAGCCGGACCAGATGGCCTGAAAAGGCCTTCAGCAGCAGGTCGCCTTCCGCGAACCCGTATTTCTGGTTGTAGTCCTTCATTCCGTTCAGGTCGAAATAAAGAAGCGCACAGGTCTTCCCTTCGCCGGCCAGGCGTTTCTTCAGCTCATCACACCTGCTGAAGAAACCGGACAGGTTCTGAAGGCCTGTCAGGGAGTCATAACTGATTGCATACAGGATGCTGTCCTCCGGCCGGATGCCGGCGCGCCTTTCATGCCTTCTCTCCGCCAGCAGCCCGGCTTCATGGCGCCGCTGCTTATTCGTATACATCGCATGGTCGACCGCTTCAAGGAACTGGTCCGCCGTCGGCTGATTAAAGATCGCGTGTCCCAGAGACAGGCTGATCCGGTAAGGCCGGTGGGAATTCCTGTTGAATTCAGCCACCGCGTCCAGGAGCTGTTTCTCCGCCTCCCTGATCTCTTCCTCCCGGTCCGTGGTCAGCAGCAGGATAAACTCGTCGCCGGCAAACCGGATGGCAATACTGCCCTCCGGCCTGGATTCCGTCAGGATTTCCGCCACGTCGCGCAGCGCTTCATCCCCCTGGGAATGCCCGTACCGGTCGTTGATCTCCTTGAAATAATCCAGGTCGACCATAATTCCGCTGTGTCCTGTCCATGAGCCGATAATATGGTCCAGGTAATTCCGGTTGTACGCGCCGGTCAGCGCGTCCCGGTAGGTCAGTTCGTTCTGCATGCTCATATACAGGGCCGCAAGACCAATGGCTGTCGTGCACCATCCCAGGGAAACGCCGTAGATCAGCGTCTGGAGAATGATGCCGATAAACAGCGGAGTCAGGAAGGTCCAGATCGGGAAGAATATGGGATTCTTATGGCAGCGCCTGTAACGGTATACTTCCAGGGCGCTGTTCAGTACGATCAGGATGGGAAGCACAAACAAAATATATGCGGTGGGTTCCCTGGCGTAGATATTGCCCTTGCTGATAGTGAAGAAATACTTTCCGAAGATGTTGCCCAGGACCGCAATCCAGCAGATCACGAGCAGGATCAGCTGGGGCCGGTAGACGGTTGTCAGGCGCCTGGCTTTCCGGTGCAGGTGATAATCCGTATATAAGAGCCAGAGGACCGAGAAGGTTGGATTTGCCAGATAAGTCCATGTATTGGAAACCCATGCCATGATCCGCCCGAACAGGGATGTATTGCCGTTCACCAGGAACGAAGTCATTTCCATAAGGCAGCAGCTTGCCAGGACAATAAGCATCACCGTCAGCATCCAGGAATCCAGGTCCCTGCGCTTCCGGGCCATATGGCTGCTGTACAGCACCAGCATTGTCAGGACAATGCCGATACAGTTTGTGATCACAATTGATTGCAAATTCACTGCGTCTGCCCCTTTGTCCTCTTCGTTGTTTTGTCGGTCAGGAAAGCTTCGTTTTTTCACAGCCGGTCCCGCATCACCGTTAAAACCGCGGCGCCGGTCAGTATTCTCTTGCCTGCAGCCTGAGACAGGCTTTTGCATCGGATGCCGTGGCGTCTGTTCCCCGGAAGCGTACTTTTAAATATCCGATATTGCCTGACAGGATAAACCGCCGTCTGTCTCCGTCGGCGGAGCAAAGAATCGCTGAACTGGCAAAAGTGGAGGCCGGGATATGTTTCCACCTGTCGTCGTCAATCCCCCAGGACGCCCACAGCCGCATCGCATCCGCCGCGGCACCGTTTTCAAAGGAGGCCGCCAGCGCGTCCCGACCGACATCCCCCGTCGTAAGGCTGACCCCCCGGCATATCGCTGACGCGGCCGTCTTCCAGGACATCAATCTGTATTTCAATCGGAAAAGGAAAACCGAACAGCGCGCGCAGCCTTATTATTCCCCCATTTTTTTCTGTATGTTTCTTTATAGCATTTTTCCGCAAGATTATCAACCGTCTGAGGGTTTTCATCCCGGCCAAAGCAGGAACTTTCCTGTGAACGGCAGTTGAGATGGACTTTCTTTTCCGCTTCCCGTATAATACAGGAAGATTGAATTTGGTCAGAAATAAAAACCGGGCTGGCAGCGCCGTGCCCGCAGCAGAGAAGGGGAAACGCAGCATGAATCGGGAAAATGATCTGATCCTGGTGGATCTGGATGACCGGGAGATCGGATACGGGGAAAAAACGGAAGTACACCGGAAAGGCCTGCTGCACAGGGCTTTTTCCGTGTTCCTGTTTCACGGGGACCGCCTCCTGATCCAGCAGCGGGCCGCGGGAAAATACCACTGCGCGGGCCTGTGGGCAAACACCTGCTGTTCCCATCCGCGTGCGGGGCAGTCATTGGAGGACGCCGCCGCGCAGCGCCTGACGGAGGAATGCGGAATCGCCCGGGTCCCTTTGCGGGAAGCCGGCAGCTTTGTTTACCGGGCCATATTTCAGAACGGACTGACGGAATACGAACTGGACCATGTTTTTGTCGGGGAATATGGCGGCGCCTTCTCTCCGGACCCGGATGAAATTGCCGAGCTTCGGTATGTTCCCCTGGCGGAACTGAAAGAGGATATGATCGCAAGTCCGGAAAAATACGCGCCATGGTTTTTTACTGCAATCGGTATCGCGGAAGCAGGAAGGACATGAAAAAACCGGCCGGATTTTAATCCAGCCGGTTTTCATCTGCCGCAGCCTCCACGAATGATGTAAGATGGGCACTGCACTGCTGATTGTCCGATTGTAATCAATTCCCGCTGGCCAGCGCGGAAGTGCGGACCCAGAGAGCCGGGCGTACACAAAACTTCGACTCCGCCACATACGATCCGTCCTGCCGGATATCTCCTGTATAATTGCAATACGCGGCATAGTGCCCGATTTTTCCGGGAGAACGCAGCCACCAGATACTGACGCCGTCAACAAATGTGTCAACCTTTCTGGAATCATCGGAGTATGTACCCCATCTGCTGACCGCACCGGTATTCAGCGCATAGTCTGTTGGGCAGCATTTTCGGGATTCATCTGTTCTCAGGTATTTTTCGAGCTCGCCTACACTCAGGAGAAAAACGAGGTCTGTCGTATCATTCCCTCCGGATACCGTTAAGCCGTTTCCCACGAAATCCGGAGTGGAAACAAGAGTCGGCAGTATCGCCCGCTTCTCTTCCGCCGAGAATGCGTCGTCCAGGAAAACGCCGTTCAGCCAGGCCCGAAGGCTGCATGTCTCCCAGGTCACCTCATAGAGAAAATGTTCATCACTGTTGTAGGCCATACCGACAAGCGGCTGTTCCGCCAGAAGCAGGGCTTTGTCTCCCTCCACGGCCAGCACCTTCCAGGAAACCGGTTCCGGATCCGCCGGTTCTGTCGTTGTCTTCATATGCTGCCAGTATTTTCCAAAGATTACCGTATTCCCCGCGGATACGCCGGCCTCCGCCAGGGAAGCGATGCAAACCATGAGCATGACCAGGGCCAGGAAGCCCGCTGCCTGTTTACGCATTTTTCTCCACTCCTTTACAGATTCCCGGTCACGGTTTTTTCACCAGAGGTCTCCGGATAATTCCCCGCCGGAATCGACCTGAACGGGTTTCCTGCCGGAGCCGCCGGAGGCCTTGGGGGAGTTCCGTCCGGAGGCAGAAGCTCCGCCGTTGTTCTTCCGCATAAACACAAGTCCCAGCAGAGAGAAGGACACACCTTCCAGCAGCCACTGAAGAACCTTAATCCTCGGGCTGCCGTCCACCGGTCCGACCCCGGGCCCGATGATCTTCAGCAGCACGAATGCCGCGACCGCCATCACAATGGAAATCACCGGCTGGATCCTTTTTTGTCCCACAACGGAAAGCATTATCATCAGGCAAATACCGATGGCAAGTCCTTCCAGGCCCAGCATCACGCCGCAGAGCAGGTTTGCTTCCGGATCGGAAACCCGGATCAGGTCAAAATCAACTTTGCCGTTGTCCCTGAGCTCCGCGTAATAGGCGTCCCAGTCCGGTTCCTCGGCGTTCTGAACCCCCTCAAAATACTGTGCCAGTTCGGAAACGCCCAGGCTGGTTCCGGTGCCGCCGGTGGAGGAAGCCAGTTCCATTAGTGGATTGTCTGCAGGAACATCATGCCCCAGGTGTACGATTGAAAAAGCGACATCCTTCTCTTTAGCCATCTGGGTGAGGCTGTCCTTAACAGCATCGGACAGCTCTGCTTCCGCGTCCGTAATCGCGATAATCTGCGTTGTGCGTCCCTTGGCCCGCCCGCTTTCCGCGGCGTCAACCAGACGAAACGCATGATAAAGGGCAACGTCAAAATCCGTATATCCGACCGTATCGACATCCATTGCCTGCCGGATCTTTTCCCTGTTAAAGGCGAGGGTATCCACCGGAACGGTTCGAAGCGCATCATAACTGAAAACGACGACACCGACCCGTGCCTTGTCATCCATCCCGTCCACCCATTCCTTGATCGCCTTGCGGTTCAGCGTGTCCATCCCGTTTTCCTCCAGGGAGGAACTCTTGTCCACCATCAGGACAATATCCGAATAGACGGTTTCCGGCGGATGGGTCTCCGCCCAGTTCCGGATGACCTGCCCAATGGTACTGTGCTGGTAAAGAAGGTCACAGACGCATCCGACAGTGAAAGTGGCCACGATAGCAATAAGGGCAACCAGGTACTGCACCCTTCGGGAGGAAACAGGCGTCATCGCCGATGTCTTCTTTTCAACCAGCAGGGCCGCCGCGAACATTCCCAGCGTCGGCACCGTAAAAATGGCCCCGATCATCCAGGAGGGCCGGTTCACAATATCCTTTGTCAGCCAGGCCATCAGGAATGACAGCGCCGTGACCGTTGCAATACATACCAGGGTCATCACCCAATGCCAGCCGCCGGTTCGGATTCCTTTCGGCGCGGCTTGTTTTTCCCAGGGTTCCGGAGAATTGCCTCCTGAGAAGTTGCTGTCATCATTCCACTCGTCCATGGTTTCCGCCCTTTCTCAATTCGGATTTCACAACCCGTGCATGGCCGGGAGTCCCGGCCGGCTGGTCGGCTTTCTCTGTTTTTTAATCGCTGCGTTTATCATAGCTGAAAACCGGTCCAAGGTCAATCTGCCGCTTTCTGTCCGTCGCGGGTTCTTGCGCGGTTTTCGGAATCAGCCGCATCCGTCCTGCATCCTCTTTATAAAAGAAAGCAGGCGAACCGTCCTGTTTTCCGGTCCACCCGCATCGTCCCGTACCTCTGCCTGCGTTATGCCACAGTAACCCACCACGTCCGGAGAATATCACGGATCAGCGTCGCGGCCTCTTCATCGCTCATATCGGCAGATACGCGTTTCATCACATTTTCCGTATCCGACAGTTGGAGTGAAGCAAGAACCATCCAGATGGCGTCCTTCGCATTCTCAGACAGCCAGTGTTTAGGCCCCATAATCATGAGATTGCCCAGGAGCGGGCCGCCCAGGAAATAAGTCAGCACCAGCCTCGTCTTACTGGCAACCGCACTGCTCAGCTCATCGCCCGCCTTTTCATATACGTCGTCAAATCCGATTTTCATTCCCTGTTTTTCCACAGTATGTTTTACTGTTCCGAGAAGGCTGATCTCGTTTTCAAGCGTACTGTTATAGACAATCGTTCTTTCATTGATCTCAGCCGGAAATCCCTTCTGCTTCAGGTTGTCCATATGCTGGATCGTTCTGAGCCGCATTTGGACGCGTTCCGCCTCCGGTGCCGCGCCCAGGATCCCGTTCAGTGCCTCCAGCTTTTCCCGGTCCCAGATATTCTTCCATAAGGATTTGGCGAGTTCCGGATCTTTCTTCTGTATGCATTTTTCATACATCTGATCCTCAGTGAACAGTACTTTCATAACGGAATCATTTTTCAGCACCGCTTCATCCGAGAGTTTCTGCTTCTCCTCCCCGGTCAGCTCGATCTTCGGCAGGAGGGTTTTGAAAGAATAGCTGTCGTTCGTCTTCATCAGGAAAGCGAAAATCTTGTCCCGTTCCTCCAGCTTTTTTGCCGCATTGATTCTCACAAGCCCATCATTGGCTTCCGTTGCGATTGCCAGCAGCGTTTCCTGGTCTTCCAGTTTTTTTACGGCTGCCAGCCCATCCTCTGCATGAACACCGAATCCGCCTCCTTCGGCATTCATGGCAATCTTCTTCAATGTTTCCTGTGTGGCATGAGCCTCGTCCAGGTTTTCAACCGCCGCGGCCTTCTCATAGATACCGTATTCATCACCGGAAGAAACGATTTTCATCAGTTCTTCCTGGTTCTTCAGTAGTTTGATCGCGTTGCTCCGCATTGTTGAATCTTTCCGCAGATCCCGGATGTAACGCACCAGATGGCTTTCGTCCAATTGTTTGACAGCAGCCTCACGAACCGTATTATTGCTGATTTCCCCGACAGCCGTCAGCAGTTTCTCCTGGTCCCTGATCTTGCTGACAGCCGCCAGCGCTTTCGTTTCGTTTTTGTTCAGATATCCTTTCCTGAAAAGCATCGTTTGCTTCCTCCTGTATGAAGTATGATTGCGTTGCTTCCTGAACGATTTTCTTGTCGCCATGTGAAGTTATTTCTCTTTCGCTGTGCGCGCTCTGCCCGTATCTTATCATACCCGTGAATAAAAATGCAACCGAAGCGTCCCCTTCAGGATATTCATGCAAAAAACTCCCTCCATGCAGCAGTTCTCTGTTCCTGCCTTTCATGCAAGGGAGCATGTCAGTCTGCACAGACCCCTGGGATTCGATTGGTTTGTATCGTCAGTCACCATTCATCATCGGCAATGGCCACATTTTCAGCGTCCTTGTCAACCCGGGTCGCGATGCTGTCCCTGCGTTTGCCGCCAGCATGGTTCCGCGTCATAAACACCAGTCCGAACAGGCTGAAGGCAATTCCCTCCAGCACCCACTGTCCCATGTTTTCAGGGCGGGGGACAATCTTCAGCAGCAGGAAGGCAGCAATAGCCATAATTGGGGAAAAGATGGCCTGGAAGCGTTTCTGTTTATGATAGGACAGCAGCAGCATCAGTCCGAGGCCAATAACAATGCCTTCCAGAATTAGCATAATTCCGCTCAGCACCCGGGCCGAGGTGGTGTCTGTCCGCACCATATCCCCGTCGGCGCGGACAAGGGTACGAAGGTTTTCCAGTACATTGTCCGCGTTATATCCCGATATAACCGTTCCTCCGGTATTCTCAGTTATATACTGGATTCCCTCGTCCGTTTCCCCGTTACCCATAAAAAACAGCGTGATATTGCTGTCTTTCAGCCTTTTTACGACCCTCTCCCAATCCTTTATGGTGCTTCCCTCAGCATAATCGATCGGAGTGTCGCAGATGATGATAATCCTGGTTGGTTTTCCGTTTGTACTGTTTTCCGCCATTTCATAGGCGTAAGTAATGCCATAGGAAGAACCCTGTTTCATCTTTCCTTCAATCAGCGCTTCCCGCATTTCCTCCAGGTGTTCCTTTGTAAATGCTTTCATGGGAATGACAGTGTTGTTATCCGTATCCATATTGGAGAACGAAAACATAAACAGCGAAGTCTCCACCCGCGTACCGGATTTCACATACAGGTCATCCAGTATCTTCATAACAGCCTGGTCTGTTGCGGAGTTGCCGGTAATTTCCTCTTCATAATCCAGGAAGATCAGATTGTCGGAACTGTCGCCGGCATAGCCGCCGAAGAGGTAGATGCCGTCACACAGGCAGGCCACAAGGAACGTGGCCAGGGTGGCTGCGACTGCGACCTTGAGCTGGGAAGAACGGCTTAACGAAGGCGTCATGGCGCATGTTGAGAATTCAAGCAGCATGGCCGAAAAAAACATGGCGCCTGCGGGAACCATAAAGATGAGGCCCATCATCCAGACCGGACGATCCTGAATGTCCTTCGTCAGCCATGCCATAAAAAATGACAGGCCGCCCACCAGCACGGCTGACAGCAGCGTCAGCGGCCAGAACCATTTCCCGGATGGGCGTTTCTGCGGCTTTGCGGGCTCCGCGTCAAACTGTTCTGATGAATCAAACGGATCAAATTCCATGTTTCACTACTCCCCCGGCATGAATATCCCCGGATTACAGGCAGCGGTATGCTTTGTTTTTCTGAAATGATTATATTGTATACAACGGAATATGGCAAGGAAGGATTGGGATATGATCAGGAGCGGCAGCGTTTTTTATTTGCTTTTTCCCTGATTTTCTTTGTATAATATCAGCAAAACAACTGATTGTATTGTGAGGCATACATATGGCCAGGAAACATGACAGCGACTGGATCGTTGACGACTGGGACGAATCACCGGAATCCGGGACCGGAAAGAAGGTTCCGGATCCGCTGACCGGGCTGCCGGTGTCGGCAGATGACGATGACTGGGGTGCGGACCTCGGCCCGGTCGACCCGCCGTCAAAGAAGCGGAAGCCACAGCACGCAGAAAATCATTCCGGCAAGCCTTCCGGGCGCCTGATCATTATTCTGTCCGTAATTGCGGTATCCATCCTGCTGGTCGTTGGAATCACCCTGGCAGCCGGAGGTCCGGGTGGATCCGGCTGGCTGGAAAGTCTTTTCGCCACACCGACGCCTACGCCTTCTCCGACGCCTTCTCCGACGCCTACGCCTTCTCCGACGCCTACGCCTTCTCCGACGCCCACGCCAACCCCGACGCCCACGCCGACCCCGGCTTTCTCGCCGACTCCGACTCTCACACCCACTCCTATACCCACGCCTACACCAACCCCCACGCCTGCGCCCACACCCACGTCTGCGCCGCCTTCCGCGCTCGTTGACAATGAATGGTACGGGCCCGAATCAAGGTATTTCTATCAGCAGCTGACGTCACGGGAAAAAGAGGTCTTTGAGCAGCTGTATAACGGTATATATTATTTCCAGGCCGAATTCACTGTTCCTGCCTGCTCGCAGGAGGAGATGGATCATGCCTTTCATGTGCTCGCGTACGACTGCCCGGAGCTTTTCCAATACCCCGGAGGCGGAGGAACTCTTTGGAGTACAGACTCCGTAAGTATTCATTATAAGCCGGAATATCGGCTCGACGAGGCAACGTACCGGTCAATTTGCAGCCGTATCCATCAGGTGATTGACGGGATCAGGACAAGCCTGCCCTCCCTGGCCGGCGATTATGAGAAAGAAAAGGCCATACATTACTGGCTGACCGATCACTGTGAATACCTGGCTGCCGGAGATGATAGCACTGCGTATGCGGACGCATGCATTTACTACGGGCGAGCGCAGTGCTCCGGCTATGCCAGGGCAAACGAACTGCTGCTGCGGGCCATGGGCATATCCTGCCTGAATGTTCACAGTTCCAACCATGAATGGAATATTGTGAATATCAACAGCCACTGGTACCACTGCGATACCACCTGGGATGATCATGAGGAAATAGCCTGGAAATCCGGCGGGAACCGCGTTGCGTACTGGTTCAATCTTCCGGACAGGCTGGTCACCGATTTTTCCCATCAGCAGATCCACGAGCCCGGTTTCACTGTTCCGGCCTGTACCAGCATTCAGGATAACTATTCCTATCGGGAAGGAATATATGTCCAGTCTGGAAAACCGGAACCCGCAAAATATATTGCGGATTCACTGAAAGCAGCCCGGGCCGCGGGAAAACACAGTGTCAGTATCCTGATTGACGACTCGGGTATATGTGCGGACTGGGACCGGATCCTCGACCGGATTTATCAGCAGGATATGTACAAATGGGTGTTCTATCCGCCGAATGATACGCAGACTGTGTTTGCTATTTATAATCCCTGACATTCTCCCGGGTGTGCGCCGGCACATGGTTTCTTTCACCTGATATTCATTTGGTGATTTACCTTTACACAGCCGGATTGATTTTGTATAATTTCCTCATGAAACATAGCATGCACAATTGAAAGCATCGTGGCTCTTCCCGGCGCAGAACACAGCCGCATATCCATTCCATCCTGAAAGGAGTTTTTCTTCATGCCGAATGATTTCGACAACTGGGATTCCGATTCCGTTTCCGGAGGCATCGGAAACACCTCAGGCGCGGGTTTCCGTCCCGGCAGCGGAGGCTGGCACTGGCTGCAGACATTGATCGCAATCGTGATTGTGTTTCTGCTGTCCATGTTCTGCGCCTACATGACGCGCACTGTTGAAGAACGTCCGGTCTGGATGATGGGCCTGATCTTTATGGTGCCGACTGCAGCGCTCATGGCCGCCACCATTCTGGTGGAAAAAAACACCTCTGCCATGACACCCGCCAGCAGCCGGAAACCGCAGTTCATTCTGGCCATAACAGCCACAGTCCTCACTTTCTTCGTGGCTTGTATTTGCGACCTGATTTACCTTTACGGGTTCAAAAAACCGCTGACGCCTTCCATGGCAGTCAACGTCCCGTATGAAACCTCCGACCGGCTGCTGATCGTCACCGATCCGACCTATTCCATGGCTGAAAGCAGCGCAGGCGCTGAGGCTGCCGGCATCTCCGCATCCATTCTGGATCATTGTGCGCCCGGCTGGGAGGCCGGCCTTGTTTCCGGAGACGTCAGAATCCAGTTTTCCGATCTCTCACAGGGCCACAAAAAGAATCTGCTGAAGGAGATCAATAAAACGCCGGACCAGGGACGGATGTATTATGAGGACGTGTTGACCGCGGCGCTGGAAATGGCTGAAAAATCCGGCAGTGACCGGCCGACCCGGATCCTGTTGCTGACAGACGGCCGGCACGCATGGAGCAAAAACGGGGATTCTGATCTGTCAGATCGCTGCCTGCGCGCCAATGTGACAGTCAGCTGCGTACAACTGGGCAGCGGGACCGATCCCATGCTGCTCTCACTGATCCGTTCCACCGGCGGGAAACTGCTGGACCGCGGAAACGCTCTGACAATCCTGGACGGGATGGAATCCACCCGCTATACCAGCACAGTATTCCCTGCTTCGGTAGAAGAAAAGCTGAAGCTGGACCTGCTCCGTAACCGCGAACCTTCCGCGATCCTGATCTGCGCCGTAATGCTGTTGCTCGAAGGGCTCTCGCTCGGCATATGCATTTCCCTGATGCTTAGCCTGAAAGGCCAGTTCCGCCTCCAGTATATCCTGACTCCTGTTATGGGTGTTCTGGCCTTTGTGCTGCTGAAGTTCATCTGGGACAATAATGATATTACGACCACCTGGTGGATCAAGGAAGGCCTGGCCTTCTCCCTGTTGGGTATTGTCGTAATGAAGAAAAACCGGTCAGGCGGCGCAGGACGTGTCTCCGCAGGGACGTCGGCTGTCGCCGTGAACGATGACTGGGATCAGTGAGAGGAGGAATAAGCATGAAAAAGAAACAGCAGGCCTTCCAGGCAGATTCCGGTTTCGATAGTTTTGATTCTGTTTCCGTCTCTGACGCAGATTCTGGTTTCAACAGTTTTGACTCCACGCCCGCTTCAGGTTCGGACTCCGAGTTTGATTTTCCCGCCGGCCCCGCGGATGATGGTATGGGCAGTTCTTTTGAGGATTTCACGCCGCCCCCGCAGTCCCGCCGTTCCAGCGGAAGGAGTCCTCTTCTGCCCGTTCTGGCCGTGGTGATGGCCCTGGTGCTCGGAGCGGCCGCTTTCCTGCTGATTCCCCGTAATACGGATCAGAATACTGTGTCCGGAACCGCCTCCCCCACGGGCAAAACCGCGTTCCTGAGTCCGGGATGCGAACGCCTCCTGAATGAGATCCTGCTCACCGCGGATCCCGCCTTGTCCCGGAAACAGATCGAAGAGGAACTGGCAAAGCTGGACGGTGCCATCGTGGGATACCTGCCGGCGCTGAACCAGTACCAGATCCGGTTCAATACTGACTCACAGAAGGGGCTGGACGAAAAGAAAGAAGCAATGGAGGCCCTTGGCGGCGTTGTCTGCGCAGACTATAACTATGTGCTCACGCTGTCTGTTTCCCAGGCGGATAGCCGGTCGTATACCCTGCCCGAGCTGTGGAAGAACACCCTCGGCCTGCTGGGCGGACTCCCACCGCAGTCCGCGGACGCGCCCTTCCTGCTTGCTTCCTCATCCGCCGCCGGCGATTCGGTTCCTGAAGAAGAACTCCCGGCCTGGCTTTCCGGTCGCCGGGACAGCATCGTTTCCTCCTGCCGGGCGGATCAGGCCGCTTCGCTCCTGAATCAGTCCGAGTCCCAGCTTTTTGCCTCCTGTTTCTTCTTTATGGAAAACAAGGACGGAACTGTCTCCGGATACACAACCACCAGTGCCCTGCGCTTCCAGTTGTACCGCCTGGCGGGCGTCGGCGCTGATACGGTCGCTTTCCCGTTTGAGGGGCCCCGGATCATCAACGGAAACGTTCCTCAGGAGGAAATCGAACTGAATGAACGTTTCTTTGCGGCGCTGGAAAAGAGCCATCCGTCCTTCCTCCTCTGCAAGGCATGGAAGGAACAGGATTTCCTGATCACAGCGTTCTCCGCCTCTGATGCCGGAAAGCGCCACCTGGTCACCGTCGCCTCCTGCGCCGAAGAAACAATCCCCGTGCTGGATGCCGCTTCAGCCGGAATACCGGTCCATCTCTCTGAAGCCACCTCCGGCGGTGCGGATTTGGCGGTATGCGCGGAAAACCCGGAGGTCTCCGTCATGCTGGCCGCCGCACAGCTCGCCTCCCTTCGCACAGACAGGGAAGGCGCGTCGTCCGATGAACTGAAGGACTCTCTCCTGGCCTCCTGCGGCGCGCTGGCTGCCGACAGCAGTGGCGCGGTAATCCCCTGTTTCGACCCGGCCCGTTCCGGAAGTCGGTCCGCCGGATCCTTCCGGTTGCTGATCCTGACAGCCAGGGATCAGCGGAGCGGGGCTGACATTCCGAACGTAACCTTCACTGCCGGTTCCGCCTCCCAGGTCTCCGCCTCGGGAAAAACAGCAGTCCTGCTGCCTGGCGGTTCCTTCTCCGTCTCCGCCGAAGCGAACGGTTACAGAAAAGCAACAGTAAACACATTCCCGGCGCAGGGCAATGAGGCGGTCATCTCCCTGACCGGCACACAGGCGCCCGGCATCATCTCCGGCAAAATCAATCTGTCCGGCAGCGGTATTCGTGAAGACCTCACTGTCCGTTTCCGGAACCGTGCAACCGGTGAGGAAGCGTCCCCGCTTCTTTTGACGGAGGAATACCGCCTGGAAGCCAATCCCGGCGAGTATGACATGATTGTTTCCGGGCACAATCGGACCGAGGTCACCGTCCACAACATCAGTGTCACGGAAGGTGCCGAAACAACAGTCCCCACTTTCTCTCTTTCCATCGTTTCCGACCTGCCCGGCACCGCCAGCGGCATGATTATTGATGCCCTGACCGGTGGACCGTTGGATGGCGTGAACATGACCTTCTTTGAAGGCGTCAACGCTCCGGAAACGGATCGTCCGCTTATGACCACCGTATCGGACAGCAGCGGGAAATATAAGGTCTCCCTTCCAGGCGGCGTCTACACCGTATTCCTGAAAAAAGCCGGATACCGGTCTGAATCTATGCAGATTACTGTTGAAGGAGAAAAAACGATCGGGAATCAAAACTGCGTCATTACACCGGTTGTTCCGGAAGGTTCTGTCCGTATTGTGCTGACGTGGGGTCGTGAGCCGAGTGACCTTGATTCCCACCTGGTCAACAAAACGCAGGGTATCCATATGTTTTATCCTCTCAGCCTTAGCGGTCACCAGGAAGACTATAACAAATTGCCTGAGAAAGCCAAAACTGTCACTCTGGATGTGGATGCTCTCGGCGATATGGGACCTGACGGAAGCAACCGGATGGAAACCACCACCATCCGTACGCAGTTGCCAGGCAAGTATACTTTCTATATCCACGACTACACCAACAGAGGGGCATCCAGCAGCCGTAACATGGCTAAGTCCGGTGCCACGGTCAAAGTGTATATCGGGGATGACATCCTGACATTTGATGTTCCGGACCTGGACGGAACGCTCTGGGAAGTGTTCACCCTGGAGAACGGTATTATCGCCCCGTCCGGCACCGTCACCTATCATGTGCAGGCAGACACCGTCGGCCAGTAACCCCATGCCGACTGAGCCCTGCATCCCGTATAAAAACATGCTCCCTTCCTCATGGAAGGGAGCATGTTTTATGCCGTTATACAGGACGGAATATTACCACTCGCCGTCCGAAGAATCCGGCAGGGGATCCGTTGAGACGGCTGCCGCAGCGGGACGGGATTTGGCCTCAAATCCCGAACTCCTGTTTTTCCGCATCAGGACGACGCCCAGGAGGGTGAATGCAATGCCTTCCCGGATCCACGCAACGGGAATGATCTCCTTGCCGAAGGCCAGGACAGCAAACGCCAGGAGCGCCATGATGGGCGAAAGGATCAGCTGGAAGCGTTTCTGCCCCTGGAGGGAAAACATCACCGTCAGCGTGATGCCGATCAGCAGGCCCAACACGGCCAGCAGGATCCCGGTCACAGCCTTTGCCGTGCCCGATTCATCAATATCCCGCAGCGCGTCCTTATAAACCGTCTCATAAACCGGAACCTTTGTAACCTCCTGCATTTTATCCATCAGATCCGAAAGATTGTTGACATAAATGCTTTCCCCTCCGGTCCGCGAGGCCAGCAGTTCCATTTCCTTGCTGTATTCCGGTACTACATACAGATAAAACACTTTGACACCCCGATCATGCAGCCGGTCATAAAAGTCTGAAGCGCGGAATTCTCCGGTGCAATCTTGTCCGTCACTGATGATCACAATGGATAGTTCACCGTTCTCCCCGTCATATGCATTAATCATATCGCACGCGACTTCAAACGCCCTGGGGAAATGCTCATTGACGGCCGTTTCGCATCTGGCCAGTTCAATCAATTTTTGCCGGTAATCCGGATTAAGTTCGGCGATCGGAAAAGCTCTCTCCTCAAGTGGAATCGTATAGATTGGATCATTGTTCTCAGCCCATCCCACATCAATCAGCATACCAACCCGGGTACTCTCGTCCATCCGATTGATCAGATCGATAACGGCTTCTGTCGCCATCTTGTCCAGCGTTCCGTCTCCCGACTCAGAAATTCCATTCATGGATCCACTCTTGTCCAGAATAATCAGCACATCGCTCCACCCGTCGTGCATGACAACCGTTTGCTCTCCCCGGGCTTCCACATTGGACACCATGCAGAAGCAGCCCACCAGGCCGGCAGCAGCCACCGTACAGGCTGCCAGGATGAGCTGCGCTTTCCGGCTGGAGGATGGAGTCATGGAAGGAGAGATCTTCTCCTTCAGGAAAACGGCCAGCATCAGGGCAGCCACCGGAGCCGCAAAGGAAAGGAACAGCATCCAGATAGGCCTGGAAAGCACATCCTTCGTCAGGTATGCTGCCAGGAAGGATACGGCAGCTACCGCAATCAGAGCGGCAATCGACATCACGACATCCCATGAACCTGCGCTGACGCTTTTCTCCAGTTTTTTCGATTCTGCCGGATCATCCCATTCGCTCACGATCTTTGTCTCCCTTGCTTCGCATTATACATGGAAAACAGGTTATTTGCTGTTTTCAAACTGAACATATGTATTTTCCACCCTGAAGCGGATTGTATCCCCCTTCTGGATTCTTTCCTGATTGGACTGCCTGCCGATCATGGACATCGCTTTCTTTCCGAAGGCGAGCCTGACCTCTTCATACCGGCCGGGATAAACAATGATATCCTCCAGCACTTCCGTCACGGAAGCAGACGCTTCCGGCTGCCTGGCCAGCACCATAACCGTAGCCAGGTCCACCCCCTGTTTTTCATAACGTCCCATCGGTACCGACTGGCTTTTTTCCAGCATTTCATTGCCGTGATCCGGATTGTCATCCCCGCTCATATACGCTTTGATCCGGATGGTATCAAAGGCGGGTTTCCGTTTCTGGCGGATAATCAGCATGGCAATCAGGATCAGCAGTAATACGAAAGCGCCGATCCCGGCATAGATCGCGATCCGGATAAAGCTGGATTTTACATTAATACTGATCTCGGCCGGAGAATCAGAATCGTTGACCCCGTCGGAGGCTGTAAGGGTCAGGATATACTCGCCTGTATCCCCGATCTGAATGTCTGGCAAATCTGCGTCGCCGGACAGTGTGCACTCATATGTTTCCGTTTCCACGGTTTCCCCGTTGACCGTAATCCCGGATGTGGGACGAAGGGTCATCCGGATTTCTGTGATATCGGTTTCATCATCCTGGAAAAGGCCGAAAACAGATTGTTCCGGCATGATTTCCTGCATCAGGTTCTTTGGTGTATAACGGCCCGGGATTCCTGAAAGCTCAAATTCTCTTTTAACCGCTGTCAGTTTTTCCAGGTCTTCATATGGTTTTGTGTTCCGTACAACGAGGCTGAGTTCCGGTCCGGATTCCCGCCACGTTACGTCTTCTGAATCCCGGATCCTCCATGCCAGTGGATAAACATCGTCCTTTTTATCAGTGCCGGCAGGAACAGTGCAGGACGCAGTTCGGGAATGATCCTCCGCTTCTTCCAAGGCAGCCGACTGTGTGTAAACGTCCTCCCCGCTGAACGCCTCCGCCTCCAGCAGCATATCCGACAGTTCCGGGAGTCCGTCCAGCTGTTTCACAGCCTCCGCCCATTGTTCCGCCGCGTCCGCAGGAATCACCGCTTTGATCCGCACTTCGGAACCAACCGCCACCTCCGGATTCTCCGGTTCATAGGTAACGGAGATAAGCTGAATCAGTTCGCTGACGTCCCGCAGTGAAACCGTGATTTCATGCGTTGCCTGGCTGTTTTCCTCCTTTCCTGTCAGTTCGATGGTGCAATCCGGCACTTCTGTCCCGGCCGCCGGCGCGCAGGTTACCTTAAAGCCTTTGGCGTCATCAGTAACAGCCCATCCGGCTGCCTTCGCCTCTTCGTTAATCCCGGCTTTGAACACCGGGTTATCCGCAGGATTGTAGTCGAAGTATTCTCCCCATATTCCGGAAAACGACCCGTACTGATCCCGGTGGGCATAGACAACCGTTTGGGTGACTGCAGAATCCAGGGGTTTGATTTCACGGCCCCGGATGTTTTTTTCAACTCTGTATTCTTCGTTCTCATTCCAGGACCAGGCCTGGTTACCGTCCTCCATACGGAGCGATACAACAGGGATCAGCAGTGTGCTGTTCACATTGTCACCGATGGTGAACACGGATTTCCAGCAGCCTTCGTTTTCTTCATAACTCATGGACAGGGGCACCGCTTCCTGGCCGTTTTCCCCGTATTTAATCCTGACGATATAGTTCCGGGGATTTCCGGTCAGCTTTGCCATTCTCAGGATGACCGTCTGATCTCCGCGTTCCCATTCCTCCGCCATCTCCAGCGTCGGCTGAATGCTTTCGAAATCCGGGTACCAGTATACCCGGAGAACCTTTCCTTTTGCCTGGATGGTATATTTCTGCGCTTTGGCCAGCGGATCCCTGGTATAGGCGCCGCCGTAACCCAGTTTCCCATCCTTGACCTTTTCCAGCACAAAGAAATCCGTTAAACAGTAATTCCCCTGTTCATCCTTGACCGCCGGGGGAGCTGCATTCCCTGCCTGGGTCAGGATGAGCACGCGCCCGTTTTCCGGCATGGTGAATTGCTGCGTATCCGGATCAACTTCAATATCCAGCGGTGTTCCGTACAGCGACGCGGTAAAATATGTCCCCGTATGGACGCTGCTGTTTTCGCGGTTCACTTCAATTTCGTCAGCTGTGAAATCCTGTTTCAGGATAATCCAGTCAACCGGTAAATTCCGGTATAGGGAGCCTTCTGATTCCAGGCCCGCTGTCTCCACGCCGCTGCCGATAAACACGATATGCATCCGGGTTTTTCCGCTGCTGAGGCCAGTTTTTACCTTGTCCGCTATTTCTTTGTTTTGAATAAAATCCTTCGACACGGACGCCGGCACAATAAACCACAGTTCGCAACCCGACTGGGCATGACTTTCCAGCGTGGGTTTTGCGTCTTTTCTCGGCGCGACGCTTCCGCCGTTGCCATTCTTGACATTTGCAAAAACGTTGTTTTTATCCGCGTCTTCCGTAGTGTGATAGATCGTTCTCAGATCCAGCCTTGAAATATTCAGCTGCCTGTCCGGCCACCGGGCGGCAATCGCCCGGGCGGCATACCGCGCTGAAATCAGCACCTCGTCTGCGTCCTTGGTTCCGGCAATATAGTAGATGGTTGTCACACTGCTGCCGTTATCACTGAGATTCAGATCTGCTGCCGCCACGGAAACAACCATGAACAGCAGCATAAAGATACTCAGGCAAAGCACGATCTTCCTGTTCATATCTGTTACTTTCCTCCGTTCTTGTACGCCTGCGCGTTCCGGATAACTGGTATAGCCGCCGGACAATGCTGGCCCGGTTTACCACTCATCATCCGGATCCGCGGTCAGGCCCGGCGTATGTTTGACCGGTTTGGACGCATATTCGGACAGGAAACACAAAACCGCTGCTCCGATCCCGCACAGGATACACAGCACGAGTCCGAACCCTGCCGTTGGTACGACATAGATGCCGTTGGTCGTTACTCTATTCATGCGAGCTGCAACTTCCATTCGGATCGGAAAAAAGGCAATCAGGGCAATGAGAGCCGCAGCAAGGCAGATGACAGCCGCCGGTTTTGCGGGAACAGTCATGGTACAGATTGCCGCAGCGATGCCCGTGGCCAAGATCAGGTATGCCCAGCCGCTGACAAAAAAGCAGTCAACGCCGGAATGCCCGTATCCTCCCATTTCCGCTACATAGGGCAAAAACAAAAAGGAAATAATATACAGCAGAAAACAGCCCATTGCTCCGAGCCTGAATCCCGTTTCTCTCGACATTGGCTTTTTTTCCCTCCCTCCGTATCTGTTACATGGACGCGTTCATATCGATACGCAGGCCGTCCGCGTCAAAATCCAGCTGGTACTTTTCGCACATTTTACGGTTCTTGGCGAGGGCGGATTGATAGGCATGGAATGAGGAATCTCCGTGAATGACCCGGACAAACTCTTCCGCCCAGGCATCTTTCAGCCCATATTCCTTCATAATCCTGATATTTTCAATCACGGAGAGCATGCGCTGCAGCACCGGCATGTTCGAAGGCGCATAAGGCTTTTTGACCGCCTGGTCCAGTTCCTGTTTGGTAAACAGTTCTCCCAGAACGCGGTTCCAGTCCGGACAGCCTTTTTCTTCGCGTCCTTCATAGGTGACCGTTTTAGGGTTATCTGTAAGTTCGGCCTGCATAATGATCGCGCAAAGCATATGGCGGAAACTGATCTTCTGCATGTCTTCCCAGGCCGGATGCCTGTTGGCCAGTACCGAGCACAGTTTTTTCCTTACGTCGGACGCCCCTTCCAGAAGCCGGTTAAACTCCCTGGCGGTGTTTCCGATATTGGTCACCGCGTCGCGCTCATCCATCTCCTGAAGATCCTCAAAGCTCCGGTCATACCGGTCAATCAGCCTGTAAGCCGAATCCAGGGCCGGATCCGTCTTGTTGCTGTATTTCAGGATGTCTTCCTTCAGGTTGATCAGTTTTTCAAGCGTCGGCTGGCTGTTGAACAGGGCGACTTGCTGGTGATTGATGTGTTCGCTCAGCTTTTCCTGCCAGTCTGCATAGAACTTGTTTCCCTGTGGAATTGCGTTCAGTTCCTCGATCAGGGGGGAGATTTCCGGATTCCGTTCAAAATACTCATTCAGGAAAGCCCTGGACTTGTCCATAACCTCGTCGTCACAGATATCATCCAGCTTTACTCCGGTCTTCTCCAGCTGTTCCGAAGCCTGGCTGATCATCTGGCTGTAGCCGACCCGTCTGCTGTCCATCGCCTCCATCAGCTGCTTTTTGCCCTGGGCAACCAGATAATCCTTCAGCGCGCTGTTTTTATCTTCAATCCGCGTAAAATACGGACTGAATGTATCGGCGGGAACCGTTACGTTATGCTGCAGCCAGTAATCGCAAAAGCTTTCCAGCACTTCTTCTCCGCGGGAGGTAACCGTCCCTTTCTCCATCCATTCCCGGATCACGGAAATGGAGGTCCTGTCTATTTCCGCGTTTTCCTGTTCACTGACCGCGCAAAGGAACTGCAGGTTTTCCGTATGCTGATCGCTGAGCCATTCATGATCCGTATCCTTCCATGGAGCCCTGGCGACCATATCGCAAAGCCAGTCAAAGGATTCAATATCCTTCTTTTCCTTTGCCTCCGTCCGCCGCACAGCCAGCATATCCGTATAGGCGCGCTGTACCGTCGTGGTCAGTCCGTCCGCGTTTTCCTTCATGGTGTTGAAAGCCAGGCCCGCGTCCGTGGGATCCATCCGTTTCCCGGCTTTGGCGGCGTCAAAGGTTTTCTTCAGGATATCCGTTGTATCAAAAGCAACCGTCTTCCGGGAAACGCTGATCATGCCGCCGATCCATTCGATAATACCGTTGTCACCGTCCGCCATGGCCTTATCAAACTGTTCACGGATCATGGCGGTGAAGGCGGGTTTCACAATCTCATCGCCCGAAACAGCGTGGGAAAGCAGACGGTTAAACACATCTTCCACCGCGCTTCGGCTCATGCGGCCGCCGTTTTTGGCGCTGTCAAAAATCTCCTTGATGCTGTCGGAGGTGTCCACTTCAAAAGGCGCCGCTTCCGCCATACCGGCGATCCAACGGACCAGCCGGTCCCGGTCTTCCTCGTTGCCGGATGCGAGTTCTTTCCTTCTCCATTCCACGAGCATCCGGTTATAGGCGGCGATCACTTCCTGGTCGTTTTCCGCCCGCTGCCGGTCCTCCGAGAAGGTTTCAAACACAGCCTTCGCTTCTTCCGCTGTAAGCTGCTTTTCTGTCTGGTTGTTGAAAATCAGCACCATCGCGCCTCGTGGATCCTGCCCGAAGGCCTTCACCATATCCGTTTCATGGCCTTGGCGGATCGCCCGGATATTGACGCGGTAATCCCTGAAGCAGGCGCTGTAATACCGGTTCATGGCGTCGATGCACTTTTCATCCGTCCGGTTAACTTCCCTGAAGCCGTCCTCCGCAATCCTCATCTGCCTTTCAGAAGGGAAAGCGGCGGGAGAGGTATTGTTCTGGATGAAGTGCTCCAGCGTAACCTGTAGCAGTTCCTTCTTCGGCAGGTATTCCCGGGTAATGCCGTATAGCAGGAAATGCTTTTCGGCGTCCTGGATCTCCTCCCGCAGGAAGGCCATAAAGGTTTCGCTGGTCTCCCTGGAGTTCTGGCCAGACAGAATCCAGTCCTTGAAATGTTCATCGCGCAGCTGTTCCAGGTATTTGTTCCCGATCTTTTCGTTTCCCTTTTCAGCGTCGATCAGGGGATGAATCACCTTATGCAGCAGCGCGTCCAGCACCTTCGCGTTGCGGGCGTCTGCCTCCGGGTTCCGGAGTTGGACTTCCGGATAGCACCTCACAAACTGCGGTGCCTTCGCGGTCTGCTGGTCCCGGACAGCCAGCTCGGTCAGGATGTCCACCTGGCTGTCCTGCGCGGCATACAGTGTCTTTCTGTGGAACTCAAGCATGTCATTGCGGCGCACCATAAAAGGTTCCGCATTCTCACGGTTCATGTCTTCCAGCATGAACTGATAGACCGCTGTTTCCAGGGGTGCCAGCAGGTCCGTGACCAGATTCCTGTGCTGGTCGTTCAGATGATGATCCTTTTCCAGATAGTTCCGGAGGCTTCTCGTCAGCAGGAAGCACGCCCTGGCATCCGTAGCCTTCTTCGCGCTGTCGTGTTCTTCCGCCAGGCCCGCTCTTTCGATAAATGCGTGTTTTTCCCTGGCAATCTGATCCAGGCAGTAAACCCCGTACAGCACACGGTAATCCGCCATGAACGGCGTTCCGTTCACAGTGGCCTGGGAATCGTCCGTCAGTTTCCTGTAGCGTTCAAACAGCTCGTTGATCGCTTCGGGCATCTTTCCGCCGCTGACAGCAGTGATAAAATCCATTTCGGCTTCCTGCAGCCTCAGTTTGCGCGGGAACCTGTTCCGGGGGAGCACCAGTGTGTTTTCCCCGTCCATGTTCGTGGAAATATTGAATTCCAGTGCGGTATAGAGCGTGTTGATGTCTCCGCCATTGACGCCGGCTGCCATGGAGGCGATATTCTGCACCTGGGACGGTAGCCCGCGTACGATCACGTCAGAAAAAAAACGCTGCGCCTGGCGGATCGTTTCTTCCGTATCCTCTTTTACGTTTTCGCTGAATTCACCCAGATGAACCCGGATCGTGGAGGGTGAGTCCTCCGAAAACGCGCGGATGGAAGCCTGTTTCCAGTAGTGACTGAGCAGCGTCATCTTCCAGTCCTGGTCAATATGGGCCTCGTAGACCGGGGCGGTTTCTTCCTCCTCCGGCTGCCAGCTTTCCTCCGGGCAGTCCACCAAATCCCTGCCGGGGATGGCCATGAAAGAGTCCACATCCAGCATTTTGGAATTCTTTTCCGCCGTACGGATAATCTGCCAGGGTTCAGCCAGGTCCGCGATCTCATTCGTCTCGCCAAGCACATACTCGGAAAAGCCATGGGACCGGCCCGTTCCGATGCATACCATGGTGTTGATGATTACCGGGCGGCCGAAACTGCCGGTCTGGTATTCCCAGACATGGCTGAGCAGCTGGATTCCGCCGCTTCCCTGCCGGCTGCTTCCGGACTCCACCCGTGCGCGTTCCTGCAGCGTTTCGCGGTTGTTCAGATAAGGAAGCTGATCTGCCGGGAAAGCGTCAGATCCGCCGATTTTCCGGAAACCGGTTTTCTGCGTATCTCCTGTAATATAATGTAAAGCTTTGATACTCATCACTTATTCCTCCGATGGAATAATCCCCTTTTCCGCTGTTCCTTCGGCGGTTCGGGATTCACAGGCGGGGCCGGCGGTTCCTCATTGTTCCCACGGTAAGTGATGATGTTCCCGTTCTGGTCCTTGGCGGGAATCAGTCCGAAATACATCAGCACAACCAGGAACGGCTCGATGATACGGTGTTTGGATTCGATAGCGGCGCTCCTGGGCTCAAACCGGATTTCCTTGCCGGGCGCCCGGGTGGAGGTGGAAACGCCAAGAATATTGATCTTGACATCATTGCCAAAGGTATAGGCCAGCTTATCCCTGAGCTGGACCTGATGCTTCTTTTCAAAATATGCCCTCAGGTCTGTATTGACCCGCTTAAGCACCGGGAGGTTCACGGCGCCGCGGTGTTTGTCCTTCACGTCTTCCAGCAGCTCGATGTCGCCGGAAGCAAAAAACTTTGCGTCTGCTTCAAGCATCATATCAACCTTTGTGATCACGCAGATCACATTTTTGATGCCGTCGGAATACTCCTTGCACAGTTCGCCAGCCTGGTTCAGGAAGCTGTCCAGCGGTTCCTTGCAGCAGTCTCCGTAGTCATTGTATCTGTCTTCGCCTTCCAGATGGTTCGCGGTCCAGGCGCCGTAGAACGCTCCGCCCACAAACATGTTGGGGTCAATCATCAGCATCAGGCTTTCGCAGTTGGCAATGCCCTTGTGGTTTGCCATGTAGGCCGCGTCGCCCGTTCCTTCACCGGCAATATCATAGAAGGTAATGAACGCTTCATTATCTCTGTTCCGGTAATGGCAGAGGATCGGAAGCAGTCCACCGTCCGCAGGGGTAGGACGTGTCGTGCCGTCCCGCTCATAGTCATCAATCATCGGCTGCAGGAAGCCGGCGCTCTCGGTTCCCAGTTCAACCGATCCCAGGTCGTTCTGGCCCAGCTGCATTTTCAGCTGCTGGAACAGATTGACCAGATAGGCGGTTTTCCCGGCGGCACGCCCTCCGAACATGGCCACATGATAGGTCGGAATCGTGCCGAACTGCTGCGGCAGTTCGCAGTGGCACTGCGGGCAGGCTCGTTTCGGGATATTGTGAACCTCATAGTTCCGGCCGTCGTCGCGGGTGCTGTCGTCATCAAAGTCGTCGGAATCGAACGCGTCATCAAACGAGTCGGACTGTTTGCCGGACCTGGCTTTTGCCAGGTCTTCTGGCACGATGGAATTGCCCAGATGATCCTCGATCATGGTGGGAAATCCCTGCGCGTCCACCCGGACCACATTTGCTTCCTCCGGCTGAACCCGGTAATACACCCGTGAAAACTTGTTGCCCGCAGACACCCTGACGCCATGGCGCTTCAGGAACTCGCCGCGGATATTGTCCGTATACATGGTTTTCACCTGTTCCCAGAACAGGACATCTTCTTTGTTGATCAGTGTTCCGCAATACGGACATACATACCGTTTTTCTTCCATTTTGCTCCTCGCCTCTTCATCAAGATGATTATTTCCCCATATCAACCGGAATAATCTTTCCTTCGGCCATTGTCGGATCTTCCATGATCTTTCCGTCGCTGATTGTCAGCCCCCGGTAAATCCACGGTGTTTCGTCCATGGAGGGATACAGCGGATAATAGGTCAGCGTTCCGTCTGTATCTGTCGTCCGGAGTACCAGCTTCTCCACCAGTTTCTTGTTCCCCGGTCTCAGTTCCAGTCCCCTTCCGTCCAGCCTGTAGCGAACCACATCCCGGCGTCCGGGAACCTCTGCAGCGTTAATAATGATATCCCGGTTCTGGTCCCGGATCGTCACGGTCAGCATTCCTGCGGGAATCGGCTTTCCTTCCATCACATCGGATGTCACGTTCATGTTGTTGCCGTTTCTTTTATACTGCGCCACCGGAATAACCGCAATCTTGCCCACTTTTTCCCCGTACTGGCTGATTTCAACCATTGCGGTATCATCATTTCCCTTCCAATCCCAGTACAGGCGGTAGGCATTGTTTTCGTCCGGAATCAGTTTTATTCTCTCGCATGCCGGATCTGCGGCATGTTGTATCTCTTTTTTCTCCTCGGATTCTTTTTCCTCCGGCGCGTCCTCCGGACCGAACAGGTCGTACCGGGAAGTCCGCATACGCCTTTTTGACAGATCCTGCTGACTTGCAAAATCTGAGAACAGGCTTCTGCCGGTTCCGGCCGTTCCGGAAGAGAGGTTGATAAAATAGACAGTGTTGTCCGACAGGTATTCCGTCGTCTTCATTCCTCCCAGCGGATAGAGCGTAAGGTTTTCCGCGTTGTCTGTCTTTACCTTGAAGATGTGGTCCTTATCGGTGAACCAGTGGTCCGTCAGTCTCGAGTCTGCCAGATAATAGGAGACCCCGGGGCTCTGTATGGCCTTCAGATTGTAATACATCCTGCTGCCCATACGGAGGTATTCGTCAAAAAATTTATCACGTTCCTCCGGAGTGGAGAACTCCTTGTTCAGCACGCTGAAGAAGTCACCCCGGTACTGCGGGGGCAGCTTCGCTTCCGCGTTGTTCCCTGCCTGCCTGATATAGTCCCGCCATTCGGATTCCAGCAGGGTGCCGTCGTCCATATAAAACTGCCTGTCCACTCCCCTGGTCAGGTCTGAAAGCGTCAGGTTCAGCTTGTTCAAAGCTTCATTGTAATCGTCATATTTTGTGCTCAGCCGGAGCATATCCCCGGACTCATTGCTTTCCAGTTCGCTCTGGATCTCCTGTACGATCGTCAGCGCTGTTCTGGAATGGTAGCCTGTTCCGTGCGTCTTCCTCAGCCACTCCGCCAGATGGCGGTAGCACGCCGCCATGGCTTCAGCGTAGTAGCCAAGATTTTTCTCTATGATATAGTTTTCAATCGACCGGAAAATCACTTTCTTGCATTCCCGGAGATGATCGTCTGCGCCGCCGCCGAAGCGCTGCTTCAGCGTCTTCCGCGGATAATTGCAGCCAAGGGGCATGATATCCTTCCTGGCCATCTGCTGGAACACATTCGCGATCTCGTCAAAAACGCTTTCCGAAATGCAGGCAGTCAGCGGGCTTCCACGCAGGCGTTTCCGTACGGTCGTTTCGATGCTCCATGCAAGTTCCCTTGCCTCGCTTCCGGCACTTTTTTCTCCGGTGTAGTTCAGGTCGACAAACCGCTTCATTCTCCGGAGCGCTTCGTTCTCCGGCAGGTCTGAATCCATCCGGATCGTGATCCATGCATTCCTCAGCGCGGCAGCAGTCGGCCGGGTATAGTGCTCCCGGGTATAGTTTTCCAGCCATATGCGGGCGCTCTGCGCAGAGTTCACGCCTTCCGGCCAGATATCCACAATCTGCCCGATTTCCGTGACCGAAGTAATCGGGCTGTCAAGCAGGGAAATGAGTGTATGGCAGACCTTGCTCTCCCGCATTCTTCTCAGTTCGGATCCGTTGGCGTTGAGCGCGGAATAGCCGATGGAATACGCCGCGTCCCGCTTCAGCATCAGCTCGCCGGTCATATTCAGCAGGATTGCCAGGATCGTTGCGCTGTGCCGGTTCTCCGTCGATACCCGGCCTCCGTATTCATTTTCTTCCCCGACAAAGATCGTGCTGCCCGATGTTTCTGAAATCAGTGAAACCATGTTGTCCCGTTCGGCCGGAACATGGTTGCTGCCAACGATCAGATAAAACGTGTAGTCCGTATTCAGCACTTCCACGTCTCTGACAGCCTTGAGCGCATGCCTCAGCCAGTCATAGGAAATATCTTTTCCCGCCGAATCACAGACAATATGCAGATGAACAAATCCTGTTTCAATTTTATCCCCGATCGAAGCGTAAAAATCCCCGCCGGTCAGCGCGGCGTCGTCATAAGTGTAAAAAACAGTATTTTTGTTGTTGACCAGCCTTCTGTCCAGCTGGTCCAGCGTGCCCTTAGCCGGCGGTTCGGAGGCAATCAGGTAAAACTGGAATCCCTTCCATTGTCCGGGCAGCAGGATCTGGCACCATCGTTCCACAAGCGACGGGAACATATTGACTGCCCCGTCGCCGAAGAGAATAATGACATTGGTGTCTTTAATGCTTACATTCATAGCAACCCGCTCCCGTTAACAAATAATGGAAACAATCCGGCCACCCGGAAAACCCGGCCGGATTGTGCCGTTTTTGAACAAAAGTATGCAGCATGGAGACCGCGGGGTCTCCATGCTGTATAAGGTTTACATCAATCCAGACCTTTTGCGATCTTCTTGTAATTCTTCACGCGCACTTCCAGAACCTTCTTCATCGCACCGGCCATATCAGCCTGCGGTTTCAGTTCGTCCGTGCGGGCAGGATTCACATGGATCTCATGCTCCAGATTCTCCTGGTCGCCCTTCAGTTCGTCGATCAGTTCGGTCGCGGCGGTCAGGATCTCATCCATTTCATCCTTCGTCAGCGTTTCGCCGTCGATCGCGTCTTCAAACTCCCTGCGTTTCGTATTCAGCATGCGCTCCAGGTCAAATTTGGCACCGTTGTCCTTGGGCACATCCGCGAGGAAGGAGGCCGTCTTGACCAGGTCGGACTCGCAGTCCTTCAGATCGTCCGCCAGCAGCGATTCGGTAATAATATCATACTTCTGGCCCTTGTTCTTGTACTTCAGGCCGCTGCCTCCCTGGAAGATGATATCGTTCAGGAACATGAAGAGTTCCGCCGCGGTTTCCGCATAGGCGTTGCGGACTTCCCAGGTCTTTTCTGTAACGACTCCGGAACCGATAAAGCTGCTGATCTCCTCGTAGGCCGGCAGCTGCATCTCCAGCGCGTTGACAATGTCCGGACGGCAGTAAATCATCGCTTCGGCCATGACTACGCACAACCGCTTATGATTATCTTTTGCGAGCCTGAGTTTTTCCATGTCACCCTGGAGTGCCGGATCGAAGGGATTTGTCGGTTCGTTACCCAGGTCAAGTACGCTGGCCACATTGGAGGGGCTGATTTCCTTCTGTTCCAGAACCACGGTTTTTGCTGACTTCAGGAAATCATTCAGCCGCGAGCAGATCTCGCTCTTGGAATAGGTGTCGCCCGTGGCGGGATTGACAGCTTCCTCAATCTCCTTTGCCTTCTGGCGCATCGCTTCAGAGGACAGCAGCGCGACGCTGTTGGCATACAGCAGGTTGACGGAGGCCTTGGTATAGGGTTCATCGTCCTGGACGTTGATCATACCGCACCGGATGCCCTTTTCCACCAGTTCATGGACCTTTTTATACTGCATAGTCTCGCTGAGGACGCTGCTCTTGGCAAACAGGAAGTAAGGCTTCGGGGACGGCAGCTGGCTCCAGTCGTTCCGGAAGTCCGCGTCGGAATTGCCGTTGCGGACCAGATGAATACCGAGGGCCGTTTCTCTGTTCAGGTCATTGTCATAGGCTTTCCGCAGCTCCTCAAACAGGCCGTAACGGAACAGCGGGAGCTTGTCCCAGGCAGTAAGCACATAGATGTGGTCGTCCAGGGAGCTTTCCTTGGGCTGTACTGCCGGATCATGCGTTGCGAAGGCGCTCTGAATGTACTTCAGATGCTCCGGCGCATTGGCAGGGATCGACATGTAGCAGTAAGGAGCGACCTGGGCGGATTTGAACACGGCGTCCTGCATGAACATGGGCAGCGCGCTGTCCAGGGCGCTTGTCGCCAGGTTGTCCATCCATCTCTGCTGGGCAGCCAGATCTTCGCCGACGTTCGCGATCATGATCTGGTCCAGGGACTGGTTGTTTACGTCGCCGTATACCGTCTTCAGTTCCTTCTCAATCGCCTGGCACATAGTCTGCAGGCCCACGTTGCGGCAGATAAACTCAACACCGGATGTCTTCGCGTCCACATTGGGCTGTGTCTGCTCGGCGATCTCGGCAACCTTCTCCAGGAAGCGGCTGCTCATCTTCTGCTCCGCGTTTGCTTCCTTAAAGGCTTCGTCAATGCTGTCCTGCACGGTTTCCAGGCTGTAAATATCCTGAACCAGCACAGCGTCGTCCTGGGTCTGCTTGTTGAATTCCGCTTCAAGCGACAGAATCGCGGCGCACATCGGCTTCAGGCCGTCCCGCAGATACTCCTTGACCCGCAGGATCAGCTTCCTCAGGGATTCAACATGTTTCTCAAGGAATTCGCAGTTGTTGACATAGGTGTAGAGCGTCGCAACCGCGTGCACATACTGTTCCAGCGCGCCGGTCCTTCCCAGCACCGGAGGATTGCGGAAAGTCGGCCAGCTTGCGTTGCACTGTTCTTCGCTCTGCGCAATTGCCTGGTTCCGGGTCTTCCTGTACTGGTTTTCCCAGCTGGCCAGGATCTCGTCCATATAGCTGATCAGGCCGTTCTGTGCGTCAAGATATGCTTCCAGGGCAAAGGGGCCCTGCTCCGGATCCATGATCACGGACCGGGCAAAGTTCTCAAATCTTTCCCAGGCCTTGTTCAGGTAGGTTTCTGACGCTTTCAGGGCTGTCGGCGCGCAGACCGTGTCACGCCAGGTATGCCATTTGTTATGAGGTGCGGGATTCAGGTTCTGGACCGAAGCAACCTTGACCTTGTCCTTAATATCAAGATTGCAGAATCCCGGCAGCTTGCTGATGTTGGTCCGGAAATCGGTCAGCAGCTGTTTTCCGTTGCCTGTGATCTCCTCGGCGCGAACCTTGCCCTGGCCGTCCGTGAACATCCTGCGGTCGGGCTGCAGTTTGCCGCTGTCGTCCCGCATCGGAATAAAGGTCTGGAACAGGAGAGCTCCTTCATAATACAGAATGGACTTCTTCGGAATCCGCTTGGTGAAAGCGCCGATCGCGCGGTATCCGTGATACAGCGGATAACTCTTCTGGATGCTGATCGAGCCCAGGTTGTTTTCATACTGGCGGTAGGAATACTCCTGCTTTACGCCATCCTCTTTTGCCATGTAGTGCATCAGGTTTTCCGCGATTGTTCCGCGGACCGCCTGGTAACCGTCCTTGTACGGAATGCCTTCCACGTTGGAAGAAGACATGAGGATACAATGGTCAAGCGGCGGCTCTTTCCATTCGATTGTGGCGGAGTTGTTGCCGTATACCATGCGGTAAGGCACCTCGTGCTCCTTAACGCGCATCCAGAAATCCAGTTCCTTCAGAGCCGCGTACGCATTATGCTTGATCGGATCTTCCATGCCCGTGGCAGCGGCCACATTCATCAGGGAAACGTCAGGCATGACGATATAGCCGGTCATGGTGGCGGGAATAACGGTGGTTTCCTTTGCAGCCGCCCTCAGGATCTGGCACATGTCCAGGAAGGTACCGGATCCGGTGCCGCCGCCGATGCCCGTAACCACAACGATTTCCACATGGTTTGCCCTGGCGTCGGAGCTGCCGGCCGTGGTGGAAACGATACCCTGAATGGCTCCCTTGATAGCCTGGTTTACTTTGTCATAGTTCCGGCTCAGTGCCAGGCGGGCCGCCTGGCGGTTGGCCTGCATGCCGTTCCCGGAAATGCCGGTGGACTTAAGTTTGGTATTGACCCATTCCTTTTCATGCGGATACAGGAGCTCGTTCTGGTTGATCAGGGTTTTCTCCAGTCCCGCATAGGAAATATCCACATATTCACTGACTTCCAGCCCTTCCGG
Organism: Clostridia bacterium; assembly: GCA_017512985.1. Taxonomy (GTDB): domain Bacteria; phylum Bacillota; class Clostridia; order Christensenellales; family Aristaeellaceae; genus Aristaeella. Next base: position 35,464 of record JAFWEJ010000012.1, read on the forward strand.
ACGTTCGGCGCGGCTGTCAAACCCGAGATATGCCGTCTTGATGGGTGCCGGAAGTTCCTGGCCTTTGGCGTCCTTGGGCAGAATGTACCGTTCCGCAAAGGTTTCCTTGATCGTCAGCAGCGAATCGCACCCCGTTCCGCCCAGGCCGACCACAAGGAGAGGTACCGGTATCTTTTCTACCCGGTCAATTGAGATTTCGAACTTCTGTTTGGTTTCCATTGTCTTTCTCCCTTTCTGTTAGTATTGTGTGTTTTATGTCAAAAATCAAAATCGTCATTCTGGCCGGAGAAGGTATCTTCTTCCGCTGCCTGCTTTGCCTTCCGCTCCACCTTTTTGCTGCGTTTCTTGCCGGCGTTGCTCAGGTTCGCCCCGGCGCCGTCATCTGACCAGTCGTCGCTGCCGCCGAAATCGTCCAGGACGTCCTCCGGTTCATCGTCCCTGCGGTTCTCCAGCTTGATGACGATCATGCTCTCGCTGCGGTCGTTATGGATGGTCAGCTCCTGTTCGATCTTCCAGGTGTACTGCTTTTTCGCCTTCAGCCTGACGTCGTCCAGCGTCACTTCCTGCCCCGGAATGGACTTTTTGCAGACCACCCCGACGGCCAGCGTGGACCGGATGGGCTTGATAATAATATTCTGGAGCAGTTCCATGGAAATGCCGTGCTTCGCGGCCATGTCGCTGTCCACGCCCATGGCGTTGACGTTTGTGGGCGTTTTGACAGGGCTCAGCGTGTCGGTTCCGGATTCGTACAGGCTGGGCTCCTCACGGATGGTCAGGTTCAGCTGCGGGAATCTCGGCTTGCGAGCCTGGTGAACGATCAGGAACAGAATCACCAGCGCAAGGATTGCGGCCAGCACCAGGATCAGGTACGTCAGCATCTTGTTGTACAGATCCACGACCGTGATCTTCTGTTCATAAGTTCCCGGTCTCCCGTCGCCGTCCGTGGCGGTGATCCCCATTGTGCATTGGTAGCTGTATTTGAATATGGATGTCTGCTGCCCCGTGGCCTGGATCTTGTATTCCGGAGATTCCCCGTCCTTCAGAACGACTGCCGTAATGTCGGCGGGATCCACTTTTTCTCCCTCGAGAGACTTGAACTCGGGTTTGGAATAATCCAGTAGGCCTTTATCCTTATCCTTGTCTTTGAACAGATCGCTGACCTTAATCTGCACGTCAGGTGTGTCTTCCCCAAACACCGAGCGCAGGAAACCAGGCACTTTGTCGCCGCTGCAGTTAATCGTAAGCTCTTCCGCGGGATCAGCTTCCGGATCATAATTGTTCGGAATATGGATCTCCCTGGTCAACCCGTCTCCTTCGAAAGGCCCGACCTTTACGGCCGCGGTCCATTCCGCCTCCTTGTTGCCAGTGGTGGGCACCGTAAACTCCAGCGTGTCCCCGTTCAGTTCTAACTTCGCCGTCTGGATAATCGGTTCACCGGTCGTCTTATTGACAATGGCAATCTCATTTGGCAGCAGCTTCAGCAGATCTTCATCGGCATAGCTTTCATCGTTTATATTCTTCAGCCGGACAGTAATCTTCACCTCTGAATTCTTCTTATAGGTATATTCTTCGTCCCCGAACTGCTTTCCGTCAGCGGGGTTGACAGCCACTGTGCCGGTGATTGTCATTTCCGGCTCATATTTCGTTTGCAAGTCTTTTTCCATATCAAATACGGTCAGTTCAATCATGACTTGGCCCTGGCCGCCCGTATCTCCGTCGTCGTATTTCAGATTATAGATAATCTTGCCGTCTTTGATCCTGTTGCCGTCCGGCTTTGTTTCGAAATGGAGGGTTCTGTCCGGATCCATCGTAATCACACCGGCCTCGTCAGATACCTCCTCCAGTTCGAAATACATGTGGGTATGGTCTTCGGGATCGTCATCTGTCACGATCTCGCCGACTTTCTTGTTCAGAACGCCGGAAGTTCCGGCCACCGTCCAGGTCTTTTCTCTTTCTTCGCCGTACGGGTTATTAACATCAATCTGTTGTTCATATTTTGTTGCAACAGGCTCATGGTTTTTCAGTTCAAAATCCACTTCCACGGTACGGATCAGGCCTGCGCCGTCTGCGGTGAATACCAGTTTGTATTTCCCGGATTTGGGCGTGTCCTGCGACAGATCGATCTCATCCCCGAACTGAAGAGGATGATCCTGCGGCGTCATGAAACCGGTCCGGATCGGTTGGGCGGCTGTCTGCCCGTCCACCACCTGATACAGCTTCCATGTTGCCTTAATCGTCATCCAGGGTTTGTAATCCGGTTCACCTGTGTGATCTGCGTACAGCGCGCTGTCGTCGGAACGGTTCCCGTCCTCGTCAGCGAAATACGCGCTTAACTGCAGCTTGTCAGACTTGTAATACGTGCTGTCCCCCCGGTCTGTGCTGAGGGCTGCGTTCAGCTTGATATTGTAGTTGTACAGGAAATTGAAGGAGATATTTTTCGGATCCTCATCGCTCTCGAACTGAAGTTTCCACATCCCGGTCGAGCCGCGCCTGAACTTGCGGATCTTGATCATGGCAAAGTTGCCATTTTCATGGTGCAGGATGGTAACCTCATCATCCCTCCCCGCAGTCTGGGAAATTCCGTCTGCGTCCAGGATCCGGATGGAAGACGCGTCGATACCGCTCAGTTTGCTGTTCTTCCCTTTTTTAACGGGAAGGATGACGTTGATTTCCCGGATGGATTCATTCAGCACGGGGATCGGAACCTCATAGGTGTTTCCCCCCAACGGATTGGGCTTGGAAATAAGCTGCACGCTGGATCCGATCTTGTCTGCCAGCACACTGGCGAAGAATGTAGGAATCTTCTTCGCGTCATCCGCTTTCTCTGCGAAAAACCAGCCTTTTCCTTCTCCTTCCACGCCTGTCCTGGCGGAGATGTCCGCCAGTGAAAGTCCGCCGCTTACAGGTTCTGTCGGATCTACTGTCAGGCCAATGGTATAGATCGGAACATCCATGCTGCTGGCGCAGTCCGCGGCTTCCCGCGCGGTTTCGTTCATTGTCGTAACCGTGAAATCTTCTTTTTGCATTTTTTCAATTTTGCCGTTTTTCCATCTGTAGGAAGGACTGATATTAACGGAGGTCAAACCGTTTTGAAGGGCGTTCTTGCCGTCTGTCATCAGCACGATCATGGGACGGTTGCTCTTGTCGTCCCGGGTGTCCAGCATATACAGAGCTCTCATCAGCGCGGCGCCTGTATTGGTTCCATCTGCATGGGAGTTGTAAAACCTGGGCGCATACAGCGTTTTCAGAAGATCGGATCTTTCTTTTCCGGTACTGACTGGGGTCAGTTCCGTGACCCCATCCAGAACGGTTCCGGCAAAAGGTACAATACCGACTCTGGAGCCGTCCATATCCAGCATGCCGACAAGCATCGCCGTCGCGTCAATTCTGAACTTGTTTATGTCGTTTCCCGGAATGTCTTTCCCGGTATTGGCGTTTTTCCCTAAAGTGGTCATGGATCCGGACATATCCAGGACAACGATTACATCGACTCCTGATGTGGCGGAATTGTCAGTTCCCGTATCGGCAGACGCCGCCCCGAGAAAACATCCCAGCAGCAAGCTGACAACCATTGCCCATATCAAGCTTCTTCTCACAACCGAAAACCCCCGATCATATGGAATTAATTGGCTCAGGATACGCCCGTGTCACGCGCGTTCCAGCAGCGGTGCGGAAACGCTTATACATTGAAGAATCAGATTATATACAGACCAGATAAATACAGCAATCAAAAAACACATGTTCTCCATGATGTTCCATTTTGCTGTTCCTCTCTTCCCTGTGATTCGGTGTTCCCCCTATGGTTTTTAATGATTCTATCATATTATATGCAGAATGACAATACTGTATTTCCTATGTTCAGGCAGGTTTGTACTGTTCTGTATGGACATGTTTGGCATCCTGTGGCAGCCGGGTGGATCGGCAGCGCCGCAATGTGTGCAGATCCGGTCTGCATCTGCATGGAATCAGTTCAATCCGTCTGCTCTTCGCTGTAATATGTTTTATCCATCCAGGCGGCGCGCTTGGTCATCCATGCCCGCAGGTTTCTGATGCTGCTGTCCAGGCTGGTTCTGGCCGTCTTGAAAGCTCCGTCGCTGATCATATGCCACCTGACATAGTTCATGGCTGCCGAATCCCGGATCGTTTCCACATATTCGTCCAGGGACCGCAGGACGCTGTCCGGGCCGGCTTCCGCCGTGCCCAGAAGCAGGTCGATTGCAGGCCGGAAGACCTCAGGCCACATCCTGTTGATCTCATCCCGGAACGAATCGTGGCCGTACAGCAGCCAGTATATATTCCAGTTTTTTCTGTATCTTTTGTTGGTCAGATACAGGTCTGAAGTCCTGTATCCCTTGTCTTTCCTGTCTCCGAGGCAGGTATCGTAGTCCCATGAAGGTCCGGCGTAAATCAGGGGATCCACCAGGTCGGAGTCCTTGTACATATACTGGCTTCCTCCCTGGAAATCATAGTTTTCTGTCCATTCGTCGATCAGGTAGCGCTGCGCGAAAGAATACACGTCCAGGTATTCCTCATAGGATTTCCCCGTTTCCGGATTGATTCCATCTGACGCGATCAGCGCGTCCTGCATTTCCGTAAACAGATTGAACAGGTATTCCGCCTGCTTCTCGCTGGGGCAGGTCGGTTCCTTGATCCGGATGTTCAGTTCGTCAGCCGTCCTGAAGCCCGGCTCCTCTTCAAACAGCCTTAGCCTGTGCTCCTTTTCGATTGTAACAATATATCCGCCGGTAATATCCTCCGGATCCTTCACGTCCGGATAGTAGCGCATGATCGGATAATTTCCCGACTGGTCCTTGGCAATCTGTCCCGCGTCAAACGGGGAGGGATTGACCTTCTCTGTCGCTTCTTCCAGATTGGTGATATTGATCCGCTCTTTTTTGATCTGGATTTTCTCCGTCATCAGGTAAAGGCCGTTGTATTCCCCGTTGATCCACAGGTCGGTCTGAACGCATTTGATTGCGTTTCTCATACCGATCTGCCGGCTCAGGTCCAGCACAATCTGGTTCCGCAGGAGGCTGTCGTCCGCCCAGTTTGCCAGCAGGATCCAGGTCTTCCCTTTGCTCATCCCGCCGAGGGACGTCTTCTTTTTCAGTTTGAACTGATACGGTTTCTTGTGTTCCCAGTGGGAGGCGTTTCCCCGGCTTTTCAGCTGTTCAAGCTCGCCGTCGTAGCTCACTGTGCCGTCCGCTTCGATGCAGACCGCGTGCCCTTCGGTAATCTGGATTGTTTTATCTGCGTTTGCCTTTACCAGCTGTTCTGCGTCCACTTCCAGAAACAGCGCGTTAATTTGGGATCCCTGCAGAATTGTCAGATAACCCTTTATCCTTCCCTTTTCATCCCGGATAACCGTCTTCTTCCCGACCATTCCGGTCAGGTCAACAGGTTTTCCGGGAACAGCGCGGGTTTTTCCCTGCCCCAGCTGAAGGGATTTCGTATCCTCCATTTCAAGCGTCACTTTGGACAGGTCCCAGGAGCCCGGAATACTGAGGACTGCTTCATCCTTCTGCCACCGGGCCGTCACCTGCGCCCCGCATACGGAAGGGCAGGCCGCTTTCAGGAACCGTTTCCCCGCTGCGGATGCGCTGCCGGAAAGCAGCAAAAACAGGATTGCCGCTACGGCAATTCTGATCAGCCATTTTCCTGCTTTCCGCATCTCCGGTATCCTCCCCGACTGTTTACACAGATCACGGCGTTTCTGCCTTGTCTGATAAGGATAACACACTGCGGCACTGCCGGGCAAGCGTATCCTGCCGCCTCTTGACGGGAAGTTCATCCGTATTATATGCTGAAAAAAAGAATCGGAACGGAACTCCTGTCCAGTCACATACGTCTGACCTTCAGGAGGAGAACATCGATATGAAAAAGCGGATGCTGATCCTGGCGGCGGTCCTGTTGGCCATTTGTATCCTTTTGGGTTTCGCCGGAGCGGAAGCCCCGGCGAAACGCGACCTGATTCTTCAGCTCGTGTTTTCCTCGAGGAACGTGCAGGCCGGAGAGACAGTCCAGGTCTATTTCTCGGCGACAAACGCCTCGGGGAAAGATTTCCCGGGCGCCATGACGCTTGAGGATCCGAAAGGAAAAAAGATCAAAGACTTCGGCGCGCCGGTCCTGAAAAGCGGAACATACGCCTACTGGTTCGGATCATGGACTGTCACGGAAAAAGACCTGGAAGCAGGAAAAATCACATTCACCGTCAGGTACTCTGTAGAGGACGAAAACGGCGAAATCGTGAAAAAAGTAACCCATGTCAGCCGCGGGATCAGCGCCGCGCAGCCCGAGGCGTCCCCGGAACCCACGCCGGAACCGAAGCCGGAGGATTTTGACGACGTGATCCTTTACGGCGTCTACCGTCCCAATCCAAGCACGGGATGGGTTGCCGTCGGCTGCATTGACGCAGGCGGAACCCTCTGGCTGGCGGAAAGGGCGGACGTGCCCTGGCCCGCCCGGGATAAGGACGTCCGCGAGATGCTGCGGACCCGCCGGGGAATGAAATCATACGGAAGCCTCGTCGGTACCGAGGCGGACGGCACCCTGATGAACGATGCCTGGTTCAGCAGCGTTGTACCGGACATGATCTCCGCGATCCCGCAGTCAGAAGGAAAACCCCGGAAGACCGGAATCGACGTGGGCCAGGAAGGCGTATGGGCCCTCCGGAAAAACGAAAGCGGAGAAGAGGAATCCGTGCTGCTGGGCATGGCGGGCAGCTATATGTATGAAAACCCGAGCCCGGATGCGCAGCGGCTGTATCTGTTCATGTGGCGCCAGATGTCGCTGACCGAGATCTTCAATGCCCGCGGTATCAGCTATGCGACGGAAGCTGCTTCTCCGCAGGGTTTCAGGGGAGTGACGGTCCGTGAGTTCTTCGGCCTGTCGGACGGAGATTTCAGCCGGGCGTCCGTCTCGGCCGTATTCCTGGACGCCGACAGCGGACCCGAAACCAGGGAACTGTCTCCGGAAGGAGAAAACAGGCTCCGGGCGCTTGCGGATTACGGCATGGTCATCCGGAAAGAGAACGTCTGGAAGATGCCGGAGGACGTGCTGACCTGCTCCTTCACGGATCAGCAGGGAAACAGTCTCGGCGAGATCCGGCTTTTCACATACACCGTGGAAACAGACGAGGACGAAGAAAACGTCCTGCAGACCCTGGCGGTGGCGGACGACGGCATGTACCGGATATCCCCGGAACCCCGGCCGGTGGACGGGCTCACGGAGGAAGAGCTCCGGATGATGACCGTCCGGATCGAAGGCGTGGACTACATCGTCGGGAAAAGCACGCCGCGTGACCTGGTTCGCAACGGCTGGAACTGCTTCCCGGAATTGAGCGGCGCGTTCACCTTCCAGGATCCGGAATGGAACAGCATGATCGAGGTCACCACCTTCGGCGGCACGCTGGACGAGCCGATTATCTACATCTCCTGCCAGTTCGCTTACGAGGCGGATATTGAATACTGCGGCTATGACGGGATCATCGACCCGGACAATCCGGATGATCCGGACCGGGGTTATTTCGAAGGGGAACCGGATGATGAGCCGGGGGATGAAGATCCCGACGAAAGCCGGCAGAGGCACTGGACCGCGCTGACAGGCTGGATCCACGACGTGATCGGCGCGGACCAGGACACATCGATACCCGGCACCTCCGTGTGCTGTCCCCTCAGCGACGGCAGATACCTGTATCTCTTCAGCAACAGCTCGCCCGTCTCGATCTCCCTGAGCGAATACGGGCCGGATGACCTGTGACAGAAACAGACAGCGCGCACGGCTGAAAACCGTGCGCGCTGTTTTTATCTGCCGGTGCTTTTACCTCTCCGTTTCCATTCCCAGGATAATCATCCGGGCGGTCTCCTCGCTGACTTCCTCCGCGAATACGCCCGGCCGGAATTCAACGACCGCCCCGATCCCCTTCGGGATCACGAAACGAAGACGGCCGTTCCGTACCTTCTTGTCCGTATAGAGTTTCCGGACCAGCGCCTCCCGGTCAATGTATCCCGGAATGCCAACCGGCAGCCCGGCGCGTTTCAGCAGCGCCCTGACGCGTCCGGCTTCCTCTTCCGTGGCATATCCCATATAGACGGACAGGGAGTACGCCGCGTTCAGGCCGATGGACACCGCCTCGCCGTGCAGCAGCCGGTAGCCGCTGAGCGTCTCAATCGCCCGGCCGACCGTGTGGCCGAGGTTCAGCACCTCCCGCAGGCCGGTTTCCCGCTCGTCCTTCATGACTACCTGGTACTTGATCTCGCAGTTCCGCCGGGCCATGTGCTCGCACGGCCTGTCCGCGCCGTTCAGGATATTTTCCATCTCTTCTTCCAGATACACAAAGAATTCCGCGTCCGCCAGGCAGGCGTGCTTGACGGTTTCCGCAAGCCCGCTGGAGATCTCGCGCACGGGCAGGGTACTCCAGCAGTCGATGTCGATATAAACCTTCTTCGGCTGGTTGAACAGGCCGATCAGGTTGGTCGCCAGCGGCGTGTCCACCGCTGTTTTCCCGCCCACGGACGCGTCCGCCGCGGCAAGCAGCGTCGTCGCGTAGTTGATGAACGGCACCCCGCGCCCGTAGGTTCCCGCCAGGAATCCGGCCAGGTCCGATACCACGCCGCCGCCCACCGCCAGCACAAAGCAGTCCCGACGGTATCCGGCTTCCAGCATCCGGTCCTCAATCTCCGCCTTGGTCTCCCGGGTCTTGCTCTTCTCGCCCGCGGGAAAGGAAAAGATTTCCCCCTCGAATCCCGCCGCCAGCAGCCTGTCGCGGACCGGTTCGGCATACAGACGCTCCACGTTGCTGTCCGTAATCAGGGCAAAGCGCCGGAGCGAACCGGCCAGGCCGTGTTCCAGGTCCTTCGCGAGCCGGTCCGCCAGGGAGCGGCCGACCTCGATCTCATAGCTGTCGTCGACCGTTTTCTTCAGTTCGACGTGAAACGTGCCCATGCCTTATTCGATCCCTTCAAAGGTGAAATCCTTTGCTTCCACCGCCGCCTTCACCGCGGCCTCGTCCATTTCCCCGTTCAGGGTCAGCACAGCCGTGCCGGCGTCATGGCTTACGGCCGCCTCTTCCACAAAGGGCAGGGCTTCCAGCGCCTTTTTCACGGTCGCCTCGCAGTGTCCGCACATCATGCCCCTGATCTTCACAGTCTTCGTCATAGTACTGTTCCTCTCTTTCTCAAGTTCCCCGCGGATCTCTCCGGTAACGGTAAGGGGTATATTCGCCGCCTTCAGCGGTTTATCCTTTGACGCGTCCCTGAGCCGGAAAAGATTCAGTCGCAGGGCATTCATGCAAACGGTGAAGCTGGACAGGCTCATCGCGGCCGCGCCGATCATCGGGCTCATCTTCCAGCCAAACAACCCCGCCGCCAGCGGAATGCAGACGATGTTGTAGAAGAACGCCCAGAACAGGTTCTCGTGGATGTTCCGGAGCGTTCCCCGGCTCAGCCGGATGGCCGCGGCCACGTCGGTCAGGGCGGAGTTCATCAGCACGATGTCCGCGCTGTCCACCGCCACGTCCGTTCCGGCGCCGATGGCGATGCCGGTATCCGCCCGGGTCAGTGCCGGCGCATCATTGATTCCGTCTCCGACCATCGCTGTCTTTCCGTATGCCTGGAGCCTGCGGATCACCTTTTCCTTCTCCTCCGGCAGCACGCCGGCGATCCATTCGTCAATCCCGGCCTGCGCGGCAATGGCCTTCGCCGTCTTTTCGTTGTCGCCGGTCAGCATGACCACCCGCAGGCCCAGGCCCTTCAGCTGCCGGACGCCTTCGGCTGAATCCTGCCGGATCGTATCCGCCACGGCAATCACGCCGGCCAGCCGGCCGTCCTCCTCAAAGAACAGCGGCGTCTTTCCCTCGCCGGCCATCCGGTCCGCCTCCTGACGGATGGCGTCCGCTATACATACATGTTCCCCGATAAAGCTGCCGCTGCCGCCGCGCAGGCGTTTCCCACCGGCGGTGCCTTCCAGGCCGTTTCCGGGCAGCGCCCGGAAATCCGATATCCCGCCGTATGGAATCTGCCGCTCTTCCGCGGCCTGCAGCACCGCGCCGGCCAGCGGATGTTCGCTCCCCTGCTCCAGCGCGGCCGCCTTCGCCAGCAGTTCTGTTTCCGTATATCCCTCTGCGGGAATCAGGTCTGTCACCTTCGGCTCGCCCGAGGTAATGGTTCCGGTCTTGTCCAGCGCAATGATCCGCGCCCTGCCCGCCGTTTCCAGCGCCTCGCCGGTCCTGAACAGGATCCCGTTCTTCGCGCCCACGCCGTTGCCCACCATGATTGCCACCGGCGTCGCCAGCCCCAGCGCGCAGGGGCAGGAGATCACCAGCACGGAAATCCCGCGGGCCACCGCGTCACCCGCCGCCGCGCCCGCGATCAGCCAGCCGGCCGTCACCGCCAGCGCGATGCCGATCACCGCCGGCACAAACACGCCGGAAACCCTGTCCGCGATCCGCGCAATCGGCGCCTTGGTCGCCGCCGCGTCCGAAACCATGCGGATAATCCGGCTGAGGGTCGTATCCTCGCCCACCCGGGTCGCCCGGCAGGTCAGGAAGCCGGACTGGTTGATCGTCGCCGCGCTGACCCGGTCGCCCTCCGCTTTATCCACCGGGATCGACTCGCCGGTCAGGGCCGCTTCGTTCACCGCGCCGGAACCGGAAACCACCGTGCCGTCCACGGGGATGCTCTCCCCCGGGCGGACCACAAACATATCCCCGGCCTTTACTTCACCGACGGCGACTTCCGTTTCCCTCCCGTCCCGCAGCAGCACCGCCGTCTGCGGCGCCAGTTTCATCAGGCTCTTCAGCGCGTTCGTCGTCTTTCCCTTCGAGCGGGCTTCCAGCATTTTCCCGACCGTAATCAGGGCGGGAATCATCGCGGCGGATTCAAAATACAGTTCGTTATGGTAGATCTCCATCACTTCGCCGCCCGGCGCGCCCGCTGCCGTCATCGCGCAGATACGGCAGAACACATACAGACTCCAGCCGAAGGACACCGAGGAACCCAGCGCCACCAGCGTGTCCATGTTCGGCGCGCCGTGAACCAGGGCACGGAATCCGTTTGTGAAAAACTTCCGGTTGATGATCATCACCGCAAGCGCCAGCGCCATCTGGACGGCGGCCAGCGCCATGTGCTGATGCTCCAGGAACGCCGGCAGCGGCCATCCGGCCATATGGTGCCCCATCGTAATATACATAAGGACCGCCAGGAAGCCGGCGGACAGCAGCAGCCTGCGCTTCAGCGCCGGAGTCTCCCGGTCCCGCAGGGCGTCCTCCTCCGCGGCCTGGCCGCCTTTGGGGCTCGCGCCGTAGCCGGCCGCTTCCACCGCCCGGATGATCTCCTCCCGGGAAGCGGTCCCTTCCACGCCCATGGAGTTGGTCAGCAAACTCACGGAAACACAGGATACGCCGGGCACCTTTTCAACGGCCTTTTCCACCCGCGCCTGGCACGCCGCGCAGCTCATGCCTGTGACAGTATACTGTTCCATCTGTTTCCCTTTCTTACTTCATCAGCTTCTGAAGCACCCGGACAAATTCGTCAATCGCTTCGTCCTTCCCGTCCCGGATATCCTCCGAAACGCAGCTGCGGATATGGCAGGCCAGCAGTTCCCGGTTAAAGCTGTTCAGCGCGGCACTCACCGCGGATACCTGGATCAGGATATCGGGGCAGTATGCGTCCTCCTCCAGCATTTTCTGGATGCCGCGGATCTGTCCCTCCGCCAGCCTCAGCCGCCGGATCAGGGCCTCTTTCTCTTCCTGTGTGCGGATCTTTTTGCGCCCGCCGCAGTGCGGGCATGCCTTTGTTTCGCTCATCTGCGGATCCTCCGTCCTTATATACCCCCGTGGGGTATATAGATCATATACCCCGTGGGGGTATTTGTCAACTGTTCTTTTTGCGTTGTTTCCTTGACCGGCTTTCCCGATTGTGCTACCATCCAGACTTGATACAGGGAAAGGAAGCGATTGATAATGAGCCTGAAAGACAGGAAGATCTATTGCCTGAACAATATCGCGAAAGTCGGAACGGACGGTTTCCGCTCCGGCTATACGCTGATTGATTCCATGGACGAGGCGGCCGGCGTTTTGGTCCGTTCCGCCGATATGAAGGAGATGTCCTTCCCGGCAGGCCTCCGGGCAATTGCCCGCGCCGGCGCCGGCGTCAACAATATCCCGCTCGACCGCTGCGCGGAGGAAGGCATTGTCGTTTTCAACACCCCCGGCGCGAACGCGAACTCCGTCAAGGAACTGGTCCTCTGCGGCATGCTCCTTGCTTCCCGCGACATTGCCGGCGGCATCGCCTGGGTCCGGGAAAACGCGGAAGACAAAGACATCGCCAAAACCACGGAGAAAGCCAAGAAAGCCTTCGCCGGCCATGAACTCCAGGGCAAGACCCTGGGCGTCATCGGCCTGGGCGCCATCGGCGTGCTGGTCGCCAACGCGGCCATCGCCCTTGGCATGAAGGTTTACGGCTTCGATCCCTACCTCTCCGTCAATTCCGCCTGGCATCTGTCCCCGGCGGTCATCCACGCGGAAAAGATCGAGCAGATCTACGCCGCCAGCGATTTCATCACCATCCATGTGCCCGCCACCGCGAATACAAAGGGCATGATCAGCGCCGACGCCATCGCCCAGATGAAGAACGGCGTCGTCCTCCTCAACTTCGCCCGGGATACGCTTGTGGATGAAAACGCCTTTGCCAGCGCGCTGGCGTCCGGCGTCGTGAAATGCTATGTGTCGGACTTCCCCACTCCTGCCAGCGCCCATATGAAGAACGCCATCGTGATCCCGCACCTGGGCGCCTCCACGGAGGAAGCGGAAGACAACTGCGCGGTCATGGCCGTGCGGCAGCTGCAGGATTACCTGGACAACGGCAATATCCACAACTCCGTGAACTGGCCGGAAATCAACCTCGGCGTCTGCGAGACCGAAGCCCGCGTCGGCATCCTACACCGGAACATCCCGAACATGCTCAGCCAGATCACCAACTTCTTCGGCAACCAGGGCCTGAACATCGAGAACCTGGCCAACAAGAGCCGCGGCGATTACGCCTACACGCTCCTGGACATCAGCCATCCGATGCCCCACGACACCGTGGAGCGCCTGAAGGAGATCAACGGCGTCATCCGCGTCCGCCGCATCGTGGAAAACAAATAACCTTGTCCATAATCAAACGCCCGCTTCCTGTTCCGGAAGCGGGCGTCTCTTTTTTGCCTGCTGTTACTTTTTCTTTTGTTTATGGTAGCTCATGACCTCGCCGGGTGAAAAATGCTCGTGTTCCTCGTTGATCTTCTCCAGCGTCTCCTTCCGGGGCGTCGGCTGGCAGGCGGGGCAAGCGGTCAGCTTTCTGTACTGCGTTTCCTCCAGTTCGCCGTAGGTGAAGGCAGTCATGGGCAGGTAGTTTTTCCTTACGCTGGGGCAGTTGGCCACGGAATGATAGCTTGATCCGCCGTTGGGGTTATAATACAGCGCGGTGCTGTCCGCGGGAATTTTCACCCGGCGGCCTTCATAGTCCTCCCAGATGACCATCTTCGGATATCCTTCCCCCGCTTCCACGCTGTTCTTGAGCAGGTCGAACAGCACGGTCATATTGTATCCCCCGGCGTTCTTCTGCCGCTGGACGCGGATGCAGCCGTGGCTGGCGCGCTTTCCGAGCTTGCTCTCATAGGCCCTGTAATTCGCGTCCTTCCGGGTTCCGCCCGCGGGAACAATACAGGGAACCTCGTGCAGGTAATCGCCGGCGTTGAAACGGATCGGCTTGTAGCAGTGCATGGTTCCGTCCGGCAGATCTCCCTTTTTGTAATAGATCAGCAGGTATTCCCCGGAGCGGGATTCATTGTAGGGCTGCCTTTTGTTATACAGCCCGGTTGAGACGGCCAGGGATGTCTCCAGGTGGCCATCCTTGAACAGGTACAGCCGCTGGGTCAGCTTGTCAATAATGATTCCGTAATGCTGGTTGACCTTCCTGTCCATAATCAGTTTGTTCGTCGGGATCCAGCCGGTTACAAAACCGTTCCAGTTCTTCACCTTGCTGTCATGGAAGCTGGTGGAATAGGTCTCAACCTTCGTCCAGTCTCCCTGGGTTTCCAGCACGTGGACGCCCTGGCTCTGGCCGGTCACCATGCCGATCTTTTCACTTTTATTGTCCGGTTCCGCATACAGCACTGTCTGCCGCATCTGGTCGTCCGACGCCTTCTCCTTGTCCTTGGCCTGGACCACGGTAATCGGCGATGTCAGCATGGCCCAGATCGCGTCTTCGTCTTCCAGGTTCATGGGAGTGCACCAGAAGCAGCCCTCCCCGTGATCGGGATGCTCTTCCGAACGGTAAGCCGGGGTAATCAGGGAAGGTTCCGGTTCCACACCCAGCAAGAAATCCCCTGCCGGTTCGTTCTCTTCCGGCCCGGCTTCCAGCCCGGCGTCTTCCTCCGGGCTTTCCTCTTCCAGTTCCACATCATCGTATATGATGGGTTCCTCCCCGTCTTCCGCCTGCGCATACGCCGCGGAAACAAGGAGGATCATCATCAGTAAAGCAGCGATAATCCTGCGCATTTCATTCCTCCGTTCCTGTATCGGGAACCTTAAGAATATACCATATCCTGTACCGGGTGTCAAAATTACGAACGTACATATCCCCCTTTTTGTTCCGTTATCCGGTTTATACAATTATGAATTGCAAACTATGAATTCAGAATTACCTCAAAAACCGCTTGCATTTCATCCGTTCTGGTGATATAGTGCATGTAATCTTTTCAGGCGAAGGGAAACACGCGGTCAGGATACGTGCTCACAGAGAGCGGGGAAAGGTGCAAGCCCGCAGCAGGCCCTGATACGATACCATTCCCGGATGAAAAGCGGGCGCCGCCCGATAAAGCGGCTCAATGAGTGGTTTTACGAACAAGCAGGGTGGAACCGCGAATGCTTTACCAGCATCCGTCCCGGCGAAAAATGCAGGGCGGATGCTTTTTGTATACTCCGCCCGGAAACAAAAAGGAGGGTACCCCATGAAGATCATCTGTAACGACGGTCATGTTGCGGAATGTCCCGTGGAAGACGAGCTGGAAGTTCTCCGCCACTCTGCCGCGCACATCATGGCCCAGGCCGTAAAACGCCTGTATCCCGACGCCCATTTTGCCTACGGTCCCGCCACTGAGAAGGGCTTCCACTACGACATCGACCTGGGCGATGTGAAGCTCACGGACGAGGATCTGCCCGCCATTGAAGCGGAGATGCAGAAGATCGTGAAGGAGAATCTCCCCTTCAAGGTCTATCCCCTGCCCCGTGACGAAGCGGTTCAGCTGATGAAGGACCGCGGCGAAATCTACAAGGTCGAGCACATCGCCGACCTGGCGGAGGACGCCGTCATCACCTTCTATCAGCAGGGCGAGTACATCGACATGTGCGTCGGTCCGCACCTCACCTACACAAAGGCCCTGAAAGCCTTCAAGCTCACAGCCCTGTCCGGCGCCTACTGGAAGAACAACCAGAACAACAAAATGCTCACACGGCTCAACGGCGTTGCCTTCCGCAACCAGGATGAGCTGAAGGAATATGAAAAGCAGGTGGAGGAAGCCAAAGCCCGCGACCATCGCCGCATCGGCCGGGATATGGGTCTGTTCATGACGGACGACCTGGTCGGCAAGGGACTTCCGATGTTCCTGCCCAAGGGATATACGCTCTGGCGCGAGCTGGAAAACTATATCCGGGACAAGGAACTCCGCCTGGGCTACCAGCACGTCATGACGCCCTGCGTCGGCACGGTTGACCTGTACCGTACAAGCGGCCACTGGGATCATTATAAGGAGAATATGTTCCCCGCTATGGAGGTGGAAGGCGAAAGCTTCGTGCTGCGCCCCATGAACTGCCCCCATCATATGATGATCTACGCCAACCGCCTGCACTCCTACCGGGACCTGCCGATCCGCATTGGCGAGATTGCGCATGACTTCCGCTTCGAGCCCAGCGGAACCCTGAAGGGCATCGAACGCGGCCGCCACTTCTGCCAGAACGATGCCCACCTCTTCGTGACGCCCGAGCAGATCAAGGATGAGGTTTCCAGCGTGGTCAACCTGATCCGCGACGTCTATCACGACTTCAACATCACGGACTACCGCTGCGTGCTGAGCCTCCGCGATCCGGAGGACAAGGTCAAGTACCACCAGGACGACGAGATGTGGAACCGTGCGGAATCCGCCCTGCGCGAAGTACTGAAGGAACTGAACATCGAATTCACGGAAGAGATCGGCGAAGCCGCCTTCTACGGCCCGAAGCTGGATGTGAACGTCAAGCCCGCCATTGGCGCGGAGTATACGCTGAGCACCTGCCAGCTGGACTTCTGCTTGCCGGCGAAGTTCAACCTGAAGTATGTGGACAAGGACGGTTCCGAAAAGACGCCCGTCGTGCTCCACCGCGCGATTCTCGGATCCATTGACCGCTTCATGGCCTACCTGATCGAGGAAACAAAGGGCGCCTTCCCGCTGTGGGTCGCGCCTGTCCAGGTCAAGGTCCTGCCCGTGTCCGACAAGAGCATGGACTACGCGGCGAAGATCACGGAAAGCCTGCTGGACGACGGCATCCGCGCCGAGCTGGATGAGCGGAACGAAAAGATCGGCTACAAGATCCGTTACGCCCGCCAGGAGGACAAGGTTCCCTATATGCTGATCATCGGTGAAAAGGAAATTGCCGATGGCACAGTCGCCGTCCGCGACCGCGCGACGGACCAGACAGTCTCCATGACGCTGGAAGAGCTGATCGCCAAACTCGAGCATGAGATCATCGAACGGCTCTGATTGAAAAAGAGGTGAATCCGAGATGAAATGCCCCAACTGCCAGATGGAAAACGACGCTTCTGCCAAGACCTGCAGCGCCTGCGGCGCTCCGCTCAGCCCGGAAAACGGTTCCGTTCCGCCCCAGGCCCTGAAGGCCGTCACCAATACAGGCCTGGTACTGGGTAAAAAGGCCCGTACGCTTCGCCTGAACACGCCGGTGGATCCCAAAGCCATCATCAGCGACCGCGCCTATAACGGCGCTATTGCGGTTGTGCTCCTGTGGGGCCTGCTGATCAATTACCTGATGTGCTCGTCTTATGCCGTCACTTCAGCGGTAGTCCGGTTCTACGCCTCCAACCCGATTGTCTTCCTGATCGGCTACCTGGTGCTGGCTTTGGCCGGAATCTTCACCTCGGCCAAATCGCACAATCCGCTTGTCAGCTTCCTGGGTTATAATCTGGTGGTAATACCGTTCGGGCTGGTCATTACCATGCTGGTGTGGACATACGGCGGCTCCCGTTCCCCTGTGGTTTCCGAAGCCTTCCTGTATACCATGCTGATCTCCGTGGGCATGATGGCCTGCGTCATGATCGCCCCGGGATTCTTCTCCAAAATCGGCGGCGCCCTGCTTGGGGTACTGATCGGCCTGGTTGTCTGCGAGGTCGTACTGCTGATTCTCGGTGTCAGCCAGTCCTGGATTGACTGGCTCGCCGCGGGCCTCTTTGCCCTGTATATCGGCTATGACATCTACCGTTCCCAGCAGTATCCGAAAACGCTGGACAACGCGGTGGACTCCGCCCTGGATATCTATATGGATATCGCCAATCTCTTCATCCGGATCCTGAGCATTCTCGGGAAACGGAACGACTGATCCCGTCCAAAGCAAAAAGCTTCCCCGTACCGTCACGGTACGGGGATTTTCTTTGTTCCTTACCTGATCTTCAGCGTATTCGCGCATATGCCCGGCAGTTTCTCCGGCAGTTTCACCAGCAGCACGCCGAACTCCTTCCGGAACTCCAGCGGCCCGGCGCCCAGCAGCTCCACGCTGCTGACCTCCTGCTCCGCGAAGCTTCGCAGCGCCGCGGTTTCCCCGCCCTTCGCACCCAGCATGAACGCGTAAACCGCACCGTCTTTCTGCGTAAACCGCATGTCGTTCAGCGTCCAGTCGGTCTTTTCCTCGTTGAAGCCTTCGATCTTCACCCTCGTTTCTCCTTCGCCGAACACCTTCCACGGCCGCGTGCCGTAGACCGCCTCGCCGTTGACCTTGAACCAGTCCGCCAGCCTGTCCAGGATAAACTCTGCGTCTTCGTCGATGGTACCGTCCGGCCGCTGCAGGATGTTCAGCAGCATCACGCCGTTCTTGGAGATAATGTCCGCCAGCATCTCGACGATCTGTTCCGGGCTCTTGTAGGGATGATGCACGTCGTAGAACCAGTTGCCGATGCAGGTATCCGTATGCCAGGGCTGCGGCATGATGCCGGGCAGCTGGCTCTTTTCGATATCCAGCACGCCCACGCTGAAAATTTCCTCCCGCCGGTCCTTCTGCAGGTATACGGCCCGGTTCTCCCCATGGTCCTCAATGGACGTGTTGTAGAGCTTCGCCACCGCCTGCAGGCCGCGGCTGTACACGGACAGGTCGGTCAGTTTCCCCTGATCCGCCATCCAGTGATCCCCGAAGGGCAGGACGCCGTCGGAATACAGCAGGTCCGGATGGAAGCGGTCGATCATCTCGTTTACGCAGCGCAGCCAGTAGTCGCGAAACTGCTCGTTGCCGGTGTACCAGGGATCCAGTTCCTCCCCGGTGCCGTGTTCCCGGTTCGCGTGATAGAAATCCTCATATGCCGGATCGTTGCCGTCATAAGGCACGCCGGCGTAGGGCCCGGTTTTGTCGCAGCCCTTGTTCACCCGCCACCAGGAGAAGGAAGCGCCCAGGTGCTCGCTCAGGCCGAAATACATGCCCTGCTTATCCGCCGCGGCTTTCCACATGGCCAGGATATCCTTGCCCGGGCCGACGTTTACGCTGTTCATCCGGTTGATCTTTGAGCCGTAATTGAAGAAATGGTCGTGGTGGGTGGCCTGGGTCATCAGGTACCGGGCGCCGGCCTTCCAGTACTTTTCGATCAGCGCGTCCGGATCGAACTTCTCCGCCTTCCACAGGGCGCAGATGTCCTTGTAGCCGAATTTCGACGGATGGCCGTAGTGGCGCAGGTGATACTCATACTGGGGCTGTCCCTGGATATACATATTCCGGGCGTACCAGTCGCCGAACATCGGGACGCTCTGCGGACCCCAGTGGCTCCAGATGCCGAATTTGGCGTCCCGGAACCATTCCGGGGCAGAATATTGTCTCAGCGATTCAAACGTCGGCTCAAAACGCATACTTTTTCTCCCCTTATTTCATTCACTCATTCTGCTCTTGTTATATTGTCCTGCACACTCTTAATTGTTCATTGTTCATTATCAATTGTTCATTGTTCTCTTTACCGCGTTTTTCACCGGAACCGCCAGCAGCGTCGCCGCCGCGATCTTCACCGCGTCTCCCGGCAGGAACGGCAGTACGCACAGGCCCAGCGCCGCGCCGAACCCGTTCCCGGTCTGGATCATGAACCACGCCGTGCCGACCGTATACAGCACGATTGTCCCGGCAGCCATCATCAGGGGCAGGATCCGTTTCTTTCCCGCCTGCTCCGCTTTTTCCGCGCCGAGCCCGGTCAGGAACGCGCAGGGCAGGTAGCCGATCAGGTATCCGCCGGTCACGCCGGCCAGTTTCTGGAATCCGCCGCTGAATCCGGAAAACACCGGCACTCCGATAATCCCAATCAGCAGGTACAGCCCGACGGAGACGGTTCCCCATTTCTTCCCGAGGATCGCCCCGGCCAGGTAGACTGCGAAGGTCGCCAGGGAAAGCGGAACCGGCCCGGCGGCAATCGTCAGCGGCCCCGCAATACAGATCAGCGCCGCCATAACGGCGGTCAGCGTCATATCCTTTACTTTCATGCCGTTCATTCCCCGCCCGCCAGCTTCAGGCTCACCTCTCCGCTGTCCAGGCAGGTTCTTCCCTCTTCCGTTTCGACGACCAGCCGTCCCCGGTCGTCAATATCGACCGCCCTGGCGGAATACTGTCTCCCGCCCCCGATGACCGTCACCGTCCGGCCGATCACATTCGAGCGTCTCCGGCTTTCCTCCAGGAACGCGCCGGTTTCCAGGTCGCCGTACAGCGAGTCCAGTTCGTTCAGGACCTCGGCAATCAGCCGGTTCCGGTCCGGCGCCGTTCCGGTTTCGTTACAGACGGAGGTTGCGGTCTCCCGCAGCTCTTCCGGAAACGCCATCCGCCCCGCGTTGATCCCGATGCCGACCACGGCCCAGTCCAGCCGGCCGCCTTCCGGCGCCTGCCCGGCTTCGGTCAGGATCCCGCAGATCTTTCTGCCGTTCAGGTACAGGTCGTTAACCCATTTGATCTTCACGTCCGCGCCTGAAACTTTCTCAACTGCCCGCGCCGCAGCCACCGCGGCCAGCGAGGTCAGCAGCCCCGCCCTGTCCGGCGTACAGTCCGGCCGCAGGATCACGGTCATATAGACGCCGGCGTGTTCAGGGGAAAAGAAGGACCGTCCCAGCCTTCCCCGGCCGCCGCTCTGGGCATCCGCGATCACAGCCAGGCCGTGCGGCGCGCCGGCGGCCGCCAGCGCCTTTGCCCGGTTGTTGGTGGAATCCAGCAGCCCGTGGATCTCCAGTCCGCCGCCGATCTCCTTCGCGGTCAGCCACCGGCGGATCTCTTTCTCATTCAGCATCTTTTTGCCCGATCCCGCCCCAGACCGCGCAGCAGTCTTCGCGGGTCTTCTTCATGTCCAGCAGCACCGTGTCCGCGTCCTTGAACAGGGAGCCTTCCGGGTTCGGCCGGTCCCAGAACGCGACGCCCGCGCTGATCGTCACCGGCGGCAGGTCGCCGCTGTTTTCGGACAGCTCGCGGTTGATGTCGTGGATTTTTTCCCTGATCCCCGCCGCGTCCCGCTGTCCGGTGCGCGGCATAATGACGCAGAACTCGTCTCCGCCGATCCGGCTGATATGGTCCACCGTGCGGAAGTTCCGCTTCATCGCTTCCACAGCCGCGCACAGCACCCGGTCGCCGACGTCGTGTCCGTATTCGTCATTATACTGCTTGAAGTGGTCCACGTCCACCACGATGATGCCGACGTTCTGCAGTTTTTCAACCTGCCTGTAATACCGGTCAAACTCCGTCCGGTTATACACGCCCGTCAGCGCGTCGTGGGCCGCGGTGTAGATCAGTTTGTCCGTCTTCTCCTGGTTCTCTTTCAGCACTTCGTTGTATACCCGGGCCAGGTGGCGCATCTCATAGCTTCCCTGCTCCGGAATCGGCTCCCGGCGGTCCAGGTTTTCCACGCTCCTGCGGATCGGACTGATGATCAGCATCCGGTTCAGCAGCAGCGCAAGAACGCTCACAGCCATAAACGACAGCACCAGGACAAACTGCGTCCTGACGATGTCGCTGACATCCGCCAGCGCCCTCTCTGCCTGCTTCTTTCCGTCCTGTGACGAATAGCGGTGGCTGTTGTCAACCGATTCGCGGATCGTATCCTCCAGTCCGGTATAGGAAGCCGATGTCAGCAGGGACATTGCAATTCCCTTCTTCGCTTCCGCTTCCTGCGCCTGTTCCTCACCGCTCAGTTCAATCTCCTTCAGGAAACCGGGCAGCGCCTCAAAGGCCGGCTTCGCCATTGTGTCCGCCGCCAGGCGCATTGCCTTTCCTTCCATCTCATTCCGGCCGCGGAAAGCGGCCACAGCGTTTTCAAACTCCGTGTTTGCGGCGGCGCTGGCGGATGCTTCCGGTTCATACTGTTCCAGCTGCGCGTTGATCACATTCATCTTCGCTTCGTAAGCCTTCGCGGGACGGACTTCCCCGCTCTGTACGAATGATATCGCCAGTTCACCCAGCTCACCGGCAAAATCCCGCAGCATACCGCCCGCCTGCTGGCTGGTCAGGTAGTTTTCCGTAAAGGAAACGACTTCCCTCACGCTGACCCTTGTCCGGTACATGGAAACGGCCAGCAGGGTCGCGATAACCAGGCCGATGCAGATCATGACAATATTCAGTCGGCTCAGGCGGATCCCGGCGCTTTTTTTGCCGGATCTGTCCTCATTTCCCCTGTTCACGCTTCAGTGCCTCCTTCAGTGCCTCATACCGTTCCCGCTTTCCGGGCTGCATAAAATGATCGTGCCGCAGCTGCTCATGCCGGAGGGCATAGTCCAGCTGCCGGTCCCCGAACTGCTCGCTGGTCAGGTCAAACACGCATTCACCAACGACATTGTAGCAGTGCCATCCGCCGTCCTGCAGCGGAATCCCCCACACCCTTCCGCCGAAAATGTCCTGCGCGAGAAACGCGGTGATCGCGCACTGTCCGGCTGTGCGGTTCTCCTCCGTCCATTCCTCCCGCATCCGCGCCGTGCAGGTCTCCCGCGTCCATACTTTCCACAGTGCGCGGTACAGGTCCTTCGGCGTCGCGATGCCCGGATATTCGTCCGTCCGCGCCTTTACGTCAGCCGTCTCATGGCCGTAAAACCCGTAGGCATCCATCCGGTAGATCCGGCTGTCCCCGCCGTGCATATCCTTTGCGGCGGTCACGTATTCCGCCCCGTATTTCTCATACAGGCCGGTTTCACCCGTGCAAATCCAGACCGTGTCATAGCCGTCGTCCCGGGCCAGTTCCTTTACCCGGCAGATCAGTTTCCCCATCAGCCGGCGTCCCCGGTAATCCGGATTCGTATATACAAAGCCCATCCAGGGCGTCAGGTCCGTATCCGGGATATCGTCCTTTTCCGCGTAGGTGCAGAAGGATACAAGCCTGGTCCCGTCCGCCAGGATCAGCAGCCGGGACTTTTCCCCGTACAGGCTGTGGAATCGGTTTTCTTTCAGCACGGCATACAGGTGCTGGCCGCCTGCCCAGTCACAGTCTCCGATCTGCTTCAGCCACCACTCCGGTTTGACCGTGCGCTCATAATCCAGTATATCCATCTTCATATGCCTTTCGTTCAGATAGTATATTATACCGGACTGGGATCCTTTTTTACAAGCGTTTCCATTTTTCGTGCCAAAAAAGCGCAGCCGGTCCGGCTGCGCCCCATGGATCATCTGCGCCGCTGTTATTCGTCTTTTTTCTCTTCGTCCTTCTTGTCTTTATCCTTGTTCATAATGCTGATCGCGGTAATAATGATACCGCCGGCAAAAACCGCCAGCCAGCTCTTGCTCCAGCCGTCAGGAACCAGGTACCCCCACAGGAACATAACCAGAACGGAAATCATGGCAACAATCGGGATCAGTTTCTTGGCATCCATGAAAAGAACTCCCTTCAGTGTGATTTTATTGATCTGGAGAATGAAAAGATTGAATCCGTTTTTCAGTATAGCAGGAGAAAGCCCGAAAGCACAGGCTTTCGGGCTGAACGGTCGCTGCGCGTGTCTGAACGGTCAGTCTGCTCTCCGGCCGGACTTTATTTTTTTCAGGCCTTCATTGATCTTCCGGATCTGGCGCTTATAAGCCAGGTACATAACCAGCCAGACAACAAAATAGCCGATGACCATTGCCGCTGTAATAATCAGGAACAGGCTGTCCCCGAACCTGAACCAGCCCAGGGCAAAGGAAATCAGGTAAAAGCAGGCAAACGTAATCAGGAAATGGGTAACAGTTGCCCGCGCGATGCTCCATTTTTCAACGCCGTAGATTACGGAGCTGCCCATTGAAACGCCTCCGGGGATCCCGCTCAGGAGAATATACGGCAGCGCTTTTCCCAGGCCTTCATTCGAACCGGCAAGGAAAAACGCCACGCCGATTGCAACGCCCAGTACATAACCCAGCGTGCCGAGTTGAACCGCTTTTTTCCACATTTCGCTCATTCCTCCTCCCCGGTTTCGATTCGTTCCAGCACCTGCTGGATCTGGCGTACATACCGGCGGGCCGCCCAGGTCATCGTTCCGTCGTCAAAGCGGATGCGCACTGTGCCTGCTATGCTGAAATCAAAGCTTTCGATCTTCCTGATATTCACGATCTCAAACCGGCTGATACGGATGAACCGTTCCGGATTCAGCAGCTGCTCAAGGTATGACAGGCTTTTATGGGACTCAAATATTCCTTTTTCCGTGGAAATCTGTACTTTCCGTGACTCCACGAACACCCTGATAATATCCCGCTGGCTCAGCAGTTCCATCCTGTTGTCGCGGTAGCCGACAATCAGGGGATACCGGCTCTCCACGCAGTTTTCAATCGCGTGGATGATGTTTTCCACTTCCTGCGTTTTCCGGTCCGTACGGATCAGGATCACAGGATCATGACAGTCCGGATCGATCCGGACCGTGATATCAATGTCTTTCAAAACAAAACCCCCGCATCCAGGTGCTTTCGGAATGAACAGGATTATTATATCACAGCGCCTGTCAAACCGGAATGGTTTCCCGGATGCGGGGGTATGTTACAGCCGTATCATTCTACGGA
This sequence comes from Clostridia bacterium, assembly GCA_017512985.1. Lineage (GTDB taxonomy): Bacteria > Bacillota > Clostridia > Christensenellales > Aristaeellaceae > Aristaeella. The sequence continues at coordinate 59,717 of JAFWEJ010000012.1, forward strand.
AAAGTTATAGGACGGTCCGGCAAAGGTGATGCTGTCCACAACGCCCTCTTCCATCTTCGGCTCGCCGCCCCATTCCGGCGTCTCCACTGTATCGCCGAAACTGACGTTATACTGGAAACTGCCGTTGACCATAATCACAAGCAGCCCTTTTCCTTCGTTGTGCCAGCCGTTCAGTTCCCAGCCGGCGTCCAGCATGTCCTGGCCGCTCTTCCCGGTCCACTGGTCCAGCTCTTCCCGGGAAAGGGCCAGCGTTTCCAGGTCCGTCACGCTCTCAATCGCGCATTCGCCAATTACGGCAGCCTGTTTCGCGTCCCGCTCTTCGTCAAAGAAGTCCACCGACTCATAGGCTTTCAGCACCTCCTCCGGGGCAGAAGCCTTCACAAGCCAGTATTTCCCGCCGTATTCGAAGGCCATCGCGAACTGTCCGCCTCCCCAGCTGCTCTGGCTCTCTCCGGGATTCAGCGCCAGGATATCCCCCAGCGTCTTCCACGCGGAAGGATCCGCCTCAACCGTGGCCTGGGGTTCTTCTGTAACCTGTCTGGGCGTGAAGGCGGAGATCAGGCCGGTAACCTCCGGCATCGCCATCAGCTGGCCCAGGTTCGCCATCATATCCTGCTGCAGCCCCGTCAGCGCCTCCGCGGCATTCTCGCCCTGCAGGTCCTCGATTGCCAGCACGGTTTTCCCTTCCGGATCCAGGGACAGCGTACGCTCGCCCCCCTGCGCCGCCGTAACCGTCAGGGTCAGCAGGGGCTTTTCCTTTTCAACGGCATACACGTCAAAGATCATGGCGCCGTTTTCCCCGGCGCTGAAAGCGAATGCCCAGTACATCCCGCCCTGGGTATACGAGATGAACAGCCCGCCTGCGGAATAGCTGACCGCCATTTCGATCTCCATACCGGTTTCGGCTGCCTGCAGTTTCATCTTCATGCCTTCCGCGCCGTTGCTCAGCATGGTAAACACATATGCGGGAGCCTCGGCGCCCTTGTAGGTCGCTTCGGATCTGGTATAGGTGACCATGGGATTGCCGCTGCTGGAATACACGGCTGCCTCTACTTCGGGAATATGCTCCTCGGTCAGCGCCTCATCGATGGCCTTCAGCACCTCTTCCGCGTTGAAGTCCGGCACGGAAGCCAGCATGCCCCTGACCGCCTCGTCATTCAGCAGGTCGGACATCAGCTTCCTGGTCGCCTCCGCCAGCGCCGCCTCGTCCACGTCCACAGGCGTTCTGGTGTCAAAGGCAGCGCCTTCAAATTCGAACGTTCCCTGTTCCGCCTCTCCGGGTTTCACGGCCGTCTCGAAAACAGCGGAGAATTCGGTGAAATAGCCGCTGACCGCCGCGGCCAGGGCCGTCATATCCGCTCCGCCTGCTTCGCCTTCCCCGGCACCGCCCATCATCGGCATATACTGCTGCATCATACCCTGGAGCGATTCGGAGGAGAGCGTCAGGATGTAGTTCGGGAACAGGCTGCTCGCGATCTTCAGTCCTTCTTCCGTCGACGTTCCGGCCAGGGACAGCGCGTCCGTTCCGTTCAGGCCCAGGTCGACCTGCACGCAGCCTTCGGCGCTGGTCACCCTGATATTCAGCGCGTTCAGGAAGTCCAGGACCGGATCGATCGTCGCGGCCTGTTCCTCCGGCATACCGAATGCCGCGGCCGCCTTCTGCGCGGTTTCCTTGTCAACCGCAATCTGCACGTTTACCGTGGACGCAGCGGCAGCAGGCGCTTCCGCCGCCGCTGCGGCCGCCTCCTCCGCCACTGCCGGCAGGAAAGCCAGCGTCATAACCGCGGCCAGGAGTACTGCAATAATTTTCTTCATGGGAATAACCTCCGTATTTATTTGTTTACCGCATGGAGTCACCTATATCATACTCATGCGTGTTCACAAATGCAACGTTTTATGTCCCGGCGGTCATCCTGTATGTCCGAAAGGTTGATTGAAACCCGGAAGTTCACAGCTTTTCCTCTTCCAGCAGATGCAGTTTCCGTCTCAGCACGGCGCTCTGGGTCAGCAGCAGGGCCAGCAGCAGGCCGCAGCCGCCTGCCAGCGCCCAGGTCAGGATGCCCGGCTTCTCCTTGCCGGCGGTTTCCCCCGCCGTGCGGTCCTGCGAAGCCGCCTTCGGCTTCGGTTTTTCCACCTTCAGGTTCACCGACAGGCTGAAGGAAGCCGGATTGCCGTCCTGGTCCGTGCATTCCACCGTAATGCTGCCGGAAAACTCGCCGGAAACATCCTTCGCGGGAGAAAGAACCATCTGCGCCTGCTTTGTTTCACCGGGCTGGATCGTGCCGACAAGCACGCTCTGCCGTTCCGTGACGCCCGGCATCGTGACCGTTGCCAGCACGTTCACCACGTCCGCCTTGCCCATGTTCATGACCGGCAGGGTCAGGTTCAGGGAATCCCCGGCGGTAACGCTCGGCGCCATCCGCAGCCCGCCCTGCTCCAGCCGGATCTCCTGCCGGACGGCAACGGTGTTGTTCTCGGAATAGGCCGCCGCCTGGCCTGCCGCCGTCCAGGAAAGATCCAGCTTCAGGACATGCGGGGCGACCGACGCCTTCTCCAGCACCGTCACCGGATAGCCCACCGTCACGCTTTTTCCCACCGGCAGGCTGCCGATCTTCAGGGTGTCGGATTCCCTGGGCAGGATGTGGCCGGAAGCGTCGGAAATCTTCAGCTCCAGGTCTTCAATGTTCGTCGCGGCACAGGGATTGGCCAGGGTAACCCGCACCTCTCCCTCTTCCCCGACGGACAGTTCCGCCTGCACATCCGCGATCGTGATACGGGGTTTTTCCAGGTTTTCCTTGTTCCCGCGGATCTTCACCGTATAGGGTATTTCCGCGGCAAGGGCGTTCCCGTCCCTGTCGGCGCCGGTGACGCGGATCACGCACGGATAGTCGGCGTTCTTCTGGTCCGGCAGCAGGGCTAGGGTAAAGCGCACGCCCCAGGTTCCCCCGGCTGTCCCCTCTTCCCTTGCCTCCACAGTCATGGTTTGGGATCTGAACGGCGTCGTCCGTTCATCCTTCACTGTCAGTTCAGCCCGGAGGCTGCCGGCCGCCTGTTCCGACTGCAGGGGCAGCACCAGCGTCCACCTGTTTCCGGAAACGGATGCCGTGTAGCCCTGCCGCCAGGAGCGGTCCATGCCCCTGAGCACGGCTCCCTCGTTGACCGTGAAAGCCGGGGCGGTTTCGGCGCGCGCCGTGAAAAAGGGCGCAAGGAACAGGGCGGTCAGCAGGACCGCAAGCATTTTATTCATTTTCATGGTATTTACAACTCCCTGATATTATCAACAATGGACTGGCGCGTCACGCCGGCGATCCGGCTGCGGATGCCCGCGATACAGGCCAGGACGATGCTTCCCGCCATCAGGACCAGCACCGGGATCATGACCGCCGGATGGTTGGCCGTAAACAGCCGCAGTCCCGGTATCTCCGTCACCGCGTAGAACAGCAGGCAGGGAACCAGGCCGGCGGCCGCGCAGACGATCACCGGCAGCCGGTAGCAGCCAACCAGTGTCTTCAGGTCCGCGCCGACGGCGCGCAGCGTGCCGATGGTCCGGGTCTCGGACCGGATCTGCCGGGAAGTCCCGGAAACCTGCATGAAGACGGATACCGTGAAGAACAGCAGGATCAGCCCGGCAAACAGCAGGATCTGCCGCAGTTTTTTGCTCCGGTATTCCCGGGTCAGCTTCAGCTGGTTGTCCGTCCGGAGCCAGCCGCGCATGGCGACCTGGCCGATCTTTTCCTCAATCTCCGCTTCCTTCTCCGGCGTCGGATCGCCGTCCAGCCAGACGTTCGAATATTCCGGATTCGGCAGCTTCAGGCCGAGCGCTTCGGCGCCCTTCGGCGTGGTAATCACCGAGAAGGAATACATATAGGTATCGCAGAGCCTCACCGGGCCGCTCAGGACCGCGCCAACGGTAACCCGCGCGCGGACCGCGTCCCTCTGTCTGTACAAAGCCTTCAGGTCCGCCGCTTCCGCCTGCAGCAGGCTGTTTTCCTCCTCCTTCCCGGCAAGCTCCATCAGGTCCAGGGCCGTGCCGGCCGTGAACACGTCGTTGCGGATGATCATGTCCCACTCGTTTTCCCGGACCTCTGCGGGTTTCAGGAAAAATTCGCTGGAATAAGACCTGTTTTCTTTTCTTACGCCCATCAGCGGAGCGTAGACCAGCACCTGCTCCCCGCTGTCCAGCCGGTCGGGATCAATGGTCCCGTCCGTCACAAACTCCCGCAGTTCAGCCGCGTCCAGGTCTGTGATATACATAACAACCGGCACGGGCGTTTCGGAAATGCCCTGCGTCTCGCGAACAGCCCTCATCCTGTCATATTGCCGTATATTCTCGCCGGCCTGCCAGTCCTCATCCTGCCGGGCCCGCGCGTCCGCCGCGTCCTCGCCGGACCAGAACAGCCAGTCCATGCAGTCTCCCCGGATGGCCTGCAGGGCGCCGAAACTGAACACGCTTACAGCGCCGTCCTCATCCTCCAGGCTGAACTGCCGGGTCCGGAAATACTCCGGCACGTTCTCCATCAGCAGGTTCACGCTGATCTCCGTGAGCGACCGGACCTGCCTGACGCCGTCAATGGCGTTCAGCTGTTTCAGCTCAGCCCGGTCCGTCGTGTTTTCCGGAATCAGTTCGGAAAAAGGATCATCCGACCAGCTGTGTCCGTCGCTGTACAGGCGGAAAGCGGGAATATCCCTGTCGTCGGCGGTCTGTATGCCCATGGCCAGTTCACCCAGCATCAGGGTGGACAGCAGGGTCAGCGCGATCATCCCGGCCGCGCCCAGCTGGCGCAGGGGATGCAGGCGCGTCCGGCGGCCGGCAATCAGCCGGTCAGGCCTGAACGCCTTACGGCTGTGGAGATTCCCGGCCTTCCTGAGCAGCGCGGTATCCCGCAGCACGCCCATGGGCATCTGGCGGGAGGCGTGGTACAGCGGCACCCTGGAGGCGACAAACACGCACAGGACGGAAAGCCCCAGAATCGGGACCAGCAGCCAGCCGTTCAGGGAAAACACCACCTGGTCCGGCGCGATCCCGGAAACAATCCGGGTAAACAGTACGCCGGGCAGCAGGCCGGCCGGCAGCGCCGTCACCGCCAGCAGCCAGGCCTCCGCGCCGTAAACGCGGCGGATCTGCCGCTTTGTCGCGCCGATGGCGCGCAGCATGCCGATATCCTCTGTTTTCCGTGCCAGCAGGCTTTCCATGGAGGAAGTGATGCCGACGCAGGCCGACAGCATCAGCGCGGCGCCAAGCACAACCCAGATCAGGATCCGGCTCAGCGTGTTCGCCGCCCGGTCCCATCCGGAATCATTGTACACGAACGTCCCCGATTCCCGGCTTACGCCGAAGGCCAGATTCATCCTGACCGGGCAGTTGCGCTGCACCTGGTTGAAGGTGATCAGCGGCGCGTAGGTCAGCACCCGGTGCACAACCGAGCCGCCGATCTTAAACTGCTCCTCCGGGAAGACCAGCAGTGCCGGAAAGCGCATATATTCATCATCGTCGTAATAGGTTTCAAGCCAGGAAGTCTGTTCGTTCAGGATCCCGGTCAGCGTGAACGTCTTTTCTTCGGTTACGCCGTACACCGGCTGCATATTCAGGGTTAGCGTGTCGCCAACCTTCGCCTCTTCCAGGTCCAGGCGGATCAGCGCGCTCTGTTCCGCGGCAATCTCGCCGGCCTTTTCCGGCATGCGGCCTTCCTTCAGCGTCCGGTTCATCAGCCGCTCCGCCGTCCCGTCATAGTATCCGGCACAGACAGGCTTCCCTTCCACTACGGCGGCCACCGTCACATGGCCGATCTCCTGGAAAAACCCGCACCGGCGGAGCTGTTCGTCGGTCGCCTCGTCGCTGCCCAGGGTGAACATATCCATCCAGCCGACGCGCTGCGCCATCTGTTCCTCGTGTCCGCGGACCGTTCCCCAGGCGCACAGGCTTGTCGCTGTCGCGAGGAACACCGCCGTCAGGATGCCGATGAACAGGCTGACGTAGGCCTTCCGGTTGATCCGGATGTTCGCCCCTGCAACCCGGTTGATCGTCAGGCGTTTCATCCGATCACCTTCTCTTCGGCGCTGTCCTCCGCCACCCGGCCGTCCTCCAGCCGGATAATGCGGTCTGCCTGCTCCGCCACGCCCAGGTCGTGGGTGACCAGGATCATCGTAATGCCCAGCTCATTGCTCACCGTGCGCATCAGGGTCAGCACCTCCCGGCCGGTCTTCCCGTCCAGGTTGCCGGTCGGTTCGTCTGCGAACAGGAGCGCTGGCTTGTTGGCCAGCGCCTGGGCAATGCACACCCGCTGCTGCTGGCCGCCGCTCAGGGCGCCCGGCAGGTGGCCCAGCCGGTCTTCAATACCCAGCATCTCCACCAGGCGCTTCAGGTAGTCCTCGTCCGCCTTGCGGCCATCCAGCATCACCGGCAGCAGGATATTCTCCTGCGCGGTCAGTTCCCGCACCAGGTTGTAGGCCTGGAAGACGAAACCGAAGCGGCGGCGCCGCAGCACGGACAGCTGGTTGTCGTTGTAGTCAAACAGGTTGTTGTCCTGGTAGATCACGCGGCCGCCGGTCGGCCGGTCCAGTCCGGAAAGCAGGTGCAGCAGCGTGGACTTGCCGCTTCCGCTCTTGCCGGTCACGGCCGTAAAGCTGCCCTGTTCAAAGGAGAGGCTGACGCCGTCCACCGCGTGGACGCCGGACGTGCCGCTCCTGTAGATTTTCGTAAGGTCTTCGCAACGGATGATTTCCATGGTTCATTCCTCCTCAATAGCAAGGTTAGCAAATGAACCTTACTTCCGGGTGACTTTCAGCTTACAGTTTCGTAAGAAAGGAATCTATCATTCCGCACATCCTGAAAAACGATTAATTCTTCATTGTGCGTTGTGCATGATTTATTATTTATTCACCAGTTCCAGCAGCGGCAGGGAAATCGTGAACTTCAGCCCCTTTGTGCCGTTTTCCGCGGAAATATGCCCGTGGTGCCGCAGGATGATCTCCTTCACAATCGCCAGGCCGAGCCCTGCACCCTGCGCGCTTTGGCCTTCCGCCCGGTAAAAACGCTCGAACAGGCGCGGCAGGTCTTTCGGGTTCGCCCCGCCGCCGTCGTCCTCCACCGTACAGTGGAAGGTTCGGTCCGTCTGTTCCAGGGTAATATAAATCAACCCGCCTTCCTTCGTATGCTCGCAGGCGTTCTTCATCAGGTTGCGGAAGGCCTCGGACAGCCACTTTTCGTCGCAGCGGATCTCCGCCTCCCCTTCCAGGATGAGCGTCCGGTCCGGCCAGAGCGGCTGCAGCTGCTGCCATGCCAGCTCAATCAGCCTGCGGATATCGCAGGACTCAAAGTTGAATTCATACCCGTCCGCGCAGAGTTTCTCCAGGCGCAGCAGGCTGCTGATCAGCGTTTCCATCCGCTCGATCTGGCTGATCTGCTGCTCCCGGTGCGCGCTGTTGTCCATCTCGCAGAACAGCCGCAGGGACGCCAGGGGCGTCTTCAGCTGGTGGGAGATATCCGCGGTCAGGTTGCTGGTCCGCCCGGCTTCCTGCCGGAAGCGTTCCTCCGCGACCTCGATCCGGTTCTGCATCTCTGCGGCGGCGTTCTCCACCCGGGCAATCCCGTCCTCCTTCAGGGACAGCGGCAGCCTGCCGCCCCGGCCCGTCAGGCAGTCCTCCATCCGCCCGGACAGCGTGTTCAGCCGCCTCATCTCAAAACAGCGGCGGATCAGTACCGCCGCAAGGATCAGCAGGAGGATTCCGCTGAGGATGTATCCAGCCATTGATAACCCACTCCCCGTATGGTGCGGATGTGCTCCGCGCCTGTCTTCTCACGCAGCCGGCTCATATGCACCGACAGCGTGTTGTCATCGATAAACTTGCCGCCGTCGTCCCACAGAACCTCCAGCAGCCTGTCCCGCGGCACAACGTTCGGATGATCCATCAGCATCGCCAGGATCTTGTATTCCGTCAGCGTCAGCGGCAGCGCCTCGCCGTCCTTCAGCACCTGCATCCGCTCCCGGTCTACGGTGAATCCGCCGCGGCTGACCGCCGGTTTTGGCGTCTGCGCACTGCGCAGCAGCACGCGCACGCGGCTGAGCAGTTCCTGCATCCGGAAAGGTTTGGTCACATAATCGTTCCCGCCGTTGTCCAGGCCCCGGACCACGTCAAACTCCTCGCCCTTCGCGGTCAGGAACAACACCGGCCGGTTTTCCCCCGCCGCGCGCCATTCCCGGCACAGGCTGACCCCGTCGCCGTCCGGCAGGCCCACGTCCATCACAATCGCCTGCACCGCTCCGGTCAGCTTTTCCCGGGCTTCCCGCAGGCTCCCGGCCGTGATCACCTCATACCCGTCCCGGGCAAACAGTTCAGTCAGTCCATCCTGCAGGACAGCGTCGTCTTCCACCAGCAGTATCGTCGCCATTTTCTTCATTCTCCGTTTCTTCATCCGGCCGCCCGCATGCGGCCCGGTTCATGATATCATGCGCCGGCAATGCGGGCAAGCAGCGCCGGGCGTGCTGCCATATTTTAACATTTTCGTTGACTTCCCTCGCGGAGGGTGATACACTGCATATGGTAGCTCGCTGGCCATTACAATTCTATATGTAGAAGGAGGTTTTTCTATGACCGGTCTTCCGCTCATCATCGCGTTCGTCGTGGCGATCGTGCTGATGATCCTGCTCATTTCCAAACTGAAGGTCCATCCTTTCCTCGCGATCATGGCCGTCTCGCTGCTGCTGGCCATCGTCGCCGGCATCCCGCTGACAGACGTGAAAACCGTCGATGAAGCCGGAAACACCGTCACCACCCAGGGCATTCCCAGCGTGATCGGCGCCGGATTCTCCGGAACTTTCACCTCCATCGGTATCGTGATCATCCTCGGCGCCTTCATCGGCACGGTGCTGGAAAAGACCGGCGCCGCCCTGAAGCTGGCCGACATGGTCATCAAACTCGTGGGCGAGAAACACCCTCAGCTGGCCATCGAGCTGATGGGCTGGGTCGTCTCCATCCCGGTCTTCTGTGACAGCGGCTTCGTTATCCTGAACCCGATCCGCAAGGCCCTGGTCAAACGCACCGGCGTCTCCTCCGTGGCGATGACGGTGTGCCTTTCCTGCGGCCTGTATATCTCCCACGTGTTCATCCCGCCGACCCCCGGCCCCATCGCGGCGGCCCAGACCCTGGGCGTGGGCGATTCCCTGCTGCTGGTCATCGGCATCGGCCTGCTGTGCTCCATCTTCCCGCTGATTGCCGGCCTGATCTACGCGAAGTTCATCGGCAAAAAGATCAGGAGCGCAGACGAAACCGGGGATAACGGCGAAGTGGTCAAGTCCTATGAGGAACTCAAGGCCGAATTCGGCAAACTGCCGAACGGATTCAACGCGCTGGCTCCGCTGCTGGTACCGATCCTGTTGATGGCCCTCTCCTCCGTTTCCTCCATGGCCAAGTGGACCGGACCTTTCGCGGACGTGCTGGCCTTCCTTGGTACGCCGATCATGGCCCTGGCCGTCGGCACCGTGCTGGCCGTCATCCAGCTGTTTTCCGCGAAGAAGGGCAAGGATTTCTACACTCTGACCAACGAAACTCTCAAGACCGTGGGCCCGATCCTGTTCGTCACCGCTGCGGGCGGCGTCCTGGGCAAGGTAATCTCCTCCTCCGACATGGTCAACTTCATCAAGGCAAACGCGACCACGCTGCAGACGATCGGAATCTTCTTCCCCTTCCTCCTCTCCGCGATTCTCAAGAGCGCGCAGGGTTCCTCCACCGTCGCCATCACGACGACAGCCGGTATTGTGGCCCCGCTTCTCCCTGTGCTGGGCTATACCACGCCTGTTGAGATCGCCCTGGTGGTCATGGCTATCGGCGCCGGCGCCATGACTGTGTCCCACGCCAACGACAGCTATTTCTGGGTGGTCACCAACTTCGGCGAGATGCAGCCGGAGGAGGGCTACAAAACCCAGACGCTGATGACCCTGGTCATCGGCGTCGCCGCCATGGTGGAAATCTTTATCCTGAGCCTGATCTTCTGAACATAGGCAACATATTCAGCGCACCGTGCCCGCAGGACGCGGTGCGCATTATCTTCTCTTGACGGGGGTATATATGAACAAGCAATTACGGGAACACGCGGATCAGATCGTCCGGGAGGCCATCGCGGCCGTACAGCCGGACGCGGCGGTACGGCGCGCCCTGGAGGGCCGGAAGTTTCCCGGCCGGGTGCTGCTGGTGGCCGCCGGCAAGGCGGCCTGGCAGATGGCGAAAGCCGCTTCCGACTGTCTCGGCGACCGGATTGAAAACGGCGTGGTCGTCACCAAATACAACCATGTAATGGGGCCCATCGCAAACTTTGCCTGCTTCGAGGCCGGCCATCCGGTGCCGGATGAAAACTCCTTCAAAGGCACCCAGGCGGCCCTGGACCTGGTGGCTGATCTTTCGGAAAAGGACACCGTGCTCTTTCTCCTCTCCGGCGGCGGCAGCGCGCTGTTTGAAAAACCGCTGGTGCCCGCGGAAGAGCTGCAGGACATCACCGGCCAGCTGCTGGCCTGCGGCGCGGATATCGTGGAGATCAACACCATCCGCAAACGCCTGTCCCAGGTCAAGGGCGGTCGCTTTGCCCAGATCTGCTGGCCCGGCTTTGTCGAGGCCGTGGTTCTCTCCGATATTCTGGGCGACCCACTGGATATGATCGCCTCCGGCCCCGCCTGTCCGGATTCCTCCACCTCGGAGGACGCCCGGCGGATAAAGGAAAAGTACGGCCTGCGCATGTCCGAAGCGGCCGGGCAGCTGCTCGGCATCGAAACGCCCAAGAGCCTGGACAATGTGCACACTCAGATCAACGGCAGCGTGCGCGAACTGTGCGCCGCCGCGGCCTCCACCTGCCGGGAACTCGGTTATGAACCCGTCATGCTGACCGACCAGCTCTGCTGCCAGGCAAAAGAAGCCGGCAGCTTCCTCGCTTCCATCCTGAAGACCCATGCCTCGGACGGCAAACCGCTCGCCTTCATCGCCGGCGGCGAGACCGTCGTAAAGCTCACCGGCCATGGTCTGGGCGGACGGAACCAGGAGATCGCCCTTTCCGCCGCGGCGGGCATCGCGGGCATGGGCAGCGCGGCCGTCTTCTCCGTGGGCAGCGACGGCACCGACGGACCCACCGACGCTGCCGGTGGCTACGCGGACGGCGATACCTGCGCGGAGCTCCTGGCCCACGGGCTCACCGTGGACGCGGTCCTGCAGGACAACGACGCCTATCACGCGCTGCAGCAGACCGGCGGCCTCATCATGACCGGCCCCACCGGCACCAACGTGAACGACGTGGCTGTCGCCCTGCTGGGATAAAGGAGCGTTATGGAACAGCTTACGGTTGAAAAATGGGGCGTGTTTGAGCTCGCCCTGCCGGGAAAAACGGACGGCAATCCCTTCACGGACTATACGATCCGGGGCCGGTTTGAAGGCCGCCATGAGGACGTCATGGTCACCGGCTTTTACGACGGGGACGGGATCTGGCGGATCCGGTTCATGCCCTCCTTTACCGGGGAATACCGTTATACCGTCTTCGGATCCTTCTCGGAACGGGAAACAAGCGGCTCCTTCCATGTCCGGGAAGCGTCGGAAGACAACCGCGGCCCGGTGCGCGTCGCCGCGAAATACCATTTTGCCTATGCGGACGGCACACCCTTTTATCCCCTGGGCACCACCTGCTATGTCTGGACCCAGCAGCCGGACGGCCGGATCACGGAGACCCTGCGCTCCCTGAAGGAAGCGCGCTTTAACAAAATCCGCTTCTGCGTCCTGCCCAAGCACTACGACTATAACCTCGGCGAGCCCCGCACCTATCCCTTTGAGGGCGTTCCGATGGACTCCTCCGTCCTGACAAAGGAAAACTTCCGGGATTACGCCGAACACATCGATGAAGGAAACCGGTTCGACTTCTCCCGCCCGAACCCGGAACACTTCCGGCACCTGGAAAAATGTATCCTCGCCCTGCAGGAAGCCGGCGTCGAAGCCGACCTCATCGTCATGCACCCGTATGACCGCTGGGGATTCTCCCGCATGAGCCGGGAGGCGGACGACCTCTACTGGCGCTATGTCATCGCCCGCTTCTCCGCTTTCCGCAACGTCTGGTGGAGCCTCGCGAACGAGTACGATATCCTGAAAGCCAAAACCGAAGAAGACTGGGAGCACTACGCAGGCCTGCTTCTTCAGGAGGACCCCTACGGGCGTCTCCGGTCCATCCATAACTGTTTTTCCTTTTACGACCATACCCGGCCGTGGATCACCCACTGCAGTATCCAGCGCCAGGAGCTTTACCGCGGCGCGGAACTGACCCACGAGTGGCGGGAGCAGTTCGGCAAGCCGGTCGTTCTGGACGAGATCGCCTATGAAGGCGATATCCAGCACGGCTGGGGAAACATTACCGGGGAGGAGATGGTCCGCCGCTTCTGGGAGGGCGCGGTCCGGGGCGGTTATCCCGGCCACGGGGAAACCTTCCTGAACAGGGAGGAGATCCTCTGGTGGAGCCACGGCGGAAAGCTGCGCGGGGAAAGCTGGAAACGCGTCGGCTTCCTGCTGGATATCCTTCGGGAGGTGCCCGGCCACGGGCTGAAATACCTGCCGGCGGAGTGGGATTCCGTCTGCGGTATTCCGGAAGACGAAACTGCCGCGCAGGAAACCGGTTACCGCCTTTACTATTACAGCTTCATGCGCCCCTCGTTCCGCGTCTTCCGGTTTGACGGCGATACCCTGTACCGCGCGGAAGTCATCGATACCTGGAACATGACGGTTTCGGACGCGGGAACGCACCGGGGGCAGTTCCGGGTGGACCTGCCCGCCCGGCCTTACATAGCCGTACGGATCACCAAAGCCTGACCTTCTTTTTCTTCCTGCGCCCCTCTGCTCCGGAGGGGCGTTTTCCTTTCCTGAAAACTTTTTCTTTTTTTCAATTTTCGTTCAAGGTTGGCCCTTTATACTGACGCCGTAGCCGGGAAGGAACGCCCGGAGACAGAAAAGATCAAAGATCATGAAGAAACGATCGAACGGAGGTTGAATACCATGAAAAAGACCATTGCACTGCTTACAGCCCTCGCGCTGGCGATCAGCGCCGCCGCCCTCCCGGCCCTCGCCGAAGATACCGGCAGCGCCGTGGACCAGGTCACTTCGGCTACCCAGAACAGCCGGAACGGCCAGACCGCCAAAGGCGGCCGCGGCGGAAACCGGCAGATGCCCGGCAACGGCCAGATGCCGCAGATACCCGGACAGAACGGGCAGAACAACCAGATTCCCGGTAACGGCCAGATGCCGGGCGGCAATTACGGCCGCCAGGGAAAAGGCGCTTTCGGCCGGAACGGCCAGGCCGTCAAAGGCGGAAAACAGCTCATCTTTGACCAGCTGCTTTCGGAAGGCGTGATCACCCAGGAAGTCTATGACGCGATCACCGCCTGGATCAACGAAAAGATGCAGCCGCAGGCTGAAGCCGCCGCTCCCGCGGAAGGCGCCGATGCCCCCGCCCTGCCTGAAGGCGCGGATGCCGGTGCGGACAGCGAACAGTCCCGGCTGCTGAAGTCACTGCTGGACAGCGGCGCCATCACGCAGGAACAGTATGACCTGCTTGCCGGCGCCCAGCCGCCCGCCCCCGCGGCGCCGGCTGCGAACTGACCAGACAGGCATCCCCGGACTCCCGGTTTAGCCGGGAGTCCCTTCTTGCTGTCCGGGGGCAGCTGTGGTATCATCGAAACACGGAGGAAATGCATATGCGCGTATTGCTGGTGGAGGACGACCGGAAGCTTTCCGCGGCGGTCTGCAGGCTGCTGGAAAAGGAAAGAATCACCGTGGATCCGGTCTATGACGGAAACGACGGCCTGGACTGGGCGCTGAGCGCCGAGTATGACGCGGTCATTCTCGATGTCATGCTTCCCGGCATGGACGGTTTTTCCGTGCTGCGCTCCCTCCGCAGGGAAAAATCCGCGGTTCCGGTCCTGATGCTGACCGCCCGGGCCGCGCTGGAAGACCGGCTGACCGGCCTGGACAGCGGCGCGGATTATTATCTGCCCAAACCCTTTGAGTCAGCTGAGCTGATCAGCTGCCTGCACGCAATCACCCGCCGCGGCGACCGCGCCCCGATGATGACTCTCAGCTGCGGTGACCTGCTCCTCAGCGAAAAAGACGGAAAGCTGAAGAACACGGAAAACGGGCAGGACGTCAGGCTCGGCGCGAAGGAATACCAGCTGATGGAGCTCTTCCTGCGCAACCCTGCCCGCATCCTGTCCAAAGAGACCATGCACGAGCGGGTCTGGGGCCTGGAAAGCGACGCCGAATACAACAACCTGGAAGTCTATGTCTCCTTCCTGCGGAAAAAGCTGGCCTTCATCGGCTCCCGCATGAAGATTAAAGCAACCCGCGGAGTGGGCTACGCGCTGGAGGAGGAAGCATGATAAAGAAACTTCGCCGGCGCATGACGCTCATGGTCATCGCCGTCCTGATCCTCGTCTCCGCCGGCATCGTCCTGGCAATCCACCTGGCGAACGAGCGGAACATCGCCGTTCAGGCGGAGGACACGCTGGCCGTGCTCACGGAAAAAGGCGGCGCAAATACCCGGAAGGATAACCCGCCGGCAAGGCCTGAAGAGGATGACGACGGAAACCGGTTCGGCCGGAAGAACGGCCGCGGCCTCCGCGGGCAGCCGCCGGAGATCCGCAGCGGCGGCGACGCCGCAGCCGCCGGCCTGATCAGTTACTACGCCATCACCCTGAACGAGGACGGATCCGTTTCCTCCTGGACGTCGGACCGGACCGATCTGTATACGGACGGGCAGGTTGCCGCCATCGCGGAAAGCGCCCTGGCGGACGGAAAAGAAAGCGGCCGCATCGGCACCCAGTTCTACCGGAAAACGGCCGGCGGCCTGGTCGTGCTGGACGCGCGGCTGGATTACCTGTCCGCGTCAAACGTCCTGCGCTCCGCCGCCCTGATCGCCGCGGCGTCCTGCGCGCTGCTCTCCCTGCTGGCATGGCTCCTGATCCGGCGGATGGTGCAACCCGTGGAGGACGCCTTCAACCGCCAGAAGCAGTTTGTTTCGGATGCCAGCCACGAGCTGAAAACGCCCCTGGCCGTGATCTCCGCCAACGCCGAAGTGCTGGAGCAGGATATCGGGGAAAACGAATATCTGGGCTATATCCGCTCCGAAGTGCGCCGCACAGACGCGCTGGTAAACAACCTGCTGACCCTGGCCCGCATGGATAAGGGCGGCGCCGCGGAAACAGTCCTGAAATCCTTTGATCTCAGCCGCGCGCTGCTGGACGTGGTCCTGCCCTTTGAAAGCACCGTTTATGAGGCCGGAAAGACCATGGATACCGATATTCCCGAAGGAATTTCCTGCACCGGCAGCGAAGAAATGATCAAACAGCTGGCTGTGATCCTGCTGTCCAACGCCCTGAAGTATTCCGACGAAGGCGGCCGGATTGAGGTCAGCCTGAAAGCCCGCGGAAAGCAGCGGGAGATCCGCGTCTTCAACACCGGCAGCGCGATTTCCCCGGAGGATCAGGAGCATATCTTCGACCGCTTCTGGCGGGCGGATCCCGCCCACGGCCGGGAGACCGGCGGCCACGGCCTCGGCCTGGCCATTGCCCGGACGATCGTGGAAACCCACCGGGGAAAGATCGCGGTCGACAGCCGGGAAGGCTTCGGCACCGCTTTCACTGTCACGCTGAACGCCTGACAATATATTTCTTCTGAAAGGAAGCCACTGCCATGAAACTGAATGTCAAACGGACCTGCCGGATCGGATTTGCCTTCTTCGGAATCCTGCTCCTGTGGCAGGTATACGATTCCTGGTGCCCGACGTTCCTGACGGACCTTTTCGCCCACCGGATGTTTGACCTGACCACGGAACAGCTGAAAATGCCTGCCAACGCGGACAAGCTCCTGAATGTGCAGTGGCTGGTCGGCATCATCATGGCCTGTGACAACCTGGCGGCACTGATCCTGCTGCCGGTCTTCGGCCGCCTGTCCGACAGGACCCACACGAAAATCGGCAAGCGGATGCCCTATATCCTGGTGGGCACCTTCGTTTCCGCCGTGGCCTTCCCCTTCATTCCCCTGTTCTTCCACAACGGCAACGTCGCCGGCATGATCATCATGATGGGTATCGTCCTGATCTTCATGATGATGTACCGGAACCCGGCCGTCGCCCTCATGCCGGATATCACGCCCAAACCGCTGCGCACAAAAGCCAACGGCATCATCAACATCATGGGCTATCTCGGCGGCGGCGCGGCGACGATTATCGGCGTGTTCCTGAAGCTCAGCGACTATATCAACGTAACGGACCGGAGCAGGAAAATGTGGCTCATCGAGATTCCCTTCCTGGCCGCCTCCGTGCTGATGATCATCTCCGCGGCCGTGCTTTACTTCTCCATTAAGGAAAACAGGATTGCGGAAGAGATGAAGGAGCAGATGGAGGAAGGCGAACGCCTGGCGGCCATCGCAGAACCCGCCACGGACGAAGGCCCGATGCCCCGCGCGAACCGGAATATGCTGCTGGCGATCCTGGGCGCCGAGTTCCTCTGGTTCATGTCCGACAATGCCATCGGCACCTATATCGGCAACTACGTCATCTATTACCTGAAGGCCTCCTCCGGCGCCACCATGATCCTGACCCTGGGCGGCGGCCTCGCCTCCGCCGTCGGTTTCCTGATTGCCGGCGGCATCGCCGAAAAGATCGGCCGCAAATGGACGGTTTGCTCCGGCCTGCTGATTTCCCTTCTGGCCACGCTGATCATGATCTTCGTCCGGCCGACAGGCAACGTGGTGGGCGCGAACGGTGAATATTCCTTCCCTGCCGTGCTTTACGGCGTCTGGGTGCTGAAAGGCTTCGGCATGGCGCTGGTCCACAACTGCTCCTTCCCGATGGTTGTGGAGCTGTGCACCTCGAAAAAGATCGGCAAGTTCACCGGCTATTACTATGCAGCCAGCATGGCCGCCCAGACCGTGACCCCGGTGCTGCTGGGCCTGATCTTCGTGCGGACCCTCGCCTGGGGCGTTCTGCCGGTCTATTCTTCCATCCTGACCGCGCTGAGCGCACTGGTCTTCCTTTTCCTGGTGAAGAACATCCGGATCCGGAAAGTCGCCACGGCGTCCGGGCTGGAAGCTTTTGCGGAGGAAGACTGAGATGCGGATGTTTGCCCCTTCGGATTTCAGGGGATTCTTTTACGCCCACCGGGGCCTGTATAACAACGAAGGCGGCGTGCCGGAGAATTCGCTTCCCGCGTTCCGCGCCGCCGCGGAAAAAGGTTACGGCGTGGAACTGGACGTGCAGCTGTCCCTGGACGGACAGGTGGTTGTCTTCCACGACGACACCCTGGACCGCGTCTGCGGCATTCACGGGAACGTGGCGGACTTCTCCCTTTCCCGGCTGCAGAACATGAAGCTGCTGGACACAGCGGAAACCATACCCCTCTTCACGGACGTACTGGACGTGCTGCGGCAGGGTGCCGGACCGCTGATCGTAGAACTGAAGTCCGGAAAACGCAACGCCGAGCTGTGCGAAAAAACCCGGGAGCTCCTGAAGGATTACCCCGGCGTCTACTGTGTGGAATCCTTTGCTCCGGCCATCGTCACCTGGTTCAGAAAGAACGCCCCGGAGATCATCCGGGGCCAGCTGGCTATGCCGCGGCAGGACTACGCCAATGTGAATTCCCTTGTTGCCCGGGCCCTGGCCGGCTGCCGGCTGGCCTTCCTGAACCGGCCGGACTTTATCGCCTACAAGGTCGGTCCCCGGCCGGCAAACGTCCTGCGCATGCGTGAAAAAGGCGTCCTGCTGATCGGCTGGACGTCCCGCGATTATGAAACAGACGCAAAAGAAAACGACGGCGTGATCTTTGAGGCATGCACGCCGCCGCTGAAATACGATCAGTTATAACCTGTTACCTGATTCCGTTCACAAACTCCGCGACGTCCGAGATTACCCGGGCGTCCATTTTTTTATTCCCGGCATAGGCCGCCTGTCCTTCCGTCTTTTTCCCTTCCATAAACACGTGGGTCAGCCCCGGATAGGACTTCAGCTGCCAGTTTGCTTTTGTCCCGAAATGCTCCTGCCAGATGCCGAAGTCGACCATCGTCACCTGGTAGTCCTCCTCGCCCTGCAGCAGCAGTACGGGCTGTTCAATCTCCTCTGCGGCCTGCAGGATATCGTAATGGGCCAGCCACTTCCAGTAGGAGGACCAGACGTCCATCACCGCGTCGTTTTCCGCCAGCGCGTCCACGTCCTGCAGCCTGTCCAGGTCTGCGAACACCGCGTCCTTTTGGGCCTGCAGCTCTTCGGTCACCTCCGGCATCAGGGAATACAGATATTCATACTGTTCCCGCACCAGCTCATCCAGCGGGCGGGGCGAAGCCGCCATCATAATGAATCCGCAGGCCTTCGCCGGTGCTTCCTTCAGGGCCCGGGCAATAGCGGGAATCGCGTTTCCGCCCATGCTGTGGCCCAGCACCAGGATCCGTTCCGGATCGATCCTGTCCTGCGCCGCCAGCAGCTGTACCGCGTTCACCGCGTCCTCAACGGATTCCGTTTCCAGAGTGATGGTCTTGTCCGCCGCCAGCGCCATGCTAAACACATAACTGCGCTTGTCAAAGCGGTAGACGGCGATTCCTTCCGCCGCCAGGCCTTCCGCGATGTCCCGGAATGGTTTCAGATCCCCCATGGTCTCATCCCTGTCGTTGGGTCCGGAGCCGTGGATCAGCATCACCGCCGGGAAAGGGCCTTCGCCCTTCGGCAGGGTCAGGATCCCGGGCAGTTCGCCCAGGCCGGGCACCGGCAGCGCCAGCTCTATGCTGTCGAAAGCTTCGCTTTCCGCCGGCGTTTTCTCCTTCCCGCCGCTGTAGGCGCCGGGCTGGATTCCGGCGATCACGCCGTCCTGGATAACCAGGATCAGGTCTGTCGACGCGGCGGAAAAGGCCACCGGCACATAGAACAATTTATATCCCCGGAGCTCCCCTTCATACGCCGGGTCAATCTTCACCGGCGCTCCCAGCGGGGCGAACTGTTTCGCCAGCCCGCCGATCCCGCCGTACTGGGAAAGGGCCGTTTCCATCTGGGAAGAGAACGCCCATACGCCTTCCATCTCCTCCGGATGTTCTCCCAGGAACGCCGCGATGAATTCATCCGCGTCCGCGGCTGTCTCTATTTTCCGTGCCTCCTGCTCCGCCGCGGCGATTCCGCAGGCGGTCAGCGTCATGATGGCCAGCAGGGCCGCAATCATCTTCTTCATTTGATGTCTCCTCCATATGTTTCCACACAGAATCCTTTATGCCCGCATTTGGCACAGGTCAGTTTGCGTGTTTTCGTCGTATGCTTTGCCAGGAACGCTTCCTTAAAGGAAGGTTTGAATACCTCGTGGCACTGCGGGCAGATATAAGCGGTATTCCTGAAATAATACCTGCTTGCCCAGATCCCGTAGACCGCCGCGATCACTACCCACACAGCGAAGACCCACCAGACGCCTTTGAATATCCAGAGCAGGATCCCCGCACATTCCAGCAGGGCGACAGGCAGTGCGGCCAGGAGCATATTCCGGTGCACCGCGTTCAGTTTCTTTTTGTTTTCCATGATTTTCGCTACGTCACCGATGGTTTCAAAAGAGAAAGGCGCCGCCGTTTTCAGTCCGTTTTTCAGTTCCGCGATCCTTTCCAGTTTTTCCCTGCGCTCGCCGATCTCTCCCTGAAGCGTCAGTTCCTGCTGCTCCAGGAAAATGGAAATCACGCTGCCGGGATCCTCTTCCTTCAGCAGCTGGCTGATAGTATCCAGCGACAGCCCTGTCTCCCGCAGAAAGCAGATGATCTTCATCTTCCTCAGGTCTTCCGCGGAATACAGCCGCCTGCCGCCCTCGGTCAGCGCGCTGGGAACCAGGATTCCTTTCTGATCATAGAACTGAACCGTCCGGACAGTGATACCGCACTGTTTTGCCACTTCTCCGGTGGTATACTGTGACATAGCTTCACGCCTCCTTTCGCCGCCCATCCTACAATATGACGTTACGTCACAAGCAAGGGGTGACGTAAGGGGATTTTCAAAAAAACTGAAAATAGTGTTTTTTCCGTCCGGTACAGTATAATATGCTCCCGCCGGACGGGCAAGTTCCCTGCATTGTTTTTCCGCGGGCAAAGCGGTATAATGGTTTTAACAGAGAAAACCATATCAGGAGGCTGACCCTATGCAGCGCCGAATCACCATCCCCGGCCCGCTTCACGACGAAAAAGGCCGTCTCATCGAAACCGGCTACGCCACGAGCCTGATCAAAACCTATGACCGTTCCCGGATCGCCGCACGCCCCTTCCGGATCAAGGAATGGGATTATTACGCCGTCTGCACGGACCGGTTCGCGCTGGCACTGACAATCGACCACAACGGCTATATGGTCATGGACAGCATTTCCCTGCTGGATTTCACGGAAAACAGCCAGGTCACCGTCTCCCGCATCAACCTGCCCGCCTTCGCGAAGCGTTCCCTGCCCCCGACCAGCGAAAAGGGTAATATCCGCGTTTCCGGCAAGGATTATGAGATTGCCTTTGACAACGACGGAACCGTCCGCCGCCTCTATGGCCATATGGACAATTTCCCGAAGGAAGACGCGATCTGCTTTGATCTGACGCTGACTGACGCGCCGGATGAATCCATGGTCATCGTCACGCCCTACAAGGACCATCCGGAAGCCTTCTACTACAATCAGAAGATCAACTGCATGCGGGTCTCCGGCAGCGTAAAATACAAGGATAAGGAATACCTCTGCGATCCCGCGGACACCTTCGCCGTGCTGGACTGGGGCCGCGGCGTCTGGACCTATGACAATACCTGGTACTGGGGCTCTGCCTCCGGCCTGGCCGGCGGCGTGCCCTTCGGGTTCAATATCGGCTGCGGCTTCGGGGACACTTCCGCCGCCAGCGAGAACGTGCTGTTCTACAACGGAAAGATCCACAAGCTCAGCCGGGTCAGCTTTGAGATCCCGCAGAAGGACGGCAAAGACGATTATCTCTCCCCCTGGCGCTTCACCAGCGACGACGGCCGCTTTGAAATGTCCTTTGTCCCCGTTATGGACCGCAGCGCGAAAATCGACCTGCGTCTCATCTGCTCCGACCAGCACCAGGTTTTCGGGAAGTTCTCCGGCACCGTCGTCCTGGACGACGGCCGGAAACTGGAGATCAGCAATCTCATGGGCTTCGCCGAAAAAGTCCGGAACAAGTGGTAGGAAGGCCTGTCACGCCCTCCGCTCCGCGGATATATGGTTCACCGATCCGAATGATTATGAACTTGCCTCACGTTGTTCCCGGCAGCGCCCGATAAAAAAGTGCTTTACAAAGCAGGGAACATATGGTAATATATCCGCTGTTCGGGGCATTAGCGCAGTTGGGGAACGAAGGAAGTGTCAGCCCGGTGGGCTGTCCTGCGAAGCAGAAAACGCCCCGAGTGAGTCAATCGAAGCAAGCAGCAGGCTGCAGCGTCAGCAAGGCCGGCTGCACCGACTGAGATTGCGGGAGCGCACAACACTGTGTGCGGATCATGAGTTGAATATGGGGCATTAGCGCAGTTGGTAGCGCACAACACTGGCAGTGTTGGGGTCAGGAGTTCGAATCTCCTATGCTCCACAAAAATCGGAATCACCCTTGTGGTGATTCCGTATTTTTGTTGTGTCGCACAGGAACTTCGAACTCTTGGCTATAGCAGCACTGCCAGTGGCAGTGGCGGGGGGAGCGAGGGAAGCGGTAGCCCAGTGGGCTATCCTGCGAAGCAGGAAGCGACCCGAACGAGTCAACCGAAACGAGCAATGCGACCGCTCCAAGGGAGCAGTGCGACGATTGAGGTTGCGGAACAGGTTTGAATCTCCTATGCTCCACAAGCAAAGGGCCATCCAGTCGGATGGCTCTTTTGCTTGTGGATGCGCATATCTATACCTGAGGAAAGTTCAGGCTCTGTGTTACATCGGGTTTTTTATTTCAGATTATTCAGGAGTGCATCGATGGCATATCCCGTAAGCAATCCGGCGTAATGGTCCTTCGTGTCCAGCGGCCTGTCTGTCGATATCGTTGTGGGATTATGCGCCGTACCGATATCATATGCCTTGAGCTGTTTCCCGGTAATCACCGCCATGCGTGTCGTCGTTGTATATGCGTTGGATCCGTTTGTATAGCGGCCTTCCAGTTTGTGATTCGGATCCGGATAGATGAAGACCCATGTGTCTGCTTCGCTAAAGGTTGTTGCGAGGCGATTCTTCGGGAGACCTGAGAACATTTTGTGATCAAATCCGTTATCCAGCGTGTTTTCCTGCAGGTTTCCGTCCATGTCAAAAACGGCGATCAGTATTTTCCCTTTGATGGAGATCTTTTCCGATTTGGGAAGGTATTTGATCGATTTGTTTTTCTTCAGGATATCCTGTAGTTTCTTTTCCAGGGTGTTCCTATCACTGCCGGTCATGGGATTGGCCGTGGGGACGGGGGTGGGCGAGGGAGTGGGCTCCGGCGTTGGTTCAGGAGTCGGAGTGGGTTTCAGGGTGACGACGGGAAGGCTCTCCGTTCCGTTTTCCGGCAGAGGCTCCGTCAGCGCTGAAAGATACCTGAGGCATACTTCATGGCCGTATTGCAGGAAGATGTCTTTCAGCCCGAACACGGACCGCAGGGAGATGACGATGTCAAAATCCGTAAAGGTATTCCCCGCCGTTAATATTTCCCGCAAGGAAGAATGGCCGTTTTTGTAGCCTAATTCCGGCTCGTAAATGTAGATACGAAAAGCTTCCCGGAAGGCTTCCGCATCAGTCCGGGTGATCAGGCCGTCCAGGCAGCGGAAACGAACCATGATCCTGAACTTGTCGGATTCGGTTCCGGTTTTCTGTAAAATGAAATCCTGGTCATCCGTTACAGCGACCGGCGTGAAACGAAGGCCCCGGTATTCAAAGGGCGTCAGCGAATCCGCCACAGTACGGACATCGTCTTCCATCGGCGGAAGGCCGTTGACAGGATACCATTCATCGTGACCTTCCAGCACCAGGTACGCGTTTTCCGGATCCGGTTTGTCCGGGAGCCGCATTACAATATCAAACAGGAACATGGAATCCTTCACGTATGGCAGCAATTTCCGGATGTCGTAATTAATTTCGTTTTTCGTCCGATCGTATATAGTAATTTTCTCACGAAAGAGTTTCGCATCATCGTACGTCACCGCGCCATCCGGACAATAGATACGGAGCAGCACTGTATAATCAGTATCGATTTCCGTACGGGTCCATTCGTATATCTGTTCCTGATTGTCAGTCATTCCGACGGGCAGGTACCGGTGCCCGTTGAAGGTGAATGGGGTGCCGGGGTCCAGGATTGTTTCCGCGCAGGAATTGCCGGGCAGCAGAAACAGTGCGGTCAGCAAAAAACTGATCAGCACGATAATACGGAACATTGATGTCATTCTGCGCATGAAAGTCACCCCTGCCGTCTGATTGTTCGCCGGATAAATGTTCGGATATTCAGCATTGCGTGCCGAAGAACGGCCCGGAAAACACTTATGCCTCCTGAGATATCTGCTCTTTCATGACTGCCTGTCAGCGTCGGCGGATATGAAAATATCCATGTTTACACAGATTATAACATCCGGATCCCGTCACTGTCTAGAAATCGACGCTTTGAGGGAGACAGCGGACGAAAGCCTAATAGCGTTGTCAGTCCTCATTCCGGCTGATTGTCAGTTCTATATCATAACCTTTCTTTTCATACCTGTAACTTTCATCTTCCGGCTTTTTAGCGATCGTTGTGACAAGCCCCAGTTCATAACGATTGCCTGAATGGGTCCATTTTGTGTATTCGGACAGGAACAGCAGTAATGAATCCTCCTCATCATAATCCATGTCAATATCATCAGGCGCCCACGCGTCCTCTGCATGCCCCAGTTCCTTCGTCAGACAATCAACCCAGCTGACATACTCAAATAATGTTTTGGAAGAATCAACAGACCGGACGCTGATCGTTTCCAGGCCGTCATCAGAAAAGATCAAAGTGTAATCGGCCGGATTTGTCCCCAGTTTCCCGTAAAAACGATAATAGCGGATATTCTTTTTCGCGGAGGAAGTGAAAAGAATGCCGTCGGAACAGAACCAGTAATACAGGTGATTGCTTTTCAGCGTTTCGAGCGCTTCTTTTTCCGACATATTCCAGTCAGGATGCAGAAGATCCAGATCGCTGTCTTTCCGGCCGTCAATCCACATGGTGGTTTTGCTGACTTTCCCATCCCGTAAATTGATCTGTATCCGGTTTTCCTGATCACTGTACTCAAGATAATATTTTGTCTGCATTGCCAATTCATATTCCTGAAGCAACGCAATCACGTCGTCCTGCCCCATGCCGACGCTGATCTCTTCAAAAGTGTGCGCATGGGAAGTGCCTAAAGAGAAACAAAGCACCATGACCAGGCAAATGAGAATGAGTCTCTTTTTCATGTCCGTTTCCTCCCAGTCTTCATATCTGCTTTTTCCTTCTGCTGAAACACAGTATACCATATATGCAGCCTTTGCATAAGTGAAAATTCGCCATGCTTTCCGGTTCCTTTTTATCTGAAGTTTTCTCCGGAAGTGCTTCATTTTTGTTCAGGATATGGTAATATGAACTGACAGGAAGTTCCGGAGTATTGAATATACTGTATCCCTTTATTTGCCGGAAGGGAAAATCCGCCCGGATCGTGCGTCCGCGGAAGATTGAGGAGGTAATCACATGAAAGTTCTCCTGGACAGTGTCAGCGATTCCCCCATGGTCTGCCCCGTCTATGATGAACCCGGCGCCTGCCCGAAATGCGGGCAGCCCATGCGGCCCATCCGCCTTTTCCACGCGGATACCCGCACAGCGGCCCTCAGTTCTTCCAAGGACTACCGCGGGGGACGCTGGGTGACCACTACAACCTACAATACGAGTTATAACAATATCCAGCCCTGCACATTGGGTTTCTGCGATGCGTGCCACCGGGCGGAACAGGACAGCGACCAGGCAAGGAAAGGACAGAATCCCCCAAGCCCGGTCAAATGGATCGCCGGCGTCGTACTGACTGTATACGGAATCGCTTTTACGGTGCGTTCCATAATCCTGAATGAGAGCGAGGTGAACGCGCTGCTTGCTTCCGCCTTCGCGGCCCTGGCCCTGGGACTGTACCTGTTCTTCAAAAACATCGGAAAATACAGGAAAGAGCGAAAGAATCACCTGCGCTACAAAGCGGGAGAGCGGGACTTCACGACGGTTTCGGAAAGCGGCATTGCCTCCATGCTGACTTTGAAGATTCCAAATGAAGCTTATCTGACAGAGGAAGGCCTTCAGGAACTGCAGAAGAACAGCAATCCCCTGTACCGGTTTGGGATTATGAAGTGAAAAAATGATATGCAACTGATTACAGTTTTGGAGGCGGCGAGTGACAGCTCCCGGCTGAAAAATATGCAAGGAGAAAAAATAACATGACCCTGAGCGAAGCGGTTGAAAAACTCAACGAACTGGAAAAAGCGTCCTATGCGCTTAACCATGCCCAAAGCATCCTGTATGTGGACGGCGACACCGTCGCGCCGAAAAACTCCTGGAAAGGCCGCGGCAAGGCCCTCGCCTACCTGGGCGAACTGACCTATAAACAGCTGGTGAACCCGGAGACCGGCGAGGTGCTGGAAACGATCCTGCAGCATCGGGGCGAGGTGGACGAAGTCACTTTCCGCCGGGCGGAAGTGATGAAGGAAAGCTATGACGACCTGCACGTGCTGCCCATGGAGGAATACGTCGCCTGGCAGGAATTGACCAACGAGGCAAGCAACGTCTGGCACGACGCGAAACCCAAAAGCGACTGGAACCTGTTTGCTCCCTACCTGGAGAAAATGATCGCCGGCCGCCGCCGCTACGCGTCCCTGAAGAATCCGGACAAGCCCGCCTATGACGTCCTGCTGGACGAATATGAAAAAGGCGCCTCCATGGAGGCGCTGGATCCCTTCTTCCTCACCCTGCGCAGCGAGCTTTCACCGCTCATCCGGGAAGTCGCCGTCCGGGAAAAGCCCGTGCCCGCCTTCATGAAAGGCCCCTGGCCGGTGGACCGGCAGCGGATCTTCTCAGAGAAGATCATGGCCCTGGAGGGCATCGATCCCATGAACTGCACCCTCGGCGAGACCGAGCATCCCTTCACCGACGGAAACAACAAGTGGGACGTGCGCATCACCACCCATTATTATGAGGAAGATCCCTTCTTCAGCATGTACAGCGTGATCCATGAAGGCGGCCACGCCCTGTATGAGCTGGACGTGCGGGACGACCTGCAGTTTACCTGCCTTTCCGGCGGCGTCACCATGGGCGTGCACGAGAGCCAGTCCCGTTTCTATGAAAACCTGATCGGCCGCAGCCGCGCCTTCTGTACGCCGCTGCTGAAGATCATGAAGGAAGTGTTCCCGGACCGGATGGAGGGCGTCACCGAGGACGATCTCTATTCCGCCGTCAACCTTTCCAAACCCTCCCTGATCCGCACGGAGGCGGACGAACTCACCTACTCCCTGCACGTCATGATCCGCTACGAGCTGGAGAAGGCGATGATTTCCGGCGACCTGAAAGTGACCGACATTCCCGGTGAATGGAACCGCCTGTATAAGGAAGTGCTGGGCGTGGACGTGCCGGACGACCGGCGCGGCTGCCTGCAGGACAGCCACTGGTCCTTCGGCGGCATGGGTTATTTCCCGAGTTATGCCCTGGGCAGCGCCTACGGCGTGCAGATGCTGCGCAGGATGGAGAAAGAGACCGACGTGTGGGGCGCCGTCGAAAAGGGCGACCTTTCCCCTGTGACCGCCTGGCTGACGGAAAACGTCCATCAGTACGGAAGCCTGAAAAAGCCGCATGACCTGCTGTCCGCCGCGATGGGCGGACCGCTGGATGCGGCTGTGTATACGGATTACCTGAAGAACAAGTTCAGCAGCCTTTACGGGCTCTGATTCAGGCGATCATCTTCTTCGCTTTTTCCAGTGTCCTGAAGAAAGTGGACTGGCTGGTGCACGTGCATTCCGCCGCTTCGCGGATCGTCATGCCGTGCCAGAAAACCAGCAGTACCGCTTCGCGGTATTTCACCGGAAGTTTCATAACGTCCAGGATCAGGTCCCGGTCTTCCTGCGGCGCGTTCCCCAGCTTCTGCAGTTCCTCCGGAGTGATCAGGCGGTTCTCATGCTTCCGCCAGCTTTTCCGGAGATAATCGCGGCAGGTATTCCCGGCGATCTTGATGATCCATGTCTTCGGGGAGCATCCGTCCCGCGATTCATACCGGCCGATGTTCCGCCAGACCTTCAGGAAAGTTTCCTGGGCGGCGTCTTCCGCGTCCGCCCTGTTGCCGAGGAACATGAAGCAGTAGCGGAGAACGTCCGTTCCGTACTCGTCGTACCAGGCGGAAAGCGTCGCTTCCGGCGATACGGGGATCGCCTCTGCCCGGCTTTCCTTCCGGTTGCTCCCCCGGGTGTTTGTCAGCGTCTCACTTCGCAGCGCAGTCACAGGCCATCCCTCCTTACACTTACAGTATAGCGGGACACCCTTACTTTAACGTGAATTTAACCTTACGATTTCGTAAGGTTCGCCGCGGCGGAAAAAGTTTCTTGACAAAACGGTTTTTATCCGGTATGATGCACCTCCACACGCTTGCGAGACGATGATCCGTAAGCCTCTGCGTCTGAAGAATGAATACGGCAGAGGCTTATTTTATCGTTTTGCCGGGAAAGGAAGAAAATGAAACAGATCAGTTTACCGGATCATCCGGCCGCCGAAGAAGAGTATCTCCGTCTTCAGCAGGCCTGCGACACGATTGACCGGGAGATCGCCGAGGTCGAAGCGCTCACCGGCGCGAAGGCCGGCGTGTGCATGGACGTGCAGATGAAGGAGGATCCGGATGAGCAGGAGCAGGTAACCATCCAGCGTTTCAAATACCAGCTGGACCGCCTGCGGCAGCTGAGCATGGCATCCGGCCAGGCCTACTTCGCCCGGCTGGATTTCATCCCCTCCGGCGGCAGTCCGGAGACCTGGTACCTGGGCCGCTGGGGCGTCCTGGATCCCGTCACGCTGGTCCCCGTCGTGGTGGACTGGCGTTCCCCCGTCGCGAACCTGTACTACTCCGGCCAGATCGGCCGGATGGACTATGAAGCCCCGGACGGTCGCGTGGAGGGCGAACTGACCCTGAAGCGGATGCTGACCGTCCGTCAGCGGGAGCTGGTCAGCCTGTTCGACAGCGGGATCGTCTCCCAGGAAGCCTATCTCCAGGGCGTGCTGGGCAGCGTTTCCACCGACCGCCTTCGGGAGATCGTCACCACCATCCAGGCGGAACAGAACATCGTGATCCGCCATCCCCTCACCGCCGACCTGCTGGTACAGGGCGCGGCCGGAAGCGGAAAGACCACCATCGCGCTGCACCGGATTGCCTACCTGCTCTACACCTTTCAGAAGACCCTGAAGCCGGAGAACATGATGATCCTGGCGCCGAACCCGCTGTTCCTCTCCTATATCTCCCAGGTCCTTCCCGACCTGGGCGTCGAGCGGGTCGTACAGACCACCTTTGAGGGCTGGTGCCGGGAAGGCATGGGCCGCCGGATGCCGAAGATCCTGCGGGAAAGCCGGCTGGAAATGAACCTGGCCTCCACGGAGGCGGAACGGGAAAAAGCCGGGCGGATCCTCCGGATGAAGGGTTCCCTGCGGATGATGCAAAAACTGGAAGCCTGGCTCGCCCGCCTGCAGGAAACCGTCCTGCCGGCCGGCCTCAAAATGGCCGGCGTCGTCCTGATGGAGCGTGCGGAACTGGAAACAGTCTTCCTGAAGGATCTCCGTTTCTTCCCGCTGGAGCAGCGGATCAGCGAACTGAAGAAGATCATCCGCAAGCGGGTTCAGTCCGCCGCCTCCGTGCTGAAGGACCGCTACGCCGAAAGCGCGGAGCAGATGGCCGGCCGGATCCGGAGCTCCATGCGCGACAGCGCGCAGCGGCAGCAGAAGCTCAAAGAGCTGTATGAGGTCCGCGACCGGCGCTACCGGGAAATCGACGCCCGGGCGGAAGCGTACCTGAACGGATACCGGGATAAATTCCCGCTGCCGGACGTGGCCGGGCTGTACCGGGCCTTCCTGGAGGAATGCGCGCCGGAGCTGATCCCGGAGGACGGCCGCCTGCGGCAGGAGGACCTGCCGATGCTGGCCATGATCTGCCAAACGGCATACGGCCTGAAGACAAAACCGATGAAGCACATCGTCATCGACGAATGCCAGGATTGCTCCCCCTTCCAGATTGAGCTGCTGAAAAAAGCGAATCCCGCGGCCACCTTCTCCCTGGTCGGGGACCTGTACCAGGGAATCCGTGCGGACGAGGGCATCCGGAGCTGGGACGAATGGAAAGGCCCAGTCTTTGAAGGGAAAGCGGACCTGAAACAGCTGACTGTCAGCTACCGCAACACGGTGGAGATCATGGACCTGGCGCAGGCCGTCGCAGCCCGCTACCCCATCGGGGGAATCTGCGAAACGAAACCTGTCCTGCGCCACGGCGAGCCTCCGGAGATCGTCCGGGCGGAAAGCGAAAAGGACCGCCTCGCCCTGATCTGTCAGCAGGTCCGGGACTGGCTGGCGGAAGGCTGGCACAGCGTCGCCCTGATCGAAAAAACGGAAGAGCAGGCAAAAAAGCTCTTCCGGCAGATCGGTCCGGAGCTGGGCGCGCACCTGCTTTCCGAAACGGACGCCGAATACCGGGGCGGCGTCATGATCCTCCCGGCCAGTATCGCCAAGGGCATGGAGTTTGACTGCGTCGGCGTCTGCGACGCCTCCGCGGGGAACTTCCCGGACGATGAATTCCTCTGCCGCATCCTGTATGTGATGATGACCCGGCCGCTGCACCGGCTCCGCGTCTGGCACAGGGGAGATCCCTCGCCGATGCTGCCTGCGGGCAAATGAAATAGGGCGCTGCTTCCGCAGCGCCCTTCGGCTTTCTGTTGATCAGATGAGATCCGCGATATCGGGGTTCACGCCCTTGATGCAGACCTTCGCGCCCGCGGCCGCTTCGGCGGAATCCGCATGCGCCAGCAGCCACTTGTTGGCCGCTGTCATCAGCTCGTCCTCGGCGTTCTTCACGGTGAACTCGGGCTTTGCCAGGTTGGTTCCCTTCGGCAGGACAATGACGACCTTGAAGCCCTGGCCCTTCTTCGCGCTGCAGGGTGCGTAGTGCAGGGTCGTGGCGTAAACTTCAACCATCGTGCCGGCGGGGCAGTAGTAGGCGACCACCTTGTCGGAATCCAGGACGCCGTCCACCAGGTCTTCGCGCTTGGCCAGCAGCAGGATAAAATCCTGTACGCCGACGTTCAGCTCGCTGTCCCGGTGATACTCCAGGCAGTTCATCTTCGTGTTGTGGCCGTTGCACCAGCCGATCTGGATGGGCATGCCGCCGTAGGCGTTGTTCCGCAGGTCCTTCTCAATAGCCAGCGCCTGCAGTTCGGGCTGCTCCGGCACATAGTCCACGCCGTCCGGGCAGGGCGTGACTTTGTCCAGGGTCTCCAGCAGTTCCTTCAGGTCGTAGCCGGTCATCACCTGGCCGTAGTTCTGGAAAGACGGGTCGCTGACGGGTAAGATCTTCATAGGGGTATCCTCCTTATTAGAAATTCTTTGTCAAATCGTAACGTTCATAGAATTCTTTCCGGTAATCCAGCAATGAATCATTCGCTATCGCTTCCCGGATCTCCTCCATCATGTGGATGAGGAACCGCAGGTTATGGATCGACGCGAGCCGTCCCGCGGTGATCTCCTTCGCGTTGAACAGGTGGCGGATATACGCCCGGGTGAAGTTCCTGCAGGCGTAGCAGTCGCACCGGTCGTCCAGGGGCGTAAAGTCGTGGGCGTATTTCCCGTTCTTCACGACCACCCGGCCCCTGCTGGTCATCACGCTGCCGTTGCGGGCAATGCGCGTGGCCAGCACGCAGTCGAACATATCCACGCCGCGGATCACGCCTTCAATAAAGCAGTCCGGCGTACCGACGCCCATCAGGTACCGGGGTTTGTCCTCCGGCATATAAGGCATTATCTCGTCCAGCATCTCATACATGATGGGCTTTGGTTCTCCCACGCTCAGCCCGCCGATACCGTAGCCGATAAAGTCCATGTCCGTCAGGGTTTTCGCGCTCTCGATCCGCAGGTCCTTGTAGAACGCGCCCTGCACGATGCCGAACAGCGCCTGGTCTTCCCGGGTATGGTGTTTTTTGCACCGTTCCGCCCAGCGGTGGGTGATCTCCATGTTCTTCTTCGCCGTTTCCCGGTCGCAGGGATAGGGCGAGCAGACGTCAAAGGCCATCGCGATGTCCGATCCCAGCGCCTGCTGGATGTCCATGCTCTCCTCCGGCCCGATGAACTGCCGGGAGCCGTCCAGGTGGCTCTGAAAGGTCACGCCTTCCTCTTTGATCTTCCGGATGCCCGCCAGGGAAAACACCTGGAACCCGCCGCTGTCCGTCAGGATCGGTCCGTGCCAGCCCATGAACTGATGCAGGCCGCCGGCTTCCTTCACCAGGGCCTCGCCCGGCCGCAGGTGCAGGTGGTAGGTGTTGGAAAGCAGGATCTTCGTGCCGATCTCTTCCATTTCCCGCGGGGTCATCGCCTTGACGCAGGCGCTGGTGCCCACGGGCATATAGATCGGCGTGGGAATATCCCCGTGCGGCGTGTGCAGCACGCCCAGCCGCGCGCCGGACTGCTTGCACACATGCAGGAGTTCGTAACTGAAGGGTTTACTCAATTCGGGACCCCTTTCGAATGAACAATTAACAATGAATAATGAATAATGATTATTTTCTGTTTCCGGGTTTACCATTCACAATTGTTCATTGTCCATTATTCATTATTCATTAAAGCAGGTCATCCTGCTTAATCGGCTTGTATTTGTCGAACTCTTCCAGCTTCTGCACGACCTCTTCGCGCAGGACCAGCGCCGGGCGCTGCCTGGGCGCGTCCGTATCCTCCGGAACCGTCAGCAGGTCCGCGTAGGTGTCCCAGATGTTGCCTTCCGGCAGGGAGTGAAAGGTCATGACCTCTCCCAGCGTCGGATGGCGGAAAGCCAGCTTGTAGCCCCACAGGGCAATCTGCTGCCCCGGAATCCCGCTGCCGTAGCGGTTGTCGCCCCACAGGGGCGCCCCGATGTTGCACATCTGCGCCCGGATCTGGTGCTTCCGCCCGGTCTCCAGCCGGATCGCGCACAGCGCGGTGCCGTTCCGGCGGTCAATGCAGCGGCCGTGCAGGATCGCCAGCTTGCTGCCCTTCTCGTCCGCCTCGCAGACGACCTCTCTGTTTTTGATCTCGTCGTGGATCAGGTAGTCGGTCAGGGTAAACTCGTCCTGCACCTCGCCGGTCACCACGCACAGGTATTCCCGGCCCATCTCATGCTCGCGCATCTGGGCGTCCAGCCGGGCGGCCGCCTTGCTTGTACGGGCAAAGACCATCAGGCCGCCGACCGGGCGGTCCAGCCGCTGCACCAGGCCCAGGTACACGTTGCCGGGCTTGTGGTACTTTTCCCGGATATATTCCTTCAGCAGGGACAGGACGTCCGGATCGCCGGTTCTGTCCGCCTGGGAAAGCATGTTCGGCGGCTTCACGGCCACCAGCACATGGTTGTCCTCATACAGGACGTTTCCGCTCAGGTCAGCCACGCTGCCACCTCCCGCTCGCGCCGCAGGGCAGCACGCCGCCCGCGGTCACGGGCAGGCACAGCTCCTCGCTGTCCACCTTGCCGCCGAAGCGGCTCACCACGCACTTCTCCAGCATGTTGCTCAGCACGCTCGCCTGGAAGCCCGTGGTATAGCTGTTGACCAGGAAGAACAGGGGCTCCTTCCCCAGCGCCTGCGCGCAGGTGTCAATCAGCCCGTACAGTTCGTTCTCCAGTTTCCATACTTCGCCGGAAGGTCCCCGCCCGTAGCTCGGCGGATCCATCAGGATGCCGTCATAGCTGTTGCCGCGGCGCAGTTCCCGCTGCACAAAACGCAGCGCGTCCTCCACAATCCAGCGGAACCGGTCCTCCGGCAGCCTGCTCAGCTCCCGGTTCTCCTTTGCCCACTGCACCATGCCCTTCGCCGCGTCCACATGGGTCACATGCGCGCCCGCGGCGGCGCAGGCCAGCGTCGCCCCGCCGGTATAGCCGAACAGGTTCAGGATCTTGATGTCCCTGCGCCCGTCCTTCCGGATCAGGTCGCTCATCCAGATCCAGTTCGCCGCCTGTTCCGGGAAAAGGCCCGTATGCTTGAAGCCCGTGGGCCGCACATAGAATTTCAGGTCCCCGTGGGAAACGGTCCAGCGCTCCGGCAGTTTCTTCAGGAACTCCCATTCGCCGCCGCCCCGTTCGCTGCGGTGGTAATGCGCCTGGGCGCTCTTCCACAGCTTTTCCTGGGCTTTCGGCCAGATCGTCTGCGGGTCCGGCCGGCGCAGGATAATATCGCCCCAGCGCTCCAGCTTTTCGCCGTCGCCGGTATCGAGGACTTCATAATCTGTCCAGCTGTCAGCTAAGAACATACTGTTTCCTTTCAATAATGAACAATTAACAATGAATAATGAATAATAATTTACCTGCAGTTTCTGGTTTTACCATTCATAATTGTTCATTGTTCATTATTCATTATTCATTCCCGAAGAAGTGCTTCAGCACATCTTCGTGCATCCTGATTAATGCGTTCACCACGTCCAGGCAGTAGAGCCGGTCCAGCCCGTCCAGGGCGGGATCCGCCTCCACATATTCGCGCAGGGCCTCCCGGTCGCCGAAGGCGGCCTTCGCGGCCAGCCGGTTCGTCCGGTCCACCTCGCACAGGATATCCGCCAGCGCGTCCGGCACCCGGACCGCCGGGGTCTCGTCCTTTCCGTCCTTCAGCAGCAGCGCCGTTTCAACGACCGCTTCCTTCGGCAGCTGCGGCAGGACGCCGCCGTTCTTCCGGGTCACGGCCGGGATTTCCGCCGTTTCCCCGCGCAGCAGCGCCAGGGCCAGCTTCATCGGCCGCACCGGCGGCACTTTGGACAGGAGCAGCAGCTGGGCCATCGCGCCTTCGCGGCTGTCCGCCCCCTGCTCCCGCACGGTGTTCATATACAGGATGCGTTCCTTGCGCTTCTCCACGGTCTCGCCGAACTCGGGGCGCTCCTCCGGGATAAATCCCTCCTGTGCGGGCAGGAACTCCGCGTGGTCTGTCACGTCCCCCACCGGGACCGCGTCCCACCAGCCGAGCCAGCGTTTCGCCAGGCTGCCCAGTTCGCCGTTCTCCGCGGCTTTCTTCAGCTTGCCCAGCAGGTCCGTCTTTCCGTCTTTCATCTCCGCCAGGAAGGCGAATCCGGGCAGGCCGGCAGTCACCGCCTGTACGTTCTCCGGGCGGATCTGCAGCCGCTTCGCGTAGGTGTCCACGCCGTTCGCGCCGCGCATCGGCGTCCGGCCGAGGCCGTACGTCCGGTATCCGCGCGCTTCGAATATTTCCGTCGTCCGCGCCGCCGGCTGGCCCAGGTTCACCACCAGGGCGCCGGGGCACGCTTTGTCCATTTCGTCGCAAAGGTCCAGGATCGCTTCGCCGGCCCGCAGCGTGTGCAGCAGGCCTTCGATGCCGCCGTTCACCCGCGCCTGGTCCGTCAGTCCGGGATCGTCCTCCTCGTCAGATCCCAGGGCGCTCCGGTCCTGGAAGAACCGGCTGGCAGCCTGCGGGTCGCCGGCATAGATCACGCATTCGGCGCCCTCAAGCGCCTTATCCCTTTCGGAAAGCACCTGAAAGGTGCCGCCTTTGCCTGCTTTGGCAAAGATCCGGTCCCCGTACTCCTGCAGAAGCTCCCGCATCGCGGGATTCCCCTCTTCCACGGTGACTTCGGCGTCCGCCGCTTTTCCTGTAAAGAGCAGGTCAGTTAAAAGGGCGGGCAGGAGCGTGGGTACGTCCTGCCCGATCATCGCGATTCTCATGCCTTCGCGATCCCCAGTTCTGCTTTCTTGCCGTTGATATCCCACTGCTGGCTGACGAAGCCCTCCGGCGCGTTTCCGCGCGCGATGGAGGTGGCCAGCGTGGTCCGGCCGATCATGCCGCTGAACGCGTCCAGCGCGGCGGCCAGTTCGTCGTCGCCCTCGTAGTACAGGCTGATGCGGTCCGTCACCTCAAAGCCGGCGTCCTTGCGCATGGTCTGCACCTTCGAGATCACCTCGCGGGCATAGCCTTCGCGGATCAGCTCTTCGCTCAGGTTCGTATCCAGCACCACGGTCACGCCGCGGTCTTCCGCCGCGATGAATCCGGGCTTGTTCATGGGCTCGGTCAGCACGTCGTCCTTCGCCAGCTTCACTTCGGTATCGTCGATCATGAAGGAGACTTCCTCGCCCCTGTTGAAGGCGTCCACCACGTCGTTGCCGTCCATCTGCGCCAGGTGCTGGCCGATCTTCCCGAGCAGCTTGCCGTACTTCGGCCCCAGCGTCCGCATCTGCGGCTTAAGCTGGTAGGTGGTGAAGGCCCGGGCGTCCTCCGTGAAGATGACCTCCTTCACGTTCAGTTCGTCCTCGCACAGCTCCTGGTAGGCCTTTTCAAACTTCGCGCCCTTGACGTACAGCTTCTGCACGGGCTGGCGCACCTTCAGGTTCGCGGTATTGCGGCAGGCGCGGCCCAGCTGGATGGCTTCCACCAGCGCGTCCATCTGCTCTTCGATATCCTTGTCCACGGCGGACCTGTCGCTCACCGGGAAATCGCTCAGGTGTACGCTTTCCGGCGCGCCGGGCACGTTGTTCACCACCAGGTTCTGCCAGATCTCCTCCGCCAGGAAGGGGATAAACGGCGCGCACAGCTTGCTCAGCGTCACCAGCACATGATACAGCGTGGCGAAGGCGGCTTCCTTGTCTCCGCCCATGCCCTTGCCCCAGAACCGCTCGCGGCCCCGGCGCACATACCAGTTGCTCAGCTCGTCCACAAAGGCGGCCAGCTTGTTGGCGCTTTCGGTGATCCGGTAATTTGCCAGGTCGTCGTCCACCTGGTCGATCAGCGTATTGAGCTTCGACAGGATCCAGCGGTCCATCAGGGTCAGTTCCGTCTTTTCCAGCGGATGCGCCAGCGGGTCGAACCCGTCGATCTGGGCATACATCGCGAAGAAGGCGTAGGTGTTCTGCAGCGTCGCCATGAACTTCCGCTGGCCTTCCTGCACGGCTTCCTCGCTGAAGCGCTTGGGCAGCCACGGCGCGGAAGTTGTGTAGTAATACCAGCGCACCGCGTCCGCGCCGAATTTGTCCAGCACTTCAAAGGGATTCACCACGTTGCCCAGGTGCTTGGACATCTTGCGGCCTTCGGCGTCCTGGGTGTGGCCCATCACGATGCAGTTTTTGAAGGGCGCCCTGTCAAACAGCAGCGTGGAGATCGCTTCCAGCGTATAGAACCAGCCGCGGGTCTGGTCGATGGCTTCGGAGATAAAGTCCGCGGGGAAATTGTTCTCAAACATCTCCTTGTTTTCAAAGGGATAGTGCCACTGCGCGAAGGGCATGCTGCCGGAGTCGTACCAGCAGTCGATAACCTCCTTCACCCGGTGCATTTCCTTGCCGCACTCGGGGCAGCGGATCGTCACCGCGTCGATGAAGGGGCGGTGCAGCTCGATGTCCGGGCCGGGATCGCTGATCGCCATCTCCCGCAGTTCGGCGATGGAGCCGATCACGTGCAGGTGGCCCTCTTCACACCGCCATACCGGCAGGGGCGTGCCCCAGTAGCGTTCGCGGCTCAGGCCCCAGTCGATCACGTTCTCCAGGAAGTTGCCCATCCGGCCGTCCTTGATGTTGTCCGGCAGCCAGTTCACAGTCCGGTTGTTGCGCACCAGGTTGTCCCGCAGCGCCGTCATTTTGATAAACCAGGTCGGCCGCGCGTAATACAGCAGCGGCGTGTCGCAGCGCCAGCAGAAGGGATAGTCGTGCGCAAATGGAACGGCCGCGAACAGCAGGCCGCGGTCCTTCAGGTCCTGCAGGATCAGGGGATCCGCGTCCTTCACGAACATGCCGGCCCAGGCCGTCTCCGGAACGAATTTGCCCTGGGTGTCCACCAGGTTCACAAAGGGCAGGCCGTTCTCCCGGCAGACCCGGTTGTCGTCCTCACCGAAAGCGGGCGCCTGGTGCACGATGCCGGTGCCGTCTTCCATCGTGACATAGTCGTCGCAGACCACAAACCACGCCTTTTTGTCCGGTTCCACAAAGCGGTAAAGGGGCTCATATTCCATGCCCTTCAGGTCCGTTCCGGGGAACTCCGCCTCAAAAGCCAGTTCCTGTCCGCTGAATACGGTCTCGGTCAGGGCTTTTGCCATGATGTATTTCTTTCCGTCCGGCGCGGTGAAGCGGCAGTAGGTATCCCGCGGGTTCACGCACAGCGCCAGGTTGCTCGGCAGCGTCCAGGGCGTGGTCGTCCAGGCCAGCAGGTAGGTGTTCTCCTCGCCCTTCACGGCAAAGCGGACGAACGCGGACGTTTCCTTCACGTTCTTGTAGCCCTGGGCCACTTCATGGCTGGACAGGGCGGTTCCGCAGCGGGGGCAGTAGGGCACGATCTTGTGGCCTTCATACAGCAGGCCCTTTTCAAAGATCTGCTTCAGGCTCCACCACTCGGATTCGATATAGTAGTTTTCATAGGTAACGTAGGGATGCTCCATGTCCACCCAGAAAGCGACCTGGTCGGACATCTTCTCCCACTCGTGCAGGTATTTCCACACGCTCTTTTTGCACTCGCCGATAAACGGCTCGATGCCGTACTGCTCGATCTGGGGCTTGCCGTCCAGGCCCAGCGCCTTTTCAACCTCCAGCTCCACAGGCAGGCCGTGGGTGTCCCAGCCGGCCTTGCGCAGCACGCTCTTTCCCTTCATGGTCTGGTAGCGCGGGATCAGGTCCTTGATCGCCCGGGTTTCCACATGGCCGATATGCGGCTTGCCGTTGGCCGTAGGCGGTCCGTCAAAGAAGGTGAAGCGCTCCGCGCCGTCCCGGTGGTGATAGCTCTTGCGGACGATGTCTTTCTTCTTCCACAGTTCCGCGATCGCCTTTTCCCGGGAAACAAAATTCATATCTGTCGCAACTTTGTTATACATAACTGTTAACCTCTTAACTTAGTTTGTCTTTTTTATCCGAAGGGGCTCGGGGCGTTTTCACGACCGCTGCCGGTGGCAGATGAAGGTCGGGAAAACGTTGATAAAAGGAAAGCCCCCAATTTAATATCCACCGTTCATTTGCTTGAGATCGCTGATCTCATGCAAATTCCCTTCCGCGTACCGCTTTTCGGCTTCCGCCATAATCTTCTCCGTGGCGCTCACCCCGCAGCGGCTTGCTCCGACGGCCCGCGCGGACAGAACCGTATCAAGGTCCCGGATGCCGCCGGAGCCCTTAATTCGGATCTTATCCGAGACGTTCGCCCGCATCAGCTTCAGGTCCTCGATCGTG
Organism: Clostridia bacterium; assembly: GCA_017512985.1. Classification (GTDB taxonomy): domain Bacteria; phylum Bacillota; class Clostridia; order Christensenellales; family Aristaeellaceae; genus Aristaeella. Next base: position 98,079 of record JAFWEJ010000012.1, read on the forward strand.
CATCCCGCGGAACCGTAGCCCGTGCTGGTCTTGACGAAGTCCGCCCCGGCCTTCTCGCTCAGCTTGCAGGCCAGGATCTTTTCCTCTTCCGTCAGGTAGCAGGTTTCAAGGATCACCTTCAGGATGGCGCCGGCCGCGTGCGCGGTCTCCGCCAGCTGCCGGATCTCGTTTTCCACATAATCGGCGTCGCCGTGCTTGAGCTTGCCGATGTTGATCACCATGTCCAGCTCCTCGCAGCCTTCGGCCAGCGCCTGCTTTGCCTCGGCCACCTTCACGGCGGTCTGGTGCGCGCCGTGAGGGAAACCGATCACTGTGCAGACCTTCACGGGACTTCCCTTGAGCATCTCGGCCAGGATCGGCACGTCACAGGGGCGGGCGCAGACGCTCGCCGTCCGGTATTTCAGGGCGACTTCGCAGCCGCGCCGTATATCGTCTTCCGTCAGCCAGGGCTGAAGGGTCGAATGATCCAGCATCGCGGCGACATCGTTCGGGGTCAGGGCCATGGATCCATCCTCCTTAAAGCGGCAAAAACCGCATAAAATACTAAATAAGTTTATTTCTTCATTGATTCCTTTTTTTCCTTTATTTATGAAAAAGCATTTTATGCAGCCGGAAAGCTCCTCTCCCTGCCGCGGCAGACGCTGTTGCTTTTTCTCCTGTCTCATGGTATTTTTTTACGGAAGGATTTGTGCCGCCGGTTCCTTATATATCCGGGGCCTGCCTCAAGGGCGGTCACCATCATTATCGGAAAAGGAGATCAGTTATATGAAAAAGATTCTTGTTCTGTCCCTAGCGCTTCTGCTGGCACTGACGCTCGCTGTTCCCTGTGCGCAGGCGAAACCCCAGGACTTCGTTGGCAAAACCATCCCGGATTTTACAGTGAATACTCTGAGCGGCGAATCATTTACCCTTTCGGAATCCCTGAAAACCCACGACCTGGTGGTGATCAATTTCTGGGCAACCTGGTGCCACTGGTGCATTTATGAATTCCCCTTTGTGGAAGAAGCATGGGAGCAGTATTCCGACCGGGTGGACGTCATCGCGCTTAACGTATGGGATGAGCAGTCAGATGACAATGCGCTCAGGCAGTGTATTGAGGAAAACGGCCTGAAATTCCCCGCCGGCCGGGATACGTTCAAGCTGCTGGACGGCATGGGCGCTGAAGGCATCCCCACGACCCTGGTCATAGATAAAAATATGTGTATTGTGTTCGCGGAGAGCGGCGCCGCTTCTTCAACACAGGAGTTAACCGAACTGTTTGACAGCCTGCTTTCTCCTGCCACATAAAAACGTGATCCGTATGAAAAAAGAGCACCCGTAAGGGTGCCCTTTTTGATTTCTTTCAGATATTTTTATTTGCTGGCGAACGTCTATTTATGCCATACGCCGTTCAGGAAATCGATCCTTCTTTCAAGCCAGTGCGCAAACTGCTCCGCGGATTCCGCCTCCGACTTGCAGGCAAAGGCTTCCCTGTTCAGTTCGTAATCGAGCGGAGACTTGTCTCTCATGTTGCTCCAGCGCTGATAATTTCTCGTGAATGCCGCTTTATACTTCCTGCTGTCGGAACGGATCTGCTCAACCGCCTCGCCGAACACTCCTCTGTCGTAAAGATCCGTCCATTTCCGGGCGATCATTTCCGTGAACCATTCCTGCCGCATCAGCACTGTCAGCCACGGGTTGATCGCCTTGTACTCATGGTTAACGTCGTCCACCACGTTGGCAGCATGGAATCCCCGCGCGTTCTCAATGACATAGCGGTTCCCCATGGCTGAATCGAAATCCCAGGGCGCTTCAAACCGCAGTTTTTTATCTCCGTCCCCGCTCAGATCAGCGCTCATGTAAAAGCTGGAATAGTAAATGTCCGGGTCGCATGTGATCTCGCTCAGGATATACATGTCCGCAAGGGACTGAACGTCGACGACAGCCTCAACGGCTTCCCGGGGCGTCCTTGACGACGGTACGGTATCTGAATAATCAGCGGTCATTTCCAGGGCTTTCCCGTCGTAAGCGGCGGAATACATGATGACGTATGCGTTGGCAACAAAGTCCCGGATCGTGTCGCGCTGTTTTTCAGAGCGGATATTGCTCTTGATCGTGAATCCCACAACATCTTTTTCATGTCCGGGATTCGTGCACAGCGGCGTAAAGGGTTTCGCTTTTCCGGTGCCGTCAAACGGAATCAGCGGCGCGTAATTGTTGTAATCAATGGTGAATCTGTGAAGGCTGTCTTCCAGTCTGTAATACGCGTCAAATTCCAGCAGGTAACCCACGTCCGGCCCGGTCTCTTCCTTTTGGGGCTCCGGTACGTTCACGCGTCCACGGGCTGCCTCCTGCCGTTCCGCCAGGAGATATACTCCCCAGTATTGGCCATTGATCTCCACCTCGACCAGCTCACAGTCAGAGCAGTAAAGGCTTTCCCCCAGGATTTTGCGCCCCAGTTCAAAAGCCGTCTTGTTCCGCAGCATGGAAAGGTCTTTGTATTCCGCCAGCAGAATCCAGTTTTTGAATGCCTGTCCTTCATTGAGCCCGCCAAGGGACTGCTTTTCCGTGAATTTGATCCGCAGCGGCTTTTTCTCATAGCTGGTCGTCCAGTTGCCCCGGACTTTGACCTGCGCCGGATTTTTGTTGACAGTCACTTTCCCGTCTGTTCCGGTATAGGAAACAATACAGTCGACATAATAGGGCTCGGGAGGAATCTCATATCCTTCCGTCCATGTGGCAATTTCCGCGGAAACATTGCCCTTCACCGGTTCCGCCGCGAAGCGCGTCCCTTCCCTCCGGTCGACGGTCCTGACAGAGACCAGGGGCATCAGCCGCTTCGTTGTATTGCCCGCCGCCTGCGCGCCGGCACAGCAAAACATTACTGCCGCCGCAATCAGCGCAGCCCGGAATGCTTTCGTATGTCTCATACTGCTGTGCCTTCAGTGTTCTTTAGATCTGCAATCCCTGTTTCGCACTTCCGCCAATCAGTCGTCGGAAACATACCCGCATACTGTGCGGTCCGCGTTCATTACATCCACATACCTTGTTTCGCACTTCCACCAGTTGGTTGATGCCTGGTCGGTCAGGCCCGACCCGGAAGCAACCACTGTTTCCGTGTAGTCGAAATCCAACAGTTCCGCTTTCGGTGTTACATACTCCTTTTTCATTTTCTTCTCCTTTCGTCTATATAAGTGCTTTATACGCTGCCATATGAAGGATATGTCAACCCGCACCTATGCTCATTCGCATTCCGGTATTTTCATTACCCCATGCCGGGTATAGTACCGGACTGTTTCACACAGTTCAGTCGGCTGCCTGCCGGGTTCGGCGTATCGGAGCATTGACGCCGTGCAGATGCTGCAAACGCTTCGGTAAGCGCAGCCCTCGCACTCCGGAACCCGGGGCCAGTTTTCCGCCTCACGGTTGATCCTGGCCCACGCCTCCTTAAATCCTTCCCTGATGGGATCCGCATGGATGACGTTCAGTCGGTTGCAGGGCGTCATCGTTCCCTTCCAGTCCATGACAAACGCTGAACGTCCGCCTCCACACCGAAGGCCGTACTGCGTACACTCATGGGAAGGACCGCCGACCGGAGGGAGCCTGTCAGGATCGATTTCCTTTGTTTCCCGGCCAGCCAGCTCGTTCATAAGCCTGTAAATACGGATGTATTGGTCCGCATCTATGCTGTCCTCCTGCCGGGATCTCCCTGTTTCCTCCCGGGGTGCAAAGAGGTTGGTATTGACGACGAGGCCTTTATCCAGGCTCTTTCCGAGACGCACGGTTTCCAACACGTCCTCGCCAAGATATCGGTTCGGCGTCACCGTCAGATCAATGTTGAGGCCGGCGTCCATAGCTTTGCGGATGTTCCCGGTCACAGTATCAAAAGCAGGCTGCCCGGTCACCCGTTCATAGACGTCATTGTTCCATCCGTACAGCGTGATCTGAATTGCCGCGGGCTTATGCTGCCGGAAGAACGCGATCCTGCGGTCATCCAGCAAGTATCCGTTGGTCATCACGGAAACGGTGCAGCCCAGGCTCTGCAGATACAGGAACAGCTCGTCAAATCCAGGATAGGTCAGGCATTCTCCTCCGGTCAGGGATGCATACAGCATCCCCGCTTCCCATGCCTGGCGCATCAGTCCTTTCCAGGTATCTGTCGAGAGGACTTTCCGGCCCGACAGCTGGTCGGCGTCCAGATGGACATAGCACATTTTGCAACTGAAGTTGCACAGCGGCGTCAGCTCAAACTGACCGGAGAGCGGGATACCCTTTTCCCTTGCTTTGACTTCCAGATAACGGGAGAAAGTTCTGAAATGCTGCATCTGTTTCCCGTTCTGCCTGCGAAGATCTTCGATATACTCAAAGCCGTCCAAGTGCACCTTCATTCACTCGTCCTTCAGCGCTTATTCAGTTCATCATTTCATAGTTATTTTATACTGAATCCGATCGTTTGTAAAGCTTTTGCTGCCATGATGAACCTTCGTATTCAATTATATATCACCACTGTTATTCAAAAAAGTAAATAAACGGAAGCTAAATGTTCTAAAACACCATGGCATGTTTCCGGCGGTTGAATCCCGCGTCCGGAGGATCCTCGGCCTGAATCATTTAGACACATGTAAATAAATAACGCCGCGGCGTTTCCGCCGGGCGTCTTCATTCCTCAGCAGTTTCGTTCAGGCCGGGTCAGCGCCTTCTCCTGTCGATTCCGTGGTTGATATAATAGTTCCGCTTGTATTCATACATATTCTTATCCGCTTCGGCAATGATCGATTCGATACTGTCGTGGTTTTCGTTCGACGCGACCCCGGTGGAAATGGAAAGGCTGTTGTTATACTGGCCTTTCCATTGCGACATCAGGTCTTCCAGACGTGCAATGCAAAGCTGTGCCTTCGCGATCGGACCGTCCATGAAAACGCAGAATTCGTCGCCACCGGTGCGGTAAATCGTGTCGATTCCTTCAAAAGCGGCAGACAGGCATTCCGCGGCGCCGGTGATAAGCTCGTCGCCGGCCTGGTGGCTGATGGTATCGTTCGCCTTTTTCAATCCATTCAGATCCGCCGAGACGATGCAGAATTCGGCCGGGGCATTCTTCGCGAGCCAAGACAGTTTCTCTTCGTATGCACGCCTGTTTTTCAGTCCCGTCATCTGATCGTAATAGGCGTAACGCCTCTGTATGTCGGCCAGTTCTTTCGCCGACTCCGCAAAAACATAACGCTCAAAACGTTCCCTGTTGATCGCGTTTCCGATCAGGAACCCGAAAACGGAGAACAGGATATAATTGCCCAGTCCCCATGAATAAATATCCGGGGATATTGTATTTCTTCCCAGAACAATATAAAGAACCAGGGCGCAGAAATGGACGGCCAGGGACGAGAACGTGCTGTCAATAAAGATCGAAGGAGAAATAATGGCGACGGCGAACAGCGTGAGGGAGCGCAGGTTCCACTGGCAGACCGCAATTCCGATTCCGCCTCCGAGAAGGGACAGCCGGAAGATGAATTTGAACAGCTTGAGCGTATCCGGAAACCGTGTCACCACAAAGCGGGATGCCAGGTAGGAGAAAATGCAGCAGCAGAGCGCGACGATATAGGCTGGGCGGCACATGGCATAGTCTTTTGCGTTTATGGACATCACAAGACAATAGATCCAGAAGAAACTGACGAGGACAGACCAGTAGATCAGGGCTTTATGATTGGCTTGAACGACCGGCTGTTTCACCCGGTCGTATTCTTCTTTGCTGATCCCGCCATAAAGCAGAATGTTTTTCACCTTTGCGGAGAAAAATGACCTGTCTTTCATGGAGTCCCCTTTCGATTGTCCGAACGCCGTGCCGGCGGGCGGATGCCAGCATCTGCCGGAAGAGAAAGATAGAACACTTTTTACTGTGGGCAAAATCTGCTATTCTAGATGAGATAATCCAATTGAGATCTCTGATACATATTGTCCGCAAAGGCTTTTCAACCGCATCACAGTCAATCAGGATGAGATTACAGTCTTCTGTCCAGGCCTGTACAAAGCCGGAATCCATATCGTATTTGGCGAAAATGATGTTATCCATGCGATTTTCCTCCTGTTCGTGGCCGTTGTTGTCAGTTTTCGTTCTTCCGGGTTTTTATAACAAATCTCAGATTGCGGATCAAGGCTGTCCGTTCGGTAGGGTGGCTCGGAAATGGCAGAACCGCGCTATTTCAGGCTATGTCATCCCGCAGCAATACTCCTTCAGATCAAATACAAGAAATCCGAACCCCTTGCCGACCGGCTTCAGGTTCGGATTTCTCGTGTATGGTGGAGCATAGGGGAGTCGAACCCCGTCTCGCTGCGCTTCGCTCACTCAGCCGGGTTCGCAGCTGCGGCCGGCTTTCAGGGCGCGGATTACCGGACTTCGGTGAAGATCGGGATAACCTCCTCCGGTTCCAGGTTGCTGCAATGGATCATCTCATAGTCGGCTTTTTCAATATCGCTGCCGTCCGTAACGGTGCCGGACCAGTCCTGGTTGACATATACCGGCGTCTCCAGCGGGCGGTACATCATCAGTTCGGTGCTGCCGTCGTATTCGGTGAATAAAGCGTCTTCCATTCCGGGAACGGAGATCGCCTTCGACTGAACCTTGCCGTCCGCGGGATACGCGACGGAGAATACGGTAATATACTCCTTCGCTTCGCGCACAGAACTGATCACGCCTTCCTTCGGTCCGTTTTTCAGATAAAGCGCGTAGGAATCCGGGATCCGGTACTGCTCGTCGAGTTTATACTCTCTCACCGTAAACCGGCCGTCGGCGGTTTCAGTCTCGCTGACCTGTTCGTATTTCCCGTCAGGAACGCACCCGTAACCCAGTACTGCCGAGCTGAACGTCCAGCCGGCCGGAATCAGCTGCTCCGGATGCCGGTATCCGGCCTCGTCCAGGACCCGGTACAGCTCTTCCGGGGAGGAAACGTCTCTTGTAATCCCCTTGTAATAGGAATCCGTACCTTCCTTCGGAATCATGACGACAAACGATTCATCCGGATAGGAGTCCAGTACCTCTTTCAGCGGGGCGATCTGTTCCCCGGTCATACCGATGGCCGGAACCTCTGTTTCTGATTGTTTCGCTCCCCAGGAAACCAGCGTGCCGGTGTAAAGGCCCACCGCTGCCGCGGCGATTCCCATGAGAATCAGGGCTGCCGCCAGGATGAATGTGACCCGGCGTTTCAGGACCACAGGCCTGGTTTCCGGCGCTTTCCTGTCCGGAAGCTTCGCGAGTGTCCGGCGCATTTCTTCTGTCCGGTCATAATCCGGGGAATGATAAAGATTCTGAAGATCTTTCTGCGTTACTGTTTTCATCCCAATTCCTCCTCTGTTTCCATCCATTCGTCCCTCAGTTTTGCCTTTGCCCGCCTGAGCCGGGCTTTCAGCGTGTTTTGGGGAATTCTGAGGATCGCGGCTGTCTCTTTTTCGCTGTATCCTTCCATATAGCGGAGCAGCAGCGGCAGCCGGAGCGTTTCGGTCAGGGACTCCACAACGGCCTTCAGCTCGGAATCGGGCAGCGGCGGATCTGTGTCCCCTCCCTGCCTGTCCGTTGGCAGAATCCTCCGGCGATGACGCTGGATGTTCCGGCATTCGTTGATCACAATCCGGGTGATATACGCTTTCCCGCTGTCCGTCCTGATTCTGTCCGCGGCGGACCAGGCCTTAACCGCCGACTGCTGCACGGCGTCCTGGGCATCCGCTTCATTGTGCAGGATGCTCTGGGCAAGCCGGTACAGGCCGGGGTAAAGGGCAATATACAATTGCTCGAATTCTGTTCTTTCCATTTGGCACCTCTTCCTGAAGATCTTCACTTATTATACGGGTACGGCAGCAAAAAAAGGTGTATTGATATTTAGCTTTTTTACGGTCCGGTTCTCCGGCCGGTCCCGGATTGCCTGCTCCGGATACGGATAATCATATTCCCGGCGGTCAGGCTTTGCTGAACGCCGGGAAGAAAATGCAGGTTTATTGGATTGTGTCTTTGAATCGGTATTGAATGAAAGCATTACCTCTTTTTCCCGCCTCACAGCCGCCCCCTTCGGGGCAGGAACCGGCAGGAACCTTTCAGCGGTAAACGCTCAGTGTCAGCATCCGCTCGTTCCATGAGTAACGGTAGGACGACGGGAGCTCATGGCTGAGTATATTCAATGCTCCGTGATGATCTTCACCCGCCTCATCGGCATAGATCAGTTCGAAATCTGTGAACCCGCGGTTCACGGCGTCCCTTACAGCCGCTTCCGTTTCCTCTGCGGTTGATACCAGGTACTCATTCTCCGGCCGTACGCTGAGATCCGTCTGCGCAAGAAGCGCCACGCTGGTTTCAGCGTTCCAGATATGCATGCGCTTTGCCCTGTCCTCTCCCAGGTTGAACCAGGTATACTGGATCCCTTCCTCACTGTCGTCCCAGGTCACATCCACCAGGCGCCAGCTTCCGTCTATCTCCACAAGGTTCCACATATGGGTCACCGAGTTGAGGAAATCGATTGTGAGTCCGATGTTGTAGCTGTCCCCGTGCTGGTATCTCACGTTCAGCCCCGCCAGCCTGCCCAGCAGGCAGAACGCGTCCGCGTAGCCGTCGCAGTTCGCCTCGCCGTTCAGAATAGCTCCGATTGCGGTGTCGTCCTCATCTGTTCCGTCATCGTCAACATAGGTGTTTTTTTCGCACAGCCAGTCATGAACTGCCCGGGCGGTCTCCAGGGGCGTGTCTTTACGGCAGCTGTCCGCCACGCTCTGCGCCTGCTTCAGCGTCTCGCGTTCCCTGTCTGTAAGGGCGCTTTCGTCCCCGCTGTTCACTGCCCTGAGTATGTTTGTTCCCGGATACAGGTTTTCCACATGCAGGGTAATAACATGGGTGGCTGAGGAATAGCTGAACGTGAAATCGAAGATGCCGGAATACGCCGTCACATCGAAAAGAGGAGCCATACTGTCATTGGAGAACGAGAACGGTGATATATTCGCGATCAGGAGTTTGTAGAGCTCTTCACTGCAGAACAGGCTGATCTCTTTCTCTCCTTTGGCAACACAATCCGTGGTGTACGCCATGGCTTCCTCCGGCGATGTCAGCCTGACCACATCGGAATGGATCACAGCGTCGCTGTAAACAACCACTGTGCCCATGAAGGAATACTTCATGTCGCCGCTGCTCATGCCCGCGTCGGATGTAAGCTCCTGAAGCCTCTTGAACGAATTCCCCCTCACTGCGTCATACAGTTCCCGTGACATGACAAGGCGGAATGAGGTTATCCCTGAGGCGCCCATCCGGCGCACCGAGTCCTGAATATCCTCCTCCGTATTGCACAGAAGCCTGGGTTCCGGAGAGTATGTCACGTCTGTAAATTCATACCGGCAGTAATAATTGTTGTATTTGCTTTTCCAGTCCTCCATCTGGGTGGAAGCCTCCAGGATCTGAAGCGTTTCTCTGTCTCCCTGCAGGGAATGGTAGAAATCCGGATCCAGCATAATGAAGAAATGCCCGGCGTTCTCCCGCCACATATAGTCCACCGCGTTCCGGAACGAGTCCGGATCCTCGGCAAGGGCCCACGGGATGGATGATTTCCGGATATTCTCAAAATAATACACCCTCGGATAGCTGAAGTTGTATTTCAGGCCAAAGTCCTCAATCCCGTTCCAGCCCATATACACAAATATGTGGTTATTCTTCTGCAGCGCCTCCGACAGTTCTTTGCCGCAGACAAGCTGGAACTCGCCGGTTTCACTGTCCAGAAAGCCGCGGATCGCTTCCGCCACATCGGCGTCGTTCTCACACTCCGCCACATGCGGCTCCCGCCACTTTACCTCCGAGAATAACAGATCGCCGCTGAAGGTGTAGCGCAGCTTCTCTTCCGCCATGCCGCACCTGAGCTTCAGTACTGTATATTTCGCGTAACTGTCCGCCCGGATCTCATCAAAGTAATCCTTCGTCAGGCTTATCTCAAACTCAGCCTTTCCTTCCTGGCGGTACTGATTCAGCAGCGCCATGAAGTCAGCGTCATTTCCCGTCTGTGACTCCGCCGCCGCAGCCGCGGCGCAAAAGGCCGCGATAATCAGCACGGCCGCGCAGGCAAACCGAAGTATACGTTTAACGTTCCCCATAGCTGTCATTTCCCCATCCCTCATTTATGATGTTTTTTGTTGCGCCGGTCCCTTGATATCCATGTCAGATTATACTCTGCCGGCTGTTCGTTTTCAGGATAAGACCGCCGGTCCGAATGGACCGGCAGTTATCCGGCGCGCAGGCCGTCACCTGAGTACAAGCTTCAGCCGGTTAGGCAGTTCCGTGCCTTCGTTCCAGGTGTATTCCATGCTCTGTGTCATCCCTTTCAGCACGGTAAGCGCAAGGCCGTCGCCCGCGGAGGCCATGTCATAGCGCGGCCCGGCATAGAGAAGCGTCCATTCCGCGTTTTCTGTCTGCGCCGAGTATTCGCATACTGCCTGTACACGCGGATTCTCCAGCGCGGGCACCAGCAGCTGCATCGTTTCCTCAAAGACCAGCTGCACACGGTTTGCTTGCTTCGGGGCAACCTGGTTCCTGGCGCACCAGTCCTCAATCCTGCCCGCCATGCCCAGGAAATCGTAATCGCGGCTTTCAATGTCCAGCTCCAGTACCTTAAGCCTGCGCACAAAGCGCCGGGTATTCTCCCTCAGCGGATGGTCAAAAACCTGTTCCGGCGATCCGTCTTCGTAAATCCCGCCCTCATCCATATAGAACACACGGTTGGATATGGCCCTGGCGAAGTTCATCTCGTGGGTAACGATCATCATCGTCTTTCCACTCTTTGCCAGGTCCCGGATCACAGCCTGCACCTCGCCCACCATCGTGGGATCCAGGGCGCTGGTAGGCTCGTCCAGCAGGATTACGTCCGGGTCCATGGCCAGCGTCCGCGCGATGGCGATCCGCTGTTTCTGCCCGCCCGAAAGCTCATCAGGATAATTCAGCGCTTTTTCCGCGAGGCCGACCATCCGCAGCAGCCGCATGCCCGTATCGTAAGCCTCCTGTTTTGACCTGCCGAGAAGATCCATCGGGGCCATCATGATGTTCTCAATCACCGTCCGGTGGCCGAACAGGTTGAAATTCTGGAATACCATGCCCATCTTCCGGCGGACCTTGTTGATGTCACACCCGGGATCGGTAATTTCCAGGCCGTCCACCCAGATCCGGCCCGAAGTGGGTTTTTCCAGCAGGTTAATGCAGCGCAGCAGCGTGCTCTTTCCCGTGCCGGAAGGGCCGATAACGGAGATCACGTCGCCGTCGCGGATTTCAACGGAAACATCCTGCAGCGGGGTGACGTTCGGGTATTCCTTTTTCAGATGCTCAATTCTGATCATCTGTCTGTCCTGCACCCTCAACGGTTGCGGAGCCGTTACAACCGTCTCCGCTTCCTTTCGGTTGATCTCACCGCCGACGAAACTCCTGCCGCTGGCAGTCGTCGGCGGTTCGTCCCCCTTCAGGATATCGGCCGGTTTGCGGCGCCTGGGATCGAAACTGACGCTGATCCGGCTCACGAAGAACCCGATCAGGCCCTCCAGTACAAAGTAGATGATGGTAACGGCGATCAGCGGGAAGAACGCCTCATAGGTGCGGCTTCGTACAATATCGCCCATCTTGGTCAGGTCCTGTACGGCAATGTAGCCTACGATCGCCGTGGCTTTGATAAGCCCCACGATTTCACCCTTGTAGGCGGGCAACACATGCGGCAGCGCCTGGGGCAGGATAATCCTGAAAAATGTCCTGAGGTTGGAATATCCCAGCGCGTAAGCCGCTTCATACTGGCCCTTGTCCAGTGCGCCCACGCCCATTTTCAGCAGTCCGAACACCGATGACCCGAATGTCAGCGTGAATCCCATAACCGCCACGGCAATACCGCTTATGGACACGGAGCCGAAGATCACGTAATAGAAAATCATCAGCAGCACGACCATGGGCATCCCCTGGATCAGCCACATGCAGAACCGGGTGATGAGGTTGGCCGCGGGGTTTCCGTTGCGGCAGAGCATAAATACAGTGAAGCCGAGCAGCGTACCGAGCAGGATTGTCAGCACCGTGATCAGCAGCGTTGTCAGTATCCCGTCCACAAACAGCCGCCAGCGGCCTTCACGGACAAAAGTCTTGTTGAAGCTGGAAACAATACTGTCCGGGAAGCCCCGGCTGTTTTTCTCCGGGCCGGAATCCGCGGTCTGCGCCAGGCTGTCCTTCAGCACCACCATCACCGTTCCGCCGGAATAATAAGGCGCGGAGAAATTCACGCTCTCACGGCGTTCGTCGGTAATGGTGATCCCCGCGGCGGCAAGGTCCGCCTTGCCGGACTGGACGGCAGGCAGGATCCCGTCAAAGTTCATCACCTTGATTTCAAGTCCGTATCCGCAGGCCTCGCAGAACCGGGCGGCCAGGTCAATCTCCGCGCCGACGATCCTGTTGCCGCGGTAATAGGTCATGGGCACATAGTCGCCCTCCGTGGCCAGGGTCAGGACGCCCTTCGGCGCCGGAAACGCGTCGTAGTCCGGCAGCGTCTTCTCTTCCTCCGGACCGTTTGTCCACTTTTCGATAATCTGTTCCAGCCCGCCATCCGCCTTCAGGGAGGCGAGCCATGCGTCCAGTTCCTCCAGCAGCGCTTCCCCTTCGGTTGTTTTGGGCAGCACAAAGCCGAACTCAAAGGTGTCCATGTATTCATCCGGCACGGCCAGCCGCGGGTTTTCCCTGCAGAACTGCCGCGCCGCCGGTTCGTCCACGGCAAACCCGTCGATTTTGCCCGCCTCCAGGGCGGCAATCAGGTCGGCCGCGGTATTGATATAGACAATCTCCGCCGCAGGCAGCGCCTTCCGTACAATGGCGTCGAACGTCGTGCCGGTCGCGGCGCCGATGCGCTTTCCGTCAAGCCGCGCAAGCTGCCCGTTCGCCGCCGCGGAAACCGGCTGTCCCCCGTCGCGCACCATGGCGGTGATCTCAACGGTAAACAGCACGTCGGAAAACGGGATGGATTCCTCCTTTTCCTCTGTGTAAAACAGGTTGGACATAATACAGTCGATGCTGCCGCCCTCGGCGGCGGGTATGATTCCGCCGAAGTCATAAACCTTGAGCTCCAGCTTTGCCCCGATCCGGGCGGCGAAACGGCGGGCCAGCTCGATATCGTAGCCTGCCAGTTCCGTTCCGATGTAATAGGAATAGGGCATCACTGTGCCCGTCGTGCCCACGCGCAGGGTAAACGCCGGGTTTTCCGCTTCCGGAATCTCCGGCATGGTCTCCTCACCGCGGGTCACCCAGCGTTCGTACATGTCGTCCAGCGTGCCGTCCGCCCGGAGTTCCGCGATAAAAGCGTTCAGTCTGTCCTTCAGCCCGGAAATCGGCGAAACGGGGGAAATGCCCACGGCAATTCTGTTTGTGGCGTAATTATCTTCCAGCAGGCGGACCCCGTCAAACCCATGCTCAATGGCAAACTCCATTTCGCGCCGGGCATTGACGCAGGCGTCCACACGGCCGTTCGCCACGTCCAGGTACGCCAGGAATATATCGCTGTAGGGAATCAGCGTTGCCTGCGGATAATCCTGCTTCAGGCTGGCTTCCGCGGGCGTATTGAGGCCTACGGCAATGCTGATTCCGGGCTGCGCAAGCAAGTCCAGTGAGGTGACCGGCAGCTTCCCCTGCTCTGCGGATCCCGCCGGAGCGAGAAACGGCGCAGCGGCCAGAAGCACGCTCACAACCATGCAGGCCAATCGTTTCATCATATTTCAGTACCCGAACCTTTCTGACATCCCGGAATCCTGTCCGCACCGATGTGTTTTTCTTTTTCTTATGTTTTATTTTATCGCAGGCGGGATAAATAATCAATGACCGGCGGCCTCACCGCCGGCGGTCGGCAATCACGCCCGGGGCTGGTTTTCCGCCTGTATGGTCATATAAACCTGTTTTTGATATGATAGGACTATGAAAGGAATGATTTTTGAGATATACTAGATATACTTAAGAGGAATATTGGTTTTTCTGAAAATGACTGACATATGCGGGAACAGAACTACGGGAGAGCAGCAGGCATTATGAAAAAAATCTGGGTTATAGTTGTCAATGTGCTCATTATGGTTGCCATGTTAACCTTTGTGGTTTTTTATTCCGCTTCTGAAAGCAGGAATACAACCCAGAGGCAGACAGAGCATTTTGAAAACACCGCCATCGTCTTGGAACACGTCACTGAAAACTATCTGGAGGGCGAGCAGCGCATCTGTGACGTTTGGGCACGCTATATCAACATGAAGGGCATGACCATTGAGGAAGCCGTTTCCTTCATCCGTACTTCTCATGTGCTGCCGAACGTTTCCGCGCATATTGTATATCTTGATACGCTGTCCGGATTGTCTACAAGGGCGAGGCAGAACACCTCCGACAATTGCTCCGTCTCTTATGCGCGGATGGATCTCCTGGACGATGTGAGCTGGATTAATAATGATATAGGGAAAGCCATCAACATTTCCCGTGCCTATACGAACCCGGTCAACGGCGAACAGTCTATATCCTTCTGCAATCATATTACGCTTTATGATCCGGAGGCTGGAAATCCCCGGCAAGCGATCTTGCTGCGCGTGCTGCCTCTTGCAGAGTTGGAGGAAAAGTGGGTGTTCCCGCAGGAAGAGTTTGAAAGCGCCGAGCTTTCAATCATCGATTCATCCGGAGACTATATCATCAAAGGCCATTCCTTCAAAAACTCCAGTTTCTTTGAGTTTTACAGGTCGTACAACGGAACAGATACCGCCTCTACACAGAATCTCTTTGAAAAAATAACTTCGTCGACCGGTTCTGTCGCCATCCTCAATTCCCGGGGTAAGGAATGTATACTCGCCTATACACCGGTTGCCGCGGCAGGAGGATGGACGCTTCTCAGCCTCATGCCGATGAAAGACCTGAACGTGAGCACCGAAAACTGGCTGCTGATCGGTTTTGTTTCCGCGGGTCTCCTGATCCTGTTCGTATTTGACCTGGCGGTCATCCTGAGCATTAACAAGAAACTCCAGGCTACGGCGAAAGAAGCGGCTGCGGCGAACAAGGCAAAAACCGATTTCCTCTCCACCATGTCCCATGATATCCGCACGCCGATGAACGCGATCATCGGGCTCACGGCAATTGCTGAAAAGAATCCCGGCGATAAGGAATCGGTTGGCGAAAACCTGCGGAAAATCTCTCTGGCCAGCAATCACCTGCTTACGCTGATCAATGATATTCTGGACATTTCCAAGATTGAAAGCGGAAAACTGAACCTCAGCCCGCTGACCTTCTCCATCGTTGAAACGGTGGAAAACCTCGTCAACCTGGCCCAACCGATGGTCAAGGAAAAGAATATCGATTTCAATTTCCGTGTCAGCCGGTTTGAAAAAGAATATCTTTATGCCGACCAGCTGCGGCTGAACCAGATCTATATTAACATCCTTTCCAACGCCATCAAATACACGGAGCCGGGCGGACGTGTCAGCGTGGATATGCATGAGGAGGAAAGCCAGAATCCGGGCTGTGTTAAGCTGACCTATGTGGTATCCGATAACGGTATCGGCATGAGTCCGGAATTTATGGCAACCATGTACCAGCCCTTCTCACGCCAGACAGACAGCCGGGTGAACAGCATTCAGGGAACCGGGCTCGGACTTGCCATTACAAAGCAGATGGTCGATCTGATGGAAGGTAGCATCGACTGCCAGAGCGAGCAGGGCAAAGGAACAACGTTTACCATCATAATGGATCTTCCTGTTGCGGAACGGCAGAGGGAAGAAATGATGCTTGAGCCGATGGACATGCTGATCGTTGATGACGATGAGCTTCTTCTGGATACTGCGGCGGAAACACTGGCGTCCCTCGGTGTAACAGCCGATCGTGCGGGAAGCGGCCTGGAAGCGCTCCGCATGATCAAAGACCGGCATGAAGCAGGACGGGATTACAGGGTTGCAATCCTGGATTGGAAAATGCCGGATATCGACGGTATCGAAACGATTCGCCGGATTCGTGCGGAAGTGGGGCCGGGCACTGCCATTCTGCTGTCTTCCGCGTATGACTGGTCGGATATTGAGGATATGGCAAAGGAAGCCGGGGCAAACGGCTTTATCGTCAAGCCGCTGTTCCGTTCCAAGCTTTACGATAAGATCAATTCGATCCTGGGGACCGAGGTTAAATCGGTTGATCCCGAGAACGACTATTCCGATCTTCAGGGAATGAATATTCTCATTGCGGAAGACAATGACATCAACTGGGAGATCATTTCTGCCTTGCTTGGCATGTTCGGAATCACGACGGAGCGCGCGGAAAACGGACGCATCTGTGTGGAGAAAATGAAACAGGCGGAAAAAGGGGCTTATTCCCTGATCTTTATGGATATACAGATGCCTGAAATGAACGGGCTTGAGGCCACGGGGAATATCCGTAAACTGGCTGATCCCTGGGCTTCTTCCATCCCGATTGTCGCCATGACGGCGGACGCGTTTTCGGAAAATATCACAGAGTGCATGAACGCCGGTATGAACGGTCATATAGCGAAACCGATAGACATTAAACTGGTTATCAAAGAGATTCGAAGAATCAGGGAGGAAGGAAAATCATGAAAAAACTGCTCTGTGTCACCCTGGCCCTGTGCATGCTTGTCCTGCTGACATCCTGCGGCGGCAAGCAGCCTGAGGAAACCACCGCCGGATTCAAACCGGTCCTCGACAAAAATACAAGCTGCAAAATCGTTGTAACCGGAAGTTATGACAACTTCGAGGCGCTGGAGGCTGAATTTGACAAATTCAATGAGTTCTATCCGAATGTGCAGCTGAGCTATGTGAAGTTGGATGACTACAACAACGTGCTGGGTACTGTCCTGGAGGGAAAGGATAAACCCAACATCTTTTTCTCTTATACCTGGATGGCCGGAAACGAGCAATACGATTCAGTCACATCGCTGATGGAGGATCTTTCGGACCCTGCCCTGAAGCTGAACCTGGACTGCATTCGTCCCGGCCTGATCAACCGTGACGCGGAGGGCCATGTGCGGATGGTGCCGGTGTTCTCCAGGTCCTATGGTATGCTGGTAAACAAGACCCTGTTTGAAAAAGAAGGCCTCAGTGTTCCGTCCACATGGACAGAGCTGATGGCCGTGTGTGAAGCGTTCCGCGGCAAAGGCTATGCCAGCCCGATGATGGGCTATAGTCTCAAATCCTCCAGCTGCTTCATGAACACCGTTGCCTATCCCCTGTTTGTGGCCACACTTGCAAAAAACAAGGAAGCGCTTACGCTGGCCAACAATCTGGATCCCGCTGCGGGAGAAAACATGCGTCCGGCGCTGGAAGCTATGGAGCATCTGATTCAGAACGGCTGCATCAACCTCAGCGAGTGTGATAAGATCGAGGACAACTATACTCAGGTAATCCTTCGCTTCTTCGAAGGCGATGTGCCGATGATGATCTGCGCCGGGGATACCGTATCCGGAACCAAAAAGCGGGAAGGCCAGTCTGAAGCGTTCACCAAGGCGCCTTTTGATTACACATTCGCGCCGATTCCCATGACAGACGAAGGCGGATACTTTATCGACAGTCCTTCCATCCAGTTTTCCGTGAACAAAGGCTGCGATAATCTGGACATGACCAACGAATTCATGCGGTTCCTGGTCTCGAACGAAGAGCTGAACCAGATGGCCTCTGTGAAGCGTCTGGTAACACCCACCAGGGACCTGACCTTTGACAAGGTCTACGCGCCTTTCGGCCAGGTGCCCGCAGACCGTACCATTTCTCCGGAAGTACTTGGCATCAAGGATCGCCTTGTGGCCCAGATCCGGGTCGCGGCATTCCGGGTTGGAAAGGGCGAGATGACCATAGATGAAGCCATTTCAATGTACGGAAGCTTTGAGTAAAATTCTTCTCTGCCGTCTGGATCTGCCGGTTATATAATCAATTCAGAAATCCGTGGGAAAGGAGGACAATCCGGTGCGCAGAAAGCTGAGTGAGATCCTCACCGACGAAAACAAACGAAAAGAACTGCAGTACATTGGCATTTTCCTTCTTTTCTTCATTGTTTCCACGTTCATGACGGTCCTGAACATCATTACCGGCAAAGGCCTTCTGACCGTGGCCACGGCGGTCTTCTCCGTTCTGTGCGCCGTGAATTTCATCCTGGTCCGAAAAGGCGGTAAATCCGGAATGACGATTGCTTCCGTCCTTTTCTCCGTTGAAATCGTGGCGCTGTTTACGTTCTTCCTGATCTCCGGAAACCCGGACGGTTTCTCCGCCCTGTGGATCTCCATGCTGCCCGCCTGCGGCATGCTGCTCTTCGGGCGGAAGCGCGCCGCCGTCCTCAGCGGCGCCATGTTTGCCATCCTGGTGTTTTTCTTCTGGGTCCCCGCGGGCAGGTCGCTGCTTCAGTATGAATACAACAAGACCTTCATGATGCGGTTCCCGATTTTCTACCTGGCGTTTTTCCTGCTCTCAGCCCTGCTGGAGACGATCCGGTCCATCACACAGAGCGAGCTTGACAAGCTGCGGGATAAATACAAGTATTACGCCGCCCATGACTACCTGACCAACCTCCTGAACCGCCAGGGGCTGGAGGAATGGTACGCCACCTTTAAAAACCTCGGGGAACAGGCGGCCATGATGATCGATATCGACCATTTCAAGCATGTCAACGACTCCTTCGGCCACGACGTCGGCGATCTGGTCCTGGCCAGCGTCGCACGTGAGATCAAAAGCATAGCGGACACCCGGGTATGCCGCTGGGGCGGCGAGGAATTCGTGATCTGGTTCCCGGACAGCGAAAAAATGTGCGACCCGGAGAAAATCCGCGCCGGAATTGAAAACATGGACATTACCATTCCGGGCAGCAGCAAAGTCCTTCACGTCACGGTCAGCATCGGCGTAGCCAAAGGTACCCAAAACCTGGGCGCCCTTGTCAAGGTTGCTGACGAAGCTATGCTGCTGGCCAAGAACAACGGCCGGAACCGGATCGAATACCACGCGTGACGCTTTCCCCGGAAACCTCAGCCCGCAACTCAAAGATCAGCCCCGGAGCAACCTGTGATAATGAGGGTGATCATCCTCATAATTAATCAGAACAAGGAACCGCTTTTCTTTCAACTGGTAGCATAGTCTATGAGTCTGTTCATTGCTGATACCCAGCTCATTTTGTAATTCAATTCCGCTGATAGTATGTTGGCCTTTGTCCAGATACTTGAGCAGGACACCAGCGCTCCGTCCGATAATCGCGTGCGTTTTCTGACTCATGTGTGTGAGTGCTTTACGAAAGGTACGTTTGTTTCTTATGCTTTTCAAAAAATGTCTGAAGATGAAAAGATAAAGAAGGAAAGAATCAGAGATGCATACGAAGAATGGGGGCAAATAGGAACAGATTGAATCTGCTACCCTTTGATGATAAAATAGAAATCGAAGCAGAAAAAGTTATTCCTGATATTCTGTCAGAATCTATCATCCGGGGGACATCATCGTGTTTCTTGATTACATTATTCAGAACTGGGCTTTGATTCTGATCGGGATTGCCTTTGCGATTTCTTTGACAATAACAGGTTTTCAGGACGAGGGTTCTGTAAAACGAATGTATATTCTGATTGCCGGGGTTTTTCTTCTTTCCATTGTCGTGTTTGAAGAATTTTACCTGGCTGATATCGGCGGATACCAGATGGCCCGGACCGTTCTGATGGCTGTCCGGTACAGTGCGACGCCTGTGATTGTCGCGATGGTTCTCTATACCCTGCAAAAGAAGACCCGGTGGTTTATCTTCATTCCCGCCCTTGTACTTGCGGTAATCAATGTCATCTCTATCTTTACCGGCATTGTTTTCAGCCTTGCGGAGGACGGAACACTGCAGCGTGGCCTGCTTGGCTATCTTCCGTATATTGTCGCCGGACTCTACGGTGTTTTCCTGATTTATGTTCTCTATAAAAGGAGTAACAAGCTGTATACAGAGATCATTCCGATTGCGTTCCTTGCGCTTGCTTTTGCTTCCGGCGTATTCCTGCCATTCATCTTTGGAACGAAATTTGCGCAGATCTTCTGTACCACCATCATGATTGCCCTGTTCGTCTATTATGTATTCTCTATCCATCAGCTGAGCAAAATTGATCCGCTGACCGGCGTGCTGAATCTCCAGGCCTTCTATGCGGACAGCGCGGTAAATCAGGAGGATATCACGGCGCTGATTTCCATGGATATGAACGGTCTGAAGAAAATCAACGATACCCTGGGCCATGCCGCCGGCGATCAGGCGCTGGTTACGGTGGCGGAATGCTTCATGGGTGAGCTGAACAGCCATCAGGCGATTTACCGTATCGGCGGAGATGAATTTGTGATCATCTGCCGGAAAACACCGCAAAACGAAGTAGAGGATCTGATTCGACAGATTCAGGAAAAGCTTTCCAAAACAAAATACAACAGTTCCATCGGATACAGTTATTCGGTGGATGGAAAAAAGCCCGTCAATGAAATGCTCCGGGAATCCGATGAGAATATGTATGCCGCAAAAGCAAAGTATTATTCAGACTCCCGGACAGATCGGAGAAGAAGATAAAATCGCAGGGAACATTTTCAAAACCTATAAGTGACTTTTCAGGAGTATCACTTGATGAATACGTGCAGGATCTGCATGCTCTGATTACTTGAAAAGCAAGCACGAAAAAACCTTGCAGGCTTTGATCTGCAAGGTTTTCTGGTGGAGCATAGGGGAATCGAACCCCTGTTCCGCATGCTCAATCGTCGCGACTCCCCACCGGGGAGCTCGCTCGTTTCGCATGAGGCTCCCGCTGATGAGATTTCTGCCACTGGCAGTCATCAGCGGAAGCCCCTCGACAATGCGAATGTTAGGAAAATCAAGGCTTCCAGAGATTAGAATATGCAGTTTCGTTTGCATAAAATACATGGATTTCATCTCCTGTATCTCTATGAGATTACCAAGGGGGATTATCTTCGATAGTTCTTCAAAACGCTATTCATTCTCTCAACAAATTGATGCCTGACTTCCTTCGGCTCTACAATTGATACCTTCTGCCCATGCTTAGTATCCATCCGAAAAAGGAAGTTAGCTGAAGCCCTCGATTGTGACTATGAAGCCCACTTTATTTTGCGTGATACTGGCGAAAGGCTATAACTGACAATAGGTAGGGGCGTGGGTTTCAGTATTTCGGCGTCACTTTGCTCTGAAAGGCGCTGGGGGTCACCGCAACTGCCACCGACTGACGCAATTTGAAAAAATGTGATATATTTTTTTCCAGAAGAACTGCCACAGGCAAAAACTGATGCGTATCTACTTATGGAAACAAGCACTAAATGATTTTAGGAGGATATGAAAATGGATAAGGAAATGATGGAGAAGGTCAATGAGGTTCTGAAGGCGCATGGTAAGCGCGAACTGAATATGAATGAGATGGAGCAGGTTACTGGTGGTCAGACCTGCAAGAGAGATGGCGTATATTATATTGATCTCATTGGGATTGGCGATTTTCCACTGATTGCTTATGGTGAGCTTTTGGATGGCATTAAAAAAGACAAGGGTGTGGATGTTGCCATCAAGTTTGCCAACGAATTAGATCCAAACCCACACAACGAAGAATTGCTGCGATATTATGGAGCGTGGGGCGTTGTTGATCACTGGGAACGCAGGATCGATGGGAAAAATAACGGATTTGAGATCTGATAAACCCATTTATGCGCCACACCCAGTTGGGCAATTAATATACGAGCTTGTGAAAATAGCTTTGGCAAAGATATTGCCGCAGATATAATAAAGACGCAGATTCCTTCCTAGAAACAGCCAAAGCCAATGGTCTGGATGTGTTCGAATATCTGAGCTGGCTATTCAGACAGATCACAGCAGCCAACCACCAATTCACAGACGAGTTCCTGGAAGAACTCATGCCGTGGAGTGAAAGAGCTCAGGAAAATTGTTAATCAAATTTTCAAACTACTCCCTTAGCAGGGGAGTAGTTTTTTCAGGGGCGGCTACCGCCGAATCATTTGATGTTTACGAAAAACAAGCGCTTGAAGGCTGTCGAAAGGTCAAAAAGTTGGAAAAGCACCAATTTGGAAAACAAAAAAGAACGCGGAAGCGTTGAGAATCAACGCTTCCGCGGATGTGGAGCAATATGCGTCAAATCCGAACCATCAGGTCAGTTCAGGCTTTTTCAGCCTGCGTCCGATTGCGCCTGGTGTCCTTTTGCGGATCTCTGACTTTTCCTTTGTGGTTTCTCCTTCTTTCTGTTTCCCTTCCTTGCTGTCTGACCGGAGGAACGGTTCCCCCGGTCCACCTCTGGAATATATTGCCCCGGTGTCATTTATGATACTTTATTGTCAGCTTGTAAGCCTTGCAGAAGTTCTCCGCGTAACTTCCCTTTACCACGTTATAGGTAACAGGAATCCGGTCCGTACGCGCCTTTCCCGAAAAGAAAGATGCTCTGCTGATTTCTGTCAGGCTCCTGGGCAGCACAATCTGTTTGAGATTAATGCAGTCGGAAAAGACATACCCTTTAAGCTGTTCCACCCCTTCGGGCAGTATGATTTCGGTCAGCTGACCGCAGTTGTAGAAAGCCCCGCTCCCAATGATCCTGACGTCCTTGGGAACGGTATACTTCTTTCGTTCCGCTGACATCGGATACCAGACAAGCTGCATATCTTCCAGGCTCACCAGTGCGTCATCCATCACCGCGAATGCGGGATGATCCTCGTCCACAATAATCCTCCTAAGGTTTTCACACTCCCGGAACGGGTTCTCGCCGACCTTTGCCAGACTGCGCGGCAGGCGGATCTCCTTCAGTCCGTTGCAGTACCGGAAGGTTCGGTTTCCTAATTCTTCCACCCCTTCGGAAATGGTGACGGAAGCCAGCTGCTCACAGCAAAAAAACGCGTCTGCCCCGATCTCCTTTACGCTTCCCGGGATCACGATCTCCGTCAGTTTTGCCCTGATAAAAGCACCTGACTCAATAGCGAGCGTTCCTTCCGGAATCTCATAATGCTCATCCCCGCGGCCGCCCGGAAAAAGCACAAGCTTATCTTTTCCCCGGTCAAACAGCACACCGTCCCGGGTACAGAAAACCTGGTTGTCCGGGGATACCTCAATATCCGTTATTTCCCCGTAACCCGGAAACACTTCGTCAAGCTCCGTAATTTTCGCGGGAATATTGATTTTTTCCAGATAAGGGCAGCTGCCGAACGCGGACATCCTGATCTCCTCTACACTGTCCGGCAGAGTGACGGCGGTCACAGGCGGAAGATGAAACGACTCAGCGCCGATGATACGCGTACCTTCCGGGACCGCGTAAGTCTCATCTTTCTTCGTTGTGGGATACCATATCAGGCGTTTTTCCTGACGGTCGAAAAGCACCCCGTCCACAACTTCCAGCAGCGGATGCCCGGGGGAGAGCGTAACCGAAGCCAGTTCCCTGCAGCCGGAAAAAATCCTGTCATCGATATGCTTCAGTGTATCCGGAAGATTGATGGATTTCAGTTTCCCGCAGGACTGGAAAGCACCTGATCCCAGGATTTCCAGTCCTTCCGCCAGCCGGACAGTCGTCAGATTGTTGCAGGCTGCAAACGCACCGTTTCTGATCTGCCTGATTCCGCCCGGTACCGTGACCTCGGCGAATCCGGCACTGTTAAACGCATTCTGTGCGATAACGGTCACAGGATGACCTTCCAGCGTTTCAGGGATCACCAGCTTCTCTTTTTTGCCGGTATAACCGACGATCTCCGCGGAACCGTTCTCCGCGACGATATACACAAGGCCTTCCGCGTTGGTCAGCTGTTTCGGCGCGGCTTTCCCTTCCCCGCAGGCTGCGGCGGAAAGCAGCAGGAGCAGGGCAAGGAGCAGGGACAGCGTTTTCTTCATCTTGTTTGTCACATCCTTCCTGGTTTTATCGCCGCGGCGTCATTTGTGGTACTGAATTTTCAAGTTGTAGGACTTGCAGAAATTCTCCGCGTAACTTCCCTTTACCACTGCATAGGTAACAGGAATCATGTCCTTGCGCGATTCTCCCGAGTGAAAAGCCGTCCTGTTGATCTCCTTCAGGCTTTTCGGCAGCACCACTCGTTTGAGGTTTGAACAATAGTCAAACACATTTTCCCTGAGCTCTTCCACCCCTTCGGGCAGCGTTATTTCGGTCAGCTGATCGTTGAAGGAGAACGCATAACAGTCTATGATCCTGATCCCCTGCGGAACAGTATATTTCTTTCGGTCAGCTGCCGGCGGATACCAGATGAGCCGCATATCCTCCAGGCTCACCAGCGCGTCGTCCATCACTGCCAGCGCGGGATGGTCCTCGCTCACAATGATTTTTCTGAGGTTCACGCATTGCCTGATCGGGTTTTCACCGACCTTCACCAGGCTGCGCGGCAGGCGGATCTCTTTCAGCCCGGCACAGCTCTGGAAGGCCAGACCCTTGATTTCCTCTACGCCTTCGGGAATGGTAATGGAAGTGAGCCGGTCACAGAACAGAAACGTATTTGACCCAATCACCTTCACGCTGCCCGGGATCACGATTTCCGATAATTTCGCCCTCATAAAGGTTTCCGACGCAATGGCAAGCGTTCCGTCCGGGATCTCATAGCGTTCATCCTCACGGCCGCCCGGGTAAATCACCAGTGCTTTTTTCTCCCGGTCAAACAGCACCCCGTCCTGTGTGTAGAACACCGGATTGTCGGGAGATACCTGGATATCCACCAGGGTCCCGCGGCCCGGAAACACAGCATTCAGTTCCGTAACTTTCGCGGGAATATTGATCTTTTTCAGATTAAGGCAGCTGCTGAAAGCGTATCGCGCAATCTCCTCCACGCTGTCCGGCACGGTAATAGCAGTCGGAGTCGCTCCGAAAAACGCCTGTGAGCCGATGGAAAGCGTGCCTTCCGGAATCGCGTAAGTTTCATCCTTTTTTGCCGGGTCATACCACAGCAGGCGCTTCGCCTGCCGGTTGAACAGCACCCCGTCCGCAAGTTCCAGCAGCGGATGATCCGGTGAGAGCGTAATCGAAGCTATTTCCCTGCAGTCGGAGAAAATACTGTCTCCGACAAACTTCAGCGAATCCGGGAAATTGACGGTGGTCAGATGAGTGCAGGAATGGAAAACGTCAGACCCCAGGAATTCCAGTCCTTCCGGCAGCCGGACCGTTTTCAGGCTGTAGCAATGCTCGAACGCACCGCTCCCCACAGACCTGATGCCTTCCGGCACCGTGACCCCGGTTATCCCGGCATGGAAAAACGCCCGTTCCACGATAGCAGTCACGGGATGTCCGTCCAGGGTGTCGGGAATCTCCAGCTTCTCTTTTTTCCCGGTATAGCCTGTAATCTGCGCTGAGCCGTTTCCCGTCAGCGTATACACAAAGCCCTCCGCGTTGGTCAGCTGTTTCGGCGCGGCTTTCTCTTCCCCGCAGGCCGCGGCGGGAAGCAGTATAAACAGCATAAGGAATAAAGACAGAAACCTTTTCGCCATACTCTTTCCTTTCTCCGAAACCATGTGTTTTTATATTATCACAATTCCATACATATAATACTACATATTGTCTGCTCAACAACTGCCTTTTTTGCGAAAATCGTGTCCCGAAGCCCTTGATCCGGAAATCTTCAGGCAGTTGCTGACAATTTCGTTTCCGCCTTCTTGCCCGGGGAGACAGGGGCCGCTTCCCTGTCTCCTTCGTTGTTTGAAAGGGGAGTCGAACCCCTGTTCCGCATGCTCAATCGTCGCGACTCCCCACCGGGGAGCTCGCTCGTTTCGCATGAGGCTCCCGCTGATGAGATTTCTGCCACTGGCAGTCATCAGCGGAAGCCCCTCTCCAATGCTTCGCATTGTCTTCGGTCAGGGAGTGAGACAACCCATGCACACAAAAATATGTGAATATGAAGACTACTATCTTATTGTCAGAGAGCGCTTTATTGACGCATTCAGTAGTGTGTATAATCCCGACGACAGAACCGATCAAATTCTTCAATTTAGAGTTGAAGGGTGTAGCCTTCAGGATATTGGAGAATTATACGACCTAACGCGTGAACGCGTTCGGCAAATAGCCATAAAGCGGGCCAATAAGTTTCCACCTTTATTTGAAGATTATTCCAGTGATGTCTACAGTTTTTTTCACATCTCAAAGAACAGTTTTATTGATGCATTTCCTGAGGTGTCTGAAGAAGGTTATGAATACCTGTCAACTAGATATCAAAAGGGGAAAACTGATTTGTCGGAAAAAACCATACAGTCTTATTATGGGAAATGGAAAAGCAGACTGATTAGGCACCTTGAAGAGGAAATTGAGCGCAGAGATAAACAGACTATTTCTCGAACTGAAATGATTATGAGGGTGCTGATCAGTAATAAAGACACACCTTTATCAATAGAAGAATTCGAAGATACGTATTATGAATACCTAAAGAGAAAAGGCTTCTCTACTGAACGACTTACAATTAATATGCGCTCCGTTGGAAACCATCTACGAAATGCTAAAGGAGTTGTTTTTAACAGAGAGAACAAAGTACGTTATTGTGATGCAGATCCACATGTCATCTGGAATGCTATTAATTTCTCTCAATATAAGAACTCTGTAATATCATCTGAACTGATTTTCCGCGATTATAATGATCTAATGGAAGAATTAGACATTCGTGATGGCTATGAGCTTTTCTATGTAATTAAGTCGTCTTTATCGCTCTGGAACAAAAAACTCTTTGAGATTAAATGTAGAAGAGTTCCGGTAATTGTTATGGGAGAAGCTTCCGAAGAAGCTCAAGCAATAAAGCTCCTTAGGGAAATATCACCAGTTGCTTATTATGATTATTATTTAGCATATGAAGAACGCTATGGATTAAGAAAAGAAACAGCCCAAGGCAATCCAACAATTTCAAATGCTCTTGCGCGATATTATGTTGATGGGCAATACCTCATTGATGCTCCAGTTATTAATGACGCAGATGTCCCGGCATTCCTTAGTGCTCTTAACAAAAAAACTATCTGGTTTATTGATGAAATAGAATTGTTATTCGATACGATATGCATCAACTCATCCAAAGATGCAATAAACGAAGCAGCATTTCGTCGCATAGGATATGTATTATATGCTGGATATGCTTTTAGCGAAAGGTACGGAACAGTAAATAATTACTTGGAAACTGAAGTCTTTTCGGCGGATGTTGTTGATCTAAACACTCTTGATAGGCGTCTTTTAAATTTGTCATCATTTGGATCATTCCTTGATAAAACAAAGAAAGCTCTTGATTTCATTGAAACTGCTCCCAAAGTTCTTACTTCGATAAAAAGAATCAATGAAGCATATGGGTTGACAAAGGAAATCATTCGTGAGATCCAGTCGAACTTAACAGAATACTATAAGATTCCTTACTTTAATGGTTTCAGTTTATGGAGTCAGATAGAGAACCAGCCACTCATTCAAAAGCTTCAAAAGAATGATTGGATGTTAACTTGTATTCTAAGGCAACAAGATATAGTTTCCTCAATGATTGTCGGTGGAGGTATTATACTGTCACTGGATAATGAATCATTAAGCATTAGCAAAATATGTGAGTGGATTGCTTCCATACATAATAAAAAAATGCCACTCAAGACTCTTGAGAAAGAATTTAATAGCACGTTTGGATCAAAAGTATCCTCATCAAAACTTGCAGAAAAGCTGAAATCAAGTGGATCATGGGATCGTGTCGTTTCAGATTCAATGGATGAGTATATTGATCAATTAGTTGATACGGACATAGCGAATATGGATACAAGCGATCTGTTCCAAGAAGAATTCTTCTAACACTGCAAAGTCCTGGTAATACTGCCTAGGATTGTTGTGCTACATATATGTCCAGTGCATGTCGTAAACACTCTTTTATATCACTTATCAACTCAACTGGTGATGTGATCGTAACTTGATCACAGTTTTGTAACGCCCACCTAAGCATATCGTACTTTGGCACATTTACAACACATTCTACTTTCCCATCTTTTTGATTGCTGAAAATGACGTTTTTGCCAAAAGTGTCAATAATACTAGGTATTGCGTAGTCATTAGCTTGAAATGTGATCCTTGTCGGTTTACCAAATGCCATGTTAATATTATGCTCCATATAATTTTGGATATCAAAGCCGTCATGGAAGTCTTTTAAGTCGCGCACCGGTTTAATTGGCTTCTCTTCAATTATGATGTCTGTCATGCGATCAATGCGATAATGCGTCATATCATCATAGTTATCCTTATTACAAATTAAAAAATAGAAACCGTTACGCATGACCATGGCATAAGGATTTAGAAGCTGATGATAATCTGGGTCATCATAGACCGGGTATAGCTCAAAATCTGGTCCCATATAATTGTAAACAGCACCAATCTTTTTCCCTTCTTGCATAGCTTTTCCTATAATATCGATATTTCGGAAAAGCTCTTCGTTCATGGGTTCATCGTCGGAAAGACGACGGATTTTTTTCATGGACATGTTCTTTCGGAAGTGCTGGTTACCCAGCTCGCATAGCTTTCCAATGATAACGTCTCTATCAGCATGGGGTACATTCCTGCTGTATAGGATTCCGTCTATCAGCCAGCGCAGTTCAGCGTCTGTGAATTCTTGGTCGTAATACAAGTTGGTATAGTACTGGCGAGTATCTTTTTCAGATGTGGCTTCTGCTTCTTCACCAAGATGGTGAATGCGGGTTTCCTGGCTATTGGCCAATAGATCGTTCAGGGCATTCCAGACAGTGGTGCGATTGATCTTTTCATCCTTTTTACGAAGCTCCGCCAGCAGATCCTTCTGCAGCATGGGATGGGCTCTGTCTGTGTTTTCCTTCAGAATGCGGATCAGGTCAAAATGCAGGTATTTTTTCATAGGTTCTCCGTATCAGAAAATGAATCTTTTTTACCATTTTATCCTGAATGTTGCGGTTTTTCAACATTGAATTTGAGAAAATCGGGGCTGAAAGGAGGGATGAGGATGTCATCAGCGGAACGATTGCGGGAAATACGGGAGATCTTCCATCTGAATCAGCGCAAGCTCGCGGAGAAGATTGGCGTGACATCCCAATTAGTCAGCCAGATGGAAAGTGGTAAGTCGCCGGTTTCTTCCATGACTGCCCGGGCGATTGAAGCGGAGCTGGGGGTGAATGCCACCTGGCTTCTGTATGGTACCGGGGAGATGGTGTCGGAGAAACGGAACATAGGGAAAGCTCCTCCGGATCTGATCCCAGCCCTGAGTTATTTCCCGGCAGTAACAGAAGCAATGAACCGGGCGGCAAAGAAACTGACACTGGCTGACTGGCAGGCACTGAATACATTTTGTATGCGGATCATGCAGGAAAAAAACGAATAAAATCATGGAGGGAAAACATATGGCGAACTATGTGACAGGAACAAGCGACAAAAGCAGGGGAACAGCCCTGGCATTGTGCATTTTCGGCGGATGGCTGGGGCTGCATCAGTTTTATGTAGGGCGAATCGGGAAAGGAATCCTATATGCCTGTACATTCGGACTGGTTTGCCTGGGCTGGATCGGAGATATCATGAAGATTTTGAACAGAAGCTTCACTGATAACGTCGGGAATCCCTTACGACATTGATTTAAGGATGGGGCGGGAGGGAAATAATGCGTTACTGAAAACAGAAATGGGATTCACAGTGAAAAAGGATCTATCGGCCTCTGTGCCTGTGAACAGAAAGGT
This sequence comes from Clostridia bacterium, assembly GCA_017512985.1. Classification (GTDB taxonomy): domain Bacteria; phylum Bacillota; class Clostridia; order Christensenellales; family Aristaeellaceae; genus Aristaeella. The sequence continues at coordinate 127,699 of JAFWEJ010000012.1, forward strand.
GAGCAGAATGAAACATAAAGTAACTGTGGAAGTTGAAGTAAAAAAGCGCTTTCTCGGCATCCCCTACAAAACCACGGAGAAAAAGCGTATAATGGTGGATGGAAAAACGTATCGGAAAATGAAGCAGGAAGAACGGGATCAGGCTGACAGAATGGCAGATGAGGCACTTGCTTGTGCTGCTATTGTCTGGGAAGAAGAAATGGTAGACATGTTCGGGGAATAGGAGGAAACAAAGTGATTGGAAATCCAATAGAAGAAAGCATGAAACCTGGATTTCAGTATAAAGATGTATTCGAGTTTCAAAAGAAATATGAGACAAAAGAGCACCGCGAGAGAGCTCTGTTAACTATGAAGCCAGAAGAAATAATGCACATTGCAAGAACCTGTGGAACTGCGCAGGGTGGTGCATATTACGCTCGGTTTGCAGAAAAATCGAGGAAATGATAAGCACAAGGTATTGATTGAGGACAAATTGTCAGCATAAAGATATCAGAAGTAGGATTTCGTGATTTGTATCGTCTTGCACTTGAAGTGTTAGGATCATGAATGTAATTTCATCCCAGCTGATAACTTGGAGGAACAATGATGGACAGAAGTAAAGAAATCAATATGCTCGAAGAGACTCTTCAGATTCTGAAACAGGGCTGGTATGAGAAAAATGGGAAGCGGATCAAACTGAAGCTTTCTGTCAGTCAAATGCAGGAAACTCGTATATGCTTGCCTGATGATGTAAAGAAGTATAGTAGTGATCCGAATTTCGGTGGTCCCTTTGTGATCGGACGCTGCGGTCATGGCTGTGAAAATGCCGATTCGTATGCTGTTGCGAGGAAACTTCTTGAGCAGACTTATCTGTTTACCAAAGATGATCCAGGCGTTCTGGTTCTTAATCTGGCAAATCCGGTAAATCCAGGAGGTGGAGTCAGACGTGGAGCTCGTGCGCAGGAAGAAACCCTGTGCAGAAACAGTTCATTGCTTCTGTCCCTCGAAAGCAAGGAAGCAAGGAAATACTACGAATACAATCGAAGCCTGAATACATATATGGGGTCTGATGCTCTGATGATCACGCCTCATGTTGAGATTATCAGGGATGAGAATGGTGTCTTGCTTGATGATACTGTAGTAGTTTCTGTGTTGACTTGTGCTGCTCCAATGATAACTTATGGCAAAGAAGGCATGACAGAAGAAGAATTTGAGGACATGGTATATAACCGAATTGATGGTATGTTAAAGTGCTCTGCATATTTCGGTTACCGTCATCTTGTTCTTGGAGCTTGGGGGTGTGGTGCCTTTGGAAACGACGCACACGTTATTTCGGATCTGTTTTATCGAGCATTGAAGGATCTGAAATACAACAAACTTCGTGAGAAAGATCTGTTCCGCCGCATTGATTTTGCAGTGTTGGACCGGACTCAGGAGCAATATAACTTCAAGGAGTTTTATCGGAATTTCTCCTTCGACAACTTTTTCAGAGATGAAAAACAACAAGCGATTGATGAAGCAATGGAACGCATCCGGAAGACAGAAATACATCTGAATCAGATTCGTGGATGCTTAATTGGTGGTGCTGCCGGCGATGCGTTAGGATATGCAATTGAGTTTGATAGTGAAGATAAGATTTTTGCTAAATATGGGAAATCCGGCATTACTGAATACGAACTGGATAAAGTCTCAGGGAAAGCACTCATTTCAGACGATACACAAATGACACTGTTTACAGCGAATGGGCTGCTTGTAGGTGATACTCGCGGCGCTATGAGGGGTATACAGGGTTGGCCCAGAGGATATGTCGCTAGTGCATATCAAGATTGGCTGCGTACTCAGGAAATGTCGTACGAGGAAAGTCGCATACAACCACGAGGTCACATGCATGGGTGCACATCTTGGCTTTCTGATGTGCCGGAACTGTATAGTCGCAGGGCACCCGGCAATACATGCATTTCTGCTCTCCAGAAACAGAAAAATGGTGAAGGTTATATTGATGATTATGTAAAATCCCCGCAGAATACCAGTAAGGGGTGCGGTGGCGTAATGCGTATAGCACCACTGGCGTTAAATTATCACAGTGTCGATATAAAACAGCTTGATATGGAAGGCGCTGAAATAGCAGCGATTACACACGGGCATTCCCTTGGATATATGCCTGCAGCCGTGCTGACACACATTATCAATCGCATCGTGTTCTCGGAAAAGAGAGTGAATCTAAAGGATGTGGTGATTGAAGCAAGGAATACGGTTGCCGAACTCTTTAGGAAAGATAAACATATTCAGGAACTGGAAGATATCATTAATCTTGCCGTGCAGCTTGCTGAAAATTGCGAATCTGATCTTGATAATATTCATAAACTTGGTGAAGGATGGGTTGCAGAAGAAGCACTGGCAATTGCTCTGTACTGCTCGTTACGGCATCAGGATGATTTCTCGGCAGGTATAATTGCTGCTGTTAATCACAAAGGAGATAGTGACTCTACAGGTGCTATAACCGGTAACATTCTTGGTGCATTATTAGGTACTTATGAGATTGATGACAAATGGAAAGAAAATCTGGAACTGTATGATGTAATCCTCGAGATGGCTGATGATCTTTGCCATGGCTGTCAGATGAGTGAATACAGCGATTATGAGGACCAGGATTGGTTTAGAAAATACATACGTATGCAGTGGAAAGATGAGAAGCTTAACACTGCCAAACCGACAGAATTGCTCGCTGTAGACGGCTCAAAATATCAAATCATAGACGGTATTCTAAACGTACAGGCAATTGTTCGTATTGCAGATGAACATCTGGAATATGGCGAATTCCCGGCGAACCAGATCATTCAAGCCGGTGGACCAAAGCTGCTTCATGCAGTAATTGATCTACGTGGTTGCAAAATAGGTGAAGCAAAGATAACGAAATTCTATGGACATGAACAGTTTCAGCATGTTATTCATTCAGTTGATCCGCGAACTTCCGACAATAAGAAGGACTGGTTAAAGCTGTTGTCTTCTTGCTATCGCGCATGTTTAAATTTGGCCGTAGAGAAAGGAATTAAAAGTATTGCTTTCCCATCAATAGGAACGGGTTATAAGGATTGCGATGAAAAAGACGTGATTCCACTGAATGATGCAGTCAAGGAGGCTGTTAGGACTGTTAAGGAGTTTTCAGTACAGTGCCCAGGAAAGATCGATGTGATTAAATGGGTCTGTTATGATGAGGCTACCTTGAAAGCATATTCAAATGAGATTGAACACTGGAAGATCTCTGAAATGGTGCAGTCTCCAGATTACTACAGTATGAATAAAATGCTACGTAATGGAGGATCATAAGAGTTTCGAAAAGTAATCTTATTAATATAGCCCGAGTACTGGCTCCTTCACCTACAGGATGTATAAACGAGTGAAGCGTTTGATCCATAACTTTGAGAAAGAAATAATTAATGAGGATTAGGGATAAAGGATATGATCTATAGGGGCGTGCGGATGAAGGATGAAACGGAAAAGAAAAAAGCCCAGCGTGATGTGCTTAAAGCAGTATGTATTGCATCAGGTACTATACTTTTGATTGCTGGCATTATTGTTGTTGCGCGTAAAGTTGGAATAAGATAAGCAAAAAAAGAATGATTGAATCTCGGCTTACATATCTATCCGAATTCCAAATAATAAGAAATTGTTAAGAAATTAATCAAATTGAAACATTCAGATAGTTATACCGGAAAATAACAGTGAGAAACAGCTGCTTCGTTGTTTTTGCCCTATTTTTGCTCAAATCTTGCGAATTTTGGCCTTTCTCAAAACAAAAGAGAACCCGTTGAAACGTAGAGATTTCAACGGGTTCCGGGTGTGGAGCATAGGGGAGTCGAACCCCTGACCTCGACAATGCGAATGTCGCGCGCTA
>JAFWEJ010000003.1 GCA_017512985.1 Clostridia bacterium
GGATAAGGGCATAGTGGCTGATGTCCTTGAAGTCTTCCGTTTCGTAACTGCCCAGCGCAGACTTGGAAAGCCCGGTCTGCTCCGCAAGCTGCCCCAGCGTCAAGCCACGCTCCACACGTAGGTCTTTTAATCGCTCTTGTAGAAAGCGCTTCATCGGCATACTGAAGATCTTTGATCCGTAATTCAATTTTATCTGCCTCTGCTATGGCAGCATCAAGGCAGGATTGTGTCTTTTCTTTCGGGAGCTCTCCATTGCAAAAAGGGCAATGATCCAATTTGGGGATCTTTCCTTTATGAATATCAGCCTCTGCTATAAAGGTAACAGCGGCGCACTGATTACAGACAGAATCATCGTATTTTTTAATCCGAGAAGGAACATGCGATTCTGCCATAATTCCCTGTAGTTATCCAGCCCTACAAACCTGTTTACGTTTGTTCCATCTGTAATGCTGTAGCGAATCCCGCTGAAAAACGGAATAATGCTGAACAGCATAAGCAGTATAAAACCGGGAAGCAAGAACAGGAGAAAAGACCATTTTCTGCGGAACATCGAAATACCCTCAGCTTAATTCATTTCAGATTCAATCATCCACGCTGTCTCGTTCATTTTGCGTAACATTGCGGTCAAATCCATCTCTCCAGCAGCGTAACGAGTGATCAAAGCTTTTTCCTGTTCGTCAAATGCATCGGTAAGCAGCACCGAGTGAAGCGGGAAGGAAGCCATGGATATGGTTGACTGCCACCCGGCTATATCCTCAACTGAGATCCTATATGGTTTTTCATCATATGGGGTGACGGCATCAGAATGCAGCAGATACCAGTGTATGGGGCTGTACTCTATTTTGGAAAGCAGGGCAATGAACTCTTCCGCCATCTCTTTGCGTTCCGAATAAGGGTTGACAATCATGACCCGCATACCGCCCTGATAAACAGGATCATCATCTGAAAATGTAAATGCCGGAAGAGCTTTTTTCTGGCCCATGTAGGCAGAGTGACTGGAATAGGACATACCGGGTTGAAAAACTGAGTGACTGCCCACGGTTTCACTTTCCCAGAAAATCTCGGCCTCATCATATGTTTCATAGCCCCGATCCAGCAGCCTGATTCTGACTTGCGCAAGTGTATTCAGGGTGTCCTGCAGCACCGAATCTGAGAAATCGACATCTGCTCCCTTGTGCTCCTGATTGACGATAAATGATGTCAGCACCTGATTCGTCATCCATTCATAATCCCATGTCATCAAAAACAAATCGCCATCTTCATTTTCCATGTCCTCAAACTCCAGCATCAACGTGAAGAATTCCTGCCATGTGGTGGGATACGCGGCGGAGCCAAAGTACTTTTCCCACAGAGGCTCATTGACTTCCCATGTTCCCTGCACATAGACATCCCAGGGATAGGCGATCACACGTCCCTGACTGTCTTTGAGGCATTCCGCCAATTCCGGATACATTCTTGCTACACTGCCCAGAATATCCTGATTGGTCATCGGACTGACAAATCCTTTTTCCACCAGGCTTTTAAACGCCCCATCCACCTTCACGCTGAAAATGTCTGTAGAGTAATCGCCGCCACGTATCGCGTCCGCAATATCGGCGGCAGTCAGGTCATCCACTGTCTGCCAATCCAGCAGCACTTGAGGGTGCGAAGCGGCAAAGGCATTCCGAAGCACCGGATCTCCGCTGAGCGTCCGAAGACGGAGCGTATTGGAAGTGGCATCCGCGCTGCTCCCGCCTGCTGTCATCACCCAAATACCACTGCAAATGTACACATACTGTCCGCTTTGTGTCACGCTTCCTTCTCCCCACATATAATCCGTGGGCAGCTTCATTTTCAGCTGGAAGGCTTCTCCATTTCGGGACGTATAGATGCCATTGTCATTCGCCATATAGATGGTATCGGTGGAAGCATCATAGGCCAATCCTTCGCTGGCTGGTGATGTCATGTTCAGATCGTTCATCTGACCGGTAGATACTTCCAGCGTTTTCAGCGAGGAAGCGCCTCCCTCGTCTCCACATGCCAGCAGGAGCTGTCCGTTATACGCTGCCATGCGATAGGCTTCACTGGCTGGAAGCTCCCTGGTTTCACCGTTTGACAGGTCGATTTCCAATACGAAATTGGTTCTTTGCTCAAAACAGTTCAGCAACAGATACAGCCTGTGGTTCATGACTAAAGCGCCATACTGCCCAGCAAATTCTCCATTGTCCAAACAGAAAGCCGATGCGTCAAAGATTCCATTCCAATGAAGTCCACCCTCTGTGACGATCCCCAGTTTCCCGGAATACTGATTCAGGGCATAGAGCAACTCCCCATCCTCCGCCAGGATCGTGACTGTATCTTCAATCTGTGCGCGATTTGCAGCAGGGAGTTCACTGTACGTTTTACTGTAGTTCTCAAACATCTCCCTGGTTGGAACGGGCAGCACGGCGATCTGTGCGGGTTCACTTTCATCGTAGCTCCAGCGCATCAGGTTTCCATCCCGATCCAGCACCCAAGCACACTTCTCTCCCAGAAAGTACGCATTGATCCAGGTTTCATCGAATCGGACGATAAAGCCCTCTGCCTGTGCGGGCAGGCAGCCCAGCAGCAAAATGAGTGCAGCAAACAAAGCCATGACTTTTTTCATGATTATGTTCCGCCTTTCTGCGAAAGGCACCCATGAGGTCATGAAACCCGGGTACCGTTTCGCTTCAGATAATAGTTTGCTATACTTTCTCTGTAGACCTCAGCATACTACAGAACCCGAGGAGGTGAGTGGCGGGGCTGTATAGCGGCAAACCCCGCATGATTATATGGTGTCGGCTGTCCTAAAGGCATCAATGATTGGCGCAAAACCGTAGCCCGTAAACTTATCTCTTCCGAAGTTGACTCGATTTCGCCGGACAGCCAGTCCCTGCTGAGCCTACAATCTTTCGCAGGAGGGACGCCATGTTCAAAATCATCAGGTTTAACTGCTGTGGACTGGATGTCCACAAAACCTGGATCTTTGCGTGCATCGGGATTACCGATGCAAGCTTCCGAACGGAGTACTTTGAAGCTCGCTTCTCGTCGTTTCCAAAGGATCTACGGCGGTTGGCTGCCTGGCTTCAGGAACACAAGTGTGAGGAAGTCTGCATGGAATCTTCCGGCAAGTATTGGATCCCGGTTTTCAATGTGCTTGAGGAATCATGCAAGGTAACGCTTGCTCATCCCAAGTACACCAAGCCACAAAAGGGGAATAAAACTGACCGTAAGGATGCCAGGTGGATCTGCGACCTGTTCATGTGTGGCATGATCAAGCCATCCTTTATCCCACCGCCAGCTATTCGCCATCTTCGCGACCTTATCCGTTATCGCTTCAAGCTGACGAATATGCTGACCAGTGAGAAGAACCGCGCTCAGAACTGTTTGACCGTCTCCAACCTTAAGTTGGATGATGTGTTCTCGGATATCTTCGGAAAGTCCGCCAGGTCTATTACCGAGTATATCCTTTCCCATCCCGGGGAAAAGTTCGATGTCACGCCGTTCGTTAACAAACGCTGCAAGACTCCGGTCGACCAAATTCAAGCCGCAGTGGATGGTGCCATCTCGCCTGAACAGGCTGTTAAGCTGCGGGAATGCCTGAATCACATCGATGAACTCAATGCTCACCGGGACCGGATTGAAGCAGAGATTCTGGATCTTGTAAAACCCTTCTCTGCGCAGCTTGGTCTTATTCGTACCGTGCCGGGCATGGATAAAGATCCAATGACTGCAATCCTGATCCTTTCGGAAATCGGCAGCGACATGTCCGTGTTTCCTACAGCCAAGAACCTTGTCTCCTGGGCTGGCTGTTGCCCCAGGAATGACAAGAGCGCCAAGCATGTGAAGTCTACCCGTATTGCTCAGGCTGGCTGCTATCTCAAGCCGCTTCTTGTTCAGGTTACCAACGCTCTGCTCAAGTCCAAGAATCACCCGGAGTTTACAGAACGTTATCGCCGCATTAAATCCCATCGTGGTCACAAGAAAGCCATGATCGCCATTTGCAAGATGCTCCTGACCGCTATCTGGAACATCCTTTCAACCGGGGAGGTTTACAATCTCAGTGGCTATCTTATCCAGACGCCTCGTCCTTCCAATGAGACGAAGGTTCTGACTCAGAAGCAAGCTTTGGAATTACTACGGCTCAGGGGATATGTCATTAAGGAAGATCCTGTAGAGCCTGAACCTGTTCTGGCCTGATCTAAACTAACTCGCATGACCATCCTTGTGATGGTTTGTTTGCATTGCCCTTCTATCCGGTGGGCCGTTAATTGTGTGTTTCAAACTTTTCCCTCCTGTTTATTGAATTGTTATCTATGATTATCCGTTGCCAATGGACAGATCATCATGCCAAATTTGTTCGATCTCGCCGTTTTCCGCGTTGACCGCTACGGTATAAACATCAGGATCATTCCAATAATAAATCATCCATACACGAATGGTATTTCCTTCGTCAGTTACCCACAAAGAGAAGCTTTCATGGAAGGATTCGCCTCTCACCAGTGCGCTGCCATCCACTTGGTAAACTGTTTGAATCGCTTCCAGTGCCAAGGCTGCGGCATCTTCCTGCGTTATATCCTTTTCATTCGGTAGCGTATTCGGATAGAACGCCAGATCGTATCCTGCACTGCGGAATAAAGCGTCATAAGCTGCCCGATCCTCCGGCGACATCTCATCCAGATTCGTTGTTCCAGGATATTTTTTCAAGATCTGCTGTGCCTGCTCTAACAGATTTAGTACCCATGGAAGCATATCTGCGCTGTATGCCTGGGCTTGTCCCCATGTTTCTTCCGTATAGTTCCCCGTATCCACATTCAGGAGCGACCATTCGCAGGAAAGGATCTCGCCGGTTTCTACAGAAAGCGTGACCTGGTATTCTCCCAGCTTATCCACATCCGCCCAATGCCAGTTCCCCATGTTATACGGCAGCCAGGTGATTTGCCAAAGCGAACGATCCTGTTCTTTGACCATGGCGGAACGAACCTGGAACAACGACTGCCAGTTTCCCTGCAGGCCAAAGGCTGCCTCTGCTGCTTCTTCTGCTTTTTTGATTGCGTCTTTTTCGGACAGGACATTATGCTTTGGAAGGATATACTGTTTCGGCAGCAAATCGCCGAGCCCAGCCGCTTCATAGCGGGCCGCCACTTCGGCTTTCTCAGCGGCATTCAGCAGATCAAAAGCGCCTTCTGTAACATATTCCTTCGCTGCGTCTGCATACAGGCTCAAATCGCCTTCCGGCAGCGTCCTGTTTTCTTCTGATACCATCCAGCGGCAATACGTCACATTCCCATCCGGAGAGGAGACATTGATCACATAGGAGTCGTCCGAACCCTCCATGCTAATCCTGTACTCGCGTCGATCTGTTCCGCCATAAAGGTAGAAGGATACACTGTTTTTTTTCTTCGAAAGCGCATCTCCACTGATGCCGTATTTTCCCATTACCGCTTTTCTGGCAATCTCCTTAGCCGTTTCTACCGGAATGTCGTCTTTCTCCGGCACGATATTGATGAGCAGACCGATCTCCTGTGCTTCCATGAGAGGCGCATCCAGCGCGGCTTTATCTTCAAGCGACAGATCATCCATGTTTTGCACATTCTTCCATCTGTCCAAATGCTGCCGGTAGAAAGAGATGATACGCGCCAGCTGTTTCACGCCCCATGCGGGAGAAGTCAGTTCACCGGATGCCACCAGTTCCTGATCCGCGTTGTCATTGCTCCAGGTTACGGACAACGTACCGTCCGCTTCCTTTTCAACCGTATAAAAGCCCAATTCCTTTTGATGGAACGCGTTCGATTCAAAAGAAGCGATCCATCCATTTTCAGTATTCTCCCGTCTGTAAGTGAACAGATCCAGCATTTCATCAGTCAGGCCATAAGTTGATTTCACGGCTTCTGCCGCCTGACGCTGGATTTGATACCGGATAGAGAAGGTAATCCCCAGAGCCAGGGCAGTGCCGACGATCACGGTCATCAAAATAATGGCCAGCACCAATGTGCGTGTAGGAATTCTGCCCAGACTGATTCCGGGCTTTTTCTTCGCTCTTACAGCTTGCAGGACTTCTGCCTCCCCATGCCAGTCCATATCGCGCAGGGCGGTATCAATCGTCTCTTTTAAATTATTCTTCATCGAAATACCATCCTTTCAGCGATTCCCTCAAATGGGCTTTTGCCCGGTTCAAGCGGGAGGTTGCGGTGGCAACAGGGATACGAAGCACCTTGGCAATCTCCGGCACAGTCATTTCCTGATAAAACCGGAGCAGGATCACCTGCTTGTCTTTTTCCGAAAGATTCATAACAGCCTGCAAAACCGTATCATCAGAATAAGTATCTGCCTTTCCCTGATCCGGCACAGCATCCAGGGTTGTTGTTCGCGTTCTGTTGCGAAACCATGCCGATTTTCGGACATCTTTACAGGTGTTGATGATGATCCGCGTCAGCCAGGTCTTTTTTCTGGATTCATCCCGGAAGCGATCCATGTGAGTGTAAGCCTTGATGAACGTGTCCTGAACGGCATCTTCCGCCAGAGCTTCATCGCCCAGGTACATATACGCGATCCGCATCAGAGATGTTTTATGCTCTGCCATCAGTTGGAGCAGTTCATGCTCTTTGTCCTGATCAGTTCTGAACGTCGACAGTATACTCACATGCTCACCTCCTTCGTTTCCGGATAAAAGGCCTCAAGCCCATGCTTTTCATTATATTCAGGCGACGCAATTCTGTCATTAAATGTCGGAGAGCCCATACTTTTTCCTCGGTTTGACCAGGATACTGATTGAGTCTCCGTGCCATGATAAAAAAAGCATTTGACACTGCTATCTTTGCTAGCTCATGATCCGCAAGATATACATATGAAATACGCATGAACTCCGATTTATAGCGGCTCATGACATGTGTCATTAGTACTTTGGCGTCTGTGTCACCGACAAAAGCTGCTCCTTTCAAGCATTCACCTCCCTTCACACAGATTAGACGACATTTTGTCTGATTTCGATTCGTCGAGCTCGCTCTTTGTTTCTTTGTTTCTTTGTTTTTATTCATAAACCAAAAAGCGCCACTTTCGTGACGCTCCAGACTGTCGACAAAGTCTGAGGCAAAGGCCTCGGACTTTGTCATATAAAAGAGCTGAAAAGTCAATAAAATCAACATATAGAGGGTGATTTGTGGTATAATAATGGCATAAGGAGTGAGCCATAGCCTGAGTGCATCTCTGAATAACAGAATCCCCCCAAACGGTTGTTAAGGACGGCAGCTGTTCGCTGCCGTCCTTAACAACCGTTTGCAATTCTATCACTTAAAAACAAAGGGTTAGCCAACTTCCATGTTAATATATTCCTCGTTCTGCATAAATCTAGAATTAACATAAAATGCGAGATATAACCTCAGACTGTTTTCCGTATCATCGATTGGATACTTACTATTTCCTGATCTGTCAAATACTGATCATCAAAGCGAAAGAAAAAGGTTTCCGGATACCAAGTCACCCCATTTGGTGCAGCACCGAGCATAAGATAGAAATCAAAGCCATCCGGTTTGAAAAAGATCACTTTGCTTTTAAGGCGAGTAACAACTTTGCTCTTCTTTGGATCGAAATTCCAGATTGCTTTATCGGTTTTCAGCAACTCTTCCAGCCGAGCAAGGTTTTCTATCCGTTCTCGTGCATCTGAATCATAGTGAACACTCATCTGTAAATGCAGATCGGTAATATTTCCGCGAAGGATATCATGGTAGATGTTTATTGCGTTGCGAACAGTCTGAAATTCATAAACATCATTCAGTTTTCTTAATCCTGCCAGGTGGACAAAATTCTGGGGCTTGAAAACCAGTTTGATTGTCTCACCGTTGCTGAATGAAAAAGTATACGAACACCGGCATATCTCCCGATATGCCCGTGCAGCAGTCGCAAGATACTCCGACAAGGGAATCCCTCCAAATGAAAAAGGCACTCCGGTCATGGTAGTGCCATTTGGCTTTTTCTTTCGCCCGAAGGCTATTCATGCACGGATAAGCACTAACCGCTAAGAGACCTCAGTTGATACGCCATGAAGTAATACCAACCTCTCAGGTCACTTACATTTTACTCAATTGATCCTTGTTCGTCAAGCCTTTTTCAACATAAGAACGCTCTTTCAGTTCAGTTCCACATTCTACTAACTTGATTTTTCCATTATGACTCATCGATAGCCAACAGATTATCTTTCCTCACGTCACAAATATTCGGATTGGAATCATACTAATACTGTTCAATGACCTTCAGAAAAAATTGCATATCATTTTTTCTGCAAGTCTTTTTGAGTCCGGATTTACAGAGGGTAAATTCGAATCATTCATGAAAGCACAGCATTCAACACATTCGAATAGAGGCCAACCGCTTTCTCTACATCATTCACCCATCCGATCATATAGCTCTTCAACGACATAAAAAGATATGAAGACATCGTATCTAAAAAATCGTGATAATCATATTGGTCAATAAAGTCAGACGAATACAGACTGCAAATTGATCTCAATCCGAAGAAATTATAAAGTGCTCCAAGTCCATCTATTCTTCTGCGTCGATCCGAGTATTGCATCAGTTTTCTTGCGGTTTCCAGCTTATTATCGATATACTTTTGCACAGACCAATCGGATCTGTTAATCTGCTCCTTCATTGAAAAGCATACTGCACTGCTTATTGTTTCTGCTCCTATCATAACCATCAATTCAACCTGAGATGCATGGTATTCTGTAAACCCATGTAAACAGAAATCATGATTCTTTTCTCCGATAGAATACTTTTCAGCATCAAGAATGTGTGTCAATTCATGGAACAGTAGGAATCTTGGAACCTCAAAATTTGTGGGTAACCGCAATGTATGTTTCTTTGTTTTTACATCAAAAATGGCTTGAGCACCATAGATATAATCTTTGGAACAGTCTAGAGCATAGTATTGTATTTCAAATTCTGGAAAAGTGTCTATCTCCATGAATTGTTTGTAATTATCTATCATTTTCTCCATCATCATATCCCCTGCGGAGCGCTAAGAAGTACTGACTCTTGATCAGTGATGAAGTAGATCGCCTTCATGGCTCTGGTCATTGCAACATACATTTCAGTAACTGAATAACGATTGCTATTGCCCCATCCTGTGTTGACCTTGCTCAAGTCAATGATTACGCAGTCAAATTCAAGTCCTTTCGATAATAGTGTACGCGATGAAAGATGCTTAAAATTTGAATATTTGCTTTGATTACCAGGAATCATCCGTATTTCCAGTGCCGCTTTTAAAATAGTGTCTTGGTTATCTCGCGCTCTCCTGATGGATCGCTGCATTTCACTGAACAACTCCCGTCTATGAAGGCGCAGATCTTTACACGCCTTTACCCATTCCATAATCCTTAGCATACTGTCATAGCTATTCGTTTCTCGAAATCTAGTCATCCTATTTCCAAACTCAGGATGCTTCTTAATCCTGTGGAAATCATAATCGCCGCTTATGATATGGCTTTCATATGATCCAAGCTCACTCGGGACTCCAGAAGCGCATTCGCTAATAAAATCAAACAAAGCCTTTCCTCTTGTGACAACATCATCAATATCAAAAAGCTTTGCAAAATCGTAAAGTGCTTCTAGATTCTGCTTTTCATCATGTTGGAATATACCCCCGCTGCTTTTTGCAAATGCTTTTGTATCGGTTTCCCATTTGGCGATATATATCACAGAATCATATTTTTTTATGATGTCATAGATTACCGATCCATGAATATCCGCAGGATTGATTCGGAATACTGATGTCTGATTGGGAATCGTAGATAGTCTTACTTCCTTTTTCTCCAATCCCGGGAGTAATTCTTTTCGCACATCATTCAGGTACTGCCCTAGTGCTGGATTTGTTTTCTCCCATCTCCATGGGAATGTATCTATTTCGTCCTCAAGAACATCAAAGCAGATGTTTTTCCAAGAGACCAGAGATTCTTTAAATCCGAAAATTGCTTGAAGTGGATCTCCTAACACATATACAGGAACCGTCTTGTTCAACTCCACAAAAATCTGGTGCTGTGCAAGTACACAGTCCTGATACTCATCAACAATAACACAGCTATACGTTTTTTTTATAATATCTCTTGCCCAACTGTGAGTGAATATCTGCGCTGTCCCTGTATGGACCTCTGAATAGAAATCCTTGTCCGTTACCTTAATACCAGGTCTAATACCTGCTGTTGACGGATATGCCCCCGTCCATTTCATGCAGAATGAAGAAATTGTTGATAGATAGTACTTTTTCCCATTAACATTTTTCTTGTTGAAGCGTTTCGTAAGGGCATCAACACCTGCATTTGTATGCGTCAATACCAGCTTAATTCCAGGCAGCTTATCCACAAGTTCCGTGATCATCTCAGTCTTTCCATGACCTGCTGGAGCAATTATCGCGGCATTGTGTTTGGATTGAATAAGTGCTATTTCCTCAGCTTTCATTGCAGGTCACCCAATTCTGTAAAGCGAGAAACTGTGATTTTAATCGGCACTCCTGCATTCTATCAAATTCATCAAAGATTCTATCTCCGATCAATTCACCCTTCGATGTATTTTTATACCATTCTGACTTCTTATGTTTTGCAACTGTCCCGATTTTCACTCGATCCTCACGAGAAATATCTTCTTTGATACATATCTCATCATTTTCCACATCGTACGGAAAGCTTTCTTCAGTAAATGATGCATTCAATTTTGAAACAACATGCTCAAACGATTTTTCTTCAATAGCTATTGCTAATAGCGCATTAGCGCACTCCAAACTGACATCCTGAAAAATCTGTTCTTCAATAGCGTATCCTTGTTCCCAATCAAACACCGGAATATCCAAATTTCGCATTTCCTGCTTCTGTGTTTCTTCATCAGAAATGTCAGAATCCATTAATATGGATACATCAAATCCACATCCATGAAGCAATCGAGCAAGCTGAAAGAAATTATCGCCACCGCCTCCAGGAATCATTCCAACACCATAATGTGCAAATCTTGGTTCGCCTTTCCTTTCTCGATATTTCTCAAATGCTCGGAGCATTCCTACTTCTGTTTTTCCTTCGCAGATAATAACCCTTTTGCAGAGAAATGCATCTGGATTAGATCGAAGAAGTGCCTGCACATCAGCAGTAATATCTTCTTTCTCATTAAGATAATGAAGCCTAAATTCCCCTTCGTTATTGCTACAGACAGCCACTTCCGTCACATTGCACTCACATACTGCACTAACAGAATGTGTGGTCATGATTAATTGGCCATGTTCTTTGAACTCTGTCCGGAAATGATTGATCAATGCGGAAATCCGATATGGTTCCAGGCCAGTTTCAACTTCATCAACCAGAACCAGAGTCCCATCATTATATGCATTCACATTCATACCAATGGAAAGAAGTCTCTTGCTACCTAGTCCCCGTCGTGCAAATGGGACCTTTTCGTCAAACACACCTACTGCAGTAGAATATGATCCGTTCTGCATCAACAAACGATTGTGAATCTCTCCCTTAAAAGAAACTCCATATTGTCCACCAACTTCCATCATCTTGGGAGCCATTTCATCAAGAGAATCAAGATTTGTATTTTCAACGGCACTTCTCATTGCTTGTGTGAAAGCTCCATGAAGTGCATCTCGGGAGTCAGCATATTTCTGAAGAACGGACCCTCTACCCCACTGGAAATCCTTTTCATGGTCACATCCAACCACACCAAAGGATAACTGGCATCTATCTTTCTGGGATATAGGTCGCGGATCGTTTCTGTTAGTTATCACGTTCCATTTCGGTTCCAAACTCTCGTCTATGGTTAGCTGAACCGTAAGTATCGTAAATCCATCATCAGTAGGTTCATCATCCCCTTCGAGAAACGATTTTGTATAATCTCTAAGATAAAGGCCAAACTTATTTTCCTTGACAAGAGCGTCCGGCAATTCTGTCATTGATACGGTTATCTCTATCGGATCAGTAGTATCACAATTGTAGAAATCCATATCTGTAGCTATAAGACTCCAAGATGGCCACAAAGCCCATTCGATTGCCGTAAGCAATGTTGATTTACAGCTGTCGCCAGAACCAACCAGACATACAATCCGTGAATCAAGTGGGAAGAGTACAAACGCATGCTTAATGCCTCGGAAATTCTTGATCTCAACATGTGTAATCCTCATACTGTCCGCACCTCCTCTCCGACTTGATCTTATGTCCAGTAATTACTATTTATTTTCTCGGTTCCTCCAAAAGTAAAGCTCCATCATCCGTCCGATTTTGCTTCTGAAATCCGGGACCACTCTGACCGTTACAGATCCTTCTATCCAGTGTGCCATCCCACCGGCAAAACCACTGTTGTATTCTACTATAATTCACCGAAAGTTCTTATTTTTCCTGTTTTGCGGAGGATTATCTTGCAACAAGCTGAATCCTGAATTGCGCTCAAAGAAGCGGGGCGCCACAATATGTGACGCCCCGACGGTTAATCTTCATAGATCAATTCATTACAGATGATCTCTTCAACCTGTGCCTTGCAGGTATTCATGATCCCAACCCATTTGATCTGATCCCTGACTTTCAGTTTCTCTGTTGCACCTGCGGATGCTGCCAGTTCCGGAAGGATCGTATCCATCCTTTCCTGTGCCGCACGATCTGTTTCATACAGGTGATCGTACAGCGTGCCAGCCAGAAGCATTCTGGTATACAGGCCAGACCGATGTTCCTCAAGGTATGCCTTCCTCATTCTACCGTAAAGTCCAAGGGGTTTCTGCTGGTTCTTCGGAATCGTCCAGTCCGGGATGTAGTAATCTCCTTCTTTGCGATACTGAATATTCATGTTCATGACGCCTCCTTCATTCCGGCCATAATCCGGCCGATCATCGATAATGTTTCTGTCAATTCATCGCTCAGTTGATCCCCGGGGTTCAGTCTGCTCAGTTCATCCAGGATAGCTTTCATCTCCCGGCGCAGGGCCGCAAAGACTTTCGGATTTCCCTGAACGATAACATCTTGCTCCGTCAACCGCCGCATGATATAATCCTGCTTGGTCAGGCCGGTCAGTTTGACCAGCCTTTCGATTTGTTCATCCTCTTCGGGAGAAACCCGAAAGGCAACCGTGATATTTCTCCAGCGCCCGTGCGCATCTAACACCTTTTCTGACATGTCGTTTCCCTCCTCGGAATCATTCGTTTTGATTCGTATCCGGTGGCTTGAGAGTTATCATTCCTTTTGTAGCCACTGGCTACAGAATGGCTACAAAAATCTCGAAGACGTACCGGAAGTCGCATAATTCGTGGATAATTTCTTCGTTTTACGCATCTAAAGTGCGTATTATCACGAAATGGCGCGATCTTAGAGCTGAATGGGAATAATAACACTTTTAACTTCACTTATTCTGTATGTGCTGCGTTTTTCTTACTTGTCTCATTTCGCAGGTATTCTTCAGAGTGCCAAGAATAATGCTGCCAAACCGATAACTGTTCTTCCATAAGAAAAACGATCCTTCACATAGACGTTGCAATCTGGAGGATCGTTTTATTAATGTCCTAAAGAGCCTTAGTTTTCTGAAACCAATTCAAGAGCGTCCACTGGTGTAGTAAGTACCTCGATAGTATCGCCGTCTTCATCAAAGAATTCGACTTCGAAATGTGGTCCATCATATTCCAGAACAATTGTCCCTTTTGTCCCGGCTGGAAGTCCCTCAAACTCTCTAGTAAGTTTTACCACATCCAATTCTTTCATTTCTTACCCTCCTTTTTATCCGGATATACAGTAACAATCTTGAAAGTTTTTCTACTCTTGTCCTTCTGGATCACAATAACTACATTAGCATTTACGGCTTTTCCATTCTTGCCGGAAAGAGTTGTCTTAAAAGTCAGTTTTGTCCCGTATTCTGTTTCTTCCGTCTTATCCGGTTGCTTTCCTATAATGGAAGAAACAACATTCTTGTGAAATGTCTTTGAATCCGACTGTGAATAGCCCAAGGTGTCATGGAAAAATTTGGCCTTCGCTCCTCCCTGGGGATGGTTTGGGTTCAGCAAATAATCCACCGTCTTCTTCTTGCTGTATCTGACATCACCTGATGTCTTGACAGGAGCGTTACTCGTTTTTGCTCCCCTTGTTCCGCCAAAGCCTCCGTGTATTCCAGCTCCCATTACGCCTCCACCTCTTTTCTGTGCGCAGAAGCGAATTCACTGTCGAACTGCACGATCTTAATTCCAATGCTTTTATACTTCCTGAAAATGTATTCGGGCGCTGAACCATAAACGATTATCATCTTTGGCTTTAAGGTGCGAATAACATACTCAAGTCCTTTTTCGAAATGTTTTCGTTCCTCCAGTAATTTTATACAACCATGTGAACCGATTGCTATAGTTGCATTTTTCGGCACACCACAACAGCACAATCTATATGATCGTTCATCACCCCATCTGACATTCGCAATAACCGGAATATCATTATCCTGTAACCAAACAGCAATTGCATGACTCCGATAAATATTCCAAAACTGCATAACAAGAGGCATATCTCGATACAAACTAAAGTCCGGCGCAATAACGCCTTTATATCGTTTCAATATCGGCATATATTTCTTCGGATGTTGCCAAAGGCGCTCAAACATGGCATCATCCTCATAAAAATGCACCCATGCATCTGGATTATTCCCACTAATGGCTTTCGAAAATGGGATTAATCTAACCGGAATCAGAGATTCCGACGCAATAGCTGGTATTTCCAGTTTACCCTCATAAGTTGCGTTTTTCACCATAAACGCATGGAAAACGTCTTTGCATCCCTTACGGGCACAATTAATCTGAGACATTTGCGGTCTCCCTCCGGCACTGTTCCGCAGGGCAGGATGCGTGCCTTGTAAAATATTTACCCTGTGGCTGTGCCGTCCTTCTGTCTCAGGTGATAATTTGCCAGACTACCAATAGAAACATTGGAGGCACAGAAAATCGTTTAGCATAATGGAAGCCATTGACTTTCACCTCCGTATCTCTTAAAATGCAGTTGCCAGACTACGAATAGAAATATTCGGAGGCGAAGCATTGTATTAATTGCGCCAACAATCAATACAATGCTTTTTTGATCGTTATCACACTCAATACACACCACCTCCTTGATGCTGAATTATATTCGTCCTGCTGCTTTATTCAAAGCCAGCGTTCTCTCTCACGCTGCTTCTCATACTCTTCATCAAAATCGAAACCATTCGTAATGGGGCAAATTCGATTAAGAAATGACGCATATTTCAGCAGGATAATATCATCAAATTCACGTTCCGCTCTGGATCGCCATTCAGAACTTGTTTTTGCAAGCGTTAAGATCCGCTTGTCTGCTGCAAGACCAGACACACCAAACTCTGACTGCAAAAAACCAGATGAAATGTGAACACCACGATGCTGTAGTTCCCGAATCAACTGTTCAGGCATAAGTAGCTGCGCTGTGAAGAAATTTGTCTCTACTTCATATCGTCCATATACTTCTTCATCCTTAAGTCTATAATCGTGCTTATTAATCAAATGACCAAGCTCATGAATAATGGAAAAATAGATATGTGCATTTGGCTTTGAATCGTCATAGAAAATGATCGTTTTACCGCCCATGGACATTATTATAGCCGACTCACTTCCGAAATCCTCCATATTAATGCCATATCTGCGAGCCAATGAATAACTTCTGCAAACACACAGAGCTTGTTCTTTTACCAGTTCTACCGGTGAAAAAGGAAATGAAGCAATAATATTGGATCTGACCAGGATTTCATTTGCAGCGGAATATGCCCTGGAAAAATTTGGCTTCATCTCCATTGTGTTCTCACCCTTCGTTATCATCGAAAATATCATAGAAGGCATTTCTAAGTATCGTTTCCGCCCTCTTTAATTTTTCGTGGTCCAGTTTCTGAAGATTTCTTTGCAGATAAAGCAACTCCTTGTCCTCCGAACTGATCATTGAATCTGATGTTCCTAGTAAATAATCCGTTGTTGTTCCTAGCTCTTTTGCCATTCGAGTCAATACATCGCTTCGCGGAGTGCGTAATCCTTTAACGTAATATGACATAGCAGATTCAGTTACACCGACTTTAGTTGCAAGTTCTTTTTGCGACAGATCCAGCTTTTTTAACAATGCATTAACACGATCACTAAAAACAGACACAAATCATCCCCCTTCCTTTACATGCAACAATGTACTATATAATTATAACTTTGTCAAGTCTGAGTTCAATATGCTGGCATTTATCTATATGAGCATCACTATATATGGATAATACGGTTAACAATATTATGATTCCATATTTGTGGTATACTCTTGACAGTATACACGTACGTCATGTATATTCTTTTCATGATCAGAAGCTTTGCTAACAGGGAGACTGAAAAAGTCTATAATCAGACTTTTTCCAAGAAGCTCCCGCAAAACATCCAATCCGTCGCATTACGGAAACTGATCATGATCGACAATGCAGGATGTCTGGAGTATCTGCGCGTTCCGCCCGCAAACCGCCTGGAAAAACTGGAGGGCGACCGGAAGGGACAATACAGCATTCGGATCAATGATCAGTACAGAATCTGCTTCACCGTGGAAGGCAACAACTTCTTCGATGTGGAGATTGTCTATTATCACTGATGCCGGAAAGGGGTGGAGCCTGACGCCGCCAGTGGCGGATGAAGGCAGGTGGAAGCCAAATGAGTAACAGAGTGATGCGAACGAAAGTGAAGCAGCACGACAATTACGAATTGAGGGGCAATCCATATGAGCAACCGTATTCCAACTCCTACCATGGGTGAGATCCTGATGGAAGAGTTCATGGGACCGATGAATCTCTCAGCTTACAAGCTGGCCCAGAGCATTCATGTGCCGACTTCCAGGATTCAAGATATCCTGCATAACCGCCGGAAGATCTCAGCGGATACTTCCATCCGCCTTGGCCGCTTCTTCGGAGTGTCAGACCGTTTCTTCCTGGATATGCAGAACGATATCGAAGTCCGGGATCTGATCGAGAAACTGGACGGAGATATCACCACGATCAAGCCGTATACTGCCGTCGCCATGTAATTCAGCGTGGCAACACTTTGGCAACAGAAAATCTGATAGCCCATGCTTTATGGACAATCAGTGGAATCAGAATACCAGGAGCCACCGAACATAATCAAAAATGTTTAAGATTTGTTTGGCAGGAGCGAGTGGGAATGATGTCCAAAAACCCGGAACCGCTTTTTCAGCAACGTGTTCCGGGTTTTCATTTTGCCTCGTGACCAACTTTTGACCCAGTTTTTTTCTCCACTCATCCTATTTATTATTTCTATTTCACTCTTTTCTTAATACAATTGCATTATCTCAAAGTGAAGGTTGCAATACATGCAGAAACGCGTCGTGTAAACCTGCTCTGTCTTCTCCGGATGCGGCTCTATGCCAATAGAAAGTTCCGGAAGATATATCACAGTTCTCTGACAGGCTTGTTGATCAGCAGCATCACAGCCGTGGCGGTGAACCCCAGGGCGCAGATGAACAGCAGCACCGTGGAACCGAAGGACTGCAGGACCGCGCCGGCAATGACCGAGGCGATCGGGATCATGCCCTGGGAACTGACGCTGGTAATGCTGTTGACCTTGCTTAGTTTATCCTTGTCCACAATACGCATGATGGCGGTGCTGACCGGGATATTGATGGCGGAAAGCAGGACGCCCGTCAGGAAACTGCCCGCGCAGAAGATAACAAGAAAGGCATTCAGGCTGTTACCGCGATCCACCTGCAGCCAGTAACCGAAGGCCAGGGTAATGACAATTGCAGCAGTGATACACAGCCGCACAGCTACCGTATGGCCGCATTTTTCCGCCTGTTTCCGGCCGCTCAGCACCGCCGCGCCCAGCAGAGAACCGATTCCGACGCACACGCTGATCACGGAGGACCACAGTTCGGGCGTCAGGACGCTGTCCAGCAGGTAGGAAGACGCACCAGCCAGGTCTGTGCGGATAAAGTAAGGAATAAAGTTTCCGGTAATCGGCGCAAAGAAGAAATTGATGAATATAATCGAGCCCAACAGGGCCAGGATCGCTTTCTGGGTTTTCAGGTACCTGAGGCCGTCGCCCATGTCGCGCACGGCCGTTTTCAGCGTCAGCCGGCCCGCGGGCGGCGTATGCGGGCAGCGGATAAACATCTCGGAAACGCCGGAGGCCACAAAGCCCGCGCCGACGATAAAGAACAGCGTGTGGACCGGCAGGGCGGCGTAAAGAATGCCGGCCAGCACCACGCCGAGAATACTCTCCACGGCGCTCTTGATTGTGAAATACGAGTTCCCCTGCTGCAGCTGGTCCGGCTCCACGATCTGCGGGAGCAGCGCGCCGGCAGCGGGGTTGAAGATCCCGCTGATGATGTTGCCGGTAATCCCCAGCGCGAACAGGATGACAATATGCGCGTCCGCCCCCGGGAAAAGGAGCATCAGCACCGTAGCCAGAATAATGTTGGCGCCCTTGCAGAAGTCGCAGATGTACATAATCTTCGCCTTGTTGAAGCGGTCGCCCAGCACGCCGCCCACCGGCGTGAACACCAGCATCGCGACGCTGCACAGAGCCAGGTACAGGCCCTGCAGAAACGCGTTGTTCCCGCTGATTTTCAGAATATAGAAACTGACGGCAAAGCTGTAAAGCAGCGCGCCGATTTCCGACACCAGGGCGCCGAAAAACACCAGCCGGTAATGCCGGTTGCGAAATACGTTCTCAGTCTTTTTCGTGTTCATTTTCAGTAATCCTTTCCCACAGGGCTGTCAGTTGCTTGTCCGCAATCAGCCTGACAAAAAACGCCATGCTTTCCGACGCCGTGCGTCCCATAATAAAGTGCAGGGAAGCGTTTTCCGCGTCATCGATAAAGCGGTAGGAACGCGCGTCGTAGTTCGGGGAAGCGTCAAACCGCTTCGCCAGCTCCAGTGCCCGTTGCGCAGCGTCGCCCGCTTCAGACGCCCTTCCCTTTTTCAGACGCACATAGGCAAGCAGCACGTAGAGATATCCGCAGGACTGGTCCACATGTCCGGTCATTTCCCGCTGTTTCAGTCCCTCCAGCGTCCGCATGCCCCAGAGAAGCAAATCTTCCGCAGCGTCCGGATTCCCGCTGATCGTGAAAGCATACGCTTTCCCGATCACTGTCGAAATAAGCTGTGACACAGCCCCCAATAAGGCTTCCGACAGGTAATGCTGCGCCTCCTTCGGCTCTTTGCAGAACAGCGAGAGGAGCAGCCCGATCTGATCATTGTAGATTCCGTCCCGGTTATGCTTCTTCAGCAGCTCCGCCGCCTGGTCTCCATGCCCCTGCAGCATCCGGACATTGGACATCATTTCATAGATCGTGATCTCGCTGAGCTTTTCACTGCCGCTCTGCGGCAGCAGGACCATTGCGTTTTCAAACAGTTCTGAGGCGCGGGACAGCTGGCTGTCATCATGGTTCTTTCCGCCGATGATCATATACAGAGCGGCGCTCAGATACACGATATCAAAGGAATGCGGAAAACGGCTGAGCGCTTTCTCCGCTTCGTTCAGGCCTTCCGGATCTTCCTCGTTGATACAGCGTGACAGGCGGGCCGTAATGGAATCCAGCCGGTTATCCTTCATTTCATATCCCACCAGGATATCCATTGAGACATCAAAAAAATCCGCCATTTCCGCAATCAGGCCCAGCTCTGGGGTGGACATTCCGGTTTCCCATTTATGAACCGCGCCGATCGTTACCCCCAGCACCTCCGCCAGCTGCTCCTGCGTCATTCCGCGTTGTTTCCGGAAAAGCCGGATGTTTCCTGCCAGTTTCATTTCCATACTCCCGTCTCCTCTCTGTTCATATGCATTATAGGGCAGATGGAAGTGGATTGAAAGACACTATTAGTATGTTTGGTAAATTAATATTTATACCATTGGTATATTTTCATCAGATTGTCTGTATCTGTCAAAGGCTACCGGCAGTTTCTTTGATCCCGCCGGGGTCCGGCTGCCGGGGCAGCCGATCCCGGAATCAGAAACCGGAAATCCGTTCGGGAATCTGGACATCGATGGCGCGGCTCCGCTGTATCAAAAGAAACCGGTTCCCGATTTCTTCCGCCCGGCCTGCGGAACGGGCAGCGGCAAGACTGTGTTCTGCCTGAAGCTACGTGAATCACAGGTCATGCAGTACTGCAGGGAGTTTGACGGCACTCCGAATGTGATTGTTTCCGTCATGCTGGCAAAAGCCGCCAGGCGTTCTGACCCGTCCTGCGAAAAGCCGTTCACCGCCATGGTCTGCGTTAATCACAAGGCGCTCCTGGGAAACCATGACAACTACCGTTGTTTTGTGGGATCCGCCTTCCTGGATTTTCCCCGGAACAGAAACCTGGACAATGTTCACAAAGCCTGTACCGTTGCCCGCGGACAGCTGATGCTGCAGGCCCAGCCTGAAAACTCCCTCTGGGAAATCAGGCAGATGAAGCAGGGGGTTCCGCCCCCTTCCCCGGATATCCCGCAGGCCAGCGTCTGCGTATCCTATCCCGGCAGCAGAAGCTTCGGGCCGCTGGATCCCTGGATCGATGAGTTTTATATCATGACATCCCTGTCAAAAATAACGGATATCCTGTGCGAAATTACCTGCGTCGGTCGCAGCTTTTTCCTCGCGTTTATGCAGCCGTTCTCTTCGCCGGACTACTTCCGGTGTTTCCTGGAAGAACTGGCCTTGGCGGGAATACAGTATGAGCTGCTCCGCAGCGAGCCGCTGCGTCTGTGCAATATCGGATAAACCTCATGACAGTATCCTCAGCAGCATTGTTTTTACAGGTGTCCTGCCGGACGCCTGTCTTTTGTATCCGTCGCGGAACAATGGAAAAACTTGCCTTTTTTGAAACCCGACCATAGAATATTGTTCGTACTTTTAATCAAAGGAGATTCGGGATATGAAAAAGATTCTGGCCATCCTGCTGGTACTGCTGCTTTGCTGCTCTGCGGCCGCGGCTGAAACAAACGTGACATCGAAAATACTGGAAACGAAGGACGCCTCCATTATCGGTGCGCTGAACCTGCTCATCGTCCAGGGCGGGGACCGTCTCGACCATCTGGCCGATACAGAAATGAACCTGCTGTCCGACGGTTATTACCGCATTTCATATGACAGAACAACCGGCGCCATCAAAACAAGGGAACCGGAGAAGGGCCTGTACGGTACAATCGGTAAAGACGGCAAGGTCATTGTTCCTAACCAGTACGACGAAATGGACCTCCTGAGCGACCGCTGGACCGCCGGCATCATGCTGGCCGAAACCACCGGCGAAAATTACGACTATCAGGTTTTATTCGGGGAAAAGAAGTATTACCTGGTGGACAGCGTGGATATCTGGTACGGCAGCAATAAACTGTCGACGCTGTCCCGTGAAGAATACAAATCTGCCTCCGCTTTCGGCGATTATCTGTGCATCCGTGACCGGAACGACAATTACACCTTCGTCAACAAGGCGTATGAAAAATCCTCCGCGGAAGTGAAATACAGCCAGGAATATACGGAAGCTTCCGGTGTAATCACCCACAACGGCAGCAATACGGCAGCTTTCACAGAAGGCTGCACCCTGTCCCCTGATGAAGTCCGGCAGTCGGTCTGGATCAAGGGAAAAGCCCTGGTAGACCTGCAGGGAAACGTACTGGCCGACCTGTCCGGTTACAGTTACTGCAGTGTTAATTCCGATACCGGACTGGTGACCACCAACAGCGGCGACAGTAAAAAAGGCCTGCTGGACAGCACCGGCAGGGAGCTCATCCCCTGCATATATGACAGTCTGGGTTATGATCTGGAGAAAGCGCTGCGGACCGGCTGGCTGGATGCCGTTCGTGACGGCAGGATCGGCTTTGTGAGCCTGAAGGACGGCAGTGAGGTCGGTTTTGAGTACCAGAAAGACGCGGTCAAGGTAAAAGGCTGCTTCCTCCTGGTGGAGGATCCCCGGGAGGGTAAGATCCTGATCTCCCCCGAAGGCGAAATCCCGGCCCGCTTCACCGAAGCCACCCCTGCCTACTATGCTCCTTACGCCGTGGTCAGGACAGACGCGGACAGTCCTTATACCGTCATCAACCTGAAAGGTGAAAATGTGCTGCCGGACGCGCCTGAAGTGAACGGCGAATACGGCTTCACCTTCTCCGACGACGGATCCCTGATCCTCGTCTACGCCAAGGATTACAGTTATACCCTCTATTCCGTCGTCAGCGAATAAACCGATTCAGAGGACCCGTTTCCGGGTCCTCTTTTCACAAACCTCCGGCAGGCATTGACGCGAAAACCCGGACCCCCTTTTTCAGCGGGATCCGGGTTTCTGTTTGTCTGGCGGGCAAATTGGGACCGTTTTCTCCGGACTCATTGTTTCTGTTCATGGTTTCAAACCTGACCGGTACAATCCGCCATAAAATGAAAATCAAAGGATATCAATTCATGTCAGTCCGTAAACAGTTCCAGGTATGACTGTACCCGGGCCCTGCAATACAGTTCGTCCATAAGGCCAAACTCAGGATCATAGTATTTTCCGTGATAATATAACACCCAATGGCTGTATCCGGGAAGCAGGACCTTCAATATGCACACCGGCGGCAGCGGTGTATTGTTATCCGCCTTTGCCATGGTTTTCGCCTGCCTGATCCCGTAATGCTCCAGCGCCCGCTCAATATCTTTTTTCCCGGTGGCTTTGTCGTTGTTCATCACCCGGATCACTTCATCCACGGATACATTGGCAATCATGGCAACGCACGCCTGGCCGCACAGGTATTCTGTCGGCTGCCGGATATACTGTATTTCTTTCACTCTTCTCCCTCCGCAAAATATCCGGTCTTCCGGTTCAGCTGTCTGTCGCTTTTTTATACAGCAGCGTAAAATGATTCTGCCCGTCCCTGCTGAGCGCGGTATTGCACGTTACGCCCCCTTTGAGCTCGTCCATTTCAGAAGCCGTCATGACCAGCATCATCATGGGAAGTCCGATATCATTGGCCGCGCTTTCGGCAGTCAGCCTGAATACACAGTAGCGCTCCCCTGTTTCCTTCAGGATGGGCATTTCCCTGATCCATTCAGAGATATGGGACCATCCGTGGCGCTCGAACATAACGGCGGCGTCTTCCGGGACTCCGTCGGGCTCTTCCGTCCCGTCCGGGTTGACAAGGATCCTGCCGGCGGAATCCAGGTTGCCGTTCTGAATGGCCTGGATCACATTCTCAACCCCGGTTACCGCCTGATCATCCAATGTCAGGGTGATGGTTTCCAGGGTTTCCCTGTTTTTTGCGATCATGTTTGCCAGCATTTCATGGGCTTTTGCCGTAATCTCCGCTTTCCGGTCCATATTGATACCGAATTCTTCCCAGAGAGCCGGGTTGTTCAGCTGCACTTCCATAAACCCGATGATTGTGCTGACCAGTCTCTGCATATCCATCGTTTCTTTGAGATATGATCTTTGTATTTCCCGGATTCGCTCCAGTTTCTGCTGCTGCTCCCGGATTTTCCGCTCAAACGCCGCCGTCAGGAGATCGTCATCTCCCGGAAGAAGCGCTTTGATCTCTTCAATGGAGAAATCAGCCTGCTGCAGGTTTTTGATCTTCACAAACAGAAGCGCCTGCTTCTCTTCATAGTACCTGTACCCGGTCCATTCATCGACCTTTGCCGGCGTCAGCAGGCCGATGCGGTCATAGTACCGCAGCGTCTGGGTGTTGCATCCGCAGAGCTTTGCGAATCCCCGGATCGTAATCATATCCCAGCCTCCTCACGGAGAAGGTATCATTGCAGTTAAGTGCAAGGTCAAGGCTTTTTGTTTATTTTATTTTCCTTTTTTGATGCTCTCCGGTGCTCCATCCGGGATACCACGATCGCGCAGGAAGCGTCGCCGGTAATGTTGACAACCGTACGGCCCATATCAAATATCCGGTCGATTCCGGCAACCAGTGCGATTCCTTCCACCGGCAGTCCGACGGACTGCAGGACCATTGCCAGCATGACCATGCCGGCGCCGGGCACACCGGCCGTACCGACAGACGCCAGGGTGGCGGTCAGTACAATGGTCAGCATCTGGGAGAATGTCAGGTTGATGCCGAAGCAGGTGGCGATGAAAACCGCGCATACGCCCTGGTAGATTGCCGTCCCGTCCATGTTGATCGTCGCCCCGAGCGGCAGCACAAAGGAGGCGATTTCACGGTCCGCCCCGAGCTTTTCGCTGCAGTCCAGGTTCAGCGGCAGCGTGCCCACGGAGGAAGCGGAGGAGAAAGCCATCATCATTGCGGGCAGCATACCCCTGAAAAACTTTACCGGTCCTACGCCCCCGAGCGCCCTGACGCTCAGGGAATACGTCACAGCCATATGGATGATATAGCACAGGTAGGCAACCAGCAGGACGACCGCCAGGGATCCGAGCACCGCGGGTCCGTTTTCCGCGATCACCGGGCACAGCAGGCAGAACACGCCGATCGGAGACAGCTTCAGGATCAGTTCCATCGCTTTCATGCAGATATCGTTGCAGATATCCACCGCTTTGAATTCCATGTTGAAACGGTGGCCGATCAGCATCAGGGCGAAGCCGATGGTCAGGGCGGATACGATAATCTGGAGCATATTCCCTTCCACAAAAGGCGCAAGGAAATTGGAAGGGAAGATTCCGACCAGCGTATCCATGAAATTGACGCTTGTCGCGGCAGGCTCATACGCCAGTTCCGCCGTGGAAAGCACCGGGAAAAGGTCTTTGAGCAGATTGGCGAACAGCAGGCCAAAGGTCACGGCAAACGCTGTCGTGCACAGGTAATACAGCACAGTGGTGCCGCCGATGGCTCCGATTTTTTTCACATCCCGCAGGGATACGACGCCGGACATAATGGAAAAGAATACAAGCGGACCGACGATCCACTTGATCAGGTTCAGGAAGATTGTGCCGAACGGCCTGATATAGTCCTTCGCAAAGCCCGGATTGCCGGTCAGTATGATCCCTGCGCCGACTGCCAGGACCAGGGCAATGAAAATCTGAGTTGACAGCGCCGGCTTTTTCTTTGGTTTTTCAGTCATGTCTTTTCTCTCCCGCAATCATACCAGTTACAGATTCCTCAGGCTCACGTGTTCTGCCCTTTGGGTCCTCCAGCGGGCGCGGACGGCCGCAGTTCTCCGCCGAAGACTTTCCAGGACAGGTAGCCTTCGGTTACGCTGGCCCAGGAATAGGAACTCATATACGAGCCGTGATAGCTGTTCACCGCGTCCGCGTCCCCGCTGAACAGCCGGTACGCGTCACAGGAAATCATCTCGGGAACAATACACATCGAACCGCTTTTCATGGAAAAGATTTCTTCAATACCGTACTCCCGCAGGGTTCCCCGCAGCAGGCGGATCACCGTGTCGAGCTGTTTCTGCATCGGCCGGTCATATACGCGGTCCTCCCACAGAGCGGAGAAGACTTCCGCCCTCGTGACAGCGGAACCCTGTCTATCGATCAGGAAAGCCAGCAGTTCCTTGCATTTCGCTTTTCGGAAAAATGCCAGTTTCCCGTCTACAAACAGATCAAAACCGCCGAAGGTCCGGGCTTCAATCCGGGCTTTCTCCGGACGGTGCCTGTGCGACTGCGCGTGGGCGAATTCAGCGGCCAATTTATCCCGGTCCGCCGGCTTCAGAAGATATCCGGAGGCATGAATGGAAAAAGCCTGCACGGCATACTGCGAATAGGCGGTCAGGAAAATGACCGCGGTTTCCGGCCTCATTTCCCTGATCCGGATGGCCAGTTCAATGCCGTCCATGCCCGGCATATTGATGTCTAGCAGCGCGATATCTGCCGGATGGTTCGCGAGCCATTCCAGCGCCTCTTCCCCGGACTCAAATCCGTCTGCCTGCTCCACTTCCGGAATCGACCGGCACTGGGCCAGCGCGTCCTGCAGGGCCTGGCGCTCATCGTCCACACAGATGATTTTCATGGCTGATCCTCCCCGCGGCCTGTTTCCGGCTGCTCCGGGACCGGGTCGGCCAGGATAAGGATCACGTCCAGGCTCAGAAGCGGTTTCAGCCGTTCAGAAGCCAGAGGACATCCCTCCTCTCCGTATGCCGCCCGTTTTGAAATATCATTACAACATCAGATTTTATCAATATCTGCCGGCCGGGTCAATGACAATCCGGTCATCCGGCCCGGCGGATATTTGCCGCCGCATTTTTTCATTTTCCGGATGCTTTGGGTGGACATTGGGTGGACAGGAAACGATAAAATAAATTGTATGGTGGAAAAAGTCTAAAAAATTCCCGGAAATGTGAAAGGAAAGCAATGAAAGACAGACAGCGTTTTTCTGAAAGGCTGAAGAGCTACCTGTTTTACGGCAGCATTCGGAAAGCAGAATACGATCAGGTGCATATGCCTGTTGCTAAGGCAAATCACAAGGCTTTGACGTACTGGTCCGTCCTTGTAAGCCTCTTCTGGATCTATTGTCTCGTGATGTCCCTGAAGGCGCCGGATTATACCATGTGCCGTCCCGCGTATCTTACCGCGCTTGGTGTCTGCATCTTTTCCTTCCTTTGTTCACGTTTTGTTGTCTCCCGGCTCCCGGATACGCTGGCTGTATTCAAATTCATTTTCCGTCTGAGTCTTCTCGGCAGCGGCATTGGAATTGCTGTATGCCAGTGGAACGTGCGCTCGCTGACCCTGTTTGCTGTTGCCATTATTTCCCCTTCCATCTTTGTCGACAGCACCCTGTCGTCGCTGCTCGTCCACTGTTCCGCCCTGGTGATCTACATCCTCGCGGGAAGGAACGTCATCGCGCCGGATATTTATACCTGGGGGCTGGGCAATTATATCCTGTTTTCTGTCTTCGGGCTCCTGATCGGGAATGCGATCAACAAGGAGCGTTTTGAGCGTTATGTGTTCGCGGAATCAGAGAAGAAACTGGCCGAAATCCAGAGACGCTATGCCTATTATGACCGGATGACAGGGCTGAAGAACAGACGTGCATATGAGGAAAAGCTGCTTGAACTCGAAAAGGATCCGCCGTCCGAATATTGTATCATTATGGCGGATATCAACGGACTGAAGGCAGCCAACGACAGCATCGGGCATCATGCCGGCGACGAACTGATCACCGGTGCTTCAGAATGCCTGGCTGCCGCCTTTGAGGGCGTTGACACAATCTACCGCATCGGCGGGGACGAATACTGCGTCATCATGACCGGACCGGAGGAAAAAGCCCGGCAGTGCCTGGAACGTCTCGGGGAGTTGATCCTGCACTGGAAGGGCCGCTGCAACGACCATCTTTATCTTTCCACCGGAATTGCCTCAAGCAGGGACCACAGCGGCACCGAGGCCATCACTGCCGAGGCGGATAAAATGATGTACGAAAACAAAAAAAATTTCTATATGAGCACCGGCCGGGACCGGAGAAAAGATGTCCGTCCCGGGAAGAAAGAATAATCCGGACGTGTCAGAAAGGCAGGACTGAGATGGCGGAGGAAGGCCTGCCCTGCGGGGAAGACCGGATCGCCTTCGGCAATTACCTGGAATCGGAAGCAAGGCTGATCACGGAAACGGTCATCGCGGAACGGAAACCGATGCCCCGGGCGGTTTTCTGCGCCAACGACGGCATGGCGGCCGCTGTCTGCGACGCGCTGAAAAAGCATGGAATACGCGTGCCGGAGGATGTGATCGTCACCGGATTTGACGGAACGGCCACCGCCTGGCTTTCCAGGCCGCGGCTGACAACCCGCGACACCGATTACCCGGGCCAGGCGCGTCTGATCATGGACCAGATCCGCTGTTTCCGGGAATCCGGTGAAGCCGAAGCGGTCTGTATCCACCCGTTCCGCCCGGTGCTGTCCGAATCCTGCGGCTGCCCGGCGGCGGTCAACGAGCAGATCCGGACCATCCATAACCTGCAGCAGAGCGAGATGATGTATAACATCGAGAACACGCTGTTTTACCGCGTGGATCAGATGCTGGTGGAAAAGGACCTGTATCATTTCCTGGAAAGCCTCGGGCAGCTGATCCTTCCCGATTCCGCGCTGTACCTGAACAAGAGCATCCTGAACATCAACCCGGACACGGAATACCAGGTGGATCATCCGGAGGACGAACTGATCATGGTGCCGCACTGCCGGCCGGGAGAGCAGCCCGCGCTCTGCCAGGTATACCTGAAGGACATGCCGCTGCCGTCCGGAGAGGATGGCGTGACCATCCTGAATATCGTCCACGCGGGGGAACGGGTCTGCGGGTATTATGCCGCCCATTCCGGAAACCTGAGTGCGGACTTCCGGCTGATCAAACGGATTTCGGATATCCTGAACCTGCTCGCTTCCGTCCAGCTGGGCCGGGTATGGCAGCGGCAGCTGGAGGCCAGGCTGGAGAACAACCTGTATACGGATTTTATCGCGGAACTGCCCAACCTGAAGGGCCTGAGCCGCTGGTATGACGAATACGCCGCAGACCGGGAGCATCACCGCCGAAAAGAGAAAAGACCTGTAGTTTTCGGCCTCCCTCCGGCAGTTGACGGAAAACATGCCCGAAATGTAAAATGGAACAAGAAGAAAAAGAGCGTCCGGAACGTTAAGTATTCGGAGGTGGGAAAAATGAAACTCAGCCGGCTGATCCGCCTGACCGCAGTCATCTGCGCATGGGCGCTGCTTGCAGGTGTGTTTATGCTGCCTGCAGTCCCTGCTTTCGCGGGCTACAACGAAGTGGTTGTCGCCACGGACGGAAACGGGGTCACTGTGTATACCGGCTCGTCCGGGAGCAAAAAAGCGGGAATCCTGTACAACGGATACAAGAGTGAAATCCCGCTTGAACCGACGAACGGAAGATATGACTGTTTCCTGACGAAGGACTTCACCGTCTGGCTGAACCTGGACAAGGCAACGAACCGGGAGCCTTCCGGGCATCATGGCTCGGATGAATGGGAAGCCAAGATGCCGTGCAATATCTTCCTGGCGGAGATTGTGAACGACAATACTCCCGTCTACACATCCCCCGCGAACAAGAAGTCAACCGCGCTGCACGCGGCCGGCACGCTGTGCGTCGTGTGCGGGGAGTTCGGCGGGGACTATTACCTGCGGGGCCCGTTGGACGGTTTTGTCCGGAAAGAGAGTATCCGGAAGATCTCCGATATGACCTACGCCCAGGCGCATTCTCAGACCTATATCTGGGACAATCCGGAAACCTGCACGATCTACGCGTCCGTGGCAAACCCGGTTTATACCGCCGCGTCCGCCACCGGATACAGCGACGATTTCCATTACGGCGGATATACGAAAAACGTGCAGGCCGTGGTCCTGAAGGACCTGGGCGGCTGGGTGCAGCTGACCCAGGGGCGTTTTGTGGAAAAACGGTTCCTGGATCCGGAGGGAGACCATTCCTATCCCGTGGCCTATGTGAAGACAGACGGGATTCTGGGCCGGCTGAATGTCCGGTCCTCGGCCAGCACCGATGCCATGTCCGAGGTAAAGCTTTGTTCCGGGGTGCAGGTGCATATCGTCTCCCGTACGGAGAAATGGGCGGTGATCTTTGTTTCAGCGCCGAACGGCGGAGTCAGCTACACCGGCTGTGTAATGGCGGAGTTCCTGGACTTCAGCGGCGGAAACAGCGTCAGGGACGGCAGCACGCAGGTCCGGCTGACAAAGGACCTTCCGGGAGACAGGGAAATGGTTCATTTCTATGAGAACGCAAAGGGGAACGTCCTGCCGGCGGGAACCCTGCTGAAGGTGATCGGGGTGTATGACCACCAGGGCAACAGCCGGTCAAACCAGGCGGACGTATTCCTGTGTGAGACGGAGGACGGAAGGTATATCAGGGTTGAGAGCACGGGCGTGCTGGAGCCGGTGCAGGAAAGCGGCCTTCAGGCCGCGGCCCGCTCGGCGGTGAAAATGCGGGAAGCGCCGAACCCGGATGCGAAAGTGCTTTATCAGGTCAAGGCGAAGAACAAGGTGGACGTCCTGCTTCGCGGAGAAATCTGGACGCTGGTAAAATACAAAGGGAAAACCGGGTATATGATGAGCAGGTACCTGAGCTTCCCTTAACCAAAGGCAACCCTGCGGTTCATGAGCAGACAGCGCCGGCGCCGGCGCATACGAAAAGCCCTGCAATCATCATTGCAGGGCTTGTTTCTTTCCTGGTCCGGGAAAGACCGGGCCGGTTATTTCTCCATCATGTCAATGGCTTCCTCAACCGTCACGCAGTCGGCGAAGCAGTCCGGCCAGATCTCCTCGTTGTAATACCGGTATGTCGTTTCTCCTGTCATGTAATCATTGTCGAAGGTGGAATTCGCCCCTTCGGGAATGATCACCTCATACCCTCTCTCAAAAGCGGATTTCACGGTGCAGTCAATGCACCAGTTCGTCTGGAGGCCGATGACCATCAGGCGTTTGTCCTCCTGCCGCTCCATGTAGGCCGTGAAGTCTTTGTTTCCGAAACAGCTGTTAATCGTCTTGACAAAGACTTTTTCTCCCGCCTGAGGCTTCACCTCGTCGGCGATCTCAAAAGCTTCGTCGCCGGCGGACAGTCCGCTTTCGGGGCCGGCGTCATGCTGGAAATAGATAACTTCCACATGGTTCTTCCGGGCCGCTTCGATCAGGCGGACCGTCCTGTCCATAAAGGTGTCATAGGCATACAGTTCCTCGTCCGCAATGCCTTTCTGCACGTCGATCACCAGTAAGATCATTTTTGTTCACTCCTTTTCAGTTTGCGCCGTTCCATGGCGGTGTTCATCATCTTTTCATTCTTTCGGATTTTGCTCCAGCTGTTCTCTTTTTCCAGCCTGCTGAACAGTTTCCAGCGTTCAGGCGACAGCGAACCGTTCTCCAGCGCCTGCCGGACCGCGCATCCCGGTTCGTTTCCGTGGGTGCAGTCCGAGAACGCGCACCGGCTGATCAGTTCCGCGATATCGGAGAACGTGCTGTCGATCCCTTCCTCCGCGTCGATCATACCCAGTTCCCGCAGGCCGGGCGTATCGATAAAGGATACCCCGTCCAGTTCGATCAGCTCCCGGTGGGTGGTCGTATGCCTGCCTTTTGAATCCTCTTCACGGATCCCTCCGGTGCGCATGACCTCCTTCCCCGCCAGCGTGTTGACCAGGGTGGATTTCCCGGCGCCGGAAGACCCGAGCAGGGCGATCGTCACGCCCGGCCGGAAAAATGTCTTAAGGCGTTCCAGACCGTATCCCGTATAGGAACTGATCGAAATCACTTCAAGGTCCCTGTTCAGGGAAGCAACTTCCTTTTCCGCGGTTTCAATGTCCGGGCAGAGATCCGCCTTCGTCAGCACCGCGACGGGCGTCGCGCCGCCCGCGGCCGCCATGGCCGCGTAACGGGCAATCCGGTTCACGCTGAAGTTATAGTTCAGGGACGTGATGATAAATACATAATCGATGTTGGCGATCAGCGGCTGGACCTGCATGGTCTTGACAAAACTGTCCGCGTGGCCCCTTCTGTCCGGACGGTAAAACGCGCTCCTGCGCGGCCGGATCGACCGGATCAGGCTGTCGCCATAGGGATTCACTGTAATTTCCACATAATCGCCGACGACGGGATATTCGTCCCTGTAGCGCAGGCCGCCTGTCAGCACACAATAATACTCTTCTGTCCCGTTCCGGACAAGATAACGGTCTCTGTGAACCTGTACAGCACGGTAAGTTTCGTTCAAATCAGTTGGTTCCTCCCCTCTCATTTCCGCACCTGTTTGCGGTAACGGTACGTCGTTTTCCCGAAGGTGCCCGTATAAGCCAGCTCCTCCCAGCCGTCGGCCAGGAGTTCTTCATTGCGCCCGGTTTCCCGGTGCTGGTCTCCGGGTACGTCCAGCAGCCATCCGCCGTCCTTCGTGACCCGGGCCAGCTCATCCGCTTCCTCCCGGAACCTGTCGCCGACCACATGCCCGCTCATGGAAACGTCAAAACTGTTGTCCGGGAAAGGCAGGCAGTCGCAAAGCCCGTCGCATACCCGCATATTGCGGATGCCTTTCCGGGCGATCTCATCCCGCATGAACTCCCGCAGGGAATCCACCGGCTCGCTGGCCACGACAAACGCGGCGCGTTCCGCGGCGGCAAACGCCAGCCTTCCGGTTCCGCTTCCGACATCCAGCACGGTCTTTCCTTCCAGGCTGCACAGTTCAAACAGCCGTTCCTTCTTCCAGCCGTAAATGAAGTCGCACTTCTCTTCCATAACCTCCGGGGTCGTATAAATCACAAAATCTTCAAACGCGCCGAGAATTCCGACCTCCGCCTCGCGGACCTGCTCCGGCGACAGTCCTTCCGGCGCACGGGCAATCAGTGCCCTGACTGTTTCAGCCATTTCCGGGCATTTGTGTTCAAACACCCATGCCACCTTCGGGTTTGCTTTCAGCGCAGCCGCCATTGCGGTTTCGGTTCCGCCTCCCAGGTTCTCCAGCATCAGCCGGATCTGGAATCGTTCCATGCGCAGCATGACGTCAAAAGCATAATCTTCCGGGTTCATCCATCCTAAAATCCCCATGGTTTCCTCCTGTTTCTGTTCGGTATGGTTTTCCTGTATGTTCCCGTTGTTCTGTTCCTCCATAGCCTGCCGCCTCCTTTCAGGACACAAAAAAGCCGCTTATCCGTCACGGACAAGCGGCCGGTCATGCCGAAAAATATGCCGGGGTTATTCCGGTCTGCTCTTCGGATGTTCGGACACAAAGCCTGTGCGGATATATGCCGCAGTGTTCACGGTCGCTGCGACCCGTTTTTCGTTCATCACTGTCCGCATACGAAGAGCCCCCTTTCCTGTCATGTTCGGAATGAGTATATCCCGAATGAAAATGTCCGTCAAGAAGTTTGTTGCAGCAGCGGAAAGCGCTCGCTGCGGTTTTTTCCGCTGCCGCCGGGACATTTTTGACTATAATTGGCAAAAGCTTTACACTGCTGTTCATTTCATAGTAAAGTATTTTATAAAGCATGAATCTCCGGAATCAGGCGGATATTATGCCGGCTGAAGCTGATTCCTGATGGATCAGCGCGGGCAGCGCCTGAATACCGTAATGGAGGAAACTGCGCAATGACATTTGTTCCGACGCTGAATTTCAACGGGCAATGCCGCGAAACCATGGAAATGTATCAAAAGGCATTTTCCGGGAAAGTCACGGCATTGCTGACTTACGGCGAGGCGAATGATCCCGCGTATACGCTGGAAGAGAATCAGAAAGACTGGATCTATCACGGTGAACTGACCTTCGGCAACCAGCGGATCATCATGAGCGACCATGTGGATATGCGGTTTTACGTCTGCTGCACCTGTTTCCTGACAGCCATGATGGAAACAAAGGAGCAGGTGGCAGCCGCCTGGGAAGTGATGAAGGAAGGCGGCACCGTTATTTATCCGCTGGAGGCAACCTTTTACAGCTCCGCGCGCGTGGTTTTCGTTGACCGTTTCGGAATCCGCTGGGGCATCATGACAGAAACAACCGAACGCTGAGCGTTCAAACAGAGAAGACCGGTATTGAGGAATTGCTGCTGATGAAGATTGAATACAGAAAAGCGGAAACGTCGGATGCGGAGGCGCTGATCAACATTTATAATTCCGCGTTTTACAGCGATTATATCAGATACGGCGAATGCCCCGCCTATGGAAGAACGAAAGAAATGATGGAGAAGTCAATCATTGATTATCCATAGTTCCTGATCATATGCGGCAGCAAACCGGTCGGCTGTGTTTCCTGCAAAGCGGTGGAAAACGGTATATACGAAATCGGGTGCCTGTGTGTTATCCCGGAGTTCCAGGGCAAAGGGATCGGAACGGCCGCGATGGAATTCATCAAAGCGCATTGTCCCGGCTGGAAAAGAATCACACTGGTCACGCCGGCGGATAAAAGTGAAAATGTCAGATTCTATACAGAGAAATGCGGCTTTGATATCCAGTCTGCTGAGACGGACGGGAACGTGAAAGTGTTCCGGTTTGTTCTGGAAAGATAATCCTTTGGCTGGAAAAGGAGAAACAAATGCCAGAAACGGAAATATGGGATCTTTATGATGAACAGGGGCAGAAAACCGGTGAAACCTGGGAACGAAGCCGCGCCGGGGAAATCCCGGAGGACAGGTATCATATCGTCTGTGATGTCCTGATCCGCCATCAGGATGGAACGTTTCTTCTGACACTCCGGGATCGGAACAAGGTTGACTATCCGGGCTGCCTGGAGGCAAGCGCGGGCGGCTCCGCCCTGGCCGGGGAAACTCCGGAACAGGCGGCCGGAAGGGAAATGTTCGAAGAAACCGGCCTGACAGCCGGGAAACTGAAGCTGATCGGAATAACCCGGAAACCGCAGAGCCGTTCCATCGTCTATGCGTTTCTGGCCGTTGTGGCCTGTGATAAGAATTCGGTCCGCCTCCAGCAGGGAGAAACGGTTGGTTATCAGTGGGTAGAGCCGCTGGTATTCCTCCGGATGGTTCGGGAGGAGCCGGTGCTGAAGATTCAGTACCCCCGGTATAAACCGTACCTTGATACGATCTTCCCGGCTGAAACAGATCGGGATTTGAAAGGATAATCCGCATATGACACATTCAATGCAGCTGCAGCCGTCCCCCTTTGAAATGATCAGGGACGGGACAAAGACAATAGAGCTGCGGTTATTCGACGAAAAGAGGAAGAAAATCCAAATTGGGGACACCGTCCTGTTTACCAATACCGCGACTGAGGAAGTCCTCAGAGTCAAAGTACTTGAATTGCTGGTTTTCGATTCTTTTGAAACGCTGTACAGCCGGCTCCCGCTGCTGGACTGCGGCTATACAAAAGAGGATGTTGATACTGCCTCCCCCGATGATATGAATGCGTATTATCCCCGGGAAATGCAGCAAAAATACGGAGTGGTCGGAATCAGGGTGGCTTTATGGACATGAAAAAGATTGAACAGTTTATCAGCAGACAGAAAGTCAGTTTTGTCTGCTCCGTGGACCGTGACGGTTTCCCCAATGTCAAGGCCATGCTGAGGCCGCGGAAGAGAAACGAGCTGAAGGAATTCTGGTTCTCCACCAACACGTCATCCATGCGGGTCAGCCAGTACCTGGAGAACGCCAGAGCCAGCGTCTACTTTTATCACAAAGGGCTGATCCGGTATGAAGGCGTTATGCTGAAGGGCACCATGGAAGTGCTGACAGACCAGGAAACCAAAAATATGATCTGGCGCAAAGGAGACACCCTCTTCTACAGGAACGGCGTCACTGATCCGGATTACTGTGTCCTGAAGTTCACCGCCGAGTCCGGCCGTCACTACCGCGACCTGAAAACCGAAAGCTTTTCCGTAGGCTCCTGACGGTTGAAACTGTTTTTATTGTCTGAAGCAATCGGGAACTGAGGGGAAAAGGGTTATAAAATGATCGAACTGAAAACAGTGGGAAAATGCTCCGGGTACAAAGAGATCCTGGAGAAAATCAATATTGAGGCAATTCCCGAATGTGAACGGAATTCACTGGATGACCTGATCGATACCGGGGCGGAATTGCTGGGTATTTTTCTCGGCGGTTCCCCGGTCGGCTTTTTTGTTCTGAGGGAATACCGGTCCATCATATACCTTGCGTATTTTGCCGTCAGCCGTGAGCACAGATCAGAGGGAATCGGCAGCCGGGCGCTGAAAACGCTGATTGAAGAAAATAAAGACCGCGGGATCGTTGTGGAATTTGAGTCTCCGGCCGGCAGCAAAAAGGATGATATGGCGGCCAGGCGCCGTGATTTCTATCTGAGAAACGGCTTTTATGAAACCGGCTGGTACACGTTCTATGATGAAACAGAATTTGAGATAGCTTGCACATCGGCTTCCCTGGACATCGGGACCTTTACAGAGTTTACCGTATACTTAAGCAAACTTGTCTCTGATCATATCCCAAAGCCATATCGTAAAGACAGCCGGGATTGAGCGCCGAAGGCTTCCTGAAAGCATTTGATGATTCTGTATGGGAGGGAAAGAACCATGACAAAGGATGAAATGATGAATCTCGTAAACCGTTCTCTGTTCGCAACCATCGGTTATGCCGATGAGGCGGGCAGGCAGAATGTCCGCAGGGTTTTCTGCGTATG
Source organism: Clostridia bacterium (assembly GCA_017512985.1). GTDB lineage: Bacteria > Bacillota > Clostridia > Christensenellales > Aristaeellaceae > Aristaeella. The sequence continues at coordinate 35,961 of JAFWEJ010000003.1, forward strand.
GCACAAGGGCCTTGGCAGGCACCTGATCTCGACAAACACAAGTTCAGCTCATGTGAAAAGCCTGATGAAAGACGGAAACGCCTGCCTGTATTTCTCTGACGATTCGGCTTTTGAAGGGCTTTGCCTGTTCGGAAAGGCTGTGGCGCATTTTGAGAAAGAATACAGGGAACTCCTTTGGAACGAGGGTGATGAAAAGTATTATCCGAAGGGCGTTGAAGACGAAGATTACTGCATCCTGGAGTTCATTGCTGAAAGCGGAAGGTTTTACCGCTATGACGGAAAGGGCGATCTGTCAGCGCCTGAAATCGCGGCATATGACGCAGGCAGGGAATTTGAGAACGGGTATAATGCCGCAAACGCGGACAGCTGAACTGTCCGTAATCCCGGAGAAAAGCAACCGACAGCCGGCAATTTGAATTGATGGAGGAAAGATATGCGAATCGGGCTGGTTTCATACCGGTGTGAAAACCGTAATACCGCATTCAATATGAACCGGATTGAGCTTGCCATGAAGCGCGCCGAAGGAAAAGCGGATCTGCTTTGCTTTGGAGAGGCATTTCTCCAGGGCTTTGATTCCCTTTGCTGGGATTATGAAGCCGACAAAACTGTCGCGGTTGATCTTTCATCTGACATTATTCAACAGTTGAGGCACTGGACGGTCCGATACGGTATGTCTTTGATCACGGGATATATCGAAAAGGATCGGGATAAGCTGTATTCGTCCTGTGTTGTCATTTCAGGCGGTGAAATTGTGCATAATTACAGGCGCATATCAAAAGGATGGAAAGAATTCTCAAAAACGGACGGGCATTATTGCGAGGGAAAGGAAACAGGATCTTTTCAGCTGTGCGGTAAAAAGATGACGCTTTCCCTGTGCGGTGACCTTTGGGATTTCCCTGATCGGTTCAGAACAGAGCACCTTCTCATATGGCCCGTATACGTTAATTATTCAACTGAGGACTGGTATGACGGAATCCTTGATGAATATGCTTCCCAGGCCGCTCTGGCTGCAGAAGATACGCTTATGATTAACCCGATTGACAATTTTCCCGTGAATCACGGCGGTTCCTTCCGCTTTCATAAAGGACAGGTGATTGCAGGGATTCCGTTTGATAAAGAGGATATTCTGTTTGTCGATATTCAATAGCCGGCTGCATGGATTCCTGTCATCGGGTCAGCCGGCATCCTCATTCGTTATATCAGTACAGCAGAACTGAAAAGGAGAAGCCATGGAATACAGAACCGAAAGTCTTGTCCTCCGCGAAGTAACAGAGAACGACCTTGCCGAAGTCGCCCGGACCTGGCCGTCCGATCAACCGCTCTCCGGTACTGAAGTGCAGGCGCAAATCGCCCGGATGCTGGAGACGCATAAAAGAAATGCCGCTGGAAACCTGCTGCATCTCTGCCTGGCAGTCTGCGAGCAGGCCGACCCCGGCAAAATCCGGGGATGGTGCGGCCTGGACGGCAGCCGGAGCCCTTCCGCGCCGGAAATCTTTGTCCTCCTGGACGAGGCTTTCAGGAACCGTGGATACGGCACGCAGTGCATGAAGGAACTGCTCCGGATCGCGGTGGAAGAATACGGGCTTCATACCGTACGCGGCGGATGCTACAAGGATAACATTGCGTCCGCCCGGGCTATGGAAAAAGCGGGCATGGTCCACTGCGGTTCAGAAGACAACGGCGATCCCCGGTTTGAGTATACGGAGGAATAACCATGCTGGAATTAAGAAGACTGTCCGTGGACGACGGACCGGAGATCTTTCAAATGCTTCAGGAGATCCCGAAAGAGGAGAACGGGTTCGGAAACAATGCCCATGGGATGACATACGGGGAATATAAGGAATGGCTGTCCGCCAAGCATCAGGAATCCCTGCGGGAAGGAATCACGGACGGCTGGAAAGTGCCCACAACGACCTACTGGCTTTATGCGGACGGCACGCCTGTCGGATTCGGCAAGCTGAGGCACTGCCTGACCGACGCGCTGCAGAAGGCCGGCGGGCATATCGGATATGCCATTGCTCCGGCGTACCGCGGAAAAGGCTACGGGAAAGAACTTCTCAGGCTCCTGCTGCGGAAAGCAAATGAGATGGGAATAGAGAAAGCCCTGGTGACCATTCACCTGGACAACGCGGCGTCGCAGGCCGTGGCGTTTTCCAACGGCGGCGTTATTACTGACAGAACAGACGAGCGGGTCCTGATCTGGATAGACACGAAAGAAAAATAATCCGGAAGCGGAAAACCTGTAACATTTTCCGTTCCGGATCGTATTGTCCTGTGAAGAAGGCAGGTGAAAGGGATGGCAGAGGACCGGGATCTGGCTGCGCAGCTGAAAGCCGGAAACACCGAAGCGCTTGAGCAGCTGATCATGCGCTGGCGTTCCGGGGCGGAAGCGTACGCGAACAGTGTCCTCCATGATCCCCAAGCCGCCGAGGACGCCGTGCAGGAAGCCTTTTCCCGGATCTACGCCCTGCGGAGCGGCCTGGATGAAAAGTGTTCCTTCTCCGCTTACCTGTTCACGATCGTCCGACGGATCTGCATCGATACCCTGCGGAAACAAAGGAGGTCCCCGGATCTTCCGGGAGAGCTGCCGGAACCGCCTGTTGAATCCGCCGAAGCGGAATGCATCAGGAACTGGGAACGGCTGAACAGGCTCCACCTGCTGGCAGCGCTGGATGAAACGGACAGGAAACTCCTGCTGGCGTTCTCCCTGGAAGGAAAGCCGACAAAACAGATCGCCCGGGAAATGAACCTGTCAGACGGCCAGGTACGGGTCCGGCTGCACCGGATCCGGAGGAAACTGAAGAAAGGACTGGATAACGATGCGTGATCAGTATATGAATGACATTATCCGCCGCGGAAACGAGCTCTCCGTGCTGGAACAGGCAGCGCTGTCCATGCCGGAAAAAGCTTCCCCTGTCCGCTGGATCGTGGCGGCTGCCTTCGGCACGCTGGTCGCCCTGTTCCCTTCCGTCTGCACCGCGCAGGCCTTCTTCCTGATCATCTGAAAGGCGGTACAGTCCTGTGAAAAAACAGCATGAAGAAAAAAAGAAAAAAACGCCCGGGCGGGAGATCCTGGAATGGGTCCTGACAATAGCCGCCGCGGTTGCGATCGCCCTTGTGATCCGGTCCTTCGTTTTTGAGCCGGTCCGGGTTGACGGCGCGTCCATGGACGATACGCTGGCGGACGGAGAAATCATGTTCGTCACCAAATTTGATTACGGCACGGCCTGGTTCACCCTTCCCTGGCAGGACGATGAAACAAAGGAAAAAGCCACCCGGTTCACAACGGGCGGAAATCCGGAGCGGTTTGACGTCGTCATCTGCCGGTATCCGGGACGCGGGGACACCAATTTTGTAAAGCGGGTGGTCGGCCTGCCAGGGGATACGGTTGAGCTCCGGAGCGGATACCTGTACGTGAACGGTGAAAAAACAGAAGAATCGTATATCAGCGACGAGTACCGGGGCGGTTTCCTGAATGAGATGAGCCCGTATACCGTGCCCGAAGGCGAATACTTTGTTATGGGCGACCACCGGGACAGCTCCAACGACAGCCGCAGCGTCGGCCCGATCAGCCGGAATATGATTATCGGCCATGTGCGCACGGTGCTCTGGCCGTTCGGCAGCATCAGGGGAATCAAATAACCGCAGAATAACGTTTGTTCGCCTTCCCTTCTCTCCCTGCGCATGATAAAATAATCCGGAAATCATCAGAGGGAGAAATCACAGTGTTAAACATCACCCCGGACCAGGCGCGGCAGTTTATCCTGTACCGGCAGGGGCTGCTCGGTGAGCACCGTTTTATCGGAAAAGACGGTGCTTATCAGTATGTCCGCCAGGCTGGATGCATCCAGTTCGATCCGGTGGACGTCTGCGGCCGGAACGCCGAACTGACGCTCCAGTCCCGCGTGAAGGGATTTAAAAAGAAAACACTGGAGGACCTGCTTTACCGGGACCGCCTGCTGGTGGACTATTCGGACAAGGAACTGTCCATCTGGCCCAGCGAGGACTGGCCCTACTTTTCATCCTACCGGGAACGGAGCATGGAACACGGCCGCAATTTTGCCGGCATCCCGGAACTGGAAGAGCAGGCCGTTGCCTATATCCGGAAACACGGCCCCGTCAGCAGCGATACCCTTCCGATTGAGGGAACCATTTACTGGCATTCCTCCATGCACTGGAGCGGCCACTGGCATAAGGATTCCCTGGCCGCCCGTTCCGTGCTGGAACAGCTCTACACGGACGGCGTCCTGCTGATCCACCACAAATCCGGTTCCAGGAAGTATTACGACCTGACGGAAAAATATCTCCCTGCCGGCCTGCTGTCGGCGCCGAACCCCTGCCCGGATGAAATGTCCTGGCTCTGCTGGCGGATCCGGCGCCGGATCGGAGCAATCGGCCTGCTCTGGAACCGCCGTTCCGACGCCTGGCTGGGCATCGGAATGACCCCAGAGGAACGGAACGCCGCCTTTGACCGTATGGAAAAGGAAGGCAGCGTCACCGCGGTGCGGGTGGAAGGCCTGCGCTTCCCGCTGTATATGCTCAGCGAAGACCTTCCGCTTCTGGAGTCCGTAATCGCCGGGCAGGTGTCCCTGAAGCCCCGGCTCGAATTCCTCGCGCCCCTCGACCCGATGCTGTGGGACAGGAAGCTGATCGAAGCCCTCTGGGGATACCGGTATTCCTGGGAGATCTATACGCCGCCCGTGAAAAGGCAATACGGCTATTATGTACTTCCCATGCTCTGCGGCGACCGGCTGATCGGCCGGGTTGAGCCGAAGGCCGACCGGAAGGCAAAAACGCTCACCGTACAGAACATCTGGCTTGAGCCCGGCGTCCGGCAGACGAAAAAGCTCTCCGGCCAGATCAGCCGCGCCGCGGAGCGCCTGGCGGAATTCAACGGCTGCGTATATGAATGATCCCGATGAAAGGAAACAGGCAATGGGACAGCTGACCGATTCGAAAGTGATGGAGAAACAGTACGGGACGGCGGACAGGCTGAACACCCGGATCTCCATTCATGCCAAATACTCTGTCAACAGGCAGGGTTTCGGCAGCTGGATCTCGGAACATTACCGGTTTCCGGAGAACGCCTCCGTGCTGGAACTGGGCTGCGGCACCGGCGACATGTGGAAGGGCAAGGGAGACCTCATTGCCCGCTGCGGCCGGCTGGTCCTCTCCGACTTTTCGGCCGGCATGCTGGAGCAGGCGAAGGAAACCCTGCACAGTGAAAAAGACATTGATTATCAGGTGATCGATATTCAGGAGATTCCGTATCCGGACCGGAGTTTTGACGCTGTGATCGCCAATATGATGCTCTACCATGTACCGGACCTTCCCAAAGGGCTCGGTGAAGTCCGGCGCGTCCTGAAAAAGGGCGGCGCTTTCTACTGCGCCACCTTCGGCGAGAACGGCATGATGGAATACATCGGCAGCCTGTTCAGCGGGTATGGGATCGAAACACAGGTAAATGCCGCTTTCACCCTGCAGAACGGAAGGAAAAAGCTCAGCCCGTATTTCCCGGAAGTGGAGACCGTCCTGTATGAAGACGCGCTGGCCGTGACCGACGTGGAAGACCTTGTCGACTACATCTTCTCCCTCACCGGCATGTCCGACCTGCGGAAGCTTCCGCGGGAGACCGTCCGCTCCGTACTGGCATCGCATATGACGGACGGTGTCCTGCGCGTCCCCAAGGAATACGGCATGTTCATCGCCCGCTGAGCGGTAAACCGAGAATAAAGTCAGCAATCCTCCGGGCCGTTTCATCAACGCTTTCCGTTCCGTTGTCAATAAAGAGGGAGAACTTCCCCCTGTTCCTGCGGAACCACTGGTTATATTCAATATGCGGCCGGATGACCTCATCCGAAGTGAACAGCCGTTCCGCCGGCCTGGCCTGCAGCCGTTTCCGGATCTCGTCATCCGGAGGGCACAGGGCGATGAAATAGGTCGCTTCAATCCCTTCCGGGGCGGATACCTTCTCAAAATACGTCAGGGGATTCATACAGGTGACGAAGACCAGGTCCCTGCCCGCCGCCATGCCGGCGGCGCCTTTCAGGGTGTCTTCCGCGTTTTTTTCTTCATGGTCGGTCCCGGCGTAATCCCACCAGTTCAGCCCGACCTCGTCGCTGTCCACACAGGCGTACCGTTCCGGGTCAAGCAGGTCCGGCAGGCTGTCCCGCATGGTGGATTTGCCCGCACCGCAGGTTCCGGTGATCACAAAAAGCCTCATATCCTTTATCTCCTGATGATTTTGCAGTCCTTTACATACCCGCCGTATTTGCTCATGAAATCGTCCAGTTCGGCGTCCTCCGTGATCCAGATGATCGCCCAGGCCTTGTCAATGCCGAGGTTTTCATAAGCCTTATGGCGGTGGTTCCCGTCGTTCAGCTCGAACTCCCCGTCCGCATAATGCACCATGAACGGCGGCATGTCGTCGTTTTCCGGGATCACCTTCTCCAGTTCCTTCACCTTATGTTCCCACCAGTCCTTGTCGATCCGGAACTTCATTTCCTCCTCCGGCCCCGCGCACCGGGTGAACAGGCTGACCGGGAACTGCGCCGGACTGATATAGTACCGGTCAAACAGTTTCAGGCCGTCAGAGAAAGGAATGTTCCGTCCTTCCTCGTTCAGGTACAGATGGATCCAGGCATCCAGTTTTCCCGCTTCGGCGTATGCCTTTGCGGATGACAGTGTTGCGCTGTATTTCAGCATAGCGGTCTCCCTCCTGTTATACACGATCCGTTTGATGGAATCATAGGAGAGCGCGTATTTGTCCATGAGTTCCTCAATGCCCTGCCCGGCTGAAAAGTCCGCGCGAATCTTTTCGTTCCTTTCCCGGATATACTGCTGATATCCGGAGGTTTCACCCCAGGCTTTCCGCTCGTCCCGCGCCGGCACATAAATGGTCTCGCCGGACACGTAACGCTGGATCTGTTTCAGGAGACCCTCCGGAAATATCTCCTGCGCGTTCCGGTATCCCATGGTTCATACCTCCTCTCTCTTACGTGAAGGAGTTTATCCCCTTCCGGAAGGGAAAGATATACCGTGTTTGCCTGTATTCGTTCTTGACACAATACCGCCGGATGTATTATAGCTGAATGGAAAAAGAAACAACAGTTCAAAAAACGTTAAGAGGATAAAAGATGGAAATCATGTTTGAAACGGAGCGCCTGGCCGTCCGGAAATTCATGGACGAAGACGCCCGGCAGCTGTATGAAAACCATCTGGACGATGAAGTCCGGAAGTGGTTCCCGAATGAGTGCTACGCCGACCTGGAGGAGGCGCGGGGCGCGATCCGCTTTTATGCGGACTGCGTTGACAACGGGCACCTGCCCTTTGTGCTCGGGGTGGAACTGAAGGAAACAGGGGAACTGATCGGCGATACCGGCATCAGTGAAGTGGAAGGAAAGCCGGACGAAACCGAGATCGGATACTGCATCGGGCAGCAATACCGCGGCAAAGGATATGCCTCCGAGCTGCTGGACGCGATATCCGGTTTTGTGGCCTCCCGGTTCGGGGTCCGGACGATCTGGGGACGTGTGGTACACGGAAACGGAGCGTCCGCGAAAGTGCTGGAGAAGAACGGGTATACGTTCGTGAAGGAAGAATTCGGCGCGGAAGACGATCCGTACGGCAACGGCATGCTGGTTTACAAAAAAGAGTTCTGAGTCTTTGGAGGTGTGGAAATGAAATCCAACGTTCCTTATTACAAGGCGGAAACCATCGCGGAAAAGAGCTGGATGATCGGCAACGCATTCGTTGATCATTCATATGCCCTCTGTTATCTTGTGGAAGGCAGGGATTACGCGCTCCTGATCGATTCCATCCTGGGCATGGGAAACCTGAAGGAATTCTGTGAAACCCTGACGGAAAAGCCCGTTGTGCTGGTCAATACCCACGCACATTCGGACCACTGCGGCGGAAACTTCTTTTTCGATGCCTGCTATATGCATCACAGGGACATCGGTTTCTTCCAGAGCAGCGTCGGCCAGGTCAGAAAGCAGCAGATTGCGGACATGGCAAAAGGGATGGCCCTGGAAGAGTACCGGGATCAGATCGAACCGGATGATCAGTTCGCGGACTGGAATCCGATGAAGGTCCTTCCCCTTTATGACGGCGATGTTTTTGATCTGGGAGACCGCAGGATCACCGTGGTTGAAGTCGGCGGGCATACCGCCGGTTCCGTCGTCCTTATTGATCCGCTGACCCGGATCGCGTATTCCGGTGACGCCTGCAACGGCAATACCCTGCTGGAGTTTGAAAACTCCCTGCCGATTGTCTCCTATATGAAAGCCCTGCTTCGCCTGAAAGCGCACCAGGGCGGGTTTGACCGGATGTACGGCGGCCACGAGATCTTTGATTCCTCCATCATGGACGAAGCAATCGAAACCGTCGGCCGGGTGATCGCCGGGACGGATGACCATGTTGAAAGCACAGGCATCCTGGGATATCCGATTTGCTATGCCGCCGCGAAGGTGAAAGACGGATATGAGCGCGCGGACGGCAAACATTTCAACATGAGCTATCTCCCCGAAAAAATCCTGGAGCCGGAAAACGATATACAGGTCATTACGTATCAGCAGGAAAAGAGCGAACCGTAACCGGCAGTCCGGATTGCGGACAACCTGTATATAAACAAGGGACAAACCGGAGTTTGTCCCTTGTTTTACTGTATCCGGAACCGTTCCGGATCGATCTCGCGGATGGTTTCCTCCGGGGTTTTTCGCGTGTTGTCATACAGATGCCCCTGATTCTCCGGCAGGGCGTCCAGTTTCCGTTTCAGGAACTTCCCCCGCTCGATCAGGTCAAGGTCTCCGCGCCTGCGGATCCGCCGCGCGATTTCTTCCTCTTCCGCAGTCAGTACAATATAGTACAGGTCCGCCTGGTGTTTTTCCGCCAGTTCCTTTATGCGGGGAAGCTCATCCTCAATAACATAGTCGATCACCACGTCCAGGTTGTCCCGGAGTACCCGGTCCGCTGTGGCAATGATGCAGTCCCAGTTGAACCGCAGGATATCCTCCCAGTGGATCGGGTCGGACGCCAGCCCGTTCACAAAGAAATCGCCCTTGTCTTCCGGCTCAACAAACCCCTCGTGAAAATCATCCCCGTGGATCACATAGACCGGTCTGTGCTTTTCCCGGACCAGGTGCCTTGCGTACGCGTCGGCAAAGGTGCTTTTCCCGCTTCCGCACGCGCCGGAGATAAAAAAGATTCTCGCCATAAACTGCGCCCCCGTTCCTGTCAGTGAATATGCCGTCAGATTTCTCCGACCGCCAGCAGGTTGTCCTTGCCCATACCGCAGACATAGGGATTGGAATCGTACCGGTAACAGAAATCCAGGAAGTCTTTCCTCTGCTCCGGATCGTTCATCATCCGGACCAGGATTTCCCGCGGGATCGTCCGGCCGTATGCGCCCGGCCCGGACAGCCGGATATTCCGGACGCCGTATCCCTTCAGGATTGATTCCAGTTCGTCCGGCATAAAGGTATAGGTGATGCACCAGGGCGTTCCGCCCTGCTCATACTGCGCGATTTCCTCCTCACCGCCCATCAGTCCGTCGCCCAGCACCTTCTCCGCGTTTTCCCTGTTGAATCGGAAACCGCCGATCATCTGTTCCCGGTTTTCGACGATCCACCGCACAAAGGGATCGTCCGCCTGCTCGTCCAGGACAAACTGGTTCTTCTGGATGGGATTGGCCAGGTACGGCAGCGAGCCCAGCCGGCTGGAAACGCTGATCGCGATCCGCTTCCCGGCAATCCGCACCAGTTCGCCGATCACCTTTTCCTGGTTCGGATAGGTATAGGACACCGGCGCGTCAAAGGACATGACCAGGTCGAACTCCCCGTCGCGGTAGGCGCCCAGGTCCTCCAGTGCGCCTTTCACAAAGGTGATCCGGTCGGATACGCCTTCCTTTTCCGCCAGTTCCAGGGCCTTGTCGATCATCGGCCGGGAAATGTCAAAATGCGTCACCCTGCATCCCCGCTTCGCCAGCAGGATTGAGAACCGCCCGCTGCCGGCCCCGCCGTCGAACACGGTACAGATTCCGTCCAGGTTCTCCAGCAGTTTCCGCTGGATATGGTCCTTCTGGATAATATCGTCAATATAGGTCGCTTCCCGGCGGCTTTCAAGCTCTCCCTTGTCCGGAAGGTTCCACTGCCGCTCCGAGATTTTCCGGCTGTAATCCATCGTTTGTTCTCTCCTTTATTCCGTTCTGCCGCGGTTCGGAATCCGGACAAAGTAATGTCCCTCATCCTGTCCGGCAATGCGGCCTCCGTTGTTGAGCATCACATGCAGGGAGGCCGGGTTGTCCAGGTTGACCCGCAGGTAGATCTCCTCCTCCGGGACGATGCGGTACGCTTCCTCCAGGGTCAGGCGGAGCCCTTCCGTTCCGAGGCCCTGCCCGCGGAACGGTTTCGCGATGAAATAGCCGATGTGGCCGGCGCCCGTACGCAGCGATTCACACAGGTAATGCCGGATCCGGAACTCCCCTACGATCTCATCGTCCTTCCAGAGATAATAGAAGGTCTCCGGCACATAGCCTTCCGGGAGCCCCTTTCCTTCCGCAAACGCGAGCATTTCGGGGAGCGTCCTTTTTTCGAAATCCTCCCGGGAAACACCGTGCCAGGCATTGGTCAGTCCGTTCTCATCCTCGGGCATATCCCGCACGAACCGCCATTCCTTCTCTATGTCTTCCGGATTGGCTTTTTTCAGGTAAATCATTTCATTCTTCCCCTCTCTCGCGTCCCTGTGCTCCATTATACCGGGAAAACGCCGTATCGGAAACCGGGAAGGCTTACAAAACTGTAAGCTGAAAGTAAGGCTGAAGTAAGGTTCATCTGTTATCCTTGTCGCTGTAAGGAGGGATGAGTCAGTGGAATCCTATGAAGCGACTGTTCTGAAAAGGATCGGATATGTCCTGTTCCTGGTGGTGCTCGCCGTGTATATTTTCAACATCGGCGGCAGCAATGCCGAAGCCATGAACACGTGTGACATCATCCGTACCGTGCTGCCTTGACATTCCCCGGTTTTCCGGGTGCGCCCCGCGCTTTTGCGGGGCGTTTTTACGTTTCCCCGAAGCCGCCGTACGGGATGTCGCGGATCAGGCAGTCCGCCTCTTCTTCGATGTCTTCTTCGTCCGGCATTCCGCCTTCCCGGGCGCTGCACTCAAACTCGTCCACAATGTATTCGATGATCGTCATATCGATGAACAGCGGCAGCTGTTCCGGCAGGCTGTCCGGAACGTCCGTTTCGCTCCGGTAGCCTTCCAGCACCGTGTCAAAATAATGCTTCATGCCCTCCATGCGCTTCGCCGGATCCTGTATGTGCCGGTACCAGCCGACGCCGTGGGTCCAGACATGCGCCAGGTCGAACATATACCAGCAGCGGATGCAGTTGTCAAAGTCGAACACCGTGATCGCTCCGGTATCCATATCGACATGGTAGTTTCCGTCGCAGAAGTCGAAATGGACCAGGCCGTAGGCCTCCCCGTCCGTTGGAAGCGCCCGGTACTGTTCCAGCCGGCGGGCGATCGCCTGCTTCAGTTCCGCGTAATCGTCCGGGATCAGGCGGCCGATGTATTCCATATTATATTTATCGAAGAAGTCCGCCCGGCGGTGGACCGGTTTGTATTGCCTGGAAAGCCGGTGGATGGCGCCCAGCGCCTTGCCGGTGTTGTAGAAATACTCCTCCAGCAGCGCGCCTTTCCGATAACGGTATCCGTTGTCAGCCAACAGCATGCCCCTGGCGTACTCAAACAGGCAAATATAGATCCGCTTCCCTTCTTCCTCCGCGCGTTCGACCAGCCGTCCGTTCACGGACGGGATCACGTCCGCCACGGGCGCCCCGTGCTCAGCCAGGTAACGGACAAACTCCGCCTCCGCGAGATAGTCTTCTTCCGTTCTGTCCTCCAGCGCGGAAAAGCGGAGCACATACCGGTTCTCCCCGTCCTTCCTGCAGATCCGGATCTCGTTCCGTCCGCCCTCATGGCCGGGAACCTGCAGATACTCATATCCGTCCAGCGCATACAGCGCTTCCGCTTTTTCAAAAACTGTGCTCAATCCCTCATCTCCTTATCTCTTCCGGACATACATCATCACAAAGTTCAGGATCCGGTCCAGGCCCCTGTTCAGGAATTCCCGGTCCCGCAGGCCGTATTCATGCCCCGTATTGAACCAGTCCTCCCAGGCCGCGTCAAAGCATTCGCCTTCCGTGACCTCGATATCGCACCGGTCTCCGCATTCCTCTTCCAGCAGTTCCTTCCACCACCGGACCGTTTTGAACGTCAGCGCGTCGTCTCCCTCCGCCCAGGTTTCAAACAGTTCCTTCATTTCGCCCTGCGGCTCCTCTTTCAGTCCCGGAACCGCAATCATCACCTGACCGCCCTTCCGGACAAAGGGCAGGACCTTTTCGGCAAACACGCCCTTCTTCGCGCCGAAATAGTGATAGGAATCCACGCTGACGACGGCGTCAAACCAGTCGTGCGCGAACGGCATATCCATTGCGTCCCCGTGGATCGGGATGATCCGGTCCTCCAGCTGAAGGCTCCGGATCCGCTGCAGGTTGTCCGTCGCGGACACCCACAGGTCGAACGCGCAGACCTGTTTTGCCGGCGTTTCGTTTGCCAGGAAAACGGAGGTCAGCGCCATCCCGCAGCCCAGGTCCAGCGTCCGGTCAAAGCTGACGCCGGCAGGGCTCCTGCGGAGCAGCTCATCCAGCAGGCGAAACGAATTCGGCCCCATCAGGCATTCTTTTGTAAAGTATTTCCTGTATTTTTCACATCTGTCCATGTGTGTCACTCCTCTCTGTTCTCTTCCTTCAGCACAATCACCGCGTCCGGGTCAAACTTGCGGGCCATGGTGTGCGCTGCCTTGCGGTTGGCCACGGTATCGAAGATGATCGAGAAATCATAGTCCGGCGGATAGAGTTCGGCCGCCGGCACCAGCAGCTTCAGCCGGTTGTGCTTCACGGTCAGCTTCCGCCCCTGGAACTGGATCACCACATTGCCCTCGTCGTCCGCGGGCTGATAGACGATCGCGCTCTTTTTATCCGGCAGCAGCATCACGCTGTCGCCCGTCGTGAAACGCTCGAATACGCCTCCCGTTTTCGCGGAAAGCCGCTGCAGGCGGCCTGCGGGAATGCGCATCGGCTTCCGTACCGGTTCCGGCCGGGCGTTCGGCCCGTGATCGGCCACCTGCCTGGCCCGGGCGAGCAGGCCTTCGTCCATGCCGAGCCTGCGGGCGATCTCAATCGCGCAGCTCTCCCCGCTCATCCCCAGTTCCAGGTGATACAGCGGTTTCAGCGTTGCCTGGTCAAAGGCCATCCGCGCGGAAATCACGTGTTCCGTCTGCTCCGCCCATTGCTTGATCTGCGGGTCGTGGGTCGTCACCATAAAGAAGCATCCGCGCCGCAGCAGCTCCTCCAGGATCGCCGCGGCCAGGCCGGAGCCTTCCGCCGGATCCGTACCGCTGCCCAGCTCGTCCAGCAGCACCAGGCTGTCCCGGCTGCATTCCCCCAGGATGCGGATCACGTTGGTCATATGGCCGGAGAAGGTGGACAGGTTCTGGCTGATGCTCTGGCTGTCGCCGATATCGCACAGCACCCGGTCCATCAGGCCGATCACGGTGCCCTCCCCGCAGGGAATATGCAGCCCGCTCTGCGCCATCAGGGTCAGCAGGCCCACGGTCTTCAGGCATACGGTTTTCCCGCCGGTGTTCGGCCCCGTCACGGCAATGCCGGCGTCCGGCAGCGACAGTTCCAGGTTCAGCGGCACGCAGGTCTCCGGATCCAGCAGCGGATGCCGGGCATTTACAAGCCGGATCCGGCGCTCTGCGGTCAGCTCCGCCGGCCGCGCGTCCGTTTCCATGCTCAGCTTCGCCCGGGCAAAGAGCACGTCCAGGTCCGTCATCACCCGGATAGCCCCGCGCACGGACGCTTCTTCGGAAGCCACCCGGTCGCTGAGCTCCCAGAGGATCCGCCGCTCTTCCGTATCAATATCGATCATCAGGGCTTCCAGGTCCTGCCGGAGCGCCTGCACCGCGGACGGCTCCATGAAGACCGTGCTCCCCTTGCCGGAAGTGTCGATCACGCGTCCGGGGAATGTGCTCTGGAAGCGTTTCTGTACGGGTATGACAAAGATCCCGTTCCGCTGGGTGATATAGCTGTCCGCCAGTTCCTTTTTATGATGGAGCAGGATCTGGCCGAGTTTTTCCCGGATTCCCTGCTCCGTATGCTCCCGCTGCCTGCGAAGATTCCGCAGGGCCGGGGAAGCGTCGTCCAGCACAGTATCCTCGCGGACAGACCGTTCAATCTCATTTTCCAGTTCCGCCAGGTCCGGCAGTTCCGTATGCCAGGAAGCGATGCCCGCGCTCCATATCTGCGCGCCCTGCAGATAGCGGCGCAGGCGCTGGATCGTCGAGCAGAAACGCGCGATGGACGTCAGCTGGCCCGGCAGGAGCATTCCGCCCTGTGCGGCTTGGATCAGGCCGGTATCCGGCCCGTCCGTTTCAGCCAGCGGCGGGGTGCCGGCGTTTTCCATCACCCGCCTCGCGGCGGTCGTTTCTTCCATGCGGGCTTTGCACAGCCCTTCGTTCAGGATCGGCTCCGTCTCCGCCAGTTTCCGTTTCGCCGCCTGCGAGACCGCCTGCTCCTGAAGCTGTTCGATGATCCGGTCAAACCCGAGTGTAATCATATCCTGTGTCATGTTATCCCTCTGTTCATTATTTGATCGACATGAACAGAATCCCGGGGAATGCGGTCACGCCACAGGCAAAAAAGGCATAGAAAAAAGTGCCCGGCTCCGGTCCGTACCGCGTCATGGCGTCAGCAAACAAGCTGTCATGTCACAGCTTTCTTTGTTCAACCATGCTCCCCGTTACCGAACCGTCTCCAAACACTACCTCCGAGAGTTATTCCTGCTCTGGTCAGGTCTCTCTTCACGCATGATTATAATTACCCGGATATCGCCTGTCAATCCGGCAGTTTTATTTTGCCTTTCTGGTGATCTCCGTATCGTTCGTCAGGCTGTCCAGCGAGTAAACGAACAGGATCGCCTTTGTGTCGTCGCTCCGCGCCAGCGCGTCGGAAAAGACGCCTGAGTCATACCGCGCGTCCACCGCGATGACGCGGCGGAAATGGCTGCTAAGCATCGGCAGCAGGCAGTTTGCCATGGAATCCTTGTAAACGATCAGGGTGCCTTCCGGCGCGTCCGGCCGTTCAATGATCAGCGTGCCGTGATTGCCGTTGAGGTATACCGCGTAACCGTCCCATTCCTTCGCGCGGTCCGGGAAAATAAGGCTGTCTGTCTTCTGTTCTTCACGTTTGGCAATGATGGTCAGGGTCACCGCCGAATCCGGTTCCGCGCACATCAGGGTATCCTGCCACAGCGCGGGAAGTCCGGAACGGGAAAGCGTCGTTCCCCTGAACCCGGAATATTCGGTCAGGCGGAAATCTTCCAGGGGGAGAGGTTCATAACCCAGCCTTTCTCCCAGTGCGAGATAGGCCTGGTAAGCCCCCTGCAGCGTCCAGTGGTGGTCCGTCCTGTAATACATGCCGTCCGGGTCGGCGTTGAACGTTTCCGGCATCGTCACCGTGTTTTCACAGGATTCCAGCAGCGCGTAGCTTTCCTCTTCCGTATCGTATGCCCGGGCCATCACCGGGACCATCCTGTCCCGAAGGAGCCAGCCGTGCGTCCGGGGCGTAAGCAGCAGCCAGGTCACGCCGGCTGTGTCCGCGATCTTTTCAAACCGGCGCAGTTTGATTTCAATCCTGGCAGTGTCGGCCCGCACCGGCTCTTCGATCACAGCGCCCGAAGCGTACCAGGCGCCGAGCTGGGTATTGCGGCCGGCCAGGAACTGGCCGCTGCTGTCCAGCGCCACCAGCGCCTGCCGGGCCGGGATATGGTCTGTCAGGAACTTTTCCGTCTCTTTGTCCGTTTCCCATTTGCTGAGCGACACCCCCGGCCGGTCTGCCAGGTAGCGGCGCTCCCATTCGTCGAACTCGCCGCCGCGGGCAAGGATCGCCGCAAGGCCAAAGGCAAGCAGGACAAGCAGCCCCGCAATCACAACAAGGTTGTCCGGAAGCCGTTTCTTATTGGGTTTTTCCATCTGCTTATCCTCCTTCCGTCAGAACTGGAAATAGACAAACGGCGCGTAGCCCTGGGACACGAGCGCCGCGATGCACAGGATCATCAGGATCGGCACGGCAAAACGCCATTCCGCCACTTTGGGCAGGCGCGGCGCAAAAGAAATCAGCGCACACAGGATCAGCAGCGGCGCAAATGACACGCAGGTCAGCACCGCCCGGGAGGATGCGAATCCCATTCCGCCGCACATCGCCTGGAACAGCGGCATCCCGAAGCCGGAGAAAAGTCCCCAGCCCAGGACCACCAGCAGGTAGGTGAACCCCTGGCGCAGCAGGGACGGTATTTTTTCCGTCCGGGGCCTGCCGCTCACAAACCGCTTTTCAAGAATCAGCAGCACGCCGAAATAGAGCCCCCAGAGGATAAAGTGCCAGCCGGCGCCGTGCCACAGGCCGGTCAGGGACCAGACGATCAGCAGGTTCAGGTCCCGCCGGTACGTCTTGCAGCGGTTCCCTCCCAGCGGGATATACACATACTGCGTGAACCAGGTTGTCAGCGAGATATGCCATCTCCGCCAGAATTCCGTCAGGCTCACCGAGCGGTACGGATGGTCAAAGTTCTCCGGCAGTACAAAGCCCAGCGCTTCGCCCAGGCCGATTGCCATATCGGAATAACCGGAAAAATCAAAATAGATCTGGAAGGAGAACGCGATCAGCCCCAGCCAGGAGCCCAGCGCGCCCGCCTGGGTGAAATCCGCGTTCATCTGGCCCCAGAAGCGGCCCAGCGCGTCCGCGAGCAGCACCTTCTTCGCCAGGCCGACCGTAAAGCGGCAGAGGCCCCGGCGGATCTGCGCCCAGGTCGGCTTCGGATGGGCGATCAGCTGCGCTTCCAGGTCCGTGTAGCGGACGATCGGTCCGGCGACCAGCTGCGGGAACAGGGCCAGGTAAACTCCGAAAACCACCGGCGAACGCTGCGCCTTCGCGTCCCCGCGCCAGACGTCGATCACATAGGACAGCGCCTGGAACGTAAAGAAGGAAATGCCCGCGGGCAGGACCGGCGTCCGGATCTTCGTCTCCCAGCCGGTCAGGTCCTTCACGACGCCGCTGAAAAAGCCAAAGTATTTGAACCAGAACAGCGGCAGCAGATCCAGCACGATGATCAGGGTCAGGATCCATTTCCGCCGCCCGTTTTCCCGGTTGATCAGCAGCACGCCGCCCCAGCTGACCAGGATGCACCACGCGAGCAGCAGCAGCCACTGCGGGTTTCCCCAGCCGTAAAAAAGCAGGGACGCCGCAAAAAGGAAGGGCATCCTTGCTTTTGAAGGTATGATCCTGTAACCCAGCAGCACGCAGGGCATAAACAGGAGCAGATAGGTCAGCGAGCTGAATACCATGGGGGATTTATTCCTCCTGCAGCAGAAGTTCCGCCTCGTCCGGATCCGGTGCGGCAACGGACAGCACCACCATCAGGCCTTCCCGGAGCACCTCGGCCTGTTCCAGCTGACGGTAAGATTCCGGATTGTAATTCCGGTTTGCGTGTAAACGCCACTGCCGGTACTCTTCCAGCTTCTTCGCTATGCTCTGCGCCGCGTCTTCATCCGCCGCGCGGAGCACAAAGACCTCGCGGGCGGTATCTTCCGTTTCGATCAGGTCCTTGTCCACTGTCAGGCAGGCAAAATCCGTGTATTCTTCCCGATCAATGTTTATATAGTCAAGCAGGTCGTCCTCATTAAGCGGGATGAGGGTTTCCCAGTCCTGCAGGATGCGTTTTGCCTTCTCCGGGAGCGTCTCTTCCGCAAGCGCGGCAGTCACCGCGAAAAGCAAGGCGGTCAGGATAATCAGGATCTTTTTCGTCATGGCTTCTGCACTCCTTCCGGTATAATCAGCCGGCCGGTTTATTCCGCATTATCGGCCGGTTCGGCGGTTTCTTCTTCCTTTGCGTACGGATCCCAGAGTCCGAGATCGTACTGTTCCTGGGCGTAATCCTTCATGCACTGGATCCAGACGGCGACGCCGTCGTTGTTCAGATGGCAGATATTGTCAGTGGAATACTCCTCCTTCAGGTAGTTGTCCTCCCCTTTGAAGGCTTCCGCCATTCCGATGTAATGCCCGCCGTTCTGTTCACAGGTTTCTTTCAGTATTTCATTGTATGCGTCCAGCTGCGTCTGGTAATTCGGCCGGTTTTTCTTGACGCCGTAATTCTTTGTCACCGGCGTTTCGGAGAAGAAATAAACCTCGGCGTCCGGCACGACCTTCCCCATCCAGTTGATGATTTTGATGATCCAGGCAACAGCTTTATCCGCCTTGATTCCGACCGGATCGTTCAGCCCCAGCATGATGAAAACCTTGCGCGCATGAACCCTTTCCGCGATGGAATACATCGTCCGCCCGCCGCGGTAGTTGAACCCGATATCGTCGGAAGAAATGCCCATGCTCGCGGCATAAAGGCTGATGCTTTCAGCAGGGGCAATCGCAAGCGTCTTCAGGAATGTCTCGTCCGTCTCCCGCATCTGTTGTACATACCGTCTGAAAGCCTGCAGTCTGGAATCCCCGAAGATAACGCTGTCAGCATAGAAGCTCAGCAGCGTGCTGTCGTCCAGCCTGTCCGCACAGGCAGCAAGGGGGATAAAAGCAAGCGCCAGAATGAAAGCGGTCACCTGTATAAAGCGTTTCATCAAAATCCTCTCCTCAAACGTCCGGCAGCCCTTGTTTCAGGTTGTACTGTATTATACTTTACAACTTTTGGAACCCGGTTGCAAATTGTTTCTTTCTGTCCTTCCTTCACAGGAAACATGCTGTGCCGCCGTTCAGTGATTCAACGGAAAAGCCGCCGGAAATCCTCCCGGCAGCCTGTCAGTCTTTTGTCCTCCGGATCTTCAGGGTCTTCAGGTATTC
This sequence comes from Clostridia bacterium, assembly GCA_017512985.1. GTDB lineage: Bacteria > Bacillota > Clostridia > Christensenellales > Aristaeellaceae > Aristaeella. The sequence goes on from JAFWEJ010000003.1 coordinate 54,924, forward strand.
TTTCTGCTCCGGTGTGATCCTGAAGCTCTCAACCGCTTTCCGGATCGCCTTGTTGTGCGTCCACGGATCCAGCCTCCGCTCCTCAATAAACGGAAGGACAGCGTCATACTGCTTCGCCAGCGCAGTAGCAAAATACCAGGCAATCATCATATTGACGTAGTACTCCTCTGACCGGACCGCGGCAGCCTTCTCCGGATACGCCGGATCAAAATCTTCGTCCAGGTAATGCTCCATCAGCATGCCGATGCCGAAGCGCACCGTATAGGTCTCGCCGGAGGCAATCCATCTGTCAATGCTTTTCAACAGTTCCGGCCGGTGTTTCCGGAACACGCGGGGCGACATCTGGTCGCAGGTGGCCCAGTTGTCCACATACGGCAGGAAGCGTTCCAGTTCCGCGAGGCAGGCCGTATAGTCCTTCATCCCGGAAATGATGAACGCTTGCAGCTGGTTCTCCTCAAAATACCGGTGCGGCAGGTCCTCCAGGAAGGATCCGGTTCCTTCCTCCCCGGCCAGCGTCTTTGCCATCTTCCGCAGTTCCGGCGTGCGTACGCCGATGATGCTCTCCGGTTTCACAGACGGGATGATCTGAATCTGGAGATCCCGGTATTTCGTGTCCTGCAGTCTGTGCAGCTCCCTGCGGATCTTTTCTGTCAGCGCGTCTTTCCTCATGGTTTCCTCCCGTCCCTCCGGTGATATAAAAACGATCACCCGTCCCGCGGGGGACAAGTGACCGGGTATCCGATGTCTTTGGTTTACCTGATCTGCGCGCAGATCGCCGCAAAGGATTCCTCGGAAAGGTCATGTTCAATCTTGCAGGCGTCCTCCCGTGCTGTCTCCGCGGACACGCCCAGCTGCATCAGGTATTTCGTCAGCGCCTGGTGGCGGTCATAGATTTTCCGCGCGATCGCGTAGCCCTTGTCCGTCAGGGAAATCAGGTTGTCCGTGCTCATTTTGATATAGCCGTTTTCCTTGAGCTTCTTCATGGCTACGCTGACGGAGGGCTTGGAGACGTTCAGTCCCGCGGCAATATCCACGGAGCGGGCGTGGCCCTTCTGCTCCAGCAGCATCAGGATCTGTTCCAGGTAATCTTCCGCCGATTCGTAGATATTCATCGAAAGCGCTCCTTGTCAACTGCGGGAAAATATGTCCCGTTCATTCCCGACGGTTGGTTAATTGTCCCTAACTGATCACAATCTACCAGATTTCAGGCGGTTCGTCAATAAGCAGAAAGCGGGACGCCGGTCTGTACCGGCGTCCCGCTGATAATCATTGTCAGGTTTCTCCGTTGATCACGACGCAGCCTGCGTCCGGCAGCCGGAAGGCTTCAAAATAGGCTTCCTCCAGGGGAATCCACCGTTCATGAAACCGTTTCAGGCTTTCCGGCGTTTCCCGCCGCAGAAGGCGTGCCTCCTGAACCGTCCGGTCAATGTCAAGGAAGATCCGTACGTCCGCTTCCTGCCGGATCTCCGGCAGGTTACAGTAGCAGCCCTCCAGGATCAGGACATCCCTGTCAGGAAGAGGTTCTTCCGGGAGAAACAGATCCGCTTTGCAGTCATACCTGCGCACCCGGACGGGCAGGTTCTGTTTCCAGGGCAGGACCGCTTCCCGGAGCAGGCGGTCCGCGTCGCAGTTTCCGCCCGGGACTGCCAGGCGTTCCGCTGTTTTCAGCGTATGGGGAACGACATAGTCGTCCGTGTGAACGACCGCGGCAGGAAGCATTTCCGCCAGCCGGTCCGCCAGCGTCGTTTTACCGGAAGCGCAGGGCCCGTCAATGGTGACGAGCGGATGCGTCTGTTCCCGGATCCGCCGCATGATTTCCCGGAGACATTCCTGATCAAAAGACATATGGTGCTCCGTTCAGCCCTTGTTCAGGTTCAGTCCGGCCTTTTCCAACGCGTAGACGATTGCCGGGATCAGGATCAGCTGGACAATGATACCGGGAATGGCGGTTGTGATCGCACCGGAGATAAACATGGCAAAGGTGAAACCATTTCCCTGTATGCCGGCCAGAATCAGACGGGCAACGCCCCAGACAGCACGGCCCGCGATCATGGCAATCAGTAGGGACGCATAGATCCACGGCAGTTTCTTCGGCAACTTCCGGTAAAGAAATCCGGCGACGGCGCCGTATGTCGCCAGTTCAAAAGCCATCGCGATCGCGCCGGGAACCATGGGTGGCATTCCGAACACCACGGAGCGAAGCAGCGGGGCGATAAAGCCGACCGCCAGGCCCCAGGGCCAGCCACACAGGAAACCGCACAGGAGTACCGGAATATGCATCGGGCACAGCGCGGATCCAATCTGCGGAATCTGGCCGGTCAGAAAAGGCAGAACCAGGGCAAGGGCAAGACAAAGCGCCGCATAAACCATCCTGCGCACCTGCAGGGAATTGGAAGAAGTGTTACTCATCTGTTTTCCTTTCCGTCAGTTGGCGGATGTGTTCCATCGCGTCAGCCAGGATCGCGGAAGATCCCTTGACTGTTCCGGCGACATAGGTATCGCACAGATTCATCGGAATCAGCACACGGTATGCAGGGCTGGAAGCCACGGCGTTTGCCATCGCGGGCGAGATTTCCCCCATCATGGCGTCTGCCATCGCGATACCGATCGGTCCCACAATAATCTGCGCTTTCCTGCAGGCTGTGATGACCGCGTTTTCCCCTGTGGCAAAATGATCTGCAGCGTTTGCCTTCATCATGTTGCCTGTGGCGATGCTGTTTGTTCCGACCGCAGTGATGGACGCGTCCGGGCAGATCTTACGGATTTCCTCCGCAAGCGATTTCCCCATCCGGCCTCCCTGACCGTCAATGATCAGTATGTTCACGCTCATTCCTCCCGCAGCATATTGTTCAGCGCTTCTGTCCGGGCGGAACTGCGTGATTCCGCGTGCCGCATTAAACAAAAAGACGCCGGAAGCTGCCGTCAGACAGCTATCGGCATCTTCTGAAGCCGTATTATCCGGAGTCATTCTGTTTACGCAGGCAGTCTGCTTATGCAGGCCTTCGACAGCTTATGCTGACGCAGTTATCATATCGGACGCGAAAACGAATGTCAACAGAAACCGGTTTACAGCTTTATTTCCATGTATCTCCGGTAGGTTTCAAACCCGGCTGCTTCATAGAAAGCCAGGGCGCCCCGGTTGAAGCTCCACATGTTCAGCTCAACCCGTTTGAAACCCTGTTCCTTCGCCCACTCCCGGATGAAACGGACCATTTCGCCGGCAACGCCCTGCCGCCGGCTTTTTTCGTCCACGCCGAATTCGTCGATATCCAGGAAATCATCCGCAAACTTGAAGGGATTCTCCGGCTTGCTGATATGGTTCAGCACCGCGAACCCGCAGACCTTCCCTTCCTGCTCCGCGACGACGATCTCCTTCTGCGGGTCCTTATGGATCACAAACAGGTAATCCCGCAGCGCGTCGTTGAATCCAGGCCTGAAGGTCTCTGGCCTGCCTTCCACATGCAGGTCGTTCACCTGCCTGCGCAGTTCGTTGACGCGCTCCAGGTCCTCCTCCCGGGCAAAGCGGACCGTGACCGGCGCCTTCTCCCGGGCAGGCTGCTGTTCCCGGTCGCTTTTCGTCAGCGCGCGGATCACCACGTCGCAGATCCCCAGGTTGTTCCTCCCGTAGGCGCGATGGACGCCTTCCAGCTTCAGACCGGCCTTCTCCATAGCCCGGCCGGATTTGGGATTATTCACGTCGTGGGAGGCTTCAACCCGGTTAAGGCCCGCGACGTCAAACAGGTAATCCGTGACGGCGCGGATGGCTTCGGGCATGATGCCCCGGCCCCAGAACGCCTTGTCCATGCAGTATCCGAGCTCCGCGGCGTCCGTTTCCTCATGCAGGATCGTCACCGCGATATCGCCGATCACGCTTCCGGTCTCTTTCAGCTCAATGGCCCAGTGGAAGAATCGGCCGTCGTCGTATTTCGCGATCCAGTCGTTCAGGACGAATCTTGTAACATCAATGCTTTTGTGGGGCGGCCAGGTCAGGAAACGGGTGACCTCCGGATCCGACGCCCAGTTGCTGAACATGTCCTCCGCGTCCTCCAAGCGGTATCGCCGCAGGATCAGTCTGTGGGTCTCGAGGCGCTGCGTTCCGGTCTTGTTCATGGGGATCACCTTTCCTTTCAATGATAAAATAAAAAGATCACTTATCCGCCGGGCGGGTAAGTGATCCTCTTTGCACGCTGGTTTCCGGGATCTGCTTCTTATCTGCCCTTCTCATGGCTGTACGCGAAAGTATAACCGTAAGCATAAACCGCTTCGGCCATCCACATACCGCAACCGTACATCCGTGCCATGGGAAAAGCTCCTTTCCGGAAATATTGGTGTGAGTATATCCTGTATGCGCCGTTTCGTCAAGCAAAAACTGAACCCGTTTTATTGATCCGGCCCGGCCATCCGTCTGATCATGATTCAGGCTGTACGGGAATCCGGATGGTGACGATCGTCCCGCCGCAGTCCCGGTTGCTGATTGTCAGTTCTCCCCCGCACATCATCTTCAGCCTTTTGCTGATATTCGCAAGGGCAATATGCGGTTCGTCGTCATCGGTCGGTTTGAAGCCGGGACCGCTGTCGTCCACAATGACCTCCGCGTATCCGTCCTGCTGACGGGAAGAAACTGAAATGAACAGTGGCTCCAGTTCCGGGTCCAGTCCGTGTTTCACGGCGTTTTCCACGACAGGCTGAAGCGTCAGCGGCGGAATGCGGAACGCCGTGAAAGGAGTTTCAAACTCCACCAGGAGCCTGTCCTGGAACCGGGCCTGTTCAACCGCCAGATACGCCCGCGTATGCTCCACTTCCTCGGTGAAAGGAATGGTATCCTCCTTCGCGATCGCGGTAAAGTTCTGGCGCAGGTAGCTGGAGAAGTCCAGGATGACCTGCTGCGCTTTTTCCGTGTCCTGTTTGCACAGGTAATAAATGCTCATCAGGGTATTGTAGATGAAATGCGGCCGCATCTGCAGTACGGTGATACTGGCCTGCTGTACCGCGTTTTCCTGCTGCTGCCGGATGCTGTGGTCCACCTGGTCCATGAGAATAAAGGCAAACAGGATCACGACGGAAACCGACGTGCCGATCACGATCATCAGGAGCCCGTAGGAGAACATCTGGATCAGCATACAGCACAGGGGCAGCAGCAGATAAACGGCAAATGCCGCGCGCTGCTTTTTGCTCAGCCTTTTACGGCGGAAGAGCAGGGAAACGCAGTTGAGCCCCATCATGGCGGCGGGAGGAAGAAGCAGCACAAAATACCAGGGGCCCCGGTGATAGACGTTCTCCGGGGAAATGCTGTATATCTCCGTTGTAAACTGCGTAATAATCAGCAATGCGACATAAACCAGCCACAGGGTAACCATGCTTGCGAAAAGCGGCGTCCTTTTTCTTCTTTCGCCCGAGCAGCGAAGCAGATACAGCGTCATCATCGGCATCAGCAAAGAAGAAAAAAACGATTCGCAGAAAACGGCGGCCCGGCTGAGGCCGGAATAATCCGGCCCGAGGAAAAGCAGGGAAACCTGGGACAGCAGATCTGAAGCGACATAAGCGGCGGCAGCGGAAAACAGGACAACGAAGAACCTCCGCGTCCATGTCTCCAGATAGCGGACCACCAGTGAAAAAAACAGTCCGAGCAGCACGATCACCAGGCCCGTGGCGGCGGCTGCAAAATTGACAAGGTCAATCGCGTCATTCATTCGTTTTCATCCCTCCCGGCAGGAACCTGAGCCGGGGCAGCTGGCTCCGTATCCCGGCGGCCGTAATCGGCTTGATGAGGAATCCGGACGCGCCGGTTTTCCAGGCGTCCAGTGAATAATCCATATAGGCAGTCAGAAAGATCACATCCGTCTGCGGATTGATCTGCTGCAGTTCCCTGCACAATTCCAGCCCATTGTGCTTTCCCAGCTCAATGTCCAGGAATGCCAGCGCGACGCGGTTGTTCTGCGCATAACTGACCGCTTCCGAAGGTCTTGTGAATCCGGTGATGTTCGCGTCGGGAAACACTTCCTCCAGGACAGGCAAACCGCCCGACAGGATGATTCCTTCATCATCCACCATGATGATATTGGGTGTGTCTTCCCGGCCGGACACCAGGCCGAAGAGAAACTCCGTGTTTGTTCCGAGGCATTTTGCCAGCCGCGCAATCATCACCGCGTCCGGCATCCGGCTGCCGGATTCCCATCTGGCGACTGTGGAGCGCGTGACATACATCTGTTCAGCGATCTGGGCCTGGGAAAGTCCCCGCTCGGTCCGCAGCTTCCTGATCGTATCCGCGAATGTCTGATTCATCTGTTTTTCTCCTTCGGGAAGAAGCGCTCTGTCTGTCATAGCATAAAACAATCAACAGGAAATCTCAAGCCATGCTGTTATTTCTTCCTTCTCCTGTCATGGGCCTTGTAATACCGGCTCTTGTCCTCATACATCCGGTGATCGCTGACCCGGATCATTTCCTCCAGGGAATCCCCGCATTCCTGTCTTGTCGCCAGGCCGATCGCGACGGACAGGCCTGTTCTCCACATCTCGTCCAGGAAGGACATGATTGACTGTCGGATCTCCTCTTCATTGCAATGGATAAAAAGAAGCATGAATTCATCGCCGCCGATCCGGTAGGCGATCGTTTTCCTGCCTGTAACGCTGCGCAGTCCGCGTCCGATCATCTTCAGCGCCCTGTCGCCTGCGTCGTGTCCCAGCTCGTCATTTGTCTTTTTCAGGCCGTTCATGTCGATCGACGCGGCAGCCGTGACAGCGTTCCTGTATTCCGCGCAGTCTTCATAAAAGATCCTGCGGTTCCATAACCGGGTCAGCGAATCATGATCCATGTCCTGGGCCCGCAGGAACAGGTAAAAGACCAGGCAGCTGATCAGGATCGCGGAAATGAGCGTGATCTCTTCAAACACATAATCCACCGCCATCGCGCCGACGCATCCCAGCGCGCACAGGTAGATCACAATGATGTCCCTGATCCGGCGGTCTTTGAACCGTATGCGGATTGTCACCAGGATCAGGATCAGGTAAATGAAACACACGGCAAACACAGCGCTGCCCAGCGGGCCCCGCTGAAAGCTGTAATTCGAATCAAAGGAGAAAGTCAGGGGAATGAATAAGGCTGTGCTGTAGAGAAGGCCGTTCAGGACGAGCGGGATCCATAAAAACCAGCTCGGCCTGCCGGAGGGCCAGATCACCAGAAGAAAACCAAGAACTGCCGCAGGACGCAGGACATATCCCGCAATCGAAGTGATGACGCGGAGATCCTTTCTGGCGGGATCCATCTGTGCATACTTTTCCATCATATCCTGGAGGATCAGCAGCGCGCAGACCAGCAGCGTAATCCGGAATTTCCCCTGGTCCACCCGTTCCGACATGATGTTTCTGCTCAGCAGGACACAGGAGACAATCAGAATCAGCAAAAACGCCAGGTAATGTTCCCCGCCCGCCAGTTCTCCCAGATTTGAAATCATCCGTTCATCCCCGATTAAAGAAGTCTCGCAGCTTTATCCTGCGGCAGTCATGCGGCCGGTATCCCTTCATACCGGACAGGCACAGTAAAAATGATACAGAGCCGCTGAAGCAGAATCAATCAGTGTTGCAGAATCAATCAGTGTTCCGGAAAGTCACATATCACCCGGTTTTCCGGACGGCAAAAAACCGCCGGCTGGTGCCGGCGGCTCTGTGTACGCTTCAGTTATTTCTTTTCCTTCTGCCCGGCCTCGTAGGCCCGGAGCTTTTCGGTGAAGAAGTTCAGTTTCCAGGTCACCTTGTCCAGGTGCTTCTGCATCTCGGCCATCCTCTCGAGGACCCGTTCCCGGTGCGCCCGCAGCAGTTCCACCCGCTCTTCCAGCGTGTGGTCGCCCTCATGGGTCAGCTGGACAAACCGGGCGATCTCCTGGATGGACATGCCCGTGTTCTTCAGGCAGCAGATCAGGCCCAGGCGTTCCAGGTCCTCGTCCGTATACTGACGGAAACCGCCCTGCGTGCGTTCTACGCCGGAGAGCAGCCCCTCCTTTTCATAATACCGCAGCGTATGGGCTGTCAGCCCGGTCTTTTTGCTTACTTCCTGGATCGAATACATTGCTGTCCCTCCGTCCGTCTGCATGGATTGAATGGTATCTGAAAACGGTTTGCCTGTCAAACCCGGTTTGTGCTTTCCTTCCCGCCCCGCATCCTGTATAATCGGACGGGAGGCGATCTGACAATGATCCAGTTTGGAATGCCGACGCTGATCGAGAACCGTACGCTGCAGGAGAATATCGATCTCTGCAGCCGCCTCGGCCTGCGCTTTATCGAACTGAACATGAACTTTCCCGAATACCAGGCGGACCGGCTGGAGCAGACCGGAAAACTGCTGGACGCGGCGGACGCCGCCGGGATCTATTACACGATCCACCTGGACGAAAACCTGAACATCGCGGACTTCAACCGTCTCGTCACGGACGCCTACCTGGAGACCGTCCGGCGGACCGTCGGGGTTGCCAAAGCGCTGCTCCCCCTCCGGGACCGCTGGGGCGGCGCCTCGCAGCCGCTGACGGTCAACATGCATATGCACCACGGCATCTTCATTACCCTGCCGGACAGGAAGGTGCAGATGTACGACCGGGACAGGGATCGCTACCTGGAGGACTTCCGCCGGTTCCGCGGCCTTTGCGAAACCTGGATCGGCGGCGCGCCGGTCCGGATCGCCGTGGAAAACACGGACGGCTTCCGCGGCTACGAGCAGGAAGCGGTCGATCTGCTTCTGGAAAGCCCCTGTTTCGGCCTCACCTGGGACATCGGCCACTCCAAAGCCACGGGTGAAAAAGACGTGCCGTTCATCCTGGCCCGGGAGGACAGGCTGATCCACTTCCATATCCACGACGGATCCGAGCAGCCGCCCCGGAACCACCTGGCCCTGGGCGACGGCGAAATCGACCTTGCCGCCCGGCTGCGGCTGGCGGAAGCGCATAACTGCCGCTGCGTGCTGGAAACCAAAACCGTCGACGCGCTGACCCGCTCCGTGGCGTGGCTGGCGGAAAACCGAAAACGCTGATCCGGCGGGCGCCCTGCGGCGCCCGTTTTCTTAATAACCGATCGCCTTCAGGATCCGGTCCGTCACCCGGGCGGTCAGCAGGCTGAATTCCCTGCTCACATGCGGTTTCTCCCCGTACAGGATGCAGCGGCTCAGCTGCTCCGTCTCCAGGGCGTAATTGTTCGGCGCGGTAACCGTCTTCGTTTCCTTCACGCCGTTCCGGATGACGGTATACGGGATCTCGCCGCACTGGTTGAATTCCACGGGCGATACAATCTCGCCCAGCGTTCCGTGGACATGGAACCGGTCCAGCCGGTTTGTGGGCAGCAGCATACCGCAGTCAATGTTCGCCACCAGCCCGTTATCATACAGGAGCAGGGCGGATGTGAACAGATCGATCTGCTTTTCCGAAAACTGCGCGGCCGCTTTCACCTCGTCCGGTTCCTTCCCCAGCATCCACATTGCCATGCTCAGTGGGTAGCAGCCCAGGTCGTAGAACGCTCCGCCGTATGTTTCCTTCCGCAGCCGGATATCCGTATCCGGCCGGCGGCCGGTGATGAAGGCGGACTCAAAATACCGGATCTCCCCGATCACGCCGGCGTCCAGCTCCGCCTTCACGGCCTTCACAAAGGGGCTGTGCAGATAGGCGAAGGCTTCCATCAGGAGGACGCCGTTCTCCTCCGCCGCGCGGAACATCTCCTGCACCTGTGCCTCGGAAACCGCCAGCGGCTTTTCACACAGGACGTGCTTTTTCGCCTTCAGGGCTTTGACTGTCCATTCGCAGTGAATATCGTTGGGCAGGGGAATATAGACCGCCTGCACCTCCGGGTCGGCCAGCAGTTCGTCATAGCTGCCGTAGGCTTTCCGGAACCCGAATTCCTCCCGGTAGCTTTCCGCCTTTTCGATCCTGCGCCCGGCGATTGCGTACCGTTCGCAGTGTTCCGCCAGCATCATGCCTGGAATCGTCTGCCCCCGGGCGATATCCGCCGTGCCGAGCACGCCCCATTTTACCTTTTCCATGCCTGTTCTCCCTTCCTGTCCTGAAGCCGGTACTGCCTTCTTCATTTCTTGCTGAATTTTGTACGGACTTTTTGTTTTTAACTATTGACTTAGAGTTAACTTTAAGGATTATGATCATTATACAACGGATTTATAATCGTGTCAATCAGCCCCCCCCGCGGGCATCAGGAAAGGAAGCATGAACATGGAAAACTTCACTTTTTATTCCCCCACCTGTTTCGTTTTCGGAAAAGAAGCGGAGAACCAGGCCGGCGCGCTGGTAAAGCGTTTCGGCGGAACCCGGGTGCTGATCCATTACGGCGGCGGCAGCGCGGTGCGCTCCGGGCTGATCGGCCGGGTGCAGGCCTCCCTGAAAGCAGCGGGAATTCCCTGCTTCCTGCTGGGCGGCGTCAAGCCCAATCCGCGCAGCGGCCTGGTCTATGAAGGCATCCGCCTGTGCCGGGAGGAAAAAATCGACTTCATCCTGGCCGTGGGCGGCGGCAGTTCCATCGACTCCGCCAAGGCCATCGCGGCCGGTACGGTCTATGACGGTGATTTCTGGGATTTCTACAGCGGAAAGCGCATTGAGGATGCGCTGCCGGTCGGCACGGTGCTGACGATTTCCGCCGCGGGCAGCGAAGGCAGCCCGGACAGCGTAATCACCCGGGAGGACGGCATGTTCAAGCGCGGCGCCAGCGGCGACGCCATCCGGCCGAAGTTCTCCATCCTGAACCCGGCCCTGACCCAGACCCTCCCTGCCTTCCAGACCGCCGCCGGCATCACGGACATCATGGCCCATCTGTATGAGCGGTACCTGACCAATACGCCGGAGGTGGAAGTCACTGACCGGCTGATTGAAGCCCTGCTCCTGACCATGATCCATGAAGGCCCCCGCGTGATCGCGGATCCGTACAACTATGAAGCGCGGGCAAACATCATGTGGGCCGGAATGATGGCGCACAACAACTCCTGCGGCGTCGGCCGCAGCCAGGACTGGAACAGCCACAATATCGAGCACGAACTCTCCGCCCTGTACGACTGCGCCCACGGCGCGGGCCTGGCAGTCACCATGCCCGCGGTCTTCGCCTATGTCATGAAACACGACGTAAACCGCTTCGCCCAGGTTGCCGTCCGGGTCTGGGGCTGCCAGATGGACTTTGCCCATCCGGAAGCGACCGCCCGGGAAGGCATCCGCCGCCTGCAGCAGTTCCTGGCTTCCATCGGCATGCCCCGGAACTTTGCGGAGCTCGGCGCGAAGGAGGAAGATATCCCCGTGCTGGTGAAGTCCCTCTGTTGGGGCGACGGCCGGCAGGGCAGCATCTCCGGCTTCGTCACCCTGGATGAGGACGACTGCGCGAAAATCTACCGCCTGATGGTATGACCGTTCCCGGAACAACGATGTATTAAAGGATATAGGTACCTTTATGCGCAAACAGTTTGAGTGGCTGTGGCAGAACATGGACGCGCCGTTCCGGCGCCGCCATGTCATTGCCCTGTGCGTCTGCGCATTCACCTGCATACTTCTGCTGGTGAACCCCGCCCTCTCCCGCCGCCTGATCGACGACGTGATCATGGCCGGCAATCCCGATCCGCTTTTGTCCATTCTGGCCGTCATGCTGGCGGTCAAACTGGGACGGGAAGGGCTGCGCTATATGATGGTGATCTTTCTGGAAAAGGCTTCCCAGAATGTCGTTTTCAACCTGCGCCGCCGTCTCTTTACAAAAATGCAGTATAACGATATGCCGTTCTTTGACGCGCACCGCACCGGCGATCTCATGACCCGCATGAGCGCGGACCTGGACTGGTGCCGCCATTTCCTGGCTTATATCGATTACCGCATCATCGACGCGGTCTGCACTTTCCTGTTCGCCACAGTGTACCTGGTTACGGTGAACTGGAAGCTGACGATGCTCCTGATCGTCATCACGCCCGTCCTGCTGGTGATCTCCCGTTTCCTGTCCCGGCACATCCGGCCGCGGTTCGTGTTCATGCGGGAAAAACTGGCGGACATGAACACCGCCGCGCAGGAAAACATTGCCGGCAACCGGGTCGTGAAGGCCTTTGCCCGGGAGGAATACGAAAAAGAGCGTTTTGAGCAGAAGAATCGGGCGTTCATGGACAGCCACCTGCGCATCAACAAGCTGTGGCTTTCGTTCTTTCCCGTGATCGAGCTGCTGGTGAACGCCATCCAACTGGTCACGGTGTTTGTGGGCGGTCTGTTCATTATCCGGGGCGAACTGACCCCCGGCGAACTGGCCATCTTCACCGGCCTGAGCTGGGCCGTTTCCAATCCCATGCGGGAACTCGGCAACCTGATCAACGACCTGCAGCGTTTCTCCACCTCCGCCGCGAAAGTGATGGAACTGTATTATTCGGTTCCCTCCATCGTGGACGCGCCGGACGCTGTGGCGCATGACCGCCTGCTCGGGCAGATCGAGTTTGACCGCGTCTCCTTCAGCTTTGACAATAAACCGGTCCTCTCCGACGTGACCTTTTCCGTGCAGCCGGGGCAGACCGTCGCCGTCATGGGGCCCACCGGCAGCGGAAAAACCACGATGATCAACCTGCTGGCCCGGTTCTATGACGTCACGGAAGGCGCCGTCCGCGTGGATGGCTGCGACGTGAAAAAATGGAAACTGGACGAGCTCCGCGGAGGCATCGGCACCGCCACGCAGGATGTATTCCTGTTCTCGGATACGGTGGAAGGCAACATCGCTTTCGGCGACCAGTCCATGACCCTGGACGAGGTCAAAGACTTTGCCCGCCGGGCGGACGCCGCGGAATTCGCGGAAAAGCTGCCGGAGGGATACGACACGATCATCGGCGAGCGGGGTGTCGGCCTGTCCGGCGGCCAGCGCCAGCGCATTGCCCTGGCCCGCGCCCTGGCTGTGCGTCCCGGGATCCTGGTCATGGACGATACCACCTCCGCCGTGGACAGCGAGACGGAGCAGTATATCCAGGACCAGCTGCGGCACCTGCCCTTTGAATGCACAAAGTTCATCATCGCCCAGCGGATCTCTTCAATGCGGGACGCGGACCTGATCCTGGTCCTGCAGAACGGCCGGGTCACCGAGCAGGGTACGCACCGGGAACTGTTGGAAAAGCGCGGCTATTACTGGCAGACCTACTGCCTCCAGTACGGACTGCCGATGAAGGAGGCGGTGTAAATGGCGCGGAATAAATTCGATGTCGACGAGCGCCTGGAATCGCCGTTCCGGTGGAAACACCTGAAGCGCGCCGGAAAATATATCGCCCGCCACAAATTCAAAATGCTCGCCGCGCTGCTGCTCAGCGCGTTGGCCAGCATTTCCTCCCTGTTCATTCCCAAGATCACCCAGTGGGTGCTGGACGAGGCGGTTCCGAACGGGGACACCGCCATGATCGGGCGGATGGCGCTGATGTTCGTCGGCATCATCGCCCTGGGCATCGTGTTCACCACGATCCGCTCCCGCATGATGGCGCACGTCAGCCAGCGGATCATCCACGATATCCGCAGCGACCTGTTCGCCCACCTGCAGAAGCTGCCCTTCAGCTATTACGACAGCCGTCCCGCCGGCAAGATCCTGGTGCGGGTCATCAACTACGTCAACTCCGTCTCGGATATCCTGTCCAACGGCATCATCAACATGATCCTGGAGATCATCAACCTGGTCTTCATCATGGTATTCATGTTCTCCACTGATGCCACCCTGGCCACGGTCATCGTCGCGGGCCTGCCGGTGTTCATCGGCGTCATCATCCTGATCAAGCCGCGGCAGCGCCGTGCCTGGCAGAACCAGAGCAACAAGAACAGCAACTATAACGCCTACCTGGCGGAATCCATCGACGGCGTCAGGGTCAGCCAGCTGTTCGACCGGCAGGAAGTGAACATCTCCATCATGGAACGGCTTGCCGCCGCCTGCCGCCAGGCATGGCTCCGGGCCATCCGGATCAGCAACTGCGTATGGCTTTCCAGCGAAACCATGACCCAGCTGGTATTGACTTTCCTCTATATTGCCGGCGTATACTGGATGGGCGGGGGAAAAATGGTTTCCTTCGGCGTGATCCTGGCCATGGGCCAGTATGTCAGCCGCTTCTGGCAGCCCATCACCAACCTGGCGAATATCTATAACTCATTTGTCAACAACATCGCCTACCTCGAGCGGATCTTTGAGACCATGGACGAACCCGTCATCGTGGACGACGCGCCCGGCGCGGAAACGCTGCCGCCGGTCACCGGCGAAGTCAGTTTCGAGGATGTGACCTTCTCCTATGAGGAAGGCATCAACGTGCTGGAGCACCTGGACCTGCATGTCCGCGCGGGTGAAAGCATCGCCCTTGTCGGTCCCACCGGCGCGGGAAAGAGTACGGTAATCAATCTGCTCTGCCGCTTCTACAACCTGAACGGCGGCCGGATCCTGCTGACCGGAACGGACGGAAAAGAGTACGACATCAGCAGGGTAACGCTGCATTCCCTTCGCAGCCAGCTGGGAATCATGCTGCAGGACAGTTTCATCTTCTCCGGTACCCTGATGGACAACATCCGCTACGGCCGGCTGGATGCCACGGACGCGGAGGTGATCGAAGCAGCCCGGCGGGTCCGCGCCGACGATCTGATCCGGAAAATGCCCCAGGGATACCAGACAGAGATCCGGGAGCGCGGCGGCAACCTGAGCCAGGGTGAAAAGCAGCTGGTAGCCTTTGCGCGCACCCTGCTTTCCGATCCCGCTATCCTGATCCTGGACGAGGCCACCTCCTCCATCGACACCCAGACGGAAAAACTCCTGCAGGAAGGCATCCGGGAGATGCTCAAAGGCCGTACCAGCATCATCGTTGCCCACCGGCTGAGCACCATCAAAAGCTGTGACCGGATCCTTTATATCAGCGGCAAAGGCGTCGCCGAGATGGGTAGCCATGAGGAACTGATGGCAAGGAAAGGCCTGTATTACCAGCTGTACACTGCCCAGGTACGGGAAACCGCGGCCTGATGATATAATCACAAGGAGGTACTCAGATGAACCAGCTGAATCACCGCAAAGCGTCTGCGAGACTGCAGATCCTCAATCCGGACGGCTCCCCGGCCGCCGGCCGTTCCGTCCGCGTGGACCAGGTTTCCCATCGGTTTCTTTTCGGCTGCGGCGCCTTTGATGCCGTGGAGCTGATGAAAACGCAGGATGAGCCAAAGCAGGCCTTCCTGCGCGACCGCATGGAAAAATGGTTCGGCCTGTTCAACTACGGCACCCTGCCTTTCTACTGGGGCAGGTACGAGCCGGAGGAAGGACAGACCGCCTATACCGAGACCATGGCCGCCGCCCGCTGGCTGCGGGAAAAAGGCGTAACCGTTAAGGGGCATCCCCTGTGCTGGCATACCGCCTGCGCGCCGTGGCTCATGCAGTATTCCAACGAAGAGATCCTCCGCCGCCAGCTGGAGCGTATCCGCCGCGACGTATCCGCCTTCAGGGGCGTAATCGGCCTGTGGGACGTCATCAACGAAGTCGTGATCATGCCGGTCTTTGATAAATATGACAACGCGATCACCCGGATCTGCAAAGACCTGGGCCGGGTCGGAATCGTAAAGGAAGTGTTCGCGGCCGCGAAGGAAACCGATCCGGACGCCGTGCTGCTCATCAACGATTTCAACACGAGCAAAGCCTATGAGCAACTGATCGAAGACCTGCTGGAAGCGGGCGTGCCCATCGGCGCAATCGGCATCCAGAGCCACCAGCACCAAGGGTACTGGGGACTCGAAAAGCTGAACGACGTGCTGGAACGGTACTCCCGGTTCGGCCTGCCCATCCACTTTACGGAAAATACGCTGATCTCCGGCAGCATCATGCCCGCCCATATCGTCGACCTGAACGACTGGCAGGTGGACGAATGGCCGAGCACGCCGGAAGGAGAAGACCGCCAGGCACGGGAGATCGCGGAGATGTATACCGTGCTGTTCAGCCATCCGCTGGTGGAGGCCATCACGACCTGGGACTTCAACGACGGCTGCTGGCTGAAAGCGCCCTCCGGCTTCGTGCATCAGGACAACAGCCTCAAACCGTCCTATGAGGCGCTGCGCGGGCTGATCCACGGCGAGTGGGAAACCCATGAAACGCTGGTCACGGACGCGGAAGGCTATGCCGCCTTTACCGGTTTCAAAGGCAGCTATACCGTCAGCTCCGATGCCGGAAGCACCGGCTTCGTTCTGGAAAACGACCTGCACAAACAGCTTGTCCTGAATCTGTGAAAGGATCTTCATCAGAATGAATCAAGCGACTCCTGCCTTCCGGATTGATCAGGAAGGATACGCCGCGGGGTTGCCGGTCTGTACGGCCGTGCTGGGGGAAGGTACGGTCACGCTGAAAAACGCGGCGGGCGAAACCGTCCGCAGCATTGCGGTGAACGCGCCTGAAACGGATCCCGCCTCCGGCGACGCGGTAACCCTCGTGGACCTGGGCGTTCTGGAAAGCGGCGAATACGAACTGGAACGCGGCATCGACCGCCGCCGGCTGTCCGTAAAACCCCGTGCCTGGAACGCGGTGACCCACGCGCTGATCAAAGGCCTGTATTTCCAGCGCTGCGGCTGCGGCCTGTCTCCGGAACACGCGGGCGTTTACGCCCATCCGCCCTGCCACACGGCACCGGCGGCGGAATGGGAGGACCGCAGCGTCCGCCGGCGGGTGACCGGCGGCTGGCACGACGCGGGCGATTACGGCAAATATACAGGGCCCGGCGCGGTAACGGTCGCGCACCTGCTGTATGCCTGGAAGCTGTTCCCGCGGGGCTGCGGGGAAGACCTCAACATTCCGGAAACCGGAAACGGCGTTCCGGATATCCTGAACGAGGCACGGTTTGAACTGGAATGGATCCTGCAGATGCAGCGTTCCGACGGCGCGTTCCACAACAAGCTGACCAAATCGCATTTCGCGCCGTTCATCATGCCCCAGGACGACCTGGAACCGGAATACCTGATGCCGGTATGCTGGTGCGCGACGGCGGACGCCGCCGCCTGCCTGGCGCTGGCTTACAGGGTTTACCGTCCCTTTGACGAAGCCTTTGCCAACCGGATGCTGCTGGCCGCAAAACGCGCCTGGGACTGGCTGCAGGCCCATCCGGATTATGTGCCTTTCATGAACCCGGAGGGTGTGCGGACGGGCTGGTACGGCGGCCGGAGCGATGCAAGCAATCGTTTCTGGGCAGCCTGCGAACTGTATGCTGCCACCGGCGAACCCGCGTACCGGCAGGCCGCGGAACAGCTGTATACACCGAAGATCCCGCTGCTGGAGTTTGGCTGGATGGAAGTCGGCGGCCTGGGCACGCTGTGCTGCCTGTTCGACCTGAAAGAGAACGCGGGAGACGTGCTGTATACGCGCCTGAAGGAAGACTTCCTCCGCCGGTGCGAAAAAGCGCTCACCCTGTCAAAGGCTTCCGGTTACGGAACCGCCCTTGAACCGGACCGCTATGTCTGGGGCAGTATCCTGCCGGTCATGGGTAACGCCATGGCGATGATCATGGCCTCTCTGCTGACCGGACGGCAGGATATGCGGGACGCCGCGCTGCTTCAGTGGCATTATGCGCTGGGCATGAACGCCCTGGATCTGTGTTTTGTCACCGGATTCGGGGAGCGCCGCGTCATGCATCCTCATCACCGGCCTTCCGGCGCGGACGGAATCGAAGCGCCGGTTCCCGGCCTGATCTCCGGCGGACCCAACAAGCTCTTCTGCATGCCGCAGACAAAAGAGCGCCTGAGCCCGGACACGCCTCCGGCCAAGCACTACCTGGATGAAACGCCTTCCGCCGACACCAACGAAATCGCGATTTACTGGAACTCGCCGGCAGTCTTTGTGGGAGCGTATTTCAATACGCCTGCCTGACAGGCTCCCAAAAAATAGCCAGGCCCTTGCCTTCCGCAAGGGCCTTATTTCAAGATTTTTTATATTCACATCGTTATCCTTCCGTCCTCCGGAAGGACCGCTGCTCCGGTGCCTCCTTTGCCGCTCCGGATTTACCTTCTTGCCATGAGCGCCTCCGGCTGTCACCGTACAGCTGCCGACAGTTTCCTGATACCGGTTCTGGGTTTCCCTGCTGCCTCTCACCTCCTGTATGGATCTCGCTTTATAATGTTCTTCTTCTTTGCGGCTACATTATTACACAATTATTTTCTATTGTCAACACTTTTTTAACAAATTTGTAAAAAATTTTTTATTTCTTAAAATATTCGCTGCACAGGTCCTTCACGACCTCCCCCGCGATGATCAGCCCTGCGGCCGCGGGCACAAAAGCAGTGGAACCGGGAATGTCCCGTCGGACGGTGCACTTCCGTGTGTCCGGAGGACAGATGCAGTGATTCCGGCAGCTGATGGCCGGGTCTTCCGGCGGCCGGACCGGCATCTCCCTGGAGTAGACGACTTTCAGGTGCTTAATCCCCCTTTTGCGGCATTCGGTCCGCATCACCCGGGCCAGCGGGCAGACGGAGGTCTGGTAGATATCCGCAACCCGGAACGCCGTGGGATCCAGCTTGTTTCCCGCGCCCATGGCGCAGATGATAGGCGTCCCCGCCGCGCCGGCCTTTTCCACAAGGGCCAGCTTCCCCTTCACCGTGTCGATGGCGTCCACCACATAGTCGTACCGCGTAAAATCAAACTGGTCCTCCGTTTCCGGCAGGAAGAAGGTTTTGTATGTCGTCACGCGGCAGTCCGGATTGATATCCCGGATCCGCTCCTCCGCCGCGTCCACCTTGTATCTCCCGACGGTGCTGCGGGTCGCGTGCAGCTGGCGGTTCAGGTTCGTCAGGCAGACCTTGTCGTCGTCAATCAGGTCCAGCGCACCGATTCCGGAACGGGCAAGCGCTTCCACCGTGTATCCGCCCACGCCGCCGACGCCGAATACCGCCACCCGGCATTGCGACAGGTGCACCATGGCATCGTCGCCCAGCAGCAGCCGCGTCCTGGAAAATTGGTCCTGCATATCATCAGCGCTCCGTTCCGTCAGAAATCGGGTTCATTATCTCATTTTCCCTTTGCATTTTCAAGAAAAACCCTGTCCGTACTGCTTTACGTTTTACCTCTGTTCATATATAATATATCAGGTTATGGATCCTTGTTTAATTCTGAATTTTTAATTCTGAATTATGAATTGAAACAAAGGAGTGTTCCACATGAGCGAACAGCGCAGACCTCTGGTCTCCCACATCTTCACCGCGGATCCCTCCGCCCATGTGTTCAACGGAAAAATCTACGTCTATCCCTCCCACGATATCCCCCACGACGGAGAGGATAACGACGACGGTGACGAATACCGCATGGAGGACTACCATATCCTGTCCATGGACAATCCGAACGCACCCTGCGTGGATCACGGCTGTGCCCTCCATATGAAGGACGTGCCCTGGGTCAGCAAGCAGATGTGGGCGCCGGACGCCGCCGAGAAAGACGGCAAATTCTACCTGTATTTCCCTGCCCGGGACAAGGACGGCATCTTCCGCCTGGGCGTCGCCGTGTCGGATGATCCCGCCGGCCCCTTCACGCCCGAAAAGGACTTCATTCCCGGCAGCTACAGCATCGATCCCGCCGTGTTCATGGACGACGACGGACGCGCATATGTCTATAACGGCGGCCTGTGGGGCGGCCAGCTGGAAATGTGGCAGAGCGGCAGCTTTGACCCGGACGCCCACCGTCCGGAAGGCGAAGAGCCCGCCCTCGGTCCGGTTTTCGCTGAGCTGGACGCCGATATGAAGCATTTCAAATCCGAGCCGAAACACCTGCAGATCCTGGACGAAAACGGAAAGCCCCTTACCGCCGGCGATGAAGACCGCCGCTACTTTGAAGGCCCCTGGATGCACAAATTCAACGGGAAATATTACCTGTCATACTCCACCGGTACCACCCACTATCTGGTTTACGCCGAGGGCGACAAGCCGGACGGTCCCTTCACATACAAGGGCCGCATCATGGAACCCGTGCTGGGCTGGACCACCCATCACTCCATCGTGAAGTACGGGGAAAAATGGTACCTGTTCTATCACGACTGTGAACTGTCCAACGGCATCAACCACCGCCGCTGCGTCAAGTTCACCGAACTGACTATCCATGAGGACGGAACAATCGAAACCATCCGTCCCTACGAAGCATGACCGCCATAAAGAGCGCCGTCCGCCGGACGGCGCTGTTTCTCTCAGTCCTGCTGTTCCTGTTTGCACTGCACGCCGAAGGAGAGGAAACAAAAATGGGCAGTATCCCCGTCACCCTGCAGAAGTCATATAAAAAGGCCGGCGAGAACAACCCGCTCTATACCCAGCGTTTCGGCGCCGATCCGGGCGTCATGGAGTATAACGGCCGTCTGTATGTATATATGACTGACGACCTTGTCGAATACGACGCGGACGGCAGGGTGAAGGAAAACTCCTACAGCCAGATCCGTACGATCAACTGCATCTCCTCAGACGACCTGGTCAACTGGACGGATCACGGAAAGATTCCCGTCGCCGGTTATTCCGGCATCGCGAAATGGGCGGTCAATTCCTGGGCGCCCTGCGCCGCCCACAAAACCATCGGCGGCCGGGAAAAATTCTTCCTGTATTTCTGCAACGGCGGCAACGGCATCGGCGTGCTGACCGCTGACAGCCCCACCGGTCCCTGGCGGGACGAGCGGGGCAGCCTGCTGATCACCCGCGCCGTCAAAAACTGCGCCGACGTAACCTGGCTTTTCGATCCCGCCGTCATGGTGGATGAGGACGGCACCGGATACCTCGCATTCGGCGGCGGCATTCCGGAGGGCAAAAAGAGCGCGCCCGGCACCGCCCGCATCGTGAAGCTGGCGAATGACATGATCCATCTGGACGGGGATCCCGTCCGGCTGGATGTGCCGTGGCTCTTCGAGGATTCCGGCATCAACCGGGTCGGGGACAAATACTGGTATACCTACTGTTCCAATTTCATGACCGCCGGAAACACCCTGAAACTGACAGACGGTGCGATCCAGTACATGATCGCGGACAATCCGATGGGGCCCTATACCTACATGGGCGAGCTTTTCCCCAATGAAGGCCGTTTCTTCGGCATATATGGCAACAACCACCATTCCGTCGTCTCCCTGAACGGTGAATGGTACCTGTTCTACCACAACCGCCCGGTGGAAGAGGCGATGGGAATCACAGGCAATTACCGCAGCCCGCAGGCGGACCGGATCATCCTCGGCGAAGACGGCCTTCCGCAGCAGGTGAAAGGCACCATGAAGGGCCTCAGCCAGCTGAAACCGCTTGATCCGTTCTCCGGCGTATCCGCCGCCACCATGTCCCATCAGGCAGGAATCACTGTGGAATACGCGGACGGACAAAGCTGGATCGCCGGAGACGCCGGCAGCTGGATCCGTATTTCCGGCGTGGATTTCGGAGCGGACGCGGCCGCCCTGTCTGTCACAGCCTTGCCGCCGGCCGGCTGCACGCTCTATGCGGTCCTGGACGATCCGGAAAGCGAGGTCGTATCACAGATCCGGATGGATGTTCCGGAAGACGGAAATCCGGCGACCTTCTCCGCCCCGATCAGGGCGGAAGGCGTCCACGACCTGTACCTGGTCACGGACGGATCCGTGAAACTGTATTCCTGGATCGTAAAATAATAATGGCGTCACACATAAAAAGCCCGCGGCATGCAATGAAGCCGCGGACTTTTGAATTGCAGGAAATCAGAGGTATCTGACCAGTTCGTCCCGGACGCCGTCCAGGCGGGCGTCGCTCAGGCCGAAGTTCATTTCCCGGTAAGACCAGGCCGCGCGGGCGATCTGGTGCTTCTCAAACACTTCGTTGATCGTCCTGAACCACCGGACAGTATCTTCCGGCGTCGCGTGCTCGATCACGCCGTATTCTCCGCAGTACAGGGTGGTTCCGCGTTCCGCGGCTGTTTTGATCGCGGAAGCGAATTTGCCTTCAAAAAACTCCGGAGTGATGCTCGCCTCCCCGAAGGGAACGCGCCGGCCGACATCGAACGCCGGGTCCGGAATCCAGGTCGCACCCTGGTGGGTAAAGTCCAGCGGATCATAGCAGTGGAAATTGTAGATCACCCGGTCGTCCGCCGGCAGGTCCAGGTCCTTCAGTGCGTCCGGGCTGTTGTTCCAGTAGCTGCCCACAAGAATCAGGCTGCGGGGGGCAGTTTTCCGGATCCGGCGGATGCATTCCGCCGCAATCCGGTTCCATTCCCCGATCACGGACTGGTCCGTCACCTCGTTCAGCAGTTCAAAGGCAATCCGGTCCGGATCGTTGAAACGCTCCGCCAGGCCCTCCCACAGCTTATAGAACCGTTCCTGGTATGCCGCGCTCTGGAAGAACCCGCCCTCGCCGTAAGCCGCGTCAAAGGAGTAGCCGGCTGTCTTGTGCAGGTCCAGCACAACCTTCAGGCTCCGTTTTTCGCACCATCCGGCCGCCCGGTCAATCCGGTCAAACCCCTCTTCGCAGAGGGAGCCGTCCGCCTGCTCCAGCACGTTATAGTCCATGGGGATCCGGACATGGTCCAGGCCCCAGCCCGCGATCACGTCCATATCCTTTTCTTCGATAAAATGATCCAGCCGTTCCCGGGAGTAATCACACTGGGAAAACCAGCCGCCAAGGTTGACTCCCCGGTAAAATCCGTAATCCTTCATCTGCATCGCGATTCGCTCCTGTTTGTTTTTCTGTGCCTGTAATCAGTATACACAAACAGGCCCCTCTGGAAAAGGGGTCTGTAAAGAATATTCATTTCATGCCAGTTCGGAATAGCTGCCCAGGTAGCTGCACTGCTCCAGCGTCACGTCCAGTTCCTCGATCAGGCGGGCGAACGCCGGGGAATAGACTGAAGCGTCAATATCAAAGCAGAACATAAACTCAAAATCCCTGCCGGGCACAGGCCGGCTTTCCAGCTTGGTCAGGTTGATGCCCTGGGCATAGAAGCGGCCGAGCAGCTGGTACAGGGCGCCGGGCCGGTTGGGCAGCGCCAGCATCAGGCTGGTATGGTCCGCGCCGGGATAAATCTCCGGTTTCCGGGAAATGCAGATGAACCGGGTATGATTGTTGCTGTTGTTCTGGATCTCTGTTTTCAGGATCTCCAGGCCGTACAGCGGCGCGCATTGGGCGGACGAGATCGCCGCGACGTCCTTCCGTCCGCTTTCCGCGACCATCTGGGCGGCGGCGGCCGTGTTGCTGCAGATGTTGACCCGCCACTGCTTGTTTTCCGCCAGGAATCCGGAGCACTGCTGAATCGCCTGCTCATGGGACCAGATTTCCCGGATGTCCTCCATCTTCACGCCGGCCGGCGCAAGCAGCGTGTGGTCGATCTTGACCCGCGCGGAACGGACAATGTAGCACTTCCGGCTGATCAGCTGGTCGTATACGCTGTTGACCGATCCCGCCAGGCTGTTCTCGATCGGCAGGATGCCGTACTCGCACAGCCCGCTCTCAATGGCGGAAAACACATTCTCAAACGTCCGGCAGTACATGATGGACGGGGAACGGAAGATTTTCTCACAAGCCTGCTGTGAATAGGCGCCTTCCACCCCCTGGCAGGCAACCGCGGCCTTTTCCGGAAACAGCTGCGGCGTTTCCTCCAGGCTCCGGCGGATCAATCCGCCCAGCTCGCTCTGTTTCTTTCCGTCCAGCATCTGGCTGGTCCGGCTCTGGGCCATCAGGAAACCGAACAGCGCGCGCACGCCGTTCTCGTTTGCTTCCCCGGCTTCCTTCCCCGCCTTGTTCAGCACCTCGCGCTCGCGCGCGGGATCCGTAACAGGCAGGTGGTTCTCCTGTTTGTACCGGCCGATCTGCCTGGCCGTTTCCATCCGTTCGCCGTACAAGCGGATCATCTCACTGTCGATCCGGTCGATCTCCGCCCTCAGTTCCTCAATCGTCATATTCTGCGTCCTTTCATGCGCCTGCCGTTATTTTTCCTTCCATTCCGTATCGATCGCTTCCTTGCGCTCGCGGCCCTCCCGCAGGAGCCTTTTCAGTTCCTGCGCGTCTCCCGCCGCGATCGCGTCCCGGTACTCCTGCAGGGAGCGGATCAGGCAGTCCAGTTCAAAGCCCAGGTGCTCCGCGTTGTCCAGGAACAGTTCGGTCCACATGGTCTCGTTCAGTTTGGCCACCCGGGTCAGGTCCCGGTAGCTGCCCGCCGAAAAAGCCAGATGCTCCGCAGCCGTGGGGGATTTGATATAGGCATTGGAAACCACATGCGCAAGCTGGGACGTAAAGGCAATCATCTCGTCATGCTTTTCCGCCGTCGTAACCGTCACAGAGCGGAAACCCGTCTCCCGCAGCAGTTCGCTCAGCCGGCTGACCATGAACAGGTCCTCTTTCTCCCGTGGAACCAGGATCATCGTCGCGCCGCGGAAAAGATTTCCGTCCGCGTACTTGATGCCCGAAAACTGTTTTCCGGCCATTGGATGCCCGCCTACAAACGTGAAACCGTATTCCTTTGCCGTTTCAAAGCACGGTTCGCAGACCGCGCGTTTCACCCCGCACAGGTCGCATACGACCGCATCCTTCCGGATCAGCGGCGCCAGCTGCCGGAGCGTTTCCACCGCCGCGCCGGGATACACCGCCAGGAACAGGTAATCGCAGTCCCCGGCGTTTTCATCCGTCAATTCTCCTTGAACGGTTCCGGTCAGCAGGGCGTATTTCTGCACATGTTCATCCGTGTCTTTGCCCAGAATCCTGTGTCCGCGCTCTCCCAGCGCCTTGCACAGGGAAGCGCCCATCAGTCCCAGGCCGGTCACGCCGATCGTTTTGGTCTCCATGCCTTTTTTCCTCCCGAAGGCTGTGTTATACCACTGCCTCGCGGACTTTCATCACCGCCTTGGCCACGTCGTCAAACTGTTCCGGTGTCAGGCTCTGGGGCCCGTCGCACCGCGCGTGCGCCGGATCGTTGTGCACTTCGATCATCAGGCCGTCCGCTCCGCAGGCCGCTGCCGCAAGCGCCATGGGTTTTACATAACGCGCCGCGCCTGTCGCGTGGCTGGGATCCACGATCACCGGCAGGTGGCTGAGCTCATGCAGCACTGCCACGGCGGAAAGGTCCAGCGTGTTCCGCGTATAGGTCTCAAAAGTGCGCACGCCGCGCTCGCACAGGATGACCTGCTCGTTGCCGCCGGCCATGATATATTCGGCGCTCATCAGCAGCTCCTTGATGTTGTTGGCCAGGCCGCGCTTGAGCAGGATCGGCTTGTCGGTCCGGCCAAGCTCCTTGAGCAGTTCAAAGTTCTGCATGTTCCGTGCGCCCACCTGGATCACGTCCACTTCCTCAAACATCGGCAGGTGGCAGATATCCATAATTTCCGTAACAATCGGCATACCGGTGCGTTTTTTCACTTCCAGGAGAATCCGGATGCCTTCGGCGTGAAGCCCCTGGAAATCATAGGGGGAAGTCCTCGGTTTGAACGCGCCGCCGCGCAGCATGCCCGCCCCGCTTGCTTTTACCGCCCGGGCAACCGTCTCCACCTGTTCCTCCGATTCCACGGAACAGGGACCGGCGATCATCTGGAAGTTTCCGCCGCCGAAAGCGACGCTTTCCGCCACGCGGACGACGGTATCGTCCGGATGGAACTTCCGGTTCGCCTTCTTGAACGGTTCCGAGATCCGTGTCACGCTCTGGACAATATCCAGTCCGCTGATCAGGTCCGTATCAATCCGTGTCGTATCGCCCACCAGGCCGACGACGGTCTGGAACTCCCCCTCGGAGATATGGGTCCGTACGCCGTAGCTTTCCAGCCAGGCAATCAGGCGGTCCTGCTCCTCTTTACGGATATCTTTTTTCAGCGCAATAATCATGGTATTCTCTCCTTCCCGGAATAAACAGGGCCCGCAGTAATTCTGCGGGCCCTGATGTTCACCCTTTTCGGGGAAACCTGCGCGGCAAAATTACCTTACCTCAGACAGAACGGGGAAAGGTAAAATAATAAAACACGTAAGCCTCCCGCATGGCGGTTCCTTCCCGCGCCTTTGGCGCGTCAGTAAATTCACGGGTATTCTATCATCCATCCTTCCTTCTGGCAAGTTTCCCTTCCGCATATGCAGAGGAAATACATTTTCAGGCAACTTTCAGAGGAACCCTCCGCAGATCGGTTACACAGCGAACGAATATATGCTCGTTTTGGTGTATCTTTTTTGTAAAAACCTTTGACATCGCCGCCGGATTCCTGTATGATGACAATGGTAATATATCCTATATAGGTAAAACGTTCAGATAGGGTGATATCGTGTCCCAGGCCGATACTCATTTCATCCCGAACAATTACACACCCGTGGGCGATCTGATCGTGATTGCGATCTGTTTTGTTATGCTTGCCCTGATCTATTTTTCCTATATGCGTAAATCGCCGGCTTTCAGGGTCTTTATGACGATTATTTTCACGCTGATTCTGACTGCCGTGCTGAATGTAACCTATAACGCCCTTGCCTCCCGGTTTGGCGCGGTTCCTGTGGTCTACGCCTTCCGGTGCCTGTTCCATGCCGCCCTGTTTACGGTGTATTTCCTCTTTACCCTGTACATCGCCGAAGTGACCCGGCTGGACCGGCGGAAAACGATCCGGATCCTGCTGGGCGCTTTTGCCGTCCTGGCAATGATCGTCGTTGTCGACGTAGCCAGCAGTATCCGGAGTTTTAATGAAGGCCACTCCGCCGTTGAGCTGAGCTCCCGGGGCCGTCTGGTCTTTCTCGTCGGATACCTGGCCTTTGCCGCAACCAACCTGATCCTGCTCGCCACGGTCCGCCGCCGGCTGTACAAATGGGTCATGTTCGGCTTCTACTCTTC
Organism: Clostridia bacterium; assembly: GCA_017512985.1. Classification (GTDB taxonomy): domain Bacteria; phylum Bacillota; class Clostridia; order Christensenellales; family Aristaeellaceae; genus Aristaeella. The sequence continues at coordinate 81,651 of JAFWEJ010000003.1, forward strand.
CGTTGCGCTGGCCTTTGCCATACTGCTGTTCCAGCAGATCCTGGGCGGCGGCTCCTCCTTCACGGTGTCCTCCTTCCTTTTCCCGGTCATCGCCATGTTCTATATCATGCACTCCACGCCCTATGACGCCGAGATCGGCGCGCTGGACAGCACCACGCTGAATGCCACTGTCAGCGAATGGTATGGGAAAAAGAGAAACTTTATCTTCATGAGCCTGTATATGCCGGAGCTGGCCGGCGAAGGAGAACAGATGCCGGATGAAGTCCGGGCGGCTGTACGGCAGTTCGCCGTGGAGCATTTCCGGAACGCCCTGCTCTTCCAGCCGGACCACGGACATCTGCTGCTCCTGTTCCCGAAGAACCGGAATCCGGATTATGAACACCGGCTGGAAAAGAGCCTGAAAGCACTCAGGGAATACCACCGGCTTTATCAGTATGACTATAAGATCGTCATCGGCGAATCAATCGAAGCAATCAGCCGGAAAAATGAATACATCAGCTTCATACGGAATACCCACAGGGGCATGGCACTGAATACTGTCCACCGGATCAATCCGGAGGATACCGCCGCCTTTGACCGCAGTGAATATATTCTCCGGCAGCTGGCGGATATCCACAGCCGGCACGACCTGGATGACGAACGCGTGCTGGTCTACTGCCAGCCGGTCTGCAACGTGGCCACGGGCAAATACGATACCGCTGAAGCCCTGATGCGCCTCCGGTTTGAAGATCTCGGCCTCATTTTCCCGGACCAGTTCATTTTCCTGGCTGAGGAAAACGGCTATATCCATACCCTGACCGAAATCATCCTGCACAAAACCTGTGACGAAATCCGGAAGCTGACCGCGGAAGGATATGAAATCAACCGCATATCCGTCAATGTTTCTGTACTGGAACTGAAGGCGGACAGCTTCTGCGACGACATCAGCGGAATCATATCCGGAAGCGGAATCCCCGGTGAAAAAGTCGCGATCGAACTGACCGAATCCCAGAACGAAAGCGAATTTGACGTAATGAAGTCCAAGATCACCGAGCTGAAGGACAGGGGAATCAAGTTCTACCTGGACGATTTCGGCACCGGCTACTCCAACATGGAGCGGATTATCGAGCTTCCCTTCGACATCATCAAATTCGACCGGTCCCTGGTCATCGCCTCCGGCAGCAGCTCCCGTTCCGAGAAGATCGTCCGTAACATGGCGGACATGTTCAGTGACCTGAACTACTCCGTGCTTTATGAGGGCGTGGAAAACGAATCGGACGAGAACCTCTGCCTGGATATGTCCGCCTCCTACCTGCAGGGATACAAGTTCTCCCGGCCGATTCCCATCGAAGAGCTCCGCAGGTTCGCGGAACGAAAAAAAGAAATCAGCTGACTGTACGGCCAGCTGATTTCTTTTCTGAATTCTTATTCGGCTTTCTTAGCGTCCTCTCCCGCGGTGACGACCACGGCCATCCCGAAGTAGACGTTCTCGTCCGGCGTAAAGTCGATCACGGCTTTATAGGTCACTTCCTCCGTATCTTCCTCCGGCATTTCGGTGATGTATCTCACGGTGCCTTCATAGGACCTGCTCTCATCCGCTTCCAGTTCAATCAGCACTTTGTCGCCCGCCTTCAGGGACTGGCGGTCGTCTGCGCTGACGGCTACTTCCACCCGCATGCCGCTGATCGGAGCGATCTGGGCTATGACGTCTCCCTTGCTGACCGTCGAACCAACTTCCGCTGAAACGGACATGATCACGCCTTCCTCCGCCGCGGCCACCGCCGTACCGGTCATCTCATATCCTTCAAAGGTGCCGCTGAGCGTTTCCATCAGCAGGTCGCCGCGCTTCACCTGGTCGCCGTCCTTCACCGCCACATTGACGATCGCTCCGGTCGTTGAAACAGCCGTCGGATTCACCCGGGATACCGAGCCGCGGCCGACGCGCTGCAGTTCCGTGCACGCTTCATCCCGGTACACCGTAACCGAATCCCCGGGGATGAAATTCCCTTCCGTCACCAGTACCGTGTAGCTGGTGCCGTCGATTGCCGTGATAATGCCGACGCCTCTGCGGGATGTGACCGTTCTGCAGACGACATAAACCTTCTCGCCGGTATGCACCAGCATGGTTTCAACAGAACTGTATGCCTTGGAACTGTTTGCACTGACAGTGTACTTCGCCGTTCCCTCAATATAGAGGTCCGCCCCGTACTGTTCCGTCACCGTTTCCGCGTCGTCGCCGGCTTTCACGAACACGCCTGTCACCGTTCCGTCTCCGGCGGCATAGGTCTTTTCTGTCCGGTAGCTGAACAGCGTGTCGCCCGCGGCAACATGCATACCCGCTTCAACGGACACGTTGTCCACCGTACCGCCGATCGGCGCGTAAACAGGTACTGTCACGCCGGCCTCCACCGTTCCGTTCAGGCTCAGTGTTTCCGCCTGGGCAGCGCCGGCAGCCAGCAGTGTCAGCGCGAAGAGAATTGCCATAACCCGTTTCATCGTCTTCATTGTTTGTTTCCTCCTGTATATCTTCAATAATTTTATTTGCATAATCAGACCGCGCGCAGCGCGTCAATGGGATTCAGCCGGCTGGCCTTCCTGGCAGGCGCCCATCCGAAGATGATACCGACTGCCGCGGAGAAACCCACACCCAGGAGCACGGCGCCCATGTTCAGGACAAAACCGGTACCCAGCAGCCGGCACAATCCGAAGGAGAGCGCCAGGCCGAATATCACGCCGAGCAGGCCGCCGATCATGGAAAGCAGGAAGCTCTCCAGCAGGAACTGCATCTGGATCTGTCCGGGAACCGCGCCCAGCGCCTTCTTCAGGCCGATCTCAGCCGTCCTTTCCGTAACGGTCGTCAGCATCATGTTCATGATGCCGATACCGCCCACCACCAGCGCGATCGAGGCAATGCCCGCCAGGAGCGAACTGAGCATGGTGGTCATCGTGTTCATGGTTTCTTCAATGCTTTCCATCGATGAAACCGTAAAGCAGTCTTCCTCAAAATCGAACAGCACGTCCATGGCGTCCTCGATTTCTTCCTGCGCCGCGGTAGAATCCGCGCCAGCCTTCAGGTAAACCGTAAAGGAAGTGATGTCTGTGGAGTTGTTCACCTTCATGGCTGTGGTATAAGGAATGAGGATATCCGGCGATCCGCTGAAGATCGAAGCGACGCCGCCGCCGCTGTCCTCCTCATACCGTCCGACAATCGTAAAGGGAAGCCCGGAGACATACAGGGTCTCACCGATGGGATTGACGCCCAGGAAAAACTCGTCCACCATCTCCTGGCTGATCACGCAGACATAGCTGCAGTTGTCGTCATCAATAAAGTTCAGCGCCCGTCCCTGGATGATCATATCTTCGTTCAGGTTGAAATAGTAGGCGTTTCTGCCTGATACGGAGATGCGCGTCTGCACGTCGTTCCCGTAGGAAACGCGGCCGTTCAGGCTGACGCTCGGCACAACGCCGTCCACGTTTTCCAGGTTTGAGATCACTTTCAGGTCTTCAGGCGTCACGCCGCTTTTCAGGTCGCTGCCCGTCACGGATACCGTCAGGGTACCCACGCCCATGCTTGAGAAGGACGAGGAAATCGTCCCGGATACGCCGGACACTGTGGAAATCAGGGTAATGACCGCCATGACGCCGATCATGATGCCCAGCAGCGTCAGGAAGGAACGGACCTTGTTGCTCCGGATGTTGTCCAGCGCCATGGCCGTACTCTCACGGACCATGATCAGCTTTTTCCGGATCGCGTTAAGCATCCTGCAGCCCTCCTTCCGAGATCTCCCCGTCAATAATATGAACAACCCGGCGGGCGTTGGAGGCAATCTTCATATCGTGGGTAATCATGATCACCGTACGTTTTTCCTCATTCAGTTCCCGGAACAGCTGCATAATCTGGGCGCCGGTTTTCTGGTCCAGCGCTCCGGTCGGCTCGTCCGCCAGCAGAATGGAGGGGTTGCCCACCATTGCCCGGGCAATCGCCACACGCTGCTGCTGTCCGCCGGACAACTGGCTGGGCAGGTGGTCCATCCGATCCTTCAGCCCGACGCGTTCCAGCATCGCTTCCGCCCGTTCTCGGCGTTCCTTCGGCCGGATCCCGGTATAAATCAGGGGCAGTTCCACATTCTTTCTCGCCGTCAGCCGGGGCAGCAGCTGGGAATTCTGGAAAATGAACCCGATCTCCCGGTTTCTCAGCTCCGCCAGCTCCCGCTCGTCCATGTCCTCCACTTCCCGGCCTCGCAGCGTATATTCGCCGGAAGTGGGCGTATCCAGGCAGCCGATGATGTTCATCAGGGTTGTCTTGCCGCTGCCGGACGGTCCCAGAACGGAGAGGTATTCGCCTTCCTCCAGTTCCAGGGAGACCTTCTTCAGCGCGTGGACGTTTTCCCCTTCCAGCGGATAGATCTTGTCAATCTCCCGCATCCGGAAGAATACTTCATCTGCCATCGTCAGTTCCCCCGTGATCCGCCGCCCGGGAATCCGCTGCCGCCGCTCCCGCCGCTGCCGCCGCCCGGGAATCCGCTGGGCATATTGCTGAAATCAGGCATGACATCACTGCCCTGGCTGTTCCGGTTTCTGTTGTTGGACCGGTTGACCTGCCGGTTGGAGAACAGTCCGGAGAAGAGTGCGGCCAGGCCGGTCTCTTCCTCTGTTTTCTCGGCAATCTTGTAGACAGTCTCACCGGGAGCGATGCCGTCCTTGATCTCCACATAGTTGCCGTTGCTAACGCCCACGGTCACCGTAACTGCTTCCATCTCACCGTCTTCATTTTCCTTGTACACAAAGGCGGTGTTGTCCCGCTCCGTGCTCAGGCCTTCCATTTTCATCACTGTGACGTCTTTTGCCTCGTCCAGCGTGATGGTTACCGTAGCCTGCATACCGGGCCAGACGTTTTGCGCTTCAGAGGTGTCCACATTTACCTTGGCTGTATAATATGCCACGTTGTTTCCGCTGTAGGTGGCATAGTCGATCGCGTCGATGGACGCGTCAAAGGACGCGCCGACGGAGGAAACCGTCACTTTGCAGCTTTGTCCCACGGAAACCTGGGTGATGTTGCTCTCACCCACGCGGACAGACACGATCATATGATCAAAATCCGCCACGGTGAGCAGGGTGGCCTCGGCCTTGATTTCGTCCCCTTTCTCCACTTCAATGGAGCTGACGGTTCCGTCAAACTCAGCCTCGATCGTCTCTCCCCCGGAAAGGCGCATCAGCCTGTCGCCTTCCTTCACCTTGTCGCCCACAGCCACATAGATCTCCTTGACCTTGCAGTTCGAAGACGCGGTATAGGTCGCGCTGTCGATCAGCTGCATGCTGCCCGTAAAGGACAGGGAATTGGAAATGCTGCCCGTGGTCGCCGTATAGGGATCATAGGTAACCTTGTATTCCGCCCTCAGTTTACTATATATGGACCAGACAGCCACGCCGACCACCAGGAGGATCACCAGCGTCCAGATCAGCCGTTTCACAATCCTGCGTTTGCGGCCTTTCTTCTTTTTCTTTCCTTCCTGTTTTTCCGCCGCGATATTGATCTCTTCGGTTTCCGCGGCTTTGTTTTCAAGCTTTTTCGCCATCTTTCAGTCATTCCTTTCCCTTGAGTGCCTCTTTTGACAGTACCCATCCTATCTTACGAACTTAAAATGAAGCTTAAGCCTGTAACTTTTTTCCGTTTTCCCTGTAACTGACCGCAAAAATCCCGGTTTCCTTCCGGAAACCGGGATATGGTCTGTGGATTTTTGCTGCTTTACAGGTTATTCTCCGGCGCGGGCTTTTCCGTTTCCTGTCCGGATGCCCCTTCGGCGGCTTCTGCGGCCGTTTCCGGCTCGTCCGCTCCTTCGGACGGCTCCATGTCTTCCGGAACCTCTTCCTCTTCCTTTTCGGCCCTGCAGACGCCCACCACAGTACTTCCTTCAGCCAGCCTCATGATCCGCACACCCTGGGTCGCGCGTCCGCACAGGCGGACGTCCGCAGCCCTCGCCCGGATGATCGTGCCGTCGTCAGTAATCAGGAGGATGTCCTCGTCCTCATGCACAAACATCAGCGCAGCCAGGTCGCCGGTCTTGTCAGTCAGCTGCATGGCCTTGATGCCCATGCCGCCGCGGCCCTGCTCACGGTACTCTTCCGGATCGGTCCGCTTGCCGTAGCCGCCGGTGGTGATTGCCAGCACGGTCGTTTCCGGTTCAACCGCGGCGATATCGATGACATCGTCGCCCTCCGCGATCCGCATGGAGCGGACGCCGATGGAGTTGCGGCCCACGTTGCGCACATGCCGCTCGTTGAAGCGGATGCACTTGCCCTTGCGGGTGGAAACAAGCATTTCGTCGTCGCCGTTGCTCAGCCGTACGCCTATCAGTTCGTCGCCTTCCCTCAGGGCGATCGCGATCAGGCCGTTCTTGCGCAGGTTGCGGAACTCATCCAGCGCGGTCTTCTTGATCATGCCCCTGCGGGTTGCCATCACAAGGTTATGCTCGCTGTCGGTTTCCTTCGGCATGGGCAGCATCGTGGAGACCTTCTCTCCGCCGGAAATCTGCAGCAGGTTGATGATCGCCGTGCCGCGGGCCTGGCGCCCGGCCTCGGGAATCTGGTAGCACTTCAGGCTGTAGACGCGGCCGAGGTTCGTGAAAAACATGATTTCCTGGTGCGTGCTGACCACAAACATCTGGGTCGTGTAGTCAGTCTCCTTCACGTTCATGCCGCTCACGCCGCGTCCGCCGCGGTGCTGCGCGCGGTACACGGAGGAAGAAACGCGCTTCACATACCCTTCATGGGTCAGGGTGACCACCATGTTCTCTTCCTGGATCAGGTCCTCGATATCAATATCGTCTTCCGCGATAGTCAGCTCGCTGCGCCGTTCGTCGCCGAATTTGTCCCGGATCTCGCTGATCTCCGTCTTGATGACGTCCATCAGCAGGTGTTCGTCTCCCAGGATCGCCGTCAGGCGCTCAATGGTCTTCTCCAGTTCCTGGTATTCCTCCTGGAGTCTTTCCCGTTCCAGGCCGGTCAGGCGGGCCAGGCGCATATCGAGGATCGCCTGGGCCTGTTTGTCCGAGAACTCAAACCGGAGCATCAGGGCTTCCTTGGCGGTATTTGTATCCTTGCTGGCGCGGATAATCGCGACGATCTCGTCGATATGATCCAGCGCCTTCAGCAGGCCTTCCAGGATATGGGCCCTGTTCTGGGCCTTGTTCAGCTCGAATCGCGTCCGCCGGGTCACCACGTCCTTCTGGTGCTCCAGGTAGTAGTAGATCATTTCCCGCAGGTTCAGCACCCGCGGTTTGCCGTTCACCAGCGCCAGCATGTTCGCGCCGAAGTTTTCCTGCAGGGAGGAATGCTTGTAAAGCATATTCAGCACGACCTGCGGCTGAACATCCTTTTTCAGCTCAATAACGATGCGCATGCCCTGACGGTCGTTGGACTCGTCCCGGATGTCGCTGATGCCCTCAACCTTTTTCTCGTGGACCAGGTCGGCAATTTTCTTGACAAGCACGGATTTATTAACCTGGTAAGGAATCTCCGTTACCACGATCCGGCTGCGGTTACCGGACATCTCTTCAATATTGGTCCGGGCCCTGACCGTAATCCGGCCGTGGCCGGTCAGGTATGCTTCACGGATTCCCCTGTAGCCCATGATCAGGCCGCCCGTGGGGAAATCCGGCCCCTTGATGTGCTGCATCAGGTCCTCGACGGTGCACTCCGGATTGTCGATCATGCAGATGACGCCGTTGATAACCTCTGTCAGGTTGTGCGGCGGAATGTTCGTCGCCATGCCGACCGCGATACCGTTGGAACCGTTCACCAGCAGGTTCGGGAACCGCGCGGGCAGAACGGAGGGCTGCTGCAGCGTCTCGTCGAAGTTCGGATAGAAATCCACCGTGTCCTTGTCGATGCCGTCCAGCAGGTGCATGGTCAGTTTCTGCAGCCTGGCTTCGGTGTAACGCATCGCGGCGGCGCCGTCGCCGTCCACGCTGCCGAAGTTGCCCTGGCCTTCAACCAGCGGATAGCGGATGTTGAAGGGCTGGGCCATACGGACCATCGCGTCGTAGACAGAGGAGTCTCCGTGGGGATGGAATTTACCGAGCACGTCGCCGACGACGCGCGCGCTTTTGCGGGTCGGTTTGTCCGGCGTCATGCCCAGTTCCTCGGACATGTCGTACAGGATGCGCCGGTGGACGGGTTTCAGGCCGTCCCTCACGTCCGGCAGCGCCCGGTCCACAATCACCGCCATGGCGTAGGCGATGAAGCTCTTTTTCATTTCCTGTTCCAGATTGACTGGGATCAGTTTGTCCTGAATCATCTTCTCAAATCCTCATACAGTCAAAAGTCTCTTACCCGAAAGGGTTCCGGGGAACGATCGGAAAGTCTCCCGGTTAAACGTCAAGATCCTTCACCAGGTCGCTGTTCTCCTGTATGAACAGCTTCCTGGGCTCCACATCGTCGCCCATGAGCAGCGTGAATAGCCGGTCCGCCTCCATGGCGTCCTCCGGCGTGATCTGCATCATCATGCGGGTTTCCGGATTCATGGTGGTATCCCACAGCTGCTGGGCACTCATTTCACCCAGGCCTTTGTAGCGCTGAATGTCCGGTTTCGGATCCCGGCCGATCTCGTCCAGCAGCCGGCTCAGCTCATCGTCGTCGTAGACATAGCGGGATACTTTCCCTTTGGTCACCTTATACAGCGGCGGCATGGCGGCATAGACATAACCCTTTTCGACCAGCGGCCGCATGAAGCGGTAGAAGAACGTCAGCAGCAGGATCCTGATATGCGCGCCGTCCACGTCGGCATCCGTCATGCAGACAATCCGGTGGTAACGCAGCTTGCTCTCGTCAAACTGGTCGCCGAAACCGCAGCCGAAGGCCGTGATCATCGCGCGGATCTCCGCGTTCTCCAGCGCCCGGTCCAGGCGAACCTTTTCCACATTCAGGATCTTGCCGCGCAGCGGCAGGATTGCCTGCGTTTTGCTGTCGCGGCCGCCCTTGGCGCTGCCGCCTGCGGAGTCGCCCTCCACCATGAAGATTTCGCACTTGGCGGGATCCCTCTCAGAGCAGTCCGCCAGTTTTCCGGGCAGGGAGGCGCTTTCCAGCACGGTCTTCCGCCGGGTGGCGTCCCTGGCCTTCCGGGCGGCTTCCCGGGCGCGCTGCGCGTCCACGCAACGGGTAACGATCGCCTTGGCCACAGTCGGGTTCTCTTCCAGGTAGGTGGACAGTTCTTCGCTCACCAGGCTGTCCACAACGCCGCGGACCTGGCCGGAACCGAGCTTTGACTTGGTCTGGCTTTCGAACTGCGGATCCTCCATCTTGATGGACACGATTGCCGTCAGGCTCTCGCGGACGTCCTCGCCCTTGAGGTTCGGCTCGTTGTCCTTGAGGATCTTGTACCGGCGTCCGTAATCGTTAATCGCCCGGGTCACGGCGGTGTTGAAGCCCTGCAGGTGGGTGCCGCCGTCCGGCGTGGCGATGTTGTTGGCGAAGGTATATACATTCTCCGCGTAGGAGTCGTTATACTGCATGGCCATCTCGACCAGGATGCCGTCCTTGATGCCTTCGGTGTAGATCGGTTCCGGAAACAGCACCTGCTTGTGCTGGTTCAGGAACTTGACAAATTCCCTCAGGCCGCCTTCATAGCAGAAGTCGTTCTCCTTCGGTTCCTCGGGTCGCTCATCCCGGAAGATGATGCGTACGCCCTTGTTCAGGAAGGCCATTTCCCGCAGGCGGTTGCGCAGGGTGTCGTATTCGAATTCCCCGGTCTCAAAAATGCCTTCGGGATTCTCTTCAGACTTTACGTCCGGCCAGAACTGGATCGTCGTGCCGGTACGGTCCGTTTCCCCGATCACCTTCAGGTCGTACAGGTATTTGCCCCGTTCGTATTCCTGCTGGTAAACCTGCCCGTTCTGGTATACGGTGACGGTAAAGTGGCTGCTCAGCGCGTTCACCACGCTGGCGCCGACGCCGTGCAGGCCGCCGGAGACCTTGTATCCCCCGCCGCCGAACTTTCCGCCGGCGTGCAGGATCGTCAGGCACACTTCCACCGCGGGGCGGTGCATCTTCGGATGCATGCCTACCGGAAAGCCGCGCCCGTCGTCCATAACGGTCACGGAACCGTCCGCGTTCAGCGTCACGTTGATCTGGCGGCAGTAGCCGGCCAGCGCTTCGTCCACGGAGTTGTCCACGATCTCATATACCAGGTGATGCAGGCCGCGCGCGTCCGTGGAGCCGATATACATGCCGGGGCGCTTGCGTACGGCTTCAAGGCCTTCCAGCACCTGGATCTGCTCTTCCCCGTAATCAGCGGTGACCGCTGTTACCTGTTCCAGTTCAAGGTCCATTCCTTCAGTCATGTTGCACCTCATCTATGTCTCTTTCACGCGCTTCGGAAAAACATGTGTTTTCAGGGCGTTTCCGGACCGGATTTGAAATCCTGAAATCCCTTGAAAAATAAAGCGTTCCGAATCAATTAATTATATCACTTTTTCATCCAAAAAGAAACCCTTTTTGTCAATTTTTCCTTCCTATATATATGGACGGACGGATTTGTCCGGACAGCCCGCAAATCGTTTCATGGCATGGCAAAAAAGAAAAAGCCGGGGATAAACCCCGGTAAAACCCATATCCTGTTTTCGGTCCGATCCGAAAAACCGTCAGAACCAGGCAGCAGGAAGAAACCTTCGCTGGTTTTCAAGCATATCGTCAAACAACGCCCGTCCGTCTTTCATGCTGACAGCCGACATCTGCGGATCGTTCATGAAAGTGGAAAAGCCGAGCTCCCGGTCGCATTTCAGCGCGGCAGTCAGGGCGTTCTCCTGGTTCCGGATATGACGGAGGATCAGCGGCCGGATCCCGTCAGGCGCGGATCCCGCGCAGACCGGCTCGATCCGGTCGCAGCTGAACAGGGCATTGGTTTCCACCACAGCGCCGGAAGGCAGGTCCGGCGCCTGTCCGCGGTTCGGGATATTCACATTGGAAACCATATTCCCCAGTCCCAGCAGCGCCTTCAGCAGCAGATGCCCTTCTTCACCGGAAGGCTTCAGCTCCGGTTTTTCCCTGCCGCTGACCAGGTCGTCTGACCTGCGCAGCTTGTCCTGCAGATCCTTCACGCGCCAGTCCACGCTCGTCAGGCTGAATTTCCAGGATCTCACCGTTTCGGGATCAGCGGTATACCTCGGCGCGGTAAACTCCGCCAGATGGCGGTCTCCCGCGGCGGCGATTGCGCCGAACCGCCGGAAAAGGTCGAATTTGACACGGTGTGCGCAGTTGAAATGGGAATTCATCCAGTTTCTGTCCGGACTTTCTTCGAAGCCGGTTTCACAGTATTTGTCCGCAAAACGCGCGTATAACGGCATCAGGTCCGTGTCTCCCAGGCTCGCCTGCGTAATCCAGGTAAAGTGGTTGATCCCGGTCACGGTTGTGCGCAGGTCCTGCCTCCTGACGTTTTCCATGCCTTCCTCCGCCTTCAGCATGGCGCACAGCAGTTCCTGTGTCCCGAACACCTCATGGCAGCATCCGAAGGCCTTTACCGCCGGAAATGCCTCATAGAGCGTCCGCACGCACAGGGACATCGGATTGGTATAATTGATCACCCACGCTTTCGGCGCGCAGTCCCGGATCGCTTCCGCAATCGTGACAAACATGGGAATCGTGCGCATGGCGCGCATAAATCCGCCGGGACCGACCGTATCCCCGACCGGCTGGTAAACCCCGACGCGTTCCGGCAGGTGTACGTCTGACCGCATCTCTTCAAATGTACCGGGAAGGATGGAAATGACCACGAAATCCGCGCCTTCCAGCGCCTCTTCCAGTGAATCGCAAACCGTATATGTCCACCTGGAAACAGCAGCCGGATCCTCACCGATTTTGCCGCCGATGATCCGGTTGCGCTCCGCTGCCTGCCGGTCGATATCATACAACCGGACCGTCCCGCAGATGTCCCTGTCAAGTGCCAGGTCGGCCATAAACCCCCAGGCCCATCCGCGTGATCCGCCGCCGATATAGGCAATTTTCAGTTCCTGTGCCCGTGGACTGTATTTTTTCATCATTTTACAGGCTCCCGATCTATCGTTTCCCCGTCAATCTGGATCGCTGCGGCCATCATCTTGGCCAGGAAGAACAGGATGGCGCACTCCGCTTCCTGCCAGATCCTGCGGTTCCTTTTCTCCGCGCAGATCAGATAACCGTTTGTGTCCAGCTTGTACGCGGACCGGACCACGCACAGCGTTTCAAATTCATGCCGGCTGACCGTTTTGTAAAACGCAGGGCTTCTTCTGCGCACTTCTTCCATATCGTTGCTCGCGAAAAGGTCGTCGTTCCGGAGCAGCTGCTCCAGCCCGGCGACCGGCTCCGCCATCTCCGGATTCCTGACTGCCCGCATGACTCCCTGCGGACCGGCATAGTACAGGTCTGATATCTGCAGTTCCTCCATCAGCAGCGGCATCACGCTCTGCAACTTGTTGACCAACCCGGGGACAAACTCAAACTGGCGGATAATGCCGTTGAACGTCGTATACAGTCCGTGTCTGGCAATCTGCCGAATCTCAATATCCCGATGCTTTTCCTCCACATAGATGATGTGGCAGTTCCGTCCCTTGGATTTTCCGCGGTAAAGCGTCTTGTCGATCAGTTCGAAAAGGCGGGTGTAGTTCTGCGCATCCTTCGGATAGACCGCACATCCCACCGTTCCGGTCACAAACGGGCTGCAGTCATCCAGTACGATATTCTTCCGCAGCACCCTTCCGTTGTACATTTCCGTAAAAAACGCCTTGCACGCGTCGTACGTCACATCGCGCAGGTTCACGATCAGCATCTCGTCTCCACCGAATCGGCCTGCCAGGCCGATCCCGTCCAGCATTTCCGCCAAGTCCTCCGCGACACGCACCAGGACTTCATCCCCGGCGTGATGGCCGTAGGTATCGTTGATAAACTTGAAATTATCCAGGTCCAGCATCGCGAAGGAAAACGGAATCTCCTGCTCAATCAGCCACTGGGCGAACCACAGGATGTGCCCGCGGGAAACCAGACCGGTCAGGTAATCCAGCAGCGCTTCCGGCGCCGTATCCTTCAGCCGCTCCTCAAAATACGGGTACTTCCGGAGCTGTTCCATGGTATACATGCGTATCCCTCCCGTTTATATGTCCGTTCACCCGGCTGCGACGCCGCCGTCCGGTTTCCATCCGTCGCTGCCGCCCAACACCCGGAAAACCGTGATATTCGCAGCCTCTGCGTCCATCAGCCGCTTCTGGGAAGGATGGCGGGTGCCCTGGTCCGCCCGCGCTCCGGTGGTATGCCACTCGCCGCAGCGGTCTGTCACCACGCGTTCCGCGTCCCAGTCGCTGAAACCTTCCGGCGCGACATGTTCATCCATTTCGCATTCCAGGAACACCGTCCTGGCGTATTTCCGCCAGGGCCTGCCCAGGAACGCCTCCCCGGCCCCGCACGCTCCTGTCAGCCGGCAGCGGTGGAACACAAAGCCGTAAGGCTGCGCCTCATGGGTGTTGGCTGCAGTATACCAGCCGCCCCGCTCGTTCATGAACAGGATGCAGTGTTCAAACCAGCACCGGTAGGATCCGAAGATGAAGTCCACGTCTCCCCGGATACAGCAGTCTTCAAAGTACTGCCTGCTGAAGGTCAGGTGCCCGTCTTCCACCCGGGGCATCCGCTCCGCGCATCCGTCGCGCAGGCCGATATCCTCTGTCACATTGGGCATCCGCAGCGGACCGCAGAACAGCGTGTCCTGGTGGGCAGTCAGGCTGCAGTTCCGCCAGATCCCCCGATCCCCGGCCGCGTACACCGCCACTGCCTGGCCGACGATCCTTCCGTCCCCGGCGTCATTGCGGACCGTCAGGTTCTCCACCGCAATATCACGGCCGGTGGTCATCAGCGTGGAGGACAAAAACGTGCCCTTCTCTGTGCCGTCCGCATACCGATCCTTGGCGCAGCCGTTCCAGGTGATGACCGTCCGTTCCCGGTCTTCCCCGGTCAGACGGACGCCGTCCCTGTGGACCACCACTTTTTCCCGGTATACCCCGGACCGGACCAGGATCTCCCCGCCCGTTTCCGGAAGCGCATCGATGGCCGCCTGGATACAGGCGTAGTCCCCGCTTCCGTCTTTTGCCACTGTAATCATATGCTTTCCTGTTCCGTTTCCCGGTTTTTTCCATTGTGATTGTATATATTTTACCAAACAGCAGCGTTTTCCGTCAAATTATTTGTATCATTTCCATCATACCAATCCGGACGGCTTGTTTTCCGCGGGATCACATGATACAATTCATCCATCGGATGATTTAAGCGCAGCTTGTCTTTCTGTATCAACATACTCACACATCATTCTGAATTATGAATTAAGCAATAGACCGGGGGAGGATCCATATGAACGACATAACCTATGTCGGCAAGCATACCGTTATCTATACTGTGTCCCGCCATGCCCATGAAAGCTGGGAGTTTGTTTACTGCACCTACGGTTCCGGCACCTTCCTGTTCGACGACCGGAGCCTGGATTACCGGGAAGGGGACGTGGTCATCATTCCGCCCATGACGCCCCATTCCAACGCCAGCGCGGACGGATTCCAGAACATCCATATCAACATGGTGTCCCCCGCCCTGTCCTTCTCCTCCCCGCTGGTCATTTCGGACGACTCCAACCATTTCCTGCTGGACGCGTTCAACGCGGTCTTTTTCCATTTCTATTCCGACCGCAAGGAAACGACGCCCCTGCTGTCCGTCTACGGGGACCTGATCAGCTGTTACCTGGCAGTTTATCAGACGGGCACCACGCTCACGCCGATCGTCGCCCGGATCGAGAACAACATCATTTCCAATTATGCCGACAGCACCTATGAGCTGGACGCCTACCTGCATTCCCTGCCCTTCAGCTACGATTACCTGCGTAAACTTTTCCAGAAAGAACTGGGCGTCACACCGCACCGTTACCTGATGGATAAACGCCTGAAAATGGCAGCGGAACTGCTGGTCAGCGACGCCAACGCCGGCGCCCGCACCATCGCGGACATCGCGCCGCTGTGCGGTTTCCACGATCCCCTGTATTTTTCAAAAATGTTCAAGAAAAAATACGGCACTGCCCCGCGGTACTACCTGGAATCCCGCCTGAAGGATTCCGTACCGGAACAGGACAGTGACCGGATGAAGGTCAGACTGGACTGAAAAAAGGGGGCTTCCCTGATGAACAAACCAAACCCGGAAGAAATCATAAAACGCTTTACGGACCGGCTGCTCAGGAACGGTATCAACATGCATGGCTTTCAGCTTTCCGTTGCCGGCAGGACCGTTGCCGTGGCATATTACCATCCGTTCCGGGAAGGACAGCCGCATCGCCTGTACTCCGTCAGCAAAACGCTGACCGGTATCGCGATAGGAATGCTGATCGATGACGGACGGCTTTCTTTGGATCAGCGGATTACAGACCGCTTCCGGGATCTCCTGCCGGAACAGCCGTCCGGTTTCCTGCTGCGTCTCACCCTGCAGGACATGCTGCGGATGGCAACATGCTACTGGAAAACAGCTTATCGGGAAGGAATTGACGCCGACTGGACAGCACCTTTCTTTACCGGACAGCCGGATCATGAACCCGGTACGGTTTTTTCCTATGACACGGGATGTTCCCAGGTGCTGGCCGCATTGGTGAAACGCGTCAGCGGACAGGAGGTTTCAGACTTCCTGGAGGAGCGCCTGTTCCGTCCGCTTGGCTGCCAGGACCGCCGTTACTGGCTGCGGGATCCTTCCGGCTGCTGCCAGGGCGGAACCGGCCTCTGCATGAGCCTGCGGGATCTTCACCGGATCGCGGAATGCCTGCTGCGCGGCGGCGATGGGCTGGTCCCCCGCTGGTACGCGGAGGAAATGGGGAAAAAGCATATCGACACCCTGCTCCAGGACAAAAAAGAGGAGCAGTACGGCTACGGATGGCAGTGCTGGTGTACCCGGGCCGGATGGGCCATGTACGGGATGGGCGGCCAGCTGGCCGTGATCTGTCCGGACCGGCAGGCCGTGTTTTCCGCCATCGCCGACACCCGGCTGGATCCCTGCGGCGTACAGCATATTTATGACGCTTTTTTTGACGAGCTCTTCCCCCGCCTGGGGGACATGGATCCCTCCCGTCCCGTTTCCCTGTCCCTGCCCGCGGCAAAACTGCAGGACAGTGGGCTGGTGAAGGCTGTCGGGGAAGGATATTATGTTTTCCCCGAAGGCAACATGCTCGGCCTGTCCGCCATGGAACTGAAGCCGTCCGCGTTAACGCTTTTCCGCGGCGATTCCCCTGCCGTGCTGCCCTTTGCCAGGGGGGAAACGCTGGAAACTTCCTGGCCGGGGCGCCCGAACGTGCCGGCCCTGGTTTCCGCCTCCTGGATCAGCGACGGAACGCTCCGCCTTCGCTGCCACGCGATCGGGGATGCCCCCTGCGGTTTTGATATGCTGGTCAGCATTCTCGGAAACTCCGTCACCGTCAAAAGCAGGTGTTCTGCCGATCCGCTGACAGGGGAATATGACGGCGTCGCTTCCGGCGTCTGCCGGGAGGAATCAGTATGATGAATACGGATCAGATCCTGCCCCTGATCAGTTCGGGAAACTGCGGCGCCATAGCCGGCCTGGCGGAACAGGGTGCCTTCGACGGCATCACAGCGGAGGAAAAACGCCTGCTGGTCTTCACCGCCGCGCAAAACGGGCAGGCCGCCATGCTCCGCTTCCTGTTTGAAGCCAGTCATCTCTATTCCCCTGATCCGGACGATCAGGGGCAGACCCTGCTGCATCGCGCGGCGCAATCCGGAAACGCTGATACCGTTCGTTTTGCGATGGACGTCCTCGGCTTTGACCCGCTTCAGGGGGATCTTTGCGGGATCACTCCCCTGGATCTTGCCCGTGCCGCAGAAAAGCCGGAAGCTTTTCAGTTCCTGACAGACCGCCTGGGCATTTCGCCTGATCAATGCTACCGGAATCCGGTGCTGAGGGGCTTCCATCCGGATCCCTCTGCCGTCCGGGTACAGGACGATTACTATCTGGTCACCTCTTCCTTTTTCCTTTTCCCCGGCCTGCCGGTCTTTCATTCCCGGGACCTGGTCCACTGGCAGGAAATCGGCCATGTGGTGACAGACCTGGACTCCTCCGGCCTGGCTTCGCTTCCCGGAGGGTTCGGTTACTGGGCACCCGATATATCCTTTTACCGCGGCCGTTTCTGGGTCGTGGCCACCCTGCGCCGGAATGAAAAGCCCTTCCGTCTTCAGATGATCACATCTTCGGCTGACCCCCGGGGACCCTGGGATCCGCCGAAGTTCCTGCCGCTTGACGGTATCGATCCTTCCCTTTTCACCGATGAGGACGGCAGGCGTTATATCCTGCTGAATCCCGGCGCGATGATCGCGGAAATCAATGAAAACGGGGATCCGGTTTCCAAACCGCGGATGATCTCCTTCGGTTCCGCCCGGATCAAGCCGGAAGGTCCCCACCTCATCCGCAGGAACGGATGGTATTACCTTTTCCTGGCGGAAGGCGGCACAGGCGAAGGTCACATCGAAACAGCCCTGAGGAGCAAAAACCTGTACGGTCCCTATGAAAGCTGCCCCTTCAACCCCATCCTTGGCAGGAAAAACCGTCTTTCACCTGTTCAGCGGAGCGGACACGGCAAGCCCGTTCAGCTGCCGGACGGAAGATGGTATATGGTCTACCTGTGCAGCCGTCCGGTGGCCGGCATGAGCCTGCTGGGCCGGGAAACAGCGCTGGATCCGATGACCTGGACAGCGGACGGCTGGCCCATGGTCAATTCTCTGAAAGGACCCAGCTGTCTCCAACCCTTGCCTTTCCCGAATCTTCCGGTAACTGCCGGCCGCCGCGAAGCCTGGATTTCTCCCCGGAACGATCCGGACCGGTTTGTTTCCGCGCAGGGGCAATCACTCATCCTGCGATGCGGACCCGATCCCGCGTCTACGGACCCATGCAGCCTGCTGCTTCACCGCCAGACGGAACCTCTGTTCACCCAGTCATTCCGCATCTGCATGGATAGCGCAGATGCGGGCGATCTCGGCGGACTGGCCGGGTATTATGATGAACGCAGTTTTTATCTTTTCGGAATCCGAAAAGAAAGCGGCGCGTATTCCCTGGTCCTGTCAGAGCAGATCGGCAGCGAACGGAAAGAAACGGTCCTGGCCACCCTGCCGGAAGCTTCTGTCCGCCTGTCAGTGTGCGGCAGCGGGCTGACACGGACGTTTGCGCTCTTCCGGAACGGAGCGTATGAGTCCGTCGCCGTTATCCGGACAGCATACCTGTGTGATGAAGGGCTGCCGGAAGGAAAGCGCTTCACCGGAGCCCTGTATGGCCTCGCGGCGGTCGGAACAGGCGCCGTCGTCTTTCAGGAAACCTGATCCATCTGAAAAAGGAGATTTGTCCTATGCAGTACCGGAATCCCATCCTTTATGCCGATCTCTCCGATCCCGATGTCATCCGCGTCGGGGAAGATTTTTATATGACAGCTTCTTCCTTTACCTATGTGCCGGGTTTGCCTGTCCTGCATTCCCGGGACCTGGTCCATTGGGAGCTCATCGGCAACGCCGCCGCACGGCTTCCCGACGACAGATATGACCGCCCGGCGCACGGCTGCGGTATCTGGGCTCCCAGCATCCGTTACCATCAGGGGTTGTTCTATATCTATGCCTGTATGCCGGACGAAGGGCTGTACGCCTGGACAGCCGAAGATCCCTCCGGTCCGTGGTCCTGCCAATTAGTTAAGAAAGTCACCGGATGGATTGATCCCTGCCCCCTGTTTGAGGAAGGCGGTCCCTGGCTGATTCACGGATTTGCCGCCAGCCGGGTCGGAATCAACAACATCCTGTATATCCACCGTCTGTCCGAAGACGGATTGTCGGTTCTGGACAAGGGACGAAGGGTGTATGACGGAGCGGAGCACGGCGACGTCACTGTGGAAGGGCCAAAGATCTACCGCCGTGAAGGAATGTACTGGATCCTCTGCCCCGCCGGAGGCGTACGCACAGGTTACCAGCTGGCGCTCCGTTCAAAGGATCTGTTCGGTCCTTATGAACGGCGGATCGTGCTGTCTCAGGGATCTTCCCCGGTGAATGGTCCGCATCAGGGCGGATGGATTGATGACGGAAAAGGAAACGATTGGTTTATTCATTTCCAGGATGTCGGCGCCTACGGCAGGATTCCCCACCTGCAGCCGGTGGACTGGTCTGACAGCTGGCCCGTGATGGGCAACCGGGGTATTCCGGTTCCCGGGGGTGATACAGGCCTGCCCGGTGTACCGCTGTCCATACCGCTGTCCGACCGCTTTGAATCCGGAATCGGTCCCGTCTGGCAGTGGCAGGCCAATCCGGACAGCGCATGGTATACATTGCTGAATCCCGGCCTTCGCCTTCACGCGCTGCCCGCCGGCCTGCTGTATGACGCAGGGCAGTTCCTTTCCCGGCTGATGCCTTCCCGGAATTTCTGCCTGGATGCAGCTTTCACCGCTGCGCTTGATGATGACGGGTTTGCGGGAGCCGGTATGATGGGCTCTACATGGTATTACGCGGCCTTTGGAAACGGCGCGGTCCGGCTGGTCAGCGGAACCGGGAGCGGCCCGGAGCAGGAGCTGTCCTCCGCTCCGTATGAAAAAGCGGAGCTGACGCTCCGCATGCAGGTGAGTGACGGTTTTGTTTCCTTCCTTTTCGGATCCGGCCCGGACGATCTCCGGCCGCTGGGCAATGCTTTCCCGCTGAGCGCAGGCGGCTGGACAGGCGCCCGCCCCGGCATCTTCTGTATCAGCAAAAACCTGCGTCCGGCAGGGTATGCTGACTTCCGGTCTGTCCGGATCATCAGGGATCCGGAATAATGGAATGCCGGCCTTTTTCCGCTCTTCGTATTTCCGTATAGCAAAGCGCAAACGGAGCTACGCCTTTGGCGTCGTTGGCCACCACGGGTTCGGAAATATAGTATTCAAAACTGCCGTCCCTGCGCCGGTTGTCCTCTGGGCCAAGGCCCGCCACCAGGCAGATTCCCCCGAGCTCCGGCTCCCCGTCCTTCCAGGTCAGCCTGCCCGACAATGTACCAAAGGTTTTTTCGGCAAGATCACTGTATTTCCTGTCCAGCAGTCCCAGCCTGACGCCTTTCAGCATACCGCAGGCAATCATGGAGCTGCCACTGGATTCCAGATAGTTGCCCTCCCGGTTCCCCTGGTCCACCACCTGCCAGTAAAGCCCGGTTTCGGAATCCGCGAACCGGGCAACGTTTTCCGCCAGGTCGCTGAAAATGCCGGCAATTTCGGTGCGTTCCTCTCCGTACGGCAGGATTTCCGCCAGATCGGCCAGCGCCATAAAGAACCATCCGAGCGCCCTGAGCCAGACACACCCGCTGAGTCCGGTTTCAGGATCCGCCCAGAAGGCGGTCCTGCTTGCGTCATACCCGTGATAATACAGGCCGGTAACCGGATTCCTCATCTTCTCCCGTACAATCCGGACCTGTTTCAGGATATCCGACACGTTGCCGTTTCCGAAAGTCAGCTGATACATTGCTTCAAAGGGCTGCGCCATATAAATCCCGTCCAGCCAGACCTGGTTCGGGTATATTTTTTTATGCCAGAAGGATCCTTCCGTTGTCCGGGGCTGGCCGGCCAGCGTCCGGTGCAGCATCTCCGCCGCCTTCCGGTATTTTTCCTTTCCCGTCATACTGTATACCGGGAACAGCACCCGTCCTTCATTGAAATCGTCCAGCTGCTGTTTTTCGGGAACAAAAGTCAGGATGCTCCCGTCCTCCCGGACAAAGTGATCCGTGACCCGCTCCGCGAAAGCGGCGTATCGGAAATCCCCGGTAATCTCTGTCAGGGAAAGCAAGGCGGTCAGCATGCATCCGTCGATATAGTTCCAGGTCACGGGTTTGCCTTCCCGGATCTTTTCCAGGTTCCACGCGGTCTTCTCCGGCGTGCTTCTTTCCACAAGCCTCAGGATATACTCCTCAATGCGGTCCTTCATGGCCTGTCTCCTCTCCTCAGCCTTTTGTGTCCTTATGCCTGACCCGGTTCTTCCGCCAGAGCCCTTTCCGGTACAGGATGTATAAAACCAGCGCCGCGATCCCGTTGCTGATGACCACGCTCAGCCACACGCTCCGTACGCCGAGATGCAGGACTTTTTCACAGAACCACAGCGTGGCAAAACGGTACACCCAGAGCCGGGACGCATCGCTAACCATGGTGATCTCCGTGTGTCCGGTGCCCTGGAACAGGCCTGTCAGGCTGTTGTAAAACCCGTTGGACCAGGCCCAGAATGCCATCAGCGCCAGGAAGTCCGCCGCCATGGCGATCACTGCCTCATCGGCGGAAAAGATGCTGACAAGTACCCGGGATATGGCCGGCCGGCTGATGACCAGCCCTCCGGCGAACAGGAAACACACGCTGCAGAGGATGGAAATCCTGCAGCCTTTCCGGGCGCGTTCCGGCTTTCCCGCCCCCGTATTCAGTGCGGTCATCGTCGCCGTGGCGGATCCCATGGCGTTGGACGGCATGGAAATCAGCCCGTTGATCTTGTTGCCGATCCCGTACGCCGCCATGGCCTGGCTGCCGTAGGTCAGCACGGTCCGGCTCATCAGCAGGAAGCCGAACTGCATCATGCTGGATCCGAGCGCTGTGGGCAGTCCGATATGGACAATCTGCCGCAGCTGTTCCCGCTGCGGTTTCAGCTCGTCCCGCTTCAGGCGGAGTTCTCCCCTGCGGCTCATCAGCGCCGCCAGCGCGACAGCGGCAGCCGCGGCTTTTGCCCCGACCGTCGCCAGTGCCGCGCCTGCCGCGCCCAGGTTCAGCACGGACATCAGCAGCGGATCCAGCACCATATTGATCAGCACGCCCATCAGGTTGATCAGCATCGGCCTGATAGTATTTCCCCGGCTCTGGCTTACGGCCTGGAATACATTTACCGTAAAAAGAAACGGCATATCCAGGATCACGATCCTCAGATAGCTGATCCCGGCGTTCTGCACACCACCCTCCGCGCCAAGCCACCTGACCAGCGCAGGCGTAATCAGGCAGATCAGTCCCGCGCAGGCGCAGGCGAACAGGACCGCGCAGGAAAAAACCTGGTTGGTCATCCTGTTCGCGTCTTCTTTCCTGCCGGCGCCCAGATACTGGCTGATCAGCACAGATCCGGCCACGCTGATTCCGCTGCCGAAATTGATCACGATATTCTGCACCGGCGTAACCAGGTTGATCGCGGCCAGCGCGTCCGTGCCCACCTTCCCCAGCCAGAAGGTATCCGTCAGATTATAGCATGTCTGGATCAGGCTGTTAATAATCACCGGTACGGCAATCACAAGCATGGCCCGGATCAGGCTGCCTTCCAGGACCTGCTTCCGGACATCTTCGCTAATCCGTTTCAAAAGTTCCTCCCAAAAAGATTCCTGCGCGGCGTGCGCGCAGGAATCCGGCAGTGTCGGGCAGCCCCGTTATTCCTTGACCGCGCCGATATTGATGCCTTTTACAAAGTATTTCTGCAGGAAAGGATACAGGATCATAAAAGGCAGGATTGCCGTAATAATACAGGCGTTTCGAATGGTGTTCTCCGTCGCTCCGCCGACAGATTCCGGCAGGTCGGAAGACTGCATCATGTCCCGCAGTTTCATCTGGAAATTATAGAGGTCCCTGTTGGTGATATACAGTTTGAAATTGGTGTAATCATTCCAGTAAGCCACCGCAAACATCAGACCGATGGAAGCCAGCGCCGCCTTGGACAGCGGCAGCGCGATCCGGAAGAAAGCGCCCATAGGCGTACATCCGTCCAGGTCCGCGCTTTCGAACAGGGATTTCGGAATGCCCTCAAAAAAGTTCCGCATCAGGACCAGGTTATACACATTGATAGCCGGAAGCAGGATCGGTCCCAGCGCGTTGTCTGTCAGCCCGACTGCACGCATGACCAGGTAACTGGGAATCATACCGCCTGAAAAAATCATGGTAAACAGGAGGATATTTGCCAAAGTGGTCCGGAATGGCATATCCCATTGGATCAGGACATAAGCACCCATCGTGGACAACAGCAGGCCCAGGAAGGTTCCGGTCACAGTCGTGTAGATGCTCACCCACAGCGGGCGCAGCAGGCTCTTGTTGCTGAAAATGGAAACATATCCGTCCAGGCCGAATTTCGTCGGCAGGATCTTCATACCGTAACCGGTCGTCAGGTCCAGCGAGTCGATCAGCACCTTCCAGAGCGGAACAAGGATAATCAGGCAGACCAGGATAAAAACCAACCCGTTCACAAAGTTGAAAGGCGTATACTGGGATTTGGGTTTGTTCAGGTGTGGCGGTCCCGATACCTTCAGGCCGGCAGGAGTAATGTATTCTGCGTTCTGCTTTGCCATAAAGCGCTCCCCCCCTCCCCTACACAATCCCGCGTCCGCGAACCTTTTTGGACGCGAAATTACAGATCAGCATCAGCGCCAGGCCCACCAGGGAACGGAACAGGCCAATGGCTGTGGTATAGCCGTAGTCGGCGGAAGCGCCGGAATTGAATGTCTGATAGTATACATAAGTCTGCAGCACGTTGGTCGCCCGTTTTACACTGTCATTCTGCAGGACAAATACGCTTTCAAACAGATTCATGATCTTTGCCAGGTTCAGGATCAGCACCGTGATGATCGTGTTTCCCAACGCAGGGAAAGTCACATACCACATCTTTTTCCAGCGCCCGGCGCCGTCGATGGAAGCCGCTTCATAGATACCCGGATCAATACTGGTCAGTGTTGCCATGAAAATAATTGTCTGCCAGCCGGTTTCCCGCCAAACATTGATTGCATAATACCAGACCCGCCACCAGCCTTTGTCAGCCAGATAATAAATCGGGTCTTTGATCACACCGAGCTTCAGCAGGACCTGATTGATCAGTCCGCTTCCGGACGGGGAAAGCAGCAGGCTGAATACAGAAGCTGTCACGACCCAGCTCATGAAATGAGGCAGATAAATGATAGTCTGGCTCACCTTCTTGAACTTCAGGGAAACCATCTCGTTGAGCAGCAGGGAGATGATTACTGCCAGTCCGGTATTCAGCAGCAGCTTGACTACTGAAAACACGATCGTATTCGTAAAGGAAACGGAAAACTGGCTCTGTTTAAACAGTTTCTCGAAGTTAGCCAGTCCCACCCATGTGGGATCCCCGATAATCTTCCATGAATAAAACGCATACCGGATACCGAACATCGGGGCGTAATGGAAAACCGCCACAAACAGCAGCACCGGGATAAACATCAGATAAAATCCCCAGTACTTTTTCATCCGCTGTCCCAGCGGTTTTTTCACCACCCGCACTGTTCCGTTGGAGGTAACAGAGGCCATGCGGAGCACACCTTTCTTCACTTCAGACTTGTAAAAACGATAATCGGGGGCGGCGGGGTTGCCGCCGCTCCCGAGCTGCAAATCCTTACAGGATTACTTGTTCAGTGCATTCAGGCTTTCAACAATCTCGTTGGACCACTCAAGTCCGCCTTCGTTTTCAAAGCGGGCAAATCCTTCCTCCACGGAAATGTTACCCAGCGCGATATCCGCGATGATCTCGCCCTTCAGGGTAGTCAGGTCGCCGCCCAGTTCGCTCATCGCATCCGTGGAAGGAACGATCGCCGCCAGACGGCTGTTCTCATTGAACAGCTCCGCAGCCGCCTTCGCTTCCGGTTTCACGCTGTCTTCCTTGGGATCGTAGTATCCATCCGCGAAGGAAGCCAGGCTCAGCATGGGATCGATGTGGTTCTTGGTGTACAGGGTGCCTTCCTTCTCCAGGTTCTCCCGCATATGGAACTGGCCGTCTTCATAGGTCTGTTCCTTGTCAGTGCCCGCCAGCACGGTCTCGGCGCTCTTGGACCAGTGCACGCCTTCCACGCCGTAGGTCCACAGCATCTGGCAGTCGCCGCCGTCCAGCATGGTATCGATGAAGGCGTCAAAGACCTTCTGGGGATCCTTGCACTTGGAGGTAATCGCCCAGACCGGAGGCACGCGGTCATAATACTGCGGCAGGCCTTCCAGGGGCTTCAGCACAACCAGTTCGCCGTCCTTGCCGTTGGCTTCAAGATTGGTCTTCAGGTTGGTCGCCCAGGTGCCGGCCCAGTAGGTGAACACGCCGAACTTGTCGTCATAGAACTTGTTGCGGGCGTCAGAGGTCTTGTTGGTCAGGGTTTCCTTGTCGATCAGGCCGTCCTTCACGGCGTCCTGGATCCGCTGCAGTGCAGCCTTCATGTTTTCCTGGGTAAAGCCGTCCACCCAGGTGCCGTCTTCCTGCTGAATGAAGTAGGGATAGGCATCCTGATAGAACTCAGGCAGGTAGTTGACAAAGGGAGCTTCGCCGCCGACAAAACCGGCTGCAGCAACCGCATAGGTGCCGTACTTTTCGGTGAAAGCCTTCAGCATTTCGATATAGGCTTCATAGGTTGTGGGAGCCTCGGTAATGCCGCACGCATCCATCCAGGCTTTCTTCACATAGGTCACGCAGCCGTTGCCGCGATAGGGAGCAAAGCCGTAGAGTTTTCCGTCGATTTTCAGGCCGTCAATCACAGAATCGCCGTAGAAGCGGCCGCTGTTCTTGGTCTGGCTGTTCTCCCAGGCCTCGGTCATGTCCCACAGGAAGCCTGCGGCAGCGTATTCCGCATAATAGGTGGCGGACAGAATCAGGACGTCCGGGAACTCGCCGGAAGCGATCTGCTTCTGCATGTTGTTGTAGTATTCGCTGTGGTCCGGCTGATTGATCACCAAATCGAATCCGGGATTCAGTTCTTCCCAGCGGGCTTCGAACGCGTCGCGTCCGTTGTTCTGATCGACGACGGTGGTATCGACCATCATTACGATCTTGATGGGCTCTTCCGCGGAAGCGGAAACAACTGCCATGCTCATGCACAGGGCAAGGGCAAGCATCAGGGCTACCAGTTTCTTCATAGCTGTTTTCTCCTTTAATTTTTTATTTTGCTTTATTTGAACCCTCAGGTCCAATTTCTGCCATGATTATACATGAGTTGTCCGGGTTAGTAAATACCTGAAATCGGGTTGAATATGGACAAAACGGATATTCGTTAGTGTCTCGTTCGTTTACGGCTGTTTCCCGATATAGGCAAGAATACCGCCGTCCACATAGAGGATATGGCCGTTCACAAAATTGCTGGCGTCGGATGCCAGGAACACTGCGGGGCCCTGCAGGTCCTCCGGTGTTCCCCAGCGGGCTGCCGGAGTCTTGGCGATAATGAACTGGTCAAAGGGATGGCGGCTGCCGTCCGGCTGTTTTTCCCTCAGCGGCGCGGTCTGTGGCGTGGCGATATAGCCCGGCCCGATGCCGTTGCACTGAATGTTGTGCCCGCCGTATTCAGAGCAGATGTTCCGGGTCAGCATCTTCAGGCCGCCCTTGGCCGCCGCGTAGGCGGAGACCGTTTCCCGTCCGAGTTCGCTCATCATGCTGCAGATGTTGATGATCTTGCCGTGTCCCTTTTCGATCATCGAAGGAATGACCGCCTTGGCGCAGATGAACGGCGCGTTCAGATCCACGTCGATCACCTTCCGGAATTCCGCGGCGCTCATTTCGGTCATCGGGATCCGGCGGATGATGCCGGCATTGTTGACCAGGATGTCGATCACGCCGACCTCCTGCTCAATCTGCTTCACCAGCGCCTGGACCGCGTCCTCGTCCGTCACGTCGCAGACATAGCCCTTTGCGTCGATGCCTTTTTCCGCGTAGGCTTTCAGACCCCTGTCCACAAGTTCCCGATTGATGTCGTTGAATACGATCACCGCGCCGGCGGCCGCGTACGCCTCCGCGATCGCGAAACCGATCCCGTAGCTCGCGCCGGTAATCCAGGCAACCTTGCCCTTCAGGCTGAAATCGTTCATATTCATCTCTGTTTCCTCCCATTCTCCGGTTAAACATTCATTATGAATTGTGAATTATCTGAGTTCTGTGGTGGGTATATTGTCCATATCATCAAAAGCCTGGTCCTTCCCGTTCATACCCCCATGATGCCGAAGGGGTTTAAGGGGGCGATCGGAAAGCCCCCTTATCTCAGGTCAGTGGTTTTGATGTTATCCATATCATCAAAAGCCTGATTCTCCCCGCCCATCGCCCAGATGAACGTATAATTGCTTGTTCCCGCTCCGGCGTGAATCGACCAGGAAGGCGAAATCACCGCCTGCTCGTTCTGCATCACAATATGCCGGGTCTCCTGCCCTTCGCCCATCATATGGAAGACCACGTTATCCTGCGGCACTTCAAAGTAGAAGTATACTTCCATCCGCCGCTCGTGCGTATGCGCCGGCATTGTGTTCCATACGCTGCCGGTCTCCAGTACGGTCATGCCCATGCTCAGCTGGCAGGTTTTCAGCACCGAAGGGTGGATAAACTGGTTGATAACCCGTTTGTTGCTGGTCGCCGCGTCGCCGCAGGGTTTCTTGGCGGCGTCCGCGATCCGGATCAGCCGGTTCTCATAGCTGCAGTGGGCTGGCGCGGAAACCAGGTAGAACTTCGCGGGCTTTGCCGCGTCCGCGCTCTCGAAATACACTTGCTTTGCGCCGCGGGTCAGGTACAGGCAATCCTTGTAATCCAGCTCGTACACACTGCCGTCTGCGGTGACCCGCCCGGCCCCGCCAACATTGAACATGCCGCATTCGCGGCGTTCAAGGAAATACTCCGTACCGAAGTTGTGCCAGATGTCAATCCCCTTGTCGATGGAGACCTTTTCCTTCACCGGCATCACGCCGAGGGTTACCATTCTGTCCACATGGCTGTAGACCGCGGTCACCTGGTCCGCTTCAAACAGCTTTTCGATCAGGAATTCCTTCCGTACTTCCTCGGTGGTGTACCGCCTGAAATCCTTCTGGTTGCAGCTGTACCGAATGTCCATATGTCTTCCTTCTTTCCTTTTATTGCTCTGTGATTTCCCAGACGTCTTCCGTCTCAAGCCGCTCTCCTTCGAAACCTTCCAGGAACACATTTTCCATGGTCAGTTTCTTCAGGAACCGGACAATGATCCCCCGCCTGCAGCATTCCTCGACATGCAGTGCCATGGCAGGCACCATCGGCTGTGCCTCCGGATCAAAGCTGAAAAAGCAGTTTCTCAGTTCCAGATGCTCCATCGGCTTCTCCGGCAATCCCATTGCGTAAACTGCGCAGGCCTTGCATCCGTCCGCTTTCACCCGTTCAAAGCAGACAGTCCGGATCTCCGGCGTGGTCTCGTCCACCGGCTGCTTTTCCCGGCTCTGCACCCGTTCCGTTTTCCCGTCCGCGTCGCAGAAATAGAAGCTGTTGATGACCAGCGGCATCTTGACCCCGTCCATCCGGATATCCCGGAACAGGATCCCGTCAATCACCCCGTCCTTCCCGCGGTCACGCCTGGTTTTGATCCGGAGTGCCCGGTCGTTTCCCTTCATATAGCAGTGATGCGCCAACACCTTTTTCACCCCGCCGGCCATCTCGCTGCCCACGGTCACGCCGCCGTGCCCGTCCAGCAGAGCGCACCAGCCGATCTCCAGGTCTTCACAGGGCCGCCTGTATTTCCGGCCCAGGCCGATCTTTCCGCTCTTGATGGCAATGCAGTCGTCCCCGACGGAAATTTCCGTGCCAAGCAGGCGCACCTTCCGGCAGCTTTCCGGATCAAACCCGTCGGTGTTCGGGCTGTCCCAGGGCGCCTTCACCCTGATGTCGATAAAGTCCAGTTCCTCGCTGAATGCCGGATGGAGGTTCCAGCTGGGGCTGTTCCGGAAGGTCAGTCCCTGAACCAGCATCCCTTTGCAGCGCTGGGTATACAGCAGGTTGCCCCGGCTGGCGATCCGGGTTTCCTTCGGTCTCACCCACCAGTCGCCTTCATCGGCCCGGCCGTCGATCACGCCTTCTCCGATGATCGCCACTTCCGTCACGCCGATGCCGTTCAGCGCCGCCGCGAATCCGTCTGTGGCGCAGCCCTCAAACAGGCCGAGCAGGATCTCCCCGTCCGGGTTGTCCGCGGGCGTATCTCCCGGGAGTACCGGAAACCTTTCCCGGTCTGTCAGGAGCTTCAGCACCGCGCCGCCCGCAATCTCGAGCGTCAGGCGGCTTTTCAGGAACAGCGGCCCCGTCACATATTCTCCCGGAGGGACTAACACCCTGCCGCCTTCCGGACAGCAGAGGATCGCCGCCTGGAGGAACGCGGTATCCTCTGTCTGCCCGTCTCCCTTCGCGCCAAAGTCCTTCACGTTCAGGGAGCAAGTCTCTTTTGCGGTCCGGAAAGACAGTGTTTCCCTGGCCCCGCCGTCCGTCACGCTTTCCAGCACATAGTCCGTATCCGGTTCCAGGTCGAACAGGGAAGACACCGAGCGGTATTCCTCACCCAGGCGCTCCCCGTCCAGGAAGAGTTCCCGCTTTTCCCGGGCCTCATACAAGCCCTCCGGATCCAGCAGCACGCTGCAGCTGCGGGATGTAACGCACAGTATTTTCATCACGGTTCTCCGGTAATCCTTCCTCAGTTGTCCGGACAATTTTGCCGAATTGTACAGGCTGTATTTTGCTTCGTTTCTCTGTCATTTCTTTCCGTCTGCAGTATATATGAAAAGCCGGACAGGATTCAAGGCTTTCCGGCCATTCTCTCCGTATCCGGCTGTATCGTATCCGTTTTGTCCATATCGCTCAGGCCTGGCTTTCCAACCAGGTCCGGGTCTGTTCCGCGTTTTCCGGCGTTGTGTTTTCCAGGGTCATCGGCAGGTTCCTTTCCCGCGCCAGTTTCAGCAGGGATCCGTACCGCATCTGCCCCTGCCCGCAGGGGACCGGCCTGGGTCTCGGCGTATCCGGCTGCGGGATGAAATCCTTCATATGCAGCACGCAGACCCGGTCTCCCAGCCTGCCGGTCGCCTCCCGGATCAGGCAGTCCGCCTCCCCGGTATGCTCCGAGTCGATCAGGTTCACCGCGTCCAGGATGATCCTTACCCGGTCGCTCTTCAGGTCCTCCAGCATCCGTTCCGCCAGGGCTGCGTCATGGATAATATGGCTGCATACCGGCTCGATCGCCAGCGTCACGCCCAGTTCCTCCGCCGCTCGGACCACCGGCCTGACCCTGTCCAGGAACAGCCTGTAGTATTCCTCCGTCCGGCAGGCCTTTCCTTCAGGACCGTCCGCAGGCGGGGTTTCCGTGCCTACGCACCGGGCACCGATCATCGCGGCAAACCGCAGGTGTGCCAGATAGATTTCCCGGATCCGGACTGCCTCCTCCCCGTTCCGGTCAGCCAGTTTCAGATAGCAGCCAAGAACAGCACACTCTATCTTTGCCCGGTCCAGCTCCCGCTTCACTTCCGCCGCCAGTTCATCCGTCAGCAGTTTCGGCGCGTCAGCCATCCCGAAGCCCGGCACCGCTTTGCTCATCGCCAGCTGCACGCAGCTGAATCCCTGCGCCGCGGCATACCCCAGTCTTTCCCGCAGCGTTCCCGGCAGGGTATCGTGAAGCCTGATTCCGATGTTCATCCGTCTCCTCCTCCTGAAACCGGAAGGCAAAAGGCGCCGGTTTCCCCGGCGCCTTCTGCGGCTCCGGAATCAGATCTTCTTGCTTTCGAAGCCGAAATACTTTTTCGCGTTGTTGTAGCTGATGTCCGCCACGATCTCCTTCAGGGTGCCAAAGTCTTCCGGATAGAAGCCTTCCTCCACCCATTCGCCGAGGATCCGGCAGAGGATGCGGCGGAAATACTCATGGCGCGGATAGCTCAGGAAGCTCCGGCTGTCCGTCAGCATTCCAACAAAGCCGGCCAGGTATCCCAGGGAGGCCAGGCTCTTCAGCTGTTCGCTCATTCCGTCAAAGTGATCGTTGAACCACCAGGCGGAACCATGCTGGATCCGTCCGACGGCTTCGTCGTTCTGGAAGCAGCCGAGGATCGTATCGATCGCCGCGTTGTCGTTGGTGTTCAGGCTGTACAGGATCGTCTTCGGCAGGCTGCCGGCATCCTCCAGCGCGCCGAGGAACGCGGCTGTCTGGGCGCTGGGCGCATAGTTGTCCACGCAGTCGAATCCGGTATCCGGCCCCATTTTGCGGAACGTGACCGGGTTGTTGTCCCGGCGGCAGCCGTAATGCAGTTGCATCACCCAGTTCCTTTCCTTATATTCCGCGGCCATCGCCGTCATGAAAGCGTATTTGAACTTCGCCTCGTCCTCCGCGCCAGGTACGGTCCCGGCCAGCCGCGCGCTGAAGATCTTCTCAACTTCCCCGTCCGCCGCCGGCGCGTAAACGACGTAATTCAGCGCGTGATCGCTCAGTTTGCATCCGCGGGCGGCAAAGAAGTCCAGCCGATTATGCAGTGCTTCCTTCAGGTCCGCGAAAGAGGCGATCTTCATCCCGGCCGCCGTTTCCAGCCGGGCGAGGTATTCCGGATAATCCGCCTTTTCCAGGTTCATGGCCTTGTCCGGACGCCAGGCCGGCAGCACCGTCACCGGGAAGGTTTTGTCCGCCGCCAGTTTTTCGTGCCATTCCAGCGTGTCCGCCGGATCGTCCGTGGTACAGATCGTATCCACATTGCTCATCATGATCAGGCCGCGGGCGGAATACCCCTCTCCCTGCAGCTTCGCGTTGGCAGCCTCCCATACTTCTTTTGCTGTCTGCCTGTTCAGGATGCCCTCATAGCCGAAGAACCGGCGCAGCTCCAGGTGGCTCCAGTGGTACAGGGGATTGCCGATGGCCCTGCCCAGCACCTCGGCGTATTTTTCAAACTTCTCCCAGTCATCCGCGTCGCCGGTGATGTACTTTTCCGGCACGCCCGCGGACCGCATCAGCCGCCACTTGTAATGATCCCCGCCGAGCCAGACCCGGGTAATATTGTCATACCGGACGTCTTCATAGATCTCCCGGGGGCTCAGGTGGCAGTGATAGTCAATGATCGGCTGCTTTTCCGCCGCCTCGTGGAAAAGCTTCTTTGCTGCTTCTGTATTTAACAGGAAGTCCTTGTCCAGAAACTGTTTCATAATCGTTCCCCTTCACATGATCACATTGTCCGTTTTGTACAACGGTGAATTATCTCTTCACCCTGGCGCTGCCGTTCTTCATAATGGATTCCACTTCTTCCCGGCTGGCCATGCTGGTGTCGCCGGGCGTGGTCATCGCCAGCGCGCCGTGGGCAGCGCCGTAATTCACCGCCAGTTCCGGATCGCTGGTGGTCATCAGGCCGTAGATCAGGCCTGAGGCAAAGGAATCCCCGCCGCCGACGCGGTCCAGGATTTCCAGGTTGTCGTAGGCCTTGGACATATACACCTGTCCGTCCGCCCAGCAGATCGCTTTCCAGTCGTTCACCGTCGCCGTTTTGACGGTGCGCAGCGTGGTGGCGATCGCCTTGAAGTTGGGATACTGCCTGGCCGCTTCCGCAATCATCTTGTAATACCCGTCCAGGTTCAGTTCCTTCAGGTTTTCATCGTTGCCTTCCACCTGCAGGCCCAGGCACGCGGTAAAATCTTCCTCGTTGCCGATCATCACGTCCACATACTTTGCAACTTCCCGGTTGACTTCACGGGCTTTTTCCAGGCCGCCGATCGCCGACCACATGGAAGGGCGGTAATTCAGGTCGTAGGAGATTATTGTGCCGTATTGCTTCGCGGTTTTGCAGGCGGCGATGACCGTCTCGCAGCTCTGTTCCGACAGTGCCGCATAGATTCCGCCCGTATGCAGCCACCGGACGCCGAGCTTTCCGAATACATAGTCAAAATCAAAGTCGTCGGGAGTCGCCTTGGAGATGGCGGTATTGGCGCGGTCCGAACATCCCACGGCGCCCCGGATTCCGAATCCGCGCTCCGTGAAATTCAGGCCGTTCCGGCAGACGCGGCCGATGCCGTCCGTCTTTTTCCAGCAGATCAGGTCCGTATCCACGCCGCCCTGCTCGATCAGGTCCTTCAGCAGCCTGCCGACTTCGTTGTCAGCAAACGCGGTCAGCACGCCGGTCTTCAGGCCGAAACACTTGTGCAGGCCCCGGACCACATTGTATTCGCCGCCCCCTTCCCAGGCTTTGAATTCCCGTGCGGTACGAATCCGGCCCTCACCGGGATCCAGGCGCAGCATGATCTCTCCCAGGGATACCGCGTCATAGCGGCATTCTTCCGCAGGTCTCAGATTCAGATTCATTTTTCCTTACCCCCTGATCTCTTTCACAATGTCCGCGGCTTCCCGCACCAGTTTTTCAATCTCGTCAAACTTGCCTTCCTTCACGAGCTTGCCGCTGACCATCCAGCTGCCGCCGCAGGCCACGATCCGGTCGTAGGCCAGGTAATCCCGCACGTTCGCCGCGCTGATCCCGCCGGTGGGCATGAAGTTCAGGCCGACATAGGGCGCTGCCAGCGCTTTGATCATCTTCAGGCCGCCCGCCGGCTCCGCCGGGAAGAACTTCAGCACGTCCAGGTCAAACTGAAGCGCCGCCTCAATCTCCGTCGGCGTACAGACGCCGGGCGTCATCGGAACTCCCTTTTTCAGCACGTACTCCGTAACCTTCGGGTTGAATCCCGGGCTGACGATGAACGCCGCACCGGCGTCAATCGCGCGGTCCGCCTGCTCCGTGGTCAGCACGGTGCCCGCGCCGATGATCATCTCCGGAAAAGCCTTTGCCATCCGGCGGATGGATTCCTCCGCCGCGGCCGTGCGGAAGGTAACTTCCGCGCAAGGCAGGCCGCCCGCCATCAGTCGTTCCGCCAGCGGCAGCGCGTCGTCCGCGTTCTCCAGGACGACCACCGGTACGATCCCGGTCTTCTGCAGTTTCTTCATCATCTCAGTCATAATATCGTCTTCCTCCCCGTCATTCTTCATTATATATTATTCATTGTTCATTATTCATTACAATGTGACTCCCTGCTTAAAGATCGCCAGGTCGTGGAAACCGTTTGCCTCGCTTCTGGTTTTCTCTCCGGAAGCGATCCGCAGCACCGTCCGCAGCAGGTCCTCTCCCAGTTCCTCCAGCGTCATGCCGTCCAGCAGGCGTCCCGCGTCAAAATCGATCCAGTTCCGCTTCTTCTGCGCCAGCGGGGTATTGGAAGCGATCTTCACCGTCGGTACCGGGCAGCCGAAGGGCGTTCCCCGGCCGGTGGAGAAAAGGACCATCTGCGCGCCGGACACCGCCAGCGCCGTGGAAGCCACCAGGTCGTTTCCCGGCGCGGACAGCAGGTTCAGCCCGGCCGTCTCCGCCCGTTCCCCGTAGGCCAGCACGCCCGTTACCGGAGAGCTGCCGCTTTTCTGGGTGCAGCCCAGCGCCTTGTCCTCCAGCGTTGTGATGCCGCCCGCTTTGTTCCCGGGCGACGGATTCTCATAAACCGGCATATGGTAACTTTCGAAATAAGCCTTGAAATCGTTGATCAGGCTGACCGTCTTCCGGAACAGTTCCCCGTCCCCGCACCGGTCCATCAGGATCGTTTCCGCCCCGAACATCTCCGGCACTTCCGTCAGGATCGTGGTGCCGCCCATCGCCGTCAGCAGGTCGCTGAACACGCCGATGGCCGGATTGGCCGTGATACCGGAAAGACCGTCCGAGCCGCCGCACTTCAGGCCCACCGTCAGCCGGTCCGCCGTGCAGGACACCCGTTCGTCCTGCCGCATCCGCGCAGCAAGTTCCTCCAGCAGCTTCATGCCCGCTTCCTGCTCGTCCCCGCAGTCCTGGCAGACCAGGAAACGGACCCGGCTCTCATCATATTCCTTCATGTAGGGCCTGATCTGTTCGATTCCGCTGTTTTCGCATCCCAGACCCAGCAGCAATACCCCGCCGGCGTTCGGATGCGTCGCCAGCGCCGCCAGGACCCTGCGGGTATTGTCCTGGTCGTCGCCCAGCTGGCTGCAGCCGTAGGGATGCGGAAACGCGTATACGCCTTCCACCGCGCCGCCGGCAAGTTTCTGCGCTTCCCGGGCCAGCGCCTTCGCGACGTCGTTCACGCAGCCCACCGTCGGCAGGATCCACAGTTCGTTCCGGATGCCCGGTTTTCCATATTTCCGGGCGTATCCCCGGAAAACGGCCGGCTCTTTCCGGACCTGTTCCGGAAAGATCGGATGCCATTCATATTCCTTTTCGCCGGACAGCAGCGTATGCAGGTTGTGGGTATGCACATGCGCCCCGGCGGGAATGTCTTCCGTCGCTTCCCCGATCGGATAGCCGTATTTGATCACCGGTTCACCTTTGCGGATGTCCCGCAGCGCCGCCTTGTGGCCCATGGGAAGGTCTTCCTTCAGGGTGATCTCCCCGGCGCCGAAGGATACCGTTTCTCCGGCTTTCAGCGGTTTCAGCGCCACCGCCACCATATCCCGCGCGGTAATGCGCACCATCTCGTTCATGCGTCGTCCTCCGTCAGGCAAGGCAGGCTTTGTAAGCCGCCAGGGCGCCTTCCGCGCGGATCTGCTTCAGGATCCGGACGACCGCTGCCTCAAAGCCGGCCACCTCCGTCAGGTCCTGTCCCCACATTTCCGTGTTGGTCATCACGGCATGCACCAGCTCCTCCGGGCTGTCGCCGCGGTGATCCCGGTAGAACTCCAGCACATACCGGTCGTCGCTGACCGTATATTCGTTCCCCTTCGGCCGGCGGCAGACAAGGCCTTTCTCCGTCAGTTCCTGAACGTCATTGGAATAGAAAGCGATATAGGCCGCGAAGCTCGTGGTCAGGCAGGCGGGCAGTTCCCCCTTTTCCTTTACATAGTCCAGGAAGGTCGGCATGTTCCTGGCCCGCCATTTGCTCGTGGAGTTCAGGCTGATGCTCATCAGTTCATGGTTCACAAAGGGATTGTTGAACCGGTCCTGCACCGCCCGGGCAAAATCTTCCAGGTCTTTTTTGTCCAGCGGCAGCGTCGGGATCACTTCGTCGTAAAGCATTTTATTCATATAGCCCAGGACCGTTTCGTCGTGCATGCAGTCCCGCACGATGTCGTACCCGGCCAGGTAGGCGCCCAGCACAAAGCCTGTATGCGCGCCGTTCAGGATGCGGACCTTCCGTTTTTTATATGGGGTGACATCCGGTACCACAATCACCGGCACGCCCGCTTTTTTGAAAGGAAGGCGGTCCTCCAGGCCGTCCGGTCCCTCAATGACCCAGATGCCGAACACTTCGCCCACATCCGTCAGCGGATCCTCATATCTGTTGGCCGCGGCCAGCGCCTCAACCTCTTGCGGATCCCGGATCCGTCCGGGAACGATCCGGTCCACCAGGGTGGAGCAGAAGATATTCTCCTCATTCACCCAGCGGCGGAATGCTTCACTCAGTTTCCAGTCGTCAATATACCGGTTCACGCACTTCAGCAGTTCTTTTCCGTTGTTGTCGATCAGCTCGCAGCTGAGCATCACGATCCCCGGCAGTCCGGCGGTAAACCGTTCAAACAGCACCCGCGTCAGTTTCGCCGGGAAACTGACCGGCGGCACCTGGTCAAAGGCGCTCTCCGTATCATGCACAATACCGGCCTCTGTAGTATTGGACACGATAATCTCAAGGTCCCTGCTCCGGGCCAGTTCCAGCACCTTGTCCCAGTCCTCGTAAGGATTCACGCAGCGGCTGACCGCGGAAATCACCCGTTTGTCGTCCACGCGGACGCCGTTTTCGCTCCCCCGCAGATACAGGGTATACAGGCCTTCCTGTTTGTTGATCAGCTCCGTCAGGCCCTGGGCAATGGGCTGAACCAGCACCACCTTGCCGTTGAACCCGGCTTTTTCGTTTGCGATATCAAAAAAATCGTCCACGAAGGCGCGCAGAAAGTTGCCTTCCCCGAACTGCATGACCTTTTCCGGCGCCTTTTCCAGGATGTACCCGTCATATCCGGACTGTTTCAGAACCTGATAATTCAGCTGTGCCATCTTTCTGTCCTCCGATATGGATTTTATATATCAAAAATACACCCGGGTTTCATTTTTCGTCAAGGCGTCCGAAATCCCACAATCCCCTGTCAAAAAAGCGTTTTTAGACCTCTCAGCAAGGAAAATCAAGGCTTGGGAAACATCCGTACATCTTATGGACAAAACGGATATCCTTCTTGAGGATTCGGAGAGAAATGGTTTTTTTCCTCACAATTGTACCGTTTCCCCTCCCGGAACGCGCAGTACCTCGTCGTTCACGCTGATCCAGCAGTCCGCCGCGTTCGGATTGGAAACGAAGCTGTTGTCCGCCGCGAACCGCAGCCGGCTGAAGTCGTCCAGGCAATCCATCAGTTCAATATTGGTGCAGTACCAGATGTCTTCCTTCCCGCCCATCTTCCGGCAGAATTCCTCGATCAGGTCCCAGTTGTCCCTGTCGTCAAACTCGTAGCTGTGCCCCCAGACATACATCAGGTACAGGTACTGTTTTTTGAACAAGGCCAGGAACTCGTCCCCCAGTTCAAGCAGACGGTGATTGTGATGGCAGGTGGCCTGCCACCGGTAAGGGTTTTCCGGAAGCGTGAACTTTTCGGAATTGCCCGTGATCCTGGAATAGCGGATCCCGCAGCCCGGCAGCATCCTGATGATTTCCTCCGAAAACGATCCGTTGGGATAGCTCATCCCGCGCACAGGCGTCCCGGTGATCTTTTCCAGCGCTTTTCGGTCTTCCAGAACCTCCGCCGTCACCTCCGGCAGCGGGCAGCGGGCGATGGTCGGATGGGTTACCGTATGGCAGGCAACCTCATGCCCGCGGTACAATTCCGGAACCTCTTCCGGATGGATCCGGTTTTTCTCCCCGAGCCTTCCGCTATTCAGGTGGAATGTTCCCCGGATTCCGTACCGGTTAAAGATCTGCACCAGATGCCGGTCCTGTTCCCGTCCGTCGTCATAGCTCATCGTCAGCGCTTTATGTTTCCCGCCGGGATAGCAGCAATAAACTTTATTCATCTCTTTTACCCTTTCGCCATATACCTGTAAAGCTGTTTCTGCCTGAATCATATCACTGTCTTTTCCTTCCGGTCAATGAATGGAACGGTTCATTACCTGCCTGTTTCGGAGATTGATTTTACTTCTCCGCTCTGCTATACTGTCTGCAGAGAAAACATCCCCATATTATCCCTACATCAT
This sequence comes from Clostridia bacterium, assembly GCA_017512985.1. Taxonomy (GTDB): domain Bacteria; phylum Bacillota; class Clostridia; order Christensenellales; family Aristaeellaceae; genus Aristaeella. The sequence continues at coordinate 119,554 of JAFWEJ010000003.1, forward strand.
GAGGAGGAAATCGTATGAAAAAACTGCTTGCCCTCGTATTGTCACTGTGCCTCCTGCTCGGCTGCTGCGCGGCGTTCGCGGAAGACTGGACCGCTGCGGATTATGCTGCAAAAGCAGACTTCCGTTACGAACTCGGCAAAGACTATACCGGCAAAACCGTGATCCTGCACTCCAACGACGTGCACGGCCAGATCGCCGGTTATGCCTATATCGCCGGCCTGCGCGATTATTTCAGGAGCCTGGGCGCCGAAGTGATCCTGACCGATTCCGGCGACTTCAGCCAGGGCACGGTTTACGTCAGCTCCAGCAAGGGAGCCGCTGCCGTTGAGATGATGAACGCCGCCGGCTACGACGTCGTCACCCTGGGCAACCATGAGTTTGACTTCGGTTATGCCCAGCTGATAGACAACCTGTCCAAAGCAAACTTCAAGACCATCTGCGCCAGCATCACGCTGGATGAAACCGGCGAAAGCATCCTTCCCGCTTCCACTGTCATCACCACCGAAAGCGGCCTGAAGATCGGCTTCGTCGGCGTGGAAACCCCTGAGACCGTGACCAAGGTCAACCCCGGCCTGGTCAACATGATCACTTTCGCCGCTTTTGACAAGCTGTATGAAACCACCCAGAAAGCTGTGGATGAGATCCGCGGCGAAGTAGACCTCGTGATCGGCCTGTTCCACCTGGGCGTGGATAACGAATCCAAAGCCAACGGATACCGTTCGGTTGACGCCCTGGCGAAAGTCACCGGCATCGACATGGTGCTCGACGGTCACAGCCATACCAAAATGACCGCCGGACAGAACGGCGAATCCATCCAGTCCACCGGCACCGGGTTTGCCAACATCGGCGTCGTGGTCATCGACAATGAATCCAAGGGGATCGAGAGCAACTTCCTGGTTCCGACCTACTTTGGTTCCAAGCTGTACAGCTTTAAGTTTGTGAATGACGACGTCAAGGCCGTGTCAGACGCCATCACGGCGAAAGTGGACGAGGAATACAGCGCCGTATTTGCGACCACCGAAGTCCTGCTGAACGGCGCCAAGGCGCCCGGCAACCGCACGGAAGAAACCAACCTGGGCGACCTGATCACAGACGCGATGGTCTGGTCCGTCGTCAAGGAAGGCGGTATCGAACAGGTTGAACCCAACGCGGTCGTCGGCATCACCAACGGCGGCGGTATCCGCGCCACCATCGAAGCCGGCGATATCACCAAGAAGGACATCAACACGGTGCTGCCCTTCGGCAACACGGTCGCCGTGGTCTATGTCACCGGCGCCGAACTGCTTGAAGCCCTCGAAGCTTCCACCTACTGCACGCCCGAAGCAATCGGCGGTTTCCCGCAGACCTCCGGCATCAACTGGACCGTCGACACGACAACACCCTACGACCAGGGTGAAGTGTATGTGCTCGACGGCAAGGAGAGCAGCTATTTCGCTCCTGCTTCCATTAAGCGCGTCTCGATCGTTTCCGTCAACGGAAACCCCTTCGATCCGGATGCCACCTATGCGGTCGTCACCAACAACTTCTGCGCGGTCGGCGGCGATACCTACAATGTGTTCTTCCGCTCCAGCTCCCGCTTCGATACCGGCATCCCGATGGATGAAGCGGTAATGGCTTATGTCAGCGAAGCGCTGGAAGGCAAAATCACCGATGAAGCCTACGGCCAGCCCCGCGGTTCCCTCTCCATCATCCAGTAAACCGTCCCTGTTATTCCGGCCGGGCAGTTTTCAAGGCTGCCCGGCTTTTTGCATCCCTTCCGCGCTCTTGCATTTTTGGGACACGTATTATAGAATAAATCTGTTATACGTCATCATTTTTGACTATGTCCCGAAGGAGGCTTTCCCATGGATCAGACCTATGTGTTCATGACCGACAGCGACAGCGACCTGCCCTTTCACCTGAAAGAACAGTACAATATCCCGGTCGTCTACATGCCCTATGCGCTGGACGGCAAGGAGTATTTTGATGATCTCGGCCAGATGCTGGATCACAAGAGCTATTACGATATGATGCGCAACGGCGCGGCCCCCGTGACCTCCGCCCTGAACGAAGCGGCCTATATGGACTATTTCGAGCCCGTCCTGAAGGAAAAGGACCTGCTCTTCGTCGCTTTCTCCAGCAAGCTCAGCTGCACCCTGCAGGCGGTTTACAGCGCCCGGGAAAAACTGCTGGAGCAGTATCCTGACCGGAAGTTCATCGTCGTGGACACCCTGCGGATCTCCGGACCGCAGACGCTGCTGGTCCTGAAGGCCCACGAAATGTACCGCGCCGGCAAGCCCATTGAGGAAGTCGCCACCTGGCTGGAGGAGAACAAGCTCCGCGCCCAGGCATACTTCATCGTGGACGACCTCAAATACCTCAAGCGCGGCGGACGTATTTCAGCGACAGCCGCCACCGTCGGCACCATGCTGGACCTCAAGCCCATCATTTCCGAAGCGCCGGACGGCACCCTGACCGCCAACGACAAGATCCGCGGCCGGAAAAAGGCCATCGCCTTCATCGTGGACAAGATGCTGGAATGCGCTCCCGATCCGGAAGAAAGTCCCATCATCGTCCTGAATGCCGACAGCATGGAGGACGCGGAGCGGACCAAGGCCCTGGTGGAGCAGAAGCTCCCGGGCGCCAGCGTCATGATTGAGAACGTCGGCCCGGTCATCGGCGCGCATGCCGGCCCCGGCACCATCGCGCTGTGCTTCATCGGCACCAAAGCCCCTGCCTGATCAGTTTGGCAAACAAAAGAGCGGTTCGTATGAACCGCTCTTTTACTGCGCATTTCTTTTTACTGCAGGAAACCGTTGATGATCTGCTCTTCCGCTTCCGCGGCGGTCAGCCCCAGGGTCATCAGCTTAATCAGCTGTTCCCCTGCGATCTTCCCGATGGCCGCCTCATGCACCAGCGCGGCGTCCACATTGTTCGCCTCCAGGGCGGGCACCGCCAGGATCCTGCCTTCGTCCATGATGATGGAGTCGCACTCCGTATGGCCGTGGCACGCGGCGTTTCCGACAATCTTCGCGTCAAACTTCTGGAAGGAATGGTCCCTTGCCACCGAGCGGGAAACCACGTCCGCGCTGGCGTCCTGCCCGTTCAGGTTCACAACATAGTTGCTGATCGCCCGCTGTTCGCCGTGAGTCATCAGCCGCTCCCGCACGACCAGCTTCGCGCCGGCGGCCAGTTCCGCCGTGGTGGTGCGCACCGTATCATCCACGCCCTTGATCTGGACCATCTCCATCTCAGCGTAGCTGCCCTCTTCCATATACACTTCCGTGCCCGGGTTCAGGATCCGTTTCCCGCTTCCCGTACCGGAGCCGTAATGCTTCTCCACATACCGTATCCGGGCGTTCTTCCCGACATAGAAACGGTGGATGCCGTCGTGCTGGGAATCCTGGTTCCCGCAGTTGTCGATTCCGCAGCCCGCGATGATCACCACGTCCGCGCCCTCGCCGATAAAGAAGTCGTTGTAAACCACTTCCTTCAGGCCGCTTTGGGTCATGACCACAGGAATATGCACGCTCTCGTTCTTCGTGCCCGGTTTGATCCGGATCTCCAGCCCGCTCACGTCTTCCTTGGAGGTAATCTCAATGTTCGCCGTGGACTGCCGCCCGGCGGAAGCGCTGTTGGAGCGGATATTGTAGGCGCCTTCCGGCACTTCATGAAGGTCGGCCACTTCCCTCAGCAGCCGCTTCTGGATCTCATCCAGCTTCAGCATTCCGCATCCTCCTTTCCGGCAGGCTTGTACGGTCCTTCGCACAGGGCGGCCACTTCGGTCTTCATCAGGTGCGGATACACCTCGTCCCGGCTGCCCTGCTTTTCCACCACGCCGTCCTTGATCACGACGATCTCGTCGGCAATGTTCAGGATCCGCTCCTGATGGGAGATGATCAGGATCGAACTGTCCCGGATATCCTCCCGCATCTGCTGGAAAACTTCCGTCAGGTTCCGGAAGCTCCACAGGTCGATGCCGGCCTCCGGTTCGTCAAAGACCGACAGGACCGCCTTGCGGGCAAGCACCGTCGCGATCTCAATCCGCTTCAGTTCGCCGCCGGACAGGCTGGCGTTCACTTCCCGGTCCACATAGTCCCGGGCGCAAAGGCCGACGGAGGACAGGTACCGGCACGCGTCCGATACAGACAGCGTCTTTCCGGCCGCGATGCGGATCAGGTCCAGCACCCGGATGCCCTTGAAACGCACCGGCTGCTGGAACGCGTAAGCGATCCCCTTCTGCGCGCGTTCGGTCACGCCCAGTTCCGTGATGTCTTCCCCGTTGAAAAAAATGCGCCCGGAAACAGGCTTTTCAATGCCGGCGATCAGCTTGGCCAGCGTGGATTTTCCGCCGCCGTTCGGCCCGGTCACCACAACCAGCTTCCTGTCCGGCACGGCCAGGCTGACGTCCCGGATGATTTCCTTGTCTTTTCCTTCCGCATCCACGAGAAAGGAAACATTTTTCAGTTCAAGCATTCTGTCTCCCCAAGCATTCCGTTTTTCATTATTCATTATTCATTGTTCATTATTCATTTCAGGAAATACTCTCGCAGAAGTATTTCCTGAAATACCCGTCCAGGTTCCCCCATTCGCTGACGATGATCCGGTCCATGCCGAGCCGTTCCATCACGCCCAGCAGGATGCAGATGCCGTGGACCACGATGTCCGCCCGGCTGGGCTGAAGGCCCTGGAGATGGATCCTGTCCTCCACCTTCATGCCTGCCAGCGTCTCGCCGATCTCCCGGATTTCCCGGGCGGCGATCGTTGCCCCGTGCACATGGGTCCGGTCCGTCCAGGGCTGTCCGAGCACCATGGCCGCCAGCGTGGTAAAGGTTCCGCCGGTGCCGACCCAGGCCTCCGGCAGTTCAATCTCCGGATAATCCTTCAGGTGATCGTTCAGGATCTCCGCCGCGGCGACCTCCACCGGTTTCATGTCTTCCTTCCGGTCAATCCGCAGCCTGCGGTACAGTCTCACGGCGCCCATCTGGCAGGAGAAGGCGGTTTCGATTCCTGCCGGCGTACCGATGGCGATCTCTGTGCTGCCGCCGCCGATATCGATCATCCCGCAGCGGTTCGCGGCGGCTGCCGCCGACGCGCCCATGAAGCTGAGTTCCGCTTCCTCCTCTCCGGAGATAATCCGGAGCGGTTCACCCGTTTCCCGTTCAACCTCCGCCATGAACTCCTGCCCGTTTGCCGCGTCCCGGGCTGCGCTGGTCGCGAAGATCGCAAGCTTCTCAGCGCCGTTCCGCCTGGCGTCCGAAGCCATGCGGCGCACGGCCGAGACCGTTTTGTCCATGCTGTCCCTGTTCAGGTTGCCGTCCGCGTCCAGCCCGGCAAACAGGCGTGTGCCTTCCCGGTCCCTCTTCAGGCGCCTGAAATCAGTGCCGCTGACGTCCGCCAGAAGGCTTCGCACCGAATTGGACCCGATCCCGATCACGGCAGCTCTCAAGGTCTTCCTCCTCAGTCATTCATCTCATCCATCAGAATCTGCAGTTCAGACTCCGAATAGGCGTAGAGAACCTCCGGGTTGGTAAACTCAAAGCGGATCGCGTCCCTTCTGACGTAGGAATAGTCCCTCACCGCGCTGGACATGATGTATTCGTCCGTCCCCACCACGTTCAGCTCCTTGTTCAGGCGCTTGTATTCCTCCTCCAGCCTGGTTTTCTTCACCCGCAGGATCTTCTCTTCCTCCGCTTTTTCATTTACGGTGCCCCTCAGGGTAGAATGAAGGATCAGGAAGAGCAGCAGCATAATCCCCAGGATCAGCAGAAAACCTTTCAGGTTCATCGTCTTGTTCACGCCTGTCTTCCCTCCTTCCCCGTTTCCTTATACATTTCGATCTCTCTTTTGTCGAATCCTTCCCTTAGTTACCGGTCCCGTCATTATTCATTATTCATTGTTCATTATTCATTGTTAAAACATGCTGATCTGGTTCGTCTCGCTCAGCCCCTGCAGCGCGCCCTGGGTCCGCAGCATCTCGATCACGCTGGAGCCGGCCCTGCCGCGTTTCTGCAGGTCCTCAATGCTCAGGAACGGCCCGTCCTTCCGCGCTTCGGCGATCGGGATCGCAGCGCTCTCGCCCAGGCCGGGCAGGCTGATGAAGGGGCAGCGGATATTGCCGTCCTCGATCAGGAAACGCCGCACGTCGCTTTTGTACAGGTCCACCGGCAGGAATTTGATGCCGCGCAGGTTCATTTCCAGCACCAGTTCCAGGCAGGTGGCGATATCCTTTTCCCTCGCGCCCGCGGAATCCATGTTCCGGATTTCCCTGATCTTCTTCCGGGCGTCCGCCGGCGAAAGGATCATCGTGGAGGAATCAAAACCGTCTCCGCGCACCGTAAAGTAGGCGCAGTAATAGGCCAGCGGCTCATGCACCTTGAACCATGCCACCCGCAGGGCCATGGTCACATACGCCACTGCGTGCCCCTTGGGGAACATGTATTTGATCTTCTTGCAGCTGTCCATGAACCAGTCCGGCACCTTCGCGTCCACCATAGCCTGTTCCATCTCTGGTTTCAGGCCTCGGCCCTTCCGGACGCTCTCCATCGTGGTGAAAGCCAGCTTCGCCTTCACGCCCTTGTCGATCAGGTAGTTCATGATGTCGTCGCGGCAGCAGACGCATTCGCTCAGCGTCGCGGTACCGGAGGAGATAATTTCCTGCGCGTTGCCGAGCCATACGTCCGTTCCGTGGCTCAGGCCGGAAATACGCAGCAGTTCCTCCATGGTATGCGGCTTGGTCTCCTCCAGCATACCCCGGACAAAGCCCGTGCCGAACTCCGGTACGCCGTAGGTGCCGGTGTTGCACAGGATGTCCTCCGTTGTCACGCCCAGCGCCTCCGGGGAGGAAAACAGGCTTCGTACCTGCGGATCGTCCAGCGGCACATCCTTGAAGTTGATGCCTGTCAGCAGTTCCAGCTCATGCAGCATCGTCGGGTCATCGTGTCCGAGGCAGTCCAGCTTCACCAGGATGTCGTGCATGCTGTTGAAGTCGAAGTGCGTCGTGGTAAAGTCGCTCTCCAGGTCGTCCGCCGGATGCTGTACCGCGGTAAAGTCGTAAATCTCATATTCCAGCGGCACAACGACCATGCCGCCCGGATGCTGGCCGGTCGTCCGCTTCACGCCGGTACACTTCAGGGCCAGCCGGTCCTTTTCCGCGTTGCCGGCCTGGATTCCCCGCTCTTCCAGGTATTTCAGCACATAGCCGTATGCCGTCTTGTCCGCCAGGCCGGAAATGGTACCCGCACGGAACACATGGTCGTGCCCGAACAGCTCTTCCACATAGTGGTGGGCCCTGTTCTGGTATTCGCCCGAGAAGTTCAGGTCAATATCGGGCACCTTGTCTCCCTCAAAACCGAGGAACACTTCAAAGGGGATATCAAAGCCGTCCTTTGTCAGCGGCTGACCGCAGTCCGGGCAGTCCCTGTCCGGCAGGTCCACGCCGACGTGGTACAGGTTCTTGTCCACGTCAAAGAATCCCTTGTGGCAGCGGGGGCAGCGGTAGTGCGGCGGCAGCGCGTTCACCTCGGTGATCCCGCACATCCGCGCCACCAGGCTGGAACCGACGCTGCCGCGGCTGCCCACCAGGTAGCCGTCCTCCAGTGAACGGGAAACCAGCTTCTGGGCAATGGAGTACAGCGTGCAGTAGCCGTATCCCACAATGGATTTCAGTTCCTTCTTCAGCCGCGCCTGCACAATCTCCGGCAGGGGTGAGCCGTACATCTCCTCCGCCGTGTCCCAGGTCATCTGCTGGATCGCGTCCTCCGCGTCGTCCCAGAAAGGCTGGAAGGTATCCTCCCCCTTCGGGTGCTTCGGGAACAGTTTGATCTCTTCCACCTGTTCCGCGATCCTGCGGGGATTGTCGATCACGATTTCCTTTGCTTTTTCCGCGCCGAGATACGCAAACTCCTCGAGCATCTCGCCCGTCGTTTTGAAGTACAGCGGCGGCTGGTTGTCAGCGTCCGCATACTTCATGCCGGCCTGGATAATCGCCCGGCCGATGGCGTCGTCCGGATCCAGGAAATGGACGTCGCCCGTGGCGACCACGGGTTTGCCCAGTTCCTCGCCCAGCTTCACAATTTCCCGGTTCAGGTCCCGCAGCTCCTCCTCTGAGGAAACCTGGCCCTCCCGGAGCAGGAAAGCGTTGTTCCCGATCGGCTGGATCTCCAGGTAGTCGTAGAAGGAAGCAATCTGCTTCACTTTTTCATGGTCTTCCCGGTTCAGGATGGCCCGGAACAGTTCGCCGGCTTCGCAGGCGCTGCCCAGGATCAGGCCGTCCCGGTACTGCTCAATCAGCTGGCGGGGCATATGCGGCACGCGCTTGAACCAGTCCAGGTGGCTGAAGGAAACCAGCCGGTTCAGGTTCACCAGGCCGGTCCGGTTTTTCGCCAGCAGGATGATGTGCCAGCTTTCGCCGATGGCCCCGCCCGTCAGCGTCCGGTTCAGGTCCTGCTCGCTCGCGGCGTCCGGATACGCCTGCCGGGTCTCTTCAAACATACGCTTCAGGCACAGCGCCGTCGCTCTCGCGTCATGCACCGCCCGGTGCGCGTTCTTCAGGCTCACGCCCAGGTGCTTGCATACGGCCGCCAGGCGGAAGGATTTCAGTTCCGGATAGAGTTTCCGGGCATAGGCAAGCGTATCCAGCACGGGCACGGACAGGCTCATATCCAGCCGCTGCAGCTCCGCCTTCAGAAGGTTTGCGTCAAAATGCGCGTTATGCGCCGCAATCGGCGCGTCCCCGATAAACGCCAGCAGCTGCGGCAGCGCTTCCGCCGCCTTCGGCTGTCCCTGCAGCATCGCGTCGCTGATCCCGGTCAGTTCCGTGATCTCCGGTCCGAGCGCCTGGCCCGGATCCACCAGCTGCGAGAATTCGTCGACAACCTCTCCGCCTTCCAGTTTCACCGCGCCGATCTCAATGATCCGGGCTTTTCCGGTGTTCAGTCCCGTGCTCTCAAAGTCCAGCACGACCACCGGCCCGTCGTAGGGACGGCCGTCCGCGTTCTCCACAATCGGTTTTTCATCGATCAGGTATCCCTCGCACCCGGGGATCAGTTTGATCTTTTCTTTTTTGGCTGCCCGGAAGGCGGCCGGGAAGGACTGCAGCACGCCGTGATCCGTCACGGCAACCGCGGGATGGCCCCACTTCGCCGCGCGTTCAATCAGCTTCTCCACAGGCGTCAGCGCGTCCATCGTGGACATGTTGGTATGCATATGGAGCTCGACCCGCTTCTCTTCGGCGGTGTCTTCCCGCTCCTCTTTTTCTGTTTCCACCAGGTCCCGCACGGTAATGCTCAGGTCCCTGGCGTAGCTGTCAAACATGCATTCGCCCCGGACGCGGACGCACATGCCGTCTTTGATCCGGTTCGCCTTGTCCATCACCGCCGCGCGTTCATCGTCGGTGATCGGTGCCGATTCCGCCTCTTCCTTCTTCATGAAGCGGCTGCGGTAACGGAAAAAGATTTTGCACAGCACGGAGCTGGTTCCGTCGGTTACCGCGAAGGTTACCAGCAGCGTTTCGCCACCCTTCAGTTCCTTCTGTTCCAGATGGAAGACCTCGCCCTGGACCACCACCAGGCCGCTCTCGCCGGTCAGCTCCCGGATCTCCACCGGCCGGTCCGCAATGCTCCTGCCAAGGATCGGTTTTCCGACAGGCGATGCCGGCTCCTCGGCCGCCGCGCCCTTCTCTTTCTGTTTCCCGGACGTCTCTTTCCGGGGTTTTGCCGGTTTCTTTTCCCCGGCGGGTTTCCCCGCTTCGTCCTCTTTGGGAATGCTGATCCCGGTTCCGTACCGTTCCGCCATCTCTTTGGCGGTCACGACCAGCATGGCGTCCCGGCGTTCTTCCTTCATCCGGCGCAGGCGCTCCTCGCGGGTGCCTTCCACGGTCATCTCCACCCGGACCTTTGCGGCGAAGATATCATAGATGGCTGTTGCAAGCCGCATCCCCACGTCGCTCTGGTGCATCACCCGCAGGCTGATCTCGTCCGGGAACACCAGCGTCAGCAGGCCGTCCTTGTCCTCGCCGGCCAGTTCCGTCGTGTCCGTCAGCTGGTTCTTTTCCATCTGCCAGCCGATCCGGCCGATCCATCCGCGCGCCATCGGATAATTCCGGCGCAGGAAATCGTCCAGCACCCCGCGGTAGGGAGACGGATCCTCCAGGAAGTCCGCCTTCAGGCCGGGAGACGTGATCCGGACCGCCAGCGGACGGCCGGGAAACATCTCCCGCAGGATGGCTTCCAGTTTCAGGAACTGTTTCTCTCCCGCCAGCACGGAACTGTTGAATGTGATATAGGTTTTTCTGGAAGATTTGACATAAGTCACCCGCGGAGCGGACAGTTTGCCTGCCAGTTCCGGGATATCCCGCGCAATCCGCGCCATCAGATCTTCGTAGCTCATCGATTATCCTTTGATCATCTTTTTCACTTCGGCAATCAGGATCTCCGCCAGGTCGCCCCGGACCTTCCGCGGTTCCTGTCCCTTCACGAACAGCGCGCCGCCGTCCTTTCCGCCGGCGATGCCCACGTCCGCTTCCCGGCCTTCTCCCAGGCCGTTCACAATGCAGCCCATGACCGCGACCTTCAGCGGCACCGTCACGTCGGACAGCTCCGCTTCCACCCGCCGGGCAATCTGCTCCACCGGAATGCAGGTCCGTCCGCAGGTCGGGCAGGCGATCAGCTGGACGCCCCGTGTCCGCAGGTTCAGCGCCCGCAGGATATCCCAGGCTGCCTTCGCCTCCGGCAGCGGATCCCCGCTCAGGCTGACCCGGATCGTATCGCCGATGCCGTCCGCCAGCAGCGCGCCGATGCCGATCGCGCTCTTCACCGTGCCCTGTCCCGGCAGGCCTGCTTCGGTCACGCCCAGGTGCAGGGGATAATCGCAGCGTTCATGCGCCAGCCGGTAGGCGTCGATGGTCAGCTTCACGTCGCTGGACTTCATGCTCAGCACGATGTCCTCAAATCCGGCCTTTTCCAGCATCCGCGCATGCCCCAGTGCACTCTCCACCAGGCATTCCGCAGTCGGTCCGCCGTACTTCGCCAGCAGGTCCTTTTCCGCGGATCCGCTGTTCACGCCGATCCGGATCGGAATCCCGTGCGCCTTCGCGCAGTCGGCCAGTTCCCGCACCCGGGCCTCCCCGCCGATGTTGCCGGGATTGATCCGCAGTTTCGCGATACCGTTCTCCGCGGAGCGGATCGCCAGCTTATAGTCAAAATGGATATCCGCCACCAGCGGCACAGGGCTTTTCGCCGCCAGCGTCTTCACCGCCTCGGCGCAGGCTTCGTCATACACGCTGACCCGCACAATATCGCAGCCCGCGTCGTGCAGCGCGCAGATCTGTTTCAGCGTCGCTTCCGCGTCCCGGGTATCCGTGTTCGTCATGCTCTGTACCAGCACCGGATTCCCGCCGCCCAGCTGCAAATCTCCGACTTTGACTGTCCTGGTCATATAATCCTCCGGTTAAATCCAACAATTATGAATTATGAATTATCCAAACAGCCTCATGATGTCCTTGAACGTAAAGAATATCATGAGCCCGAAAAGGAACACCATGCCGACCAGATGCACCATCGCTTCCTTTTCCGGCGGCACGGGCTTGCGCCGGATGACCTCCACAATCCCGAACACCAGCCGGCTGCCGTCCAGCCCCGGAATCGGCAGCAGGTTCATCAGTCCCAGGTTGATGGAGATCAGCACCAGCAGCTGCACATACGCGCTCAGTCCGCCTTCCTGCACCTCCGTGGAAACCAGGCTGACGATGCCCACCGGGCCCGACGTCTGGTCCAGGCCTTTTCCGGTCGTCACCAGGTCCTTCAGCGCGCCGAGGATCGCTCCCGAAGCGCCCACGCACCATTCCCAGGAATGCTCAAACCCGCCCAGGAACGTTTCCGGCTGCGTCTCCGTCCGGTACACGCCGCCGATGGTCACGCCGATCCGCATCTTCTTCTCGGCCTCGTCCCAGACCGGCGTCATCTCTGTTTCGAAGGTCTCCTCTCCCCGGCGGATTGTCATCCGCAGCGGAGCGTCGCCCTCTTTCCAGTTGGCGATCGTATCAAGCAGCGTTTCCATGGTGCCGTCCATCATATCCCTGCCGTTGATTTCCGTCACCCTGTCCCCTGCCTGCATACCGGCGGAATAGGCCGGACCGGCCGCCATCACCTCGGCGATATAGGGATCGACCCCCGTCACCGTGCTGACGCCGCTGGCCCAGAAAAAGACCGTAGCCAGCACAAAGGCCAGCACAAAGTTCATCATCGGGCCCATCAGGATCACAAAAAGCCGTTTCCAGACGTTCTGTTTCGGAAACGCCCGCGGATCGTCCTTTGAGATCCCCTTGGTGTCGTCCTCACCGTAGAAGGCGCAGAAGCCGCCCAGCGGAATTGCCCGGATGCTGAAGTCTGTTTCGTACTTTTTACTCTTCCATCCCACCAGTTTCGGGCCCATGCCGACCGCGAACTCCCGGACCTCGATTTTCATCGCCCGGGCAGCCAGGAAATGCCCGAATTCGTGTACGGTAATCAGGATAGCCAGTAACAGGATCGCCAGTATGATATACACGTTTAATAATTTCTCCTCTGTGACAGCAACAGTTATTCATTGTTCACTGTTCATTATTCATTGCCGGTCACGCTCGCCCTGGCGAGCCGATCGGCCCTGTAGATGTCCTCAATGCAGTCTGCGGGCAGCCCTGCCAGTTTGTCCAGCGCCCGTTCCACCCTGGCGGCGATCTCCCCGAAGGGGATCTCTTCCCGCAGGAAGGCAGCGACCGCTTCCTCATTTGCGCCGTTGAATACGGTGCATGCCGCGCCGCCGGCGCGCAGGCACTCCCGGGCCAGGCGCAGGGCCGGGAACTTTCCCTCGTCCGGTTTTTCAAACGTCAGGCTGCCCAGCGCAAACAGGTCCGGCGCCGGAACGCCTGTTTCAATCCGCTCCGGGTAAGCCATCGCGTATCCGATCGGAACCCGCATGTCCGGCTCCCCGAGCTGGGCCAGTACGGCGCCGTCTTTGAACACGACCGCGCTGTGCACGATGCTCTGGGGATGGACCACAACTTCGATCCGGTCCTCAGTCATGTCGAACAGCCACCGGGCTTCCATGATCTCCAGGCCTTTGTTGAACATGCTCGCGCTGTCAACAGTGATCTTCGCGCCCATGTTCCAGTTGGGATGCTTCAGGGCTTCCGCCTTCGTCGCCTTCTCAATCCGTTCCTTTTCCCAGGTCCGGAACGGTCCGCCCGAAGCAGTCAGCAGGATCTTCTCCGGTTTGTTCTCTCCCGCGGCCTGCAGGCACTGGAAGATCGCGCTGTGTTCGCTGTCCACCGGCAGCAGCGGTTTCCCTGCTTTCCGGGCCATCTCCGTCACCAGGTGCCCGCCGGTCACAAGCGCTTCCTTGTTGGCCAGCAGCACCTGCTTTCCGGCCGCCAGCGCGTCCATAACGCCCTGCAGTCCGGCAATGCCCACGATGCTGACCAGCACCATCTCCGCGTCCGTTTCCGCGGCCGCGGCGTGCAGGGCTTCCTTCCCGGAGATAAACCGGCAGAACTTCAGGTCCTCCGGGATCTCTGCCGGATCAAGCCCTTCCGTCAGTCCCGCGACTTCCGGCCGGAATTCCCGCACCTGCTCAAAGAGCTTCTCCCGGCTTCCCCGGGCTGTCAGGGCAGTCACCTGATACCGGTCCGGATGCCGCCGGCACAGATCCAGCGCCTGCGTTCCGATGGATCCCGTTGATCCCAATATCGCGATCTTTCTCATCTGGTCCTCTTCCTGAATCAGTCGGTCAGCCGACAGGCGTCATCATCGGCGTACGGAAAAACAGCAGATAGCAGTACATCAGCACCGCCATGAACAGTACGCTGTCCAGCCGGTCCAGCATGCCGCCGTGTCCCGGGAACAGGTTGGAAAAATCCTTGATCCCGCTGTGGCGTTTTACCAGGCTGGCAAACAGGTCGCCGATCTGTCCGGCGATCCCGCCGAAAAGGCCCAGCAGCAGGTAATGCCACCACACCGGCAGTTTTGCCAGCGTTGGCGCGTCGCAGAATACATGGCTCAGTCCGAACACCGCCATCGCCGCGGCCATGCTGCCCACCAGTCCGCCGATGCTCCCGGCGATCGTCTTTTTCGGGCTGACCGCCGGGCAGAATTTCGGCCCGCCGATCGCGCTGCCGGCATACAGTGCGAACACATCCCCCAGCAGCGGCACGCTGAACGTCAGGCACAGCAGCACGACTTCCACTGCCTTCTGCCCGGGAAGCAGGCTCAGCGCCACCAGGCTCAGGCCCGGCAGGGCCACTGTCAGCAGCGGCAGCGCGCTCATGCTCAGGTCTGTCAGTTCCGGTTCCGTGCGGAAAAGAATCTGTGTTACCATGAAGAAAAGGGCAGCCGCCAGCAACGGCACAATGACTTTCTCTCCGAAGAGGATCGTCAGCGGCACAGACGTGATCATAATCACCCAGGTCGGCCAGGAAACCACCCGGTGCCCCGCAGTTACCAGGGCATGGTATTCTTCCCATACTGCGAAGCTGACGCAGATCAGGGTCGCCAGCGCCATGCACCAGTTCGGCGCCCAGAGATTGATCGCCAGGAAGGCGGTCAGTGCCAGTCCCGTAATCAGTCTTTGTTTCATCGTTATCTTCCTCCAAAGCGCCGCTGCCTGTGCGCAAACGCCTCCAGCGCGTCGTCGTAATCATGTACTGTAAAATCCGGCCACAGGACCGTCGGGAAAAGGAACTCCGCGTAGGCGTTCTGGTACAGCATGAAATTGCTCAAGCGCTGTTCCCCGCTCGTCCGGATCAGCAGGTCCACGTCCGGCTGGCCCCGGGTGTACAGGTGGTCGGAGATCGTCTGCTCACTGATCTCCTCTTCCTTCATCGTCCCGTTCCGCACCAGCGTGGCGATCTCTTTTGCCGCCCGGACCAGTTCCGCCTTCCCGCCGTAATTCACGGCAATGTTCAGCCGCAGGCCGGTGTTCTTCCGGGTTCGGTTCTCCGCCTCAATCAGCGTCTCCCGCTGTTTTTCCGGCAGGCCGCCCTTGTCGCCCAGGATCAGGATCCGTACGTTTTTCGCATCCAGCTCATCGATCTCGGAAGCGAAGAAGTCCAGGATCAGCTGCATCAGCGCGCCCACTTCCTCTTCCGACCGGCTCCAGTTCTCCGTTGAGAAGGCGTACAGGCTCAGCGCGCCGATGCCCAGGTCGTCCGTATGGCGGATAATCTCCCGCAGGGTTTCCGTTCCCTGCCGGTGGCCGCGGGACACGCTCAGCTTATGTTTCTTTGCCCAGCGGCCGTTTCCGTCCATAATAATGGCCACATGCTTCGGCAGTTTTTCAAACTCGTCCGATGTCCGCGGCGGCTTCTTCAAAGCCAGGGACAGTGCCGTCTTCAGCTTCATTCCGTTTCCCTTTCATAATCCCGCAAATTCCGCCCCGCGGCGGCCGTTTTCCCGCCTTGCGATTGACATAACATTATACCATATCTTGTGGTTTCTGTCATGGAAAATCGCGTGCCGCCAAATGAAAAACCCGCCTCCCGGCGGGTTTCGGAACGGAATGCTCCGTCAGACTTCCATGATCTCTTTTTCTTTCTTGGCGTAGATCTCGTCCACTTCCTTGACGGCCTTGTCGGTCAGCTTCTGCATGTCCTCTTCGGCGTCCCGCTGGTCGTCTTCGGTGATTTCGCTGTTCTTCTTCAGCTTCTTGATCTGCTCAATCGCGTCGCGGCGGATGGAGCGGATGGCAACCTTCGTTTCTTCCGCGCCCTTGGAGGCAACCTTGGTCAGGTCCCGGCGGCGTTCCTCGTTCAGTTCGGGGAATACCAGGCGGATAATCTTGCCGTCGTTGGACGGATTCAGGCCCAGGTCGCTCTTCTGGATGGCCTTCTCCACCTGGGGAATCATCTTCGCTTCCCAGGGAGCAATGACCAGCAGCCGGGGTTCCGGAGAGGAAATATTGCCGATCTGGGGGATGGGGGTCGGCGTTCCGTAGTAATCAACCATGATCCGGTCCAGCAGCTTTGGATTGGCGCGGCCCGCGCGCAGGCCCATCATATCCCGCTCGTAAACCTCGCAGGATTTCTTCATTTTTTCTTTCGCGGTGTCCAGAATATCCTGAAGCATGGGGTTTCCTCCTTAATGCTTTATTCGGTCGCAGAAATGTCTGCGGATATTATACCGTTTTTTACCCGCTCTGGCAACAGGTTTTTCCGGACTCAGCTCCCCGTTGACCGATAGAATCTCATCGCTTTCCGGAACAGCAGGTACATGATCCCGAACAGCGCCAGCCCGGACAGCGGCGTCACAAATGCGGTCCACATCGGCCAGCCGTACAGGGGCTTGCCCAGGATTGCCGAAGCTGGCACATGCATGACCAGCGCAAAGGGAGCGATCACCGTGAACAGGATCCGCAGCGGCCGGGGATAGATGTCACTGGGATACTCGCAGGCGCTGCGTCCGCCGTAGGTCAGCGTATTGGCCAGTTCCACAGACTTCACGCTGTGGATGCACAGGATCGCCTCAATCATAAACAGGCCCAGGATCAGCCAGAAGCTGAAAAAGATCGATTCCGCGAACAGTAGGATCTTCGGAAGCGTCCAGTCAATCTGAGAAAGATTGCTGCCGATCACTAGGCTCACGGTGCCGACCGCGATACAGGTGATCCGCCGCGGATCCGCCGCGCTGCACAGCACCTGCGTCAGCACGCCCCTCGGACGCAGCAGGACTGTATCCAGCTGTCCGGTACGCACCATATACGGGAAATTGCCGGTAACGCCCCGGCCAAAGATCTCCGTCAGGTAGAAGGAAACCGACATCAGGCCGAAAAAGAAATACAGATCTCCCGCTTCCCACTGGTTCAGCCGGTCAAACCGGTCAATCAGCAGGATCAGCGCCAGCATCTCCCCGCCTTCCATCACCAGCTGGGCAACTGTCTGCATCAGAAAGGAAAGCGGATACTGCAGCTGGCTCTTGATCAGAATCGCCATGGACCGGCCATACAGACGAAGTGTGTTCATCTTCTCAGCCTCCCTGGATAATCAGTTTCCGCTGGTTCGCTCGCCAGAACGCGCACCCGGCCAGGACCAGCAGCAGCGTCCAGGCAATCTGGATCAACAGCGCCTCCGGCGCCCGGCTCAGGGTATACTCGCCTGTATACAGCCGGATCGGCGTATCCAGCAGCTGCGCGTAGGGCAGCAGAGTAATCACCCGCTGCCAGCTGTCCGGAAACAGCGTCAGCGGCAGGATATTGCCGGCAAGCGTCATCATCAGCAGGTTCAGCATTCCCTGCATCCCCCGGGGATCCAGCGTCCGCATGGTAAACGCCATGGTAATGTTTTCCAGCGCAGAAACGCAGAACAAGCCCAGGATCAGCCCGAGGAGCGCAAGCAGCAGTGCGGGAACGGACGCGGGCAGGCAGAGTCCCCAGCCTTCAGGCAGCAGCGCGGCAAACACAAGCATGGGCAGCGCCCGCAGGACGCTTCCGGTCAGCTTCTGTGCCAGGATCCGGGCGTAATAATACCCGTACAGATGCAGCGGCCGGCACAAGTCGTAGGCAATGGCGCCGCTGCGGATCTTATCCAGCAGTTCCGGATCCGTTGCCACTAGCATCCGGAAGAAAGCCTGCTGCAGCCACACATAGGTCGTCACATGGCTCAGCGGCATCGCCTGCGGCTTTCCGGCATACAACGCCCGGTAGATTGCCACCAGCACAATCCCGAAGAAAAACTGGCAGATCAGGCCGCCCAGCACCGCGCCCCGGTACTGGGTCTCCATTCTCCTCCGCATCCTGAAGATTGATAAGTATGCTTTCATCAGCTCACCATATCATTGTGCATTGTGCATTATACATTGTGCATTACAGCCCCAGGTCCCGGTACATGTCGGCAATCACATGATCGATATTCCGGTGTTCCTCCACCTGCACAGTTCGCTTCGTGTCGTACTTCAACAGCATCTCCTGCAGCCCGCCGTCATACAGTTTTTCTCCGTGCCCCAGCACCATCACCCGGCTGCACAGGGCGGCGATATCCTCCATGTCGTGGGTGGTCAGCAGGATCGTGGTGCCCTTTTCCCGGTTCTCCCACTGCAGGAAATCCCTTAGTGCCAGCTTGCTCACTGCGTCCAGGCCGATGGTCGGCTCGTCCAGAAACAGCAGTTCCGGGCTGTGGAGCAGGCTTCCGCACAACTCCGCCCGCATCCGCTGGCCCAGGCTCAGCAGCCGCAGCGGCGTCCGCAGCAGGTCTCCCAGCTGCAGCGCCTCCGTCAGCTCGTCCAGCCGTTTCCGGTACGCGTCCTCCGGCACCCGGTAGATATCCTTCAGAAGGGAATAGCTGTCCAGCAGCGGCACATCCCACCACAGCTGTGTTCGCTGGCCGAACACCACGCCGACGCGGCGCACATGCGCTTTCCGGTCCGTCCAGGGCGTCAGCCCTCCGACAGTCACATTTCCGCTCTCCGGCACCAGGATGCCCGAGAGGATCTTGACCGTGGTGGACTTTCCGGCGCCGTTCGGGCCGATATAACCGACCAGTTCCCCTTTCTCAATCTCAAAGGACACGTCTTTCAGCGCGTGTACCGTTTCCTTTTCACGGAAAAAGGAACCCTTTTCCCGCTTTTTGCGGACAGTAAAGGTTTTGCAAAGATGGTCAACGGAAATATAGCTCATGAAAAATCCTCCGGGTGATATCCTGAATTCGGTCAGGAGTCTTTCCTTGCAGCGGATTATTCTGAATCTGGATCCTGAATTGTTGAGCGACTGTCAAAGTTTCGAAGAAACTTTGGTAACAGCGATTGCAGGATACAAGCAGGGTAAGAATGTATCATATCTTCCCCGGGAAATCAAGCGTTTCGTTCAAAGCCGGCGTATTGTTGCCGGCAGGATCTTTCACTTTGTTCCCGGACATGGTATACTGCAAAGCAAGGAACGTGCAAAAAAATGAAAGCGGGGTCATCTGATGGATATAGATTATCTGCTTCTTCTTCAGGATTTCCGGAACGGAATCAGCAATGCAATCACGCCGTTTATGGAGATGCTTTCCCTGTTTGCGGTCACCTACCTGGTAATCGTTCCGGCCATCATCTACTGGTGCGTTGATAAACGTGTGGGACTGTATACGATCGGTTCGTTTACCGCCAGCGTGGCCGTCAACGCCGTAATCAAACTGAGCTGCTGCATTTACCGTCCGTGGATCCGGGACAGCCGGGTACTTCCTGCCGGGGACGCGATCAGGACAGCCACCGGTTATTCCTTTCCCAGCGGCCATACAATGACCGCCGCTCCGATTTACGGGGGACTGGCGGTCAGCACCTGGAAGAAGATCCGCTGGATCTCCGTACTGTGTCTGGTCTGCCTCTGCCTGACAGCATTCTCCCGGAATTATCTTGGGGTTCATACGCCCCAGGATGTTCTGGCAGGCCTGGCGGTGGGCGGGCTGGTTCTGTGGGGCATGGCTGTTCTGTTCCGTTACCTGGATAAGCATCCCGAAAAGGAAAACTGGTTCCTGGCCGGCGGAATCATGTTCGGAATCGCGGCGCTGGTTTATTTTTCCCTGAAAGTCTATCCGATGGATTATGTGGACGGACAGCTTCTGGTGGATCCGCAGAAGATGATGAAAGACGGGTTCGGCGATGTCGGCAAGCTGATCGCTTTCTGCGCCGCCCGGTTTATCGAAAAGAAATGGATCCGGTTCAAACCGGTATTCTCCAAGCGTAACCTGGCCGCCGGCGCGGTTGGCGCCGTCCTGCTGTTCTTCCTGGTTGAATCCATCGGCAGCCCGCTGAAGGATCTGCTCGGTTTGCATTGGGGCGCGTTTGTCCAGAACTTCATCATCTTCATGTATATCATTGCCGGATGGCCCCTGGTCATGAAGGCCTGCGGAAAGCATGAGGAGGCCGCCGGGCAGCCCGTCCATTCCTTCTGATGACCCGTCTGTGTGTTTCTGTATTGTTTTATCCGGAAGTATCGAAAACATCATGTCGAACGAGATCAGTAAACGCTGTGAAACCGAAGATTGTTGCAATGGGATATGACTCATGGCAGCAGATTATTCTGAACCCGGATCCTGAATTGTTGATCAACTGTCAAAGATTCGAAGAAACTTTGATAACAGCGGTCGCAGGATACAGGCAGGGTAAGAATGAATCATATCCGGCGTGATAAATCAAGAGCACCCGGCTGTTTTGAGCCGGGTGCTTTCAATAGTTTTTTCATAGATGGTTTTTCATTATTTCTGCATCAGGATAAAGTGGTTTTTTCCGTCGCTGCTCGCGTTGATCCTGCAGGTCATGCCGCCGTTCATGGCATTATACCGGATCGCCATCACAGCCAGCATCAGCGTCGGGAATCCGGGATCACCGGCCGGGCTGTCCTCACGGACCTCGAACCGGAAGAAATTCTGTTTCCCGCTGCCCAGTACATCCGGGATTTCCCCGATCCACTCGCTGACATGTTCCCAGCCGCTGCGCTCAAACACTGCCTGCGCATCCGCGGGAATGTCTGTTTCGTTTTCCGCTTCCCCGCCGGCGGCCGAAAGGATCAGACCCTTCTTTTCCGGATTGCCGTCCTTCAGGGTTTCCATGACTTCCTTCATCACGCCGAGATCCCTGCTGTCCATGTTCTGCGCAATCTCTTTGCTTGCACTTCTGCACTGGGCCATCCAGTCCGCAAGCATGTCATGCACGGCCGTCCTGGCCTCCGCCTCCTGCTCCGCGTTCAGTCCCAGTTCCTCCCACAGTTCCGGGTTTGCCATCCGGCCTTCCACAAAGTCCATGTATTCATCGATCATATTCCGCATTTCCATTGCTTCTTCGAGATACGATCTTTGTATTTTCCGGATCGTTTCCAGCTTCTGCTTCTGCGCTCTGATTTTCCGCTCGAACGCTTCCATCAGGAGATCGTCATCCCCCGGAAGAAGAACCTTGATTTCCTCAATGGAGAAATCCGCCTGCTGCAGGTTCTTGATCTTCACAAACTGCAGCGCCTGCTCCTCTTCGTAGTACCTGTAACCTGTCCATTCATCGACCTTTGCCGGCGCCAGAAGGCCGATGCGGTCGTAGTACCGCAGCGTCTGGGTGTTGCATCCGCAAAGCTTTGCGAATCCCTGGATCGTGATCATATCTCTGCCTCCTCACCGGGAAGATAGCATTGCAGTTAAGTGCAAGGTCAAGCACTTTCTGATAAAAATTATTCGATCCCGGTCAGGTCAAACTGCTGAAGCCATCCGGTGGCGGTTTCGCAGACCTCTTTCAGGCACTCCTCGTCGAAGGGAGTCCTGAGGTCCGCGTTTTTCAGGAGCTCGGTGAACGTACGGCTTCCGCCCTGTCTGGTATAGGCCATATAATGCTTCCATGCTTCTTCCGGATCCTTCCGGATCATTGCCCAGATCTCCAGGGCAACCGTCTGTGCCAGGCAGTAATCGATATAGTAGAACGGCATTCCGTAAATATGCAGCTGGCGCTGCCACCCTTCGCCCTCGCTGTAGAAGGGGATCTCCCCGTCCAGTTTCATCCACGGCATATAAATCCCGAGCAGCCGTTTCCACTCCGCGTGGCGTTCTGCGGGCGTCATTTCCGGCTTCTCATAGACGATGTGCTGGAAATGATCCACCATGGTGCCGTAAGGAATAAACGTAATCGCGTCGGCAAGATGGCTGTAAACAAACTTCCCGGCGTCGGCACCGAAGAATCCCTCCGCGTTCTTCCATCCGAAGAACTCCATGCTCATCGAGTGCACTTCGCATGCTTCCATGCTCGGATCCGCATACTCGGTCGGGATACGTTTGCGGTTCATCCAGTAGGCAAAAGCATGGCCCGCCTCATGGGTAACGACCTCGACGTCGTGCTGGGTACCGTTGAAATTGGCAAAGATGAACGGACGCTCATACTGCTCAAGGGAGATGCAGTAACCGCCCGCCTGTTTTCCCTCTGTGGAAAGCACGTCCAGGAGTTCCTCATCCAGCATCGTACGGAAAAACTCGCTGGTTTCGGGCGAAAGCTCGTCATAAAACTTTTTCCCCTGCGCCAGGATGTCGTCCGGCGTTCCGACAGGCCGCGGATTGCCGCTCCTGAACACCAGTGCGGCGTCGGCGAATGAAAGCGGGTACGTGGCTCCGAGCCGCCTGGCCTGCTCCCTCCTGATTGAATCAGCCACCGGAACAAGATACTTCTGTACGGCCGCGCGGAACTTTTCCACGTCGTCCTTCGTATAGCAGTTGCGCCCCATCCGGTAGTAACCAAGCCGGGTATAGCCGCCGTATCCGAGCTTTTTCCCCATCGCGTCGCGCAGGCGGACAAGCTCGTCATAGATCCTGTCGAGCTGTTCCTGGTTCTCCTTATACCATTTGCCGTCGGCCTTCCAGGCGGCAAGCCGGCGCGCGTCGTCCGCGTCGGTCCGGAACGGAGTCAGCTGGGACAGCGTATAGACGCCGCCCTCGAACGGAATCTGTGCCGAAGCAATCAGGTCGTCATACTCCCTGACCAGTTCGTTTTCCTTCTGCATGTCGGGAATGATTTCGGGAGAAAAGGTCTTCCGCTGGATTTCGGCGTTCACGAACATCAGGTCGCCGTACTCATTTTCAAAGTCCTTGCGGAACGGCGAACTGAGCATCGATTCCAGCCAGGCCTGTTCGTATTCTTCCAGCTCGGGCCCGAATTCGTCCCAGAACTCCTTTTCCTTGCTGTAAAATTCGTCGCGCGTATCGATTGACTGGCGGACATACGCCAGCGAAGCCATCGTGCCGACGGCCTTTGACCGCTCTTCCCTTTCCAGGAATACAGCCCGGGCTTCCTCATAGTTTTTGGCGTCTTTCAGCCGTTCGGTCGCAGCCTTGCTTTCCGCGATAATCGTTTCGGGATCGGGCCTTTTGTAAGGCATTTCGGAAAACTTCATGACAGTCGGTCTCCTTTCTGTTCCACGGGGGGCTTTTTCATGCCCTGAGGCATGCGATGATGTTCAGCAGGATCAGCAGGTGCAGCACAATATGGTACAGGTCTGGCACCAGGCGTTTGTCGCTCATGGGGAAAATCCGGACCGCGTCCCGGAAGCACTCGTTATATCCCTTCAGTTTCCGTTCGCTTGCCCCGAAGATCGTGAAGTACCAATGGCACATGAACTGTACGGCAAACCAGAGCAGCAGGACGCCCAGAAGGATCCATTTCCCGGCAGGCTGAAGGCAATGGAACGCCGCCAGTGCCAGGCTGTACAGGCACAGCACGGTGAACTCGGCGCTTTTGGCGCCCATTCCCTCCACCAGCAGGTATTTCCCGATGCGGTATGTCGTTGTGCAGCCGAGAAACCAGATCCACAGGGCCGCCTGCAACAGGATTGTGATAATCATGGCATTCCCTCAGTTTGTGGTCTTCTGTCCGTTTTGCAGTTTTTCAATGGCGTCGATCCGCTGGCTGAGCGTGGGATGGGAATATTCCAGTTTCACCAGCAGCGGACTGGGCGACAGGTCGGAAAGATTATCCCTCGACAGTTTCTTCAGCCCCTCTGTCAGCGCCTCTCCGTATCCTTCCTTCACCGCCTGCCCGTCAGCACGGTATTCGGCTTTCCGGGAAAACCAGTTGACCGGCAGGCTGAAAAGCGGCGCGATCAGGGCAAATTCCGCGCTCATAATCAGGATCATGGCAAAACCGTAATTCACGCCGTCAAACCCGAAGGGCGGATAGATCTCCGTGCTGCGCAGCGTCAGCCAGGCCAGCACGCCGATGATTAGCATCTGCAGGAAGGTCAGGCACTGATTCCTCAGCGTGTCATGATGCAGCCCGTGCCCCAGTTCATGGGCAAACACCGCGCAGATCTCGTCCGGCGTCATCCGGTTTACCAGCGTATCATACAGCACAATGGTTTTCATTTTGCCGAATCCCGTGAAATAGGCGTTGGACTTGGTCGTTCTGCGGGAGGCGTCCATCACCTGGATCGCCCGGACATGGTAACCGTGCTTTTCCAGCAGCGCTGTCAGCCGATCCTTCAGTTCGCCGTCTTCCAGGGGAGTAAACTTGTTGAAAATTTTGCTGAATACCGGATAAAGGAAAACAAACAGCAGGACAAACAGCATCATCGCGGCGGCGAAAGCAACAATCATCCAGTCCCCCAGCGCCTGGTGGATCAGGATCAGCAGGCTGCCGACGGCAATCATCAGGATCAGGCTGATCACAAAGGACTTCAGCTGGTCCGCCCAGAAGGTTTTTTTGCTGGAGCGGTTGAACCCGTATTTTTCCTCAATATGCATGGTATCGTAATATGCAAAGGGGATCATCAGCAGTTCCGCCAGCGCGGACAGCAGGAGCACCGCCGCCATCTGCAGATACGGTGTCTTCGGGAACAGGCCGGCGAACGCCGCATACACGTTCAGCGCCATCAGCAGCATGCCGATGATCCACGACACGGTGGTCGTGATCAGCGCGTGCCTCGATTTTTCGCCGTGATACTGTTTCCATTTCCGGTAGGTTTCCGGATCGTATACGTCCGCCACGTTCTCCGGAACCGGGTTGCCGGCAGAACGCATCCGGATCAGGTGGAGCGCCGTTTCATAAAGATAGATGGCCGTCAGGACGGCCAGGACAATGATTTTGATATTCATCGTTTTTCCTCCGCGTTTTTGCCGGAAAGCATGTTTTTCCCGAATCGTATCCTGTTATCCCTGCGGTCCGCCGATGTGCGTATACGCCGCCAGGAGAATAACGGACAGGATCAGGAAAAGCGCGCCGACGGCAAGCAGTTCAAACCTTGCCGGCTTTCTTTTCTCTGCCTGAAGGGTTTTATAATCATAGAAAGAGAGCTGATCCTTCGGTTTCCTGAAGGGCGTAAACAGAACGACCACACAGGAAAAACCGTATTTGAATATATCAAATATTCCCGTTGTGGAAATCCATGTCAGCGCGCCGATTCCGCCGATCAAAACCGCTGAAACGAAACAGCCGTCACTCCAGTAACGCAGCGCCATCGCCGTCCCGACGCCGGGCCTCAGCCCTCTGGCCGCGGCTGCACCCCAGGCGATCAGCATACCGGCAGCCGCCGCGGAGCCGCACAGGATCAGGCGTTTTCTGCGCGGATTTGTTCCTTTATTCTTCATCAGAGGTTCCCAGCCCGAGCTGCTGCCTGTAGCGTCCGAACTCTTCCATACTGCAGCGGACAAAATGACCCGGGCAGACCTCCCGCATCTCGGGCATTTCGTTCCCGTAATTGTGAGCGGACAGCGGATCGTATTTCAGCCGTTTCCTTTTTTTCTCCATCAGCGGATCCGGCAGCGGGATGGCGCTCAGCAGCGACTGGGTATAGGGATGGAGCGGATGGGCAAACAGTTCGTCAGAGGTGGCGAGCTCCACCATATGGCCGTAATACATGACGCCGATCCGGTCCGAAAAATACTTGACTACGGACAGGTCATGCGCAATGAACAGAAACGTCAGGCCGAAATCCCGGCGCAGCTCGTTCAGCAGATTGATCACCTGGGCCTGTATGGAAACGTCGAGCGCGGAAACCGGTTCGTCGGCAATAATCAGCTCCGGTTCCATGACCACGGCCCGCGCCACGCCGATGCGCTGACGCTGTCCGCCTGAAAACTCATGCGGATACCGGTTTGCATGTTCCCGGACCAGGCCTACACGTTCCAGAATATCGTATACTTTTTGCTCAAGGACCGCCTTGTCTTTTTCCCCGCGGATCACCAGGCCTTCCGCAATGGTGTCCATGACTGTCATACGGGGATCCAGCGACGCGATGGGATCCTGGAAAATCATTTGGATCTTCGTGACATAGCGCTGTTTTTTGGCGATGCGAAGCGCCTTTCTGTATTCTTTTGCAGTCTGTTTCCGTTTCTCCCCGGTTGTTTTTCCCAGAAGCGGCTCGAACTTTTCCCTGACTTCCCTCACCAGTTCATTCTTATACAGTTTGTCGCACTGTTCATGATCCCGGCGGGCCTTGCGGATCTCCTCCCGTAATCTGGCAATCTCCGTCTCCAGTTCGCGGCGGCGTTCCGGGGAAGCGCCTGCGATTTCCTTCCGCGCCTCGCTGATTCTGTCCTTATAGGACTTTGTTCCGGCAGCGATTCGTTTTCCCTTGAAATAGATGCTTCCGGATGTGATATTGTACAGTTTGATAATGGAGCGCCCTGTTGTGGTCTTCCCGCAGCCAGATTCGCCGACCAGCCCGAAAACCTCGCCCTTGTTGATTTCAAAGCTGACGTCGTCCACTGCCTTGTTGGGCCCGAAATACTGGCACAGATGCTCCACTCTCAGCAACGGTTCACTCAATTCCGCTCACCTCCGCTGTCCGGGCTTTCATCTTCCGGATCCGTTCCGTTACTGCAGCCGGCGGGTCCACTTTCGGCGCATCCGGATGCAGCAGCCAGGTGGCTGCCCAGTGCGTCTCGGAAACCTGGAATACAGGCGGTTCCTCTTCAAAGTCGATCTCCATGGCATACCGGTTCCGTTCCGCGAACGCGTCGCCCTTGGGAGGATAGATCATGTTCGGGGGCGTACCCGGGATCGCTTCCAGCTTTTCCTTCGTGTCCAGGTCAGGCATGGAAGACAGCAGGGCCCAGGTGTAAGGATGCGCCGGAGCGTAGAAGATCTCCTCTGAAGTGCCGTATTCCACGATCTTGCCGGCATACATCACCGCGATACGGTCCGCCATATTGGCGACTACGCCCAGGTCGTGTGTGATAAAGATAATGGACAGGTTGCGCTTCTCCTTCAGCCGGTTGATCAGCTCAAGGATCTGCGCCTGGATCGTCACATCCAGCGCAGTCGTCGGCTCATCGCAGATCAGGATGTCCGGATCTGCCGCCAGGGCAATGGCGATGACGATGCGCTGGCGCATACCGCCTGAAAACTCAAACGGATACTGACGGTAACGCACCCGGGGCTCGGAGATACCGACCTCCTCCATCAGTTTCAGCGCCTTGTTCCGGGCCGTCCATTTGTCCATCCTTGCCGCCATTCCGGCTGCTTTTTCCTCGATGTTCCTGATCACCAGTTCCGTCTTCCGGGCCTTATCCTCTGTGCCCTCTGCCGCGATCCGTTCTTCGTAGTGCTCCTTCAGTCCGGAGATGACCCGTTCCATGTTGGAAGACACCGTGTCCAGATCGATGACCGTCGGTGCGGGAACAGTCCAGGCTTTGCCGCGGGCCGCCCGTTTTTCCGCGCGCGCTTTTTCCCGCTGGTATTTCTTTTCCTTGCGGTCGTTGCTGCGCAGCCCTTCCCGCCACCGGGCGGAAAGGTATTTCATGTTGCCTGTAAAGGTACAGGCCATACTGTCCTTAACCAGTTCCACGGGGTCTATGGAATCATCCACTGCCTTGCAGATCCGGTTCAGTTCCGGCAGCAGGGCGTCCGGCCCGCCTGCCTTCAGGGTCTCAAGCCCTTTCCCCAGCTCTTCGGCAGCCTTCTGCCTGTATTGGGTGAATTTCCTGTCCGAAACGCGGATCCCCGCCTCTGCATATTCCTTGAATTCTTTCATGAATCCCTCTTCCAGGGATTCGCTGTGACCCGCTTCCTTCCAGGTCTGTTCGAGATAATCCGGCTTTTCTTTCTCCAGCGCCGTCTTCAGGCGTTCGCTGATCATGCGCACGGACTCAGCAGTCTCTGAAAAGTCGTTTTTCTTCTGGCGCGCCCGCAGTCCTCTGGTCAGTGATTCCACCCGTTCACGGACAGGCTTGTATTCCTCTTCCGTCAGCACATCCGGATGGATGGCATGCTTTGTAAAATCCCGGACCTTCGCCGCGTCAGAAAGATCCTTCCAGGCTTTCTTTTCAATCAGATAAAGAATGTTTTCACACTCTTCCTCCGCCTCTTCCGCGCAGCTGCGCGCCGCCTGATATGCCTGTTCCTTTTTTACGCTCTTCTTTTCAAGCTGCTTCAGATGGTCGGCCTGCCGCTTCAGTTCCGCGCTTTTTTCCGGGGCGGCGGTTTCCATCCGTTTGGTCAGGATGCCCATCCATGTGCCGAATTCCTTGCGGGAAGCCTTGCGGCGCGCTTTGCTCTTGAGGAGCATAGCTTCCGTCAGCTGCTTGCCGATCCGCATGATCGGATTCAGGCTGGAAAGCGGATCCTGGAAGATCATGGCGAGCTTATCCCCGCGGAGATGATAGAAATCGTCTTCCCCGATCTTCAGCAGGTCCATCCCGTTATACAGGATCTCCCCTTCCTCCGTAATGGCGTTGCCGGCCTGGATGCCCAGGATTGCCTTGCTCGTGACGGATTTGCCCGAGCCGCTCTCACCGACGATCGCCAGCGTCTCACCCTTCTGGAGGTCAAAGCTGATCCCCCGGACTGCCTGGACCTTGCCCGCGGAAGTACGGAAAGAGATCCGCAGGTTATGGACCTGCAGCTTCTTCTCCGTCTGGGGGGACTCCTGCGCCTGAACTGCGATCCCCTTTGTATTGTTCTCTGCCATCATTCAACACCTCGCAGCGATGGATTGAAAGCGTCCCGGAGTCCGTTGCCAAAAAGGTTGAAGGAGATCTCCAGCAGCGATATGAACAATGCCGGGAAGAAAATGATGTAAGGATCTGTTGCCAGGTAATCCTTGCCGTTTGCCAGCATGGTACCGACCGAAGTCATGGTGGAGGATTCCAGGTTGACGATATTCAGGTATGTCAGGGAGCTCTCCATAAAGATCACGCCGGGGATCACCAGGATGGATCCGGTAATGATCGTGCCCAGGGAATTGGGGAAAATATGGCGGAACATCAGCCGGCTGTCCTTTGCGCCCAGGGTGCGCGCAGCCAGGACATATTCCTGTCCCTTGAAACGGTAGAACTGCATGCGGACCCGCGACGCCATCCCGATCCAGCCGGTCAGCACAAACGCGAACAGCAGCGCGCCGATCACGCCGACCTTCTTCGCAAGGTGCAGCTGGAACAGTACGGTTACCACGATGAAGGGGATCTCCGCCAGGATGTCCGAGATCCGTTCCATGATCAGGTCCGTTGTGCCGCCGTAATAGCCTTCGATCGCGCCGTAGATCGTTCCGATGAACAGGTTGATCGCTGATACGCAGATCGCGAGCAGGAAGGAGAACCGGGCGCCGGCGGCAAGCCGCGTGAAGATGTCCATGCCGCGGGCATTGGTTCCGAAGATGAAGCCCGGCTCAAACCCGTACCGGTACTGGAAATAGGTGTATTTGTTGACGCGGGTGATATAGCTCTTTGCTGTGCTGGTGCCCGCAATCCGGGCGTATGCCATCGGATGGTCGGGATCATTGTCCGCGGCGATCCGGAGGCTGTGATAAGCCGTATCCTCAACCGTCGTCGTACGGTAGATCGGCTTCAGGTTCCCCTCCTTGTCCAGCTTTGGCTGGCCCTTCTTGTCCACGTCGTACCAGATGTTCGCGTCGGTCTGCTTGGCGTCCTTGATCGCAGGATAGATCACCTGGATCCCGTTCTTGTCCTGCCATTTCTGGATATCCTCGAACTGATCCTCCGTCAGCGTCAGGTAGAGCATCCCCATGGACGTATAGTTGTCCACCTTCAGGTCGTAGAAAGTGGATTTTCCGCTTGCTGTCGGATCCTTGTAGTCCGCCCTGTAGACCTCGCGGATCGTCTCCAGCCCTGTCTCCTCCGCGATCGCCCTGTAATAGTGGTATCTCCCGCTGTTCACGGTCACGTCGTTGCATCCGTCAATCCCAAGGAACGGGATCTTCGGAGGAAGCTTTGTGTAATTCAGGTACATGGTATCCGTCAGGGAGAGCGAATACGGCGTTTCGCAGAAGATCGGGACAAAGATGGCGTACAGCACCAGGATCAGGATGATCCAGGCAGCCACCACGGAGCCCTTGTTCTTCCTGAAGCGGTTCATGGCATCCCGGAAATACCCGACAGGCTTGGTCTCCAGTTTTTTATCGTGCGTCCTGCCTTCCATGGGAACAAAACGGAACTTGTCCTGCGGTACCTTAACGGCAGCGGCGTTCGTTTGCTTCTCACTCATACTTTTTTGCTCCCCATTCTGATCCTCGGGTCAATAAACCCGTAGCTGATATCCACGATGATACCGGACACCAGTCCGATGAGCGTATAGAACGCGGAAAGCAGCAGGAAGAAGTTATAGTCCGGCGTCGCCGATGAAACGGAAGCCACATACAGCGGACCGACACCCGGGATACCGAAGATCTGCTCAATGATCAGCGAACCGCCCATGATACCGATAAACTCACCCAGGATCATCGGGAAGATCGGTACCATGGCATTTCTCAGCGCGTGCCGGACCGTTGTCTGCGCGCGCGTCAGCCCTTTGGTCCTTGCGAGCAGCAGATAATCGCTGGTCAGGACCTCCGTCAGTTCCGCGCGGGTATACCGGGTCAGCCCAGCCACGGTTCCGAAGCCGAGCGACATCACTGCCGGAACGATGCTGACAAAGGTTTCCCATGAAAAATAGTCATAGCCCGCATTCATCTGGAACGGGAACCATTTCAGCCTGAAGCAGAGGAAATACTGCACCAGGAACGCATAGATATAGCTTGGTGTGGAAACAAAGATCACGACAAGGGTGGAGATCAGCTGATCCTGCCATTTGTTCTTTTTCAGCGCCGCATAGATGCCCAGCAGCAGGCCCAGCGGAACTGAGATCAGCATGGTATACGCGTTGACGATCACGGTGGCCGGCATCTTTTCGATAAACTTTCCCCAGACATCCTGCCCCAGGTACAGTACCTCGCTGACGCCCCAGTCCTGGCCGATCAGTGACCGCCGGAGGAAGATCACATATTGTTCAAGCAGCGGCTTGTTGTAACCCAGTGCCTCACGCCTCATCTCGATCAGCTGCATATCCTTGCCGAACTGCTTCGCAGGCTTGTTTGGCAGCAGTTTGACCAGGATAAAGCACATGGAGATGATGATCAGAAATGTGAACAGCATCAGCACGATTCTTTTGAGTACGTATTTACCCACGCTCCAGACTCCTCTTCCCTTGTGAATCTTTTTCTTTTCCCTGCCGGACATGGAATGTTCCTGAACAGCGAAGCATACAACGTCTCCGGCGTTGCATGCTTCGCTGTTCATGTAAAGATTATGTCACAAGACAGACATACCATCTCCGGCGACCGCAGCCGGCCGCCGGAGATGGCTCCTTATTCAGCCGGGTATGCGGCAGAGGACAAACAGTCCTCTGCCGGTGACCCATCTGTCCTGTAAGACTTACTTGTAGTTCAGCGTGCCGCCCTGCTCCGCAACAAACGTATCCCAGGCAGCGTCATCGTAGTTGAAGGTCATGTACTTGATGCCGCCGCGGCTGAGCGGGAACACTTCGTCTTCAACATAATAGTTGATCTTCATGCCCTTCAGTTTCGCGGAAGCGTCACCCATCAGCGGGATGAAGTCATAGTTCTGCAGGATCACGTTCTCCAGATCGCCAAGCACCTGGATCCGGGTCTCGGGATTGGCGGTAATGTCCAGTTCAACATCCTCGCCGGCGGCGTTCTGGGCTGTGATCTTGTTGTTGGTGATACTCAGGTACCATGTGAACACGTCCGTGGTGTATTCCTCGCCGTCGAGCGTCACGGTCATCTTCGTGTTCTTCGGTTTCCAGGCGGGGTCATACTGATAGTTTTCGGTCACATAGGCTTCGATCAGGCCGAAGGGATCGAACGTGCTGCCGGTCCAGCCGACGCCGAAGAGCATATCCACCTGGTTGGTGCGCAGCGCATCGGAGAATCCGTTACCCAGGGTGGAGTCGCGGTCAAAGGTCAGCTTTCCTTCCAGCTTGGTTCCCTTTACCGCCTCGGTGTAGTTGTTGACGATGAAGTCGTAGCCGGCATTGTAGAACGCGGAGGTCGCGTTAGGCGTGCCGACCATGATCAGGATGGTGTCTTCTTCGGTCATCAGGCCAGAGGAGATCGCTTCATCATAGGCCTTATCGAAGTACTCGCGGGCCATCTCCAGGTTGTAGCCGGTGATGGAATCGATCGCGTCATCAACGGTGGCATACAGTTTTCCTTCACCGATCTCGTCCTTCAGGCCCCAGAAATCAACCACAACCTGTTTCGCAACATCCGTGGTGCGGTAGAAAACGCCTTCTTCAGGATCCGCAACGATCTGGCCGCCGTAAAGGGCGAACGCAGGGCTGCTGGTCGGATCGGCTGCCAGGACGAATTCGGACCGGTTCATGGCCAGGGACATGGCGATACGGAAATCCTTCACGGTGATGATCGTCTTGTTGATGTGTTCGCCGGCAGCGGCCTGCGCGGTCTTCAGCGCTTCCAGGTCAGGGTTGAACACCATCGCGAATACGGAGTCGCCCTCGTCATAATATGTATAGTCGGAGGATGCGTATTCCTTGATGTAGTCCTTGTTCAGGCCGTTCACGTCCAGCTGGCCGTTCAGGAACATCTCCATTCTGGTGGCGGGTTCCTGCACATAGGAGACATTCAGCACGTCGGTCTGGTACAGGCCTTCGTTTTCCGGCAGCTTGTATCCGAACCAGTTCTCATTGCGGACCAGGTCATAGACCTTGTCGCTCTGGAAGGTTCCAAGCTTGTAGGGGCCCCAGGACATCGTGGTTTCCAGGGAAGTGCCGTAGCTGTTGGTATAAACGCCTTCATTCTCGGAAGCGCACTCGGTGTACAGCTTTTCGTTCACCAGCCAGACCGGGATGCCGTAGTAGAGATAGAAGCCTTCCAGCGGCTTGGCCAGGATCAGCACCAGTTCCTTGTCGTTCAGGGCCTTGATGCCGACCTTCTCAAACGGGAAGTCCCCGGCAAAGGCCTGGTAATTCATAAAGAGTTCATCTTCTGTCCATTCGACCAGCTGTTCAGGCGTAGCCCATGTGGCATAGGCAGCGCCGGCGCCGGTCGTATAGAACTCATACAGTTCGCCGACAGTCAGGGGCGTTTCGACAACAGCGTCTTCGGCAGAGCCGGTCCATGCTGCCGCTTCAAAATCATAAGTGTCGCCGAAAGAATTGGCCCAGTTAATCCAGCCCTTTTCATCTTTATAGGCCTCGATCAGCGCAGCGGTGTCTTTCAGGCCTGCGGAAGCCTTGACTTTCCCGAACTGTGTGGGCTCGGTCAGTCCCTGCTTCAGATAAGCTTCGGAATTCGCGACAACCAGGTTGCCGGAATAGAAGCCGTCTGCCCTGTGGTTCTGCGCTTTCGGATCAAGCAGCAGCTGGGCGGAGGTCACGAAATCAGCGGCTGTGATGGGAGTTCCGTCTTCCCACATCAGGCCGTCGCGCAGGACGAACTTCCACGCGCGCGCAGTCTCGCCTTCTTCGATGCCCCATTCTTCGCCGGCATAGTCAGCGGAAACATCCGTCGGGAAATCTTCAACGACCAGGGGCTTCAGGACGTAGCCGTCTTTGTCTTCATTGAAATCAAATTCATAGAATGCGCTCTGCAGCCAGTCCATCAGGTTACTGTCGATAGCCGTCTGATTCTGGAAAGGACTCCAGTTCGTCGGGAACTCAGCCGCAGCCGTCCGGTAGGTATAGGTCGGCGCGGTTTCTTCCGCAAAGGCAGCAGCAATTCCCGCAGCCATGCAAAGCGCCAGTACCAAAGCCAACAGTTTCTTCATGTTTGAATGCCTCCTTTAAAATGTTATTATACGAGATATCATCCGATATGCCCGTTATAATACAAAACAGATTGTGCTTCTTCTTTCTTTATTGGAATTAATATGGAGTCATTATAACATATTCTGTCATGAATTGCAAACAGTATCAGTAGGGAAACGAAGCGTACCGATCAGGGCCGGAGCGATGCGGAAACAATGAAAACAGCGGGGCGTTGACTTCCCGCCTGCCGGAATGATATGCTTCTGCTGTTCGGACCGGAGACGGCCCGGCGCGCCCGCTCCGGCAGTTTATCAGAAAAGGAGTGGCAGGCAGATCCCCGTCTGTTGGGAATTGCCGCCCTGAAGCACATGCATTTCCGTTCTTTCCGTTTCCGGCAGTTTATCGTCTGGCTGCTTCCCGCCCTGGCCTACCCGGTTTATATCTGGATCGCCACAGCGGAAAGCCTGAAGCTTCTGAAACTCATTGACGCCCTGACCGTCATGGGCCTTGTTTTCCTGATCATCGGGGTGATCTTTTCGCTGATCCGCCACGGTGATTTTGATATCACGGAATATGTGGCGAAGCGAAGCCTTCGCAAAGGCGATGTGAAGCCCTATGACGCCTTTAAGGAAGACAAAAAAGAAAGCAGAAAGGACAGCTTCAACTATCCTTTCTGCGTCTGTGCCCTGCTGTTTCTGGCAGCCGGAATTCTGACGCTGATATTTTACTGATTTACGGATTCAGCGTACGTCCGGGCCTGTTCCGGCGTACAGTACACATAATGTCCGGGGCGGATTTCGCGCATCGCGTAATCCGGTCCGGTTTTTTCTTCCGTCGCGTCGGCATACACGATCGCTTCACGCTGTTTCTCAATGATCGGGTCGGGCATGGGTACGGCGCTCAGCAGGGAAATGGTGTACGGATGCATCGGATAGGCAAACAGTTCTTCTGTTTCCGCGATCTCCACGATCCGGCCCAGATGGATGACCGCGATCCGGTCCGCGATAAAGCGCACCACGGACAGGTCGTGGGCAATGAAAAGGTACGTCAGCGCCTTCTCGTTCTTCAGCTTGTTCATCAGGTTCAGGACCTGGGCGCGGATGGACACGTCCAGTGCGGAAATCGGCTCGTCCGCAACCACCAGCTTCGGCTCCATGATCAGCGCCCGCGCGATACCGACGCGCTGTCGCTGTCCGCCGGAGAACTCGTGCGGATACCTGGATTTGTGTTCCGGAAGCAGGCCGACCTCCTCCAGCGCCCTGTCTACCTTTTCCAGGCGGTCCTGCTCGTTTTTGTACAGATGGAAATTGTACAGGCCTTCAGAAATGATGTATTCAATGGTTGCACGCTCATTCAGGGACGCGGCTGGATCCTGGAAGATCATCTGGATACTCCGGATTACATCGGTGTCTTCCTGCTTGCTGATTTTCCCGGAAATCCGTTTGCCTTCAAAGAGGATCTCACCGGCGCTCAATTCATTTATGCGCATGATGGCACGGCCGATCGTGGTCTTTCCGCTTCCGGACTCGCCCACCAAAGCAAAAGTCTCGCCTTTGTAGATGTCAAAACTGGCGTCCTGAACCGCCTTGAACTTGTGCTTTCCGCCGTTGTCAAAGGAGATCTCCACGTTCCGCAGCGAAACCAGCACTTCCCGGTTAGTCATTTCCGACATGGAAAGCTCCTCCTTTGGATGTCATTCGCAGAATCTTTTCATGCAGGTCCTTGATTGCATCCGGTTTCTCAACCTTCGGTGCCCGCGGATCCAGCAGCCAGGTTTTGGCGTAATGGGTATCACTTACCTTAAAGAACGGCGGTTCCTGCGCGAAGTCAATCTTCAGTGCGCGGGGATTCCGCGGCGCGAAAGCGTCTCCGTTAATTTTATTGTACAGGGACGGCGGCGTTCCGGTGATGTAATACAGGTCCTCGCCCTTGACGCCGAGCTGCGGCAGGGCGGAAAGCAGCGCCCAGGTGTAAGGATGCTGGGGATCGTAGAAAATCTCGTTTACCGTTCCGTATTCGATAATCTGTCCGCCGTACATTACGCCGACGCGGTCCGCCACGTTCGCGACAACGCCCAGGTCGTGGGTGATGTAGATCGTCGTGAATCCGAGTTCCTTCTGCAGGTCCTTGATCAGCTTGATGATCTGGGCCTGGATGGTCACGTCCAGTGCGGTAGTCGGCTCGTCGCAGATCAGGATTTC
Organism: Clostridia bacterium; assembly: GCA_017512985.1. GTDB lineage: Bacteria > Bacillota > Clostridia > Christensenellales > Aristaeellaceae > Aristaeella. The sequence continues at coordinate 155,195 of JAFWEJ010000003.1, forward strand.
CGGATGGCAGGACAGGGCGATCGCAATAACGATGCGCTGCCGCATGCCGCCGGAATACTGGAAGGGATAATTGTCAAAGCGTTCGGCGGCGTTGGGAATGCCCACACGCTCCATGATGCTGATCGCCTGGTCCTTGGCTTCCGCCTTGGAAAGCTTCTGGTGCTTTTCAATGACCTCGGTGATCTGGGAACCGATCGTCCGGATCGGATTCAGGGAGGTCATGGGATCCTGGAAAATCGTGGCGATCTTCACGCCGCGGATCGACGCCCATTCCTTTTCGGTCTTCAGTTTCGTCAGGTCCTGACCGTGATACATAATGGAACCGTTTGTGATTTTTCCGTTGGATTCCAGCATGCCCGTGAAGGTTTTGGTAAACACGGATTTGCCGCTGCCGGATTCGCCCACGATGGCAAACGTCTCTCCTTCATACAGATCCAGTGATACGTTCCTGATCGCGGTCAGATAATTGTCGCGCACCCGGAACTGGACCTCAATATCCTTTGCGGAAATAATAATATCGCTCATGTCTGCCTCCTTACCTGTGCGTACGCGGGTCTGTTGCGTCTGCCAGTTTCTGGCCGACCACATACAGCGAGATCGCGATTGCGGCCAGCACAAGCACGGGAATCCAGAACAGGTGCGGATATCCGGTCATAAAAGACCTGTACTGGGAAATCGTCCGCCCCAGCGATGCGTAATTGGAACCGAGCCCCAGTCCCAGATAGGAAAGGAAGACTTCATAGGAGATCAGAACCGGGATTTCACGGGAAATATAGGTCACAATGACCGAAACCAGGTAAGGCAGGATGTTCTTCTTGATCATCGTAAAGGTGCCGGTACCCAGGCATTTGCTGGCCAGGTTATACTCCCGGTCGCGGATGATCATGACCTGCGTGCGGATGAAGTAAGCCACAAAGATCCAGTCGATACAGACCATGACGAAGATCAGGGATCCAAGCCCGGCGCCGAGTACGTAGGAGAGGATCATTGCCAGCAGCAGGGACGGGACATTGGATAAGACGTTGTACACTTCGATCATCCACTTGTCCATCTTTTTGCTGAAGCCCCATAAAGCGCCGACCAGGATGCCGATCACCATGATGATCGTCGTACTGATAAAACTGACGATGATGGAGTTCCGCGCGCCGGCCCAGACCACGTCCCAGACCTCGTTGCCGATGTTGTCCGTGCCGAAGATGTGCTGTGCGCTCGGGGGCAGGTATTTCATTTCGGGCGTGTTGATATTCGGCGCCACCATGGGGGAGTAGCCGGAATACAGCGGCTGGATCAGCGCAAAGGCCACCAGGACGATAACAAAAATGGCCAGCGGAACGGTCACCCTGCTGCGGATAAAAGTCCGCCAGACGGATTTCCAGTAGGAATACCGCGGCGCGGCGATATGCTCCGACTCTTTTTCGTCGAATTCCGCAAATTCAAAAAGGTTGTCTTCTTGTGTTGCCATTATGATCTACCAGCCTTATCTGTCAATGATATACGGGGGTCTACTTTGGTGATGATGATGTCTCCGAGGAGTACGGACAGCACAGAAATCGAGGAGAACAGGAAGGTCAGCGCGACGATCATCACGTTGTTGTACTGGTTGATCGCGCTGGGCAGCATCTTGCCCATGCCGCCGACGGAATAGATCGCCTCTGTAATGATCGCGCCCATGATACATCCGGCCAGGGCGCTGGGAATCCCGTGGGCGATCGGAATGCTCGCGTTTTTAAAAATGTGTTTACGGAAAATTTCCTTCCTGCTCAGGCCCTTCGCCTTGGCAAACTTCACGTAATCCGAATTCATCTGGTCGACCACATAGCGCCGGATCCACATCATCAGGCTGGAGATGGACGGCAGGGACAGGGAAATGATCGGCAGGATCCAGCTCCGGATATCGGAGGGGCCGAAGGTAGTGAACACGGACGGCAGGCCAAAGACTGTAGTACCGATATAACGGAAGATATAGATATACGCAAGGGACGGCACGGATGTAATGAAAATGATATACAGCATGCCGAATTTATCGATAACGCCGTCCTTGTTCCTGGCCATGGCGACGCCGAACGGAAGTCCGATGCCGTAGGCCAGCAGGAGGGCGAATATGCCCATGATGAAGGATGTTCCGACCATGGAGCTCTGGTCCTTGAAGGTGGAGTAGTTCGCGTAATGATCCGTGAACTTTTTCTTATCCATGCGGTCCAGGTTCTCCTTGTATGTCAGCGATCCGAAATTGATCGCCGACTGGCCGGTTTCGCCTGTCTCAAAAGTCACCTCCCGTTTGACCTCTGTTCCCTGGGAGGAGAACATGACTTCCAGCGCTTCCATACCCTGGTAGGTCGGATAGGATTCACCCATATTCAGGGTGATGATATTCTGGTGAATAAAAGGGAAATGGGAATCTGTATAAATCAGGTATTTATGATAGGTTCCGCTGCCCATCAGTGCCCAGCCGCCGGTAGGCGTCCTGCCGAAATAAATTTTCCGTTCCAGGTCCGGGTTATTGGGATCCTGGACCCTGTTGACATGGTCAATCTGGATCAGCTTGCTGAACCAGTTCCAAAGGCGCTGAAGAATGGGCCTGTCCTTGTAGGCATAGGCACGGCCGCTGACTGTATAGCGCTCAACGGTATAGCCCTGTGATTCATAGTACGCGACAAAATCAGCCGTATCCTGGGAATCCGGCTGGATCGCGTTCTTGATCTCGTCACTGCCCGCCTCATACCGCTCCATGCAGTAGTCGTTAATCCTGACATAGTCCAGATAACCCAGCTTCATCCAGGTGTTATAGATGTAGTCCGTTTTGTCATCCGGCTTGCCGCCGAGCTTGCGGTAAGTGGCGTCCTCAAAGAAGATGTTCTCTCTCGGGACCAGCGTATAGACCAGCGTGAACACCACCAGCATGATGATCACCACGGAAATCACCGACCGGAGAAGACGTTTCAGGATATACCCTTTCTTCATAAAAACAAAACCTTCCGTTGGGCAAGGCGAAAGCCGGGAGAATTAATTCTTCCGGCTTTCGCCTTGGTAAATTAACTAAACATTATCCGGTTTTCAGCTTTACAGATTATTCGCCCGCAAGCCAGGCAGCCTTCGCGGCTTCATACTGTTCGGTGGTTACAGGCTCGTTCTGCAGCTTCATATACTTGAAGTAAGGAACCACATTGTAGGAAGCCTGGCCGTACAGGCCGTAACCGGCAGAGAAAGGAACAACCTTGCTCACCATCAGGCTGGCGCCGCTGGTGGAGAAGGGACGGATGATTCCGTTGGTCAGCAGCATCGCTTCGCACTTGGCGAACAGATCGATACGCTCGTCGCCTACGGCCGCAATCGCTTCGTCCAGGACCTTCTGGAACTCAATCAGGCCGATGGCTTCCTTCGCAGCCTTGCCGGATTCGCTCTCGTTCTCGGACGCAAGGTTCAGGCCGGAGTAATTCAGCATGTCGCCGTTGGTGATGTTATAGCAGTTGATGTAGGTCAGGGGATCGCCGTAGTCGGGACCCCAGCCGGCAGAAAAGGCGAAGTCGATGGAGTTGTCTTCACCGGTGGGAACAGTGTAGAAAGCAGAATAGTAAGCGGAGGCATCGCCCTCGAGCATTGCCAGGTTGACCTGGACATAGTCGCCGATCGCGTCTTCGATGGACTTCTTCAGAGCCAGGGCAATGTTCTTTCTGTTTTCATGGGAAGCCTGAACCGGGTAGTCCAGAATGATCGGCCAGCTGCTGATGGTGTCGCCCAGTTCTTCCTTGGCTTTCTCAGCGAAGGCCCTGGCGCGTTCCGGATTGTACCAGGCGTCCTGGCCGTCGTTCAGGTCGATGCCGGCAAACGCGGGTTCCATCTCTTCCACATACTTGGTCAGGATGGTGCCGTAGTTGGTTCCGTCAGACTGAACAGCGAAGGTGTAGGGCACCAGGGTGTTGCGGGCGGCGTCCAGCGCGCGCGCTTCGCCCTCGGTGACGGCCAGGGTCGCCTTGGTGGAATACGCGGCGTACACAGCCAGGCGGAAATACTTGTTCAGGATCGCAGCCTTGGCGTCCGCCTTCTGGGCGTCGGTCTTGGTGGTAGTGGAGGCGGAAGGATCATTGTACAGGGCGTAGGACTGACGGTCGAAGTTGAAAGCACCCCAGTAGGAGGAGGCCGTCGTCATGCTCTTGTACTGGTTGTCCTTGTACAGCTCGTCAGCCTTGGCAACAACGTCCGGCAGGCTGGAGTTGATGGCGGTGGCGGTCACTTCGCCGTTCACGAACATGTTGAAGTTCTGGGCGGGATCGCTGCCGTCGGTGTAGGAAACGACCACGTGCTGTACGAACACGTTGTCCTTGTCATAGTAGTTGGGGTTGGCGTCGAACCGGACTTCCTGGGCGGCAACCAGGGAGCTCAGGATGTAGCAGCCGTTGTACAGGATGCTGGAAGCTTCCACGGCGCCGAAATCGCTGCCCTTGGATTCAAGGAACTCTTCGTTGATGGGCCACAGGATGGAATAGGTGGTCATGCCGTCGAAGTAAGCGCAGCCCATGGTCAGGGTGTAGGTCAGGGTGTTGCCGTCCGCCTTGATGCCGACGTCGTCCCAGGTGCCGGTGCCTTCAATGTAGGCCTTCAGGCCGACGATCAGGTCTTCAACCAGGGACAGGGTCTCGGACTGGGTCGCCACAGCATGCTTCATGCCGGTGACAAAGTCTTCAGCCTTCACTTTGTCGTACACTTCACCTTCGTTGGTGGACCAGACAGCGTCGTCGCGGATGATGAAGGTCCACTCGGAAGCGTCTTCGTTATGGCTCCACTCTTTGGCCATGCCGGGGATCAGTTTCCCGTGGGAATCCTGGGTCAGCAGGCCTTCGATGAAGTTGCAGGTATAGTCGCCGTTGGAGGACTTGTTGTTGTACACATAGTCCAGCGTGGTGATGTCAAAGCTGTTGATCATCGAATAGGTATCGGGAGCAGCTTCTTCAGCCGCGGCAAAGCTGACGCAGCTCAGCACGAGCGCCAGTGCCAGGACCAGGGACAGAATCTTCTTGGTCATGTTGGGTCTTTCCTTTCTTTTTTGAGATTTTATTATCATCGGGTTTGCCTCCCGATCAATAACCCATTTTCGATTGTCTCGAAAAAGTACAGTTGGTATCGTACCACAGGAAGACACGAATTGCAAACATTTGTGCAAAATCTGTAACAGATCGGGACTGTGTTTTCTCTGTCCTCTGTACTCTGTATACTGTCTTCAGGATACCTGTATACAATCTTATTCGCAATTGACTTGCCGTTTCCCTCTTTGTACAATATTTTTTGTTTCAATGTCTGTGTAAAGGAGAGACAATATGAAAGCACCTTTTTCTTCCTATCTGAGCGGGATCGCTCCGGGACTGAAGGGGCTGATCTCCCTGCTGCGGCAGCGGTATGATTACGTTTCCGTCCTGTCCATCGATACCGTGGGTTTCCAGGTGGCCATTTCCCAGCGCGCCAAGTCTGTCACCCGCAACACCCTCTGCACCGAACGGGGCACCGTCGTCCGGGTATACCGCGGCGGCCTGTATGCCGAATCCGCCTTTACGGGCTTTGATCCCGCGGAAGTGGAAAAAACCTGCTCCGCCATCTGCGCGGAACTGGATAAGCAGCTGTCCCTCCTGCGGGACTGCGGCACGGAACCCTATGAAACGGGCGTCCTGCCGGACGAGCCCCTGGAAATTTTCGCGGAAATGGAAACCGGGCGGATGCCGGAGGACGAGGATATCTCCGCCCTGGTGGACCGGCTGACCGCCATTTCCGACCGCGGAATGGCGCAGGGAAAGGAGCAGGGACTGAATCTCATCGATTTTAACGTCCGCGCCTCCTCCACCCACGTCAGCAAGCTGTTCCTTACAGAGCACAGGGACCTGAGGCAGTCCTACGTTTACAGTGAAAGCATGGCCGCGGCCCTTGTGGCCGGGGAAGACCGGACAGACTTTGCCTACACCTCCGGCTCCGAACGTTTCGGTCCGGAACTGTTCGATACCATGGAAGACCGGATTCCTGAAGTCCTCCGGATCGCGAAGGATCTGGTTTCCGCGGAGCGCGTCGTTCCCGGTGAATATGAAATCATCACCAGCCCGGAAGTCACCGGCCTGATCGCCCATGAGGCCTTCGGCCACGGGGTTGAGATGGACATGTTTGTCAAAGGCCGCGCGCTGGGCGCCGAATACATTGACAAACGGGTCGGCTCCGACCTGGTCACCATGCATGAGGGCGCACTATGCGCCGAGGACACGAGCTCATACGCCTTTGACGATGAAGGCACCCCTGCCGGGGACGTGACAGAGATCGACCGCGGCATCCTCCGCACCGGCATCTGCGACGCGCTCAGCGCCATCCGCCTCGGCGTGAAACCGACGGGCAACGGAAAGCGGCAGAGTTTTTCCCATAAGGTCTATACCCGTATGACCAACACGATCTTTGACTCCGGCGACAGCACCCTGGAAGAGATGATTGCCTCCGTCAAAAAGGGCTACCTGCTCGAGGGAATGCAGTCCGGTATGGAAGATCCCAAGCACTGGGGCATCCAGTGCATCCTGGACCGCGGATACGAGATCATCGACGGCAAACTGACCGGCAGGGTGGTTTCTCCCCTGGTCATGACCGGTTATGTGCCGGACCTGCTCGGCTCCGTATCCATGCTTTCCGGGGACCGGAAAACAGACGGCGCCGGCTACTGCGGCAAGGGGCACAAGGAATGGGTCAAGACAGCCCAGGGCGGCCCCTATCTGAAAGCGAAAGCGAGGCTGGGATAAAATGGCGGACAGACACCTGGAGCAACTGCTCAGCATCCTGAAATCCTCCGGCGCGGACGCCTGGGAGGTTACCGATACCAACGAATTGGGCTGGGAATTCTATTTTATCCGGCACCGGCTGGACCAGCACCGGACCAAGGCCGTGGATTCCTTCTCCGTGAAAGTGTACAAAAATCTGGAGGAAGGCAAGTTCCTCGGCTCCGCGTCTGCGCAGATCGCGCCCGACGCGTCGGAGGAAGAAATGCGTCGCACCGTGGAAGGCCTGTGCCGGGACGCTTCCTATGTACGGAATCCCTTCTATACCCTGAACAAACCGGCGGAGGCTGAAACGGCCGAAACCGCCCGGATGGATATGGAAGCAGTCTGCGGTGATTTCCTGCGCACAATGCGGTCCCTGCCCGAAACGGAAACGGAAGACCTGAACAGTTACGAAATCTTTGTCAGCGAAATCCGGCGCCGTTTCCTCAACAGCGAGGGCATCGACGTCACCGACGTCTATCCCTCCTCCATGGTGGAAGCCGTTATCAACGCCCGGAAGGACGGCCATGAGATCGAACTGTACCGCCTCTTCCACTCCGGCACCTGCGGCAGGGAAACACTGACGCGGGAACTGGCTGAAGCACTGGCCTACGGTCGGGACCGTCTGGCAGCCTCTCCCACCCCGGCCCTGGAAAAGGCGGACGTCGTCTTCTCCACGGACCCGGCAAAGGAACTGTACCTGTATTTCATCGACCGGCTGCACACCTCCATGGTATACCGCGGCATGTCCGACTGGAAAACAGGCGATACCGTCGCGCCGGATAACCTGACCGTCCGGGCCGTGAAAACCCTGCCCAACTCCTCCGGGAACACTGCCTGGGACGCCGAGGGCGCGCCGATCCGGGACCTGACCCTGATCGACTGCGGCAAAGCCGTCAGTTTCTGGGGCGGCCGCCAGTTCAGCCAGTACCTGGGGCTGGAATCTTCTTTTGAAGCAAACAACTTTGCTGTTTCCGGCGGCACGGAGTCCGCTGAGGACCTGCGTGCCGGAGACTTCCTCGAAGTCGTGGAATTCTCGGATTTCCAGGCGGATCCCATCACCGGCGACATCGCCGGGGAAATCCGGCTGGCCTATCTGCACCAGGGCGGCAGCGTGACCCCCGTCAGCGGCGGCTCGGTCTCCGGCAATATCCGGGAACTGCTGGACGGTTTCCGCTTCTCAAAGGAAACCCGGCAGTATGACAGCCTGCTGATTCCCGCCGTGACCCGCCTGCAGGGCGTGACTGTCACCGGAGCCGGGAACGAATAACCCTGGCCTCCCCGAATCGCGCAAAACGAACCGCCTGTCCGTGCCGGACAGGCGGTTTATTGTCTGAAAAACGCTCAGTGGTCCGCGAGGTTGAAACCGTTTTTCATCTTCTCGCTGGCAATCTGCAGGATTTTATTGAGGGTTTTTACGGTTTCCTTCCGGGCCATGGCACTGAGCTTTTCATTGGCTTCCTCCGTAAGGGAAAAGTCGTTTTTTTCGGTCATCTTCCGGTCGTATTCCCGGATCAGCTGCCGGCCCCGGATCATGATCGATTCCTCATACCGGTCAATGTTCTGGATGGCGGCGGCGAAACAAGGATCCGCCAGGGCGCCGATCAGCCGGCTGGACCAGTAATAGTTCTCCGTGGAAGCGTCCAGGGTAACCTTGCTCAGGTAGCCCGGAATTTTCGTGACGTTCGTGTAGACCGGCAGCGCCGCACCGAAGGTCGTGGAACCGAAGACAATCCACTCAATGCCCCGGATCGCCTCCGGGACGTCCGGCCGGATCTGGCAGATGCTGGTCACGCCGGTGCGGTTGATGCCGATGGAGCGGTACATGCCGCGGCAGCCCGTATCCCGGCCGGAATAGGGATCATAGGGCGTTCCCTGGTAATGGCCGGAGAGCAGGTATTTCACGTCCTCCGCCGCCACCTTCCGGTCCGGCTTCAGGCACCAGGGAATGTTGTCGCTTTCCGGGGTGAACTCCGCTTCCGGTCCGTCCCACTTATGGCTTTCCGGCGCCAGGTACCGGCCCATGAACCACGCCCTGGGCGTGTTGTAGATATGGTCCATGTCCCGCCGGCTGCCGAAGATATCCCGCGGATTGAACTTCCCGTCCCGGTTCAGGTCCAGGTGATTGTCCCGGATGAACTCCTTCAGGTCTTTGGAGCACAGGTTCGCCTCCTGCTTCCCGAAAGCATCCTCCAGGTCGAACCCGTCCATGCCGAACTGGTTCGGATTGATCACCACCGTATCCTCCGGGATCCGGCGCGCCATCCAGTGATGCCCTCCGATGGTCTCCATCCACCAGACCTCGTTCACGTCGTTGAAGGCGATCCCGTTGCATTCATAGGTGCCGTAGTGCTCCAGCAGCCGCGCCAGCAGCAGCACGCCTTCCCGGGCCGTGCGGATATAGGGCAGCACCAGGACCACGATGTCCTCTTCCCCGATGCCGCCGGGCACGTCTTTTTCCTTTTTGCTCTTCGCCTTTTTATATTCGACCAGGGGATCCGCAGCCAGCACCCGCGGATTGGAGGTAATCGTCTCCGTCGCGGTCATGCCGACGTTGGCCTCGTTGATTCCCGTCGCCGCCCAGATGCCGTCCTTCTGGTCCACGCTGGGGCAGGCCGTGTAGCGCAGCGGGTTGTCCGGCAGGACAATCTCCGCATGGGAGAGTTTGCTCCGGTATTTTTTCGGCTGATCCTTGGGATTGACCACAATCAGCTTTTTCACGTCAAAATGGCCGTCGTCCGTCCGGGCGATCATGGTGGATCCGTCATTGCTGGCCTTCCGTCCGACCAGCACCGTTGTACAGGGCATTGTTCCTTTCCTCCGTTTATCGATGATTTATTCAGAAACACTTTCCGGAAGGCTTCCCGCCGCATTGCTGCAGCTTGCCGCACTTGTAGCACAGCTCGTTCACGCTCGTGCCTTCCGCGAGGAAAGTGCGGATGTTGTCCAGGGTCGTGTCCGCGATGTTTGCCAGCGCCTCCTGCGTCAGGAATGCCTGGTGGGAGGAAACGATGACGTTTGGCATGGAAATCAGCCGTGCCAGCGTGTCATCCTCCACAATATGCCCGGAAAAGTCGTGGAAAAAGATGCTGGATTCCTCCTCGTACACGTCCAGGCAGGCCGCGCCGACCTGCCGGCTCTTGATTCCCTCCAGCAGGTCCTCCGAGTCGATCAGCCCGCCCCGGGAGGTGTTCAGGATCACGACGCCCTTCTTCATCTTCGCGATGCTTTCCCGGTTGATCATGTGGGCTGTTTCATCCGTCAGGGGACAGTGCAGGGAAAGGATGTCGCACTCCTTCCAGAGTTCCTCCAGGTCCGCGTAGCGGACGCCTTTCTCCTTCAGCTTTTCGCTCGGGAACTTGTCAAAAGCCAGCACCTTCATGCCGAAGCCCAGGCAGATATCGATAAAGCACGCGCCGATCTTGCCCGTGCCGATCACGCCGACGGTTTTGCCGTGCAGGTCAAAGCCCGTCAACCCGTTCAGGCTGAAGTTGAAGTCCCGCGTCCGGATATACGCCTTGTGTATCCGGCGGACGGAGGTCAGCAGCAGCGCCGCGGCATGCTCCGCCACCGCGTAGGGGGAATAGGCCGGTACCCGGACCACATGGATCTTTCCGAAGCAGGCCTCCACGTCCACATTGTTGTAGCCGGCACAGCGCAGGGCGATCAGTTTCACGCCCATGCCGGCCAGCGTTTCCGCCAGGGCGCCGTCCACCATATCATTCACGAAGATGCAGACCACGTCCGCACCCTTCGCCAGGTTTACCGTATCCGCGCTCAGCCGGGTGTCAAAGAACTTCATCTCACACTCCGGCAGGTCGGGATGCGCCTCCCGGAAGACCGGCAGCGCGCTTTCAAAGGACTGGATATCATAGTCCTTCGCGTCAAAGAATACGATCCTGATCGCCTGTTTCATCTCCGCTCCTCCTGAACTGTCTGGAATAAAGTATCAGATTCCAATCATAACTAATTATGAATTATGAATTGTGAATTATGAATTACTTCAGCACCACACTGGTCTGGGAATAAAGCGTCAGGATTCCGTCCTCCAGCGTCGCTCCGCCTTCATCGGGGATTGCTTCCAGTACTGCGCAGATCTCCGTAAAGGGATGGTCCGTCGCTTTTGTCAGGTCCAGTACTTTTTTGCCTTCCGTCGTATTGTGGAAAACACCGGCCACAGAGCCGTTCCACTCGCAAAGGAACCCGCCGGCCTTTGTGTCAGGAAAAGACAGGGCGGTATAGGCGCCCCGCGCGATTTCGGGGTTTTCGCGGCGGACTTTGATCAGGTTCCGGTAATGCCACAGCATCGATCCCGCGGATTTCTCCCCGTCCGCCACGGAAGAGAACCTGGATTTATCATAATCGCTGCCAACCGGATCCTGTACCGTATCCCCGTCACCCCAGGGCATGGCCAGCCGCCGGTTTGCATCTGTGTTCGCGCCTCCCCGGGCGCCCCTCAACCCGATCTCCTCCCCGTAGTAGATAAAAGGAGACCCGGGAGACAGGATGTAGAGATTGGCGGCCATCTGCATGCAGCCGCTGGCGGCTGTCAGGTATCCGGCGGCCCGGTCTGTGTCATGATTGGCGATAAACAGAATATTCATCGCTTCCGGGTTAACGGCGTGAATACTGTCCAGGTACTGCTGCGTGGCTCTGGTAAACCGGTTCACATCCGCCCCCCTGGCCGTCTCCGCAATCAGTCCCTCCGCCATGGCGGTGGAAAAATGGAAACAGTTGAACGCTTTCAGGTACCGGTTGACGACCGCGTCTCCGTCCCAGACCTCCGCGACGGTATAGAGATTCGGGTTGATCTTCCTGAGTTCATCCATATACCACAGCCAGAAATCCTGGTTCCTGTCATGTTCTCCGTAATACGGATACTTCGCCGCGTCAAAGCGGAACCCGTCAACCCCGAGATTCAGCCAGTAGGCAGCCACATCCAGGAGCGCGCTGCGGACCTTTTCATTGTCAAAATTCAGCTCCGGCATGGAATCGGAAAAATTGCTCTCATAGAGGATGTCTGTTCCGTAAAGCCTGGAAAAATGCCTGCCGGCCGGAACCGGATCCCCGTCCGGAATCCAGGTATAATAGTTGTAGTATTCCTGTTCCGTATTATGCATCAGGTGGGCGTTCCGGAACCGCCTGAACCACTCGCATTCCGCCCCGGTATGGTTCAGCGGAAGATCCAGGATCAGCTTCACGTCCCGTTCGTGGCACAGGTCGATCAGCTCTTTCAGGTCTTCCTCCGTGCCGAAAGCCGGATCAATCTGATAATAATCCGTCACATCATATTTATGATAGGAAGGGGACAGAAATACCGGTGTGAGCCATATTCCTTCAATGCCCAGGCTTTTTCCGGAAGACAGGTCCCCGTCGTTCAGGTAATCCATCCGATTGATGATTCCGCGCAGATCGCCGACTCCGTCTCCGTTGGAATCAGAGAAGGAACCGACAAAGATCTCATAGAATACCCGGCTGTTGTTTTCCATGTCCAGGCCTTTCTCTTCCGCGGATGCGGCGCCGCAAATCAGGATCAGCACCAATAAAAACAATCCAATCCGTCTCATACAGTATTCCCTTCTTTCTGCAGCCTTCTCCTGTATCATGGACTATCAGGCGCAGGTTGTCAAGGGAATGAAAAAATGCTATATTGCAGTCAGTAAACAAAAAGGATTGAGCCGCATACATGAAATGGTTTTGTACGGAAGAAGACCGGTCCGCGCTCAGAAGCCGTGAACGGAAACTGACTGCTGTATTCCGGATCCTGGCGGCAGCCGCGGCAGCCGCTTTCATTGTCACCTGCCTGCTGATCCGCACGGAAAACGCCCGGGTCATGCATCCGGTGCTCATCGCTGTAACAGCCCTGTCTGGCTGGATCTGCATTGCAGTATGGCAGCTGGGGATCAGGGAATCACGGACACAGCTTGCCCATCTGGACATGCTGCGGGAAGGTGAAAAGGAATACCGCGAAGGGTGCCTGACTTTGAGCCTTGAATCTGTTCAGATCCCCAAAAGCATCCGGATCCGGAAGGTGCTGCTGGATGAAGGCCAGGAAGAGCCGGTACGCCTGAATCTGGACGAGAACTGGGTTTCCCGGATGCCGCCGGACGGGAGCCGGGTGCGTCTTGCGCTGACCCACAGCTATATCGCCGGGGTGGAAATCCTCAGTGAAGGGCAGGGAAAACGCACGGAAAGCAGTTCCCCGGCACGGATGCGAAAAGCGGCGAAACTGCTCCCCCTGCTGGGCATCTGGGCCCTGGTGGCGGTCATCTTCAGCAGTTTTGTGTTCTATCAGATCACGGATACAGATCCGGCGCATAAAATCACGATCTATTTGGACGGAACCGTCCGGAATGAAGCGCAGCTGGCTGCCCGGCTGGAAAAGGAACTGCCGGATCCGGTCCGGATGGTGCAGATCCATCCCTTCAGTTATGCCATGTTCGGCTCTGCCGCGCTGATGGGCGCGGATCTCTTCATCGTTCCGGACAGCGACAGGGACCAGTTCGCGGATTGGTTTGTTCCGGATGAAGAAGGCATCCCGGTTTACGACCCGGAAACCGGGACGTCCGTTGCCGGAACCTGGTTTCTGTATGATAAAGAAGAAACATACCGGCTGTATACCGGGGCCGGCTCTCCCCACCTGGAGGACGGACTGGCCCGCCGGGCTGCGGAACTGCTGACTGCATTGAATGCGGAAACGGAGGAAATCAAATGAACGGTCGCATAATCATCCTGGCGCTGCTGGCCCTGTGCCTGTGTCTGCCGCTCCCGGCCTGCGCGGAAACGGTCTCTGACACGCTGTATGTGAAAAAAGTGGAGAACCTGCCGGATGATTTCATCTTCGGCATGGATATCTCCTCTGTGCTGGCGGAGGAGGCCAGCGGCGTGAAATATTATGATTTTGACGGCTGCGAAGCCGATCTCTTCCGGTTACTGTCAGACAGCGGCATTACGCATATCCGCGTCAGGGTCTGGAACAATCCCTTTGACGACGAAGGTCATGGTTTCGGCGGCGGAAACTGCGACATCAGTACGGCTGTGGAGATCGGCAGGCGGGCGACAGCCTGCGGAATGAAACTGATTGTGGACTTCCATTATTCCGATTTCTGGGCGGATCCGTCCAAGCAGATGGTTCCCCGGGCCTGGAAAGGCATGGATTCCGAGCAGAAGGAAGAGGCGCTGTATGAATACACGCTGGACTGCATGAACCGGCTGAAAGAGGCCGGCGTGGATGTGGGCATGGTGCAGGTCGGCAATGAAACCAACGGCAAGCTCAGCGGCGAGAAGGCCTGGAGCGATATCGCCCACCTGATGGACGCCGGCGCCGGGGCGGTGCGGGAAGTGTATCCCGATGCGTTAATCGCCGTGCATTTCGCGAATCCTGAAAACCCGGACAGTTACCGGAAATATGCCGAAAAGCTGGCGTATTATGAACAGTACGGACGGATCAAGTATGATGTTTTCGCTACTTCCTACTATCCCTTTTGGCACGGCTCGCTGGACAACCTCTCCGAGATCCTGACCGGGATTGCTGAAACCTACGGCAAAAAAGTCATGGTGATGGAAACCTCCTATCCGTATACGGAAAAGGATACGGACTTCTCCGGAAACACCGTTGGTGACGCCGGCGGAATTACAAAAGATTATCCCTTTACTCCCCAGGGGCAGGCCAACAGCATCCGGAATATCACGGATACGGTTGTAAACCGCACCCCGGCCGGTATCGGCGTCTGCTACTGGGAAGGCGCCTGGATCACTGTCGGGACAAACAGCTGGGAAGAGAACCATGAAAAATGGGAAAAATACGGATCTGGCTGGGCCAGCAGCTACGCTGCGGTCTATGATCCCGATGACGCCGGGAAATACTACGGCGGCAGCGCCGTGGACAATCAGGCTTTCTTCGACGCGGAAGGGCATCCGCTGGAATCCCTGAAGGTCTTCCGCCTGATGCGGACCGGCAACGAGACGGAGCCGGTTCCGGATGCACTGGAAGAGCCGGAGCTCATCTGTGACCTGAACATGCCCCTTGTACTGCCGGAAACCGTGAATGCTGTCATGACCGACGACAGCCGGCAGCCGGTCCCGGTCACCTGGAACCTGACCGAAGCGGAAGAAAAGGCCATGCATGAAAGCGGGCCCGCGCAGCATGTGATCACCGGGGATGCCGGCGGTATAGAAGTAAAATGCTATGTGTCCATGGTCGATTATAACTACCTTCAGGATTACAGCTTTGAGGACGGCGGCCGCGGCTGGATCTTCACCGATCTGAAAAAAGCGGACGAACTGTATGTTGAGGATAAAAAAACAGACTCCCGGACCGGATCAAAACATGCGCACTTCTGGAGCGCGGCCCGGGACAGTGTGGAATTTACGCTGGAACAGACTGTCACAGACCTGCCGGAAGGAAAATTCCGGTTTGCGCTGTCTGTCATGGGCGGGGACTGCGGAGATACGGATATCTATGCGTATGTAAAGATCGACGGGCAGGAAGCCGCCCGGTCGGAACAGATCCCGATCACCGGTTGGAACAGCTGGAACGAAGGTGTGATTCCTGAATTCGACCATCCTTCCGGCTCTGTCGTGACGGTCGGCATTTATGTAAAATGCCAGGGAACCGGGAACGGCGCCTGGGGAAAAATCGACGACGCGGCGCTTAATTCTGTGCAGTAAAAGCCCTTCTGACCACAAGATATTGAAAACGATACCAATTATGTAAAATCAATGGTTTAACAAAAATTTACTGTTGACAAAATCAGAGCCTTGGCGATACAATGAACCCGAAATTGAACGGAGCAAGACGAATAACCTCTGGTATCAGCCTTTGGTCGTTGTTTGCCCGTCAAAAAAATAGAAAGGAAGTATCCCAAATGAAAAAACTGCTTGCTGTCGTGTTGACCGTAGCCATGTTGCTGTCTCTCGTATCCTTCGCTGCCGCATCCAGTCTGGCCGGCGAATACGAGATCAAGGTCTGGGTCGCTGACAAGATCAAGGACCTGACCGAAAAGCAGATCGAGCGGTTCAACGAAACCAACGAAGACGGCATCAAATTCAAAGCCGTCGTTGAGTCCCAGGGTGAAGGCGATGCCGCCACCAATATGGTGAACGACGTGGAAGCCGGCGCGGACATCTACTGCTTCGCGCAGGATCAGTTCGCCCGCCTGCTGACCGCCAAAGCGCTGGCCAAGCTCGGTGTAAAGGCTGCCGAAACCGTCACCGCCACCACCGATGAAGGTGCTGTGAAGGCTGTGACCACTGGCGACGGAACCATGTGGGCTTATCCGCTTTCCGCCGACAACGATTTCTTCATGTTCTATGACAAGTCCGTCATTCCGGATGAAGATGTCGACTCCCTCGAAAAGCTGGTTGAGGACTGTGAAAAGGCCGGCAAATACTTCTCCTTCGACCTGAAGAACGCCTGGTACAACTCCTGCTTCTTCTTCGGCGCGGGCTGCAAATCCGAGTGGCTCACCGACGATGACGGCACTATCATCAGCGTGGATGACACATACAACAGTGACAAAGGCCTGATTGCCGTAAAGGGCATGAAGAAGATAGTTGACTCTGACGCCTGGAACTCCACTTCCGAAGTTTCCGCATTTGAGAGCAATTCCGCGATCGTTGTGTCCGGCATCTGGTATTCCAAGGATGCGCAGAAGATTCTGGGCGATAACTACGGTGTTGCGGATCTTCCTTCCTACAACGTGGACGGAACCGACTACCACCTGACCAGCTACTTCGGATTCAAGCTCATGGGTGTAAAGCCCCAGGAAGACAAGGTTAAGGCTGCCGCTCTCCATAAGCTGGCTCAGTACCTGACCGGCAAGGATTGCTCGCTGGACCGGTTCGAAGCTGTCGGCTGGGGCCCCGCCAATCTGGAAGCCCAGGCTGAAGAAGCCGTGAAGAATGATCCGACCCTGAAGGTTGTGAACGAGCAGCGTGAATTCAGCGTAATCCAGAGCGCGATCCATGGTTCCTGGTGGGATATCGGCAAGGTCATTGCTGAAGAGATCCAGCCCATTGCCGCGGATGACGTGGACGGCCTGAAGCAGGTCCTGCAGAACTACGAAAACAAGATGGCCGCCGTCTTCACGATGAGCTCCGCTGAAAAGGAAGCCTGGACCGTTATCGGTATGTACAACGAGGCCGACGGCTTCTTCTTCACCGATTACAGCGACGGCAAGGAAACCTGGACTGCCGACCTGGCCATGGTCAAGGGTGACAACGGCATCTGGAAGACCGAACAGGCCTGGCCGATGGAAGCGGGCGTTGAATTCAAGGTCCGCCAGGGCAAGAGCTGGGATGTCAGCTACGGTAATGGCGGCGACAACTTCAAGGTTGAGGAAGCCGGCACCTACTATATTGTGTTCGACGAAGCGGCAACCACCATCTCCCTGGAAAAAGCCGAGTAACACTTCCGAATTGCGGATTTGACCAATCCGGCAATCGGTAACCCGGACGGCCGGAGCCAATCCCGATTGGTTCCGGCCGTTCTTGTAAAAGGAGCGGATCAAGGGCATGAAAGCATACAGTGATCTGGAATTCCTCCGCCTGAATAAATGGCAGAAGATGCTTTATAAGCTCGGGCGTTTTTTCTCCTCGATCCCCAAAGGTGTTGCTCAGCTGTTCATCAAACTGTGGGGATTGATCAAAAACGTCTTCCTGGCAATCGGCCGTGAAGCCAAAGACATTGTATCCACCTTTATTCATGGCGACTGGAAAACAAAAGTCAGTTACCTGGTCATGGGCTTCGGCTGCCTGGCACGCGGCCAGATCCTGCGGGGACTGCTGTTCCTGCTGTTTGAGATCGTATTCATCGGATATATGATTCTGGCCGGCGCCTACTGGCTGAGCATGATGCCGTCCCTGGGCAAAGTCGGTCCTTCTGAAGTCTACGATGAGATATTCGATACCTATGTCACCACATATAACGACAATTCTTTCAAAATCCTGCTTTACAGCGTTCTGACAATTTTCTTCATCATTGCCTTCATCTATACCTGGCGGATCAACATCCGTCAGAACAAGATTGCGGAGAAGATCCTGGCGTCCGGCAAAAAGCTGAAGAGCGCCAAAGACGACCTGCGCAGCGTGGTGGACGACCAGTTCCACAAGACCCTGCTGGCCCTGCCATTGACAGGCATTATCGTATTCACCGTCCTGCCCATCTTCTTCATGGTGCTCGTCGCCTTCACCAATTATGACGGCGCCCACGACGGATATGCCAGCAATCTGTTCACATGGGTCGGGCTGGACAACTTCAACACCATGCTGTCCTGGTCCTCCGCCGGCGGAACGCAGTCCTATGCGGCAACCTTCGGGGAAATCCTCGCCTGGACGCTGATCTGGGCATTCTTCGCCACCTTCACCAACTACTTCCTGGGCATGTTCGTGGCTATGGCCATCAACAAAAAGGGAATCAACCTGAAAAAGCTGTGGCGCACCATCCTGGTCATGACCATCGCCATTCCCCAGTTTATTTCCCTGCTGTATGTCAGCAAGATGTTCGCCAAGGATGGTATTGTGAACGGTTTCCTCATGGGAATGGGCTGGATCGATAAAGCGCTCCCGTTCTGGGAGGACGCGACCTGGGCCCGGATCACGGTGATCGTGGTAAACATCTGGATCGGCATTCCTTACCTGATGCTGATTGCCACCGGCATCCTGATGAATATCCCGGCAGACCTGTATGAATCCGCCCGGATCGACGGCGCCAATCCCTGGCAGCAGTACACAAAGATCACCCTGCCATATATGCTGTTCATCACGGGTCCCTATCTGCTGACAAGTTTCACCGGCAACATGAACAACTTCAACGTGATCTACCTGCTTACAGGAGGTGCGCCGACAAATCCCGCAGCCTCCTCGGCGTCAGGCTCGGTAGGTTATACCGATCTGCTGATCACCTGGCTGTTCAAGATCACCACCGGCGCTGAATCCAAGTATTACCTGGCATCGGTCGTCGGTATCCTCGTATTCATTGTAGTCGCTCTCATCTCCCTGATCGTCTACAATGTTCTGCCGAGTATTAAGAATGAGGAGGATTTCCAGTGATGAGTGAGACAAGTATGAAACGTCACATGGGATTACGGGCCTCCAGGGCAATCAGCAACACCCTGATCTATGTACTGCTGATTGCCATCAGCATTATCTGGCTGATCCCCTTCTTCTGTATCGTGCTGCAGTCCTTCCGGGTGGAGAGCACCTGGCAGGTGGGCTATGTGATTCCTAAGCAGTGGGGCTTTGATAATTACGTGAACCTGTTCAGTACGGATTTCCCCCGCTGGTATGTGAACACCTTTATCACCGCCGTATGTACAGCGCTTTTACAGACCGTCATTGTCCTGTGCATGAGCTATACGCTTTCCCGCTTCCGCTTTAAAATGCGTAAGCCGCTGATGCGGTTCATGCTGATCCTGGGCATGTTCCCCGGCATGCTGACAATGATCATTCTCTATCGTGTTCTGAAGGATCTGGGGCTGACCCAGGCCAACGCCACCCCCGGCCTGATCCTGGTCTATGTCGCTTCCTCCGGCATGGGCTATTATGTGTCCAAGGGCTTCTTTGACACCATCCCAAAATCGCTGGACGAGGCCGCCCGGGTGGACGGGGCCACCCGCTTCCAGGTGCTGAAAAAAATCATCCTGCCGTTGTCCAAACCCATCGTGATCTATACAGTTCTGACTGCGTTCATGGGTCCCTGGGGCGATTTCGTCTTTGCCCGCTACATTTCCTTCGGCGCTTCCGCCGGTATGAACGTGGCGGTCGGTCTGTACAACTGGCTGACGCCGGACCAGATCAACAAGAACTACACCATGTTCTGCTCAGGCGGCGTACTGGTGGCCGTTCCCGTAACGCTTCTCTTCCTGTTCCTGCAGAAGTATTACGTGGAAGGTGTTACCGGCGGCGCTGTGAAAGGATAATGAGGGGAGGAATAATAAAATGGCAAGCGTAAAACTGACAGATGTCAAAAAGATTTATGATAATAAGGTCACGGCAGTCCATGATTTCAACCTGGAGATCGCCGACAAGGAATTCGTGGTCTTCGTCGGGCCTTCGGGCTGCGGTAAATCCACCACACTGCGGATGATCGCCGGCCTGGAGGACATCTCCGACGGCACCCTGGAAATCGACGGCGAAGTCGTGAACGACCTGCAGCCCAAGGACCGGGACATCGCGATGGTCTTCCAGAATTATGCGCTTTATCCGCATATGACGGTATATGACAACATCGCTTTCAGCCTGCGGCTGAAGAAAGTTCCGGAAGATGAGATCTACGAGCGGGTTACCAATGCCGCCCAGATCCTGGGTATCACCGAATACCTGACCCGGAAACCCCGCGCTCTTTCCGGCGGCCAGCGCCAGCGCGTGGCCATCGGCCGCGCCATGGTCCGGAACGCCAAGGTTTTCCTGATGGACGAACCGCTGTCCAACCTGGACGCCAAACTGCGCAACCAGATGCGCGCGGAGATCATCCTTCTGCGCCAGAAACTGGACACAACCTTCATCTACGTCACGCATGACCAGACGGAAGCCATGACGTTGGGCGACCGGATTGTCATCATGAAGGACGGCTTCATTGAGCAGGTCGGCACGCCTCAGGAGGTATTCGACACGCCCGTGAATCTCTTTGTGGCCGGCTTCATCGGCAGCCCCCAGATGAATTTCCTGAAAGCCAATCTGGTCATGGGTGCCAACGGATACGAAGTGGAAATCCTCGGTGTAAATATTCCTCTGAATGAAAGCCAGAACGAAGTCCTGACACGGAAAGAGGTACAATCCCAGGAGGTCATCCTGGGCGTCCGTCCGGAGCACACCACCGTTCTGTTCGACAACGCGGAAGGCGCGATTGAATGCACCATCGATGTTAATGAAATGATGGGCAGCGAACTGCACCTGCACCTGTCCAGCAAGAACAACGACAAGATTATCGTCCGGCTCCCCACTGTGGATCTGACCCAGGAACAGCGCGACAGTCTGTCCTACGGCAACAAGCTGTTCATCACCTTCCCCGCGAAGGTCATGCACCTGTTCGATCCTGCGACGGAAAAGAGTCTCATCGACGCGTAATCCCAATCAGCAAAACAGCGGCCTGCGTTATGCAGGCCGCTGTTTTTTGTTTGTCTGCTAGAACAGCTTTCCGTTCATGATTGCCAGTATTAGGTTTCCGCTGTTGAACAGGGGCGCCAGCGCGCTTTGCTCCACCATCTGGTTGATATCCTGCACCGGCAGCAGCGTCTGGATCAGGGGCAGCAGGGCAAACGCCACAAAGCACAGCAGCGCGCCGCGGATCAGGCCGAAGGCGCCGCCCGCGATGGAATTCAGCTGCTTAAGGACCGGGAACTTGAAAACGACCTTCAGGAAATTGATCACAAAATGGATGACCAGCATCAGCGCCAGGAAGCAAACGATAAAGCAGATCACGTTCAGGATGGCGCCGACGATCGTCTGGGTCACATAGGTGCCCACGTCCGCCGCCGCTCCGTAAACCTTGTTCTGCAGGTTGCTCTGCAGCAGGGTGCTCAGGGGAGCCGGCAGGGACACCCTGTTCATAATCTCCGTAATGCCGTTCTCCGTCAGCGTTGTCACGCTTTCGCTTGCCAGCGCCTGGTCACCCAGTTTCGTGGCCGCGTCGGTATAGGACGCCAGCGTCCTCAGGATATCCGGATTGCTCTGGATCGCCGCCGCAAGCTTCGGGCTCAGCCAGAAGCTGAGGCCCAGCGAAAGCAGGCAGCCGCCCATGGAGGCGACCGAAGAGATAAACCCACGGTACAGGCCCACCAGGACGCTCAGCCCCAGGATCGCCAGGATGATAATGTCAACAATGTTCATGCTCGTCACTTCCCCTTCAGCTTGCGTGGGCAGTTCTTCCGTGCTTCCGTCATAACCGGATCATGATCGCCGCCCTCGGCATAGGTTTCATTGATCGCATGGATCGTTTCGATCCGTGAGGGCGCGGCGCAGAGCGGGCACGGTTTCAGTTTCCTGTATTCTTCATCATCCAGCTGCCCGTAGGTCAGTTCTTCCGTCTTTTTCCCGCGGAGCCCGCCGCATCGGGTTGTCGTGTGATAATTCCCGGACCGTTTTTTAACGCAGTACAGGGCCGTTTTGCTATCCGGAACCGGAAGCTGCCTTCCCTGCCAGTCTTCCCAGATCAGGATTTTTGTATTCCTCTTATAGTTGTTCCACAGCCATTTCTGGTTGACGCCTTCCGGGGACGCCTGACGCTGGACCCGAATGCATCCGTGGCTGGCCTTGGTGCCCAGTTTCGGTTCGTTCACACTGTAATCCTTGCCATAGTCGGTGGCAATGTACGGAACCTCATGCAGCAGGTCGCCGTCGTTGAACCGCAGGGCCATGGCACACCGCAGGTTGTCCGAAGCAAATTCACCCACCTTGCTGACCAGCAGGAATTCGCCGGAGCGGGTTTCGTTATAGGGCTGCTTCGCGTTTGCCACGCCCGTGGAGACCAGCAGCGTGGAAAACAGCTTCCCGTTGCGGAAAACATACAGGCGCTGGGTCAGTTTATCCACCACCAGGCCTATCTCCTGGTTCGGTTTCACATCCTTCAGGTAAGCCGTTGGAACATATCCCTGGACCAATGTGTTCCAGTTCAGGATCGCGCTGTCGTGGAAGGAAGAGGAGTAACACTCGATCAGGGACCATTCCTCGCCGCGTTCCAGCACATGCACGCCCTGGCTGATGCAGGTTGCCATCCCGATGCCGTCGCTGTCCTCGGAAGGCTGCGAGCGGATAATAACCTGCATCTTTTCCGCGTTCTTCTTTCCGTTATCCAACACGGTAATCGGCGCGGTCAGCACTTTCCAGACCGCTTCCTCGTCCGTGATGTCCATGGGCAGCGTCCAGTAATTCAGCGTCTGATCCTCTCCCCTGCGCAGGCTGGTATGCGCCGGGGTGAACCCGTTTTCGCCCTTCTCGCGGAGATATTCGGGCAGCGGTTCCGGGGTGGGAAGCGCGTTCGGATCCACCCTCTCAAGGACCTCCAGCGAAAGGGTGACCGGTTCGGAAAGGGTGCCGTCCCCGCCCGCCAGCGTCAGCGTAAACCGGTAGATGCCGGGAGCCATCTCCGCTACGAAGCCGGCTTCTCCCTGTCCCGCGGGAATATTCTCCCAGCAGAGCGGTTCGCTTTCCCCTTCCGGCTGCAGCAGCAGGGTGCCCCCTTCAGTGGCAAAAAAGGTAATCAGAACCGAACTGCCTTCCTCCACCGAATCGTTATCTATCCGTGCGGAAATCAGGCAGGGAATCATCCGTCCGACCGTAACAGCCGTTTCTGCGGACATGCCGTTCATCCGGATCGTCATGGTCCAGTTGCCTTCGGCAACCGGGATCCCTTCGCAGGTGCCGTTCCAGTACATCGAATTGTATCCGGCTTTCACCGGCCGGTTTTCCGTAACGGTAAGCGCGGCCGTGCCGGTTTCATCCAGCAGCCCGATGCTGCAGGTGCCGTCTTCGGGAACCGTAAATGAGATGACGGCCGGACGCCCGGGACGGATCTCCTCCCGGGGCGCGTCAATGCTCAGCGTGGGTCCTTCCGCCAGGGCGGTCCCCGCCAGCATTACCAGCAGTACAATCGCTGCCGATATCAGTCGTCTCATAGTTCCTCCGCGAAAGCATTCATTCAATGTGCATGATTCATTGTTCGTTGCTAATATGCTCCGCCCATAGCCCGGGTCAGGGCTTCCATGGCGGACAGGATCTCCGCCTGGTCCACGTTTCCGGATCCGAGCAGGATCTTCAGGTAGTCAGCCGCGTTCCGCACCGCCTGGTACTTCGGGCTGGATGGGTCCATGGTGGACAGCATGCTTTCCGCCATGGTCAGCACCTGCTGGGCGTTTGTGTTCGACTGCGGATCCTGGTTGGACGGCTGCGGCGCCTGATAGAACCCGTCGTGCAGCATGCAGACGGTGCTGCCGTACGCGGCGCTCTTTCCGAGATACTGCTCGATCACATCCTGGTACTTTTCCCGCAGGTTGTACAGCGGGTGTCCGCTGGGAATTGTAATCACGCTGCGCTGCACCTTGTTCGGGCAGAAATTGGAAGCAGGCATATCCGTATCGGCACAGACCAGCTGGAAGGAGTGCATCTGGCAGCTGACAGTCGGCGCCGTACCCTTTGCCCACCAGTCCGTAACCACGCCGTAACCCATTGAGTCGTTCCGGCACGCTTCCGTCGCCAGCTGGCCGCTGACCGCGCAGGTGGTCACCTTGACCAGGCCGTAATCACCCGGGTTACCGTCCAGGATTTCCTTCTTCGGGAGCCCCTGATGGATCTTGCTCATATAAGCCTGCCAGAGGGGCGCAGCCGCGCCGGAACCGGTGGATTTGGAGGAAAGCGACTTATAGTTGTCATGGCCGACCCACAGGGCGGACGCGTAATATCCCGTGATCCCGGAGAAGAATACGCCCTTCTGGTCCGAGTTTGTACCGGTCTTGCCGCCGACCACCTGGCCGCTGATCTTCGCGCTCGTACCCGTACCGCTCTGGACGACAGATTTGAGCATATCCACGATCATCCAGGAAGTACTGGCTTTGAACACCTGGCGGCGGTCCTGGTGCTGGTGGCCGTCCCAGATCACATGCCTGGCGGAATCAGAGATGCCCAGCACGGAGATCGGTTCCTGGTAAACGCCGCCGTTGGCCAGCACGCCGAAGGCGACAGTCATCTGCAGCGGTGTGACACCGGATGAACCGAGGCTCAGGCCGAACGGCGTCGCGTCAATATGGCCGTCGTCAATCCCCATCCGGTGCAGGAAATCCACGCTGCGTTCCACGCCGACGATGGACATGAGCGTGGACGCCGCGGCAGTGTTATGCGATTTCGCCATACCGGTCCGCAGGGTTTCCGGGCCGGCATAACCTCCGCCGCCGTAGTTTTTCGGCCAGGAGTCGTTGCCCTTGGCGTCTTTCCAGCCGGAGATCGGAACCGGCATGTTATAGACCACCGACGCCGGGCTGGCGCCCAGCTCCAGCGCGGGAGCGTACACCGCGATCGGTTTGATGGAGGAACCGACCGGCATCTTCATGTCAGTTGCGCGGTTCAGGGTCTTCTTCGCGGTCACTTTGGTGCGCGAACCCACAATCGCCTTCAGCTCGCCTGTCCGGTAATCCAGCACCGCGCACGCGGCCTGGGGCTGGATGGTCTCAGTATAGGTGCCGTCGGAATTCTTGGTCCGGAAAACCTTGTCGGACGGATCCCGCAGGGATGGATACTTGCTCCAGTTCTGCAGCGTGCTTTCCACCGTCTCCTGGATCGCCGGATCAATCGCCAGCCTCACGCTGTATCCGCCGGTCCGGAACTTGTTCTCCATCAGGGTACGGTTTGCCGCATTATCCTCCAGGCCGTTCAGTTCCAGCAGGATGCTCACAACTTCCTTCACGGCATATTCCACATAATGCGGATATTTGTACATGCCGTCGCCGGATACGGGCGCGTTCTGCAGCACGTGTGCCGTCGCGGGATCCAGCGCCGCCTCGTATTCTTCCCGGGTAATGTACTGATTTTCATACATGCACCGGAGCACATAGTCTGTCCGGTTGTTGGTCACCGCGGCATAGTCCCTGTCGCCGCTCTTGCGGGTATAGAGGTTCCGGCGCGGATTGTAGTAATATGGATTGTTGGTGGCGCCCGCCAGGATCGCGCACTCGCGCAGGGTCAGCTCTCCCAGGTCCTTGCCGAAATAGCCCTGGGCCGCCACCTGCACACCGTAATAGTTTTCCCCCAGGTAAATGGTATTCAGGTAGCTTTCCAGGATCTGGTCCTTGGAATACCGGCTCTCCAGCTGGATCGCCAGGTAGGCTTCCTGGATCTTCCGTTTGTAGCTCTGTTCCGAGGAGAGCAGCGTGTTCTTGATCAGCTGCTGGGTGATCGTGGAACCGCCCTGGGTTCCGGAAGAGGTCAGGTTGGAGATAAACGCGCCGATGATACGTTTCAGGTCCACGCCGCTGTGGGAATAAAAGCGCGCGTCCTCCACCGCGATAAACGCGTTGCGCAGCCGCTTGGGCATGGCGTCCAGCGAGACCAGCACACGGTTTTCCGTACCCTTGTATTCAGTAATCAGGTTATTGTTGCAGTCATAGATAAAGGACGTCTGCGCCTGGCTGTTCAGGTCAACCAGGTTCAGTTCCGGCGCCGTGTCCACATATCCCTTGGCAATCCCCGCCAGCGCGCCGAGTCCGGCCACGCCGGCCAGCACCGCCAGCACGATCAGCACCCGGATCGTGTTCAGCAGTACACTGACGACAAAATTAGGCTTCCGGGTTTCCGGACGGAAGATGCTCCTGGGTTCCGGTTTGTTCTCCGGTTCTTCGTAATACTCGTCTTCGTCGTCCGCAGCCCAGCCCTGTTCCTGCCCGTCGTATGCCTCGTCGTATTCGTCGTATTCGTCGTATTCAGGCGCGCCGGACCGGACCCCGTCCTCTGCGGGGCCGTATTCCTCTTCGTCTGCAAAAAGCGGTTCGCGGCCTTCTTCGGGGGAATATTCCCCGTATTCCTCCTCCGTGCCGTAACGCTTCTTCTTTCCGAACATTCTGCTCCTCCGGTCTGTACGTCCGTCCCGGTAAAAATGCCAATACCAAGACAGTATATAATACCATATTTCGTCCCGGTTGTCCAAAAACATGGCTCGAAAAAAACAACGGGATCCGTCCCCTTTTTCTTCCATTCACCTCTTGACAAGCAGCCGGAACAGGATATAATTGTTCTCGAAGGTCAAAGTTAGTCAAATCGCCTTCGAAGGAGGAATCCGCCATGAATATGAATCAGTTTACACAGAAGACGGTGGCCGCGCTGGAGCGGGCACAGTCCCTTGCAATCGAATATCAGCATATGCAGGTGGAACAGGAACACCTGATGCTCGCCCTGACGGAGGATGCGGGCGAGCTGATCCCCCAGCTGCTGGCCAAATGCGGCCTGTCCGTTCCCGCGCTTGTCAGCGGACTGAAGGAAAACCTCGGCCGCATCGCGCGGATCTCGGGCCCCGGCCGTGAACCCGGCAAGGTCTACATTGCCAACGACGTGGAACAGGCCCTGCTTGAGGCGGAAAAAGCCGCCGGGCGGATGAAGGACGAATACCTGTCCGTGGAACATGTCTGGATGGGCCTGACCGCCAAAGCCTCCGCCAACGTAAAGCGCCTGCTGAAGTCCCTGGGCTACAGCGACGACGCATTCCTCAAAGCCCTGAGCGAAGTGCGCGGCGCTGCCCGCGTCACCTCCGACAGTCCTGAGGAAACCTATGACGCGCTGAAAAAGTACGGTTCCGACCTGGTGGAGCTTGCCCGGAAGCAGAAACTGGATCCGGTCATCGGCCGGGACAGCGAGATCCGGAACGTCATCCGGATCCTCTCCCGGAAAACGAAGAACAACCCTGTGCTGATCGGTGAACCCGGCGTGGGTAAAACCGCCATCGCGGAAGGCCTCGCCCAGCGGATCGTCCGCGGGGACGTGCCGGACAGCCTGAAGGACAAAACCGTCTTTTCCCTGGATATGGGCAGCCTGATCGCCGGCGCGAAGTTCCGCGGCGAGTTCGAGGAGCGCCTGAAGGCCGTCCTGGCCGAGATTAAAAAGAGCGACGGCCGCATCATCCTGTTCATCGACGAACTGCACACCATCGTCGGCGCCGGCAAGGCGGACGGCGCCATGGACGCCGGCAATATCCTCAAGCCCATGCTGGCCCGCGGCGAGCTGCACTGCATCGGCGCGACGACCCTGAACGAATACCGCCAGTATATCGAAAAGGACGCCGCCCTGGAGCGCCGTTTCCAGCCGGTTATGGTCGCCGAACCGACGGTTGAGGACACCATCGCGATCCTGCGCGGCTTGAAGGAAAGGTATGAGGTGTTCCACGGCGTGAAGATCCAGGACAACGCCCTGATCGCCGCAGCCACCCTGTCCAACCGCTACATCACCGACCGGTTCCTGCCGGACAAGGCCATCGACCTGGTGGATGAAGCCTGCGCGCTGATCCGTACGGAGATCGATTCCCTGCCGACGGAGCTGGACGATATCCGCCGCCACATCATGCAGCTGGAGATCGAGGAAGCCGCCCTGAAGAAGGATGACGATCCCCTTTCCCGTGCCCATCTGGAGGAAGTCCGGAAGGAACTGGCGGAGCAGCGGGACCAGTTCAACAGCATGAAAGCCCGATGGGAAGCGGAAAAGGAGGCCATCTCCAAGGTTACCGGCCTGCGTGAGGAAATCGAGCGCGTCAACGCCGAGATCGAACAGGCGGAACGTACCTACGACCTGAACCGCGCCGCGGAGCTGAAGTACGGCGAACTGCCGAAACTGAAGCAGGAACTGGAAAAGGAAGAAGCGATCGCGGAAGAAAGCAAGGGTGAAAACAGCCTCCTGCGCGACCGGGTCACCGAGGAGGAGATCGCCCGGATCGTCGGCCGCTGGACCGGCATCCCCGTTTCCAAGCTGATGGAAGGCGAGCGCGAAAAACTCCTCCACCTGGAAGACGTGCTGCATGAACGGGTCATCGGCCAGGATGAAGCCGTGAAGAAGGTTTCCGAAGCCATCCTCCGTTCCCGCGCGGGCATCCAGGATCCGAACCGCCCCCTGGGTTCCTTCCTGTTCCTGGGCCCCACCGGCGTCGGCAAAACCGAGCTGGCCAAGGCGCTGGCGCAGGCGTTGTTTGACGATGAAAAGAACATGGTCCGGATCGATATGTCCGAATACATGGAAAAGTTCAGCGTCTCCCGGCTCATCGGCGCGCCTCCCGGATATGTGGGCTACGACGAGGGCGGCCAGCTGACCGAAGCCGTCCGCCGCCATCCCTACTGCGTGGTCCTGTTCGATGAGGTGGAAAAGGCGCATCCGGACGTGTTCAACGTCCTGCTGCAGGTGCTGGACGACGGCCGGATCACCGACAGCCAGGGCCGTACCGTGGACTTCAAGAACACAATCCTGATCATGACCAGCAACCTCGGCAGCGAATATATCCTCGAAGGCATCGCGGACGGAGAAATCACCGCGGAAGCGCGGGAGCAGGTGGACCGCCTGCTGAAAACCCGTTTCCGTCCCGAGTTCCTGAACCGGATCGATGAGATTGTCTGCTACAAGCCGCTGACCCGGAACGAGATCGGTTCCATCGTGGGCCTCATGATCGCCAGCCTGAACCGCCGCCTGGAGGACAAGCAGCTGAAGGTCACCCTGACAGACGCTGCCCTGAACGCCGTTATCGACCGGGGTTTCGATCCCGTCTTCGGCGCGCGTCCCCTCAAGCGTTACCTGCAGAGCAAGGTGGAAACCCTGATCGCCCGCAAGGTCATCGCCGCGGACGTGGCTCCCGGAACGGAGCTGACCGTCGACCTGGATGAAAACGGGGAAATCGTGATCCGTTAACAGCCGGTTCCCCGCGCCGTACATTCCTGTACGGCGCGGGTTTTTTTGCGCCTTTTTTCTTGTATGCGCAGGACTGCCATGATACACTTCTTCTGAAAGCAATCATTCCCGCGCAGGAGAGTATCATGCCATATTATCCGCAGGGGCAGAAAAATCCGCCGCCGAAGGGACATACCGTCCTCCGGCGCGTCCTGCTCTGCCTTTCCGCCCTGCTGGTCGGCTATGGAGTCTGCCGCCTGGCCGGCTACGGCATCGACTGGGTTTATTCCCGGATCACCTCGCGCGAACTGCGGCAGATCGCGGCTTCCGCGGCGCCGCCGGCGGAAACCGTGACGGTCGGAACGCCTGAACCGCATACGCCCGAACCCGAAACCGCCTCCCCTGTTCCGTCGGCTGTCCCGGCTGCTGTTCCGTCGGAAGCGCCCGCCGCGAAATCCGTTCTCCTGCCGGCCGTTAACTATCCCAACGGGCTGCAGGTCAGCCCCCGTATCCGGGAACTTCGGAAGAAGAGCGAATACATCGTCGGCTGGCTCACCGTGGACAGTCTGGACGAGCCAGTCGTCCAGAAAGACAACGAGTTCTTCCTGGATCATGATGCAACCGGCAGGCGGAATGCCAACGGCGCCATCTTCATGGACGAAGATACCCTGCTGGTGACCCGTCCCTACACATTCCTGCTCTTCGGGCATAACATGAAAACCGGTGCCATGTTCGGAAACCTGCGGAAATATGAACAGTTTTCCTATTTCAGCAGGCATCGGATCATCCGGTTTGATACTTTGTATGAGGAAGGGCAGTACGCGGTTTTCTCCGTGGCGACGATCCGCCTGACGCCCGGTACGGCCGGATACCTGAATCTGGCGGAGCTGCGCTCATCTGTCCGCAAAACGCGGAAAAAAGCGCTGGGCACCCTTACGGCGCTCAGCGTCCATTCCAATATCCTGGATGTAAACGAGGAAGACCAGCTGCTCCTGCTGGTCACCTGTGTCGGGGACGACGACCAGCGTCTGGTCGTCGCTGCCCGCAGGCTCCGGGAAAAGGAAACCCCGGAAAACCTTAACCTGATCCGGAACAATCCTTAATTCGCAGCCCTCAGCACCCAGAACCCGCCGGATTTGTCCAGCTTCTCCACATTTTGATAAATTGTCTGCAGGTATTTCATGCAGCTTTCCGCGCCCTGCTGTTTCCGGATCACCAGGTACAGCGCGCCGCCGGGTTTCAGGCTTTTCGCCGCGTCGGCGAACATTTTGTAGATGACCTGTTTCCCGGCCCGGATCGGCGGGTTGGTCACCACCGCGTCAAAGGCCTGTCCTTCCAGCGCGGCCATCCCGTCGCTTTCCACGCAGGTAACCTCCGCCCGGTTCCGCCTTGCGTTTTCCCGGCTCAGGTCCAGCGCCCGCGTGTTGACGTCCGCCAGGGTCACCCGGGTTCCCGGCCACTTCCGGGCAACGGAAATCCCGATCACGCCCCAGCCGCAGCCCAGGTCCAGGATGTCCCCGTTCATTTTCTCCGGCAGCGCTTCCAGCAGCAGCCTTGTGCCGGTATCCACCTCGCCTTTGGAAAAAACGCCCGCGTCCGTCCGGAAAGACAGTGCGACGCCGCGGTAGCTGTATTCACAGTCAACCGGCTTTGATTCGCTCTGCGGCACCCGGGTGTAGTAATGATCGTTCATGCTTTTTCCATGCCTGCGGCCTCCCGCAGGGCTTTTTCTTCTTCCGCCGTCAGTTCCCGCCACTGCCCTTCCGCCAGCGACGGATCCAGTTCCAGCGGGCCGAAGGCGCTGCGGTGCAGTTCCAGCACTTCCTTGCCGACGGCTTCAAACATCCGCTTCACCTGGTGGAATTTTCCTTCCGCGATGATCACTTCCGCCAGCGACGGCCCCAGGATTGTAAGCTTTGCCGGCTGCGCGGTAAAGTCCCCCAGGTCCATGCCCGCCGCAAAGGCTTCCGCGTCCTCCTGCGTCAGCGTCCCGTCCGTCAGCGCCCGGTACCGCTTCTCAACATGCCGTCCGGGGCTCAGCAGCCGGTGGTTCAGTTCTCCGTCGCAGGTCAGCAGCAGCAGGCCCGTGGTGTCCTTGTCGAGCCGTCCCACCGGCATGCACCCGATACTCCGGTATACCGGCGGCAGGAGATCCATCACCGTCGGCTGTTTTGCGTCCCGCGCCGCGGTCAGGATCCCGGCAGGCTTGTGTAGCATCACATGCCGCGTCACCCGCCCGTCCAGCGCCTTGCCGTTCAGCGCCAGGCTGTCCTTTTCCGTTTCAAAAGAAAGGGCGGGATCCAGGATGACCCGCCCGTTTACCGCAGCCTGTCCGCCGCGGATCCATTGTTTGACCTCGCTGCGGCTGCCGGCAGAAACCGTTGCCAGCCAGCGGTCCAGCCTCATCTTCATCGGATCTGCCTTACTCCTTTTCCAGTCCGTTCACAAACGCCGCGATAATCAGGGAACGAAGCGGCAGCAGGGGCAGCGGCAGCGCCGCGCCGGCCGCAAGGATGCCCAGGACGAGCTTCATGGACGGCAGGCCTTCCTTTGACATGATCGCGTTCTGGTCTCCCAGCACCGGTATGAAGAGGATCACGACCGCAATCACCGCAATGATCGCCGGCAGCACCGTAATCTGCGAGCACAGCCAGCACAGGACGAGCTTCCCGTGATGGCCCCTGAGCAGTTTGGGATTGCCCCTGACAAAAGCATGCCGGTCCCCGCTGTGGAAAGCGCAGCCGAACGCCAGCAGGAGCAGTGTTGCCAGGAAGATCAGCCCCATGCGCAGGAAGCCTGTCAGCAGCTCTCCCCCGCCCAGGCTCTTGACTGCCCGCAGCTGGGTGAGTACGTCCGTGGTCCCGTAGTAATAGCTCAGCACAAAAGCGATGGCGGCGATCATCGGCGCGGCCCAGAACAGCAGCATCAGGCAGCGCTTCATTCCGTAAAGGAACTTTTTCCGGTAGTTATCGGGTTCGATGAGCCTGTAGCTGAGCAGTCTTCCCTCCCCCAAAGCATCCCGCATGGCCGCGGCCGCGTTGACGCGCGCCCATGGCATCAGCAGCAGGTAAAAGGGAATCACAAGCAGCACGAGCCACTTCAGCCCGTTGTTTGTCAGGAAAAGCAGCGGAGTGAATACGGCCAGCGTCATACAGGCCTCAACCAGCAAAAATGCCAGGGTCGCGCCAAAGTGCTTGCCATAGGTTCTGAACGCGTCCTTAAACGCCGCCGAGATTTTCATTCGTTTTCCTCCAGTCCGTTCAATACGGCCATATTATACCGGTTTTATCCCTTCAATGCAAATGGACAGAGCTAAAGCCCTGTCCATTACAATATTATTTTACCAAAGGAGCAGCCTCGTTTTTCCCATTTTTGCGTTTTCGAGCCGAAGGAGCTTGGGGGCGATCGGAAAGCCCCCAAATCTGTTTACGCGTTCTTGCGGATGAAATTAATCAGTCCGCCCGCCAGGATCATTCCCCGCTGGCGGTCCGTCAGCGGCAGCTTCACCTCATAGCTCTCCTGCTTCGTCTCATTCTTCAGCACGAGGATTTCTTCCCCGGCCTCAATCTTCGTCCGTACGCCCGGCAGGCTCAGTTCATCCGCCTGGTCAATCCGGTCGTAGTCCTTTTCGTTCACAAAGGTCAGCGGCAGGATCCCGTTGTTGATCAGGTTTGCCTGGTGAATGCGGGCAAAGCTCTTCGCCGCCACCGCGCGGATCCCCAGGTACAGGGGCACCAGCGCCGCGTGCTCCCGGCTGGAACCCTGGCCGTAATTGGCTCCGGCGACCAGGATGCCGCCCTTTTCCTCTTTTGCCCGGGCCGGGAAGGTTTCGTCCACCGGCGTCAGGCAGAAGTCAGCCAGGTGCGGGATATTGCTGCGGAAGGGCAGCAGCTTCGCGTTGCTCGGCATGATATGGTCGGTGGTGATGTTGTCCTCCATCTTCAGCAGGACCTTGCCGCGCACCTCTTCCTCCAGGTCGTGTCCCAGCGGGAAGGGCTTGATGTTCGGTCCGCGGACCACTTCAACGGTATCCTCCTGTCCCTCCGCCGCCGGCGGGATCACGAGGTTGTCGTTCACCTCAAACTGCGCGGGCTGCTCCACCGTCAGGTCAATGTCCAGCGTCCGCGGGTCGGTCAGCACGCCGGTCAGCGCCGTCACCGCCGCCGTCTCGCAGCTGGTCAGGTAAATCCCGGCGGAAGCGGTCCCGCTGCGGGCGTAGAAATTCCGGTTGTTGGTGCGCACGGAAACCGCGTTGGTCTTCGGGCTCTGGCCCATGCCGATGCAGGGACCGCAGGCGCTCTCCAGGATCCGGGCGCCGGCGCCGAGCATATCCGCCAGCGCGCCGTTACGCGCCAGCATTGTCAGCACCTGCTTCGATCCGGGACCGATGACCAGGCTCACGTCCGGATGCACGGTCTTCCCCTTCAGGATCCGGGCGACCCGCATCATATCCTGGTAGCTGGAATTGGTGCAGCTGCCGATAAACACCTGGTCCACCTTGATCGGCCCGATGTTTTTCACTGTGTCCACATTGTCCGGCATATGCGGCTGGGCGACCAGCGGCTCCAGTTGATCCAGGTCGATATCCACAATTTCGTCATATTCAGCGTCCGCGTCCGCCTTCAGTTCCCGGAAATCAGCCTCACGGCCCTGGGCCTTCAGGAAAGCGCGGGTGACTTCGTCGCTCGGGAACACGGACGTCGTCGCGCCGAGCTCCGCGCCCATGTTCGCGATCGTCGCGCGTTCCGGCACGGTCAGCGTCTTTACGCCTTCGCCGATGTATTCCATCACCTTGCCCACGCCGCCCTTGACCGTCAGCCGGCGGAGTATCTCCAGGATAATATCCTTCGCGGCCACGCCGTAGGGCAGTTTTCCGCTCAGGCGGATACCGACCACCTTCGGATAGGTCAGGTAGTAGGCGCCGCCGCCCATGGCCACCGCGACATCCAGGCCGCCGGCGCCGATGGCCAGCATACCGATGCCGCCGCCGGTCGGTGTATGGCTGTCGCTGCCCAGCAGGGTCAGGCCGGGCACGCCGAAGCGTTCCAGCTGCACCTGGTGGCAGATGCCGTTTCCGGGCTTGGAGCAGAAGATGCCGTGCTTCTTCGTCACGCTCTGGATATACTGGTGGTCGTCCGCGTTCTCAAAGCCGGTCTGCAGGGTGTTGTGGTCAATATAGGCAACGCTCTTCATGGTCCGGACCCGGCCGATGCCCATCGCCTCAAACTGCAGGTAGGCCATCGTGCCCGTGGAATCCTGCGTCAGGGTCTGGTCGATCCGGATGGAGACCTCCTCCCCGGCCACGGGATTCCCGCTGACCAGGTGGGCGTTCAGGATCTTTTGTGTCAGGTTCATGTTATTCCTCCGATACTGTCGTCTGTATACAGGATACGATCAGTCCGCCGTCCCTTCCATTATCTGCCATAAGCCCTGAAAGTCAACGCATCGGGCGTAAAAGAACACAGGAAAAGCAGCCTTGCCAACCCTTTCCCTCTTTGATATAATATTTGGGTTATCGCGTATTATTATCCCAAAGGAGTTAAGGTTTATGAACAAGATCTCTTCCAAGGAACTGAGGAATGCCTGGATCCGCTTCTATGAGGAGCGGGGACATATCAATATCGGCGCGGTCTCGCTGATCGGCGACGGAACCACCGGCGTCATGTTCAACGTGGCCGGCATGCAGCCGCTGATGCCCTATCTGCTGGGCAAGGACCATCCCTCCGGAAAGAAGCGCCTGTGCAACGTGCAGGGCTGCGTCCGTACGGTGGACATCGAGAGCGTCGGCGACCCGACCCACTTCACCTTCTTTGAGATGATGGGCAACTGGTCCCTGGGAGACTATTTCAAGCAGGAAAAGACCCGCTGGAGCTACGACCTGCTGACCAAGGTTTTCGGCCTGGACGGAAAAGAGATCTGCTCCACCGTCTTTGAAGGCAACGACGCCGCCCCCAGGGACGACGAAACCGCAAATCTCCTGAAGGAAGTCGGCATCCTGCCGGAGCATATCTTCTACCTACCCAAGTCCGACAACTGGTGGGAACTCGAAGGAACCACCGGCACGCCCTGCGGCCCGGACAACGAATGGTTCTATCCCCGCCACAACAGGCCCTGCGGCCCGGACTGCGGACCCGCCTGCGGCTGCGGACGGTATGTTGAGATCGGCAACGACGTATACATGCAGTACGTCAAGAACGCCGACGGCTATGCGCCCCTGGCGAACAAGAACGTGGACACCGGTTTCGGCCTGGACCGGATGCTGGCCTTCCTGAACGGCCTGACCGACGGCTACAAGACCGACCTGTTCCTCCCCGTCATTCAGCACCTGGAAGAAAAGTCCGGCCTCAGCTATGACAACGACCCCGAAGCGCAGAAGGCGATGCGGATCGTTGCGGACCACATCCGCACCTCCACCATGCTGATCGGCGACGTCAACGGCATCCTGCCCTCCAACGTGGGCGCCGGCTATATCCTGCGCCGCCTGCTCCGCCGCGCTATCCGCTACACCCGGAAGCTGGGCCTCGAGTCCTCCGTCCTGGC
This sequence comes from Clostridia bacterium, assembly GCA_017512985.1. GTDB lineage: Bacteria > Bacillota > Clostridia > Christensenellales > Aristaeellaceae > Aristaeella. The sequence continues at coordinate 190,852 of JAFWEJ010000003.1, forward strand.
TGAAGTCAGCCGCATCTTCATCGAGCAGATCTACGACGAAGCCTATCCGCTGCTGGTGGAAAAGAAATACTACATCCTGGACGAAATCATGAAGGAAGCCGCCCGCTTCGAAGCCACGCTGGTGACCGGCATGAAGGAGTTCACCAAGTGCATCACCGGCATTCGCCGCAAGAATGAGTTCATGGCCCAGAAGGATCCGTCCTACGTACCCGAAACCGAGATCACCGGCAAGCAGGCCTTCCGCCTCTACGATACTTACGGCTTCCCGCTGGAACTGACGGAAGAGCTGGCTGCCGAAGAAGGCCTCACCGTGGACGCCAGCGGCTTCGCCGAAGCGTTCAAAGAGCACCAGGCGATCAGCAAGCAGGAAGGCGCCGCCAAGGGCGGCCTGACGGAACGGAACGAGGAGACCGCCAAGCTGCACACCGCGACCCACCTGCTCCAGGCCGCCCTGCGGAAAGTCCTGGGCGACGAAGTGGCCCAGAAGGGTTCCAACATCACCACCGAGCGCCTGCGCTTCGACTTCTCCTTCGGCCGGAAGATGACCCCCGAAGAAATCGCCGAGGTGGAGCGCCTGGTGAACGTGGCCATCGACGCGAAGGTCCCCGTCGTCATGGAGGAGATGACCGTGCAGGAAGCCAAGGACAAGGGTGCTATCGGCCTGTTCGAGAGCAAGTACGGCGAAAAGGTCCGCACCTACAGGATGGGCGAATATTCCTTCGAGATCTGCGGCGGCCCCCATGCAGCCAACACCGGCGACCTGGGCTCCTTCAAGATCAGCAAGGAAGAATCCTCCTCCGCCGGTGTCCGCCGCATCAAGGCCACGATCGCTCCCAAAGCGTAAAACCCGTTACTGCTGATATATAACGATGATTTCACAATATATCATTGTGAATTATGATTTGTGAATTATGAATTTTAATGAATCTTCCGAACTCGCCCGCCTCGGGGAAAAACAGACATCCTCCGAAGATATTTTTGACGGCGTCATCCTCCATGTGAAACGGGATCAGGTGGAACTGTCCAACGGCAGCGTCACCGTGCGCGAAGTCATCCGCCACATCGGGGCGGTCTGCGTAGTCCCCGTCACGGATGACAGCAAAGTCATCATGGAGCGGCAGTTCCGTTACCCGCTGAACAAAGTCATCCTGGAAATTCCCGCCGGCAAACTGGACGCCCCGGACGAAGACCGCCTTTCCGCCATCAAACGGGAACTGCGGGAAGAGACCGGCTATACGGCGGACGAATGGACGGAGCTCGGCGATTTCCATCCCGCCCCCGCCTATTCCGACGAATACATCACCATGTATCTCGCCCGCGGCCTGCGCAAGGGTGAGCGCCAGCTGGATGAAGACGAATTCCTGGATGTGTACGCCATCCCCCTGGCCGACCTGGTGCAGGATGTGATGGAAGGCCGCATCTCCGACGCGAAGACGCAGGTCTGCATCCTCAAAGCCGCCAGGATCCTTGGCATTTAAACTGAAGAAATAACAGGAACCTTTATATATTTATGGAATTTAAAGACCTCGGACTGACTCCTTCCCTTCTCCGTAACATCCGGAATACCGGCTATGAAATCCCGACCCCCATCCAGCAGGCAACCATCCCGCTGGTCCTGGAGGGAAAGGATGTATTGGGCTGCGCCCAGACAGGCACCGGAAAAACGGCCGCCTTTGCCCTGCCCATCCTGCAGCGGCTGAAGGCGCTGCCCCCGAAACGGAACGCGAAAGTAATCCGTTCCCTGATCCTTTCCCCGACCCGGGAACTTGCCCTGCAGACCTGGGAGAATTTCCAGCTCTACGGCAAAGGAGAGGGGCTGGACAGCACCGTCATTTTCGGCGGCGTCGGCCAGGGCGGCCAGGTGGAAGCCCTGCACCGCGGCGCGGATATCGTCATCGCCTGCCCCGGCCGCCTGCTGGACCTGATGGGCCAGGGGCTTGTCCGGCTGGACTGGGTGGAAATCTTCGTGCTGGACGAAGCCGACCGGATGCTGGATATGGGCTTCATCCACGATGTGCGGAAGATCGTACGCAGCCTGCCGGAGGAACGCCAGACCCTGCTGTTCTCCGCCACCATGCCGCCGGAAGTGGAAAAACTGGCGCTGGACCTGCTCACCGAGCCGGAGAACGTCAAGGTGGATCCGGTCACTTCCACCGTGGAAGCGATCGACCAATGCCTGTATTATGTGGACAAGGCAAACAAAAAGCACCTGCTCGCGCAGCTGCTGGAAGACCCGGATGTGGAGAGCGCCCTCGTCTTTTCCCGCACAAAGCACGGCGTGGACCGGATCGTCCGGGACCTGAAACGAAAGAACATCGAAGCGGCTGGCATCCACGGGGACAAGAGCCAGAATGCCCGCCAGACCGCGCTGAACCGCTTCCGCACCGGCGAATGCCGGGTCCTGGTCGCCACGGACATAGCCGCCCGCGGCATCGACGTGGCCGGACTCAGTCATGTAATCAATTACGACATGCCCATGGAGCCGGAAGCCTATATCCACCGCATCGGCCGCACAGGCCGTGCCGGCAGGACCGGCAAAGCCATCTCCTTCTGCTGTATCGATGAAGTCAAACAGCTGAACCAGGTGGAGAAGCTGATCGGCAAACGCCTGCACGAGGAAAAAAGCGACTGGCCCATGGAGATCACCACACCGACGCCGCCCAAAGTCCGCGAACCGCGGCCCGCGAAATTGGACGCCCGGGGAAACGCCGTACCGGAGCGCCGGAAGGCTGCTGTTCCCGCCGCCCGACCCGCGCATGCCCGGCCGAAGGCGTCTTCTGAACGGATTGTCATAGGCCGCGACGGAAAAGTGCGTCCCGGCACCGGGCGCCCCGTCCGCCGCATCAACCGGAACAAAAAACGCAGCTGATCCGCTGCGTTTTCTTATTTACTCAATAAACACCATCATATCAACAATGTTCGCTTTGCCTTTATGCAGCATAGCCATAACCTTTTTATCCCGTTTCCGGCTCATCAGCATGGAAGACTCGCCTCCGTCCAGGTTGTAGACCCATTCCGTATTGAAGTTTTCCCGGAAAAAGGCTGCCGCGCGCCGCAGCGTGATTCCCTTGCCATGGTTTTTCGTCGCCGTCAGGATGATGTAGTTGTTCCGGTCTATCCTGCCGATCACGGTCCGGCATGCGTGCCTGTCCGCAAACGGCCATTCTTCCGGAAGGATGTCCTCATTGTTCCGCAGCACCGGGCACTCAATATAAAACGACCAGGTCTGGACGGGACCGGTTTCCAGCACTTTTTCGTTGTCCTCGTCCACATACATCTGCAGTCCGTCTTCATCCAGCGCCAGCCCGTAATAGGATACGCCCTCCAGGTTGCGGAACACTTCGCCGTCCGTCACCGTCAGGGAACCGAGCGGAGTAAAGTAATAATCCTCGCTCGTGCCCGGATAGTTGTCCGGAATCTCCGGATACAGCGGGCTGACAAAGCCGCTTCCGTTGATCGCCAGCGCCGCTCCTTCGATCTGCGCGGCGAGCTTCTGCGGCTTTTTCACATTCTTTTTCCAGTCTGACGTGGCCTTCCGGATCTGCCGGGCCGGATCCTGCACCCAGATCCGGGTCAGGTAGCAGATCTCCCGGTCGTACAGGAACTTTTCCACCGTATACTTCAGGGTCGGGGAATCATAGGTCCGGGTGATCCTCCCCTGCTTCTGCGCTTCCGCGTCCTCAAAGAAGGATGCCGGTTCCTCAGCCAGCGCCGCCGGCACGATCAGCATCAGGCAAATCAGAAGCGCGATCAGTCTTTTCATATCCGGTCTCTCCTTATTGCTGAACAAACTGTTCGGCTAAACGAACAGCCGCCATCGCGTCGCGGCCGTAACCGTCCGCATGGATCTCCTTCGCGTATTCTTCCGTCAGCACCGCTCCGCCCACCATGACGCGGCACCAGGGCGCCCTTTCATGCAGCAGCGCCACGGTCTCCGCCATTGCGGGTACGGTCGTGGTCATCAGGGCGCTCAGGCCGCAGACCGGCGCGTGCAGCCGTTCAACCGCCTCCAGCACCGTCTCCGGTGCCACGTCCTTCCCCAGGTCCGTTACTTCAAACCCGTAGTTCTCCAGCAGAAGCCGCACAATATTCTTGCCGATATCGTGGATATCGCCCTTCACCGTGGCGATCACGACCCTGCCCTTCGAAGGCTGGCCCTCCGCCTGTCCGGCGGTCTTCTCCTTGATCTCCCGGAATGCGGCCTCCGCCGCTTCCGCGCTCATCATCAGCTGGGGCAGGAAAAGCTTCTTTGCCTCAAATCCCTGGCCCACTTCGTCCAGCGCCGGAATAATCTCGTTCTTCACCAGCTCCAGCCCATCCTGGCCGGCAGTCAGCGCTTCCCGGGCGAGGCTTCCCGCTTCCCGGCACAGTCCCTTGACCACCGCGCGCCGCAGCCCCTTCGCGCCGGTCTCCTTTGCACCGGCTGCCGCCGGCGCAGCCGGGGAAACCGCCTGCATCGCCGGCAGCTCACCGGCAAAGCGGATATACGCGCCGCAGTTCTCATCCCGTCCGGTCAGCGTCCGGAAGCTGATCATCGCGCCCATCATCCGGTCGTTCAGCGGGTTCATGATCGCCGCGGACAGCCCGCGCTCCAGCGCCATCGTCAGGAAAGCGCTGCCCAGCACTTCCCTCTCCGGCAGGCCGAAGGAAACGTTGCTGACGCCCAGCACCGTGCCGCAGCCCGTCTTTTCCCGGATCATCCGCAGGGCGTCCAGGGTCACCTGCGCCGCCGTCCCGTCCGCGCTGACAGTCATCGTCAGCGTGTCGAACAGGATATCTTTGCTTTCGATCCCGTATTTTCCCGCTTCCTTCAGGATGCGTTCGGCGATTGCCAGCCGGCCTTCCGCCGTAGCCGGAATGCCCTCCTCATCCAGCGTCAGGGCAACCAGCACACCGCCGTATTTCTTCACCAGCGGGAAAACCGCGTCCATGACCTCCTGCTTGCCGTTCACGGAGTTGATCATGGCCTTGCCGTTATATACCCGCAGGGCGCGTTCCATCGCGGCCGCGTCCGCCGTGTCCAGCTGCAGGGGCAGGTCTGTCACCGCCTGCAGTTCCTGCACCGCCTGGGCCAGCAGCGCCGGCTCGTCCACGCCCGGCGTTCCCACGTTCACGTCCAGCACTTCCGCGCCGCGCTCCTCCTGGGAGATGGCCTCGTTCAGCACATAAGCCATGTCGCCTTCCTCAAGCGCCTTCCGGAGCCGCTTTTTGCCCGTCGGATTGATCCGCTCCCCGATGATCATGGGATCCTTTCCCAGTTCCAGCGCGCATCCGCGGGACGCGATCACGGTCCGTTCCTTTTTCACCAGTGCCGGCGGGACCTGTCCGCCCACCGCCTGCTTCAGCGCGGCAATATAATCCGGCGTAGTGCCGCAGCAGCCGCCCATGATCCGCAGCCCCTTCGGGACCAGCGCCGCGATCTGCGCGGAAAACTCCTCCGGACCGACGTTGTAATAGGTCTTCCCGTCCTTCTCCTGCGGCAGTCCGGCGTTCGGCTTCATCAGCACCGGCACCGAAGCAACCGCCAGGTACCGTTCCACGATCGGCGCAAGGGCGTCCGGCCCCAGTGAGCAGTTGACGCCCACCGCGTCCGCGCCCAGGCCTTCCAGCATCGCCACGACAGACTCCGGCGATCCGCCGGTCATCAGTTTGCCGTCCGCACCGTAGGCATTGGAAACCAGCACCGGCAGGTCGCAGTTTTCCTTTGCTGCCAGCAATGCCGCCCGGGTCTCCGCCCCGTCGTTCATCGTCTCCAGGAAAATACAGTCCACGCCGTAGGACGCGCCGATGCGGACGACCTCCGTGAACCCCTTCACCGCGTCCTCAAAATCCAGCGGCCCCAGCGGTTTCAGCAGTTTTCCGCAGGGACCCACGTCCAGCGCGATAAAACGCTCCTGCGAGGCATAGGCTTCCGCGCGCGCCTGTTCCGCGCAGATCACCGCCGCCCGGATCATCTCTTCGCATTCCTTAAGGCTGTACCGCTCCGGATGCACACCGAACGTGTTGCACGCCACCATATTGCTTCCGGCTTCAAAATAGGCGCGGTGGATCTTCGTAACCTCGTCCGGATGGGTCAGGTTCCAGCTCTCCGGTGCCTCGCCGGGTTTCAGGCCCGCCTTCTGCACCAGTGTGCCGAAACCGCCGTCCAGGAAGAACGGTCCTTTCTTCAGCAATTCCATGAAGGTCATATGTTTTTCTCCTTCATCCCGATGATCGCCGTGACGCTTTTGCTCGGCGTCATCAGCAGGCTTTCGGACAGGGTGATCCCGACAGTCCGTCCGCAGTCCAGCGCCTTCATCACGTCGCGCTGCATCTCCAGCGGCAAATCCCCGTATCCCGGGGAATAACGGTCCGTCAGCTGCCGGTCCGGAAACTGTTCCGCCAGACCTTCACAGAGCCGGTCACAGCCGCCTTCCACCTGCTGCGCGCCGATCGCGTGCATCAGCAGCCCCTTCGCCGCGGACTGCAGTTTCGCCCGGGCGATCCGGCGGTCTGTTTCCGCGCCGGCCGTACAGGCAAACAGCAGGATCTCCCCGCAGCCTTCCAGGTGCCGCTTCAGGTCCTTTGAATCCGTCCGGGCAAAGCCCAGGTCCAGGCCTTCCCCGTCCGCTTTCAGGGGATACCGCCGCCAGACCGCGCGGCACTGTGCGGCGCCCTTCACCGCCTTCAGGCATTCCTGCAGCGGCAGCTCTTCAGGCGCCGGCGCGAAGGAAGGCAGCATCGCGTATCTCAGGATCTCCTTTTCGTCAAAGGGGATCTCTCCCAGTTCCTCCAGGTGAAGCCCTTCCTGCATCAGAAGGACCTCCCCAGCATGCCGGACAGGTGGCTCTGGATCGCTTCCGCCACGTCCGGCTTGTTCATCGTATAGACGTGTACGTGGCGGATGCCGTTGGCAAACAGGTCAATGATCTGGTCGCAGGCGTAAATGATTCCCGCCCGCTTCATCGCTTCCGGCGAACTGCCGAACTTGTCCACCAGGCTCGTGAACCGCCGGGGCATAAAACTGCCGGACAGTTTCAGCGCGCGCTTCACCTGGTTCGCGGCGGTGATCGGCATGATGCCCGGCACCACAGGCACCGTCACACCCTTTTCCCGCAGCTTGTACAGGAAGTTATACAGAAGATTGTTGTCAAAGAACATCTGCGTGGTCAGGAAATCCGCGCCGGCCTCCACCTTTTCCTTCAGGTACTGCAGGTCCTCCGCCTGCACCGCGCTTTCGGGATGCACTTCCGGATAGCATGCCGCGCCGATGCAGAAGCCGCCGAACGCCTTGATTTCCCGGATCAGGTCGCACGCGTGCGGATAGGGGCTGCTCTTCATATCCTCCGGGGCCATGCCTTCCGGCAGGTCGCCCCGCAGCGCCATGATGTTCCGGATCCCCGCGTCCTTCATGGACTGCAGGTATATGCGCACATCTTCCTTTTTCGCGCCCACGCAGGTCAGGTGGGCCAGCGTTTCCACCCCGTCCGCGTTCTGCAGCCGCCGGGCGATCTCCATGGTATACTTTCCGCCTTTCCCGCCGGCGCCGTAGGTCACGGAAATAAAGGAAGGCTTCAGCGCGGCGATCGCTTCGGTCGCCTGCAGCACTTCCTCAAACGCCGCGTCGGTCTTCGGCGGGAACACCTCAAAGGACATGCTCAGCCGCTCGTCCCGGATCTCATCAAGTATTCTCATGCTTCCGTATCCCTTCTGCAGATCGTTCGTTTCTTTTCGCTGTCAGTATACCCCATGCCTGTCGAACATTCAAATTTATTCATTGTATTTTCCGGTTTCTGCATGATATGATGTTTTCGCAGAAAACTCATCTCATGGAGGATAGACCTGTATGGCTTATTTCAGAATCGAATACTATTCCCGGGCGCTTCACCGTGAAACTACTTTTGAGGTCCTGATCCCCAATGATCCCCGGGAAGGCATGCCGGAACCCGCGCAGCCCATGCGGACCCTCTTCCTGCTCCATGGCTATACCGGAAAAGCAGGCAATTATGTTCCGTTCGAAATGCCCGGCAAATACAACTTTGCCATCGTCATGCCCTCCGCGGAAAACTCCTTCTACCTCAACGGCCTGTGCACCGGCCACGCTTACCAGACCCTGGTCGGCGAGGAACTGGTGGACTATGTCCGCAAGACGTTCCGCCTTGCAATGCGGCCGGAAGACACCTGCATCGCCGGCCTCTCCATGGGCGGCTTCGGCGCCCTGCATACCGGCCTGGCCTATCCGCACACCTTCGGCAAAATCGGCGCCATGTCCTCGGCCTTCATCCATCATGAAGTCGCAAAGATGCAGCCCGGAGGCGGAAACAGCGTCGCCAATTACGACTATTACCGGGAATGCTTCGGCGAACCTTCCCTGCTGGAGGAAAGCGACAACAATCCGGAAGTCCTGGTCAGAAAACTCAGGGCCGCCGGGGAAAAGATCCCGGAGATCTATCTGGCCTGCGGCACTGAAGACTTCCTGATCGAACCCAACCGCGCAATGCACCGTTTCCTGGAAGAAGAGGGCGTTCCGCATGAATACCGCGAAGGCCCCGGAATCCACGATATGGTCTTCTGGACCGAGTACATCCAAAAGATCGTCCGCTGGATGTTTGAATAATCCTCCGCATAAAAAGCACCGCCTGCAACAAACAGACGGTGCTTTTTTCATCCGACCATTTTACTCATGTATCCGAAGGTCCAGGACGATCGGAAAGCCCTGGTCGCACCCGCAGGTGCGAAACTCTCACTGTTCGGAACACAAGCCGTTGATCTTAGTCCCAAAGATCGACGCTGCCGATCTCATCGCCCTTGACCCAGTGAGCCTTGTTCTGGTCCACGCGGACGTACACGCGGTCAACCTTGCCAACCTTCTTCAGGATCTCGGCAGGGGTGATGACTCCGCCCAGGGGGGACTGGATGATCACTTCAGCCTGCTTGGCAGCCTTCTTGGCGGGAGCAGCCATCACGGCCTTGGCGGCGGGCTTCGCAGCAGCCTTCTTGGCGGGAGCGGCCTTCTTCGCGGGGGCAGCAGCCTTCTTGGCAGGAACAGCCTTCTTCGCGGGAGCAGCCTTCTTCGCGGGAGCAGCAGCCTTCACGGCCTTAGCGGCGGGCTTCGCAGCCTTCTCGGCAACCTTCGCAACGGCCTTTTCAGCGGCCTTCTTCACAGTCTTCTTTTCGGTTTCTTTCTTTGCAGCAGCTTTCTTTTCAGCCATGGTTTGAATCCTTCCTTTCTGTAAGGTCGACATATCTTATCACAATTCCCTTTATTGTTCAACCTCTGCCCCTTGTGCGGCAAGGTTCACTGCGATATAATACCCTCCGTATCATGCAAAAATGATCCCGAAGGAGCAATACCTATGGTTTACAAGACCATCCTCGACGCCGTGGGCAATACCCCGATGGTCCGGCTGAACCGGATGCCGGAAGAAGGCAGTGCAGAGATCCTGGTCAAGGTGGAAGCGCTGAACGTCGGCGGTTCGATCAAAACCCGCACCGCGCTGAACATGATCGAGCAGGCGGAAAAGGAAGGCCTGATCTCACCGGACACAATCATCGTGGAACCCACCAGCGGCAACCAGGGAATCGGCCTGGCGCTGGTTGGCGCCGTCAAAGGCTACCGGACGATCATCATCATGCCGGACTCCGTCAGTGAGGAGCGCCGGAAGCTGATCCGCCACTACGGTGCGGAAGTCAAGCTGATCCACGATGCGGGGGATATCGGCAAGTGCATGGAGGAATGCCTTCAGTGCGCCATGGATATGAAGGCCCGGAACCCGAAGGTCTTTGTTCCCCAGCAGTTTGAAAACCCGAACAACACCCTGGCCCATAAAAAGCATACCGCCCTGGAGATCATGGCCCAGGTGTCCGGACCGATCCACGGTTACTGCAGCGGCATCGGCACCGGCGGCACCCTGACCGGCATCGGCGAAGTGCTCAAGGCCCAGTATCCGGACCTGGTAATCTGGGCAGTCGAACCGGAAAACGCCGCGATCCTCGCCGGCGGCACCATCGGCACGCATATCCAGATGGGTATCGGCGACGGCATCATCCCGGCCATCCTGAACCGGGAAATCTACGACGATATCTATGTCGTCACGGATTCCGAAGCCCTGGAAACCGCCCGCCGCCTTGCGAAGGAAGAAGGCCTTGTCTGCGGCATCTCCAGCGGCACCAATGTGGCAGCCGCCCTGAAGCTCGCGAAAAAGCTCGGTCCGGGCAAAACTGTGGTCACTGTCCTTCCCGACACCGCCGAGCGTTACTACTCTACCCCGCTTTTCGGTGTATGATAACGAAGAAAACTATTCTTGATTAAAACATTTCTGATCATTCTGGCGTTTGTGCTGGCACTTTGTACCGACTTTGCATCTGCAGAAGGGTAATTGTTCTTTTGTAATATGTTTGCAGTACCAAACTAATCATCAAGTTTGGCATTTTCAGTTTATATAAATATACATTGATCATATACACGCTTGCTTAATTCAAAAACATGCACTATAATTTTCTCAGAAAAAAGAGCGATCTATACTTAAAAATAGGAGGATTCTTTTATGTCATCAGGAATTGTAATTAATTCGCTGCTTCTATTATGGTTGGGTGGCATATTGGCGGGCGCAACTGCTATATTAGTCCTTATTTCACAAGGAATCATTCTTTCTTCAACAGGGGAAAACGGATGGAAAATCCTGATTCCTTTTTATGGACAATATTTGTTTTTCAAACGAACCAGTGATACTGGTGGTTTGTATTTAGCTCTTTTCCTGTTTATTGGTTTTTCTGCGTTCCTTTATCTTGCTTCTCCTTTGCTTAGTTATATTTATCTGTTAATGCCTCTCTTATGCGATTTTTTGCTTTGCATCATTTTGGCTGGTTCATATAACAAATCGGCTGCTTTCGGCTTGGGTCTGTTCTTCCTCCCATTCGTTTTCTATTGCTTATTAGCATTCGGCAAAAGAGAATCTACCTATACGGGCATAGACGAATAATGAAGAAATGATGCGAACATGATCCTTTTCTTTCCCTTTTTCTGTTCACATCTATGTTATTGATGAAGGGCAATCCGCATATATCATAGCTGCAAAAAACCTGTGGAGATTAATCCACAGGATTTTTGAGTGCCGAAGGCGGGACTTGAACCCGCACGCTTTTAAGGGCACCGGATTTTGAGTCCGTCGCGTCTGCCATTCCGCCACTTCGGCATCGGGGGGATTATAGCATAATCCCCTTTTGTTTGCAATGAATGCCTATGCTTTGAGCGTGAAGCGATGTGTGAGCAGCAGGTGATCGGCACAGCCGACGGACAGCTCGAAGTCTCCGGGTTCGGAGATTTCCTTGCAGTTGAAATCCCAGAACCGCAGCTGCTTCTCTGTAACGGTGAAAACGACGTCCTTCTTTTCACCGGGTTCCAGGCTGATCTTTTTGTAGTCGATCAGCTGCTGGACCGGCCGGACCACAGACGCCACCAGGTCGCGCATATACAGCTGGACGGCTTCCTTTCCGGGGCGGTCACCGGTATTGCGGACTGTAACGGTCACTGTCAGACTGCCGTTTTTTGTGATGGATTGTTTGTCCAGGGTCAGCTTCTCATAGCTGAAGCTGGTATAGCTCAGTCCGTAACCGAAGGAATACAGCGGCAGGTTCGGCGAATCCAGATAGGAGCTGCTGAAGGGGAACACGCCGGTGTCCGGCTGAGGCTTCGGCCGGCCGGTGTTCGTGCGGTTATAGGGCATCGGATACTGCCCGGTTGTCCGCGGCAGGCCCGCCGAAAGCTTTCCGCAGGGATTGGCGTCTCCCCAGAGCAGCCGTGCCAGGGCATGCCCGGCTTCCGTGCCCGGATACCACATCTCCAGTATCGCAGGAGCGATCTTCTCCAGTTCCGTCAGGACCAGGGGCCTGCCGTTGAACAGCACGACCGCCGTATTCGGGTTCGCCCGGATGACCGCTTCCGCCAGGGCCAGCTGGGGTCCGGGAAGCGTCACTTCCGTCCGGCTGCGGCCTTCCCCGCTGTCATTCTCCGGTTCTCCCAGGCAGAGCACCACCGCCTCCGCGCTGCGCGCAGCTTTCGCGGCCGCGGCAATTCCGTCGGTATCCGTATCTCCCAGTTCCGCGCCGCAGCCCCGGGCAATGACCAGCTCCAGGTCCGGCATCCGGTCCCGGATTCCTTCCGGCAGCGTAACGGTATATGCTTCCGCGCCCGGCCGGCTCCAGAAGCCGTTCAGGCGTTTCTCCTCCGCGAAGGGGCCGATCAGGGCCAGATTGCGAATATTTTGCTTCAGCGGCAGGATCCCTTCGTTCTTCAGCAGGACGGCGGATTCCTCCTCGGCCCGCCGGGCGATCTCCCGGTGCGCCGGGCAGAGGTTCAGGCGTTTTTCCGCTTCCTCGTCCGCTCCGTGATAGGGGTTTTCAAACAGGCCCAGGTCGTTCTTCAGCTCCAGCACCCGCATCACGGCGTCGTCCAGCGCTTTTTCAGGGATCCGGCCCTCGCGGACCAGGTCCGCCAGGTGCTGGTAATAAACGCCTTTCACCATATCGATATCGCAGCTGGCTTCCATCGCCAGGCATGCGGCTTCCTTCATGTCCGCCGCCACGCCGTGGGTCACCAGTTCGCCGACCGCGTCGTAATCGCTGATCACCACGCCGTCGAAGCCCCATTCATCCCGGAGCACGGTATTCATCAGCCACTTGTTGGCAACGGAGGGGATGCCGTTCAGCGCGTTGAACGACGGCATGACCAGCCGGGCGCCCGCGTCAACGCATGCCTTGTACGCGGGCAGGTAGCTTTCCCGAAGCGCCCGTTCCGAGATCTCAACCGCGTTGTAATCCCGGCCCGCTTCCCCAGCGCCGTAGGCGGCGTAGTGCTTGACGCAGCAGGCGATGTTATCCGGGTCGGAAAGATCGTCTCCCTGGGTAGCCCGCACCAGCGCCGCGCCCATCCGGCCGTTGATCAGCGGCTCTTCCGAACTGGTTTCCAGGATCCGGCCCCATCGAGCGTCCCGGGCGGTATCGACCATCGGGTTGAACGTCACATGCACGCCGGCGGCGGCCGCTTCCCGGCGCGCCATCCCGGCGCATTCCGCCAGCAGGTCATCGTCAAAACTGCAGCCCATCGCCAGCGGGATCGGATAGGTGGTTTTCATGCCGTGGATCACGTCCACCATCAGCAGCAGCGGAATCCGGTTCCGGTCCGCCGCCAGGTGCATGTCCTGCAGCTGCCTGGCCTGCTTTGCGTTCTCAAAGGTAAGCACGCTGCCCATCACCCGGTTCAGCGCGTCCGCGGGCAGGGGCTGTCCTTCCGGTCCGGTAATCTCCGCGTCCACACGGATAAACTGCCCGGCATTGCACTGGGTGAGCTGGCCGGCCTTTTCCTCCAGGGTCATTCCGTCCAGCAGGGCCTTCAACGCTTCTTTTGTCATAACTGCATATTCCCTTTTCAGTTCGGGTTGTATTCGACGGTCTCCTGGTAGGCTTTGTAGGTGGTTGTAAACAGCAGCTCCCGTTTCGTCACCCGGTTGCCGTTGTACCAGACCTTCCAGGTATTCACGACATAGCCCTTCCGGCCGGACACGGTCTTCTTTGTCTCGCCGGGGGCAAGGTCCGTGTTGACCACATAATTGATACCTTCCGGCTGGGGAATCGTCCGGACCAGTTCGCTCTCCAGGTCGATCTTCACGCCCGGTCCCAGGCTCATGCCGTAGATGTTCACCGTCACCTGGCGGTTTTTGTAGCCTGCGACGATAAAGACCGGCTGGTTCGTGTTGTTCCTGAACTTCATGTCCAGCCCCGGCCAGTTGACGGTGGCGTCAAAGCCTTTCTCAATGTAGCTGGACGGCCAGGCATGCGGATTGCGCTCCAGGATTTCCAGGTCCGCCCGCACCGCGGCGTTGAACAGCGTGGAACTGGTCTGGCAGACGCCGCCGCCGACCTCGTCCCTGCTCTGTCCGCCGGCAATCGCGGGTGCTTCCTTATATCCCTTGGCGGTTGTCCGCTCTCCCGTCGTGCCGTTGAAGGAAAAAATTTCACCGGGCAGCACCGTCTTGCCGTTGATTGCTTTTGCACTGAGCTCAATATTGGCGTTGCGGTTCTTGTTGTTTGTGGTCTGGGTCGTGTAGGCGGAGATCAGGCCGAAGCTGTTCATCAGCTCGGCTTTGGTAATCTCGGCGATGATCTTTTCCGGAACGACCCATATTTCCTTCTGCGTCACCCCGCTGTCTAGGACTTCCGTCAGCTGGCTGTACAGCATATCCGGATCGATCCGCGCGCCCGGCCTGTCCTCGGTGAAGGTGAAGGTTTTCGTGTTGAAATTAAAGGACTGCACCATGCTGTTGACCGGATCGCGGTCCACATAGTTCACAATGCCGTCTGTCAGGTTTCGCAGCGCTTCGTGGTCGTAATCCTGTACCGTGGCATAGGTCAGCGGATGCGGATCGCTGCCGCTGACCCTTTCCGACAGGACGCGGACGCGTTCCTGGAACGGTGTCAGGTCGCCGGCGCCGAGGCTGGCGGTATTGCTCCGGCCGGCTGCCCAGGCACGTTCCACGATTTCCTCTGTGTTCCGGGACACCGGTACGCGTTCGCTGTTCACATGCCAGCTTTCGTTGCCGACGGTCACGATGATGTCAAACGCCCGGTCCTGGTCCTGGTGGATCGCCGAAACCGCGCGCACGGCTTCCTCCCGGGTCATGCCGTCCACCTGAACGTTGTCGATAAAGGTGCCCGGATAAATCCGGTCCGTGAACATCGCCCGGCGTTCCAGGCCGAAGTTCTCCGCCCGCTGGCTGTCAAAGCTGATCAGGTTGCCGTTCACCAGGGCCAGGTTTGGCAGGAACTTGTAGCGGAGCCCCGTCAGCTGCGGAATCACGGCGATCCCCATCGCCGCGAGCAGCAGCAGGCAGACCGCGATGACCGCCGCCCAGGCGCCGCGGTTATAGGTTTTCTTTTTATACTTCGGCCGGGCGTTCCTGGCCGGAGCCGGGGATTCAAAACGGTCAAAATCGTCAAAAAGCGAGGAGGGCGCGCCGAGTCCGTCGTCCTTCTCATTGGAGGCGAAATAACGTTTTTTCTTTGCTTCCTCCGCTGTCCGGCGGTCATACTCGTCCCGCGCCTTCAGGCCCTTATCCCGTCCCAGCGGCTGTTTCCCCGGCAGCGAGATCAGGTCGTCTTCGCCTTCGTACAGGTCATACCGTTTCAGTTTCGCCATCTCAGCCTTCCTTGTCCTTTTGCTCTGTCCGGTGGTTGCGCACCGGTCCGCGCAGCATATCCCCGCGGCGGCTGCCCGGCAGTTCCATCCGGATGGTCTCCCCGGCGATGCCGAGGGTGTCCAGCGTCTCTCCCGTCTTCTCCCGGATGAAAGGCTTTGCCGTAATCTTCCGCACGCCTTCCGGGGTCATCAGCTCCAGCTCGTCCCCGGCAAAGAAACGGTTTTTCAGGAGCAGCCGGGCATATCCGTCCCGGCCGGAGTCTTCCAGCACGCGGGCGGTGTATTCCCGGCTCTGCCAGAAGCCTTCCGCCTCCCCGGGCGTTTCCGGATCTCCCTGCAGGAAACCCGTGTCGCTCAGCCGGTGGCTGGCGCACTGCAGTTCCTCCGCCAGCTCCGGCAGTTTCTCCTCAAACTGTTCCCGCCCCTGTGCCAGCAGGCCGAGCGCCCGGCGGTAGGCGCCGGTCACCACGGCGACGTAATACTCCGTCTTCATCCGGCCTTCGATTTTCAGGCTGGATACGCCCGCTTCGCACAGGTCCGCCAGCAGCGGCATCAGGCACAGGTCCCGGGCGGAAAAAAGATAGGTCCCCCGCCCGTCCTCCGCGACCGGCATATACTCGCCCGGCCGTTTTTCTTCCATCACGGCATACTGCCAGCGGCAGGGCTGCGCGCATTCTCCCCGGTTTCCGCTGCGTCCCGTCAGGTAAGCCGAAAGCATGCACCGGCCCGAATAGGCCATGCAGCTCGCGCCGTGCACAAATGTCTCCAGCTGGATCCCGTCCCCGATCGCTTTCCGCAGCGCGCGGATCCGGTCCAGGCTCATCTCCCGCGCCAGGATCACCCGCTCGCACCCGAGCTGTTTATACAATTCCACGGCGGCCGCGTTCACGGTATTCGCCTGCGTACTGACATGGATGTTCAGCTGCGGCACCTTCCTGCGCAGCGTCACGATCGCGCCGGGGTCTGCCACAATCGCCGCGTCCGCGCCCAGCTCCGCAGCCAGCCCGGCGGCCGCGGCAAAATCATCCAGTTCGTCGTCGAAGGGATAGCTGTTCATGGTCACATAGAACTTCTTCCCGGCGCTGTGGGCAAGCGCAACCGCCTCCTGCAGCTCATCCGGGCCGAAGTTCCCCGCAAAGGCCCGCAGGCCGAAGCGCTTCATCCCTCCGTAGACCGCGTCCGCTCCGAAATGCAGCGCGGCGCGGAGCGCGTCCATGTTTCCGGCAGGTGAAAGCAGTTCGGGGATCCTCATCAGCGGATCCCCCTGTCTTCGTCATACTTCTGCCAGTAAGGCGCATAGCTTTCCACCGCGCGCCGGTGCTGGTCCAGCGTCTTGGAGAAATACAGCTCCCCGCTCTCCGGTTCCTTGGCGCAGAAGTACAGGTATTTTTCCCTGAGATATGTATCGTCCGGATACAGCGCGGCGTTGATCGCCGCCTGGGAGGGATTGCAGATCGGCCCCAGCGGCAGGCCTGTCACCTGGTAAGTGTTGTAGGGGCTGCTGACCGAAAGGTCTTTGTCGGCCAGCGCCATCTTCCGGACTCCGGTGACATAGTGGACCGTCACGTCGCTTTCCAGCTTCATGCCTTCCTTCAGTCGGTTGTGGAACACGGCGCTCACGCGGGCGAAATCGCTTTCCTTTGCTTCCTTCTCAATCATGCTGGCCAGGGTCAGCACCTGGTCCATGGTCATGCCGAGTTCCTCCGCCCGCTCCTGGTTCTCCACCGTGAAGACCGTCTCCGTCTGGCTCAGCAGCTTCCGGATGATGTCGTCTTCTGTCGCGGTCACGTATACCTCATAGGTGTTCGGGGACAGGTAGCCTTCCAGCACGTATTTCCGTTCTCCCGCCCTTCCGGAGGCCAGCACGTCTTCGATATAGTAGTACTCCCGGTACGACTTCCCGTCGCGGCAGGCCGCCAGGAATTTGTCCGCGCTTTCCCAGACGCCGTTCTTGACCATCCGCGCCGCGAAATCCTCCACTGTCTCGCCCGGAATCAGGGTGATGTTCCGGACCAGCGGGTTGCCGTCGCCGGTGGTCAGCAGATCCGCGATCTGCGTCATGGTCATGTCTTTGCGGATCGTGTAGGAACCGACCTGGATCTTCTGGCTCATGCCCGCGAAGTCGCAGTAGTATTTGAACACGCTCCGGCTCCGGATCAGCCCGGCGTTCTCCAGGTTCGTCGCAACCCGGTTCAGGCTCTCCCCGCTGTTGATCTCAAAGGAATATTCCTGCGCGTCCTCCTGGTCCACAGGCGCAAGGAAACGGCCGTACAGTTTCCCCCATACGGTCATTCCGATGCCGATCACCAGCACAAGCACGGTCAGTCCCACCAGGATCGGACGGAGGATGTGCCACAATCCGCTGTACCAGTAGAATCCGTACTCGCGCTCGTCCCGCATGCTGCGGTAGGTATATCTCTTTTCTTTGCTCAATGCTTAACCCTCGATCCTCGGCATGGCGATATCGAGATCCGCCGCTTCAGTCACGATTTTGAAGATATCGGACAGGGCCTGCTGAAGCTGCATCTCGGAGAGCAGGAACTGGCTGACTTCCGGCTTGGAAAACAGCAGGGTCGAAATGCCGGAGAAACGCTGCATATCTTCATCTTCTGCCGTCCTTCCGCTCATGGCGGACATCTGGATCGTCATCTGCAGCTTCCGGTATTCGCGGATCAGCGCGGCGGTGGTCTCATCCGACATGACGGTTTCCTTGAGCTCGTGGTATCTCCGGTATTCATCGCTGTCGCGGATGTCCTGCGCCAGACGGTAAGTGGATGAGTAATCCATCGCTTTTCCTCCTCTGCAGATATTAAACGGCCAGGAGAATCATCTGCTTCCTCTCCTGACCGTTATTATATCCAATTCTGCCGCAAAGCGCAATGAAGCGCCCCGGCGCGGTGATCAGACGTCCAGGATGATCGGGAGGATCATCGGGTTCCGTTTGATCTTGTCAAAGATGAAGCGGTGCACTTCATCCTTGATCGTGTTCTTCAGCTCAGGCCAGTTTTCGCCGTCCAGGCTGTTGTTTGCGAGGATTTCCCGCACCAGCTCCTGGGTGCTGTCGATGATGTCCTCATTCTCCTTCACATAGATGAAGCCGCGGGAAACGATGTCCGGCCCGGAGACCAGCTTCTGCTCGTCCCGGTCGATCGCCAGCACGACGATCAGCAGGCCGTCCTGGCTCAGGTGTTTCCGGTCCCTCAGGACCACGTTCCCGACATCGCCGACGCCCAGGCCGTCCACCAGCACGCCGCCCACCGGCACCTGCTCGCCCAGCGCAAGCACGTCCTGGTTCATCTCGATCACCTGGCCCAGCTCGGGAATCACAATATTCTGGCTGGGAATGCCCATGGATTCCGCCAGGATGGCGTGCTGCCACATCATGCGGTATTCGCCGTGCACGGGGATGAAATACTTCGGCCGGACCAGCGCATGCATGAGTTTGATTTCCTCCTGGCAGGCATGGCCGGAAACGTGCACTTCCGCCATGGCGCTGTAGATCACCTGTGCGCCGAGGCGGTACAGCTGGTTGATCACGCGGGAGATAAACTTCTCATTGCCCGGGATCGGCGTGGAGGAGATGATCACCATGTCGCTCTGGCGGATCTGCATCTTGCGGTGCTCCGCGTAGGCCATGCGGGTCAGGCCGGCCATCGGCTCGCCCTGGCTGCCGGTGGTCAGGACCAGCACTTCGTTGTCCGGATAATCGTCCAGCACGTCCATGTCGATCAGCCAGCCTTCGGGGATCCGCAGCTCGCCGATGCTCATCGCCACGCGGCTGACGTTCACCATGCTCCGGCCGATGAAGCAGATCCGGCGTCCGTACCGGATCGCATTGTCAATGATCATCTGCATCCGGTGGATGTTGCTGGCGAACATTGCCACAATTACGCGGCCCGCCGCCTGGGCAAACAGGTTCTCAAAGGTCTCGCCGACCTTCAGCTCGCTCATGGTATAGCCGGGGCGTTCCACGTTGGTGGATTCGCACAGCATCGCCAGCACGCCCTGTTCGCCGTAACGGGCAAAAGTCTGCAGGTCCGTGACCTGTCCATCGATCGGCGTATAGTCCACCTTGAAGTCGCCGCTGCAGATCACCGTGCCGGCCGGGCAGGTGATCGCGATGGCGCACGCGCCGGCGATGGAATGGCTCACATGGATGAACTGGCAGGTGAACTGTCCCAGCTGGACCGTGTCCCTGGGCTGGATCACATGCATGGGAATGCCTTCCACCCGGTATTCTTTCAGCTTCAGGTCCACCAGCGCCAGCGTCAGCTTGGTGCCGTAGATATGTGCAGGCGCCTGCTTCAGGATATAAGGCGTGGCGCCGATATGGTCTTCATGTCCGTGGGTAAAGAGATAACCGCGGATGTGATCCTTCTTTCCGAGCAGGTAGGTAATGTCCGGGATCACAAGGTCCACTCCCAGCATGTCTTCCTTCGGGAAAACGCTGCCGCAGTCCACCACGATGATGTCGTCTTCGTATTCAAAAACATACATGTTCTTGCCGATCTCATCCACACCGCCGAGGGACACGATCCGCAGCCTGCTGGCTTTCGTTTCTTTGCTCTTCGCGCTCACAGTGAACCTCCTTTCGTACGTACAAATATTCGATATTTTCACAAGAACACAACGGGCATACGATGGCCCTGTGTTTTGCGGGGGCGCTGTATGAAACTCATACTTGAGTACAGTATAACACAAATTTTGGAAATTCGCTACCCCTTATCGATCAAAATGTCCAGCGATTTTGTTTTTCTTTTGGATCATCGTATACAATCCGTCCGGGCACAGGAAAAGGCTGCCGTTTCCCGGCAGCCTGAACGCTTGACACTGCTCAATAATTGCTTTCGCGGATCACTGATACAGCGGATATCCTGCCATCATGGCTTCCACCTGTGCCCTGATCGACGGCACGGCGGCTTCGCCTTCCCGGAGCACCCGGGCGATCCAGCCGGCGACCTTCTTCATCTCCGGCTCCTTAAGGCCGCGGGATGTCGCGGCGGGAGTGCCGACGCGGATGCCGCTGGTCACGAAGGGGCTGCGGGTCTCGTTGGGAACTGTGTTCTTGTTCACGGTGATGTTCGCGTCTTCCAGCAGGGCTTCCATCTGCTTTCCGGTCATTTCAGTGCCGGTGAAGTCCAGCAGCAGCAGGTGGTTGTCCGTTCCGCCGGACACCATGCGGACGCCTTCCTCCCGGAAAGTGCGCTCCATCATCTTCGCGTTGAGGATGATCTGGTGCTGGTAGGTCCGGAACTCTTCCTTCAGCGCTTCCCCGAAGCATACGGCCTTGCCGGCGATCACATGCTCCAGCGGTCCGCCCTGGGTGCCCGGGAAGATCGCCTTGTCGATCGCCTTCGCGTATTCCTCACGGCACAGGATCATGCCGCCGCGGGGTCCGCGCAGGGTCTTGTGGGTCGTTGTGGTCACAAAGTCGGCAAAGGGAACGGGGCTCGGATGCTCGCCCGCCGCCACCAGGCCGGCAATGTGCGCCATGTCCACCATCAGCAGGGCGCCGACCTCGTCCGCGATGTCCCGCAGGGTTTTGAAGTCGATCACACGGGGATAGGCGGAAGCGCCGGCAACAATCATCTTCGGATGGTTTTCCTTTGCCAGGCGGCGCACTTCGTCATAGTCGATCATCTCCGTCTCGGAGGAGACGCCGTAGGGCACGAAATTGAAATAGGAACCGGACAGGTTCACGGGGCTTCCGTGGGTCAGGTGGCCGCCGTTGGACAGGCTCATGCCCATAACGGTATCGCCGGGTTTCAGCATGGCAAAGTAAACGGCTGTGTTCGCCTGGGCGCCGCTGTGGGGCTGGACGTTGGCGTGGTCCGCGCCGAACAGCTTGCAGGCGCGCTGCCGGGCCAGGTCTTCAATGATGTCCACAAACTCGCAGCCGCCGTAATAGCGCTTGCCCGGATAGCCTTCCGCGTATTTGTTCGTCAGGCAGGTCCCCATCGCCGCCATGACCGCCGGGGAAACAAAGTTCTCGCTCGCGATCAGCTCAACGTGGGTACGCTGGCGGTTCAGTTCCAGGTCGATGGCGTCGGCCACCTCGGGATCAGTCTGGCGGATCAGTTCCAGTTCCATTATAAATCATCCTTCCATGCTTAAATACACCGGAATGCAGTATAGCATATTTCCTTTCATTCCACATGCCGGGAACAGAAAAAAAACCGCCTGCGCTCAGACCGGGAAGCCCTGCAGCACATCCTCGCGAGCGCTTACTGCTGCTTCCGTCAGGACCTGACAGGGTTCACACCGGAAGATCGCACAGGACCCGGACTTCATCGCGCAAACGGCAAAACACAGTATACCGTTTTCGCGCCTGAAAAGCAAGCCTGCAGTACGGCTTTCCGCCCTTGTTTTTTGTTTTGGTTTTTTTAGTTTTCCGTAACTGTTCCGCCTTGACCCGGAACCTTCCGGAAGCGTAAAATATCCTTTGTTGTTTGATCGTTCTGTACGGGGGGGATACGGTGGATGAAACTCGGTTTTGATCATGACAAATACACAAAGATGCAGTCGGAACGCATTATCCAGCGGATCGACGAATTCGGCGGGAAGC
Organism: Clostridia bacterium; assembly: GCA_017512985.1. Taxonomy (GTDB): domain Bacteria; phylum Bacillota; class Clostridia; order Christensenellales; family Aristaeellaceae; genus Aristaeella. Next base: position 212,589 of record JAFWEJ010000003.1, read on the forward strand.
TGTATCTGGAACTGGGCGGGAAGCTGTTTGACGACTTCCATGCCAGCCGGGTGCTCCCCGGTTTCCAGCCGGACAGCAAGGTCCAGATGCTGCTGAAGATGAAGGACAAGGAAGAGATCCTCATCGCGGTCAACGCCAACGACATCGAGACCAGCAAGGTCCGCGGCGACCTGGGCATCACCTACGACCTGGATACCCTCCGCCTGATCGACGCCTTCCGCGGCATCGGGCTGTATGTCGGCTCCGTGGTCCTGACCCGCTGGGCCGGCCAGCCGGCCGCCGTCGCCTTTGAACAGCGGCTGAACGCACAGGGCATCAAAACTTACCGCCACTACCCCATTGAAGGATACCCCACCAATATCGAGCACATCGTCAGCGACGACGGATTCGGCCGGAACGACTACGTGGAGACCACCCGCCCCCTGGTGCTGGTCACCGCCCCGGGCCCCGGCAGCGGCAAGATGGCCACCTGCCTCAGCCAGCTGTACCAGGAAAACCGCCGCGGGATCAAGGCCGGATACGCCAAGTTCGAAACCTTCCCCATCTGGAACCTTCCGCTCAAGCACCCGGTCAACGTAGCCTATGAAGCCGCCACCGCGGACCTGAGCGACGTGAACATGATTGACCCCTTCCACCTGGAAGCCTACGGCCAGACCACCGTCAACTACAACCGGGATATTGAGATCTTCCCGGTCCTCAACGCGCTCTTCGAGCATGTCTGGGGCAAGTCCCCCTACAAGAGCCCGACAGACATGGGCGTCAACATGGTCGGCTACTGCATCACCGATGACGAAACCTGCCGCGAAGCCGCCGAGAAAGAGATCGTCCGCCGGTATTACGCCGCCCGCTGCTCCTTCCTCCAGGGCCACGCCGCGAGGGAGGAAGCCGAAAAGATCCTGCTCCTGATGAAGCAGCTGAACCTCGACGACAACGTCCGTCCCGTGATGGCCGCCGCCCGCGACCGCGCCGAGAAAACCGGCAACCCCGCCCTGGCCATCGAACTGCCGAACGGAGAGATCGTCACCGGCAAGACCACAGACCTGCTGGGGCCCTCCGCCGCGGTGATCCTGAACGCGCTGAAGAAGCTCGCGCGCATCCCGAAGAAAGCCCACCTGATCTCACCGGAGGTCGTCGAGCCCGTCCAGGAGCTGAAGTGCAAATACCTGGGCAACCACAACCCCCGCCTGCATTCGGACGAAGTGCTCGTCGCCCTTTCCGTTTCCGCGGCCACGAACTACAACGCCGCCCGGGCGCTGAGCAAACTCCCGAAGCTGAAGAACTGCGAGGTGCATTCCACGGTCATCCTTCCCGCAGTGGACGACAACACCTTCCGCCGCCTGGGCGTGAACCTGACCTGCGATCCCAGCTACCAGAGCCATAAGCTGTATCATAAATGATGCGGAATGAAAAACCGTCTTCCCGATCGAGACCTCGGGAAGACGGTTTTGTTTGTGTGATTTTCACTTCATTCCGCAGATCTGCGGCACGTTCTTCAGCGCTTTCCAGAGCAGCAGGCCCAGCACGCCGCAGGAGATGACTTCCCCCGCGCCGACCGTCAGCACCAGGAACCACCAGGCGTCCGTCACATCGGGATAGAAATTGATAAGCACAATGGGCACAATAATCGCGTTGCTGATCACCGGGGGAATCCAGGCCAGCAGCGGCCTGTCCTTCAGCAACCGCGTCCCAACAGCGCCAATCAGCGTGGCCAGGCTTCCGAGCACCACATCCCACACAGGACTGGCAATCAGGATATTTGCCAGCACGCATCCCACCGTCAACCCAGGAACCGCGGCTGCAGTAAACACCGGCAGAATCGTCAGCGTTTCAGAAAAGCGGACCTGGATCGCGCCGTTGGCCAGGTTGAACTGCGCGGCAAGCACCGTCAGCACCACATACAAGGCGGCTATCATGCCGCCGTTTACCAGTTTCAGTGTCTTGTTTCTGTTCATTTCGGTTTACCATCCTTTAGTTTTGTTTTAGGTGAGGAAGGTCTCGAACTCACCGCGCGGACGCGCTATCGGAATATACCATAATTCCCCTGCCGGTTCAAGTGGAACTTCTTAATCATTCTTTGCTTTTTCGCTTTTTTATGATATACTCTGCCTGAGTATAGTACAATCGTTTACAGATATCATCTCCACAGGAGGGCCATCAGCATGGCTGACAGGCAAAAGCTTATCGCCGTCTGCCTTTCTCAGGTACATAATTTTCTGAATACAGGATTCCTGAATGAACTGAGCCGTATTTCCGCTGCCGACGGATACGGCGTGGTGGTTTTTAACACTTCGCTGGATTTCTACTGGTACCAGAACGAAAACAAGGCCCCGCGCGCCGTGTACCGCGCCATCAATTACGAACTGTTCGACGCGCTGTTCATCATCTGCCACAGTTTCCATGACGACGCGCTGATTAAGGAAATCGTGGACGGCGCCCAGGCCCACGACATTCCGGTCTTCCTGGCGGGCATGGACCTGCCCGGCTGCTGGTCCGTTGTCAACGACTATGAGGAAGGCTACAAGGACCTCATCCGCCATGTCATCCGCGAGCACGGCGCCAAAGACACATTCTTCATTGCCGGGCGAAAGGATGAACCCAACTCAGAAGGCCGGATCCGGTGCTGGAAGGAAGTCCTGGAGGAATGCAGCCTGCCCTTCAGTGAGAATATGCTCGCCTACGGCGAATACTGGGTAAAACCTGCCGCTGAGATCACCCGGATGCTCGTTCATTCCCGGGAAAAGATGCCGGATGCCGTCTTCTGTGCCAACGACGTGATGGCAATCGCTGTCTGCGACACACTGCGGGAAAGCGGCCTGCGGGTGCCGCAGGATGTGATCGTCACCGGTTTTGACGGCATACCGGCCTCCTACCTGGTCCGTCCCCGCCTGACCACCTGCAGCGACGTTCCGCGTTCCCTGGCTGAACAGGTCATGTCGCTGATCCGGAAACTGAAGGCCGGGGAATATCCGGAGTATATTATCCATCATTCATTCCGTCCGGTCTTCTCGGAATCCTGCGGCTGTCCGTCCCAGACAAACGCCCGTTTTGACGCGTTGAGCGTCTACCGCCGGAGCGAAGCGATGAACACTCATGAGAACGATCTGTATCATACGGTCGCCCGCCTGCTCGTCCAGAAGGATCCGGACGCATTCCTGAAGATGGTCTCTTCCTCCATCCTGCCCGGTTCCTACATCTGCCTGAACAAGCGGTTCCTGGGCATCTATTCCGGCGTGGACTATTATGCGGACAGCATTGAGGAAGAACTCCTGTATATTCCCTTCCACAGCAATGAAGAAGATATGAACATCACGGAATGCCGGCTCAGCGAACTCCGCCCCCGGGCGGAGGAGAAAACGGGCATAACCCTGTTCAACACGCTTCATACGGGAACGGTCGTCTGCGGTTTCTATGCCGCCCATACCAATGACCTGGACAACGACGCCCAGCTGGTCAAGCGCCTGGTAGACGTGCTGAACCTGGTCTTTACAATCCACCTGGGCAATGCACGGCAGCAGCAGCTGATCCACCATCTGGACAGCACCCTGTACCTGGATTCCGTTACAGGACTGAACAACCTGAAAGGCCTTACCCGCTGGTTTGAGGACTACTCCGCTGAAGACAGCAGCCATTCCCGGCCGCTGGCGCTTTCCGTCTACAGCATCTACCGGTATAACTATATCTATGAAAACTACGGCATGAACGAGACCGAGGAGATCGTCCGCCTGGTTGCCAACCGCCTGGCTTCCTCCAACCCGAAGGCGCTGACCATCGCGCGGATCAGCGGAGACCAGTTTGTCGTCGTGGATACCGGAGAGAACCTGGAATCCGTCGGCCGGACAATCAAACGAAGCACGGAGGACTTCTTCACGCAGATCGAGTCCTATAACGCCATCAGCTCCAGGCAGTATTACGTGGAAGTCAACTGCGGGTGCACCACCGTGGACAGCGGCTGGAAGGACACCACGCTGGAAAACCTGATCAAGCTGGCGCTGGGTGAACTGTACCTGAACCGGCTGCGCAGCAACAGCCATGCCGTGTCCAAGCCTTCCTCCTCCACGTCCGAGCTTTACAGCGCCTTCAACCTGCTGATGGAAAAGAACCTCTTCAAGTTCCATTTCCAGCCGATTGTGTACGCAAAGAACGGCCAGATCTATGCCTACGAGGCGCTGATGCGCACGGATAACCTGATCAACCTTTCCCCGCTTGAGGTGCTCTCCATTGCCCGCGAATACAACCGCCTGTACGACGTGGAACGGGCAACGCTTTTCGGGATTATGGACCGCTTTGTCCAGGATTACAGCAGCTTTTTCGGCAGCAAGGTCTTTATCAACACGATCCCCGGCCACTTCCTCAACGAAGAGGACTGCGCCGCCATCAGGGAAGAGTTTGAAAGCTACCTGGACTGCTTTGTCTTTGAACTGACGGAGCAGGATACCACCTCGGAAGAAGAACTGCAGCGGCTCAAAAGCCTCTGCAAGCCCGGAAGCACAGCCCAGATTGCCATCGACGACTATGGCGCCGGCCACAGCAACATCGTAAACGTCCTGCGCTACGCGCCCCAGATCATCAAGATCGACCGCGCGCTGATTTCCGGAATCCAGAACGACCGGAACAAACAGCTCTTTGTCCGCAACACCATCGATTTCGCGCACCAGAACGGGATCCGGGCCCTGGCCGAGGGCGTGGAGACCTCCGATGAGCTCCGGACCCTGATCGATTACGGCATTGATCTGGTCCAGGGCTATTATACCGGCCGTCCTTCGGAAGCACCGGCGCGCGCCATCCATGAATCCATCCGGCAGGAGATCCTTGCCGAGAACCTGCTGCTGACCCGTTACAACCGTGACGCCAAAGTCTTCATTGCCTCCGACGGAGATTCCCTGGATCTGGTAAATCTGGCGATGGAGCATTATTCGGTCATCCAGGTTTCCGGCGGCCATATCACCCTGACCGGGCAGAAAGGCCAGAGTGTGGATATACTCATCCGGGTCGCCGAAGATGCCGAGGCAACGCTGACCCTGAACAATATCAACCTCAAAGGAGTCAACGAAACCCCGGTCCAGCTCGGCAACCGCAGCCGCCTGACCATACAGGCGGAAGGAAGCAATATCCTGAACAAGGAAGGCATCCGCGTGCCCGCCTCTGCCTGCCTGACGCTCCGGGGCAGCGGCGAGCTGAAAATCCTGAACAACCGCAATTACTCCGTCGGCATCGGGTCAAACTACAATGATCCGTATGGAACAATCGTGATTGATATGGACGGCCGGCTGATCATACAGTCCTCCGGGGACAAGGTGGTCTGCATCGGTGGTGGACGCAGCGCCGGCGAAGGCATCTCTGTCGTCAAAGGCACATGCACCCTGTCCGCCAACGGCATCAGCGTAATAGGCCTGGGCAGCTCCACCGGGGATGCGCAGATCACAATCGGAAACGCGTCCATCACCATTGCCATCGACGGCAACGACGCAGTGGGCGTCGGGTCGCTCTCGGGGCAGGTGCTTCTCCGTTCATCCGGCGCCCTGAGCATCACGGCCAACTGTGAACGCGCGACCGGCATCGGCTCCATGAGCGGCACCGGCGATATCCGGCTGGAAGGCGGCTTCGTCTCTTCAACTGTCCGCTGCGACGTCGGCGCGTGCATCGGTTCTTTCAGCGGCGAGATCGAAACCCGTATCATCGGCGCCAGCGTGCACGTTCACGGCGAAGGAAACCGGGTAGCCGGCTTTGGCAGCACGGACGGCGCCTGCGATACCCGGATCGAAAGCGGCAACGTCTCGGGCGAGCTCCTCGCTGGAGACCGCCTGCTGCTCGGAAACGAACACTCCCGGGTCATTATCACCGGCGGAAACGTCCGTCTTTCCCCGGAAAACGGCCAGGCGCCCGTCTCCCCGGAAGGCCTGCCCCTGCGCTGTGAAACGCCGGCCGGCGACCATTATGAAGTGTCTTTCAAAGACCGCCGCGGCTCCTGGACATACAGGGCGGACCGGAATGAAGACGGCCAGCTCTTCGTCTGGGTTCCGTAACACCGGGATGAAGCAAAAAAACGGCAGCGTTGCTGCCGTTTTTGTTGCATTGTTCCGCTTATTGTTTTATTCCCCTTTTGACCCGAACGCAATCATGCTGCCCAGCGGCCTGGGATCATCCTTATAGCCCTGCAGAATTGTTTTTCCGTTAAACAGCATCGCTACGGTTCCGCCGCCGTCCAGATTTCCCGCTTCCGTGCAGCCGTACTCCTTCATCTTGTCTGCCAGCCAGTCCAGCTTGACTCCGATGTATTTGCTGGTTGGCCGGCCCTGGACAGCAATCAGGATATAATGGAACGGTTCCACCATGCCCACGGCCACCCGGGGTTCGCTGTACTGGGCGTCGTTATACATGTAGCTCTTGCTGCTGTCGACTCCTTTGACGTTGATCTCACCCTCGTGGATCAGCCAGGGGCCGAACGAGAATACCTGTGTCGCTTTTTCCGCCACAAAATCCTCCGCGGTTTTTGATGCAACAGGCTCAGCTTTCATGCTGCCGTCCTCAAAGACGGCCAGCGTGTCAAGTGAGGGCCACTGTGGCTTTTTCCCGTCGCGAGTCTTGCTGTTCAGCAGCTCGCCGTTCCGGATGATTACGCCAATCGGCCAGGAGGCTTTTTTATCTACCACCTTCTGCATCCGGCCGCCGTAGAAATCATCTGAAACCGCCAGGATTACCGGATTGTTTTTGACCAGGACTTCCGGATTGCTGATCCTGTATCCGGGCAGCCCGGCATATTTTTTTACATTTTCCTTCGTACGCGGCGATGTGACCGTAAACAGCGGAGATTCCGGCGTGCAGTAGACTTCCGCCACGCAGTAGACCCGGCTTCGTTTTCCGGACTTGACTTTGACCTTTTCTTCATATCGGGTCACGGTAATGGACAAGTCTTTCGTCGCGTAGCGCCAGACGCCGTTCTCTTCGTCTTCCTTCAGATACTCTTCCCCGGGATTGCTGTCTCCGGCCAGGAAGCCTTTGGCGTCAAAGTACCAGCCGTCCTTTTCCGTGACGGTTTCTTCTTCTCCGGTTTCCTCTTCGGTGATGTCTTCCTCTGTGGTTTCCTCTTCCGCCGCGGCAAAGCAGGGCAGCAGGAGCATCAGGGCCAGGATCACCGCCAGGAACCGTTTGATCATGTTCTTCATCTTCATTACTTCTTTCGGGTGTAGTACTGCCGGAGGATCGCGGCGTTCAGTTTCGCGGGCAGCAGCCGGTGGATGTACACCGCCAGGTGCTGATCCGGGCTGGCAATCCGTTTCCGGAAGGGGATCCTCTTTCTGTCCAGTGTCCGGGCGATCTTCCGTCCCAGCACGTCCGGATCGGAACCGTTATGCTCGTCATGGGCGATCCGCGCGACGGAACGTTCATATTCCGCAGCGTATGGCGATGTTTCGCTCATCGCGGCCGCGTGGGGGCGGTATTTGTCGCTCCCGCTCCGGTGATCCCCCGGCTCCACCAACATCACCTGGATTCCAAAGGGTTTTACTTCCATAGCCAGGCATTCCGCGTATCCTTCAATCGCGTGTTTGCTGGCAGTATAGGCGCTCTGGAAAGGGATGCCCAGCAGGCCGTTGATGGAGGAGAACAGGACGATCTTCCCCCTGCCCCGGGCCCGCATCAGCGGCAGGACGGCGCGGTTCACCCGCACCATGCCCAGGTAGTTGGTGTCGATCACCCGGCGGAATTCTTCTGTTCCGGTCTCCTCGCAGGAGCCGAGCACCAGCATGCCGGCGCACTGCACCAGCGCGTCCGGGAGCGCGATCTCCTGCGCCTTTTCACAGAACCGCCGGATGCTCTCTTCATCCGTCACGTCCAGCTTCAGCCGGTGGATGCCGTCAGCTTCCCCGTCTTCAAAACTCCGGGCGCCGGCAATCACGCGCCAGCCGTCTTCCTTCAGGGCCGCCGCGGTATGCAGGCCCAGCCCGCTTGAAGCCCCCGTCACCCAGACCGTTTTCTGCTCGCTCATGCTTTCTCCTCTTATAGTCCTGCGAGTATACTAAAAGATATTTTAATATACACTCTTTCTTTTCGCAAGCACGATCCATCTGCTCACGTTCTGCCTGGTGGGGTGTGGGGGGGCGAAGCCCCCACCGCTGAATAATCCCCGTCCCCGCGCGGTACAATCTGCAGTTCCCGTTTTGTTAATGCGCGGGGAAGGGGGCAGGGGGAAAGGGTTGGATATTAATCGTGTTAACTGCAAAAGAAAAAAGCCCCGAAGGGCTTTTTTCTTTTGAAATTACTTGTTCATCGCTTCCTGCACAGCCACCGCGACCGCAACGGTCATACCGACCATCGGGTTGTTGCCGGCGCCCAGGAAACCCATCATCTCCACGTGGGCGGGGACAGAGGAGGATCCTGCGAACTGCGCGTCGGAATGCATCCGGCCCATGGTATCCGTCATGCCGTAGGAAGCAGGGCCGGCAGCCATGTTGTCGGGATGCAGGGTACGGCCGGTGCCGCCGCCGGACGCCACGGAGAAGTACTTCTTGCCGGCTTCCCAGCGTTCCTTCTTGTAGGTGCCCGCAACGGGATGCTGGAACCGGGTGGGGTTGGTGCTGTTGCCGGTGATGGAGATGTCAGCGCCTTCGTGCCACATGATGGCAACGCCTTCACGCACATCGTCCGCGCCGTAGCAGTTGACCTTGGCCCGGTCGCCGTTGGAGTAAGCGGTCTTCTTGACTACGGTCAGCGCGTGGTCTTCCTTCACGTCGGCAGACAGGTAGTCATACTTGGTCTGCACATAGGTGAAGCCGTTGATCCGGGAAATGATCATGGCGGCGTCCTTGCCCAGGCCGTTCAGGATAACCCGCAGGGGCTTTTTACGCACTTTGTTGGCGTTCAGGGCGATCTTGATGGCGCCCTCGGCAGCGGCGAAGGACTCGTGGCCGGCCAGGAAGGCGAAGCACTCGGTCTCTTCATCCAGCAGCATCGCGCCCAGGTTGCCGTGGCCGATACCGACCTGGCGCTGGTCCGCGACGGAACCGGGGATGCAGAACGCCTGCAGGGCGGTGCCGATCCACTTGGCGGCTTCTGCGGCGTTCTTCGCGCCTTCCTTGATGGCGATGGCAGCGCCCAGTTCATATGCCCACTTCACGTTCTCGAAGCAGATGGGCTGTGTGCTCTCCACGATCGTGTAGGCGTCGACGCCCTTGCTGTTGGTGAACGCTTTCACTTCGTCGAAGTTTTTGAATCCGTACTTGTCCAGAACAGGCTGCAGCTGAGGCATACGGCCTTCATAATTCTCAAACAGTGCCATTTGTCTCACCCTCCCCTTATTCTTTCCGCGGGTCAATCCACTTGACCGCGCCGTCTTCAGCCTTGAACCGGCCGTAGGTGCCCAGGTTCTTCTCGTACGCTTCATTGGGGCTCATGCCCTTCTTGATGGCGTCCATCATCTTGCCCAGGCTCAGGAACTGGTAACCGCAGACCTGATCGTCCTTGTCCAGGGCCATCTTGACCACATAGCCCTCGGTCATTTCCAGGTAACGGGTGCCCTTTTCACGGGTGCCGTACATGGTACCGACCATGGAACGCAGGCCCTTGCCCAGGTCTTCCAGGCCGGCGCCGATGCGCAGGCCGTCATCGGAGAAGGCGCTCTGGGTCCGGCCGTACACGATCTGCAGGAACAGCTCGCGCATGGCGGTGTTGATAGCGTCGCACACCAGGTCGGTGTTCAGCGCTTCCAGGATCGTCTTACCGGGCAGGATCTCGCTCGCCATGGCGGCGGAATGGGTCATACCGGAGCAACCGATGGTCTCCACCAGCGCTTCCTCGATCACGCCGTTCTTGACATTCAGGCTCAGCTTGCAGGTACCCTGCTGCGGGGCGCACCAGCCGATGCCGTGGGTATAACCGGAAATGTCCTTGATCTCTTTGGCCTGGATCCACTTTCCTTCTTCAGGAATAGGTGCGGGACCGTGATTCGGGCCCTTCGCAACACAGACCATTTCTTCCACTTCTTTGGTGTATTGCATGTGACTCGGTTCCTCCTGTCTCAGGTTAATAGTGTATGTTGGTAACCAATTAAGTATAGCACATCAAACGATTACTGTACAACATTTTATTGTTCATTTGTTTACAGCGCCTTCATCACTTCGCGGATCGCCCGGAAGGCTTTTTCCGCACTGCTCTTCACATTCTTTTCGAAGTCCGCGCCGGTTCCGTCAAACGCGTCGCTGATGCATTTGATGCTCAGGCATCTTACGCCGCTGCGCTCGCATACCCGCGCGATCGCGGCCAGTTCCATCTCACAGATTCCGCAGCCGGCAGCCCGCAGCCGCAGTTTTTCCGCGCGGTCCTCCACAAATTTGTCTCCGCTGGCCACGGCAACTTTCCTGATCCCGGGAATCCGCTCCGTGACCAGTTTTACAAGTTCCGCGTCAATCGGGATAAATTCATCCGGATATTCCTCATACTGGCCTTTTTTCACTGCCGGGGAAAAGGGCGTGACATCAAAATCATAATGCCACACTTTCTCCGCCACAAACAGGTCTTCAACCCTCAGGCCTTCCTCCAGCGCGCCGGTCACGCCGAAATTCAGGATGGCCTCACAGCCGTACTTCACAATCAGCAGCATAGTCGCGGCCGCCGCGTCGATCTCGCCGCAGCCGGACTGGACAGCATAGATCTCATGCCCTTCCATCCGGGTTTTATAGACGGTCTTCCCCGCCACGGTCTCCTCCATCCGCTCCTCCCCGCTCTGCAGGAAAGCAGCCAGTTCCCGTTCAATCGCAATCAGCAATCCGATCTTCATTGATGATTCCTCTCACAAATTAATTATGAATTACGAATTGTTGAAAAAAGGACTGTCCGCAGACAGTCCCTTTTTTCAACGTTTTTTACTTCTGCATCGCAGCGATCTCAGCGGCCAGGTCGTCCTTCCGCTTTTCGATGCCTTCACCGCGCTCGAAGCGGCTGAACTTCACAATGTCCAGCTCCGCGCCGGCAGCCTTGGCGATCTCGCCCATCAGGTTCTTGATGTTCTTGTCAGGATCCTTGACGAAGGGCTGCTCCAGCAGGCACACTTCCTTGTAGTACTTCTCGATCCGGCCTTCGACCATCCGGTCGACGATCTTCTCGGGCTTGCCTTCGTTCAGCGCCTGGGCACGAAGGATTTCCTTTTCCTTCTCCAGCTTGCTGGCGTCCACTTCTTCGCGGCGGACAGCTTCGGGCTTGGCGGCGGCGATCTGCAGCGCCAGGTCGTGGGCGAAGGTCTTCACTTCTTCGTTGCCGCGGCCGGCAGCGTCAGCGGCGACTTCGACCATAACGCCGACCTTGCCGCCCAGGTGGATGTAGGTGGAAACCACACCGGTGGTCTCATAGCGGCTGAAGCGGCGGATGGAGATCTTTTCTCCGATCGCCACGGTCGCGTCGCTGACCAGGTCGGAAATGGTCTTGCTGTTGTCGTCAACAAAAGCCTGGGCCATCAGGGCGTCCACGTCGGCGGGGTTCGCCAGGGCAACCTGCTTGGCAACCTTGTTGGCGAAGCCGATGAAGTTGTCGGTCTTAGCGACAAAGTCGGTTTCGCAGTTGACTTCCACGATCGCGCCGATCGTTCCGTCTTCGTTCGTATACTGGGCAACCACGCCTTCAGCGGCGATGCGGCTGGCCTTCTTGGCGGCCTGGCTCAGTCCCTTTTCACGCAGCCATTCAATGGCCTTGTCCATATCCCCGTCGCTCTCGACCAGGGCCTTTTTGCAGTCCATCATGCCGGCGCTGGTACGCTCGCGCAGCTCTTTAACCATAGCGGAAGTAATTGCTGCCATATCAATCAATCCTCTCTTATTCTTATAGTTGTGGAAGCATTCACAATGAATTATGAATTGTGAATTATCATTAAGCTTCGGGCGCTTCATCGACAGCGGGCTTCTCATCGGCTTCCGCTTCGGCGGCGGGGGCTTCTTCAGCTTCCGCTTCGTTCTGCTCGCCCTGCTTGCCTTCCAGCACAGCGTCGGCCAGCTTGCCGGCGATCAGCTTGACAGCGCGGATGGCGTCGTCGTTGCCGGGGATGACGTAGTCGATTTCGTCAGGATCGCAGTTGGTATCGACGATACCCACGATCGGGATGCCCAGGATGCGGGCTTCGGTCACGGCGATGTGCTCTTTGCGGGGGTCCACAACGAACAGGGCGCCGGGGAGCTTCTTCATCTCGCGGATGCCGCCCAGGTTGGTCTCCAGCTTTTCCCGCTCGTGGATCAGCTTGATGACTTCCTTCTTGGGGAGCACGTCGAACTGCCCGTTCTGTTCCATCTTGTCGATCTGGTTCAGGCGTTCGATCCGGGTGCGGATGGTCTTGAAGTTGGTCAGCATGCCGCCCAGCCAACGGTTGTTGACATAGAACATGTTGCAGCGCTTGGCTTCGGATTCGATGGATTCCTGGGCCTGCTTCTTGGTGCCGACGAACAGGATGCTTTTGCCTTCCATCGCGATGTCGCGGACGAAAGCATAGGCCTCATCAACCTTGCGGACGGTCTTCTGCAGGTCGATGATGTAGATTCCGTTGCGTTCGGTGAAGATGTACTGCGCCATCTTCGGGTTCCACCGGCGGGTCTGGTGACCAAAGTGCACGCCGGCTTCCAGGAGCTGTTTCATGGAAATGACTGCCATAGGGGTTACCTCCTCGTTATTTTCCACCCCTTTCCCTTTTGCGGCCGGCCACCGCGGTACGCGGCACAAGCAGTCGCAGGGAAAAGGTGCGTAATCGGATGGATTCTAACATACCTTTCCGCCAAAATCAAGTTTTTCCCTTATATTTCTTTGGATACAGCGCCTTTTGTTTTTCTTTCTTTACTTTCTTCCGTTTCCAATGTTATAATCGTCGCAGGCAAGAGCCAGAAAAGAAAAAAAAATATTGGAGGTAAACATTATGAAGTGGGTATGCCCCGTATGCGGATACGTACATGAAGGACCCGAACCGCCGGAAAAGTGCCCGGTCTGCAAGGTTCCCGGTTCCAAGTTCATCAAACAGGACGGCGAAATGTCCTGGGCCGCCGAGCATGTGATCGGTATCGCCAAGGATGTTCCGGAAGAGATCAAGGCCGGCCTGCGCGCCAACTTTGAAGGTGAATGCACCGAAGTCGGCATGTACCTGGCCATGGGCCGTGCCGCCGCCCGTGAAGGCTATCCGGAGATCGCGGAATACTGGAAGACCGCCGCTTTCGAGGAAGCTGAGCACGCCGCGAAGTTCGCGGAACTCCTGGGCGAAGTCGTCTCCCCCAGCACCAAGGAAAACCTGCGCGTCCGCGTGGAAGCCGAGAACGGCGCTACCCAGGGCAAGACCGACCTGGCCAAGAAGGCCAAGGAACTCGGCCTGGACGCCATCCATGACACCGTCCATGAAATGGCAAGGGACGAAGCCCGTCACGGCAAAGCCTTCAAGGGTCTGCTGGAGAGGTATTTCAAGTAAGCCGAAAAGCTATAGTAATTCAACGGTTTCAGAGGAATGGATATCTGCTTACAGCAAAGTCTTGAAAAGCCTGCAGAATCGGTGCCTCAGGCAACTGAACCTGTTGGGGAAAGGAAGAATCCTTTCCCCCGTTTTATAAGGAGATAAACATGAAAAAAGCCATCCTGATTCTGCTCGTGTTCTGCCTGCTGCTGCCCTGCTCGGCGATATGCGAAGCCGCCGGAGACACAGAAGCAGAACAGTCCGCTCCAACACTGCATGATATCCGGTATTATTTTGAACACAAGCTGATCCCGCATGAGTTCTATACAAATGCCGGACAGTTCGTTCCTTTCATCCGGGAAAACGGAATCTTCGGTCTGTGGTGGAATTTCACACAGGGCAATGGATTGGATCTTTACTATACGGAAACCCAGTTCTCAGCTCAGGAATTTCCCAGGGAGGACGGCCTCTTCCTGATGCTTCTGACATTCCCGAAGCCGGAATCCAACCTGCTTTGCAGCCGGATTTGGCTCTGCCGTGATCCGGAAACAGACAAGGCCGGTGTTTTCACAGTTGAAATCGACCTGTTTATGGGCGAAGCCTGGTTCCTGTGCGGCTGGGATCCGAACGGCACCCACCTGAACTTTGGCGGTGCCTCCCCGCTGCCTGATCCGTCTGAAGCAGGGTACCGGGAAGCCCTGGACGCTGAAGCCGGGCAGGTCGTTGAACTGTTCAGGTCCGGCAGTTTTTGATAAACCGGCTGAACAGCTGCAAGCGAAAAATGCTTCCATCAGCCGGCAGCAGCATTGCTGCCGGCGCAGCCTTATCTGCCCTGGCGCATTGACAAACTGCGCCCGGTCCGGGGATCATTTCGCCTTACATTTCACGAGGAAAAACAGCCCGGACCGGTTCGCAGCTGTATTGCGCCCTGCCGGGCAGATATGATACAACTGAACAGGGAAGAGCATATGAGCAAAGGAGGAGCAGGCAATGGATCATACAGAGAAGCCGCGTCTTCGCGTATCCCGTTCCCTGGTAACGCTCCTCAGGAACCTGTTCTTTTACGCGCTTGTCCCGGGTTTGCTGCTGTGGCTCCTCGCCCGGCCGATCGGAAACGCCGTCCGCGGGTCAGGCGCGGCTGCCTTCCTGATCCTGTCGGCCGCTTTGATTGCTGTAGTCCTGAACTGGCTTGTGTATAAACTGATCCGCCGGAAGCTTCCGTCGCTCCTGGTCTTCTCCCACGGCGTCCTCTGCCTGCTGGCTGTTGTGTTCGTCGAACACGACTCGCTCCCGGGCTCCTCTGCCCTGACGTCCGCCCTGGCGCTCATCGCCGGTTTTCTGGCGCTGCTGTGCCTGCTTCTGTCCAGTTTCTGGTTTGCCCGGCACAATACCCGGCTCACCCGTGTGATCGCGGTCGGCCTGCGGATCGTTGTCGGCATGATCCTCTTCTTCATGGCTTATCAGATTATCCGGGATATTGAGGGTGAAAACGTGACCCGGGACACCTGGATCACACTGGCGATCATGGTTGTGACCGTCCTGGTCCGTTTTGCTCCCCGGATCCTGTCCGCTTTACGCCGCAAAGGGGCCGAGAACCGTGCGACCGGCCTGGCGGAAGGCCGGATCGTGCAGATCCTCGGGGAAACGCATCTGGACCTTGACAATGATCCCGTCACGCTCCAGCATGTCCGTGTACAATATACGGTAGACGGCGTTCCCTACGAAACACGGGGCGGAATCACCCGTTACGCAATCCTGAAGTTCGGCAAGGCCGCGCTGGTCGGCAGGATAATCCCCGTTTCCTATGACCCTGCCAATCCGTCCGACGCGCATGTAAAACAGATCGACAGGCACTTTTTTGACGACAACCCCCAGCCGCCTCCGGAAGAAGCGTCCGGGGAAGAACCGGCGGATCCGGCGGATTCCTGACAGCCGCTGCCGGAAACTATTCTTCCGGATTCCTTGCCTTTTTCCAGGCGTCCTTGTATAACCGCTCCAGTGAACGTTCTGTTCCGGGGCGGTAGTTTTTTGCCAGGTATTCCGCGATGCTGCCCTGTACGCCGGCGACCTCCCGGCGGAACTCCCGGGCGGAGGTCCTCAGTGCCTCATTCCCCAAGGCGATCAGCTGCTCCGGCCGGTCGGACGTCACGACCCTGACCCGGGCGCGGCCGCGCGCCAGCAGGGTGGTTTTTTCAATATACGCGTCAGCCGTCTGGGCCTCTTTTGTATAGATCACATAGATGTTCCTGTATTTCTCCGCGGAACCGGGATTGCCTTTGACCTTGTAGGCGTCAAAGACCAGGATGATCTCCCGGCCGGTCATGCCCGCATAATCGCACAGCAGGTCCGTCAGCTGCGTCCGGGCAGTTTCAAAGTTTTCCTGGAGCAGGTCCTTCCATTCTTCCCAGGCATAGAGCACATTATACCCGTCCACCAGCAGGATCTCCCTGTCCGGCGCCGGTCCGGACGTGTCTGCCTGTACGGGCTCCGCGGGCGCTTCCTTCGGCGCAGGCGCCATGATCCGGCGGGCTTTTGCAGGGCCGTATGTCTTTTCAAAGATAATCCGAAGCGTTTCCTCTTCTTCCGCTGTTCCGCGCGCCGCCGGCGTGCGGACGCGTGCAACCGGCTCCGCCGCCTGCTGCTTCATCTCTTTCAGCGGCAGGTGCATATACTGTTCCACCTGGTCCCAGGGGATTACGGTGCCCGCTCCGTGCGAGCAGAAAACGGAATCCGGCGGGTTCATCACATCCCGCAGCGGATCGTATCCCTTCTCCCGGATCACTTTCTCAGCTTCCGCGCAAGGCAGATACGCGGAAAACGCGGCGGTCATCCGGCCGAGCCCTTTGGTCTGGGCGCTCATTTCCCGGGCGTATTCCCGGCAGGCGGAAGCGGGCACGGTAGCCCGGATCCGCCGGAACCCGTCCTCCGCTTCCTCCGGTCCTTCCGGTTTTCCGCCCATCAGCGACAGGTCGTTCATGATCCGCCCGAGGTTTTCCTGCGGCGCGGTGATCTCCAGGGCCAGGTACGGCTCCAGCAGTACGCTCCGGGCTTTCATCAGTCCCTGGCGGACCGCCCGGTAGGTTGCCTGGCGGAAATCCCCGCCTTCGGTGTGCTTCAGGTGGGCGCGCCCGGCAATCAGCGTGATCCGCATGTCCGTGAGCGGCGCGCCTGTCAGGACGCCGCGGTGCACTTTTTCTTTCAGATGGGTCAGGATCAGGCGCTGCCAGTTCAGCGCCAGGTCGTCTGTGGACACGTCCGTGTCAAACACCATGCCGCTGCCGGGCGGGAGCGGCTCCATCCACAGGTGGACCTCCGCGTAATGGCGCAGCGGTTCATAATGGCCCACGCCTTCCACCGCCTCCGCAATGGTTTCCCGGTACAGCACGCTCGTCTCCCCGAATGAAATCCCAAGGCTGAAGCGGTCTTTCATCTGCCTGCGGAGAACTTCCAGGTAAACGTCCCCCATGGAATGAACCCGTATCTCCCGGCGCGCTTCAATAAACTCCGCCTGGATCAGCGGCTCCTCTTCCGTCAGCGCCTGCAGGCAGTCCAGCACCCTGTGCAGGTCCTCTCCCGGTCCGGGAATCACCCTGCAGGCATAGCATGGACGCAGGGTCTGCCCGCTCCTGCGGCGCTCCGTGCCCAGGCCGTCCCCGGGCATCGCTTTGGTCAGGCCGGTCACGCAGCACAGTTCCCCGGCAGC
Organism: Clostridia bacterium; assembly: GCA_017512985.1. GTDB lineage: Bacteria > Bacillota > Clostridia > Christensenellales > Aristaeellaceae > Aristaeella. Next base: position 229,697 of record JAFWEJ010000003.1, read on the forward strand.
CGCCCGGGGCACGGACGTATACCGCGCGCCGGAATACTGCCGGATCTCCGCGATCTTTTCTGTCCAGGCTCCGTCGCCTTCGCCGCCGCCCATCTGGTCCCGGGCCTTCAGTTCGCCGCCCGTCACCTTCAGGAAGGTCAGCCGGTTTCCCTGCGGATCCCGCGCGATCTTGTACACCCGCGCGCCGAACTCCTTCGGCCATGTCCGCTCCTGCGCAAAGCCCGCAAGAAAATCCAGCAGCGGTTCGATTCCTTCGTTCCGCAGCGCCGCGCCGAAGAAACAGGGAAACAGTTTCCGGTCCCGCACCAGCGTGCGGATCCTCTTTTCCGGGATGCTCCCTTCCCGCAGGTACAGGTCCAGGCAGGCTTCGTCGCACATCGCGGCTGCCTCTGCCGGGTCTTCCGTAAAATCGGCAATCCGGTCTGACAGCGCGTTGAGCGCGGAAATCATTTCTTTCCTGGTCCCCTCATACCTGTCTGTTTTGTTTACAAACAGGACCACCGGCACGCCGCTGCGCTCCAGCAGCTTCCACAGCGTGCGCGTATGGGGCTGGGCGCCTTCCGTCGCGCTGATCACCAGCACCGCGGCGTCCATCACGCTGATCGCCCGCTCCGTCTCTCCGGCAAAATCCGTATGCCCGGGCGTATCCACCAGCGTGATCGCCGTTTTGTTCCAGACCAGCCGCGCCTCTTTGGAAAAAATGGTAATGCCGCGTTCCTTCTCCATCTGCTCCGTATCCAGGAACGCGTCCCCGTGATCCACGCGGCCCTGTTTCCGCACGGCTCCGCTGAGAAACAGCATGGCTTCGGACAGGGTGGTCTTGCCCGCGTCCACATGGGCGGCCAGGCCGACCGTCAGGCTCTCCGCCATTCTGTTTCCCCCTTCCTTTTCTGCTTTTCAGATGTCAGAAAGTATAACAGTATTCCCGTCCTTTGTCCATTTGAACGCTTGACGAATCCCGCCGCATTGCTTATGATGAAGACAGCGGAGGAACCGCGTCTGCCGGTTCTTCAGATAAAAACAGAAAGGATGTATGAATCATGAAGTACGAATGTCCCTGCGGCTATATCTATGATCCTGAAGTCGGCGATCCCGAAGGCGGTATCGAACCCGGCACGGCCTGGGAAGATATCCCGGAAGACTGGGTTTGCCCCGTCTGCGGCCTGGGCAAGGACGCATTCACTCCCGTCTGAGGCAGGTATAAAGTATGAACATTGTATGTCTGGACCTGGAAGGCGTCCTGGTTCCTGAAATCTGGATCGCCTTTTCCCAGGCGAGCGGTATCCCCGAGCTGAAACGCACGACCCGGGACGAGCCTGATTATGACAAGCTGATGAAATGGCGGCTGGGCATCCTGCGGGAGCACGGCCTGGGACTGAAGGATATCCAGGCGACAATCGCCGCCATCGATCCCATGCCCGGCGCGAAAGAGTTCCTGGACACCCTGCGCAGCGAGACCCAGGCGATCATCCTGTCCGATACCTTTACCCAGTTCGCTTCTCCCCTGATGAAGAAGCTGGGCTGGCCCACGATCTTCTGCAACGAGCTGGAAGTCGGGGAAGACGGCATGATCACCGGTTACCGCATCCGGGTGGAAAAGAGCAAGCTGTCCACCGTCAGGGCGCTGCAGAGCATCGGTTTTGAAACCATCTCCGCCGGCGACAGCTTCAATGATCTGGGCATGATCCAGGCCAGCAAGGCCGGTTTCCTGTTCCGCTCCACGGAGCAGATCAAGAAGGATTATCCGCAGTATCCTGCCTGTGATACCTATGACGAACTGCTCGCGCTGATCCGCAGCGCGCTGTAAATCCCAAAAACACGGCCGGGAGAGCTCACGCTCTCCCGGCTTTTCATATCACATTCTTGGTTTCGGCTGCCCGGATTCATCCTGCGCTTTCCGCAGGCCCGCGATCCGGTACAGGTCATACCGGCCCGGTACGGTCCGGACTTCAAACACCGTCTCCCCGTTTTTCCTGTACAGCGGTTCGATGCGGATTGCTTTACCGGTAAGGAAATTCTTCCCGAGCGGCATCTCCAGCGCTTCCGCCTCCCCGGCCACATGAACCAGGATGGAAGCCGGCTGTGCCTGGCTGGTGGAATAGGGATAGACGATAAAGGTGCCGTTGTCATAGGGAAAAAGGCTGACGCCCGCGCGGCTTTCCAGGTACACGCCGCCCGCGGGGAATTCCCTGCGGATCCGGGTCAGCGCTTTGCCGGGCAGTTTATACAGGTCCGGGAAACTGTCCGGCACAGCCAGCGTCCACATCCGGCCCTTTCCGTATGTATCCCGCAGCAGGATGCCGAAACTCTCCTCCGACTCCGCCACCTTGACCAGCGCCCAGGTCGCGTTGTTCCGGAACTCGCACACCGGGATCCCGATCTCCTCCGTGCCCTTCGGATACTCCACGACAGGCCTTTCGCCGGCAGTTTCCACCCGGTAGTTCCGTCCGCGGATCCTCCGGCCGGTGAAACGGATTGACGTCATGCGCTGGATCCCGCGGTCCATCGTCGCTTCCAGGAAACCGCTGGTCACCAGCGCCTTGCCGCCTGCCGCCACATATCTCTCCAGTTTTTCCACCACGTCCGGATCGCAGGCGGAAGAGCGGGTCAGCAGGATTGAATCCACCTGGTCCGGCCAGTAAGGCGTCAGCATCACCGGCAGGCCGCACATGCCCAGGAAGTCCTGGATATTGTCTTCTCCCTGGCAGTTGTCCGGCAGGTAGCACATCATGCCCACAGGGTTCCCGCAGTGGTCCAGCGCCTCGTCCAGCCTGTCCAGGTGCCAGCCCAGCGGCGGTATGAAGGGATTGTCCTCCAGCGCCTGGAAGCAGAACATCATCATCTCCTTCGGTTTGGAGAACGCCGTCAGGAAAGCCTGTTCCAGGTACTGCTCCGTAATGTGGATATCAAAGGGATCGAACCAGCCGCCGCCGTTATGGCCCGGCCACATGTTCTCAAAATAAGTCATCAGGGAATAACTCAGGTACCGGGGCAGGTGCTGGTCCGTAGTCACGGTATCCCGGGCTTCCGTACCGGTATAGATCCGGTCAAACAGCTTCCGCTGGCCGGCGGGATTGTATCCGGTTTCCTGGTAGCTCTCCGCCCAGTTGGGATATTTGATCGTGATGCGGCATTCCGGATTGGACGCCTTTGCCGGGGCGATCACATCCTCCCGGCTGACCTTCTCCATCAGGTGCAGGCGGTACGCCTTCCAGCTGCCGTCCGTGATCCCGTGTTCCCGGTTATAATCATCCCGGCCCCGGCGGCAGGCGTCACAGGTGCAGTTGGTAAAAAAGAAATCGTCGATGATGAACTCGTTAAAATGGCTGCCGATGAACGCGCTGGCATTCCGGAGTTCCGCCAGCATCTTTTCGTCGTTATAGCAGCAGGTGCCCATCAGCCGCTGTTTCGGTTCGTCTCCTGCCGGCGTCCGGACCGTGGTGGTCAACCCGCCGGCCACCTCCACCCCGTGCTTTTCAAACAGCTCTTTGCACAGCGCCACATGCTCCTCATCTGCCAGGACGCTGTCGCGGTATGGCTCCAGATACACCTTGTCCGGGCGCATATAACGCTCAAAGAAACGGATCCCGTTCTCCAGCTTCTCCCTTTCCGCGCGTGCTGTCCCCTGGGCCACAAAGTAATACACCAGTTTGAAATTCCGATAGTTGCCCATCTGCCAGGTCCTCCGTCAGTCCTTTGATTTGCCTGTTTTTCATGCGATTTTGCAAACGATTACGCTGTTGTGGGGATATTATATCTGTTTTTTCATGAATGCGCAAGTTTTCCTGATTACATGAAGAAAAGCAGCCTTGTGTTTTACGGGCGGATAGTGTATGATGTGCCCGTAAATGAACGAAGGAGGTCTTTCCCATGGCTGAACAGTATGTTACCGGTGAAACGCTGGTTGGTGAAATCGTGACCAAATATCCCGAGACGGTGGAGATCCTGCTGTCCATCGGCATGCACTGCCTGGGCTGCCCGGCTTCCCGCGCCGAATCCCTGCAGGACGCCTGCGCTGTCCACGGCATCCCCGCTGAACAGGTGATCGAAGCCATCAACGAAAAAATCGCCGAAAACAAATAACCCGGTTCGGGTTCAAAGGCCGGAGGGAGAATTCCCTCCGGCTTTTTCGTTCTTTTGTTCAGGTTCCCGGCTGCATCGCCGTCAGGCTTTCATAGGTCACGCCGTATTTCTCGGCGATATCCCGGGCAAAGGACTGTCCCTCCGGCGGGGCGATGACCATCCGGAAGGAATGCTCCTTCCCCTTTGTCTCCGCCACAAGGGAAACCGCCTTCCCCTGCGTCCCCTCCGTGTTGATCACCGTGTCCAGGTCCTGCGCCAGCTTGTGCATGTGCGTGTTATAGATCGTGCGGCATCCCCGGCCGAGGATCGCCCGCACGGCGTCCGCCGCGATAAAGTACCCTTCCTCAAACGAGGTGGTGGAGAAGGTTTCGTTCAGCAGCAGCAGGCTGTCCGCCGTGCACCGGAGGAACAGTTCCCGGAACCGCCTGCATTCCTCGCCCAGCCGGCCCAGGTCCAGCGTCTTGTCCTCGTCCGCGGGAAAATGCGTCAGCACGCTGTCTACCGGATCGTAAACGAAACGGTCCGCCGGAACCCGGATCCCGCTCTGGGCGAGGATAAAGAGCTGCCCGGCTGCCTGGGTCACCGTGGTCTTGCCGCCGCGGTTGGCGCCGGTCAGGATATAAACCCGCTTTTCCGCGTCAAACGCCAGGTCGTTCGGCACGGTCGTCTCCGGCCGGCCGTTATCGATCAGTTTCAGGTTATAGAACCCTTCCGCTTCCATGCCTGCTGCTGCGTCCCGCTGCGTCCTGGCCTGCGGTTTGCAGAAGTGCCATCCGTCCTGCTGTTTTTTCTCAATATACTCTGCCCAGCGGGTATAGAACACCAGTTCCGGGATCAGGTCCGCCATCTCCCGGACGCTGGTATTCATGTACTGCCCCAGGGTTTCCTTCAGCCTCCTGGAAATCCGGGAAGTCAGCATTGTCGCGGCGCTGTCCATCTGGCGCGGTACGTTGGCCAGGCCGTCCGCTTCAGGAATCCGTGCCAGCGACATCGCCGCCAGCGGGTTCCGCAGGACCACAGCTGATTCGGCCAGCTGGCTCACGGCCCCCAGCAGGCCCACATCCGTATTGGCCGGATAGAACGTGCTGCTTCCGTTCCAGTCCGCTTCCTTCCGGATCTCGTCCCTGGGCGTTACGGAGGACAGGAAATTTTTCAGCAGGCCGGATTTTGTAAAAGGCTTCGCGTTCACGGTAACCAGGCCCATGCTGACGGCTTCAAAGCGGCTGTTCAGGTTTACGCCGACCGTCAGGCTGCGGATTTCCGACGCGGATACCCGCATCTCCTCCACATCCTTTTTCAGCGCCGCAAAACCCTGGTCCCGGTAGATCCGGTCCACCGTATCCCGAAGGGTTGTCAGCCCTTCCGAAACCAGGTCTTTTTCCGAAAGGCACTCCCGGATGGCTTCCACCGTCAGGATATAATCGTGGTATTCCTCCAGCCGGTGCATCAGATCCCAGATGCCTGCTTCGTCTCCTTCATGCCGGTTCACCACGCCGTAATCATAGAACATCTTGATCCTGTCCAGCAGTTTTGCCATCCGCTCCCGGATCTCCGGATGGCGCAGCATGTCCTCAAAAACGTCGCTGCGGAAAGCGGCCACCTGTGGGTCCGACGTCAGGCTCGCCATCACCCGGCGCAGCAGCGGAACCTCCTGGGGCTGCGACGCCACTTTTTCCGTCAGCGCGTCCAGTCCGAGATCGTGCCAGCTTTCCTCCGGAATTTCGTGGTATACAACCTCATCCTGCCGGGGAAAAAGAATGCTCAGTTTGGATTGTTTCATGGTGTTTTCCTCTTTGCTGAAGGTATATTCGGCTTTGATTATATCCGATCGTCCCTTCCGCGTAAAGCCCGCTGTCCTCCCGGATGACAGGGCGTTCCGCCTGTGATACAATATCCCCTGCCGGAAGGAGGGACGCCCGTGGGAAAACAGGATAAAACCAACTGCATGCGTGTGCTGGAGAGCAAAAAAATCGCCTATACGCCGCACCTGTACGAAGCGGATCCTTCCCTGTCCGGGGAAGATATCGCCCGTATCCTCCGGGAGGAGCCCGCCCAGGTTTTCAAAACCCTTGTCACCGTCGGCAAGCCCCAGAGGTACTATGTGTTTGTGATCCCCGTCAATGAAGAGCTGAACCTGAAAAAAGCCGCGTCCGCCGTCGGTGAAAAATCAGTCTGCATGATTCCCCAGCGGGATCTTCTCCCCCTGACCGGCTACGTCCACGGCGGCTGCTCCCCGATCGGAATGAAAAAGCGCTTCCCTTCGTATATTCATCAAAGCGCTGGAAACCTCTCCCGGATCTTTGTCAGCGCCGGCCGCGTCGGCTGCCAGGTGGAACTGTCCCCGGCCGATCTGATCCGCGTGGCGGAACTGGTCCCGGCAGACCTTGTCTGATTGACATCCGGGCCCGCTCCGTGATAAATTAAAATGTATGGTTTTTCCAATTCCCTGCCGGTTCCGGCGTCAGATTTCGGAGGTCGTTCATGAAAAGCAAAAACCCGCTGCTGTGGCTGATTCCGTTGATCCTGCTCCTGCTCCTGGTACCTTTTCTTGTACCCTCCGCGCTGACATATGCCGGAGCGGAAGAAGCGGATCTTCCGGTTTATTCCCCCGTGGAGCTGGACAACCCGCATCCGGAACCCCTGCTTCCCCTTCCCGGCGCGAAAACCCCTAACCCGACTCCTTACAAAGCCAATCCGGCCGGGTTTGCCAGGGATGATGCAACCGGCGCCGTCAAAGAATACAGGGACGGCACAATCTACGTCAAAATCGAATCCCGTGTCGTTAACAATACAAAAGTACTCTTTACCTGGATCCAGATCGCCGATCCCAGCCAGCTGAGAACCTTTGTCACCGGGGAAACCAATCCCGTCAGGCTGGCCGATAAAATCGACGCGATTGTCGCGATCAACGGGGACTGGTATTCCGGCCGTCCTGAAGGAACGGTCTACCGGAATGCCGTCCTGATGCGTCCCCCGAAGTCTGTCCAGGCAAGATATGATCAGCTGATCATCGACGATGAAGGCAATTTCCACATCCTCCGCCGGCCGGAAAACGACGCCGAGGCGTTTGCTCCCTATGAAGGCTTTATCATGCACAGCTTCATCTTCGGGCCGGGACTGGTCATTGACGGAAAACTGATGACCGATGATACAGAAACGTTCGAAAAGAACAGATACGGCTCCGGCGCAGGCATGGGCCTCGACAAAAAAGCCCAGCGCCAGGCGATTTGCCAGATGGGCAGCCTGAGCTACCTGATCATCACCACCGAAGGCCCGAACGAATCCAAGGGCGGCGGCTTCACCGCGACAGAGCTGGCTGAACTGGCCTATAACATGGGCGCGGTCAACGCCTACAACCTGGACGGCGGCAATTCCACCTGCCTGGTTGTTGACGGCGTCAAGATGAACCGGTTCGGAAAAGGCGGCGTCCGCAACGCGACAGACCTGATCTACTTTATTACAGCAGAGGAACCGCCGGTCGTCACGGAAGCCCCTACGGAAGCCCCCACGGAAAGCCCCGCTGTTCCCGCCGCGCCCGAAACTGAAACTGAAGGAAGCATACAGCCATGACGCCGCTCTGGACGATCGGGCCCCTGAATGTAACCCCCTACAGCCTGATGATTCTGCTCGGCGCCCTTGCGGGCGCTGCGCTTTCTTTGCGTAAAAAAGCAATCCGCCCCCTGCTGCCCGCCGTGATCCTCGGCGCGCTCGTTTTCGGGCACCTTATCTGGGTCCTGTTCTGCCCCTATGACCTGGAAGCGGCCGAAGGCAAGGGCTACATGATCCTTCATATCTGGGAGGGGGGCTATACCCTCTACGGCGCGCTGCTGGGCGGCGCGCTTGGCGCGCTGGCTGCCGCGAAGGTATCCCGTGTCCGCTGGCTGGACGCCCTGGATGCGCTTGCGCCGGGCGCCTGCGCGGTCATCTTCTTCGCCCGCCTCGGCGAGTACTTCACCGGCGAGGGCATCGGCCGGGAGACCGAAGTGGCCTGGACCCATTTCTTCCCTGTTTCCGTCTGCACCTATCATGACGAGTTCGATCCGCTGTATGATGAATGGCGCTATGCCGTCTGGTTCTGGGAAGCGCTCGCCGCACTGATCCTGCTGTTCATCCTGCTGAAGCGGGAAAAGAAAGCCCTGCCCGGCCACCAGGCCGCCGTGTTCCTCACGGTTCTCGGAACCACCCAGATCCTGCTGGAACAAATGCGGCGGGACAATTACCTCCGGCTCATCGTATTCGTCCGGCTCAACCAGCTGGCCGCCCTGGCCACCCTGATCATTGTGCTGGCCGTCCTGCTTGTAAAGAACAGGCCGGGCGCCCTGAAGGTCGTCTGCAGCCTGGCCGTACTGGTGCTTGCCTCCCTGGCGGACATGGCGTCGGAGTTTGTGTTCGATAAATACGAATACGCCCCCTGGATGTACCTGGGCATGTCCCTGGCCGCCGCCGCGTGCGCGGTCATGCTGTTCGTCTGGAAAAAGAAAAAAGCGCTGCTGCCCACCCTGCTGGTCTGCGGCGCAACTGCCGTCCTGCTCGTCGGCTATGCGTCCAGGAGCTGGGACGAGTTCGAGCTTTCGCCTGTCGAAGACATGATCCGCTACGGGATCCTTTACGCCACCATGGCTGTGGATCTCCTCTGCATCGGCCTGGCAGTCCGGCTGAACCTGAAAGCCGGAGAACAGCCGCCCCGGTAATCTTCCCGGCAGTATCATAACCGTCCGTCCGGACGGTTTTTTATTTTTTCAAAAAAGGGATTGACAGTCATATCGTTTTAGTGTACTATTCCACTCGTACACTAAATCACTGTGAAGGAGTACGCCATGGAATACGATCCCATGAGCCCCATCTGGCTTCAGGTTGTCAACCGGATCAAAGGCTCCATTGCGACCGGTCAGCTCTCTCCCGGGGAAAAAATGCCCGGGGGGCGGGACCTGGCCGTCCGGTATTCAATCAATCCCAACACAGCGGCCAGGGTGTACCAGGAGCTGGAACGTGCCGGCCTGTGTGAGACGCGGCGCGGCATGGGCACCTATGTCACAGGGGATACGGAACGGATCGCGCTTCTGCGGACGAAGATGGCCGCGGACGCGGCCGGCCGGTATCTCCGGGATCTGAAAATCCTGGGGCTTACCCGCGATGACGCGGTCCGGCTTTTGAACGAAAAGGAGGATACCTGGAATGCTTGAAAGCAAGGAACTGACAAAAAAATTCGGGGCGAAGACTGCAGTTGACCACGTCTCCGTCACCATGGAATCCGGCCATATCTACGCCATGCTGGGGCCGAACGGCAGCGGCAAGACAACCTGGATGAAAATGGCCGCCGGCCTCATCAAACCGACCTCCGGGGAAGTGCTCTTCGCCGGGAAACCCGTTGGGGTGGAAAGCCGGAAGGAAGTCGCCTACATGTCCACCGAGCCGTATTTCTATGGCTGGATGACCATTGAGGACGCGGGAAAATACTACGCGGATTTCTTTGAAGACTTCTCCATGGAGCGCTACCTGAATATGCTGCATGCCATGGACCTGGATGAGAAGGAGAAAATCCGTGCCCTGTCCAGCGGTATGGTTGCAAAAATGAAAATCGCCGTCACGCTGGCCCGGGACGCCAAAGTATACATGCTGGACGAACCGTTCAACGGCATCGACCTGATGGCCCGGGACGAAATCCGCGCCGCCATCCTGAAAGCCGCGGTTCCGGAAAAACTTCTCCTTCTGTCCAGCCACCTGGTGGAGGAGATGGAAGCCATCGCCGACCGCGCGGTCTTCATCCGCAAGGGGCAGCTGGTCGAGGTCCGGGATCTGGAGGAAATGCGGGAATCTGACGGGGTTTCCATGGCGGACCGTTACCGTGAGATTTTCAGTCACAGGGAGGTGCAGGCATAATGCTTCGTCTGTTAAAATATGAACTGAGGAAAACCATGCTGGCCAAGCTGATTCTGCTGGCAGTCACCCTGACCGCCCAGGCAGTCTTCCTGGTCGGCCTGTGGGGCAAACGTGATATTCCTCTCGCAATCGGCGCTTTCCTGCTCTTCGTCATCGCCACCAACGGCATTGTCCTGATGGGCATCCTGAGCGTAATTACGCTGCACCGTGATACAAACACCAAGTTGGGCTATATGCTGTTCATGACGCCCAACAGCTGCTACCGGATTCTGGGCGCCAAGGTGATTGAGTGCGCGGTCTCCATCCTGCTTGCCGGAGCTTTCTTCTTTGCGCTGGGCTGGCTTGATTTCTCCCTGCTCCTCGGACAGGGCGCCAACGAGGAAATCTGGAATATGTTCACAGAGATGGTCAAAGCCATCAACAGTAAAATTGTTCTGGACGTCCCTCACATTTCCGCCCTGGTGTTCAGTATGCTGGCCTTCTGGCTGTGCACCATCACCACAGCGTATCTTGCCGATGTGCTTTCCTCGTCCCTGCTGTACGGGAAGAAAGCCAACTGGCTGGTCACAATTCCGTTGTTCATTCTGCTGAACTGGGGAATCAGCAAACTGCTGACCCTGATTCCCTCCTCCATCGGCACGATTCCGTGCATGGTGTGGCAGGGTGTCGCGGCGCTGGTCCTGGCCGGCGCGATGTACGTGGTCACCGCCCGCCTGATGGAAAAATACCTGAGCGTCTGATCCGCGGTTTCAAAATACTTCGAATTTCATTAAATATATCAGAAATATCGAGTTTATAAGAGCTTTCTGCTGATAATCGGCAGGAAGCTCTTCTTTTTGATCGTTTAATACTTTGACTATCTTTGACTTTTGAGTATACTATAATCAGCGCTTGGGAGAGCGGGGTGGCCAGTGACCACAGAAAGTGATTCCCCGGAACCGGATCAGAAACGGAACCGGATCAAAAGAATGGAGGGTTTTATATGAGTACTTTCCTGCCTGCTGTTTTCGGTGAAAATATGATGGACCTGTTTGATGATTTCGACCATGATTTCTTCCGCGGCTTCGGCCGGCCGGAGCGGATGCTCTACGGCAAGAACGCGCCCAGGATGATGAAGACGGACGTCAAGGAAACCGATGAAGGTTACGAACTGGCCGTCGACCTGCCCGGCATGAAGAAGGAAGAAATCCACCTGGATCTGCAGAACGGCTGCCTGACCATCTCCACGGAGAAGAACCTGGAGAACAAGGAAGAGAAGCACGGCAAGATCCTGCGCCAGGAGCGTTACACCGGTACCATGCAGCGCAGCTTCTACGTCGGTGAAAACCTGACGGAAGAGGATGTGCAGGCCAAATACGAGGACGGCGTCCTGACAATCACCCTGCCGAAGAAGGAAGCCAAAAAGGTTCCCGAGAAGAAGCAGATCCTGATCGCATAATCCATTATCCCGGAAACTCAACGGAGCGGCTCAACCGAGCCGCTCCTGTTTTTTTCCTCACAGTGAATCAATGTATCTGCATGCTGCCAGCGCAGCCGTCGCTCCGTCCGCGGCAGCGGTCGTCAGCTGCCGTATCGTCTTGCTGCGGCAGTCCCCCGCCGCGAAGATCCCGGGCGTCTTTGTCTCGCACCGTTCGTCGCTGTCAAAATATCCCCATTTGTTCAGGTCCGCCAGGTGTGCGAAAGCGTCGTTCTCCGGAATCAGGCCGATCGCAACAAACAGGCCGTCACAGGCGATCCGCTGTTCCTCTCCGCCTGCCTGCGGCTGCACGCTCACACTGCGGAGGATCCCCTCCTCCGTGTTCAGCGCGGTAATCTTCACGCCGGTCCTCTTCTCCACGTTCGGACGGGAGAAGAGGATCTCCTGCAGCTTCTTTTCCCCGGTAAATTCCGGCAGGTCCTGCAGCATGATCACCTTTTCGCATTTACCCGAAAGCAGGATCGCCTCCTGCAGGGCGGAATTCCCGCCGCCGGCGACACAGACGGTCTTTCCGGTGTAGAAATCCCCGTCGCATACCGCGCAGAAACTGATCCCTTCGCCCACCAGCTCGTTTTCCCCGGGCAGGCCGAGCATCCGGTGTTTCACGCCGGCGGCGATAATCACCGCTTTCGCGTCCCGCTCCAGCCCATCGTCCGTGAATACCCGCTTGAAGCTTCCGTGGTCCTCAATGCGGACGACCTCCGCCAGGTCCACTTCCGCGCCCTGGTTCATAATCTGGTCCAGCAGCGCTTCCGCGTATTCATTTCCGCTCATCTGGGCGGTTCCGGGCCAGTTCTCCACCTTGGGACTGTAGGTAATCTGTCCGCCGAAGCCATGCTTCTCCAGCACCAGCGCGTTCTTGCCGTTCCGCTGGGCATACAGTGCCGCCGTCATGCCCGCCGGGCCGCCGCCGATCACAATGATATCTGTCATATCCTTCCTCCGAAAAAAAGGGACGCCGGAGCGTCCCCGTTTTTTGATCGCCGTTAACCCACCTGCTTTGCGGTCAGCATGCCCTTGATCTCAGATACGCCCTTGTACTTGGTGAACTCTCCGTCCTGTCCGAGCACCACCAGGGTGGGCGCCTGTTTCACGCCGTACTGGTTGGTCAGTTCCGGATTGTCCGTCGCCAGCACCTTCTTGAACAGGAATCCGGCCTTCTCCAGCATGCTGATCGCCAGCTTGCAGTTGGGGCAGGTCGCGCTGACGAACAGGATCGCGCGGCTGGTGCAGGCTTTGCATTCCTTCCCGGCCTGCGCTTCAGGCTGCTCCGCGGGGGCTTCCGCCTGCGCGCTCACCATCACCGGGCCGGAATGGGTCAGCCGGCTGTGGCCGATGTCGTAAACCTTTCTGTCCTTGAATTCCTGCGCCTTGCCGTCGTTCCAGTTCTGGACCGGGCGGTAGTAACCGGTGATCCGGCTGTAGACTTCCGTCTTCTGGCCGCAGTGGGGGCAGGTGTACTGCTCGCCGTTCAGGTAGCCGTGGTCCTTGCACACGGAATAGGTGGGACTCATCGTGTAGTAGGGCAGCTTGTAGTTTTCCGCAATCTTGCGGACCAGGTTCGCGGCCGCTTTCCAGTCCGGCAGCTTCTCGCCCAGGAAGGCATGGAACACGGTACCGGAGGTGTAGAGCGTCTGCAGCTCGTCCTGCACGTCCAGCGCGGAGAAGATATCCTCGCTGTAGCCGACCGGCAGGTGGCTGGAGTTGGTGTAGTAGGGCGTTCCGTTCATGTTCGCGGTGATGATGTCCGGATACTGCTCCTTGTCGTGCTTGGCAAAGCGGTAGGTCGTGGATTCCGCGGGCGTCGCTTCCAGGTTGTACAGGTCGCCGTACTGCTCCTGGTAGTCGCTCAGGCGCTCGCGCATATGGTTCAGCACGTCCTTCGCGAACTTCTGCGCTTCCGGATGGGTCAGGTCCTTCCGCAGCCACTTGGCGTTCAGCGCCGCTTCGTTCATGCCCACCAGGCCGATGGTGCTGAAGTGGTTGCTGAAGGTGCCCAGGTAACGCTTGGTATAGGGATACAGCCCGCCCTCAAGGAGCTTGGTGATGACCGTGCGCTTGGTCTTCAGGCTCCTGGCGGAGATGTCCATCAGGCGGTCCAGCTGGCGGTAGAAGTCCTTCTCGTCCGCGGCTTCATAGGCCAGGCGGGGCATATTGATGGTCACGACGCCGACGGAACCGGTGGATTCGCCGCTGCCGAAGAAGCCGCCGCTCTTTTTGCGCAGCTCCCGCAGGTCCAGGCGCAGGCGGCAGCACATGCTGCGCACGTCGCTGGGCTCCATGTCGGAGTTGATATAGTTGCTGAAGTAGGGGGTGCCGTACTTGGCGGTCATTTCGAACAGCAGGCGGTTGTTCTCCGTCTCGGACCAGTCGAAGTCCCTCGTAATGGAATAGGTGGGAATCGGATACTGGAAGCCCCGGCCGTTGGCGTCGCCCTCAATCATGATCTCGATGAACGCCTTGTTGACCATGTCCATTTCCTTCTGGCACTCACCGTAGGTGAAGTCCATCTCCTTGCCGCCGATGATCGCCGGCAGGTTCTCCAGGTCCTTCGGGCAGGTCCAGTCCAGCGTGATGTTGGAGAAGGGCGCCTGGGTGCCCCAGCGGCTGGGCGTGTTCACGCCGTAGATGAAGCTCTGGATGCACTGCTTGACCTCTTTCTGGCTCAGGTTGTCAATGCGGACAAAAGGAGCCAGATAGGTGTCAAAGCTGGAGAACGCCTGGGCGCCGGCCCACTCGTTCTGCATGATGCCCAGGAAGTTCACCATCTGGTTGCACAGCGTGGACAGATGGCTCGCCGGGGAACTGGTGATCTTTCCGGGAACGCCGCCGAGGCCTTCCTGGATCAGCTGCTTCAGGCTCCAGCCTGCGCAGTAGCCGGTCAGCATGCTCAGGTCGTGAATATGGATCGCGGCGCTTCGGTGCGCCTCAGCGATCTCGTTGTCATAGATCTCGCTCAGCCAGTAGTTCGCTGTGATGGCGCCGGAGTTGGACAGGATCAGTCCGCCCACGGAATAGGTCACCGTGGAGTTTTCCTTCACCCGCCAGTCGTTGATGCGCAGATAATTGTCCACCAGGTCTTTATAATTCAGGAGCGCGGAATTGACGTTGCGGACTTTCTCACGCTGTTTGCGGTAAAGGATATAAGCCTTGGCCACATCGGAATAGCCGGCTTCGGACAGCACCTTTTCGACGCAGTCCTGGATGGTTTCGACGGCGATCTTGTCGTCGCGGATCAGCGGTTCGTATTCAGCCGTAACCCGAAGTGCGAGCATATCGATCACGCTGGGATGATACTGCTTCTCCAGCGCCTCAAACGCCTTGGTGATGGCTTTTGAGATTTTGCTGATCTCAAACTCGGTGATTTTACCGTCTCTTTTGACAACCTGATACATACTCTTTGCGCTCCTGTTTCCGTTTTTTGTAGTTTTTACGGGGCAGAGTCGCCCCTGTCAACGTGCCTTGATAATATATCATGTCCCCGTACGGAAGTCAATATGTTGTACGGCAAAAACGCAAAGAAAACTATATATTGTGCTTTATCCTGTTTTTCCCCTGTATCCCGCCAATCCGGCTTGCCCGTCATAATCCATATATGTATACTGTATCTGTTATCATGTATCCTGTTTCATATGATTTATGAATTGGAGAGTCGCCCATGATCAGCTTTACCGTCACCTTCGGAAATGTGTTGCTGATGCTGCTGTATCTGCTGCCCGGTTTCCTCCTGTGCAGATGGAAAAAAGTCAAACCGGAGCACCTGAGCACCCCGAGTGTGATCCTCCTGTATGTCTGCGGTCCCGGCATGTTCCTCAACGCCCTCATCGACCTGGACGTCACCCCGGAACTGACCGCCAGGATGGGGCTGTTCATTCTCTTTTCCCTGCTGGGTGAAACGGCGCTCATGCTCCTGATCCTGCTCCTGCTCGGCAGGCGCCGTAAGGAATTCGGCCTGCGCATGCTGTCCATCGCCTCGGTCATGGGGAA
Organism: Clostridia bacterium; assembly: GCA_017512985.1. Taxonomy (GTDB): domain Bacteria; phylum Bacillota; class Clostridia; order Christensenellales; family Aristaeellaceae; genus Aristaeella. The sequence continues at coordinate 245,124 of JAFWEJ010000003.1, forward strand.
CGTCGGCTTTTTCGGAATGCCGGTTGTCCGTGCTCTCTTTCCGGACGCGCCGGAAGCGGCTGTTTACTCCTGCATGTTCAATGTTTCACTGAATATTGTTGCCTGGACAGTCGGCGTCTTTACCCTGACCGGGGAAAAGAAATACATCTCCCTCAGGGCCGCCCTCATCAATCCTTCCGTGCTCGCCGCCGCGGCCGGCTTTATTCTGTATCTGCTGAAAAGCAACGCCTGGCTGCCGGACCTGCTCCGGGGCGGATTCCGGACGCTCGGCGCCATGTCCACCCCGCTGTGCATGCTGATCCTCGGCATACGGCTGGCCTCCATGGATCCGAAAAAACTGTTCACCACGCCCCTCGTCTGGATCATCTCCGCCGGAAAGCTGATCGTTTTCCCGCTCTTCTGCTGGGCGCTGACCCTGCCTTTTAACCTGGATCCGGTTTTCCGGGGCAGCGTCCTGATCCTGGCCGCCACTCCCTGTGCCAGCATCCTGCTGAACCTGGCAGAAATCCATCACAACGGGCAGGAACTGGCCGCCAATTGCGCGCTGCTCTCCACCCTGCTCAGCGTGGTCACGATCCCGCTGCTGAGTCTCCTCACATAAAAACGCGTCATATGCAAAAACCCGCGCCGGCTGTTCCGGCGCGGGTTTTGCCTGTCAGGTATTATTTTTTGTTCGGATCGTCCAGGTCGCTCTCAAAATTGCTGGAAGAGGCGATCGCCACACCCAGGCCCATTCCCAGGAATCCGAAAATCAGCATCAGGGAGCGGTACGTAACCGCGAACATGCAGAATTTTTCCCACAGTGTCAGGCTGGTAAGGTTTTTGTAGATCCCGTAACTGGTCATATCCTCAATGAACCGTTTTTCCAGCTCGGCATTATATTCCGGCGAAAAGCGTTTCATGCCCTCACCGACCAGCTGGACTTCCTGCGCCTCATATTTCTTCACGAGGCCTTCGATCAGGCGGAGACGTCCGGTCAGCGAATCGTCGGTCTTCTTCAGCATGATCTGGACAAGGGAATCGGACTTGGGATGGTTTGCGGTCGGCTCAACCGGCGTTTCCGGCAACTCCGGAAAAGCCATGTCCGAGATTTTGTACACTTCACCCAGCTGGTAAGTTTCAAAAGTCTCGACTTTTCCCTTGTTCGCAACAACGATGCCCAGGATGGAGATCGCTGTAAAGATCGCGCAGATAATGGTAATGATAACGCCCAGCTTTTTCACTCTTCTTCGCCTCTTTATGCATATTTCGGTATATCCGGACTGATCCGCTGCCGGTCAGTATGTTCCGTAAATGGCCCGGTACTGTGTCGGCGTGCAGCCTTTCTTTTCCCGGAAGACCCGGTTGAATGTCGCCACGCTGCCGAACCCGCTTTCGATTGCGACGTCCCGCATGGGGCGGTTCGTCCGGATCAGCAGGTCCATCGCCACCTGCAGCCTTTTCTGGCAAAGGTAATCCTTGAAGGAGTACCCTGTCTGCCGCTTGAACGACCGGGAAAAATAGTAACGGCTGAAGCCCGCGAACTGTGCCACATCCTCCAGCGACAGCTCTTCCCGGTAATGATTGTTGATATAGGTCATTACCGCGGTGATCACCTCGGAATCCATGTTCCGCAGGGTATCCTCCGTCCGGGGCCGGATCCCGCTCATATAGCGCTGGCCGAGGGTTGCGTAAATCCGGAGGATGCTGCTGTAGCACACGGTGTTCCACATCAGGTCCTGTTTCTCATAGGCGTCCCGGACCCGGAGCAGGAGCTCCCGGATCCGGATGTGCGCCTCGGATCCGTCCCGCAGATGGAACGGCTTGTTGAAATACATGGCCATGGACTTGACGTCCCGCATCGTCATAATCGCATCGGACTCAAACAGGAAAAGATACCGGCTGCTTCCTTCTTCCATGGTCAGGGAATGGGGCGTATCGGGCGGGACGATCAGTACTTCTCCCTTCCGCACCTGGTAGGCGATATCGTCGACATAGTAGGTCACCATGCCCTCCATGGTCAGCACAATCTCCACGGCGGAATGGTCGTGGGTCTCGTACCGCCACGGAACGTCCGAAAACCAGATGCGGATGGAGGAATTGTCCGGATAGGTGACATATTCCCGTTTGCCCTGCAGCACCCGGAAACCGTCTTCATAGCGCGCAGCCCGGGCGGTTCCTTCCCTGACTCCCAATGTGGACACCGGGCTGCACCTCCTTCTCTTTTCCGATTCTGTACCGAAACCTTAAACGTCACTTCTTCATTCTTTATTGATAAATCCCGGATTATCCCTTAACGCTCCCCAGCGCCATACCGGTTACGAAATACTTCTGCAGCAGCGGATAAACGACCAGGATCGGTACTGTGGAGATCACGGTGATGGCCGCCCGGATCGTGATCGGTTCCACCTTGGAGGTGACCATCAGCGAATCAACGGTCGCGTTGGCCTGGTTGGAGTTTGTCCCTGCGGTCAGGATCTTGACCTGCAGCAGGTACTGCAGCGTCTTGGGGTCTTTCTGTCCGGCGTTGTACAGCCGCGTGTCGAACCAGCTGTTCCAGCTGCCCACCGCGACGAACAGGGCTACCGTTGCCAGCACCGGCATACACAGCGGGAAGATGATCTTCCAGTAGATCCGGAAATCACCCGCGCCGTCGATCTTGGCGGATTCCACCAGCGCGTCCGGCAGGCCGAGAATATAGGTCCGGATCACGATCATGTTGAAGCAGGAGAACATGGTCGGGATGATGTAGACCCAGTAGGTATGCGCCAGGTTCAGCGTCCGGGAAATCAGCAGGTATCCCGGGATCAGGCCGGCATTCACATACATGGTCAGCACCATCAGGGTGGTGATGAATTTCCGCAGCACATATTCCCTGCGGGACAGGGCATAGGACAGCATACCGGTCCAGAACAGGTTCAGTACTGTGATGATCACCGTCTTGGAAGCAGACACCCAGGCCGCGTCATATATCTCCTGTTTGGACAGGATATTGTCCACACTCTTCATGGTGAACTTCCGGGGCAGGACCCCGATGCCGCCGCGCAGGGCGTCTGTTCCGTCGTTGAAGGCGGTGGCCAGTGTATTCAGCACGGGATACAGAGTGATGATCATCAGGATAATCAGGATCGCCGTATTGAAGATCGGGAATCCCATATCCCGTTCATGCCGGTAGAAATACACAGCGCCCAGGATCAGCAGCCCCATCAGCGCGAGCGCCGCGTACTCGATAATGCGCCAGACGGAAAAACCGGAAACCTTCTGCGGGATGGTGATGCTCTGAGGCTCTCCCTTCTTGCTCAGGAATTCGAATTTCAGATCGGACGCGACAGTCTCCGGCATATCCTCGTCTTCCGCTGATTTCGCTTCTCCGTCGATCAGCAGGATCTTCGGATTCTGGCGGTTCAGCTCATCCTGTTTAAGATCCATTTGTGCGGTCAGGAAAACCGTTGCGGCCAGGATAATGACAAACAGGACCGCCAGCACAATCCGCAGGGTTTTCTGGAAGGATTCCGGTTTTTTCTTGAATTCAACCGATTTCAGCGTGTAAGCGAACACTCCCACCGCCACGGCCAGAAGCAGCAGGCTGATCAGCCGCAGCGACCGGAAGTTCGTTTTTTCATTTTCAAGGTTCTGGATCTTTACTTCCATTCCGCGGCGCAGGCGCAGGTGGGTATTGCCCAGCCGGTCAAACTGGATGAATTCCAGGTTGCCGAAAGCAGCCTCCGCGGCTTTGTTATCTTCGTCAGTACCTTTCTGCAGCCAGGCCGAATCCTTGATGTCATCCAGTGGAACGATGGCGCCGCCCGCCGTTTCGTTCACCTTTTTGATCTCGTCTTCGGAGGCCATTACAGTCCAGATGCTGTTGTTTCCTACTTTTTCAACCGGTAAGAAGCGTCCCTCGCCGAGGATCTTTTCATACTCGGCGATCTCGCTTTCCGGGCTCAGGGTCAGCCAGTACCTCTTTGAGGTTGTGATCCGTTCATGCAGAATAGTCCGTTTCCCTTCGCCGGACCAGGAATATCCTTCCTGGAACGCGATCTTTTTGCCATCTACGGCCAGGATCCGTTCCGCGTTTACGGCGTCCAGCAGGACGTCAGCCTCTTCATTAACGAGTACCGTATTGTTTGCCCGGTTCCCGGCAATGGTCATAACCACAAACAGGACCGCAAGCAATACGACGGTCACTGTCATGCAGAACCGAAGCTGGGGCTGGGTCATCCGGATTCCGGCCCGGATCGTTTCGGGGATCTGCCGGATCCCCCGTTTATTGCCTATAAACAGACTTTTCTGGGTTGTCTCAGGGTTTGTGCTCATACGTCCACCTTCCTTGTCTTCCGGTTCTTGTCCTGCTGCCGCGGTAGTTCCGTCAGATCAGCGTATCCTCATCCAGCGCTTTGGCAATCAGGTTCGCAACAATCAGCAGTACAATCGCGACTACGCTCTTGAACATACCGGCGGCTGTCGCCAGGCCGATATCAAGCTTTTCGGTGCCGTACTTCAGCACAAAGATGTCAATGGTACTGGCCACTTCGTATACCACGCCGCGGCCGAGCAGGTACTGGATCTCGAATCCGGCCTCCAGCAGGTGGCCGATATTCATGATCAGGAGAATGACAAAAGTGGATTTGATGCCCGGCAGCGTAACATGCAGGATCCGCTGCAGGCGTCCCGCGCCGTCAATCGCCGCCGCTTCATGCAGGCAGGGGTCGATGGAGGTCATGGCGGAAATGTAGATGATCGTGTTCCAGCCGACTTCCTTCCAGACATTGATAATGCCCACCAGCAGCCAGAAATAACGTTTGTCGCCCAGCCAGAAAATCTCTTCCTTGATCAGGCCTGTGCTCAGCAGGAAACTGTTGACCACGCCGCTGGAGGCGAAGATGTTCTGTGCCATGCTGACAACGACGATCATACTCAGGAAATGGGGCAGGTATGTCACCGTCTGTACGGTCCGCTTGAATCCCTTGTTGCGTACCTCGTTCAGCAGCACCGCCAGCAGGATGGAAGAGACAGTGCCCATCACCAGGTTGATCGCGCTCATGGCCAGGGTGTTCCGGAGGCTCAGCCCGAAATCGTTCCACAGTCCGATCCGGCCGCCGGCCACTCTAACCGTATTGCTGCTGAACAGCTGTTCAAAATTGCCCAGGCCGAACCAGGGAGCGTTACCTGTCGCGGACGCAGTCATATCGCTGTAATCCTTGAACGCGTTCACCCAGCCCCACAGCGGCGCATAGTTGAACAGCAGGACATACAGCAGCATGGGTATAGACATGAGCATCAGCTGCCACTGGCTGCCCATGATTTTTGTGAATTTTGACTTCCGTCCCGTATTGATGGCTTTCTTCGTATTCACCGGGATGCTGGTCATGCGGTGACAACCCCTTTCTGAAAAAGGCCCAGGGGAGAGAATGGCTCTCTCCCCTGGTTGGATCAAACCGTGATATTAGTCTTCCTGGGCGGCGAAGAACTTAGCAGCCTGCACGATAACGGCCTTCTGCATGTAATCGCCGAACTCCTTGGCGTAGGGGCTGATTTCGTTCACGAAATTATCCCACGCGGCGTCGAATTCTTCGGGAGCAGCCATGATGGCGACAGGCAGCAGCGCATCCTGGATTTCTTCGAACTTGGTGTTCGCGGTCTTCACAGGCGTATAGTCGAGCTGCCAGGCTTCTCCCCAGGGAGCCAGTTCCAGAGGATTGTTCACGAAGTCAGCAAACTTCTGGTAGCCGTACTTGCCCAGGAATTCCTTGTCGTAGTCGTTCATCTGGCCGAACACGATTTCGGGCTGGTTGCCGGGTTCCCACATGTTGCCGGCCTTGATGACACGGCCGTCTTCCAGGGTGATGTCCTCGAGGATGATGCCCTGGCGCTTCGGGCTGTTGCCGAAGATAGCGGCGGCCTGGTTGGCCAGCTGCCAGGTGCTGTTGTTGGTGTTTTCGATCTGCTCCTGGGTCCGGTTCAGACGGCCGTCTTCAGTGATGATATAGTCTTCATCCACAAAGCCCCAGTTGAAGATCAGCTGCCATTCGGGCTTCATGAACTCTTCCCACATCGCGATAACCTTTTCCGGATAGGGGCAGGTTACGGAGATGCCGAAGCCGCGGCGGATGTTCGGAACTTCAGCGTTGACATAATGCTCTTCGATGGTCCAGTCTTCGGTCGGCATCGCGATGCCTTCCAGTTCCTCAGCCGTATAGGTCAGGCCGAGTCCGACATAGGTCTTCTCATAAGCCTTCGCTTCGTTCAGAGCGCGGGTGGCGTCGCCGAAGTCCCAAGCCTGGTCGAACATGCCCAGCACGATACCGGAGGAGACCTTCGGGATGTAGTTGGCTTCATAGCCGTCGGTGAAGGTGTCGCGCTCGATGAGGCCCTTGTTGAACTCTTCGTTCAGCTTCTTGTAGTAGGGCTTCGCATAAGCTTTGTCGATGAATGTTTCGGTGTGGTACTCGGGTCCCTTGGGATCGCAGAGCACTTCACCGTCGTTCGGGCGGCCCATCAGGTGCTGTACGGGGTTGATCAGGCAGAAGTGGCGCCAGTCATCGCACAGGATGGCGAAGCCGATGTAGGGTGTGCCGTTTTCATCGGTGGGGTTGGCGTCGAGGAACTTTTCGATCGCGTCGAAGTATTCATCCAGCGTCTTGATCACCGGATAGTCGTTGAACGCCAGGACCTGCTTCTGGATGTAGAAGGCGGGGCCGTTGATGCTGTTGATAATCTGAGCGCCGTCGGCCAGGCCGTAGTTGGGGATAATGTTCAGGACAGGCTCGCCGGCGAAGGTGCCGTCTTCGTTCATGTCCGGAACGCCATCGCCGTCCAGGTCCGGATACTCAAGGATCCGGCCCAGGGAGGCCTTGACGTGCTCCCACAGCAGGGGGGTCTTTTCCGCGGAGATGTAGTCCAGCAGGTTGACCATCGCGCCGCCGTTGACAAGGATGTCAGCGCTGTTGCCGCCGGAGATGATGTCCGCGTAGTCCTTGTTCAGAACCTTCGCGCCCAGGATCTCGTCCTGGTTGCCGGTCACATATTCGAATTCGAATGTGATCCCCAGCTTTTCCTCGATCAGCTTGTAGACCTTGTTGTCCGGATCCGGCTGCTCACCGGGATCGCTGATCAGGACAGTGAAGGTGATCGGTTCGGGCGTGGCGTCTTCAGCCATAACCGCGGGAACCAGTGCCAGCAGCATAGCCAGTGCCAGCAGGGTTGCCAGGATTTTCTTCATGGTTTTCTCCTCCGTTTTTTCTTTTTTTGGCACATCGTGCCTTTGACAATATATTAACAAAATGTACGTACTTTCAGAATGGCACATTCGGTCAATATTGTTAATTCTTTGCCTTTTTTTTGCGCATTATTTGCCATGGTATTTTGCAATCGTTTGCGCGTATTCCTCGTTTTTTGTTCATCCCGGTCTGTTGTTTTACCATGTATTGCATGATTCTCCGGTTTTACGGTATTCATTTGTTGCTCAACAAAAAATGAGGCGTTTCAGCAAAACACCTCATGGTCATGTTGCTCATTTTGGGGAATCGTCCCTGAATTAGTTGTTTTTTGCGCTGCTTTACCACTAAATCTTGTAAAAGCGTCCGGAAAAATGTTACTCCGTTCCGGCATGTTCCGGAGACCGTATTGCTGTTCTGTTTCCGCTTACAGCAGTTTTTTCCTCATCTCTTCCGGATCGATCGGGGACAGGTCCGCCGGCGGCACGTCAAAGAGCGTCTTGCATCCAAAGATCTGCCGGCTGTTCATCCGCACCGCGGCCCGGGCGCACGCCACCAGCACGGACGCGGTGAACTCGGGATTGGAATCCAGCTTCAGGGAAAACTCCATCACATGCTTCCGGGTTCCGTCCAGGCCGGTTTTGCCGCAGCGGATCACCTGCCCGCCGTGGGGCAGTTCGCTGTGGTCCCGCTTCATCTCCTCTTCGGTGATAAAGGTGACGGTCGTATCGTAATCGGCGAAATAGTTGGGCATTTCCTTGATCTGTTTCTCAATCAGTGCTTTGTCCGCACCTTCTTCCGCCACCACGTAGCATTCACGGGTGTGCTTCTGGCGCGTGGTCAGCTCCGGGTTTTCGCCGCTGCGGACCTTCGCCAGCGCTTCCTCCACCGGCACGGTGTACTGGCGGGCGTCCTTCACCCCGGGGATCCGGCGGACAGCGTCGCTGTGGCCCTGGCTGACGCCGCGGCCCCAGAAGGTATAGTCCTTTCCGTCCGGAAGCACGGTGTTCATATACAGCCGGGCCAGGGAGAACAGGCCGGGATCCCAGCCCGCGCTGATGATCGCGGTATGGGCATGGGTCAGCGCCGCCTTGTCAACGTTGGCAAAGTGCTCCGGCACCCGCGCGTGGGTATCGAAGGAGTCCACCACGTTGAAGGACTTCGCCAGCATCGGGGTCATTTCAGGCAGGTCGGAAGCGCTGCCGCCGCAGATGATAATCACGTCGATCTCCGCGGTATAGTTTTCCACGTCCTGCGCGGCATAGACCGGCGCTCCGGTCAGCGTTTTCACTGTCTCCGGGTTCCGGCGCGTAAACACGCCGAACAGCTCCGTGTCCGGATTCTGGCGGATCGCCAGCTCCACACCCCGTCCCAGGTTGCCATAGCCATAAATCGCAATTTTCATCGTTACACTCTCCCCTGTATCCTAAGGAATCAATTATTCATTATTCATTGTTCATTATTCATTGAGTAAGTCTTTCATATCGTACCGTCCCGGCGCTTTGCCGATCAGGAACTTCGCTGCCTTCAGGCTGCCCTCGGCGAACACGCCGCGGCTGAACGCCTCATGCTTCAGCGTGATCCGCTCGTTCTGCGTGCCGATCATGACCTCATGCACTCCGACGATATTGCCCATGCGGATCGCGTGGATTCCCACCTCGTCCTGCGTCCGCTTTCCCTGGCCGGAGCGCCCGCAGTTGGCCGTCGCTTCCGGGCGGACTTCCTTCACGGCGTTGAACAGCGCCAGCGCGGTTCCGCTCGGCGCGTCCAGTTTCCGGTCGTGATGCTGCTCCACAATCTCGATCTCCCCGTCGGGATACAGCGCTGCGGCCCGTTTCACCAGGTCTGTCAGCGCCGCGATCCCCAGGGAATAGTTCGCCGCCAGGAATACGGGAATCTTCTTTTCCGCTTCCCGGATCCGGGCCTTTTCCTCTTCCGTCTGTCCTGTGGTGGCGAGCACCACCGGCAGATTCTTTTTCTCGGCGTAGTCCAGCAGCACGCCGGTCATGGAATGGTGGCTGAAGTCGATGATCACATCCGCCTCGGCCGTGCATTCATTAAAGGAAGGAACACATACTCCTTCCGCCGGGATCATGGGATCCACGCCGGCAGCGATCACGCTGTCCGCGTCCCGCTCCGCGCAGGTCCGGACCTCACGGCCCATGTGTCCGCCGTATCCGCAAAGAAGAATTCTCATTCCGTTACCTCCAGTCCGAGTTCACGCATCAGCTGCAGCAGTTTCTGCCGGTTCCCTTCCTCCATCTGCACCAGCGGCAGTCGAAGCAGGTTCTGCCCGAAGCCCATGGCCGCGCAGGCTGCCTTGGCCGGAATGGGGTTGGTCTCGATCATCAACTGGTTCATCAGGTTGAGCAGTTTCAGCTGCAGGGCAGCGGCGCCCTGCACGTCGCCGCTGAAGAAGCGTGTGCAGATCTCCGCGGTCTCCTTCGGCACAATGTTGGCCGCCACGGAGATAACTCCCTTGCCGCCCAGGCTCAGGGTGGGAACAATCTGGTCGTCGCAGCCGGAGATCACATCCAGGTCGTCGCCGCACAGCTGCCGTTCCTTCGCGATCTGGCTCAGGTTCCCGCAGGCTTCCTTCACCGCGGAAATCTTCTCATGCTTTGCCAGCACCGCCAGGGTTTCCGGCAGCATGTTCAGCCCGGTCCGGGAAGGCACATTGTACAGGATGCACGGAACGCCGCTCTCGTCCGCAATGGCGGAGAAGCTCGCGATCAGTCCGCGCTGGGTGGTCTTGTTGTAATAGGGCGTCACCAGCAGTACCGCGTCCGCGCCGGCGCGGCAGGCGGTCTTTGTCCGTTCAATGGCATGGGCCGTATTGTTGGAGCCGGTTCCGGCAATCACCGGAATCCTGCCCGCAACCCGTTTCACACAGAAGGTAACCGCGTCTTCATGTTCCCGGTCCGTAAGGGTGCTTCCCTCGCCGGTCGTGCCCGCAACCACAAGCGCGTTGATCCCGCCGGCCAGCTGGAAATCGATCAGCTGCCCGAACGCGTCCCAGTCGATCCCGTCCCCGGTAAAGGGCGTGATGACCGCGGTGGCCGCGCCTGTAAAGATCGTGTGATTCATGCCGGAATACCTCCAGGTTCATCCGAAAAAGATTGAAAGCAGTTTACCGCAGGAAAAGGCGTCGCGTCAATCTCCGTTTCAATCCGTAATAACAAGGTCCGTGATCACGTCCGTATCCTCCGCGGGAAGATCCGGCCGAAGCAGCGCCCGGAAACAGAGGCACACCGCCTTGCCGGGATGCTCCGCCAGGAAACGGTCGTAGTATCCCGCCCCGTGTCCGAGCCGTACGCCGTGGGGCGCGGCCGCCAGGCAGGGAACAAGGATCAGGTCCGGTTCAGGGATCTCCGTCCCTTCTTCCGGGATCTCCGGTTCCGGGATACCAAAGGTGCCGGGTTTCAGCCCGTCCGGATCCGTGACCGGCAGCGCGGCCATCCGTGACGCGTCCAGGCAGCGGGGCAGCAGGAGTGTTTTTCCTTCCCGCAGCGCCGTTTCCATCAGTTCCCTTGTGTCGGGCTCCGACGGCATGCTCCGGTAGGCCATGACTGTGCCGGCTTCTTTCCAGAAGGGCAGTTCCAGCACCTGGCGGGTGATCGCCCGGCTTGCTTCCTGCCGGTATTCCGGGGTCAGCCGTTCAGAGATCATCCGCGCTTCCTGCCGGATCCGCTGTTTCTCCGCCCTTGCTCCGCCGTGCACCGACATGCCCTCCTTTTGTTTCGTATTGTATCATACAGTTTTCGATCATGTTGTTTTCAGGTTGTTTTTCATCCGTCCCCTGTGGTAAGATGGAAAAAACAACCAAATGGCAAAGATCCATCACTGACAGAACGGATAAGGAGCTTCCTATGAGTATCGTCGTCATCGGTGCCGTCTTTGTGGATATCAAGGGATACCCGTCCCGCACCTATATTCCCGGGGGCCGGAACGCCGGAAAAGTACGTTATGTGCATGGCGGCGTAAGCCGGAATATCGCCGAGGACCTGGGCAACCTGGGCCTCGACCCGGTTTTCCTCTCGCTGGTGGATCCCACCGGCGCCGGGGAGGACGTCCTGCTCCGCCTTCGGGACCACGGCGTGGATACCCGCTTTGTCTGGAAGGTTCCGGAAGGAATGGGCACCTGGCTGGCGGTCTTTGATAACAATAACGATGTCTGCGCTTCCATCTCCCACCGGCCGGACCTGATGCCCCTGCTGAACCTGCTGCAGGCGGAAGGGAATCCCCTCTTTGCCGCAGCGGACAGCGTCCTGCTGGAGCTGGACCTGGACGAACCCGTAGTGGAGGAAATCTACCGGCTGAAGAACAAATACAACACCCGGATCTACGCGGCGGTGTCGAACATCAACATTGCCCTGGAGCGGCGCGCCTTCCTGCAGCAGACAGACTGTTTCGTCTGCAACCGGCAGGAGGCCGGCGTCCTCTTCTCCGTGGAATTCGGGGAGGAAAGTCCGGATATTCTCGCCCGCCGGCTTTCGGAACTCGTCGCCGGTGCAGAAATCCCGGCCATGATCGTCACCCTCGGCGCGGACGGCGCCATCTGGGCGGATATGCACGGCCGGTTCGGCGCCTGTCCGGCCCAGCAGGTTCCGGTGGCGGATACGACCGGCGCCGGAGACGCTTTCTTTTCCGGCGTGGCCGCCGGCCTGACCTACGGCAAGGACCTGGCGGAAGCCTGCGGTATCGGCGTGCGCCTGGCCTCCTCCGTCATCTGCTCCCTCGAAAACACCTGCCCGAGATTCCTGCCCTCTGAGTTCGGGTTTAATGTGTAGCCTGGCTCCGCAACCTCACCTCTGAATCCGGCTTCAGTGTCTGAGGAAACTTTACATTATTCATTATTCATTGTTCATTATTCATTTCGCAAAAAGTACGAAGCATAATGCTTTGTGCTTTTTGCGTTATTTCCAGAATTCTTCAAATGCCCTGACAAGATACTCCAGGTCCTTTGTTCCGGCGGTCTCGTAAACAGAGTGCATGGCCAGCTGGGCCAGGCCGATATCCACCGTATCCATGGAAACATGCGTATTTGAGATGTTCCCCAGGGTGGAGCCGCCCGGCAGGTCCGACCGGTTTACAAAATGCTGCACCGGAACACCCGCCTCCTCGCAGACCAGCGTGAAGCGGGCGGAGGAAACGGCGTCCGTGGTATATTTCTGGTTGGCGTTGTGCTTGATCACAACGCCTTTGTTCATATATGCCCGGTTCTGTTTGTCAAATTTCTCCGGATGGTTTGGATGCACGGCGTGCGCGTTGTCCGCGGAAACCATGAACCCGCCTGCGATCGCGGCCCGGATCTCACCGTCCGAGGCGCCCAGCGCAAACCCCGTCCGGGTCAGCGTATCATACAGGAAGGAAGAATCCGCTCCCTGCCTGGTGGAAGACCCGACCTCCTCGTTATCAAACACCGCGCAGACGTTCACCGCGTCCCTGGCCGTGCTGCCGGCCAGCGCGGCCATCGCTGCCCACGCGCATTCCAGGTCGTCGATCCGCGCGCAGGAGAAAAACGTGTCCCCAGCGCCCCAGACACTCGCCCGCTCCCGGCTGTACAGGAACAGGTCGTGGCTGAGAATGTCCTCTTCCCGGACGCCGGCGGCCTCCGCAATCTCCTTCATCAGGCCGCCCTTCGCTTCCCCGTCCCCGTACAGGGGCATCAGGTCCACCTGCGGATCATACTTGTATCCCTCGTTGACGTCCCGGTTGAAGTGGATGGGCTGGTTCGGAATCAGCACCACGTCCCGGTCCAGGTTGACCAGTCGGACACCCACGCCGTCCCCTTCCCTTACAGCCAGCCGGCCGGCAACGGAAAGCGGCCGGTCCAGCCAGGAAGACATGATCATCCCGCCGTACCTCTCCACATTCAGCCGCACATATGCCTCTCCGCAGTCCTCAAAACGCTCCTTCAGCTTGAACGCCGGGGAATCGCCGTGGGCGGCAATAATCCGGAAAGGGGAAAACCCGGTCTCCGGCACCTCAAAGGCGATGACCGCGGAGCCGTTCCGCGTCACATAATACCGGCCGCCCGCATCCACCAGCCAGGGGTCTGTTTCTTTCAGTTCCTGGAAGCCCTTCGCCTCCAGCATCTCCCGGAAGCCCGCCGCCGCGTGAAATGCTGTCGGCGCCTGCTCTGCAAAGTTCAGGAACTGTTCCAGTCTGTCCATCTTTCTTCTCCTTCGTAACCAATATTTTGAAAAAGCGGACGGGAATCCCGTCCGCCGTGTATTTTACTTATTCCAGGTCAGCCCCGATGTGAGGACCGTGGTCCTCTCCGCGTCCACCGTCAGCAGGCCTTCCTCAATGACGCCTTCCTTCCGCTCTTCCGTATCGGTGATCACAACGCAATCCCCTTTGGCCACCGCGGTCACAAACGGCACATGGCCGGCCATGATCGCCAGGTCGCCTTCGGTGCCGCGCAGGATCAGCATCCCGGCGTCCCCGCGGTACAGGTCTCCGTCCGGAGAGGAAATGATCAATGGGAAGGTTTTCACGCTTTGCCGCCTTTCTTTGCCTTCTCGACCGCTTCGTCGATGGTGCCCACAAACAGGAACGCGCTCTCCGGCAGGTCGTCATGCTTGCCTTCGATGATCTCGCGGAAACCCCTCAGGGTCTCGCTCAGCGGGACGTACACGCCGGGCAGGCCGGTGAACTTCTCGCTGACAAAGAACGGCTGGGACAGGAACCGCTGGATCTTACGGGCACGGGTAACCAGCAGCTTGTCTTCCTCCGCCAGTTCGTCCATACCCATGATGGCGATGATATCCATCAGTTCGTTGTACCGCTGCAGGATCCGCTGCACTTCGCGGGCAATGCGGTAATGCTCCTCGCCCAGCACGTCCGCGTTCAGGATCCGGCTGGTTGAATCCAGCGGGTCCACGGCGGGATAGATGCCCTGGCTCGCGATGGAGCGGGAAAGCACCGTCGTCGCGTCCAGGTGGGCGAATGTCGTGGCGGGAGCCGGGTCGGTCAGGTCGTCCGCGGGAACGTAGACCGCCTGCACGGAAGTGATGGATCCCTTATGGGTGGAAGTGATCCGCTCCTGCAGCAGGCCCATCTCCGTAGCCAGCGTCGGCTGGTATCCGACGGCGGAAGGCACGCGGCCCAGCAGCGCCGAAACCTCAGAACCGGCCTGGGTGAAACGGAAGATGTTGTCGATGAACAGCAGCACATCCTGGTTCTCTTCATCGCGGAAGTATTCCGCCATCGTCAGGCCGGACAGGCCGACGCGCATACGGGCTCCCGGCGGTTCGTTCATCTGGCCGTAAACCAGTGCGGTGTTTCCCAGGACGCCGCTTTCCTTCATTTCATAATACAGGTCATTGCCTTCGCGCGTGCGCTCACCGACGCCGGTGAACACGGACAGGCCGCCGTGCTGTTTGGCAATGTTGTTGATCAGTTCCATGATCATGACCGTCTTGCCCACGCCGGCGCCGCCGAACATGCCGATCTTGCCGCCCTTCGCGTAGGGGCAGATCAGGTCGATGACCTTGATGCCTGTCTCCAGGATCTCCGTGGAGGTGGACAGTTCCTCAAAGGAAGGCGCCGGACGGTGAATGTCCCAGCGTTCCTTAGCCTCAACTTCCGGACCGTCGTCCACGACGTCGCCCAGCACATTGAAGATCCTGCCCAGGGTTTCCCGGCCGACCGGAACGGAAATGCCCTTGCCGGTATCGGTCACAGTGACGCCCCGCTGCAGGCCGTCCGTGGAACCCATGGCGATGCAGCGCACCGTATTGTCGCCGATATGCTGGGCCACTTCCACCGTCAGCGTATGATCACCGATCGGCAGCGTCAGTGCGTTATAGATCGCCGGCAGCTGTCCCTCTGCGAAGTGGACGTCCACCACGGGGCCCATGACCTGGGCGACAACGCCCGTATTCACCTTATCCAATGCTCAGTCTCCCTTCATTGTGCATTGTGCATTGTGCATTATTCATTGTTAAAGCCCCGAGCCGGCCACGATCTCAGTAATCTCCTGCGTAATGGAGTTCTGCCGCGCCCGGTTGTACTGCAGCTGCAGGTTATCGATCATTTCCTGGGCGTTCTTGCCGGCGGAATCCATGGCCATCCGGCGGGCCGCCACTTCACACGCGTAGCTCTCCCGGACGCAGGCCGCCAGCAGTCCGCTGACATAGGTGGGAACCGCCGCGTTCAGCACCGACTGCTCGTCGGGCTCGAAGACCGGCGCGGCCCCCTCTTTCTTCTCTTCGTTCTTCTCCAGCGGCAGCACCCAAATCAGGGTCGCCTCCTGGCTCATCATGGATTTATACCGGGTATACAGGATGCCCAGCCGCCCGAATTTGCCGTCCAGGAAATCCCGACACTGCTCGTCCGCCAGCTTTTTTGCTTCTGCCGCCGGGTATTTCTCGGATGAGACCACCGGTTTGCCCCAGCGTTCGCACGCCCGCTTGCCGATCGGCACAATCTCCGCGTCCGGTTCAGTTGCCGCCAGGCGGAATACGTTTGCGTTGTATCCCCCGGCAAGTCCCCGGTCGCCGGCGATCACAATCAGCCTTGTGCCTGTTCCGGCAGGCTGCATGTAAGGCGTCCGCTCGCACTCCGGCGAGGAGCTGAGCACAGAAACCACATCTTCCATTGCGGACGCGTATTCCCTGCTCTGGTTCATGGTCCGGGTCGCGCGGCGGATCTTGGACGCCGCCACCAGGCCCATGGCCTTGGTCAGGTGCAGGGTGGAGTCCACGCTGCGGATGCGGCTCCGCAATGATTTGATATCAGCGCCCATCCGTTACCCCCTGAAGCCTGCCAGCGCCTGCTTCATTTCCTCAATCTCTTCGTCTTCCCACTTGCCCTGCTCGATCCTCTCCAGCAGGCCGCTGTAACGGGATTCCAGATATTCATACAGTTTGGCTTCATACGCGGCCACGTTCTTAGGCTCCACCTCGTTGAGGTAACCGTTGATAACGGCGTACACAATTGCCACCTGGCAGCCGACCCGCACCGGTGCGGAGCGCTTCTGCTTCAGCACTTCCACGATGCGTTCGCCCAGGGCCAGCCGGGCCTTGGTATCCGCGTCCAGGTCGCTTCCGAACTGGGCAAATGCCTGCAGTTCGCGGTACTGCGCGTACAGCAGCTTCAGCTCGCCGGCAACCTTCTTCATGCCCTTGATCTGGGCGGAACCGCCGACGCGGCTGACCGAGATACCGGGGTTGATGGCCGGACGGATGCCGCTGTGAAACAGCTCCGTCTCCAGGAAGATCTGGCCGTCCGTGATAGAAATCACGTTGGTCGGGATATAGGCGGAAACGTCGCCCGCCTGGGTCTCGATGACCGGCAGCGCCGTAATGGAACCTCCGCCGTATTCCGGCGCGATGCAGACCGCGCGCTCCAGCAGGCGGGAATGCAGGTAGAATACGTCGCCGGGATAGGCTTCACGTCCCGGGGGGCGCCGGATCAGCAGGCTCAGTGCGCGGTACGCCACCGCGTGCTTGGACAGGTCGTCATAGATAATCAGCACGTCCTTGCCCTGTTCCCGGAAATACTCCGCCATGGCGCAGCCGGAATAGGGAGCGATGTACTGCAGCGGAGCGCTCTCCGCGGCGGACGCGCTGACAATGATCGTATAGGGCATGGCCCCGGCCTTTTCCAGTTCCTGCGCAATCTGCACCACGCTGGTCCGCTTCTGGCCGATCGCCACATAGATACAGAGCACGTCCGTACCCTTCTGGTTGATGATCGTGTCCACGGCAATGGTGGTCTTGCCGGTCTGGCGGTCGCCGATGATCAGCTCGCGCTGGCCCCGGCCGATCGGGATCATGCTGTCGATGGCCTTGATGCCCGTCTGCAGCGGCACGCTCACGCTCTTGCGCTGGATAATGCCCTGCGCGATGGCTTCCACCGGCCGCGTCCCGGCCGCTTCCACCGGGCCCTTGCCGTCGATCGGCTCGCCCAGCGCGTTCACCACGCGGCCCAGCAGATTCTCACCGACGGGCACAGAAAGCGCTTCGCCGGTCCGGTACACGGTGCTGCCCTCCTGGATAGTGTCCTTGTCGGACAGGATGGCGACGGAAACCGTCTCCTCCTCCAGGTTCTGGGCCACGCCGAAGGAACCGTCCTCAAACCGGAGCAGCTCGTTGGCCATGCAGGAACGGAGGCCGTACACCGTGGCGATGCCGTCGCCGACGGTGATGACCGTGCCGTTCTCCTTCATTTCGATTTTGGATTCGTACTGCTTGATCTGCTCTTTAATGATACTGCTGATTTCTCCCGCCTTGGAGCTCATGCGTTCATCACTTCCTTGATCTCTTCAAGCTTATTCCGGATGCTGCCGTCAATGACCCGACCGTCCACTTCCACGCGGATGCCGCCGATCAGCTCCGGATTCACATGGCACTGAAGCGTGACCTGCCGGCCCAGCTTCTTCTCCAGTTTGGCACGCAGCGCCACCGTCTCCGCCTCTTTCAGCCGGACGGCGCTCGTTACGACAGCCATGGACTCGCCCCGGTACCCGCGGGCCAGTTCCTCATAGTCCCTCGCCATCCCGTTCAGCGCCGATACATGCCCCCGGGATACCATCATCCGCAGGATCGCCAGCAGGATGTCCGGAATCTTTCCGCGGAACGTGCTGTCCAGCGCGGCAAGGCGCTCTTCCTTGGGAATGGCGGGGCTGGCCAGCAGCGCCCGGTATTCAGGCGTCTGCAGCAGCGCGCTGACCACGGTCTCCAGCCCTTCTGACGTTTCCTTCGTCAGCCCGGCCTGGACCGCCAGCTCAAACAGCGCCTCGGCATATTCCCTGCTCGTTGTCGTCATGCTCTGTCTCCTGTTACCTTCAATTACCACAGTCGTCTGAGCCGAAGGTGGTTCGGAGGGCGATCGGAAAGCCCTCCGGCGTCAGGAAGCTCCCTGATCAGTCCAGATCGTTCAGGAACGAGTCAATCAGGTTCCGATGATCTTCCTCATTGATCTCACGCTGCAGCAGTTTGCCTGTCAGCTGCGCGGATACGTTGGCGATCTCGTGCTTCATCTCGTCCTCGGCCTTCTTGCGTTCCAGCACGGCGTCCGCTTCCGCCTGGCGGCGGATCTCGGAAGCGCGCTCCCGCGCCTCGGCCACGATCTCATTGCTCCGGAATTCCGCTGTGCGGTTCGCGTCTGCAATGATCTGATCGCCCGTCATCTTCGCGGCGGCCATGGCTTCCTCATAGTTCTGCCGGGTCTGCTCGGCCTCTTCCCGGGCAGTCTTTGCCTGGGCATAGTCCTCATCGATCGCGGCGCGCCGGGCGTCCATGACCTTTTTCACGGGCTTGAAGAGGAACTTTTTGATAATCAGCGTCAAAATCAGCAGATTCGCCAACGAAGCCAGAATCGCCCAGATATTGACGGAGATAACATCTAAAAACTTCATGTTTATCCTCGTTTATATTTCAAATTCAAGCCGAATAACTCTGGAAATTATTTGCCTTCCAGGATAACATTAAACATACCGGGCGCTACGAAGATCAGCAGGATCGCCACAATCAGGCCATACAGACCGGTGGTCTCCGCGATGGCGCAGCCCATGATCATTGTCGAGGTGACGTCACTCTTGCACTCCGGCTGACGGCCAATGGCTTCGCAGGCCTTGGCCACGGCGTTGCCTTCGCCGATACCGGGGCCGATACCGGCGATCATCGCGCAGCCAGCGCCCAGTCCCAGCAGTCCCAGCATGATACCTTTTGCAAGATAAAGCATATCATTTCCCATTTCTTTTTCCTCCATATTATCAGCCTTTTAGGCTGTATTTCCCTTGTTTCAGTTCGCGGCAATTGCTTTCTTTCCCCTGCGCTCACGCCGCTTGTTCCAATCGTCCCACGGCACTGCGCCCGCCACATTCAGCATCGTCAGCATGGCGAAAATGAACGCCTGCATAACCCCGCTGAACACGTCGAAGTAGATGCTCAGGATCGCGGGAAGACCCACCCGCAGTAGCGGTATATCTCCCAGCACACCGGGCAGCCAACCCAGTAGCGAATTGCTTAGTTCGGTCAGTGCCGATCCGATCAGTGCGGAAATCACCGCACCTGAAAGGATATTGCCGTAATGACGGAAGGCCATCGATACCGGTGTCGCGAATTCGCCGATGAGATTCATTGGCATAAACACCGGAATAGGTTTGAACAACCCGATGAAATAGTTCCACAGTCCGCCCCGGAACTTGTAGTGCATGATCAGGAAGAACACCAGGATCGCCCAGCCGAAGGTGACGTTCACATCGCCCGTCGGACTGAACAGCCCCAGCAGGCAGATCAGGGAGGAGAACGCACTCAGCGCCATGATTGCCGTGATGAACGGACCCCATTCCCTGAAGAAACCGCCCATGTTGTCCCGAACCAGCTTCTCGCTCTTCTCCACGATCCACTCCGCCGCCAGCTGCCGCTTGCAGACCGCCTTGGCCGTCAGGCCGTGGGTCAGGTACAGGCACAGGCCGAGGATGGAGATCATGACAGCCCAGCTATTTACCTGGCTTTCGGAAATATAAGCGTTCATCACAGGAGCTTTAAACTCAGCAAAAACCATTGCGCCGGAGATATGCACTCCTTCGGCGATTGATAGGTCCTGTAAGGTGTACAGCGCGTTGAAGTATACTTTCAGCACGATACAGGCCAGGATCGGCAGGATCATCATCGCGATCAGGGCGTAATCGATCATCCGGAACCGGGTGCTCTTCACGTCCGGCACCCTTTCTTCAGTCAATCAGATCACTTCCTTCCGTCCCCGGCTGTTCCGTGCCGCGGTTCTTATTGAACCTGGGCCAGAACATGATTCCGATCCGGGGAAACAGCATCGGGATCAGCGTCGCGTATACATTGGTCTTGAAAACGGCGATGAGGATCACACACAGCAGTACGCTGCCGAGCAGCCGGATCATGGCCGTTGCCTTGACCCGGGCGGCCGCCTCTTCCGGCTTGCCGCTCTCAATCCCGCGGTTCATGGCCCGGGTGGCGATCAGCGCCATCAGGAAGAAATTCCCGATTGCGATTGCCGCGCCGCCGAGGTTTCCGAGCAGCACGGAAAGATCCCATTTCCGGAACAGCAGGAACACTGCTTCCATCACCAGACTGAGGAGAATCACCCATGCGGCAATGTATCCGGTCTCTTTCCTGACTGCTGGATCCATGCCTGCCACCGGCCTCCTCTCCTTATACACAAACCTTTGGCTATTGTATCAAATCCACCGTCCTTTTGCAATATTGGAAAAGCCCAAAACGCCAAAGAAAAAAGAGCTCCGGAAGACAAACAAACGTTGACGGAGGCCCTGTTCCAATGTACAATGACGGAGACTGAATACAGGATTTTTTGGCATATTCTGCCTGACCAAAGGAGCGCATCAATGTCTAAACTCGTCATGGGATACTGGGACTGCCCCTTCTGCGGGGCCAAAGGGAACCGCGGGGACGTGGTCAACTGTCCTTCCTGCGGACGCGCCCGCGGGGACGTTCAGTTCTATGTCAAGGATTATCAGGAGGGAGAAAACCTCCGGGAAGAAGAACTGAACCAGTTTGAGCAGCTGGACGAAGAGAAGGCCCAGAGTTTCAGCAAAAATCCGGACTGGTACTGTTCCTTCTGCAATTCCCTGAACAGCGATAATGCCGAATTCTGCGGCAACTGCGGCTCCAGCCGTGCCGATTCCGAAGCCAACTACTTCGAAATGCTGAAGAAGAAAAAGGAGCGCGAAGCAGCGGAGGCGGCCGCACAGCCGCAGCCGGCGCAGCCGCAGGAAAAGCGCCGCAGCCCGCTGGCCATCATCGCGGTCATCCTGATTGCCGTCGTTGCCCTCTTCGCCTGGATGAACGGCAGCAAGTCCTCCGGGAACCTGAAGATCACCTCCCTGAACTGGGTCCGGAACATCAACGTTGAAGAGAACCGGCAGTACAGTGAATCCGGTTGGACCCTGCCCGCCGGAGCGGAACAGACCGGCTCGCGGGAAGAGATCCACCATTACGACCAGGTGCTCGACCACTACGAAAATGTCGAGGTGCCGCGTACCCGCCAGGTTTACGATCACGACGAATACACCCTGGAGGACAACGGCAACGGCACGTTCACTTCAGTCTCCCACCCGGTCTACCGGACGGAAACCTATTATGTAACCGAGCAGCGGCCTGTCTACGTATCGGTCCCGCGGTACCAGACCAAATACTATTACAACATCTGGCGCTGGACCCCGTCCCGGGATGTGACCGCCTCCGGGGACGACCATAATGCCGCCTGGCCGGAAGTGGTCCTCGCGGACAACGAACGGGAAGGCAAGAGGTCGGAAGTATATCGCTTTACCGTGGAAAACACGAAGAAAGCCGGGGAAACCGCCGTCTACCGCCTGGCGGAAAGCGACTGGATGAATCTCAATACCGGCGACCAGATCATAATCACCTCAAAGCGCACCGGCGCGGATCCCTACATCTCCGATGAGAAGGGAAACCGGATCGCCGACCTGGTCCGCGAGAGATAACATCATATATCAAAACTCCCGAAACCGTTCGGTTTCGGGAGTTCTCTTTTGCTGTTCAGATTACTTGGAGCTGACTTCCAGTCCGTTCGGAACGCCTCTCCAGTCGCTGAACGGATAAACCACCTGTCGCACATGGCCGATGATCATGTCCCGATAGATCGGACCCACGCTGCGGCTGTCGTTCGAATTATTCCGATGGTCGCCCATAACAAAATACATGTCTTGCTCAATTGTTTCCCCGTTTATCGTATCGCCTTTTTTCGGCACATAATACGTTCTGTTGGAATTCAACGGCCCAGACCGATACTCGTCATTGATATATGGCTCGTCGTACTTTTCGCCGTTAACGTACAGGTAACCTTCCTTCAGCTCAATCGTATCCCCAGGCAGTCCCACCACCCGCTTGACGAAGTTGGTGTCTCCCCGGCCGGGATAACGGCAGATGACCACGTCAAACCGCTGAGGATTGCCGCCAAATGTAATCTTTGGCGATTTCTCTTTTTCCGTGTTGCTCTGCCAGGGCAGGCACAGCCAGGTGCTGGAATAGTCAAACTTGGAGACAAACATGATCTCACCGTTCGCCAGCGTATCGTCCATGGACGATCCGTCCACGCGCACGGGCTCAAACACGAAGGAGCGGATCACCAGCGCGGCGATTACCGCCACCAGAATAGTCAGAACCCAGCTGAGAATCTCCTGTCCCACCGTTTTCTTTTCCTTCTTTTTCTTTTTCCCGGCGGTCTCCTCAACCGGCGTTTCCACTTTCTTCTCTTCGCTCATGTCAGTTTTCCCCCTTCAGTCTCGCGATCTCTTTCAGGACCGTCTCCCGGTTACAGTAGTTCAGCGGGGAGAATTTCCCTCCGGCCGCTTTTTCCAGTTTCTCAATGGCGGCTTCCTTATTTCCGGCTTCCTCGTCATACCTGCTCAGGAAATACAGTGTGTCAATCTGCTTGTCCTTGATGGCGATGGCTTTTTCAAACCATTTCTTCGCGCCTTCCCTGTCTCCCTGCACCCGGTACAGGTACTGCCCCATGTTGTCCAGGCAGATCGCGTCCGCGTCGTCATATTCGATCGACTGCCTGATAAAGTCTTCCGCCTTCTTCACCCCGGCTTCCCAGGCTTCCCGGGGAGAAAGAGGCTTTTCTTCGGCGTTTTCGCCTTCTGCGGCTTCAGCGGGCGCTTCTTCCGGCTCACCGGCCGGCTCGTCAAACGCCGGTTTGTTGGCGGCGTCGTATTTCTCGACATACAGATAACCCAGCGTCTGGTACAGCAGGCCGGTCTCTGTCTTGCGGAACTGCTGCTCCAGGGTATTGATGCCCTTGTCGATGTCTCCGAGGCGGAAACAGCACGCCGCGTAGTCCACCAGCAGCGTGACCCGCTGGTCCTGGGTCATGCCCGGCGCCTTCTGGTGCTTTACCAGGAATTCCTTTGCTTTCTGATATTCTCCCCTGCGGGTGATCATCAGGGCATAAGCCAGGTTATAGCGGGGATCGTCCAGCCCTTCCGAAAAAGCCTCCTCATACAGCTTCAGCGCTTCGTCCTGCTGTCCTTTCTGCTGCAGCCTGTATGCCCTGGCGGCCTTGAGTCCTGTCATAAAACCCATTCGTTCACTGCTCCTTCAGCTTCCGTTTCAGTCTTTGCCAGCGGTATTGTAACTCATTTTGTTCCGCTTGTACAGCGTCGCCCTGCCCGAGCCCGGGTTCGCTGATCCGGGCAATCGCCTGCTCCGTCAGCTTCAGCGCCGCGGGGATGTCCCGCCGGATGTGCTCCTCGTACTTGGCCAGTTCCACATAGGGCAGGGTGCCTCCCCGGCCTTCGCGGATCATCTCCCGCCAGACCTCCGCGGCCTCCTCCCGCTGTCCGCTCCGGCGGTAACTGACCGCCAGCGCCGATCCCGCCAGGTCGCCCATACGTCCCCCGCGGGCCAGCCGGTAACATTTCCGCGCGCGTTCAGTCTGGTCCACCCGCTCCAGCGCCCGGCCCATGGAGTACACATCCTCGCTGAAACGGATCTTTTCCGGATGCAGGTACAGATCCGCCATATGGTTCAGCAGCACGCACAGGCTGGCGATATCCTGCGCGTTGTGTTTCAGGACGTCCTCCAGCAGGTCCATCCGGCCGGTTTTCAGGTAGGTGAAGTACCGCTGCGGCACCTCGCTTCCGGGAATGTCGTCCTCCCGGGGTTTGCCGAGGATCACTTCCTCCAGCCGTCCCAGGTTGCACCGCCCCAGCCGCAGCTTCCACAGCCGGCGGCACATATGCAGCAGGTCCAGGTGCGGCAGTTCCAGGCAGGAGCGGTCCATCCGGTTCATCAGGAAGCGGCTTTCCAGCAGAGGCACGTCAAAGGTCGTTCCGTTGAAAGTGCACAGCACGTCAAACCGGCCCAGCCCGGCCGCCACATGCTTCAGCAGGTACGGCTCCTCCGGATAGTCCCGCATCAGGAACTGGTGTACCTCAAAGCCGTTGTCCGTCAGGAATCCCAGCCCAACGAGAAAAGCCACCGTGCCGCTTCCGCCCAGGCCGGTGGTCTCCGTATCCAGATACAGGATCCGCCGGGGATCGAAATCCGCCGGCATCTCTTTTTCACTCATCAGGGACAGCGTCTCCCGGGTCAGCTCCCGGGCGCCGGGAAACTCTTCCTCCGGCCGGTATACGGCAAAGTGCCGGCAGTCGCCTGTTCCCCGTTCCGCCTGTCCTGTCCGGTCCGCGTTATCGCCGCCGACCGCCCTGAGCTTGTCCCTCAGGTTCATTTCGTCAGCTCCTTCAGCAGGCGGATCGCCGTGCGCTTGCCGTCCTCGCCGATCTCACCCACCGGGCCTACGCAGGAGGGGCATCCGTAGGTACAGGGACAGTCCTCCGCCACCTGCAGCGCCTTGCCCAGCAGCAGCTCCTTCATGCCGAAGGCCTTGTGGCTCAGGCCGATGCCGCCGGGAGTATTGTCGTACAGGATGATTGTCGGCTTATCCGTAATCGGGCTCTTGACCTGGTATACCACGGCAATGTCCTGCGGCGCGCACATCAGGTACAGCGGGCACACAATGCGCAGCAGGTTTGCGATGCTCATCATGCCGTTCTTCAGCCGGTCGCTCGGAATCTTCTCCGCCAGTTTGTCGGGCAGCGTCCACCACATGGCGGTCGTGTGCATATCCGTCTCCGGCAGCTGTACATGGCCGAAGCCCAGCGTCTCGTGCGTGTCGAATTTGATCTTCTTGAACATCGTCACCAGCGCGGTCACCTTGATTTCGCCCAGTCCGGCGGTCCCGCCCTGCGCCGTCTGTTCTTCCTTTTCAATATCCAGCAGGCTCAGGTTGATGTTCAGGTCCGCGTCCGTGTAGTATCCGACGTCCACGCTGCGGATGAACGCCTTGCATGCGTCAAAGTCCAGCTTCTCCACCTGGAACTGGCGGCCTTCGTGCATATAGATGGCGTTTTCATGCAGCAGCATCGGCGCGGTGAAGCGGTCCATCTCGCCGACCACCCGGTGGTGCGCCGCATCGGTAATATCGATGATGATGAAGTTCTCCGCCGCTGCGCTCCGCAGGGAGATCTCGCTGGCCGGGAAGTCTTCCGCGGACCAGTGGTAACGGCCGTCCACATGGTGCAGGATTCCCTGGTCGTCCAGGTAGTCCAGCAGTTCCTGCGTGGATGCCGTGTTGCCGAACCGGTCTCCGTCGGCAAAGGGCAGCTCAAACGCCGCGCACTTGAAGTGGCTCAGCAGGATATACAGGTTGTCCGGATTCAGCAGGGCGTTCTCCGGGCTTTTCGTCAGCAGGTAGTCCGGATGGTTCACAATATACTGGTCGATTGCCGCCGAGGATGCGATGAAGAATACGATGCTTGTGCCCTTCCGGCGGCCGGCGCGTCCCGCCTGCTGCCAGGCGCTGGCAATGGTCCCCGGATACCCGCACATCACGCAGGCGTCCAGCGCACCGATGTCGATGCCCAGCTCCAGCGCGTTCGTGGACACGACCGCGTCCACCTGCCCGTTTCGCAGGCCCTTTTCAATTTCCCGCCGCTCTCCCGGCAGGTACCCGCCGCGGTAGCCCCGGACCCTTCCGGCGTTGCCCAGCGGATCCCGCACCATGTCCTTCAGGTACCGGGTCAGCACTTCCACCGTCAGCCGGGAGCGGGCAAAGGTGATCGACTGGATGCCGTTCTTGAGCAGCATTCCGCTGATCGCCCGGGTGATCGGGACCGCGCCTTCGCGGATTCCCAGCTGCCGGTTCACCACCGGCGGATTATAGAATACGAAATGCCGCTCGCCCATCGGGGCGCCGTTCTCATCCACCAGCGTGACCGGCCGGCCGATCAGCGTTTCCGCCAGTTCCTGCGGGTTGGCAATCGTGGCGCTGCAGAGAATGAACTGCGGATGGCTTCCGTAGAAGTCGCACAGGCGCATCAGCCGGCGGAGCACGTTCGCCAGGTTGCTGCCGAACACGCCGCGGTAGGTATGGATCTCGTCGATGACGATATAGCGCAGGTTCTCAAACAGCTTGACCCATTTGGTATGGTGCGGCAGGATACCGGAATGGAGCATATCCGGGTTCGTGACCACAATGTGCCCCGCCTGGCGCACCGCCTTGCGAGCCGCGGCCGGCGTGTCCCCGTCGTAGGTATAGGTTTTGATATCGACGCCCATCCCCTCAATCATGTCGTACAGTTCGCTGACCTGGTCGGCGGACAGGGCTTTCGTCGGGAAAAGATAGAGCGCGCGGGCGTCTTCGTTCTGCAGGATGGCGGACAGCACCGGCAGGTTGTAGCACATCGTCTTGCCGGATGCGGTGGGCGTAACCACGGTCACGTCCTCTCCCCGGGCGGTGGCTTCCAGGCTCTTTGCCTGGTGGGTATAGAGGCTGTGGATCCCCCGCTGCGCGAGCACCGGGATCAGCCTGGGATCCAGGCTGTCCGGGAACGGAGCCGTCTTTGCCGGCCGGGCGGGAATGACCTCCCACCGGGTAACGTCCTTCATGAAGTGGTTGTCCCGCCTGAGCTGGTCCGCAAGCTGCGCCACGTTCATCGTTCCGGCCTCCTTTTCCCCTGTCTGTTTTGCTTTCCGCTGATTGCTTCCATTATAAAATCATCCCCCTGCCATTGCAAGGCGAACAAACTGTTTTTTCTGCGCCTGTCCCATTGAAAAAAGGCAGGCTTTTCAGCCTGCCGGAACGATTATTTGTTTTTCAGCCGCTTGTCGGCCCTGGCCGCCAGGTGCGTTCCGATACTCTGGAACAGCTGCACCAGCAGCACCAGCACGATCACCGCCAGATAAAGCACAGCGTACTTGTACCGGCTGTATCCGTAGTTGATCGCGATCTTGCCCAGGCCGCCGCCGCCCATGGCGCCGCTCATGGCCGTATAGCCCAGGATCGTCGTAATCGCCAGGGTGAAGTTGGTGATCAGGCTCGGCACGCTCTCCGGCAGCATCACCCGGAAGACGATCTCCCAAGGGCTTGCGCCCATGCTCTGCGCCATCTCAATCACGTTCGGATCCAGTTCCCGCAGGCTGCTCTCCACCAGGCGCGCCGCGAACGGGAAGGCCGCCACCACCAGCGGAACGATCGAAGCGACCGATCCGATCGAGGTGCCGACTATCGTCCGGGTCAGCGGGATTACCATCACAATCAGGATCAGGAACGGCACAGACCGGAGGAAGTTGATCAGTACATTCAGGAACTTCATCAGCGGCTTAGGCAGCGGATGGATTCCCTTCTCGTCCCCCGTCACCAGCAGGATCCCCAGCGGAAGGCCGATCAGGATCGCAAACAGGGTGGAAAGGATCGTCACATAAACCGTTTCCCAGAGGCCCTGAGGGAATTCCGTCAGGAATACATGCCACGCTTCCGCCAGTTTGTCCGGCTCAAACGCCTTTAAAAACTGATCCATTATTCACCCTCCTTCCGTCCATATTCCGTTTCCACCTGAACCGTGATGTTTTCCTTTTCGGAAAGGTATTTCACGGCAGCCGCCAGTTCGTCCGGCCCGCCGGGAATATCCAGGATCATATATCCGTAGGCCTTCCCGCCGATCGTCCGGGTGGAAGCGCCCAGGATGCTGGCCAGGATGCCGCAGTCCACCGCCATCTTCGCGATCAGCGGTTCGCGGGAGGTATCGGCCCCGTTGAAGATCACGCGCACATGCTGCCCGCCTTCGGTGAGCAGGGAAACGCTGTCCGCCATCTCCGGGAAGACCAGGGAACGGGTCGCGGCCGCCTTCGGCCGGGAGAACACCTCGCTGACGTCGCCTTCCTCCACGACCTCGCCGTTCTCAAGGATCGCCACCCGGTTGCAGATCTCCTGCACCACGCTCATCTGGTGGGTAATCACGATCACCGTGATCCCCATCTTCCGGTTGATCTCCCGGATCAGTTCCAGGATGGAATGGGTGGTCTTCGGGTCCAGGGCGGAAGTCGCCTCGTCGCAGAGCAGCACCTTCGGGTTGGTCGCCAGCGCCCGCGCGATCGCGACGCGCTGCTGCTGCCCGCCGGACAGCTGGGCCGGATAGCTGTTCGCCTTGTCCGGCAGGCCTACCGTCTGCAGCAGTTCCCTGGCCCTTGCCTCCGCCTCCGCGCGGGGAACCCTGGCCAGCTTCAGCGGAAACATCACGTTCTGCAGGCAGGTGCGCTGCATCAGCAGGTTAAAGGACTGGAAGATCATCGTCACCGACCGGCGGATGTCACGGATCTCCTTCTTGCCCAGCGAGCCCAGATCCTGACCGTCCAGCAGCACGCTGCCTTCCGTCGGCCGCTCCAGCATGTTGATGCAGCGGACCAGCGTACTCTTGCCGGCGCCGCTCATACCGATGATGCCGTATATATCCCCGTCCCGGATGGTCAGGTTGATGTGCCGCAGGGCATCCACCTGGCCGTCAGCCGTCATAAAGCTTTTCGACAGGTTCCTCAGCTCAATCATTTTTCAGCCTCCGAAACAAAGGACACACCGGGTTTCCGGTGTGTCCGAAATTCCAGACCCATTATACGGGACTTTCCTTTGTCTGGCAAGAAATCACTTTCCGAGGGCGGACAGGTCCTTCTGCTTGCCGCCGTACAGGCCCATGGGCTCCGTGTGGACGATCGCGACGCTCACGACGTTGCCGCCGGTCTGGGCCACATATTCGTCCAGGTAGGGCTGATGCTGGAAGTAGTTTGCGTACGCGTCGCCGGCGTCAACCGCGGGGTTTTCCTCGGTGTATCCGGAGAACACCTGGATCTCCAGGTTGATGTTCTTCGCGGCCAGGATCTCCTTGACAACCTCAAGCACCTGCGCATGCGGGGCGGCGGTGGCGGCCACGATGATTGTCTGGCCGGCCAGCGCATCGTAATCCACATCGGGATCATAGCCGTCGGTGGGGTTTTCAACCACGCTCAGCACGGCGCCGGCATAGGTCTTCTCAATGAATTCCTTCACCTGCTGGCTGGTGGCAGCAGCCACGAGCGCCTTGGTCAGGGGAGCGTCAATGTTGTCGCCCTTCACGGCGATCACATTCGCGCGGGGCAGGTACTTCTCTTCCACTTCAACCAGCAGGGCGTCGTTGATCTGGATGCCGGCAGCCAGCGCGTCCAGGACGAAGTTGCTGTTGATGATCGCGTAGTCCAGGTCCGGCAGCTGGTTGGGCAGCAGTTCAGCCTGAACCTCAACGATCTCGATGTTGTCAGCGATCACGTCCGCCTTCGTGGCGGTTTCACCGGCGCCTTCCTTCAGCTGGATCACACCATTGTCAGCCAGCAGCTGCAGCGCGCGGGCTTCGTTGGTGGTATCGTCCGGAACACCGATCTTAATGGTATCCGCCAGGGCGGCGGTCAGGGACAGAGTCAGTACCAGGGCAACAACCAGAGCGATGATCTTTTTCATGGGGGTATCTCCTTTCATTTATCAAAACATAGTCGTTTGTCAGTTTTTATCCGGGGCGCCGCATTCGGTAACATCGGCGCATTCGGCCGTCCCGCCAGGTTGTTTTTCCTTTCACGGCGCTCCCTCCTCGTGTTTTGATGGTACGTATTATAGCCGTCCGGTTTCCTCCTGTCCAATACCCGAAAACAATAAGCAGTTATAAATTGAATCTATAGCATTCCGGCTGCCCGCCGCGCCCGGCCGGTACTCCGTTTTGTCCCTTCTGTGGTGATAAAGTGGGGTTTTATACCTTTCTTGTTTCCATTATTTTCCTTTTTGTGTCATTGACTATGATTTCTGTTTCTGTTTTTATGTATTTTGTGGGCTTTTGTGGCATTTCTTTTCTTTTTCGGATTCCCTGTTGACAGCTTTTCGTTTTCCTGTTATCATTCAGTTAAACGATTAAATGATTGTTTAATCGTAATGCGGAAAAGAGGCGACCGACGTGAAGAAGACCTATAAGATCGAAGTGGACTGCGCGAACTGCGCCAACAAAATGGAAGACGCCGCCCGGAAGACGGCCGGCGTGAAAGAAGCCACCGTGAACTTCATGACCCAGAAGATGATCGTGGAGTTTGACGAAGGCGCCGACGCCGCGTCCGTCATGGAGAATGTGGCTGCCGCGTGCAAAAAAGTGGAAGATGACTGCGAGATTTACCTCTGATTCTTTCATCTTTCATACGCAGTCATAAATTTATAGAAGCAATCTGAAGGTTTCTGCGGAAGGAGTGGGAATATGACCAGAAAGCAAAAGAAGATGCTGATCCGTATCGTCATCGCCGCCGTGCTGATGGTTGTCCTGCATTTCCTGCCGGAATTTGTGCAGGTCAGCAATACCCCGCTGTTCCTGCTCTGGCTGGTCCCCTACGGGATCATCGGATACGACATCCTGAAGAAAGCCTGGAAGGGCATCCTGAACCGCCAGGTATTCGACGAAAACTTCCTGATGGCCGTCGCGACGCTCGGTGCCCTGGCCATCGGCCTGCTGAAGACCGGGGACTACGACGAGGCCGTCGCGGTCATGCTGTTCTACCAGATCGGCGAACTGTTCCAGAGCTACGCCGTCGGCAAAAGCCGCCGGAATATCAGCGAGCTCATGGACATCCGTCCGGATTACGCCAATATCGAACAGGACGGGCAGCTGGTCCGCGTGGATCCGGACGAAGTGGAGGTCGGCGCCGTCATCACCGTCAACCCCGGGGAAAAGATCCCGATCGACGGCATGGTGGAAACCGGCGAGTCCAGCCTCAACACCAGCGCCCTGACCGGTGAGAGCGTCCCGCGGGACGTGAAACCTGGGGATGAAGTCGTCAGCGGCTGCATCAATATGAGCGGCGTGCTGCGTATCCGGACCACGAAAGCCTTCGGCGAATCCACCGTCAGCAGGGTGCTGGACCTGGTGGAGAACGCCTCCTCCCGCAAATCCCGCAGCGAGAACTTCATTGCCCGCTTCGCGCGGTACTATACCCCCGTCGTGGTCATCGGCGCCGCGGCGCTGGCGGTCCTGCCCCCGCTGGTCCGGCTGGTTCTTTCCCTGCCGCCCGAGTGGGGCGAATGGATCTACAGAGCGCTCACTTTCCTGGTTATCAGCTGCCCCTGCGCGCTGGTCATCAGTATCCCGCTCAGCTTCTTCGCCGGCATCGGCGGTGCCGGCAAGGCCGGCGTCCTGATCAAGGGTTCCAACTATCTGGAGGCCCTGGCAAAAACCGGTACCGTCGTCTTTGACAAGACCGGCACCCTGACCATGGGCGTGTTCGATGTCGTGGATATCCATCACAGCGAACTGGACCGGGAGACCATGCTGGAATACGCCGCGCTGGCGGAATGCGCCTCCTCCCATCCCATCGCCGCAAGTATCCGGAAGGCCTGGGGAAAACCCGTTGACCTGTCCCGGGTTGGTAAAGTGGAGGAGATCGGCGGCAACGGCGTCGTCGTGGAGATTGACGGAAAACAGGTTGCCGCCGGCAGCAGCCGCCTCATGCGCCGCCTGGGTGTCGGGCCCATCGAGTGCCGCAGCGCCGGCACGATTGTCCATATGGCCATCGGCGGCGAATACGCCGGCCACATCGTCATTTCCGATGTGGTCAAGCCCGACGCGGCCGAGGCGATTGCTTCCCTGAAGCGCGCCGGCGTCCGCTCCACCGTCATGCTGACCGGAGACGGTCCGTCGGCAGCCGCGCAGGTTGCGGAAGCCCTGGGAATCGACCGGGTCCACAGCGATCTCCTGCCCGGTGACAAGGTGGATAAAGTGGAAGAGCTGCTGAAAGAGAAAAAAGCCGGCGAGACGCTGGCCTTTGTGGGCGACGGCATCAACGACGCACCGGTGCTCAGCCGGGCGGACCTGGGCATCGCCATGGGTGCCATGGGATCGGACGCCGCAATCGAGGCGGCGGACGTAGTCCTCATGGACGACAATCCCCTGAAGGTCTCCAAGGCAATCCGCATCGCCCGCAAATGCATGGGCATCGTCCGGGAAAACATCGCCTTCGCCCTCGGCGTCAAAGCAATCTGCCTGGTCCTCGGTGCGCTGGGCATCGCCAATATGTGGCTTGCGGTCTTTGCCGACGTGGGCGTCATGATCCTTGCCGTACTCAACGCCATCCGTGCCCTGTTTGTCAGCAGGCTGTAAAGAAAGGAAGTTCAGCATGGAAAACGGAAAGCTGCCCCATGACCACCATTCCGGGATTGAAAAGGAATTTGACCACATGCCCGCCCCGGAAGCCTTTGAGGTGACCGCGGACCTGTTCAAGCTCATGAGCGACCTCACCCGGGTGCGCCTCTTCTGGCTCCTCTGCCACTGCGAGGAATGCGTGCTGAACCTGTCTGTGATGATGAACATGTCCAGTCCTGCCCTCTCCCATCACCTGAAGCTGCTGAAGGCCTGCGGGCTCATCGTCAGCCGGAGGGAAGGCAAGGAGGTCTATTACAAAGCCGCGGGCAACGAGCAGGCGTCCGCCCTGCACCACGTCATCGAGCATGTGGCGGAGATCGCCTGCCCGGAATAAACCGCTTCACTGAAAACGGATCAGGCCGTCGCGCCTGATCCGTTTTTCTGTTCAATAATCAGATATCGTATTTCTTCAGCAGCAGGTCCAGGCCTTCCCGCAGGAGGATCGCCTCGCCCACGCCTTCGCGCTTTGAAAGCTTTGCCAGGCGCTGCAGCTGATCCTGGGTGAAATGGCTGGTCTTCGGAACCATTTTCTCTTCCTTGGCCATGGCCACCCTGTCCCCGCCGGAAACCTTGGCCCGGTACAGCGCGCCGTCCGCTTTGCGGATCAGCTCCGCGCAGCGGTTCGCGTCCTCAAAGGCAGTCGCCATGCCGATGGTCACCGTCTGCCGCACGCCGTCCGGCGTCTTTACGCTGTAATTGTTCTTAAGTTCGTTCAGGAACAGGAAGATCTCCTCCCGCTCCATTGTTCCGCGGAACAGGATGGCAAATTCGTCACCGCCGATCCGGTAAACTTTCGCGCCTTCCGGCAGGCTGTCCCGGATATACTTCCCGGCTTCGATCAGGACCCGGTCGCCTTCGTCGCCGCTGAAGTCCTTGTTGATGTGGTCAAATTTGTCGCAGTCGATCAGCGCGATGGCGACGGTCTCGCCGTTCGCCTCGGCGTCAGAATTCAGGATCGCGTTCAGGTCCTCTTCAAACGCGTCCCCGTTCGGGAACTGCAGCGCGTCGTTGACCGCGCTCACCTTCCGCTCAGCGTGCCGCTTTGCCAGTTCCCTGTGGTCCTCCACAGTGAACGGCCTGCGTTCCTCATTCTTTTTCATATCTTATATGCTCCTCTCTGTATTATATCTTTGATATTATTTCTGAAATAATATCTGTGTGATAATATTTATCACATCGTTGTTTGCCTGTCAATACCCAAAAACAAAAAATCCGGAAATTTCTTTCCGGATCATGGAAGATTGCTTTCACTTATTTCTTAAACCGCAGCACGTTCCAGGATTCCTTTTTCAGCCTGGCGGTCAGGATGCCCTCCTCCGCGCGGGTATCCGGATTCTTCGCCGGCAGGATCCGTTCCGGATGGTCCCAGGTGTTCTGCGCGTCCGGGGCGTCCGCAAACATCTCAATATGCTCCGTAAACTGCCAGCCCTCAAATCCGCGCACGTCCAGTTTCAGCTCCTGCTCCTCCTCCGCGTCCGCGTTGATGACAAACACGGCCAGTTCGCCCGCCTCTTCGTCCAGCGCCGCGGCCGCCTGTATGGTCCGCACGCCCGTGAAGCCGCCGTACTGGTTCATGTCATCGATTGCGTATCCGGGCACGTCGTAGGTATCGCAGCTGATCTCGCAGCGCAGGGATGTGCCCTTCGCCCAGCGGATCATCTGGGTATAGGGATAATACGCCGCGCCTTTCCATACGTGTTCCCTGTCGGTGCTGCACAGCGCGCCCAGCCCGCCGGTCGCGCAGCCGATCTTCACCCGATCCGCGTGGTTCAGCATCACCAGCATCGTGCCGGCTAGCCCCAGCGCCTGCAGCATCTCATGGTCCCGCGGCGGGTTGCGGCGCGTGGACCAGTCGTCCGGATCGTGGCGGACATACTTCCTGTCCGGCACGAAAACGCCGAACATCTCCGCGTTCTGCCTTCCGCCCATGCCCAGGTGCGTCTCGCCCCGCGGGCGGATCATGCTGGCGTACTCGTCCAGTGCCAGCATCATCGTCTTCTTTGAGCGCAGTTTGGTCTTCACAAAATCACACAGGGCAATCTCCGTCCGGATATAGTCCTCATAGGCCTGGTATCCGGCCATCAGCGCCTGGGGCAAATCCGGCGGCGCGGAATGGTAATGATGCAGCGAGATATAATCCACCGCGCTGTAGCATTCCTGCAGCACGGAAAGATCCCAGTCCGGATAGTGGTTCAGGAAGGGCGAGCTGGAGACGCATGCGATCGTTTCAATGGTCGGATCCACCCACTTCATCGCTTTGCTGGTCTCATGGGCGAGCACGCCGTATCCCCGCGGATCCTTTTCCCGGGACGCGATCTGCCACGGGCCGTCCATCTCGTTGCCCAGGCACCAGGTCTTCACGCCGTACGGCGCCGCATGGCCGTTCTTTTTCCGCAGGTCCGACCAGTATGTTCCGCCTTCGAAATTCGTATATTCCACACAGTCAGCGGCGTCCTGCAGCGTACCTGTGCCGAGGTTCACGGTATAGATCGCTTCCGTCCCGGCCTTTTCCACCCACTGCAGGTACTCGTCGTGGCCGACGTCGTTCGGAATATACTGGAACCATGCCATGTCCAGGTGAGCCTTGCGCTGCTCCATGGGCCCGATGGAATCTTTCCACTGCCAGCCGGAGACAAAGTTGCCGCCCGGCAGGCGCACCGCCGGCAGGCCGCTTTCCTTCAGCGCTTCATAGAAATCCTTCCGCAGGCCCTGTTCGTCCGCCGCGGGATGCTTCGGGTTATACATGCTTCCGTTGACCATGGAACCGATCGGCTCCAGGAATGCACCGAACAGCCGTTTGGAAATCCCGCCGATCCGGAAATCCGGATGAACGGTCATGGTTGCTTTCTTCATCCTGTTCCCTCACGTCTCACTGCAGTCCGATCGCGGTAATCGTGAACTTCTTTCCCTCTTCCTTCACGCGGATCTCCAGCGTGTGCTCCGCGGCTTCCTGTTCGTCCAGGACCAGGATAACCTCGCTCTGGCCCCATTTGCCGTCGCCGCCCCGGACCGTCCGTTTCACCTTGCCGTCAATCAGGATTTCCGCCGTGCCGAA
The DNA here is from genome assembly GCA_017512985.1 of Clostridia bacterium. Taxonomy (GTDB): domain Bacteria; phylum Bacillota; class Clostridia; order Christensenellales; family Aristaeellaceae; genus Aristaeella. The sequence continues at coordinate 280,384 of JAFWEJ010000003.1, forward strand.
GGCCGCGTCGTTCACAGCCTTCCAGGCAATCAGGCACTTGCGGAACACGCCCGTCACCTTCAGGGGTTCTGCCGGATCCTTTGCGTCATGGAAGAAATTCTTTCCGCAGACCCAGCCAACCGGCCCGTTATGGTAACTGGCGGCGTCCACGCTGCGGAAACCGCCCCGTTCCACGGTATATTCCCCTGTCTCCGTATCGCCGAAGATCGTTTTCAGCCCCATGAAATCAGTGCCGTATACCGGCTTCACGTCCGTATCCTGCGGTTCGTCCGTCTCCGCCTCCGCCGCGTCCGTGACCGCCCGCATCAGGCAGTCCGTCATGATCCGGTGGCCCAGGGACGTCGGATGGTACTCGTCAAAGAAGAAGTCTTTCTCCGTCAGTTCCTTCCCGACATGGGCATAGAATCCGTCCTTGATGGAAACCATCATCAGGCCGTAACGGTCGCCGATCTTTCTCAGGTCCTCCTGCAGGTTAAACCCGTTCCGGAATACCGCGAACAACAGGATCACCGCCGGCTCATTCGGCGCGTCCAGGATTTCCTTCACCATGGATTCATAGCAGCGGTGTCCGGTCTCCTCCTGCCAGTCGTTCACCGAGAACTCGATGACCACCACGTCCGGCAGGCCGTCGGAGTCCGTTTCCGGCACCCGGCCGGCAATCTCACGCCCGTACCGCATCCAGCCGAAGGGGGACGGTGTGCCGCCTACGCCCGCGTTCACCAGGTTCACGTTCGCGCCTTTGTCCGCCCCGAAAGCCGTACCGAACCGGACGCGGAACCGGGCTGCCCAGCACTCCCTGTAACTCGCCGCGCCGGCGCCTTCCGTGATGGATCCGCCGATCGTCGCCAGGGTGATTTCCTCTCCGTTCGCTGCCCGTTCAATCACCTTTTTCAGCCGCGCGTTGTTGCCGGCGCTCATGACTGAATCCTTCAGCGCCTGCAGGTACCATTCCTGTTCAAACATCGATTTCGTTTCCTCTCCGCCGGCTGTCCCGGCACACAGCAGCACCAGCGCGGCCAGTACGGCGGCCAGTCTTCTGAACTTCGTCATTTTTCCGGTTCCTCTTCTCTCTTTTAGGATCTCCATGTTCATAGGATAAACGCGCCCATCCGGCGCGTCAAGTGCTTTTCTCCTTGTTATTTCGGGGCGGCGGCGCTACAATGGAAACAGTAGGACTGTCTGCTTATATAAGGAAGGTTTTCAGCATGAAAGATGAGGAACTGATCTGGGAGGAAATCTCCACCGAGCATATCGTCCGGGACAAATGGATCGACTTCCGCAGATCCGCCTACCGCTTCCCGGACGGCAAGGTATGGCAGCCTTATTACAGCTTTACCCGAAAGGATTACGCCGTGGTCGTCGCCTCGGACGAAGCGGGCCGCTTCATCTGCGTCCGCCAGTTCCGCCAGGGCATCCGGCAGGTCACGACGGAGTTCCCCGCCGGCGCGATCGAAAAAAAGGACGGCGAGGATCCGCAGGCCGCCGCGCTCAGGGGCGCCCGTCGGGAACTGCGGGAGGAAACCGGCTATGTGTCGGACTGCTGGCGCCCGCTGCTGGTGATTCCCTCCAGCGCGACCATCTCGGACAACTTCGCTTACCTCTTTGCCGCCGAGAATTGCCGCAAGGTCACCGGGCAGGAACTGGACGCGATGGAACTGCTCCGCGTGGAAACGCATACCGCGGAGGAGATTGACGCGATGCTCGCCGGCGGTCAGTTCCAGCAGTCCGTCCACGCGCTGGCCTGGCTGCTGTCCAAAGGGAAACCCGCAGAATAGCTTATTTTTCCGATTTGGAGGAATAGAACGGATCATTCCGCGCTTTCCTCCCTGTTTTTATTTTACCGGAACGTTACAATGGTGAACGGAAAACGAACCCGAAAAGAGGGAAAGAAATGGGAAACAAAGCGATTACAGCCGCCGCCCTGACCAAGTATTACGGCAGGGCCCGGGGCATCGACGGTCTGAACCTGGAAGTGGAAACCGGAGACTTCTTCGGTTTCATCGGCCCGAACGGCGCCGGTAAATCCACCACGATCCGGACCCTGCTGGGCCTGATCTCGCCGACCTCCGGCAAGGCGCAGGTCCTCGGCATGGACATTGAAAAGAACAACCGCGCGATCCTGGAGCGGGTCGGTTACCTGCCTTCGGACGCTTCCTTCTACCGCGGCATGCGGGTCAGGGAAATCCTGAAGCTGTCCGCGGATCTGCGGAAGAAAAACTGCGACAAGGCCGCCGCCGAACTGTGCGACCGGCTGCAGCTCGACCGGGACCGGAAGGTGGAGGATCTCTCCTTCGGCAACCGGAAAAAAGTCGGTATTGTCTGCGCCCTGCAGCACGATCCGGAACTGCTGATCCTGGACGAGCCCACCGGCGGCCTTGATCCCCTGATGCAGCATGAGTTTTTCTCCATCCTGCGGGAGCGGAACGAAAAAGGTGTCACCGTGTTCCTCTCCAGCCATATCCTGTCTGAGATCCAGCGCCACTGCTCCCGCGCGGCGGTCATCCGGGAAGGAAAGATCATCGCCTGCGACAGTATGGAAAAACTGGCGGAATCCAGTGCCCGCCGTGTGACCCTGCGCGGCGATGTGCGCCGGGAAGACCTGCCGGAGTGCAAAAATTGGACGGAACTGGGCGATACGGTCAGCTTCCTCTGGAGCGGAGAAATCAATGACCTGATCCGCGCCCTGACCAAGGCGGATATCCGGGATATGACCATTGCGGAACCGGACCTGGAAGAGATCGTCCTGCATTTTTATGAGAAAGGCGGTGAGCAGGCATGACCCTGATCCGTCATGAACTGAAACAGGCGTGGAAGGCTCTCCTGATCTGGACGCTTGCCATCGGCTCGTTTATCGTCATCTGCATGGTCGTATATCCCGAGATGAAGAGTCAGATGGAAAGCATCAATTCACTCTTCTCCTCCATGGGCTCGTTCTCTTCCGCCTTCGGGCTGGACTCCCTGGATTACGGTTCCCTGAAAGGATTCTACGGTGTTGAGTGCGGGGAAATCCTGGGTATCGGCGGCGCGCTGTTCGCCGCGCTGCTCGGCATCGGCGCCCTGGCAAAAGAAGAGAAAAACGGCACGGCGGAATTCCTGCTGACGCATCCCCAAAGCCGTGCGGAAATCGTCACCGCAAAGCTTATATCCGTTCTGGTGCAGATTGTCATCCTGAACGTCGCCGTCTGGCTGATGGCGATCACGTCCACCGCTGCCATCGGAGAAGCAATCCCCTGGAAGGAATTCACGCTGCTTCATTTCGCTTACTTCCTCCTCCAGGTGGAAATCGCCTGTGTCTGCTTCGGCGTCTCCGCCTTCCTGTGGAAGGGCGGCGTCGGCATCGGCCTTGGCCTGGCCATTGCGCTGTACAGCATGGGCATTATCGCAAACCTGACCAGTGCGGTGGATTTCCTGAAATATATCACTCCCTTTGGCTATTGCGACGGATCAGCGATCATCAACAAATGCGCGCTTGATTCAACCAAACTGCTGATCGGCCTGGCATTCACCGCGGCCGGCATTGTCCTCGCCTACTGGAAATACAGCAAAAAAGATATCCGGTAAACATACCGGATATCTATACACTTCACTTAATCCCAAGCACATGATAACCGAAGGAGTTGCAGGGGGGCGATCAGAAAGCCCCCCTGCTTTATTATACTCCGGAGTAGATGTCCTGATACAGCCCCAGCTGGATCAGCCTGCTCCGGAGGCTTTTCATGTCCTCCCAGGCTTCCTTCTTCTTTTCCGGATCCCGCAGCAGCGCTGACGGATGATAGGTCGGCATCATCCACACGCCCTTGCGCACCGTCCACGTTCCCCGTTCCCGGGTAATCCGGACCTCCGGATCCAGGATATTCTTCGCGGCCGTGCTGCCCAGCAGCACAATCACCCTCGGCTTCACCAGGTATGTCTGCATCCGCAGGTGGATCCGGCAGGCCTCCGCTTCCTCCGGCGTGGGCACCCGGTTGTTCGGCGGGCGGCACTTGACAATGTTGCAGATATAGACCCGCTCCCGCGGCAGCTGGATCGCTTCCAGCATCCGGGTCAGCAGCTGCCCCGCCGCGCCGACAAAAGCGAGCCCTTCCTCATCCTCCGTCTGCCCCGGCCCTTCACCGATCAGCATCAGCGGCGCGTTCCGGTCACCCTGCCCGGGCACCTTGTTCCGGATCTGCCGGCAAAGCGGGCAGAGCCTGCACTCCGCCACCTGCTTGTCGAAGAGTTCCCAGGTGATCTCCGACACACGATTCGCCTTCTTTCATATCGATAACAAGAGTATAGCATGACGCTTCCCCGGTATGCTATACTTTTTCTGACAGAAAAGGACAGGAGAACTGACAGATGGCGTCATCACAGCGGATCCTTCATCCCTTCGGCCCGCTCTTCGGCCCGGACAGCCGGGTGCTGATCCTGGGTTCTTTTCCCTCGGTCAAATCCAGGGAACAGAATTTCTTCTACGGCCACCCGCAGAACCGCTTCTGGAAGGTGATCGCGGCGCTCTACGGACAGGAAGTCCCCGTAACCGTCCCGGAGAAAAAGGAACTGATCCTTTCCCACGACCTGGCGCTGTGGGATTCCATCGCCAGCTGCGTGATCACAGGCTCCTCCGACGCCACCATCCGGGAGGTCCGTCCCAACGACCTGCGGATCATCCTGGACAGCGCGCCCATTGAGCGCATTTACTGTAACGGCCGGAAGTCCCATGAGATGTATATGAAATACATCCTGCCCGTACTCGGGCAGGATGCGGTATGCCTGCCGTCCACCAGTCCCGCCAACGCGCAGTGGTCCCTGGAGAAGCTGGTCGGCGCCTGGTCGGTGATCAAGGAAAGGGATTAAACACGGATTCCCGCGTCAGAAATGATCCTCCACCAGGACAGGCTTGCGGACAAATACCTTTGCCAGCGTTTCTTCGTTGCCTGCCACCGTCACGTCAGGCCGGTATACGGTTTCGGAAAGGCTCGCGCACCCGGCGGCCATCTGGCCGAACGCCTGGATGGAAACGGTCAGGTCCGGCGCCTTGTCTGTCTTCACGGCGCTGCTGCCGCTGACCTCCCAGGTCCCGTTGTTCTCCGCGATGTATTCGTCGCCTTCCACCCGGATGACAAACCTGCCGTCATCCGGTTTTTTGATGATCTCCAGCATCCGCTGCACGTTGACCGGACGGATCATATAGTCCTGCTGCACGGTCTGCCGGATCTCGTATGCCCGGGGCGTCCGGATGAAGGAATACAGGTTCACGCTTACCGGCAGGAACAGCCTGATCGTGCCGTAGTCCGCGGTAAAGCGGCCCAGGAAGCCGAGCAGTGCGTTCATTCCCTGCCTGCCGTCCCAGGCGATATCTTCCACGGACAGGATCGCGGCGGGATCATGCCGGATATCCTGGAAGATCAGGTAGGCCACGGGCTTTCCGTCTTCACGCAGCATATAGCAGAACTTCCGGTCCTTGTAATATTCGCCCTTCAGGTGCTTTTCCAGCATCATTTTGTCGTTCCGGCGCATCGCCAGGTTGTAGCCTTCCGCAAAACGGTTGTACAGCGCGGTATATTCGCCCACCGGATCGTCCGGCTTCCACAGTTCCGCAGTTCCGTTGAACCGGTATCCGCTGATTACCGCCGGCTCGAACTCATACTGGCTTTTCCAGCAGGCGGTCTCATAGCCGAACTTCCGGTAGAAAGCATGGTTGAACGGATACAGGGTGGAAAAAACCTCCCCGTTCCGGTAGGCTTCCGGGATCAGCTTCCCAAATATCGCCCGGACCGCGCCGGTGTTCCGGTATTCCGGCAGCGTGGACACGCCGCCGATCCCGCCGCTCGCAACCGCCTGCCCGTCCAGGAATGTGTCAAAGCGGTAGTTCAGGATCCGCGCCATGATCTTTCCGTCGTCGGAAAAGGCGCCCCAGTCCTCAATCTGCAGCTTTTTGCTGTCTTCCTTCACTTTTTCGGGATCTTCCATGCGCATGTGGAACGCCACATACGAGATCATGTTCGCTTCAAAATGCTCGTTTTCCGTCAGTCTGCGTACTTCCATTTTTCACGCATCCCTTTTTTATTCTTCGGCCGGCCAGCGCTTTTCAATCTCCGGCAGGATCTCCAGGTCCGCCGGCAGCCAGCCGACGCTGCCCAGTTCTTCCCTGCCGAGCCACTTCGCGGCTTCATGCTCCAGCAGTTTCGGCTCGCCTTCATCAATTCGGCACCGGAAACACTTCATGGAAAGATGGAACTCCGGATAATCATATTCCACGTCGCACAGGTGTCCCAGCACCGTGATCCCGATGTCCAGTTCCTCCCGGATCTCCCGTTTCAGCGCTTCCTCCGGCGTCTCCCCCGGCTCAATCTTTCCGCCGGGAAACTCCCAGTAGTCCTGCCAGGCGCCGTATCCGCGCTGTGTGGCATAAATCCTTCCTTTATGAAAGATAACCGCCGCCACCACCTGAATTCTTTTCATCTGTACGCTCCGCAATCCGTTGTCCGGAATATTCCGTTTCAGTATCCGCTGTTTCCTGTCAGATGCCGGGAAACGATATCTGTTCAAACTTTTCCGGAAGTGTGCCCATATAATCGAAGCACTCTTCCGGCCTGTACATCATCCCGTGCTCCCGGCAGAAGGTCCGGAACAGGTCCGTCAGCTGCGCGCTGCGCGGGCTGGAAACCTCATAGGCGCCGCCATAGGTCCGGATGTACCGTTCCTTCAGCCCGGGGAAATGCCTGTCCAGCGCCGCGTAATAGTATTCCCGGTCGCCCTCCCGGAGCGTGAGCCCCATTCCGAAACAGATGATCCCTTTCACCTGCACCTGGGCGCACGCTTTCAGGATCGCCCGGATGTTTCCCTCCGTGTCGTTGATGAAAGGCAGGACCGGCGCCAGCCAGACGACGGTCGGGATTCCCCGCCTGCGCATCTCCTCCAGCACTTCCACCCGTCGCTGCGTGTTGCACACGTTCGGCTCCAGGATCCCGCACAGCCGTTCGTCCCAGGTGGTCAGCGTCATCTGGACCACGCACTTCGCTTTCCGGTTGATCTCCTCCAGCAAATCGATGTCCCGCAGGATCCGGTCGGACTTGGTCTGCACCGCCGCCCCGAACCCGTACCGGCAGATGATCTCCAGGCATTTCCGGGTCAGGCCCAGCCGCTCCTCGCAGTGCATATACGGATCCGACATGGAACCTGTTCCGATCATCGCTTTGTGCCGTTTGGATTTCAGCGCCTGCTCCAGCAGCTCCGGCGCGTTCTGTTTCACCTCGATGTCTTCAAAGGCGTGGGTGAACTGATAGCATCGGCTCCGGCTGTCACAGTAGATGCAGCCGTGGGAACAGCCGCGATAGATGTTCATCCCGTACCGGCCTTTCCCGCCGGTCAGGATCCCCTTTGCTTCCACAAAATGCATATGCTCTGCCGTCTCCCGGTTCCGGTCTGTCACGCTTTGACCGCGACGGCTGTGAATTCGCCCGGCAGTCTGTCGTTTTCCCAGGCGGGATGCTCGTCAAACTGCTTCAGGCAGAAACCGCTGCGGATGATCGCATTGATGATCTCACTGACCGTGTATTTCCTCAGGCTGCACCTGGGCATCTGTTTCCGGATCTCATCCTCATAGAAACGGGCGTGCGCCATTTCCCCTTCAAAGATCTCCGTGGAAAAATAGCTCATCACCGGTGTTTCCAGCTTCAGGCTGTCGTTGATCTTCGTGAACGGGTGGAAATCGCTGCAGATCATCTTCCCGCCCTTTTTCAGCAGGGTGTACATAATCCGCATAAACTCGTCAATGTCGTGGAAATAGTGCAGGATTCCGCCCTCCATGAACACGACGTCGAAATACCCGCCGTACCTGTCCAGGTCAGCCTCCAGGACGTCGCATACCTCATAACGGATGCTGATGCCCGCCGCCTCCGCCGTTTCCATGGCATACCTTCTGTTGTCCTCGGAGATGTCGAACACCGTCACCTCCGCGCCGAGCAGCGCCAGCGGAACGGCTTTTTTTCCGCAGGACCCGCAGATGTTGGCAACCTTCACGCCCCGGTAGCTGTCAAAGTACTTTGCGTACCGCCGCAGCATCTTTTCCGGGTCTGACATATCCTGCTTCGCGCGTTCTGCCGGCGTGCCGGCCGTTTTAATCCAGAACTCATAGGCGTTGTATTCCCAGGCCTTTTTGTTCTGCTCGCTGTAGTCTTTCATTTCTTTCCTGCTCCTTCAGTCCGGGCTGGCCAGCGTCGCCCGGCAGGGCGCGCCTTCCGCGCCGCCGAGGTTCAGCGGCGCCGCGTGCAGGAGATAGACGCCTTCCTCCGCGTCCGCCAGCCGGATTCCCTCCAGCAGCACAATCTCCGCACCCAGCATGATCAGGTGCACTTCCATCGGCGCGTTTTCGGGTCCAACCGTCTGGCTTTCATTTCCAAACAGTTTGATCTTCTTTTCTGCAAACACCCTCGCGGCTTCCGCCGTCACCACTGCCCGTCCCTTTACCAGAATCCTTTCCGCCGCCCGGGGATCGCTTTCCGCAGCCTTCTCCAGGATCCGTTCCGCATCCGCCGCCAGGATATCTCCCTCATGCGCGGCCACATAAGCGTACCCGATAAACCGGTCCAGGGCCACCCGGTCGATGCTTTTTCCGCCGTCGATAAAATGCAGCGGCGCGTCAACATGCGTGCCGTTGTGGGCGCACATGCTGAAGGCGCTCAGGTTGCATACCGCGCCTTCGCTGATCTGCATCATGGTCTTTTTCTCCGGTTTCGGATCGCCCGGATAGACCGCGCACCCGAACACCTCCTGGGAAATGTCAATAATCTTCATGGGCAGTTTCCCCTCACAGATGGTTTTATTTCAATCCTTCATACCACCGGACAGCCCGTTCGGTCCACCCGGCGATGCAGGTGCCGGTTCCGTCGGCGAAGCCGTGTCCGCCTTCCGGGCCGATTTCCAGCCTGCAGGGAATGTCCAGCTTCTCCAGCTTTTCCGCCAGCAGCTTTGCATGCCCCAGCAGTTCGTCCCCCGCCAGCGCGAAGATCGCGCAGGGCGGGAACCCTTCCGCATGCTCCGGACTGTCATACGGGGTTTCCATCGCTTCGGCGAACGGGCAGCCGTACAGGCGGATATCCTCCCGCTCGTCCTCTTCCGTATCTTCTTCCGGGTTATAGTCGGCGGCGGCCAGCTTCAGGCTGACAAACGGATAGACCGGGAACGACGCCTGCGGCTTCGGCAGGCCAAAGGCCGGATACCCCATTTCCGTGTTCCAGAGGCAGATCAGCATCCCGCCCGCGGAGAAACCGCAGGTAATATACCGGTCCGCCCGCACATGGAAATGTTCTTCCTTCTCTTTGATCAGCCGGAGCGCGCGGGCCATATCCCCCAGGTCCTTTTCCAGCAGCTTTTCCTCTCCGTCCACCTGGTATGTCAGGATAAACACATGGTATCCCTCGCTGTTGAACTGCGCCGCGACCGGCCAGCCCTCCGTCAGGTTCCATACGTTCACAAATCCGCCGCCGGGCGCCAGCAGGATGAACGGCCTTCCGTCCGCGCCCGGATCGTCCGACGGAAGCCAGATCATGTTGACGTTCCTGCGGGCTTCATCCTCCGCGCATTCCGCGTCGCTGTACAGCGGATAATACCAGTCTCCCGTGTCCGCCGCGTCGTACAGGCGCCGGATGCCCCTGCCGATGTCACCGAAAAAGACGTATTCGTCCAGCAGCTGCTTTGGCGTCTTTCCCCACGCCTCTTCCCTGCTCAGGTCCCTGTTCCGGATCGCGTCCGGCGCGATCTTCGCGATCCGCGGATCCGACAGCAGTTCTCCCAGCGTTTTTCTTTCATCGAACATATCCGTTTCCTCCTTCAATCGGAAAGCTTATGCAAAAAGTTCTTATTGTCTGCGTCTTTTTTTATTCTACCATGAGAACCGCCGGGATTCCACTTTTTCCTGCCGGCCGCCGTACCGGCCGTGCCTCAGAGCCGGACGTCCTCTTCCGTGAACGGCCCGATTTCTCCTTTTTCGATCCGGTGGATCGTACCGATGATTTCAACCTTTCCGTTTCGGATAAAGATCGCGCTTTCATCCTCCATCGCGCAGACAGGCCGTTCCATGGAAACTGCCTTCATAAGCCGCAGCCGTTCCGTGTCGTCGTAGCTGAAATGGCCGATCATCGTGATGTCCGCGAATCCCAGCCCTTCGTACGGGACCGGGGATTCCCAGATGTCCACCGTCGTTTTCCCCATGTTCATGGATCCGGCGCTCACGCCCAGGACCATAGCCGGGCCGTCCCGGACAATATCATATATCCCCTTCTCCCGGATCAGCTGCAGCGGTTCGGCGCACACGCCGCCGCCCATCAGGAAAAAGCAGTCGGCTTCCCGGGCCCACTCCTGCGCGTTCGCGGGATCCGTCCGGTTGTCAACGACGCAGAACCGGTCAAAGCCTATGCCGTATTCCACAAACATTCCGTGCATTCCGGCGGAATCCCCGTCGTTCTGCTGATAGTCCTCCGGGCAGGCGGTGATGAACACAATCCTCCTGCGTACGGGCAGGTCCTTTTTCAGGCGCCCGGCGATCTCATCCGTAAACCTGCGGTCCGGGAATCCGCTGAAAAATCCGATGGTTTTATTGCTGTTCATGATTGTTTCCTCCAATTTCATCCGATGTCTGTATAGTTTCCGTTTCGGTCCGGTCCAGTTCCCTGTAGGCCGGTTTCCGCAGCCGGGTAAAGCTGACCAGCATCCCTGCGATTCCGACAATAAAGAACATCAGTCCGATCCCCGCTCCTTTTCCCGTGCCGAAGAATCCGGACAGAAACCGCTGTGCCGGGGAATCCGCCAGCATAAACGGTTCAAACACCGTGTCCGCCAGCAGTCCGCCCAGCAGGAGCGCGATGGGGATCGTGAAATTCTGCAGGGTGCTCTTCGCGGAGAATACCCGTCCCTGCATTTCAACCGGAACCCTCTCCCGCATGATGGCGTCCAGGTTCACATTCATCACGGCTGCCAGGAGATAGCTGGCGAAGGCCGCGGCGCACCAGAGCCACGGACGGGATGTCAGGCTCTGGATGACGTTGCCGGCAAAGACCAGCCCGGTGGCGGTAAAGATCAGCGGGATGCGTTTTTTCACCGGTTTCGTCATGGTTGTGATCAGGCTTCCGGCCAGCAGGCCCAGGGCAACGAAGCTTTCAACCGCCCCCAGCACCGGCTGGTTATTGCCTGTCCGGCCCAGGATAAAGGGGGAGAGCATTCCGTCGTTACCCAGTTTCGCCAGGAAATTGATCACCGCCAGGAACAGGGTAATCCGCAGGATCGCCGTATGCTCCTTCAGGTAGCGGATCCCTGCCAGGCAGGTTTTGGAAAAAGGCTCCTCTTCCGTTTTCTTTCGCTCCGCTTCCGGAATCCGGATCAGGAGCAGCAGTGCCAGGAAGGCAACAGCAAAAGTCGCCAGGTCAACGATCAGCACCAGCTCCAGTCCGCCGGAAGCTACCAGGAGTGCGCCAAGCGCCGGCGCCAGGATGGACACCGCCGCCCCGCTGAAGCCCTGGAGTCCGCCGGCCCGGGCATAGTGCTCCTTCGGAACCAGCATGCTGACTGCCACAAAGGAAGCCGGCTCCTGGAATGCGTTCATGAGGCTGAGCAGGAAATTGATCACATACAGATGCCAGATCTGCAGCGCGTCGGCGGAATGCAGCGCGAGTACGGCCAGCGACCCGCAGGCCGCCAGCAGGTCGGCAGTCAGCATCGTCCGCTTTTTATTCCACCGGTCCACCGCGCTTCCCGCCAGGAAGCGGAAAAAGATGGTCGGCAGGAAAGTGCATACTGTCAGCAGGGTCACGCTGGACGCAGTCCCTTTCCGGCTGTATACCCAGATGATGACAGTATAATCCGTCATGGCCGTCCCCAGCTGGGATACGGCCTGCGATCCCCATAACAGCAGAAAACTGTGCAGTTGTTTTATTGAATGTTTCTTCATGGCTTTGCTCCTTACATGTGTTTATCGGCATGCGGCGCAAAGCCCGATCGGACGAAAGTGTTCCCGGTCGCTCCGTGCAGGCTTCGTCCCTTTTCAGGCCTTGCGCGGAGCAGAAACATCTGCGGCCAGGGATATCCCCCATCTGGTATGTATCATTGTCTTTTCCTCCGTCTGTATTTCAATCGTCCGTCCGTTGAATATCCGTTGTCACTCCCGGATCATTCATTTCCGGACAAAGTACAGCACAGGCATGCTTCCGGGTAAAGCCGTTGTGACGCCTTCGGCATGGCGTCCGCCGGCCCGCCGGCAATCCTGCATTTCACTCTTCCGCATCCTCTTCCTGGCTTTCGGTTTCAGGAGCGGGCGCCTCGGCTCCGTTCATGATCACATCATAGAACAGCCGCATCCGGGCATGGCTCATCGTGTAATGCCGGTAGTCCACATTCGCGTCTCCTTCCAGCGCGGATCCGATCTTTCTCGAACGCGCGGCAATCTCCACTTTTTTATCGCTGGAAGTCCAGATGGCCAGTTCCCATGACGCCAGGCGCTCCCGGTAATACTCCTCATTGTAACGGATACCCCTGTAAGTGCCGCTGATGCCGTCCAGCAGATACAGCCTGCCTGTATACCCTTTTTCTGCCAGGCGGGATGCCAGCGTAGACGCGGGATATCCGCCGGCGGAATAACCGATCAGCACAATGCTGAATCCTTCCTCCGCCCAGGAGAGCAGCGTCGGCCAGATATCCTTCATGACAACGTCGCTGGCGGCGGTGCACCGGACATATCGGTTGTTTCCCTGGGGAATCAGCAGTTCTCCGTCCCTTGCCGTAATGTCCCCGCACAGCATGCACGCGTGAAAGTACTCCGCCGACCCGACAAAGAGCACATATTTCTTCAGGCAGTCCTCTTCCGACGCGGGCTGCAGCAGGCAGTCTGTTTTCCCGATCCTGACGATCTCCGCGCATGCCGGAACTGTGATAATCATCAGGATCAGAAGGATAGCCATCCCTTTTCTCAGCATTTCCGTTGTCTTTACCTTTCTTTTGTCCGCGGAAGCCGCGCCTTCCCGGACTGTTCCTGTGATCCCCGCGTATACTGTATAATTGGCCTGTTTCATCATAGTCAAAACCCGGTGCCTGGTCAACATATTCCAAAAACTGAAAACCCGGAAGCAATGGAAAACAATGCTTCCGGGCGTTGATGCAGCCGGGGCCGCGTATTTCAGTATGCCGCAATTCTCCTTTGCGCCGGCCGGTTTTACTTCCCTTTCACTGCGGACGCTTCCACCCAGAGGGCGGGACGGACAGTGTAATAAGGATTATGCTCATAAGCCGTGGTGAAGTTTCCGTCGTACCAGACTACGCCGGCGTTGTTTTTATAAGCGCTTGTACGCAGCCAGTAAGCGCAGTAACCCTTCGCCGACCTGATCTTTTTATTGGCGACCACTGCAGTCGGCTGGCACCAGATTGTCTTGTTGTTCAGCAGCGTGCGCACCTCCAGGAAGCTCAGGAGGAAAACCTTGTCCTCCGTGGTGCCGGACAGGCGGCCCTTGGTATTCCATTCATAGTAGGTATGTTCTTTATTGTCCTGCACCTTGGTTGTCTGGATCGCCGCCCGTTCGTCCTTGTTGAAAGCAGAAGTGTAGAAATCATTGTTCAGCCACTTGCGCAGGGAACAGCTTCCCCAGGCTGCTTTGTTGCTGGTCTTGTTGAACGGCAGGTTGGCCAGCGCTTTATGGCTCAGTAGGAAAAGCTTGTCGCCTTTTTTATCAATGATCACCCACCAGATCTTTTCAGCGCCGTCGCTTGAATCACCGTTCTGTTCCCAGCGGCCGAGAGAAACGTACTCGCCGACTTGATAGTTGTTTTCTCCCGGCTTTTTTGCTCCGCAGTTGGAACAGAACTTGCCGTCGTTGGTGGCTCCGCAATCGGGGCATTTCCAGCTGTCAGCCAGCGCGCTGGTGACGGAAAGGATCATCAGGATTGCGAGAATCAGTGCGGTAAACCGTTTCATGGTGTTCCTCCTCATCTGTCATATGTTTTGCAATACTGTCCGGCTTTCAGCAGGAGTCCGTATATGTCCCGGGCAAGGTATTCCGCTGTCGTCCGAATCTCTGTTCTCTGTATAAGTATTATACGGATCCTTATGTGAAATTGCAAGCAGAGATTGCGGGTAATCCCTTCCATCCGTCTCCTGCTGGCCGGCGTTTTTATCCTGTTGTATAATGGCTCCGGATGAAAAGCCGTTGATTGCCTTATTTTTCGAATCCCAAAAGCAAAACAGGGGGTTTTATCCGTCTTACAGGTGACTAAACAGGGACGGAGGATGTTGAAATGGATCAGGAAAAGCTTTTCCTGGAAGCGGTGCGGGAAAGCCGGGACAAAATGTTCCGGATCGCCATGAGCCTGCTGCACGTCCCGGCAGACGCCGAAGACGCGGTTTCAGCCGCTGTGGAATCGACGTGGAAGCATTTTCATGGCATCCGGAATACGGAGGCGCTTTCCGCGTATCTTGTGCGCAGCACGGTCAACGCCGCAAAAGATGAATTGCGGCGCAGAAGGCGGAAGGCCCCGCTGGAATCCGTTGACCAATCCCCGGCTGCGGAAGACCCGGGAGATCCTTTGTACTGGTATATCTGCGGGCTGGAGGAGAAATACCGTTTGCCGCTGGTTCTCCGTTTCCAGGAACGGATGACGGAGCAGGAAATTGCAGCCGTGCTGCGCCTTCCCAGGGGAACCGTTTCCAGCCGTATCCGCCGCGCCCTGTCAATCCTGAAGGAATCGATGGATAAGGAGGGATCAGCAGATGCTGAATGAGAGGATCGAAAAAACGCTGCAGGAGCATGCTCCTGTTCCCCCGGCCGGGTTCGCCGAACGGAGTGACGCGCAGGTTCTGAAAATGATGGCAGATCAAAAGAAGAAACACGGATTCAGCTGGAAAGCGGTTCTTGTATGCGCCCTGGTCATCGTCATGGGAATCACGACAGCACTGGCCGCCACCGTGGAAGACGTGAACACGCTTCTGTATAAATGCTGGCCGGAGGCGGCGGAATTCCTGATGCCGCTGAATGTCAGCTGTGAGGACCAGGGAATCCGGATGGAAGTGCTTTCAGCTGCGGCAGGCCGCAGGAATGCCCTGGTTACTTTCTCCCTGCAGGACCTGGAAGGCGACCGGATCAATGAATATACCCGGGCAGAGATCAGCCTGGAACAGCTGTTTGTCGGATTCAGCGAAACGGAATCCGGGATTGTGCAGCTTTCTTGGGATCCGGAGACAAAAACAGCCGTATACGCCCAGGATATCAAAACCAACGGAATCAGCATGCCGGGAGGCGCCCATCCCACACTGGCAGTGAACAGCCTGTACACGCCCGAACACGTCCTTGTGGACCTGCTTCCCCTGATGAAGCAGTATCCGGAAAGGACCGATACGGTCCCGCTGCCGGAAGCCGCTTATCC
This sequence comes from Clostridia bacterium, assembly GCA_017512985.1. Lineage (GTDB taxonomy): Bacteria > Bacillota > Clostridia > Christensenellales > Aristaeellaceae > Aristaeella. The sequence continues at coordinate 295,768 of JAFWEJ010000003.1, forward strand.
GATGGCCCTGGAAACTTATTCCGGGAAGATCCCGGAAGGCATGGAAATCCTGGACCCGGCCGGCAGCCTGGAAATCCCGCTGGAGGAGCACACATATCTGTGCGGGTACGGCTGGATCGACGGACTGTTGCATGTGCAGGTCCGATATGACAATCAGCCGGACGAAGAAGGCGTGAATCCCGTAAACGGACATATCCGGCTGCAGACCGCCGCGGGATACAATCCCTATGAGCAGGCGGACAGGCTGCCGGAAGGCGTCGTGGGTTTCTGGTGGGATGAGAATGACGACGGTCCGGTGGACCGGGAGGAATACCTGTTTGCCTGCGATCCCGCGGACCTGGAAACCGCCGTGCTGCAGGCGGATATCAGGATCAACACGCCGGACGCTGTGCTGCCGGGAAACTGGTCTGTCAGGATCCCCATGCGCATGATCCGGTCAATCGAGTAACGGCTGCCGTCCTTTCCGGCGCCCTGCCCTCAGGGAAGATCATTCCGGACACCCTCACGGGTGTCCGTTTTCGTTTCGGTTCGCCCCGTTTCTTCCGGTTCTTATACAAATTCTTTACTGATCAGTTCATATCCCCATAATCCGGCCAGGGGGATAATCTGTTTTCCGCTCTGGTTGCGTCGGACTGCATTTATTCTGTCAAACGCACCGGGCTGTGTCCGTCAGCCGATTGACTATCCCGGTCCTTCTTCGTAAAATGACAGTATAATGATATTGTTATTTGCAGAGGTTTTATGGAATTCAGGAGAATCTTTGATACGATCCCCGGGCAGTTCGATCAGTTCAGGCCGAAATACAGCAGGGAACTGTTTGAATATCTGATAAACTTCGCGCAGCTCGGCCCGGGGAAGAAAGTCCTGGAGATCGGCCCCGGAACCGGACAGGCAACGGATCCGATTCTTGAAACGGGATGCGATTATCATGCCATTGAGCTTGGCGAACACCTCTGTGCAAAAATGAGGGAAAAGTATGATCGCTATCCAAACTTCCATATCGTGAACGACGACTTCATCACTTACGATTTCGGGCGGCAGCGTTTCGATCTGGTTTATTCCGCAGCGACCATTCAATGGATTCCGGAAGAAACAGCTTTTTCAAAAACGTTTGAGTTGCTCAGGCCGGGCGGTATCCTTGCAATGATGCTGACAAAATCTGATTACAGGACGCCTGACGAGGAGCTTTATCAGAAGATTCAGAAAGTGTACGGTCAGTATTTCAAGCCGGAAACCCCTTATACCCATCGCGGTTTCAGATACGATAACGCTCAGAACTACGGTTTTGTGGACTTCCGGGAACATGATTTCCATGGAAGGCGGAACATGAGCGCGGATGAATACGTTTCTTACTGCGGTACCCATTGCGATCATATTGTTATTCCGGAACCGTATAAGACCCTGTTCTTTGAAGGGCTCAGGAATGCGGTCGAAGAAAACGGCGGGAAAATAGTCTTTGAGGATACCTACGTTCTGTATCTGGCAAGGAAGCCGCTGAACCCGTAGGCGGAAAACACGGGAATCATGGGTTCATTCGGGCAGAAAACCGATGATCGGAGGAAAAAAATGAAACGGTTCATGATCATGGCAGCGGTTCTGCTTCTGGCTGCGATAATCTGGAATGTTTCAGCCGCGGAGGAAGCGCTTCATCCGGTGATTATGATCAGCGAAGTGATGGCCAGCAATGATTCGGTCGCCACTTATCCGAAAGCGGAATATACCGACTGGGTCGAGATCTTTAATTCCGGAGATACTGCCGTGGATCTGGGCGGATGGGGGTTGAGCGACAATCCGGAAAAGCCGTTGAAATGGCAGTTCCCCGATGGAACAACGATCCGTCCTGGGGAATACAGGGTTATTCTGTGCGACAAAAACGCGGAAAAGAGCAGGGACGCGGAGCTGCACGCGTCTTTCACAATCGGCCGGAAGAGCGGAGAAGTTATCATCCTGACTGACGCGGAAGGCGCCGTGCATGACCGGATCACGCTGCCTGAAATGAAAACGGATATTTCCTTCGGACGGAGTTTGAAGGATGGCGGCCTGTACTATTATGACCCGCCCACGCCTTTTGCGGCCAACGGCACCGGGTTCGCAGGATATACCGCGGCGCCGTCGTTCTCGGAGGAACCCGGTTTTTATGATTCGGTCCGGCATTTGCGGATCATCGTTCCGGAAGGTACACAGGTGTTCTATACCCTGGACGGATCGGAGCCGACGCGGAAATCCACGCCTTACGCCGGGGAAACGCTGGAAATTACCGCCACGACCGTGATCCGGGCCAAAGCCTTCGCGGAAGGAACTGTCCGCCCCGGCGATACGCTCACCGGTACGTTCTTTATCCATGCGGATCACAGCCTGCCGGTGGTATCCGTCACGGTGGATCCGGACGACCTGTGGAACCGCAAGCGGGGAATGCTGACCGTTGGAAAGGGCGTCATCAAAACAGAGGGCCTGCCCTTCAAAAACACGGTTTACCGGAAAGTGAAGAACTCCGGGGTCAAATATGAAAGCTATGTGGAGATGTACGACGACGCCGGGACAAGGATCGTGAGCCAGGGCGCGGATATCTCCCTGAACGGCGACTATTCGCTGGACATGCCCCAGAAGAGTTTCAAATTCAAAGCGAAAAGCAAATACGGTGAAAAAACGTTCAAAGCAAAACTGTTCCCGGACCGGGATTATGAGGAATACAAAAGCTTCGTACTGCGGAACAGCGGGAATGACTGCATGTGGACCCGGCTGCAGGACGGGTTCCAGAGCCGGCTGATGGATCTGTGCGGGATCAGCGTGGCCCATCAGGCGTGGAAACCCTATGTGGTATATCTGAACGGTCAGTACTGGGGCCATATGAACCTGCGGGAACGGGTAGACGAGTATATGGTCGCGCAGTTTGAGGGCCTGGACCTGGAGGACGCGGACCAGGTGACCCTGCTGGAGGCAAACGGCAAAGCGAAGAGCGGATCCAATACGGAATACAAGGCCATGATCAAAAAGATCAAAGCCGGCAAACCGGCACAAAAAAAGGAGGATTTGCAGTATATCCTGGATAACGTCGACGTGGACAATTATTTCGGTTTTATGGCTTTCGAGATGTTCTTCGGAAACAGCGATATCGGCAATTTCCGCATCTACCGCCTGAACGCTCCCGGCAGCAAATGGAAATGGCTGATCAACGATCTGGATTACGGCCTGTGGAACTCCGGATTCGACAGTCCGAAGAGTTATACCAAGAAGAGCGGCATGGGCCAGCTGAATTTCGACAATACGATCTTTCGGAAACTGCTGACCGTTCCGGAATACAAGGACCGGTACCTGACCATATACGGCGAAATCTATCGAAAGCTGACAACTGACACCATGATGGAAGCGCTGGAAGAACTGGTGGCGCTGATAGAACCGGAAATGGAGCGGCACTGGAACCGCTGGGGGCCGGAAAACGACAGAAACATCATTTCCGATGTGCCGAAAACAGCGGAAGGCGCCTACAAACACTGGCAGAAGCGTGTGGAACGCCTCCGGAACGTGATCCGTAAACGGCCGACACGGCTGTGGGATTTTACGAAAAAAGCCTTCGGCCTGAGCAATGCGGAAATGGAGAAATACTTTGGTCCGAAACCGCCGATGCCGCCTGAAGCCATCTGATTCCGACGAACAGGCTTACCAGCCGGATCTTCATCGTTAAATCTTCTTTGCCAGTTTTGATATACGGAGGAAAACATTGAATGAAGAAAACAGCGGCTGTCCTGCTCTCCCTGATGCTGATCCTGCCGGGAACCGTCCTGGCAGCTGACGCTGTTTCATCTGCCACGGTAAGCGTCACGGAAGTCCCCGATGCGAAAATGTATGAAAACACCGGAACGCTGGTCATATACTTTTCCACGGATGACACAGTAAAAGCTGCGGCGCTGATCATTGCGGACGCCGTCCACGCGGATTCCTTTGAGATTGTTCCCGAACAGCCTTATTCAGAAGCAGATCTCGCCTACTACACGAACGGCCGCTGCGACAGGGAGCAGGCGGATGACAGTGCTCGGCCGGGAATTGCAGTCTGGCCGGAATCACTGGAACAGTATGATACAATTCTCATCGGTTATCCCATCTGGCACGGCCAGGCGCCGAAAATCCTGTATACCCTGCTGGAAGGAATCGACATGTCCGGCAAAACGATCATTCCCTTTTGTACGTCCATATCCAGCGGAGCGGGCTCCAGTGCCGTTAATCTGCAGAAACTGGCAGACAGCACAGCCTGCTGGGCAGATGCGAAACGGATCAGTAACAACAGTTCCGCTGATGAGATCCGTTCATGGGCGCTGTCCCTGAACCTGACGGGAGGAAAAAAAGAAATGCAGCTGCAAATCAACGGTATACCGGTGCCTGTCTCATGGGAAAAGAACGAATCTGTCGCCGCCCTTCAGGAACTGGCGGCAGGAGGAATGACTGTTCAGATGTCCATGTACGGCGGATTTGAACAGGTCGGTCCCATCGGAAAGGAAATCACGAGCAATGACGCACAGATCAGGACAGAACCCGGGGATATTGTCCTTTACTCCGGAGACCGGATTGTCATCTTCTACGGAAATAATTCCTGGGCATACACGCGGCTCGGGCATGTGGAACTGACGCAGGAAGAAATGACAGAACTGCTGTGTCACGGGAATGCAACCATAACCATTACGTCCGTTACAGATTAATAAGACGGTGTATACTTAGGCTGGGAATATAAGGAATTATCCGTCCCGGCCCGCCTGCTGATCCAGCCGGATCGGCAAGCTTTTTCATATGCTTCCTCCGTTCTCCGTTGGTTATATCCTTTTTTTCCTGCTTACACGGCGACTTGATCTGTTGGGCAAACTGAAAATTATCAAAAGCGTCTATTTGATGTCAATCCAGATGCTTGTATCGTGAACAGACGCGTTTTCCACGCTTTTGTAAAACCTTTGTGCTTCATCGTTGTTCGCTGTTAAAGCTACCGACCAAAGCTCTGTACTAAAAAGGAGGAAGAAATAAATGAATATCAGTGAAGAGTTTAACGCTTTGATCCTTCGTAGAAAAAGCATTGAGGGTGATGTTGATTATGAAAATGAACAAATCATCCAAGATGCCATACAACTGATGATAAAGGATATCACCGCGACGATTAGTTTCCTGGACAACGACTGTACGGAAGAACAATTTGTCTGGCTCAGTGAGATTTTTGATGAAATTGCTGAAAGAAGCAATTCAAGTGAATTCATCACTGCCCTTAGACGAGTCGCAAAGCGGTTCCCGGAAGCAGTCAGAAAATACAACATAGAATATTTCATCGATAGTGCAGCAGAATACCTCAACTAATCTGCATAAACCAAACCTTCGGTGCCGGTTCTTTCCGGCACCGTTTTTATTTGTCATATTGATAAAGCAGCTGCCAGGATCATAGGTTCATTTCTCTCGCAAAAGTGTGATTTATTTCCACAATCATTAGATCATTCAAATCCTTCAGCATTGCGAACCATTTTTGTTGATTCTGAAAGACTGGTGTCTTCATATGAAAAACCATTATTTTGAAGATTATCATAGAGTCGATCTGTGTCTGTCACCTCTCTTGCACTGGAAAAAGTTGAAATGGAGATTTCGTCAGGTAGTTCCTCCGGTAAGACGCAGGAGTAGTAATATTGATAAGCAATTTGATTGTTTATTGATATTTCAGATCTTCCATGCATGGCCCGGTGTTTGATCAGATGATCTGCTGCCAGCGATTCCGGTTGTGATAAATAAAAGATAGGAGGATTAAAACGATTTGCATTCTCACGGCCTTTTTCCGTAAGGGTATGACAAAGTATTATCAGTCAGCGGACTATGAATCCCTCCGGGCGATCATCGACCGCCTGTAGTTTGTACATTGTAGGATATTGTAGTGTACATTATCCGTACATTATAAAGAGCAATAACGGAATTAACGGAACATAAAGAAAACCCCGGAAGCCTTGATCTTCCGAGGTTTTTCTGTCGAAGTGGCGGGATTCGAACCCGCGGCCTTTTGGTCCCGAACCAAACGCGCTACCAAACTGCGCTACACCTCGTTATCGCTGGAGCCGATGAGGGGACTCGAACCCCTGACCTGCTGATTACGAATCGGCTGCTCTACCAACTGAGCCACATCGGCACAACCAGCAAACGGTATTATAACAAAGGGCCTTTTGTTTGTCCAGCCCTATTTTTCCGCCCGCTGTGGACATCCGGGAAACGGTGTGATAGGATACACTGCAACATATCCGGAAGAGGGGGCAGGACTGTGAGACGGAAGATCGCCAAAGCCATCGTCAGGTACCGTACCGTGATCCTGGTCGTGCTGCTGCTTGTCGCCTTATGGGCGGTGCCGCAGATCTCCCGCACCCGGATCAACTATGACCTGACCCGGTACCTCTCTGACAGCACCATGACCAAGCAGGCGCTGAAGGTCATGAATGAGGAATTCGGCGCCACGGAGCAGCTGTCCGTCATGTTCGCGGACCTGCCCGACGGGGCGCTGGACAGTTATACGGATCAGCTGAAGGGCATGGAGGAAATCCGCTTTGTCCAGTATGATCCCGCTTCAGATACAAAAACCGCAGACGGCGTCACTTACCGGCGGCTGCGGCTGACCCTCCGCGACTGCGATCCGGCGGCGCTGGTGGAGAAACTGCGCGCCATGTTCCCGGATGCCGGCAGATACTGGGTCGGCGGTTCCGCCGCACAGCAGATGGACGTACAGCGCAGCGTCGGCGCAGAGATTCCCGAGGTTATGCTTATCTCTGTCGCGGTCGTGGTACTGGTCCTGCTGCTCACCAGCCACGCCTGGTTTGAGCCGGTACTGCTCCTGGTTGTCTTCGCCGTCTCAATCCTGATCAATATGGGGACCAACTTCCTTTTCCCGGATGTGTCCTTCATCACCTTCGCCGTCTGCGCAATCCTGCAGCTCGCCCTGTCCATCGACTACGCGATCATGCTGCTCCACACCTGGAACAACTGCTGCGACGACGGCCTGAGCCCGGAAGAAGCGATGGTCGAAGCGCTCTCCCAGTCCTTCATGCGGATCACGTCCAGCGCCTTCACCACCATCGCCGGCCTGCTCTCCCTGCTGTTCATGAGTTTCACCATCGGGTTCGATATCGGCCTGGTGCTGAGCAAGGGCATCCTCATCAGCATGCTGGGCGTCTTCCTGCTGATGCCCGCCCTCACGCTCCTTCTGAAAAAGCCGCTGCAGAGAACGCGGCACAAGCCCGTCCGGCTGAACGGCGCCCGCCTGGGCGCCTGGATCTGGAAAGCCCGGAAACCGGTTGCGGCCGTCCTGGTCCTGCTGGTGCTCTGCGGCGCGTTTCTGACAGCGAACAATACCTACAGCTTCATGGTCGCCAACTCCCTCTCCGGGGATGACACGAGCATGGTTTCCGGCGTCTTCGGCGTGTCAAATCCGCTGGTCCTGCTGGTCCCCGGCGGAGAAACGGACGAAGACTACGACCGCCAGCGCGAACTGGTCCGGCAGCTGGAGACAATCCGGCGCGCCGACGGCACCCCCGCCCTGCGGGAGATCACTGCCATGGTCACCACCGGTGCTGACGCGCTACGGTACTATACGCCTGCGGATGTGGCGGAGATGACCGGCCTGAACGGGATGCTGGTCACCGCGTTCTTCACCCTGAACGGCTTCGGCGATTCCGTCCGCGCGGACACCCTGCTCGCCGCCGCGGGATCCTTTGCCGCGGGCAACGAGACGGTTCTCAGCCTGAAACAGCAGCTGGATTCCGCACGGGAAGTCTTCATCGGGGAGCATTACCAGCGTATGATCCTCGACCCGGCCTTCACCCTGTCCGATCCGGATTTCACGTCCTGCATGGAAGCGATCCTTTCTGCCGCGAAAAACGTATACGGAAAGGACTGGTACGCCACCGGCAGCCCCATGTCCACCTATGACATCGGGAACGCCTTCCGCGGCGACCTGATGAAGGTGAACCTCATCACCTTCCTGGCCATCCTGCTCATCGTGGTCGTCAGTTTCCGGGCCCTCCTGCTCCCGCTGATCCTCGTCTTCGTCATTGAAGGCGCCATCTGGATCTCCATGGGGCTGAGCAGGGTTTTCGGCATTTCCGTGTTCTTTATGTGCTACCTGATCTGCCTGTCCATCCAGATGGGCGCCACCATCGACTACGGCATCCTGCTCAGCGACCAGTACCGGTCGCTCCGCCGCGGCGGCGCTTCTCCGAAGGAAGCCATGCAGGAAGCGCTCAGCCGGGCGCTGCCCACCGTCCTGACCTCCGGCATCATCCTGATGACCGCCGGGTTCATCATCGGAATCCGGTGCAGCATCTACTATATTTCCAGCATCGGCCTTCTGGTCTCGCGGGGCGCCTGCATGTCCGTCCTGCTCGTGCTGACGCTGCTTCCGGCGCTTCTTGCCCTCTTTGACCGCCGGATCATGCGGAAGGGAGGAAAACCGTGAGTTACCGGCTGATCGCCCTGGACATGGACGGCACGCTGCTCAACAGCCGTAAGGAAATCCCGCCGGAAACCGCTGAGGCGGTCCGCGCGGTCTGCGCCGCCGGAAAAACCGTGGTCTTTGATACCGGCCGCGCGGTCTCGGAGCTGGATGAGGAGTCCGCCCTCCTGCCTGAAGTCCGCTACGCTGTCTATGCCAGCGGCGCGGGCCTGTACGATATCAGGAAGAAAAAGGCCTTCGGCCTGCGCGGAATCCCCGCCGCGCAGGTGGAAAAAATCCTGGCCGTCGCCCGGACAAAGGATCTCATGCCCCAGTTCGTGACGGCGTACCGGGATGTGATCCAGGCCTCTCATATGGAAAACCTGGAGCATTTCCACATGGGCGTCTACCGGCCCCTGTATGAGAAGGCCATGACCCTGGTGCCGGATATCTTCGCCTTTGCGGAAGCATACAGGGAACCGTTCCTGAAAATCAACCTGTATCACGCGGATCCGCAGGAACGTATCCGCACCCGGGCGCAGCTGGAAACCCAGGACCTGGAACTGGTTTATTCCGAGGTTTCCTCCCTGGAATGCTCCGCCCGGGGCGTGAACAAGGGCTCCGGCCTGGAACGCCTGTGCGGCCTCCTCGGCATCCCGATGGCGGAATGCATCGCCGTGGGCGACGCGGACAACGATATTGAGATGCTGCGCGCGGCCGGCCTCGGCGTCGCCATGGGCAACGCGGCAAAGCATGTGAAAACCGCCGCGGACCGGGTCGTTTCCGACCTGGACCACGGCGGCTGCGCAGAAGCAATTATGATATTGAACGGGTAATCACTTCTTCAGTTCTTCCCGGGCGGCGTCGATCGCCCGCTGTACCATCTCCGGCGCCGGCGCGCCGGGGATCTTTCTTTTCTCCACACAGGCGATCATGCTCAGGTCGTCAAACACGTCCTGCTCAAAGGCGGGGTGGAACTGCTTCAGCTCCTCCAGCGTCAGGTCCAGCAGGGCCTTGTTTTCGTTCAGGCAGTGCGCCACCAGTTCGCCGACTACCTTGTGCGCGTCGCGGAAAGCCACGCCCTTCTTCACCAGGTAGTCCGCGCAGTCCGTCGCGTTCGTGAACCCGCCGGAAGCGCCGCGCTCCATCACGTCCCTGCGGAAGGTCACCGTTTTCAGCATCGCTGTGAACACGGTCAGCCCCTTCACCAGCGTATCCCGGGTATCGAAGAAGGCTTCCTTGTCCTCCTGCATGTCCTTGTTATATGCCAGCGGCAGGCCCTTCATCACGGTCAGCAGGCCCATCAGGTGGCCGTAGACCCGCCCGGTTTTCCCGCGGATCAGCTCCGCCACGTCCGGGTTCTTTTTCTGCGGCATGATGCTCGATCCCGTCGCGAAGGCGTCGTCCATCTCCACAAAGCGGAACTCGTTTGTGTTCCACAGGATCAGTTCCTCACAGAAGCGGCTCAGGTGCATCATGCAGATGGCCGCCGCGGAAAGGTAGTCCAGCATATAATCCCGGTCCGCCACTCCGTCCAGGCTGTTTTCCGAGATCCGGCTGAAGCCGAGGATCTCCGCGACCCGTTCCCGGTTCAGGGGATAGGTTGTTCCGGCCAGCGCGCCGGAACCCAGCACCATCACATCTGCTGCGGTATAGGCGTTGCGGAAGCGGTTCCTGTCCCGCAGGAACATCTGCACATAGGCCATCATATGGTGCGCCAGGGTAATCGGCTGCGCCTTCTGCATATGGGTATAACCGGGCATGATCGTGTGCAGGTTGTCCTGCGCAATGGCCAGCAGCGCTTCCAGTAGCTCTTCCAGCATGCTTTCGGTCTCCCGGCAGGCCACCTTCGCGTACATCCGCGTATCCAGCGCCACCTGGTCGTTCCGGCTCCGGCCGGTATGCAGGCGCTTTCCCGCCTCGCCGATGCGCTCGGTCAGCAGCGTCTCCACGTTCATGTGGATATCTTCAGCGTCCACCATCCATTCGATCTTCCCGGCCCGGGCGTCTTCCAGGATGCCCTTCAGGCCGGCCACGATCTTCTCCGCGTCCGCCGCGGGGATGATGCCTTCCTCGCCCAGCATGGCCGCGTGGGCAATGGAGCCGGTGATATCCTGCTCAAACAGCCGCTGGTCAAAGGAAATGCTGGAATGGAAATCGTCCACCAGCCCGTCGGTCGCCTTGCCGAACCGTCCTCCCCAAAGCTTCATATGCACATCCGGTCCTTTCGTCATATTTCAGATCCGCTGCAGGCTCTTCCGGACGCCGCCGGGCAGCAGCATCTCCCGGAACGCGGTTTCGATCTTTTCCTTCAGCGGCGTTTCCAGCAGGTTCGTGCCGAAGATCACTTCGTTCGCCAGGATCGGGTCAATCGCGTTCCCGGCACTCTCCGGCTCGCCGAACTTCACGCCCTGAAGGGCTGCCTGCAGTTCAGGCACCATCGGGTCCGGGGATACCGGCATCTCCCTGCCTTCGTCGTCCACGCCCAGCAGGTAACGCAGCCACGCCGCAATCGCCAGCGGGATGCCTTCCAGCACGTCTGCGCTGCCGTCCTTCAGCCGGCTTTTGACCGTCTCTCCGAAGCGGATCGGCACCTTCTGGCTCGTGTCACAGGCGATGCGCTGCGGCGTGTCCGGCATAAACGGGTTCGGAAGCCGCTTCTCCAGCACTTCCCGCAGGAAGTCCTCCGGCCGCAGGATCCCGGGATCCGTCACCACCGGCAGCCCCTCCGTGTAGCCGATGCGCTCCACCAGCTTTTTCAGGTCCGGATCCTTCATCTCGTCCGCGATCAGGGTATATCCCAGCAGGCAGCCGTATACGGCCAGCGCCGTGTGCAGGGGGTTCAGGCATGTGGTCACCTTCATCCGCTCCGTGCGGTTCACGGTGTCCCGGTCCGTCATATAGACGCCCGCTTCCTCCAGCTTCGGCCGCCCGTTCGGGAAGCGATCCTCCACCACCAGGTACTGCGGGATCTCCGCGTTCACAAACGGCGCGATATAGGTATGCTTCTCCGTCTGGATCGGCGCCATATCCTCAATCCCGGCTTCCGCCAGGCTCCGGGTCACGGAATCCGCCGGCCGCGGCGTAATCTTGTCAATCATTGTCCAGGGGAAGGAAACCTGCGTTTCGTCACCCAGCCAGGCCAGGAAGCCTTCGTCCGCGAAGCCCGCCTTTACCCATTCGCCGGCAATTTCCAGCACCGCGCCGCGGAGCTTCTCCCCGTTATGGCTGCAGTTGTCCATGCTCACCAGCGCCACCGGCGCCGCGCCGGAAACATACCGGTGCCGCATCAGGGCGGTGACAATCGCCATTGCATGGCGGGCCTTTTCCGGTCCGTCCGCCAGGTCCTGTTTCACCGCGGGAAAATATTCGCCCTTCATGTCCCGCAGCGCATAGCCCTTCTCGGTGATCGTGAAGGAGACCATCTGCAGGGAAGGTTTCTCAAAGATCGCTTTCAGCTTTCCCCAGTCTGTTTCTTCATAAGGGGTCGCCTTCAGGCCGCCGGCCAGCGAGGCAATGACCTCCCGGTCCGTGCCGCCGTCAGGCCGGAGGGAGACCATCAGGGTCAGGGAGTCGTACGGGACGTAAATCCGGTCAATGATCTCCCCGTCCCAGGTTTCCGCGGCAATGATGCCCCGGTCGGCCAGGCCTTTGTTCAGCAGCCGCTGCTGCAGGCCCGCGATAAAGCCCCGGAAAATATTGCCCGCGCCGAAATGCACCCACACCGGGTTTTCTTCCGTCGCACGGATCATTTGTTCCCGGTCAAACCCGGGCAGCGCCACCTCCGCCTTCCGCCAGGCGGCAGCGTCTCTCAGCCCTTCATTTGTCAGCTTCATCCGGGTACGCCTCCCTCTGTTTCACACGATATCAACATTGTACACGAAACGCCCGTTTTCGCAATAGAATCAGGCAGAAAAAAGACATTGGCCGCGTTCGTGTTTTCCTATCCGACTCCATTGTAAAAAACTATTTTGTTCGCCTTGACATTCCATAGGGTACAGTTTACCATGGTTTGTGGAATATAAAGGAAAGAGGCGGTTTTTTGATCGTTCTGGGCATCGATCCGGGCTACGCCCTGATGGGTTGGGGCGTGGTGGAAGCAGAGGGCAGCCGCATGAAGCTGATCAACTACGGCTGCATCGAAACCAAAGCCGGCGTTCCCATGCAGAACCGCCTCCGCACCCTGCAGCTTGGCGTCCGGGATCTGCTTAATATCTACCATCCGGACGACGTCGCGTTTGAAGAGCTGTTTTTCGCTCGCAACGTAACCACTGCCCTCATGGTCGGGGCCGCCCGCGGCGCGGCGATCATCGCAGCCGCGGAATATACAAACAATCTTTACGAATACACCCCCATGCAGATTAAGCAGGCAATCACCGGGTACGGCAAAGCGGACAAGAAGCAGATCCAGCAGATGGTCAAGCTCCTGCTGAAGCTGGACGAGATCCCGAAGCCGGACGACGCAGCGGACGCCATCGCCTGTGCCATCACCCACTGCCAGGCCGGTGTGGCTAAGAGCCAGTTTTTGATGAGATGAGGAGCTGTCCAAATCTTGATTTGGGTAACAGCTCCCATGTTACAGCCGTCCATCGTTGCAAGCGCAGCGCCGCATGGATGGTTCACGGCGATCACAATCAATTGGAGGACATGATATTACATGTACGCATTTATTGAAGGCGAAGTCTGCGAAAAGCTGAACGGCAGCCTCGTTCTTCTGGCTTCCGGCGTCGGCTGGCAGCTCAACTGTTCCAACAACACCCTGCAGGCCGCCCCGCCCCTGGGGGAAAAGATGCGCTGCTGGACGTACCTCTCCGTGCGGGAGGACGCCATGGAGCTCTTCGGCTTCGCCACACGGGAGGAAAAAGAGATGTTCCTGCAGCTGACCTCCGTCTCCGGCATCGGGCCGAAGACCGCCCTCGGTGTGCTCGGCGCCATGCCCCTGCGGGAGCTGAACCTCGCGATTCTCCTGGGGGATGTGAACGCCCTGTCCCGCGCTCCCGGCATCGGCAAAAAGACCGCCCAGCGCATCGCCCTGGAGCTCAAGGACAAGATCAGCCAGTCCGACGTCTCCGTCGCGGTGCCTTCACAGGGTACTTCTGCCGCCGCCCCTGCCCTCAGTCCGGACGCCGTGACGGAGGCAATCGAGGCAATGATCGCCCTGGGGTATTCCTCCACCGAGGCGCGCAACGCCATCTCCCAGGTCCGGGACCAGACCGACAAACCCGAAGAACTCATCCGCCTGGCTTTAAGGTCTATGGCAGGCTTTTAAGGCTTAAGACGATCACAAATTGGAGAGTAACAGCCTATGTATGACGACAGACTGATGACCGGATCCTATATGGCGGAAGACAGCTCCGTGGAGCAGACCCTCCGTCCCCATACGCTCCGGGACTATGTGGGCCAGCAGGCGGTCAAGAACAGCCTCGATATCTATATCAAGGCCGCCCTTTCCCGCCATGACGCGCTGGACCATATGCTGCTCTACGGCCCGCCCGGTCTGGGCAAGACCACCCTCGCCTGCATCGTCGCGGCGGAGATGGGCCAGAACATCCGCGTCACCAGCGGCCCTGCCATTGAGCGGCCCGGCGACCTGGCCTCCATCCTCAGCAACCTCAACGCGGGAGACGTGCTCTTCATCGATGAGATCCACCGCCTCTCCCGCCAGGTGGAAGAGGTGCTCTATCCCGCCATGGAGGACTTTGCCATCGACATCATGATCGGCAAGGGCCCCACCGCGCGCAGCATCCGCGTGGACCTGCCGCGCTTTACCCTCGTCGGCGCCACCACCCGTGCCGGACAGCTTTCCGCACCCCTGCGGGACCGCTTCGGCATGCTCTTCCGGCTGGAAATGTATACCCCGGAGGAACTCCGCCAGATCGTGGAACGCAGCGCCGGCATCCTCGGCGTAGATGCGGACAGCGAAGGCCTGCTGGAGATCGCCCGCCGCAGCCGCGGCACGCCCCGCATCGCCAACCGGATGCTCAAGCGGGTCCGGGACTACGCGGAAGTCAAGGCCGGCGGCCACATCAGCCGGGACATCGCCCGGGAGGCGCTCGCCCTGCTCGACGTGGACGAGCTCGGCCTGGACAAGGTCGACCGCAATATCCTCACCTGCATGATGGATAAGTTTGCCGGCGGGCCTGTGGGCCTGGACACCCTGGCCGCCACCACCGGCGAAGATGCCGTCACCATCGAGGACGTCTACGAGCCCTACCTCATGCAGCTGGGCTTCCTCATGCGCACGCCCCGCGGTCGTCTCTGCACGCCGGCTGCCTGGAACCACATGAAGAAGAACATGCCCGCCACCGCGGAAGCCCAAATCAGGATGGAGATCTGACCGCCCCATGAAAACGTCCGATTTCGATTACGACCTGCCCGAGGAGCTGATCGCCCAGACCCCCGTGGAACCCCGGGACCACAGCCGCCTGCTGGTGTATCACCGCAGTTCCGGGCAGATCGAACATAAACACTTCTACGACATCATCGAATACCTCAACCCCGGCGACGCCCTGGTCGTCAACGAGACCAAGGTTATTCCGGCGCGCCTGCTCGGCGTGAAGGAGGATACCGGCGTCCCCGTGGAGGTCCTGCTCCTGCGCCGGCACAACGCCACGGACTGGGAGGCTCTCGTCCGCCCCGGCCGCCGGCTCCGCCCCGGCACCGTCTGTTCCTTCGGGGACGGGTTGCTCCGCTGCGAGGTGCTGGACAATGTGGAGGAGATCGGCGGCCGTATCGTCCGCTTCATGTGCGACGGCGTCTTCGAGGAAGTGCTGGACCGCCTGGGAGAGATGCCCCTCCCGCCCTATATCCATGAAAAACTGCAGGACGCCAGCCGCTACCAGACGGTCTACGCGAAGCAGGAAGGCTCCGCCGCCGCGCCGACCGCCGGGCTGCATTTCACGCCGGAACTGCTGGACCGCATCCGGGCAAAGGGAATTACCGTAGTGCCCGTCCTGCTCCATGTCGGCCTGGGCACCTTCCGCCCCGTGAAAGTGGAGAACGCGGAAGAGCATGTCATGCACAGCGAGTTCTGCCGGGTTACACCGGAGGCGGCGGATACCCTCAACCGCGTCCGCAAATCCGGCGGCCGCATCGTCTGCGTCGGCACCACCTCCGTCCGCACCCTGGAAACCATGGCGGACGATGCCGGCGTCATCCGTCCCGGCGCGAAGGACACCGCCATCTTTATTTATCCCGGTGTGAAGATCAAGGCCGTGGATGCCCTGATCACCAATTTCCACCTTCCCCAGAGCACCCTCCTCATGCTTGTCAGCGCGCTGACCGGTCGGGAGGAAGCCCTGCGGGTCTACCGCGAAGCCGTACGGGAACGCTACCGCTTCTTCTCCTTCGGCGACGCCATGTTCATCGAATAATCAGGAGGTTCTTCCCGTGAGCGAACATTCCCGGGGCGCCGGTTATCCCCTGGCCTACGAATGCTTCCGGTTCGATTCAGAGGAACTGCCCCAGCTCTTTCCCGTCAAGCCGGAGAGCCATTATTTCAGCGAGGTTATCATGGTCCGCAGCGGCGTCTGCCGCGTCACCCGCGGCAGCCTTGTCTGCACGCTCCATCCTGGGGAACTGATCTATATCAGCCCGCTGATCCGCCATGCCATCGATTCGGCGGACGGAAAGCCGGTCGTCTATGACGCGGTGAAGTTCAGCATCACCCGGCTGCAGGAGCTCCCGGCGTATCTGGCCTACCTGCGTTCCCTGTCCATTGACACGGCGAAGGTACACCTGCCGATCTACATGACCGTGGAGGATGTCAACACCTACCATATGGGGGATATCATCCGGGAATGCCTTTATGAAGCCGGGCAGAACGACTTCATGTCGGACCTGCACATCCGCGCGCTGATCTACCTGCTGGTCTCCGGCCTTGCCCGTTTCTGGACGGACAAACGCAAATCCTTTGCCGATCAGCTGTCCAGGCCGCACGACCCGATCATGGATATTCCTTCGTATATCGAGCAGCACATCGCCGAACCCCTGCGTGTGGAGGACCTGGCTGAGCGCTGTTCCCTCAGTTATCCCTGGTTCGCCAAGCGCTTCCACGAATTCTTCGGAATGAGCTGCAAACAGTGCATTGAGCGGCTCCGCGTGGAAGCGGTGGAGCATTACCTCGCCTATTCCGACCTGTACCTGGCGGACATCAGCAGCCGCACCGGCTATACCGACTGCAGCCACATGGTCAAAGACTTCCGCCGGATGACCGGCATGACCCCCGGACAGTACCGCTCCCTCATGAAATCACAGGGCCGCGCGGCAATTTCCGCCTTTTCGGAGCAGACCTCCCCGATTCATCCCTCAAAGTATTGACACGCAAGGGAAAAACAGATAAAATACCTTTTGTTCGCAAGTCTTCAAGGGCTTGATGCGGAGCATGCGGGCGTAGCTCAATGGCAGAGCTCCAGCTTCCCAAGCTGGTCACGTGGGTTCGATTCCCATCGCCCGCTCCAATGCCGCATCAATGGCTCGGAAGCAATCAACGGCTCGCTTTTGAGCGACGATAACTTAAGGAGGAAACCCCAAATGGCAAAAGGACGTTATGAACGGACAAAGCCCCATGTAAACATCGGCACGATCGGACACGTTGACCACGGCAAGACCACGCTGACCGCCGCGATCACCATGACGCTGGCCCAGAAGGGCGAAGCCCAGGCGATGCGCTATGACGAAATCGACAAGGCTCCGGAAGAAAAGGCGCGTGGAATCACCATCAACACCGCTCACGTGGAATACGAGACCGCGAAGCGCCACTACGCGCACGTGGAC
>JAFWEJ010000013.1 GCA_017512985.1 Clostridia bacterium
CCATGATCTTCTGTCAGTTGTACGTCATCTTCCGTAGCGGGAATATATCCTCCACCGCCTTCCTCATTCGTCAGACTGAATCCTTCATCGTCAAAATCCAATCCCCGGATCGTTACCCGGCCATTATTGTATATCAGAGTCAGTTGATAAGGCGGTTTGTTCCAGTACAGGTTCATGAATGGATTGTATTTCGTAACATACCACGTGCCTGAAGCTCTGGCTGCATTTTCCACCCGTTCCGGCGTATCAAGATCCCAGTCCCACATTCCGGCAGTGAAGGTACCATCACTGTTGAAAACCAGATAATCATCCGCCATGGAGCCACCAGCATAGACCTTCCAGTTACCGATCAGCTTATCCACAGCCTCCGGTTGTTTTTCCTGTTCCATCGGCTTCAGATCCCGGACCGGCACAAAGCCCCAGATGATGGCCCCTCCATCCACGAACTTGTCGTTCTTCACTTCCGCGCCTACATAAGAATAATAGTCATTATACAGCCCCATACAGGTGAACTGTGTGCCCTTCGGTACTTTAAACTGAGAATATTGGCTTACATCCGGATCATCCGTCAGCCAGGTATCCGCAGTAGCTTCCACATCCACATGAGCAAACCCGGTGAGTGGTTCGTCCGGATGCCAGTCTGTGATCTCCGGCAGCCCAAGATCCTTGCACAGCGCATATCCGATCCGCTGCGTCCGTTCACTGACATTGTATCGGATGCATGCATAGGATTGGCCTTCTTCATTGCGGTATTGGGAAAGAAGCCAGATATTTCCGTTCAATCCGGCTGCCGCCTTGCCCTTTCCGGCACGCCATGCAGATTTGCCGTATGGCGCACTGTAGACAGCAGCAGTCCCTTTCTTTTTCGGCTGCAATAGTTCGCCCGGCTGATCCGGACTGTAGTTTTCTCCGCTGCCATAAGCAAAACCGAGGCACTGGCGGGCACTGTCAAACTGGGCGAGCATTTGATTCTGCGCTCTGACTTCTTCCACAGAGTGCGGCAGGAGATTGATATTGAAATCGGACAGGCGAACTCTAACAGGCCACAGGGCAGTGCTGCCCTCCTGATACGCCCAGTACCAATGGATACCGATATCATCGTCTTCCCAATACCCATTCAGCTGGAAATCACCGATCGTTGCGCTGGTAAGCAGGTATTCTCCATCCTCTGTCCAAGGCCGGAAAACATATTGCTCGTTATTGCCGTAGCTCAGATACAGATCCTGATCCATGACCATAAGTGATGGCGCCTCACGCTTATCGTCCGGCTGATAAACCGCAGTCGTATAAACATGCAGCCTATCCAGATCATCGACAAAAAACATTGCGTGATGATAGCGGGACTGCATCACTGCAAACGGATCAGCCTGATTACCCAGCAGATAATAATCATCCCAGTCATGTGTTTTGATCATGGCCTGAAGCAATTTGCCCTTCAGGTTCCAACTGTTGGCGGATGCGCTGGTAAATACCAGAACCAGGCAAGTCAGCAAAAGAATCAGAAAGATGCGCTTTCTCACAGTTATTCCTCCGTTCTGTCGTTTGGTATTATAGCAATCGTTATCCATTCCCATTTCCAAGACTTGACATCGGTATCATACCGACATCTCCATCTGGCAGATAATATGCAATTTCAAGCCCTTGATCCGTTTCTCCGATGATCAGACAACTGCTAAACTGTTCATCCGTTATCTGACCGGCCCGGGAACCGATAAACGTCTCCACCGAGGGAATCAATACCTGCTCGCTTTTGATCCGGATTACTTCCCGTTCTACATGCAGGGTATCGTCCCCGAAGGCCAGATCCTCTGTCCGCATCCAGCCGATCATCACACCAATATCTTCTCCATGCCCGATTTTTACCTTTGTCCATTCTTCTCCCTGTTCGAGAATAAACAGCGGCGTTCCGTCATAGAAGCTTCCGAGAACTGTATTCTCGTTTCCCGCTTCACTCAGTAGTTCCGTTGTTGCTTCAGGATCGCTGTGCGCGGGCGTTGCCCAATTGGTTCTGTCTACATATGCGCTGATCCGGGTGTTTCTTTCTTCTTTTGTTTCTCTGTCAATATACTCTTCCGGGGGAAGCGTCGACCAGTCGATTGTTGTGATATCGCCCCATGCATGGGTTCCGAAAAACTGCGCGTCTGTTTCAGCACCGTACATACCGACCCAGTCAGGACCGACAAAGAAATCGTAGCTGTTCACATAACGTATGCCCCACCGGCCTCTTTCCACCCTTCGGACGCCGACTGCTGCGCCGCCCATCCAGGCGTTCATGTTCACCGCGTCGGTGATATTCTCGTCTCCGATCCGGGTTCCTTCTGGCAGTGGGGTACTTTCCACCCATTCCCAGCCATCTTCTCCCTCATACGCACCGCAGAGCAATACCAGGGTGCCGTCTGGTTTCCGGCCGATGAATATCACCGTTTCATCATACTGAAGATAACCATCCTCATAGGAACAATCAGGAAAATATTCATGAAACAGATTCTGCAGGAATTCAGGCTGATTGTTTTCTGCATTTGCAACACATATCAAGCCGATCAGAATTGATAAAACAAGAATAGTGTTCATCATGGCTTTTTTCACAGTTCCATTCCTCCAACATATCACTCTGAGCCATATGAATAATCCTGCCGCATCTCATTATATGCTTCTGAGCGTATCGCCTACAAAACAATCAACGATACTGGGTAGATATTTCTTTCATCAACCTGGAAATTCCTATCAGACAGGGGAATTGTTACAATTGAAAAAAGCGGAGCAGCTTGCTCCGCATCTCTCCTGACCGCTCAGACTGTCTGCCGGATGAACTGCTCCGCAGAAACTTTGAACTGAATGTGGACTTCGTAGTTCTCGCCGATCTCGATCCTGTCGACCAGCGCCGCGATGATCATATCCTACTGAAAAAGAAAGCCGCTTATTCGTGTTGAAAGAAAGTCAAGCATTCTTCCAGCGTAAATCCATCCATCTGAATCCTTTCATACTGATACTCTGTCGTGTCCCCCAGAAACCGTTCACCCGGCTTGGATTTTACAACAACCGGTTTGTCCAGCGTTCTTATCGCTATCAGTCTGGTGTTCATTCCAAGGTTGATAAAAACCGCTTTATCCATACCCGGTATCTCAACAGATTGTGCTGAATGTTCCTCCCCATCCATGACTGCAAATTGGAAGCCGTTGCCTTCCGGGATACTTAATTCTGACCGAATTGTATGCCAGTATTGATTGTCATCGTGAAACAGTTCTATATTTTTATCCTTAAATTGGATTGAATAACCAATAACGACATCGTAAGCGGGATCGACTGTATACTGCTTCAGTGTGAATTCATCCACTTTTTCCTCACTGATCAGTTTGTATTCTCCCTCGGTAAGGCAACCATAGGTCAGATCCACTGAAAATGAATCCTTCTCAGCGATGTTGTCAGGCAATACTATACAGGTATTATAATCAATCCCTTCAAGCGAATCTGTTTTTCTGTGCCTTACCCGGGATGATCTGGGAGGTGTTCCGTTCCACTCAATGATGGGAAGGACATCATCCGGAGCGGAGTTTAGTATTTTACGCATTCTGTTCATTGGATTGCTCAGCGGATCCGGTACGTCAATAGCGGCATCCTGGTCACTAGCAGTTTCTCCCTGCCAGTTTACTGAGATGAATTTTTGCACATATTCTGTTGCAGCAAAGGCAATGGCAGCCAGGGAAACCAGTATGGCAATGATCAGCCCTACAGATATCTTCCTTTTCATAACAGTTTCATCCTTTCCCGGAGAAGCCGCCATGAGAAAAGAACGATGCGTTTCATCCGGAATTGCTTCAGTCAAACTGTTTAGCCGGTCGCGAAGTTCCTGTTCGGTCATTATGGCTCCTCCTTTCCGTTCCACTCCACACGAAGTGCTTTTCGCGCCTGATGCATCCGGTATTTGACGATTCCGACGGAAATGTTCTTTACCTGTGCGATCTCTTCCAGGGAGAACCCTTCCAGATAATGCAGGATCAATGGCACCCGCTGCTTCTCCGGAAGGCTCTCCAGCATCAGCCGCGTTTCCAGTTCATTGCTGTCCAGTGCCGGCTGATCAGGTATGGTATCCGTTACAATCATTCGCCTGGCTTTTCTGTGAATTAACCTGCATTCATTGATCATAATTCTTGTGATCCATGTTTTGAAAAACCGCTCTTCCCGCAACCGATTGCGATGCAGCCAGGCTTTTAGGGCTGTTTCCTGCATCGCGTCCTGGCGGTCAGATTCGGAGCGCAGAAAAGCACAGGCGATCCGGTGCAGCATCTGCTCGCTTTCCAGCAGCTTTTGTGTGAATAGTCGTTCTTCCAACATAGTGAACCTCTTCGAAGGGGATGATTGTCATGACATATATTAGATGCACGGAGGAAATAAAAAGTTAGTACTTGAAATAAAAAATAAAAAAGCCTGCAGAGTATAAGCTCCACAGAGCTTGACGGTCAACCGACCGCACCATCGTATGTTTTGAGCAGGGCTAAATATGATTTATCCATTCCCATCTCCACCAGGTAATAGATCCTCAGATAATTCCTCAGACCCGCTGGAATCCAGTTTCAGGATCTCTACAGGAATACCATTCTCATCCAGGGTTACCTGATAATCAGGTACATTTGACCATTGGCTGCGGAAATGTACTGTGTTGGTATTGATTTCAGGAATCCAGTATGTTTCATCGAAGATACCATTCTTCCCTGCCATCATACCCCAAAGGACAGGCAGCAGGCAATATAAAACCGACAGCCAACACTGCGAACAATTTTCCGGAATGTTTTCGACCGGTTTAAATTCCGGCCGCATTTTTCTTTCACCGGTATGAAGAAAACACCTACCGGAGGTAATGCCATGAAACACTTCATACCGAATTATTTGTTCCCCTTGTCATTTTCATCGATTTCTTCTACAATAATAGATGGAAATCCAGCGAACCTTGACAATGGCATACGCGCGCTTCCCCGCTGCACCGAAGCGGAGGAAGAACAGGAAGAAGGTGCTGTCATATGACAGAACTGCGACGGCCCGCATCCGCAAGCACTATCCCCACGGAGCATAAAAACCTGTCTCCCGAGGAGGAACTGCACCATATCGCGGAACTGCTGGAAGATCTGATCGTTCTGCTGAAAGACAGCAACGACCGTAACAACGGCATATTGTCTGAGGAGCCTTCTACGAATGACAGCGAAGTCATGACCATTAAAGAAGCCGCCGCAATGCTGAGAATTAGTCTGCCCACCATGTATGAATTTGCCCGCTCCGGGAAAATCCATTCAATGGAAATCGGCAGAAAGATCCTCGTCTCCCGGTCTTCGATACTGGCCTTGCTTCGGGAAGGAGAAAACAATGGCAAGCAGAAGAGATAACGGCGAGGGCTGCCTCAGAAAAAGAAAAAACGGAACCTGGGAAGCAATTGTCACAGTTTCCGTCGACCCAGTTTCACACAAGCAGAAGTTCAAGAGCCTGTACGCGAAATCCCGCAAGGAAGCCAAAGCGAAGATGGAGGCCTTCCTGGATGAACTGGCAGAAACACAGCAGACAGCCGCTGTTCTCCCGGAAAGCGGAGATGATCTGTTCCTCAGCGACTGGCTGGACATCTGGTACAAAGACTACCTGGCAGATGTCAAGCGTAGTACGAAGAGCAACTACAGAAGCATCATCGATAACCATATCAGCCCGGATCTCGGCAGTTATCCCCTTTCCAAACTGAAGGCACCGATTATCCAGAATTTTTATAATCGCCTTCATGATGAAAAAAAACTGAGCCCGAAGTACATCAAAAATATTCACGGTGTGCTTCACAGTGCCCTGGATAAAGCTGTAGAGGTCGAATATACCGCGAAGAACTATTCAGGCGTCTGTTCTATCCCGAAAGTCGTCGAGCCCGAAATAACCCCCTTAAACAGGGAAGAACAGGAAAAGCTCTTCGCAGCACTCAAAGGTGAGGAATTCGAGGACCTGATCCTGACAGATCTCTTCACCGGACTCCGCTGCGGTGAATTGATCGGCCTGACCTGGGACTGTGTGGATTTCGAAAACGGGATCATCCATGTCAAGAAGCAGCTTTCCCAGCCCCGTTACAAGAGCGGAGGAAAATGCTACTGGAGCACACTGAAAAATGGAAAAACCCGGATCGTGCTCCCTGCGCCTTTCGTCATGGATGTCCTCAGGCATCACAAAGCTGTACAGGCCGCTCAGAAACTGGCAGCAGGTTCCCTGTGGGATGAAGGGGATTTCCCTGGGCTGGTCTTCTGCCACCCAAACGGATACCACTACATCCAGCCCACGATCTGGAAAGAATTCCAGAAGATCCTGAAGAAGGCAGGCCTGGAGCATCACCGGATCCACGATCTTCGCCACACTTTCGCAGTAAACAGCCTCAAGGCCGGCGACGATGTCAAAACCCTTCAGGAGAATATGGGCCACTATTCCGCATCCTTCACGCTGGATAAATACGGCCACGTAGTCGATGAGATGCGCAAAGCCAGTTCCAACAGGATGCAGAAACTGATCGAAAGCATGAGCATGTAAAAACATAACCTTATCTGAAACCTTCCTGCGATAACGGGAAGGTTTTCTACTGCTTGGAACAGTCATCTGACGGACTACTTGCACAGCATATTTGCGTAACCAAAAAGCCGGCGGCCGAAACGAAAAAGAGGCTCCCGGCCGGGAGCCAAAAATCTCGTATTGGTATAATATTGGTACAATATTGGTACGCAAGAAAAAACCCCTTGAAAATCAAGGGGTTTCGTGTGCGGGAAACAGGACTTGAACCTGCAAGTACGTACGTACACATGAACCTGAATCATGCGCGTCTGCCAATTCCGCCATTCCCGCAGGGTGTGGGCAGGGGTGGATTCGAACCACCGAAGCTAATAGCGGCAGATTTACAGTCTGCTCCCTTTGGCCACTCGGGAACCTACCCATATTAAGTTCCCTCTTGACCCAAAGGGTGGAGCTGGCGATGGGACTCGAACCCGCAACCTGCTGATTACAAATCAGCTGCTCTGCCAATTGAGCTACGCCAGCACGAAGCTCGTTACTGCGGATCCAACCTGAAAAGTGGCGACCCGGAAGGGGCTCGAACCCTCGACCTCCAGCGTGACAGGCTGGCGCTCTAACCAACTGAGCTACCGGGCCAAATAGGCTGTGGGCCTTCAGGGACTTGAACCCCGGACCAACCGGTTATGAGCCGGCCGCTCTGACCAACTGAGCTAAAGGCCCATATCGGAAAGGAAAAAAGTGACTCCGCCGGGATTCGAACCCGGGTAGCCGCCGTGAAAGGGCGGTGTCTTAGGCCTCTTGACCACGGAGCCACGTACGAGGCGATTTGAGTCGGGGTGAAGGGATTCGAACCCCCGGCCCCATGCTCCCAAAGCACGTGCGCTAGCCAGACTGCGCTACACCCCGGTGCATCCTTCCCACGGTCTATCCCGCAGGCGACTTTGTAAATATACACGATTTTGGGAAGGATGTCAAATACTTTTTTAACTCTTTTGGAGGCAGCCTTCCCGGAATGATAATCCACCCGGAAAAGCGGGCAAAAGAAGGCGCGGCAGCCTGCATTGCGCTGCCGCGCGTCCCTGTCATCCGTCCAGGCTGCCGGCGCGGAACTCAGTTTGAGAAATTCTTTTCCGCCAGCACCGCCTGTTTTTCCCTGTGATAAATCATCAGGTACAGGCCTTGGCCCTTGGTGCTGTAGGTGATCCCGTTCACCAGCACTTTGTATCCCTTGTTCGTGGGATTCAGGATCAGTGAAACCGCGGGGATGCTCTCTCCGTCCTTCCCGGATTCCGCCTCCCTTGCGTATTCCATCGTCACAGGCTGCGCGTCCTGCTGCTCCCTGACCGTTCCGTCCCCGGCAGCGATTCCCGCGTAGTAACCCTCGGTATTCAGCCCGCCCAGGCCATATTCTTTCAGCGCGGAGATCACGTCCTCCGGCACCCCGTCAGAAGCCTGTTCCGGCGAATACAGGCAGAGGATGTCAGCCTCGTCTTTCTTTGCGGCGGACAGAACCTTCTGAATATCGGACATATCGTTGTAATCTGTCCCCGTCGCGTAGTTGTCCGCCCAGGCGAAGCGGCTCTTTACCGCCAGGGCGCCCTTTTCCTTGCTGTATACAAGGATTGTCAGGCCGCTCATTTTATGTTTCATCGGCTCCTCGCCGATCCTGGCGGAAAACACGTCGCTGTCGCAGGCTGCCGTGACCTGGATTCCCTCGACTTTTTCGTCGAATTCCAGTTCATCGTCCTCTTCTCCGTACTCATTCAGGATAATGTTGCTGCCGTTCATCACAGCCAGATACGGGCGATTCGTTTCTCCGTCCAGCGGCTTCAGGCCCATTTCTTTCAGCTGTTCATTCACAAACGCCGGCATATATTTGGAGCCGTTCCTGCCCGCGCCGATTACTGTGATATAGTCGTCATTGTCCAGCAGATCCAGATAGCTCAGCTCAAACGTACTTGGCAGCTGATATTCCCGGCCCCTGAGCCCCGTATTATACACACTGTTCGCGATAACCTGATTGGTTTTCTTATCATAGACAACGAAGTTGAATCCTCTTGCATTTGCCGCAAGTTGATCTCCGTCGAATATGATTGTCACCGCATTGGATGTCCTGGCAGAAACGCTGTTTATAGAGATTTTGTGGCCGTCCAGTTCAATGTCGCACGAAGCGGAAGGATCTTCATCATCGGGATTTTCATCAACCGCCTCGCAGACCACCTTCCCGCCGTCAATGACAGCCGCATAGCTGTAATACCGGCTTTCTCCGAACGGCTTATCGATCCCCAGGTCGCGGAACACCTTTTCTATGGTTTTATTATAGTATGTGGAAAGGTTATCCCTCGTGGCCATCATCACGATATAATCCGGATTGTCCAGTTTTTTCAGAAACGCGATCAGATTCGATTCCCGTCTCAGGGCGGCGGCGTTTACCAGGTTTTCATATTTCTCATAATCCTCGTCCCAGGATGCGTAAGCTTCGTCTCCCCTTTTATCGGTAAACTCACAATGCTCTGACAGGTATGCGCCGAGATACCGGCTGATCTTGTTGGCGCCGTCCACATTCAGGTGCCCTGTCGCGTCGCAGTAGTCGGTCAGGGGATTAAAAGCAATTTCCTTCTGAATATCCAGGGAATTGTAATCTATAAAGTCTATCTTGTTCTCATCGGCGAACTGCTGGATAATATTATGATTTTCAATTGTCCAGCTGTCACTCGGGATTTTGATCAGCACAAATTTGATGCCGCGCTCGTTACAGAGCTGAATGATTTTTTCATAATACTCCCTGAAATCGTCCTCAATCCAGATACTTTCTTCTTCTTTATCATCCTCTGTCATATAATCCGCGTCAAATACATGGGTAACCGTTTTGATATTCGGATTCTGTCCTTTATAGCAGTAATCCGCCTGCCATTCTCTGTATGTAAAGTCTTCTTCATTCACTTCTTCCCATCTGTCATGATAGACGTACAGCGGCAGGATAAAGTCCGCAAAGCTGACAGGAAGGTCCTGCTTCAGCAGTTCCTGAATAAACTGATATTTATATGTACTCCACGGCATGTAGTCGACTGCCTCATGGATCTGGCCGACGATTCCTTCTTTTGAATACCCGCTGAGCATGATATTTGTCAGGGACATCGAATCCATAACCACCGCTTTGATATCATGCTTCTCCAGTGTTTCCTGAAGCAGGTAATAGGACAGCATCGGCAGCTGTATGCTTGTCCCCCGGCTGTATGTTGTAAACCCGTATTCCTTATACATTTCAAGTCCCGAAATGCTGTTGCGTACAGAACTGGGGCCCAGGCAAACCACGTCCAGCGTATGGTCTTTTTCCTGATAGAATCCCTGTACAACCTGCTGAGCCGCATGCGCACTGAAATGCCATTTTTTTCGCAGGATATCATTAATCAGGATAATACCCGCGATTAATACCGCAAGAAAAGAAGCGGCAATCAATATTTTCTTCAGAATATTCCTTTTGGGTTTGACAGAAACAGCCTGGTTGCCGTCCTCTTTTGTTTCGTTCTTCAATTGCTCGTCCAAATCCCGCATCCCCCTCGTTATGCAAAAGCCGCTAATATGATCAGTTCACGGCTCTGTCTGAAAGCCGGCAGTTCCGTTTTTATACAAACTGATATGCAAAAGCGCTTGCATTATAAGCAGACCCATATACGCCAAAGATAATAATTGCAAAAATAAAGAACAGATAAACAGCTCCTCTGAAAACCAGGTTTTGCTTGTCCAGTTCCGCCCTGACGCTGTAACCTTTTTCCTGCAGGCAGCTGACAATGATCAATATAAGTATGCACAGCGACACGATTTGTAATTGGGGCTGGGTGACGCCAAGCTTAAATATTGAGCCGTCAAACAGGACCCACGGATTATGTACAGAAACCAGATTGCTGATTGCCTTCCCGATTTCAGACATACTGCTGATCGGGTAAAAAACCTTGGGTATGGTTATAAGGATAAACGTCCTGATAATCTGGAACAGTCTCCATGAAAAGCACTCTGTATTAATCTTAAGGCGCTTGGTCAGCCGGACAATGTACGGCTCAAAATACAGTGAAAGCGCAAGTAAAATACCATGATATAAGCCACCGGTCACATTGCTCGCCGTAGCGCCGTGCCAGATTGAATTGACAACGCGAACAACGATAATGGAAAGAAGAATGGGGAGCTTTTTGCTGAAGTTGTCGCCGACAATCTTACGGGTGCGTTTCCCCAGTTTCTGGAAAGGCCTTGACAGGGAAAGCGGATAAAACAGGTAATCACGCCACCAGGTATTCATGGTGATATGCCATCTGCGCCAGTATTCCGCCAGATTAACAGAAAAGTACGGCCTTGTGAAGTTTTCCGGCAGAATGATTCCAAAGGCTTCCGCAACGCCCCTCATCACATCGATTCCGCCCGAAAAATCAGTATACAGCTGAATCGAGCTGATCACCATTGCAACCGCAATATAATATCCTTTGTAATTGTCCGGGGAACCGTAAACTGTGGAAGCAATGATTGCAATCCGGTCCGAGATCACCAGCTTTTTAAACAGGCCCCACACAACCAGCTCCATCCCGTGCTTGACCCGCGTGTATTCAAACCGGTGCGGCGCAATCAGCTGGGAAGACAGCTCGTTGTATCTGCTGATCGGGCCCTGTACAAGCTGCGGGAAAAAGGACAGGAACAGCATGAAATGGCCGAAATGGCTGGAAGGCTTATATTTTCTCCGGTACAGGTCGATAATGTATCCCATGCTCTGGAAGGTATAGTAGGAGATGCCCAGCGGAACAAGCATGCTGAAATGCGGTATTTCATACTTCAGGCCGACAAGGCCGCACAATCCGTTCATAACATCCACGATCGGATTAATGAATTTCAGTGCCAGCAGGATGCCGAAGTTCAGCACCATCACAAGGATCATGATCCGCTTTTTGCGTTTGTCCTCGTCTGCCTTCAGCGCCTTTTTCTCATCCCGGGTCATCTTCGGATTCGGGCCCTGGTAATTGGCCACGGCGACATCAAATTCGTCATTGATCTTCCCGATCCATCTGCCCGCGAAGAAAGTTGTCGTCGTCGTGATCAGGATAAAGATGATGGCCCGGACTCCCGCGAACAGGTAAAAAACGTAGGAGATCACAAGCAGGGCGATCCATTGGTATTTCCCCGGCGTCAGAAAATATACCAGGAACGCCGCCGCCAGGAATATTACAAAGCTCAGTGACAGTATCGACATGATTGTTCCCTTCCGGTTGTCAGAATGTTATCTCTTTTTCGCAGCAGTTCTTTTCCGGTTTCAGGCGTGCCGGCCGTAATGATCATTTCCGGCCGTGCCTGTACCCGGATCCGCTGCGGCAGGGCTTTTACAGTTCTCCCTGCAGTGCCTGCGTTACTTTTTCAAGCGCGGCGGCATTGTCCACAGAGAAGATCTGTACCGGTTCGCCCTTCAGTGTTTTCCGGACGAATCCGGCCAGTGTGCTTCCCGGCCCAAGCTCGATAAAGACGTCCGTGCCCCAGTCCCTCAGGCGGCGAATGGTCTCCTCCCATCTGACCGGAGACTTTGCCTGCAGGACCAGTTTCCTGCGGATAAGCTCCGGTTCGGTTTCAGGAAGCCCGTCCACATTCATGAATGCCGGAACGTTCGGCTGACCGATATGGATCCCGTCAAGGACCTTTTCCAGTTTCTCCGCGGCGGGCGCCATCAGATCACAATGGAAAGGCGCGCTGACAGCGATCTTTACCATCCGGATCCCCCGCTCGGTGCCGGTCTGGAGAAGCCTGTCAATTGCGGAAGCTTCGCCGGAAACAACAATCTGCCCGGGACAGTTGTAATTCGCGGGAACCACAAACCCTTCTGTTTCCCGGCAGAGGGACTCCACTTCCTCCGCGGCGCAGCGCAGCACGGCCGCCATGGCTCCTTCTCCCTGCGGCACTGCTTCCTGCATATAATCCGCTCTCTTCTGGATCAGCGGAAATATCTCTTCCGGCGCAATCGCTCCGGACGCTGTCAGTGCGGCGTATTCGCCGAGTGAAAAACCGGCGACCGCGTCCGGTTCAATGCCCGTTGATCTGACGACAGCACAGGCGGCCAGGTCCGCCGCCAGTACGCATGGCTGCGTATTGTGCGTCAGGTTCAGTTCTTCCTGGGTCCCCTGCATGCACAGTTCATAGATATCCCGGTTCAGCGTTCTGCCGGCAATATCAAAAACTTCCCGGGCCGCCGGAAACCGGTCTGCCAGTTCCTTCATCATTCCCGGCGTCTGGGCGCCCTGCCCGCTGAACAAAAACGCAATCTTCATCATCTGGCTCCCTGCTGTCGTGATCATTCCATACTTGCCGGGATTATAACGGGATATTGCCGTGCCGCTTGAACACGTTTTCTCCCCGGTCTTTCCTGGAAAGGGTATCGAAAGCGTCCCGCAGTTTCTGTCCGGTTTCCTCCGGGAGAATCACTTCGTCAATATATCCTTTGCGTGCGGCGATATACGGCGTCATATACTGGTCTTCATATTCCTGGATCCATTTGGTTTTCAGCGTTTCCGGATCCTCGGCGGCGGCCAGTTCCTTGCCCCTCATGATGCCCACGGCGCCTTCGGCGCCCATCACCGCGGTCTGCGCAATCGGCCAGGCGAATACCAGGTCGGCGCCCATTCCTTTGCTGTTCATGGCGATATATGCCCCGCCGAACGCTTTTCTTACAATGAGCGTCACCTTCGGTACGGTCGCTTCCGCATAAGCATAGAGCAGCTTCGCGCCGCGGCGGATAATGCCGCCGTGTTCCTGGCGTGTTCCGGGCAGGAAACCGGGAACGTCCACCAACGTCAGCAGCGGGATGTTGAAACAGTCGCAGAAGCG
This sequence comes from Clostridia bacterium, assembly GCA_017512985.1. Classification (GTDB taxonomy): domain Bacteria; phylum Bacillota; class Clostridia; order Christensenellales; family Aristaeellaceae; genus Aristaeella. The sequence goes on from JAFWEJ010000013.1 coordinate 13,369, forward strand.
GACAAAGCGCGCCGCCTTTTCAGAGGAATCAATATCCAGCGAGCCGGACAGCCCGCCCTTCGGATTGTTTGCCACAATCCCGATTACCTTGCCGGACAGGCGGGCAAAACCGATGATGATATTTTTTGCGAAGGCTTCCTGGACTTCCAGGAAAGACGAGCTGTCAACGATCGCCTCGATCACAGCCTTCATGTCATAGATCTTCCTCTGGTTGTCCGGAACAATATCTTCCAGTTTGCCTGAATAATCCTTGTCCCGGACGTTCTGGACGGGCGGAAGCTCTTCACAGTTGTCAGGCAGGTAGGACAGCAGTTTCTTTACGCCTTCCAGGCAGCTTCTGTCGCTGTCATAGGAAAAATGGATGACTCCGCTCTTTGTTGCGTGCACCCTTGCGCCGCCCAGTTCCTCCGGCGTGACGTCCTCGCCGATCATCGCCTTGACGACAGCCGGTCCGGTAATGAACATCCTCGCCGCATTCTCCGACATAAAGATGAAATCTGTAATGGCGGGGGAATAGCACGCGCCGCCGGCGCACGGCCCGAGGATAACGGAAATCTGGGGGATGACTCCGGACGCCTTTGTGTTGCGGTAAAAAATCCCGCTGTACCCGTCCAGGGAACGGATGCCCTCCTCGATGCGCGCTCCGCCCGAATCGTTGATACAGACATACGGCGATCTCATTTCCAGCGCCATATCCATGATATGACAGATCTTCCGGCTGTGGGCCTCGCCCAGCGTTCCGCCGATCACGGTGAAATCCTGTGAGGACGCGAATACCCGGCGTCCGTTCACCGTCCCGTACCCGATGACAACGCCGTCACCGGGGCAGGATTCATGCTTGTCTCCGATTGACGCCGGCTCCGCTTCCACCAGGGTATTGATCTCTGTAAAGGAGCCTTTGTCAAAAAAACAGGCAAGGCGTTCCCGGGCAGTCAGCTTCCCTTTCTGGTGCTGGCTGTCGATACGCCTTTCCCCGCCGCCGGCCTCAGCCTGTCTTCGTTTTTGGATCAGAGTGTCTCTGTACTTTGGTTCCCACATAGGGCTCATCCCTCCGCCACATTTCACTCAGGGATACGGCCGGCATGCCTGCCGGCCGCAGTCTTGCCTGAAACCTCCGTATTATCCCATGAAATCCAGGATATCCTTCACGGTTTTGAATCCGCGGATGGTTTCTCCGTCAAGCCGCTTTGAAAATTCTTCATCACACAGGACGATCAGGGAAAGCTTGCCCATGGAATCAAATTCATCAACGTCTTCCAGCGCAGTTTCCTCTTTCAGCGTTCCTTCGTCCATTTCCCAGGTCTCTTCCAGTTTCGCGATTTTTTCAGCGTTAGTCATTGTTTTTTCTCCTTCCGTTTTCTCATATCATTATCGGACTGGTCCGATCATGTCATTTCTGATATCTCTGCTTCAGCAGGAACGGCTCCGTATGGCCCGGGTATACCATGATGTCCTGCGGAAGCCCTTCAAGCCACGGTTTTGTGATTTCGTTCCACTTCTTTGTGCTTCCCCCCGGAAGCCTTGTGGCGGTCGGATAGTCCTTAAAGATCACATCTCCTGAGAACAGGAACTGTCCGTCCGCCAGAATGGAAATGCTCCCCGCAGAGTGTCCCGGAGTTTCCCGGATGTACAGCTGATGGCCTTCCCAGGGGATAATCTCCTCATCTCCGCATGTTCTGTCGGCCGAGCAGGTGTAATGGCAATTCTCTTCTGCCTTTCCGTTTCCGAAGGGGATGACCGTAAGTAAATATACCATATACTTCGACATATTTACAGATTCGTCCGTCAGGCCCTTTTCCGCGTGTCGGCCGCACAGGATCTGCAACCCCGGGTATTGTTTCCTGATACCATTGACTCCCCGGATATGATCGTAATGCTCATGGGTCAGGATCGCAAAGTCCGCTGTGCAGTGATCCGCTGCCTTCCGGAGTTCATCGGACCGGATGGGATCGATGAAAAAGCAATGGTCCCCTTCACGGACTACGTAGGTATTCATTCCCGCATAGTCATCCGTCAGCGTAATAATCTCCATTTATGCTCTTTCACTCTTCGGGAAATCCGTCGTCATAATGCTCATCCGCATGGATCATCAATGACTTTCAGGAAACGTCAGCATGATGTCATTCCGCCGTCCACCGGAAGAACAACACCCGTTATAAACCTGGCTGCGTCGCTCATAAGAAAAGCAATTGCGTTTGCGACATCCTCCGGGCCAATCAGTCCAAGGTACTGCCTTTCCATCAGCCTCTGGTTGCTTTCCCCTTCTTTTCCTCCGTATCGCTGCAGATAGTTCTCATACATTTCTGTCGCCGTCATGCCGGGCGCTACCGCGTTTACGCAGATCTGCCTGTCGCTTAATTCATGTGCGAGACTGCGTATGGCCGAATTCATTGCGCCTTTGGAGGCAGCGTAAATGGATTGGGCTTTTGATCCCATCAAAGACGCGGATGACGAAATGCCTACGATTCTCATTCCGGGATTGTAAACCGTCTTCTTTGTCACCTGGCGAACCATTTCGTAAAAGCCAAAGAAATTAATCATGAATACATCCCGGACTTTTTCCGGTTTGGACAGGTTGATCGGATTATTCACGCTTATACCCGCGGAATAAACCAGTCCGTCTATTTTCCCGCATTCGTTTGCTATTTGCTTTACCAGGCCTTCAATCTGATCAACATTGCTCAGGTCCGCGACATAATAGGAATGATTGCTGCCCTCCAGAAGGCAGGATACTTCCGCCAGCTTTTCTTCCCTTCGGGCAACCATTATTACCTGCGCGCCAAGCCTGGATAACAGTATTGAAGTCGCTTTTCCTATTCCGGAAGACGCGCCTGTTACAATAATCCTTCTGCCTGACAAATCAATCAATGTTTTCATCTTTTCTCCCGCAAACGCAGCAAATGTAAGGAACTGATACTCGGAATACTACAGCAATGCCGTGATCCGCTGCCTGACATCAGGTGTTTCAGCCTGATCTGTCATCCGGTCAATTAAATGAGATCCCTTTCTGTGACAGCAGTTCTTTCCCCGCGTTGAATGAAGTGATGGACAGGATCTCTTCCGGGCTGAATTCAATATCAAAGCTCTGTTCAAGCAATGCGATCAACGCCATATGTCCGATTGAATCCCATCCCTCGGCCTTGAGGAACTCAAATGATTCAACCACATCCGGATCAGCCTCAAAAGCCTCGGCAAACGCCTCTTTGTACTTTTCATAATTGGTCATGGGTTATACCTCCTGTCGTAGTCTTTTCATTGGTTTATGATAATAGCAGTCCGCCGTCCACAATGATGCTGCTTCCGGTAATCTTCGCTGACAGGTCTGAAAGCAGGAAAAGGACTGCGTTTGCCACATCCTCAGGTTCACATACGCCCAGGAACTGCCGGTTCATGATTTCAGTGTCATCCTGGCTCGCTTTCCCGAAGCTGTTATAATTCTGGGCTCTTTCCGTATTGACCATTCCGGGGCAGACCACGTTCGCCCTGATCATATTCGCGGCCAGTTCTTTGGCCATGCACTTGACAGCCGAATTCATCCCGCTCTTGGCCGCGCAGTAGTCGGTTCTTCCTGTGACGCCCAGGCTTGATAACGCTGAAGAAACGCCCACGATGCTTAGCCCCGGATTGTAATGGTTCCGTTTGGTGATGCATCTGCACAGTTCAATAAATGAGTTAAGATAGATGGTTACGCCTTCATGAAAAGCGTCCGGTTTCAGGACCCTGAGGGGAACGATCCTTCTTTTTCCGCCCGCGCTGTGGACAAAACCGTCAATGGGTCCGTTTTCTGCAATAATGTCCCTGACTGCGTTTTCAATCTCATCGACTTTTGTCAGGTCAACGGAATAAATACTGTGGTTGTTTCCTTCCAGTGATTCCCGTACCTTTGAGAGCCTGTCATAATCCCGGGCGATCAATATGGTCTTCGCTCCGGCACGGCTGCAGGCCAGAGCTGTCGCCGCGCCGATTCCTGATGACGCGCCTGTGATCATGATTGTTTTATTGCTCAGGTCAATAACACTGCTCATAACCGTCTTAACCTTTCGTCAGGTCTTCAGGGGTATTGATAATTCCCTCAGAGAACACTTCATCCGTTTCCTGTATCGGAAGAATATCTTCCGTATTGATCGTTGCTGTCAGTATTCCCCAGGACAGCCCTACGCCGAATCCGCAGCAAAGAACTCGAAGGTCCTGTTTTTCTTTCATGTCTCCGTATTTATCCGAAAGCAGCAGCGGAATCGTTGCCCCTCCGATATTGCCGTATCTGTCAAGGCAGTACGGAACTCTGGAAAAATCCACTTTCAGTTTCCTGGCCAGCTGCTGAAGGATCAGCTTGTTCGCCTGATGAAACGCCAGGCAGTCAAACTGGTCGATCGTCTGGCCGGATTCATCCAGGAACGCGCGGATGCTTTGCGGAACTTTTGTCAGGGTGAAGTTGAAAACCTCCATCCCGTCCATATATGTGTTATAGGGCGTTCTCGGGTTTCCGTCCCGCCATACGATCGGCTCGTTGCCGGCGTTCTGGTTTCTGAACCCTCCGGCCGGTACGATAATTGCCCGGTATCCCGAGCCGTCTGTGTATAACCTGCCGGAGATGGAACTGCTGTATGCCGTTTTCTCAAGCAGGATGGCTGATCCGCCGTCTCCGACGATCATCTCAAGGGATCTGTCGTCGGGATATACCATCTTGGACGTCGTTTCACTGACAATGACCAGCGCGCGGGAAAAAGAGGATGCGTTAAGCATCGCGGCGCCGATCTGGATACAGTAAACGAAAGCCGAGCATCCGAGTCCCACGTCAAAAGCGGCGCATTCCAGGCGCAGGCCCAGCCGTTTATGCAGAACAGCCGCAGTTGCGGGTTTCCGGTAATCGCCGCAATGCCCGCCGAAAATCAGCACTCCGATGGAATCCCTGTCGATCTGCTTCCCGTTCAGGAGGTTTTCAGCCGCGGCAAAGCCGAGATCTGAAGCGGTTTGATATTCTGAAGTGATATGCCTGCTTTCAACTCCGGTCGTCTCGACAGTCTTCCTGACTGCGGATTCGCCAAAGGCGGCATAGTATTCTTCGCTCTTTACTGTTTTTGAGGGAACCGCGCTTGCGATTCCCGCGATCCTGATGTTGTCAAACTGAAAACCCGTCATCTTCCATTCTCCTTGTGGAAAAATAAATCCCTGTGCTGCCGGTCAGCACACCCAGTTGTCAAGGAAACGGTCGTCCGCCGTATATCCGGCACTTTGGTGATACCGTCTGGAAACAGTATTCTTCAGGTCTATCCAGCCGGAATGAACGCAGTGATGCTCTATCGCATAGTTCATTGTTTTGTTTTTCAGGAAAACACTCATGCCGTATACTTCCCGGTATTCTTCCTTGACGACCACCCAGCCGTTCAGTATGTTTCCGGAAACAAAGAACATATGCGCGGCGCACAGCTCTCCGGTTTTATTGAAAATGCCGGCAAATCTTCCCTCTTCCCTCATCTCATCCAATTCTTTCCGGCTGTGCCAGTCCAGCAGGTAGTACGGAAGTTCAGGCGTCATATCCAGCAGCTGATCCACCAGCGGCAGTTCCGAATCCTCCGGCGGGCGGTATGTGAAGCCGTTCTCCTCCATCATCTTTTCCGCATATCGCGCCAGCGGCTGGATTTTCCGGATTGCCTTTTCCGAGTCCGCCAGGAAATGCTGCATCGTGTCCATATGCCTGAAGCCTGCGGCTTCCAGCTGGGCGTACACATCCTGGTCGCGGTCGCGGTTCTTTTCCGTGTAATAGTGCTGGACCAGGACGGGTTTGTCCCATTTCCGTTTTTCCGCAGGGATCTCCGGATTCAGGTAAAACCACGCCTGATAATACCTGTCCTCATCCGCAAAGAAGAAGATGCCGGCTTCCTGCTCCTCGTAGAAAAACCGTCCGTAGTCGATATATCTCTGGATGGCGTCCGGAAACAGAAGGCAGTTTGTCTTTTTTGCCTTCTTTTCGTTCCTGTTCTTCTTCACCAGGGACTGGTACTCTTCCAGGTTGGATACGTGTTGCAAGAAATCAATCCTCCAGCTGAGCGTTGATCAGGGCCATCATGGCTTCCACGGAATTGAAGTTTTCCGGAACGATGTCCTCGACAGGAATGTCGATGTCAAAAGCTTCGTTCAGTTCGCTGACCAGGGAAATGACGTCAAAGGAATCCAGGTCGCCGTTTTCCACCAGGTCGGTATGACCGGTAAAATCAAAACCGGGTTTAATTTCCTCCAGGATCTCAAGCAGTTTTTCCATTGTTTTATTCTCCTTCTCATTTGTTATCACAATCCCGTTGCCGGGAACGGTGAGCAGCAGTCGGGTTTTGCGGTGCCGCCGTCAGATCATCTGTTTCAGCGCGACGCGGTCAATCTTGCCGTTGGCGTTCAGCGGCATCTTCTCCATGCAGATCAGGCGGTTGGGCTGCATGTATTCCGGGATGATGCTGCTGATCCTGTTCTGGATCTCTTCAAGCTGCATATCCCCTTCAATAAAGAGCACCAGCTTGTCCCGTTTGTCGTCATACAGGCAGCAGTTCAGGGAGATCTCCGGAATGGAGGACACCGCGGTCTCGATCTCGCCCAGTTCAATGCGGTAACCGAGATGCTTGATCTGGAAATCCTTCCTGGAGAGGTAAAGGATTTCTCCGCGGTCGTTGTATTTAACGACGTCTCCTGTGCGGTAGATCACCTCGGGATAGGCCTGGTTGAGCGGATTCTGGACAAAGGCGGCCTGCGTCTTTTCCGGATTGCGGTAGTAGCCCTTGGACAGGGATGTTCCGCGGACGCAGAGTTCTCCGCTTCCGCCCGCTTCGTCCGTAACCAGTTCATCCTTCTCATTCAGGACGAGGATATCCGTATTCTTCATCGGAATGCCGATGGGCAGCGGTTCCTCGTCCGAGAACTCACGGTCCACAATATAATAGGTGCACGCGTCCGTGATTTCCGTCGGCCCGTACAGGTTGGCATACAGGGCGTCGGGGATGTATTTCCTCCAGTAGTTCAGGTGCTTGTTCGGCATCACTTCGCCGCAGAAGAGGATTTTTGTCAGCACGCCGGACATGTCCTTGCTCTTCAGTGCGCGGAGCTTGGACAGGAAGATCAGGGCTGTCGGAACCCAGAAAATGCAGTTGATATGATTCTGCTCCAGGTACTCCAGCAGGGGGATCGGCCAGGCGAACAGCTTTTCGGGAATGATATAGAGGGAAGCGCCCGTCTTCAGGGAAGTGTATATATCCAGGATGGAATTGTCGAAATAGAAAGGCGCCTGGTTCCCGAGGCTGTCCTTCTCGGTGAATCCGAAGGTTTTAACGATAAAATCGATATAGTCCACAACGGACTGATGGCAGATCGTGACGCCCTTGGGCGTTCCGGTGGAGCCGGAAGTGAACAGCACATAGAGCAGGTCCGTATCGCAGCACCGCTCCCTCTGGGCCAGCAGCGCCTGCATCTGTGCGTCGGACAGGGCGGCGGGCTCCTGAAGGGTGATGCACGGGATATCGTCCGTTGCCGTCGCCTGCCACTGCTCCAGCAGGGCGTCCTTGGTAATGATCAGGGCGGGCTGCAGGATCTCCAGGATCTTCTGCACCCTGGCCGCGGGCATGTGGATATCGATCGGGGTGTAGAAGTTTCCGCTGTACGCCGTCGCGAACATCGCGGAAAGCGCGTCCACGCCTTTTTCCATGAAAACGGCGACGGGCTTTTTGAACAGCCCGCGTTCATAGATCCTGTACGCGGTGGAAATGACTGCGTTTCTCATCTGGGAAAAGCTCAGGGTCTTCTCCTCGTCAGCGTATCCGGTTTTGTCCGGAAAACGTTCCGCCACTTCATCCAGCCAGGTTGTAATATTGTTAATCAATTTGTTTGCCTCCCATGGTTTATTCTTCTCTGCGGGGCATCCGTCCGGCGGATGCCTGCCCTGCCGACCGAAGCGAACAGCGCTGTATTACTGCCCCAGTTTGCTGTATAGGATTTTCCCGACCTCGTTCTTGGGAATCTCGGGGATCACCCTGACCTCAAAGGCGGAGACCAGGATTTTTGTCTTTTCCGCGATGAACCTGCGGATCTCTGTTTCCATGCCGGGTTTGGTGACATAGATCACCATTCTTTTGTCGTCGCCGGCGCAGGCGCATTCGATCTCAAATTCCTTCCGGATCAGCCGCTCGCTTTCATCCAGGCCGACCCGGTAACCGTAGAGCTTCAGGAATCTGGACTTCCGCCCGATGATGTAATAGAACCCGTCCTTGTCCCGCTGCGCCAGGTCTCCGGTGCGGTAGACGCCGTGGCGCTCGTCTCCCTTGGTCAGGTCCTCCGCGCAGATCGCGTATCCGAGCGTAACGTTCTCGCCCTGGTAGACCATTTCTCCCGTGGCTTCCGTCTCTTCGATCTCGTTTCCTTCGTCGTCGATCAGGCTCAGGCGGCCGTTGGGGATCGCCTTTCCGATACTGCCCGTCCTCTCCAGCGCGTATTCCGGATTCAGGTAGGCCAGGCGGGCGGTCGTCTCGGACGTCCCGAAGGTGGCGAAGAACTGCTTCCCGTGATCCCTGGCGTAGGCGGCCACTTCCCGGAACAGGTCGTCCGTCAGCCGTCCGCCGCCTTCGGCCAGGATGCGCAGGTCCGGCCAGTCCTTGCGGAAGAATTTCAGTTTCTTCAGGATCTCATAGTTGTAGGGAACGCCGGTGATGTTTGTAACGCGCTGCTCGCTGAAATAATCCCAGTAGCGCTTCTGCATGGCGTTCAGCGTCGTCATGACCAGGGTCGCGCCGGCGTACAGGTTGCTGCAGGCAACGTTCAGGCCCATCGTATAGTGAAGCTGCAGGTCAATCAGCGGCCTGTCCTCGGGCGTAAAACCGAAGAATGCCGCAACGTTCTGCGCGTTGGCGTACAGGTTGCGGTAGCAGTGCCTCACCAGTTTCGGGCTTCCCGTCGATCCGGAAGTGGTAAGCAGCATCGCCAGGTCCTCATAGAGTTCCGGCGAGGTATATTCTGTTTTGATCAGTACGTATTCGTATTTCCGGGCCAGCGCTTCGCCGCCGAGATCTGCGGCCATCCATTCGGGAGCCCACAGGTACTCCGGATGGTATGTCTCAATAAGATGATCCCTCAGCGCGGCGTCCATATGGCAGCTGATCATCAGCGGGACGATCCGGTTCTCTATGGAGGCGATATGGGCGGCAATGGCGCCCATCGTGTTCTGGCAGAGGATAAAGATCAGTTTCCGGGCGGGGATCCATTCCCCGAATTCACCGGCAAAAGCCTTCAGGTCACCGAATGTATAGGTGTTTCCCGTATCCTCGATGACCGCGGTCCTTGTTTCATCCCGTTTGTCAATCTGCAAATACATTGTACAAATCCCTCCCGCCGGCTCAGAATGATGCAGCCGGCTGTCCTAAATTTATCTGCCGTTCTCTTCTTTACTCTTTCGCGGACTCCGGCTTGTCGCCCAGCTTCATGGCGATCAGGACGCCGAGCGCCAGCGCGATCACCGAAACCGCGCAGATGATCCAGTTGAAGCCTTCATAAATGGAAGTGTCCATCAGGATGACGACGGGGGACGCCAGCACCATGCCCAGGATACCGCAGTAAGTCCGGCCCTTCCACTTTTTCATCAGCACCTCGATCAGCTTGGCGATGCCGAAGATGCCGGCCACGATGCCGATTCCGAAGGGCAGGAGAATGCCGAGGCTCTGCAGCGCCGAGGACCAGTCGCCGGAGGAGACGCCCCTGATCAGTCCGGGGATCGCTTCCGTCACGACAGGTTCATAATACCCGAGGGTTTTCAGGATCATGCTGCCGCTGACGCCCGGAATCACCATGGCGGCGGAGCAGATTGCGCCGAGGACAAGCATGAGCAGGACCGTGCCGATGTTCAGGGAAATCTTCGTGACATTGTTTGCCTCAATGGCTTTCAGGAACACGACCAGCGCGAAGAGCAGCACAAAGGCGAGCACACCCTGCCAGCCGATCTTCTCCCCTTTCATCTCCTTCAAGATGAAGGGCAGGCTGCCCAGGATCAGGCCGATGAACAGCGTGTTGGTCGGCAGCGGATAGTTTTTGAAGGCAGCCTTCAGCGCGAACGAGCCCAGGACGATCGCCAGCAGCATCCCGACCAGATACGGCAGGAGGATCCTGAAGCATTCCTTGAACTTTTTGAACAGGTTGTTGATGCTCCAGATCAGCTTGTCATAGATCCCCATGGAGACCATCATCGTGCCGCCGGAAACGCCCGGAATCACATTGGCCAGGCCGATCACCATGCCGCGCAGCACATCCAGGAACCACTTCATCGTTCGTATCCTCCGTCGTCGTACCATTCTTCGTCTTCCGTATCTTCAAAGGAGGCCGCCAGGTTCTCCGGGTTGAACCGTGGATCGAAGGCCAGTTCCTTCAGCCGTTCCCGGCTCACCATGGTATCCGTGCCCAGGCAGTCGTTGCAGCGGTATCCGCATTCCGGGCAGACGCAGCCCAGGCGGTCGCTTTCCGCCTGGATCATGTAGGTCCCGCACTCCTTGCAGCTGCACCTCACGGCCGTGCCCCCTCCCGTGGCTTACATAACAAATATTATAACAAATTTGGAGCGTTCAGGCAAGAAAACATTCTCTGTCCCGGGCTGCGGACTGTTGCCGCCGGGACAGTCCGGTTTTTCCTGCCGGAGGCATAAAAAAGTGGGGCCGCACCTGCGGCCCCGGGTCAGGTTGTTCGTTCGGATCTCAGGGTTCCCTGTTACGGCCTGATGCCTGCTTCGCTAATCGCGTCTGATGTGCATGGCTCCGGTCTTCGGAATCCTCATGCTGTCTGCGCATACCGCCGTTTCCTGATTTGCCATCCGAACGTTGATGTCCTGGTTATGCTTCCGGCTCCAGCAGACCCAGGTCCCCGTCCTTTCTCAGGTACAGGACGTTGGTCCGGTCTGTGTCTATATTCACAAAGGCGAAGAAGCTGTGCCCCAGCAGTTCCATTTCGATCGCGGCGTCCTCGACGCTCATGGGCCTGACCGGGAAGGTCTTATGCTTGACCACCTTTCTCTCTTTCTCTTCTGCCTCTGTTCCTTCCTCAATGTATTCCGGTACGTCCGGGATCTCTTCCCTCAGGTTCTTGCCCAGCTTGGTCCGGTGTTTGCGGATCTGCCGTTCCATCTTTGCCAGCGCCTTGTCAATGGCGAGGAACAGGTTGTCGTCCGCGGAAGACTCGCTGCGCAGGATCACGTTCTTTCCCATGGGGACGGTGATCTCAACCACCCGCCGGTCGTCCTTCTCCTTTCTCATCTTGACCAGCATCTCTGTTTCCGGCCAGAGATACTTGCCCATGGTTTCCGTCTTCTTCTCTATCCGCTGGGTGATTGCCGGGCTGACCGACATGTTGCGTGCCTGAATCGAAAGTTTCATATATCCGATGGGCTCCTTTCAAATTAATGGATCCTGAATTCTCACAGAAGGACTTTCATCGCTGTCAGCCTTTCTGTGAAAGATCGTGTGCCATCGGCACCACACCCTTTCATTTGTCTTTCTGGTATATAGATTTCGACGCCCTTTTCCGGATTCCTGCCTGTTTTTGTGATTTTTGGAAATTTTATGACCATTTTTTCACAACTGAAGGTGCAAAAAGCCCGGGAGAGCATGCTCTCCCGGGTCCTGAAAACTTTTTATCCGAGGATGATTTCCGCCTTGTGGGTCTTTCCGTCGCCGAAGGCCGGCAGCACGTTGCCGCTGATCTCTTTTCCGTCAACGGTCACTTTCTTCACGCCGCGGCAGACATGGTCCGGATTTTTGATCTCAATGTCGTACATCGCTCCGCGGAAGCGGCGGCTGACCTTGTAGCCGTCCCAGGTATGCGGGACGCAGGGATCGATCTTCAGGCCGTCCCAGTCGGGTTTGATGCCGAGGATGTAGTTGCTGATGACGTAGAAGTTCCAGGCCGCGGTACCGGTCAGCCAGCTGTTCTTGGCCTGGCCGAAGTTCTTCGCGTCCTTGCCGGCGATCATCTGGCTGTAGACGTAGGGCTCCATCTTGTGCAGGTCGGAGATCTCCTCGCGCCAGGCGGGAGCGATCCGGCTGTACAGGTCGAAGGCGCGGTCGCCGTGGCCCACCACGGTCTCTGCCGCGATGATCCAGGGATTGTTGTGGCAGAAGATGCCGGCGTTTTCTTTATATCCCGGCGGATAGGAGCTGACTTCGCCCAGCTCCAGGTGGTACTCGCTGTAGGCGGGCTGCAGCAGCACGATACCGTGTTCTGTCTCGAGCATCTTATGGACGCTTTCCAGCGCTTTCTCGGCCTTGCCGTTCTCCACGCCGACGCCGGCCATTACACAGTAGCCCTGGGACTCGATGAAGATCTTGCCGTCCTCGCACTCCTTGCTGCCCACCTTGTTGCCCATGGCGTCGTAGGCGCGCACGAACCATTCGCCGTCCCAGCCGTCCTTCTCGATGGCGGCAGTCATGGCGTCGATTTCCTTCTGATAAGCGTCGGCCTTGGCGTTATCGCCCCTGCGGCGCTCGATCGCGATCAGTTCCGGCCCGATGGACACGAACATGCCGGCAATCAGGACAGACTCGGCCACGCGTTCGTCCGGCGCGTTCGGGTTGGAGAAGGTCTGGAAGCTCTCATCCGGCGTATCGGAATAGCAGTTCAGGTTCAGGCAGTCGTTCCAGTCGGCCCGGCCGATCAGCGGCAGGCCGTGCGGTCCGCGGTTGTTGACGACGTGCATGAAGCTCGCTTCCAGGTGCTCAAGCAGCGTTCCGCAGTCGTCCGGATTGCAGTCGTAAGCCGTCGGCTCGTCCAGGATGCCGAAGTCCCCGGTCTCCTTGATATAAGCCGCCGTGCCGGCGATCAGCCACAGCGGGTCGTCGTTGAAGCCGCCGCCGATGTCGTTGTTGCCCTTCTTGGTCAGGGGCTGGTACTGGTGATAGCAGCCGCCGTCGCGGAACTGGGTCGCGGCGATGTCCAGGATGCGCTCGCGGGCGCGTTCCGGGATCTGGTGCACAAAGCCCAGCAGGTCCTGGCTGGAATCGCGGAAGCCCATGCCGCGGCCGATGCCGCTCTCGAACATGGAGGTGGACCGGCTCATGTTGAAGGTTACCATGCACTGGTAGGGATTCCAGATGTTGACCATCCGGTTCAGCTTTTCCTCGGAAGAGGACAGCGTATAGGCGCTCAGCAGGTTGTCCCAGTGGGCTTTCAGGTCGTTGAAGGCCTTGTCGACGTTCTCGTCGGAGGACAGGGCGGCCAGCATTTCCTTCGCGGGCTTCTTGTTGATGACGCCCTTCTTTTCCCATTTTTCTTCGACGGGCAGCTCCACATAGCCCAGCACGAAGTTGTATTTCTTTTCTTCTCCCTTTTCCAGATGCACTTTGATCTGGTGGGCCGCCATCGGCTGCCAGCCGGAGGCGACGGAGTTGCCCATGTTCCCGGTCATGACGGCCTGCGGCGCGTCAAATCCGTTGTACATGCCCAGGAAGGTTTCCATGTCGGTGTCAAATCCGTCCACGGGGGTGTTCACCGCGTAGAAGGAATAGTGGTTCCGGCGCTCCCGGTATTCGGTCTTGTGGTAGACGACGCTGCCTTCCACTTCCACTTCGCCGGTGGAGAAGTTGCGCTGGAAGTTCAGCATATCGTCCTGCGCGTTCCACAGGCAGAACTCCACGAAGCTGGTCAGGATAACGTCCTTCGCGGCGCCGGATTCGTTCGTCAGGGTGATCTGGTGCACCTCGGCGTCGTAGCCCATGGGCACGAAGCTCTTCTGGGAGGCCTTCAGGCCGTTCTTCTTGCCGGTGATGACCGTGTAGCCCATGCCGTGGCGGCAGGAATACTCGTCCAGCTCCGTCTTGACGGGCTTCCACCCGGGATTCCAGACCGTCCCGTTGTCATTGATATAGAAATACCGGCCGCCGTTGTCCACCGGCATGTTGTTGTACCGGTAACGGGTGATCCGGCGCAGGCGAGCGTCCCGATAGAAGCAGTATCCGCCGGCAGTGTTGCTGATGATGCCGAAGAATTTCTCACAGCCGAGGTAGTTGATCCAGGGATACGGGGTCCGCGGCGTCTCGATAACATACTCGCGCGCCTTATCGTCAAAATGGCCGAATTTCATGGAGCATTCTCCTTCTGTCAAATTTGTCCGTACTTATACGGTCTTTTTTTAGTATATCATACTTGTTTTCCCTGTGCAAACGTTTCCTTCAATTTCTCGAGGTATTCCTCATAGTTGCACAGATAGTCCGCGATGGTGCCGTCCGGGCGGATTTCAATGATCCTGTCCGCGATGGTCGAGATGAACTGGTGGTCCTGGCTGGTGAAGATCACGTTGCCCGGGAAATTGATCAGTCCGTTGTTCACGGCGGTGATGGATTCCAGGTCCAGGTGGTTCGTCGGCTGGTCCAGCATCAGGAAATTCGCGCCGGAAAGCATCATCCGGCTCAGCATGCAGCGAACCTTCTCGCCGCCGGAGAGGACGCTCACGGGCTTGTACACGTCGTCCCCGCTGAAGAGCATCCGCCCCAGGAAGCCGCGCATGTAGGTTTCCAGCTGTTCCGGGGAATACTGGGCGAACCACTGCATCATGTTCAGGTCGCAGCCGTCAAAGAATTTGCTGTTGTCCTTCGGGAAATAGCTCGTGGAAATCGTTACGCCCCACTTCACCGTGCCGCTGTCCGGCTGGATCTCCTCCGCCAGGATGCGGAACAGCGCGGTCTGCGCCTGCTCGTTCCCCACCAGGGCGATCTTCTGGCCCTTGGTCACCAGGAAGGAGACGTTCTTCAGCAGCTGCACCCCGTCCTGGGTGTAGTTCAGGTCCGTCACCTGCAGGATGTCCTTGCCGGCTTCCCGGTCGGGCGTGAACGCCACCCAGGGATAGCGGCGGCTGGACGCCGGCATCTGCTCAATGGTCAGCTGGTCCAGCAGCTTCCTGCGGCTGGTGGCCTGCTTCGCCTTGGACTTGTTGGAGGAAAACCGCTGGATGAAGGCCTGCAGTTCCCGGATCTTGTCTTCGCGGCGCTTCTTCTGGTCGTTCATCAGGGCCTGCATGATCTTGCTGGATTCATACCAGAAGTCGTAGTTGCCCACGTACAGCTTGACCTGGTTGTAGTCGATATCCACAATGTGCGTGCATACGTTGTTCAGGAACCACCGGTCGTGGCTGACCACGATCAGGGTGCCCGGGAAGTCCATCAGGAAATCCTCCAGCCAGGCGACGGAACGGTTGTCCAGGTTGTTGGTCGGTTCGTCCAGCAGCAGGATATCCGGATTGCCGAACAGCGCCTGCGCCAGCAGCACCTTGAACTTGTCGCCCGCCTGCAGTTCGCCCATGAGCATCGTGTGCTCCTCCGCGGGAATGCCCAGGCCGGTCAGCAGCGTCGCGGCGTCGCTCTCCGCATTCCAGCCGTCCATCTCGGCGAACTCGCCTTCCAGCTCCGCGGCCTTCTCGCCGTCCGCCTCGCTGAAATCCGGCTTGGCGTACAGCGCGTCCTTTTCCTTCATGATGTCGTACAGGCGCTGGTTGCCCATGATGACCGTATCCATGACCGGATAGGCGTCATACATGAACTGGTCCTGTTTCAGGGTGCTCATGCGCTCCGTGGGCGGAATGGCCACCGAACCGGTTGTGGGTTCCAGTTCCCCGCTCAGGATCTTCAGGAACGTGGACTTTCCCGCGCCGTTCGCGCCGATGATGCCGTAGCAGTTGCCGGGCAGGAACTTCAGGTCCGCGCCGGAAAACAGCTTCTGTCCGCCGAAAGTCAGGGATACGTTGCTTACTGTGATCATTTTTCTTCTCCTGTATGGTTTTTCTCTCTCTTGATACTCCGGTCAGTTACGATTGGATAAGTCTTAATTATTCATTATTCATTGTTCATTATTCATTGATTCGCTCGCGAGGCGAATCAAGGCGTTCGCGTAGATCTTCATGGCCAGCATCAGCCGGTCGATCTCCTCATATTCGTCCGCCTGGTGCGCCAGGTCCTCCTCGTCCGGGAACAGCGCCCCGAACGCCACCCCCTGCTTCAGCACCTTCGCGTAGGTGCCGCCGCCGGTGGACATCGGCTTTCCTTCCAGGCCGGTTTCTTCCTCATAGGCCGCCAGCAGGTTCGTCACCAGTTCGCTCTCCGCCGGCACATGGTGCGGCGGCTTCATCGTCGCGGTCTCCACGCTGAACCCCGGCAGGCGGGCAATGGCGCTGTCCCGCAGTTTTTCCTGGTCCGCGGTCACCGGGCAGCGCATGTCCAGCGTTCCGTACCAGGCGCCGTTTTCCAGCCGCAGGATGCCCATGTTGCAGGTCAGCCCTTCGGAAACCTCGTCCCGGCAGGCGCAGCCCAGGCTCTTTCCGTCGCTTTCCAGGCCGACAGCCTCCGCCAGCGTCGCGACGGGACCCTCCGCGCCGAGCTCCTTCAGCAGCAGGAGCATCATTCCGATGGCGTTCCGCTTGCCTTCCGGATAGGCGCTGTGCCCGGGAATGCCCGTAGCCGTGATCAGCACGCCCCTGTCCGTCGTTTCCGCCGTATAGGGCAGGCCGGTTCTTTCCGCGTATGCTTTCACCCGGGCGGCTGTATCGGCATTGCCTTCAACCAGCGCCCTGCATTCCCCGGGAATCACGTTCACCCGGTCGCCGGTGGCGAACTCCAGGATCTTCAGGCCGCCTTCCGCCGCGGGCGCCCGCAGCTCCAGCCCGAGCATGCCCTTTTCCGTGTTGATCAGCGGGAAGCTCGCGTCCGGGCTGAAACCCACGTCCGGGATCTGTTCATGCGCGCCGTAATACGCCATGTCCTCCCAGCCGCTTTCCTCATCGCAGCCGAGAATCAGGCGGATGCCCTTCTTCAGCGGGATTCCTGCGTCGCGGATGGCTTTCATTGCGAAGAGCGCGGCCAGCGCCGGCCCTTTGTCGTCGTTCGTGCCCCGGCCATAGATCCGGCCGTTCTCGATCAGGGCGTCGAAGGGCGGTTTCGTCCATCCGTCCCCGACCGGCACCACGTCCAGGTGGCCCAGCACGGCGATCTTTTCCTCCGCGCCGCCGAGCGTCACGTCGCAGGCGTAGCCGTCAAACTCCCGCACGTCAAATCCCAGCGCCTTCGCGTCCGCCGACGCCGTGTCCAGCATCCTGCGGACCTCCCGGCCGAAGGGCGCGCCGTCCTCCGCTTCGCCCTTCACGGACGGGATCCGGATCCAACGCTGAAGCGTCTCCACGTACTGCTCCCGGTATGAATCGATCAGCTCATAAACTCTCTGTTTCATATGTCCCTTTTCCTGTTATCAGTCATTCATTGTGCATTATTCATTGTGCATTATGCATTGTGCATTATGCATTGTGCATTGTGCATTGTGCATTGTCAGAACGCGTTCCGCGGATCCCGGCTCTTTTTCTTCGGGGCGTCCGGGTCAATGTATTCGATCTCCAGCCGTTCAAAATCGACCTCTTCAAAAAAAGCGTCCGGCAGGAAACGGGTCATGCCGAACTCTTCCCATTCCCGCTCGTTCTTGTCCAGCCAGATGGGTTCGGAAAGGTCCAGCTCGTGGCAGGCTTCGTGCAGCGCCTCATGGGCGTCCGCCCGGGCGCAGGGCACCGTTGTCTGCCGGTCCGTCCGGTGATGGCGGATCGTCCTGACCCAAAGCGCAGTCGCCATACGGATTCCCCCTTCCGTTCACAGTCTGAAACAACATCCCGCGCGTTCGGGATAGTTCCCGCCGCAGGATGTCATTCCGGCCGGGGCCGCAGGCGGAACGGAGAAATCTCCTTTCGTTTTTCTGCAACCCTTAACAATTTATTATCTCATGAATTGATATTGTATCGCAAGCCTTATTTTTTCTCCGCCCAGGCCCTCACAGCCTCCGCCGCGGCCCGGTTCATGCCCGGTACGGCGGCCAGGGCGTCCGCGTCCGCGGCGCGGATCGCCTTCAGGCTGCCGAAGGCTTTCTGCAGGGCCCTGCGCCTCGCCGGGCCAATGCCGGGAATGTCCTCCAGCTGCGAATGGATGGACGCCTTCCCGCGCAGCGCCCGGTGGTGGATAATGCCGAAGCGGTGCGCCTCGTTCCGCACCCGCTGCACCAGCTGCAGTTCCGGCGTACGGTGATCCAGCAGGATCGGTTCCGCCGCGTCCGGCAGCCAGATCTCCTCCAGCCGCTCCGCCAGGCCAAACATCGCCGGCGGCTCCATGCCCAGGTCCAGGATCGCCTGGCGGGCAAAGCGCAGCTGCTGCGGGCCGCCGTCGATCAGGATCAGGTCGGGCAGATCCGTAAACTTGCCCTGTTCCGCGCCTTCTTCCGTTTCCCTTGCCGCGTGGGCATAGCGCCGGCTCAGCGTCTCATACAGGGAGGCAAAGTCGTTCGCGCCCTCCACGGTTTTGATGCGGAAATGGCGGTATTCCTTTTTCGCCGGTTCACCGTCAATGAACACGACCATCGCGGCCACGCTCTGGACGCCCTGGGTGTTCGAGATATCATAGCCTTCGATCCGCCGGGGATAACGGTCCATCCCCAGGATCTTTCCGAGGTTCTTCGCCGCCTCCACGGTGCGCTCCTCATGCACCGTGCGCCGGGCGTTCCGCTTCAGCAGCGCGTCCTCCGCGTTCTTCGCGGCCAGCTGCACCAGCTCGTGCTTTTCCCCGCGCCGGGGAGTCGCCACGGTCACCGCAGCGCCCTTCTTCTCCCGCAGCCAGGCTTCCAGCTGTTCCGCCGCGCCGTCCGGCAGCGTCTGGCACAGGACGTTCCGCGGAATCAGTCCGGCCTGCTCATAATACTGGGTCATAAAGGAGGCGATGACCTCGCCCGGGTCCTCCCCGCCTTCCCGCGGCAGGGCAAAGTGGTCCCCGCCCACCATGCGGCCGCCCCGCACATACAGGATCTGAACCATCGCGTCCAGGCCGTCCTGCGCCAGGGCGATCAGGTCCTGCTCGCTCCGGTCGGTCCGCAGGGCGATCTGCCGCTCCATCAGGCCCTCCACGTCCTTGATCTTGTCCCGGATCTTCGCGGCCTTTTCATACCGCATTGCCGCGGCGGCGGCTTCCATGTCAGCCTTCAGCTTCTTTACGACGCTCTCATAGTCGCCGTCCAGGAAGTTCAGCACGCCCTCCATCATCGCCCGGTAGGTTTCCTCCGTGCACTTTCCGGCGCAGGGCGCCATGCAGCGGCCGATGTCATAGTTCATGCAGGGCCGTTTCGGGCTCTTCGCCGGCAGCGCCTGGCGGCATGAACGGATCGGAAACACGTCCCGCACCGCCTCGATTACCTGGCGCACGGCATTCGCGCCGATATACGGGCCGAAATACTTTGCCCCGTCCTTCTCCATCCGCCGGCAGATCTCCAGCCGCGGGAACGTCTGCCGCATGTCCGCCTTCAGGTAGGGATAGTGTTTGTCGTCCTTCAGCAGGATGTTGTAGTAAGGCCTGTGCAGTTTGATCAGGTTGCATTCCAGGATCAGCGCTTCCAGGTTCGTTTCGCACAGCAGGATGTCGAAATCGTCAATGTGCGCGATCATCGCCGCCACCTTGGGCGTGTGGGCGGTATCGCGGAAATAGCTCCGGACCCGGTTCTTCAGGTTCACCGCCTTGCCGACGTAGATGATCTCTCCCCTGCTGTCCTTCATCAGGTAGCAGCCCGGGGAATCCGGCAGCATCCGGATCTTTTCCTCCAGTTTTTCTCCCCAGCCGGTCACTGCCTTCTCCCCCTTTCGGATATGAAAAGAAGCGGGAGCCCCGCTTCCGTTCCTGTTTATTTCAGGTCAATCAGCAGTTCCTGCAGTTCTGCCAGTGAATTCTGCAGGTTCGTCGTGTATCCGCCCGTATCCATGCCTGTCGTCAGGTATTGCAGGTACTGGTCCACCATATTCTGCAGCGTCAGCAGCCGTTCATCCTCCAGCAGCCGGTTCCCTTCGGCGCCGCTCAGGCTGTTGATGGCCCGGATGGCATGGACGTTGCTGCGGATGCGGGAAAGGATCGCGGCGGAATCCGCGCCCGCGGTCCGGCTGAGCGCGTTCGTTTCGTTATTCGCTTCCTTGCATTCCTTCTGGATCTGCTGGATATAGTTCGCGCGGTTGTCATCCCGGCTCTTCATCAGCGGCAGGCTGATCACCAGCAGCACCGCCAGCGCGATCAGCAGCAGCATAATCAGGATATTCTTGATCCGGTTCCGGTTGACCTGTGAAAGAGGCATACTGCCGTCGCCCATCTGGGAATAACGTCTGTACACAGCTCTCCCTCCTTTTCCGGGGTATTGTAACATAATCGCAATATTTTGTAAACAATGCATTCCGGCACCACAAGATACGGAAAAGGAGACGGGCCCCGGCCCGTCTCCTTCCGTATATCCGGATCATCGCCTGATTTCCATGTAAACGTCTTTTTCGCTGCGGTCGTACTCCCGGAAACCGCATTTTTCATATACGCGGATCGCCCTGTGGTTTTCGGGGAACACGCGCAGGCAGACCCTTTTCAGCCCGAGCCGGTTAAAACCGTATGCCAGCAGGGCCGGAATGGCTTCCGTTCCGAATCCTTTGTCCTGCTTCTCCGCCGTGATGGCGATGCCGAGTTCCGCTTCGCCGTCTTTGGGTTCCATCAGCTCAATGTTGCCGATAAACTGCCCGCCTGCCTTCTCGATCATGGAAAAGACCTGCGCGTTTTTCTCCAGGTTCTCCTTCACCCAGCTGATCTCCGATTCTTCCGTGTAGGGATCGTGGGCGCCTCCGAGAAACCGGTCAACATGCTCAATATCGTTGATCATCACCAGATAGTCGGGAATCAGCTGTTCGGATACCTCCACAAAGCTGATCCGCTCCGATTCAAAAACCTGTTTCAGGTTCCGCTGTTCCATTTTTTTCTCCTTCAGCGCTTCCCATTCCGCCCGCGTGATCGCCCAGGCACAGGAAACCGTGTTTTGGGGATCCGGGTATTCCTTGATCTTCCTCATTCCGTTCGCCCGGGCGGTGGCCTGGGAAGCCTCATTGGTATACTTCATCCAGGACCAGACGGCATCGTACTGCGTATGCCGGAAGAACCAGTCCCGCGCGGCCCGCGCCGCCTCTTTGGCGCAGCCCCGCCTCCAGTACTTTTTGTGGATGTGGTATCCGATCTCCGGGAGCGTCTCCCCGTCGATCTCCTGCAGGGTAATGCCGCAGTCCCCGATGAACCCGCCTGTCTCCTTCAGCACGACAGCCCACAACCCGAACCCGTATTTTTCATAATTTTCCAGGTTCCATTCGATCCAGCGCCTTGTCCTGTCCGCGTCAAAAGGCGCCGGATAATGCCGCATGGTCTCCGGATCGGACATGATCTCATAAAGCGCGTCAAAATCATCCGCCGTATACTGCCTCAAAAAGAGGCGTTCCGTCTCGATCACGGTGGTTTCCGCCATGTTTTTCCCTCCTGTCAGATGCCGGATGCGTTGCCGTTTCACAGCAAAACCTTCATATATCCGCAGGTGAAAGGGAAAAAATCAAATTTCTCCGTCCCGGTATGAACCGCTCCGTTGCGTTCATACCATTTCCGCAGCACCCTGTTCTCTTCCACGATGCTCAGGTTCATAACGCTGCGGTTTTGCTCCCGGGCCCTGTCCATAGCATGCTTCAGCAGCGCTGTCCCGATCCCCCGGTGCCTGTATTCCGGCAGCACGGAAAGGCTGCCCAGTTCGCATTCGCCGTTGTCCTGCGGAAGCAGCGAATAAAAACCGCAGATCACGCCGTCTTCCTCGTCCAGGACCATCAGCCGGTGTTGCTGATCCATCTGCCAGAGCAGGCGGCCTTCGTCCGTGGCAAAGGCGACATACCGAGGCGCGTTTTCCGGTGTAAAGCCGAATTCATCCGCCACCGTCTGATGGCTGCGCCGGATCACCCGGACGCATTCCGGGATCTCTTCCCGCCTGACTTCCCTGATCATATGTTTCCTTTCCTCCTATATATAATCAAAAATCCCTTGAATTGTATCAACAA
This sequence comes from Clostridia bacterium, assembly GCA_017512985.1. Taxonomy (GTDB): domain Bacteria; phylum Bacillota; class Clostridia; order Christensenellales; family Aristaeellaceae; genus Aristaeella. Next base: position 35,270 of record JAFWEJ010000013.1, read on the forward strand.
TATCCATCAATTCAGGAAGAGAAATACAATCTGTTATTGAGAACCTTCTGTTATTCAGATCCACAACACGCAATTGATCACAGTAAACAAATCCTTTGGTTTTAACGCTTTTACATCTTATTCTCAATGGTCCGGCAACTGCGTTTGGAAGAATCGGGCAGGCCATAACCAGACCGCTCTCATTGAAGAAATTTTTGCTGACAACCAGCACCGGATACTGTATGGATGCGATTTTTAAAATATTTCCCTGTTCCGCTTTCAGCATATCACCATACCTCGTTCCCAACAGGGTCGCCTCTCCAGTCTGTTTCACCGTCAAGGTTCAGTTTGCCATCGTATTCTGCTGCACGTTCCTCCAGTGTTTTGTGTTTGAAAGAGCGATATAAAACGATATGGCCGTTTTCTGCTTTGACCGTCAGCGTGTCATCCGGCTGGAATCCTGCCTCGTTCAGCACTGTTTTAGGCAAGCGAATGCCCTGGCTGTTTCCCCATGGCTTAAGCTGTACTTCCATCTGTATTCCTCCTGAAATGTTATACGATGTATGCTTGTTTCTACTGTATATACATTATATACTCCTCAAATTCCATTGTCAACATCGGAAAACTGTGCCTATATTCTGTTCTCTGGTATTTATTTGATCTCTGTTTATCACTGTAAAGAAAAAAGGCGGAGAATTTTCTCCGTCTATACACCTTTTCAGGCCGCCCTGTGTAATCTGATCACCTTGCCCCGGTTTACTTCCGTGGCGCCTGCGCCCATCAGCATCCTCCCGCGCAGGGCTGTCATCAGCCGGAAATAGCAGGGAAACAGGAATAGGTCCGCCATTATCCAGGCCGCGGGATTGGCGAAGCAGGCGCCTGCAAACCCGGCCGCCGGCACTACCAGCAGCGCCACGGCCGTCCTCGCCAGCATCTCGGACAGGCCGGCAAACATCGCGACCCGCGTATAGCCCATTCCCTGGATACACAGCCGCAGGATATTCACAAACAGCAGCGGAATATAGAACGCGGCGTTGATCTTCAGGTACCGGAACCCCATCTCCATGACAGCCGCGTTTTCCCCGCTGTCAATGAACAGGCCCAGCAGCCGGTCGCCGAACAGCAGCACAACGCCCAGCGCGATCACGCAGTAGGCGATGCCCAGCACGGACGCGGAGCGAAGTCCCGCCCTGACCCGGTCCGGTTTCCCGGCGCCGATATTCTGTCCGGCAAACGTCGCCATTGTGGATGCCAGCGCGTCAAACACACAGGCAAAGAACATGCTCAGTTTGCTGGCGGCGCTGACTGCCGCCACCGCGTTCACTCCCAGCCCGTTCACGGACCACTGGACCATCACCGAGCCGATGGCCGTAATGGAAAACTGCAGTCCCATGGGCAGGCCAATTCCCAGCATGGAACGCGCCCGCTTTACGGAAAACCGCCGGTCTTCCTTTGTCAGTTTCAGGATCGGGAACCGCCGGATCATGACGATCAGGCAGCCCAGTCCGGCAATCAGCTGGCTGACCGCCGTGGCGACAGCCGCGCCGGCAACGTCCATTCCGCAGGCAATAATCAGGAACAGGTCCAGTGCGATATTCACCAGTGACGCAAGGATCAGGAACAGCACCGGCGTCCTGCTGTCGCCCAGGGAGCGGAGAATGCCGCTGGCCATATTGTAAAGCACACAGCAGGGAATAGCCGCAAAGATGATCCGGATATAGGCAGCCGAAGAATCAAGGATCTCCTCCGGCGTATTCATCAACCGCAGCAGCGGCTTGCACAGCAGCGTTGCCGCAAGGCCGAACACCAGGCTCAGTCCCGCGCTGAGGACCGCCGCGTGCCAGACGCTCCGCCTGACCTCATGCTCGTCCTTCGCGCCGAAAGCCTGCGCAATCGGAATCGCGAAACCGGAACAAAAGCCCAGGCAAAGGCCGATCACCAGGAAATTAACCGAACCTGTGGCGCCGACAGCCGCCAGTTTTTCCGCGCCCAGATACCGGCCCACGACGGCCGTATCCACAAAGCTGTAGAACTGCTGGAACAGCAGCCCGAACAGCAGCGGCGCCGCAAAGGAAAGAACCAGCTTCAGCGGTTTCCCTTCCGTCAGATCCCTTGTCATGGAACGTGCCATGCCTTTCCTGCTCCTTCCGCAAACAATCGGTTTGCTGCGATGTTATATCACTTTCTTCCGCTTCTTGCAATCCTCTTCTTTTGGTTGATATTCCGCCGTTTCGGGCATTGTTTCCGCGTTCCGGAAAAAGAAAACCCGCACAGTATTCACTGTGCGGGTTTCGGTTGCTCAGCCCTGCTTCTGCTTGTGCTTCGGATTCTCGCAGATGACCATGACGCGGCCCTTGCGCTTGATGATCTTGCACTTTTCGCAGATCGGCTTCACAGACGGACGAACTTTCATCGTTGTACCCTCCTCTTTCAGGATCAGTTCTTGCTGCGCCAGGTGATCCGGCCTCTGGTCAGATCATAGGGCGATAATTCAATCGTTACCTTGTCGCCGGGGTAGATCCGGATGAAGTTCATCCTCATCTTTCCGGAGATATGCGCCAGGATCTGGTGGCCGTTCTGAAGCTCCACCTGGAACATGGCGTTCGGCAAAGCCTCAACAACCTTGCCTTCCATTTCGATCACGTCGCTCTTGGACAAGAATCAGTCCCCCTCTCGATGTCGCGCGTGGTGCGCGAGGCGGTACAACGCCCGCGGTGCGCGCACGAAACCTTACGAGCGTTCTTCGGCAAAACCGTTTGCTTCCAGCGCTCTTCTCAGGTCGCTGTTCTGCAGTGCGCCGCCCTCCGGCCGTAAGGCCTTCAGGTCCAGCAGGACCGGTTTCGCACGCAGATGTTTCGTCTTCTTCTTCTTCGGGTTTTCCAGTTTGTGGCGGCGTCCGTCAGCGATCGTCACGATGCCTTCGGCTGCTTCCATGACCAGGAAAAAGTTCCCTTTGTCCCTGCCCTGGATGCTTTCCACCACCCTGCCCGGTTCAAAGGTGAAAGGTTCTTTCATCCCTGCGCCTCCCAGTCAAACCCGGGAAGGGTCAGGATTTCCGGAAGCCCTTCTTCCGTGATGGCAATGGTGTGCTCATAATGTGCCGTCAGACTGTGGTCCACGGTGCGGGCGCACCAGCCGTCCTCATCAACGGAGAGATGCCAGTTTCCGGCGGCAATCATGGGTTCCACCGCCAGGGTCATGCCCCTGCGGAGCCTCATGCCCCTGCCGGGTTCACCGAAATTGTACACGGCGGGATCTTCATGCATTTCCCTGCCGATGCCGTGGCCGGTAAATTCGCGGATCGGGGTGAACCCGTTCGCCTCGGCGTGCGCCTGGACCGCATGGCCCACATCGCCCAGCCGGTTTCCCGCCACGCACTGGCGTGCAGCCTTCCAGAAGCATTCCTCGGTCACCCGGATCAGCTTCTCCGCCTCTTCGCTGATGGTTCCGACGCCCGCCGTAAAAGCGGAGTCGGCCTGCCAGCCGTCGAGGATCAGCGTGCAGTCCACGGAGAGGATGTCTCCCTCCTTCAGGACCCTGCGGTCGCTGGGAATGCCGTGTACCACCTCGTCGTTGATGCTCGCGCAGATGCTGCAGGGATAGCCCTGGTAATGCAGGGAGGAAGGGATCGCGTGATGTTTCCGGATCAGCCTTTCGGCCATTACGTCCAGCTCCGCGGTGGTCACGCCCGGTTTGATCGCCAGCCGGACCTCGTCCTCAACTTCCCGCAGGATCTTCCCTGCTTCGCGCATCTTTGCGATCTGCGCTGTGTTCTTCAGGCTGATCATGCCTTTGCTCCAAGCGCGTTCATGATCGCTGTGAAGGTGCCGTCGATTCCCTGGTCTCCGGCGATCTTCTGCAGCAGACCCTTCTTCTCGTAATAGCCGGTCAGCGGCGCTGTCTGGGCGTGATACACTTCCAGCCGCGCCAGCACGGTTTCGGCCTTGTCATCCGCGCGCTGGACCAGCTCCTCGCCGCACTTGTCGCAGGCGGTCCTGCCGTTCAGCATGCTTACATGATAGGTCGCGCCGCACTTCAGGCACACGCGCCGTCCGCTCAGCCGGTCCACCAGCACCTGGTCGGCCACCGCCAGTTCAATGACAGTGTCGATCCTGGCGAAGGTGTCCAGGGCTTCCGCCTGGGGAACTGTACGGGGGAAGCCGTCCAGGATGTAGCCGTCTTTGCAGTCATCCATGGCGAGGCGTTCCTTCACGATGTCAATGATGACTTCGTCCGGTACCAGCTTTCCGGCGTCGATGAAGCTCTTCGCCTTCAGCCCGGTCTCCGTCCCGTCTTTGATCGCCCGGCGGAGAATATCCCCGGTGGAAATCTGGGGAATGTTCAGCGCGTCGCAGATCCGCTGCGCCTGCGTTCCCTTGCCGGCCCCGGGAGGCCCGAGAAAAATGATATTCATAATGCACTCCGTTATCAATGAATAATTGACAATTAATAATGAATAATTATTTGTTTCCGAAAATTACCATTGTTCATTATTCATTATTCATTATTCATTCGGATTTATGTAAGCCTGCGGCTTACATGAAACCGTCCATGTCCATGTCGATGCCGCGGACGCTCATCTCACCCTGGATAGTCCGGATGGTTTCAAGCGATACGCTCACAGCGATCAGGATGGAACTTGCGGCGAAGGGCACCTGCACGCCGGCCAGCCGCAGGAGCAGCGTGGGAACGGCGGCCAGGATGGCCAGGAAGAATGCCGCGAACAGGTTCAGGCGGTTCATGATGTTCTGCAGGTACTGCCGGATATTCTTGCCCCGCTGTCCGGGGATCACGGCGCCCTGCTGCTGCAGCTGTTCCGCCTGCTGTTTGGGATCAAAGCTGATAGAGGAATAGAAGAAAGTGAAGGCGATGATCAGCAGGGCGGAAATGATCAGGTACCAGACAGAGCCGGTGGACATGTTCCGCAGCCACCACTGGGTGAACCAGCCTTCCGCTTTCGGGTCGATCAGCTGGGCGATCGTTCCGGGGAACGCCAGGAAGGAGTAGGCGAAGATCAGGGGCAGCACGCCGACAGAGACCACTTTCAGGCTCATGTGGGTGTTCTGTCCGCCGTATACGCGGCGGCCCTTCACCTGCTTGGCGATCTGCAGGGGAATCCTGCGCTCGCCCAGTTCCACGAAGGTCACGATCACGGTCATCAGGATACAGGTCACGACGATCACCAGCAGGTTGATCCAGCCGGAGGTCGTGCCGGAAGTCGTGGCGGTCTGGAAACCGGACACGATGCCGTTGAACAGGTTGCTGATGATGCCGACGAAGATCAGCAGGGACACGCCGTTGCCGACGCCCTTCTCAGTGATCCGCTCGCCGATCCACATGGCCAGAGCGGTACCGCCTGCCATGCTCACGCCGACCAGCACATAGTTCAGCCAGCCGGACCGGATATAGCCCAGGCCGCGAACCAGGCCGATGGCCTGCAGCGCCGCGAGGCCGACCGTCACATACCGGGTGATCCGGTTGATCTTCTGGCGGCCGTCTTCTTCCTTGCTCAGCCGCTCGAGGGCGGGAATGGCAATGGTCAGCAGCTGCATAATAATGCTCGCGTTGATGTAGGGTGTAATACCCATGGCCATCAGGGTCATCTGGCTGAAGGCGTTACCGGTCATCATGTTGACCAGCTCCAGCAGCGGCAGGGTGGTCGTGTTGTTCTGGCTCATGACCTTCGCAACATCGACGCCGGGCGCCGGGATCACGCCGACCAGACGGAAAAGCACCAGCATCAGGAAGGTGTAGAGGATCTTCTTGCGGAGCTCCCCGATCTTCCACATTTTACGAATGCTTTCAATCATTTCAGATCACCTCGGCCTTTCCGCCGACGGCTTCGATCTTTTCCTTGGCGGTGCCGGAGAACGCGGCCGCTTTCACGGTCAGCTTCTTCGTCAGGTCGCCTACGCCGAGAATCTTCACGCCGTCCAGTTCCTTGCGGATGATCTTCTTTTCGAGCAGGGCCGCGGCGTCAACCACGTCGCCGTTCTCGAAGACTTCCAGGCGTTCCACATTCACGACAGCATACTCAGTACCGAACACGTTGTTGAATCCGCGCTTGGGTACCCGGCGGTACAGGGGCATCTGGCCGCCTTCAAATCCGGGCCGCTTGCCGCCGCCGCTGCGGGCTTTGGCACCCTTGTGACCTTTACCGGAGGTCTTGCCCAGGCCGGATCCGGCGCCGCGGCCAAGCCGCTTCTGAGCGGAAGTGGACCCTTCGGCGGGATGCAGTTCATGCAGTTTCATAGGGGTTCAACCTCCTTTATTCGTCAACTTCCTCAACCTTCACCATGTGCTTCACGGCGAAGATCTGGCCCCGGATAGCGGGGTTATCGGGCTGGGTTACCGAGTGGCCGACTTTGCGCAGGCCCAGGGCGGCAACCGTCGCCTTATGCTTGGGCAGGCTGGCGATCGGAGACTTCACCAGGGTAATCTTCAGTTTCATCTCTTTGCCCTCCTTATCCCAGGATCTCTTCCACGGTCTTGCCGCGCATCTTGGCAACCTGCTCGGCGCTGCGCACCTGCTTCAGGGCTTCGATCGTGGCCTTCACCATGTTGATCGGATTGTTGGTTCCGAAACTCTTGGTCCGGATATCCTTGATGCCGGCCATTTCCAGCACGGCACGGGCAGCGCCGCCCGCGATCACGCCGGTACCTTCCGGAGCGGGGATCAGCACGGACTTCGCAGTGGAATAATATCCGGTCATCTCATGGGGAATGGTGGTGCCTTCCAGGGGCACGTTCACCATATGCTTCTTCGCGTCTTCATTGGCCTTGCGGATGGCTTCCGGAATTTCGGCAGCCTTGCCCATGCCGGCGCCTACGCGGCCGTTTTCATCGCCAACGACGACCAGAGCGCTGAACCGCATGTTGCGGCCGCCCTTGACGGTCTTGCTGACGCGGTTGACGGCAACCAGGCGCTCTTTGAATTCGCTGACCTGTTCTGTGCGTTGCATTTGCGTCGTCCTCCTTCTCAGAATTCAAGTCCGGCTTCCCGTGCGCCTTCCGCCACAGAGGCGATGCGCCCGGTGTACATGTACCCTCCGCGGTCAAAGACCACGGTCTTGATGCCGGCTTCGACGGCGCGCTCCGCGATGAGCTTGCCCACGAGTTTGGCGGCACCCTTCTTGTCCACTTCGTCCAGCTGGCCTTTCAGAGCCGGATCCATCGTGCTGGCGCTCACCAGGGTCACGCCCTTGGTGTCGTCAATGATCTGGGCCTGAATGTGCTTGTTGGAGCGATATACGGAAAGACGCGGGGCTTCGGGTGTGCCGCTGATCTTTTTCCGTACCCGTGCGTGACGGATCACGCGAATTTCATTCCGGTCACGTTTTTTAAACATCTGCAGTCACTCCCTCTCTTATTTACCGGTCTTGCCTTCTTTACGGCGGATGTGCTCATTCTGGTACTTGATGCCCTTGCCCAGGTAGGGTTCAGGCTTCCGGATGGCACGGATGTCCGCCGCGAGGTTACCGACTTGCTGTTTGTTGCTTCCCTTGACCACGATGGTGGTCTGGTTCGGGGTCTCGTAGGTGATGCCTTCGGGAGCCTCGAGAACCACCGGATGGCTGAAGCCGATGTTGATGGTCAGGGTCTTGCCTTCCGCGCTGGCGCGGTAGCCGGTGCCGACCATTTCCAGGGTCTTGGTGAAACCGTCGGTCACGCCGACGACCATGTTGTGCACCAGTGCCCGGTACAGGCCGTGCATGGCCTTGTGGGGCTTGGATTCGCTGGGGCGTTCAAGCGTCAGGACGTTGCCTTCCTGCTTGAGGGTGATGGCCGGATTCACCTGCTGGGTCAGGGTGCCCTTGGGGCCCTTCACCGTTACCAGGTTGTTCTCATCCACTGTCACCGTCACGCCCGCGGGTACTGTGATCGGAAGTTTTCCGATTCGAGACATTTTGTCATTCCTCCTCTGCGGTCAGTAACACGAATGTTTTTTGCCATATTGCGGCAAATTTCTACCCGTTACGACTCTTTTGCGTGAACGGTGATTACCAGATGTACGCCAGCACTTCGCCGCCGATTTCGGCCTTCCGTGCTTCCTTGTCGGTCATCAGGCCCTTGCTGGTGCTGATGATGGCGATGCCCAGGCCGCCGAGAACCTTCGGCAGCTCTTCGCTGCGGGCGTACACCCGCAGGCCGGGCTTGGAGATGCGCTTCAGACCCGCGATCACGGGGGTCTGCTTGCCGTTCAGATATTTCAGGGTGATCTTGATCTCGCCCTGGAGTCCGTCATCAATAAAGTCAACCGCCTTGATGTATCCCTCGTTCAGAAGGATCTTCGCGATCGCCTTCTTGGTATTGCTGGCGGGCATGGTCACGGCGTCGTGCCGGGCCACCTGTCCGTTGCGGATGCGGGTGAGCATATCGGCGATGGGATCGTTAACTACCATTTCCTGTCTCCTCCTTTCGCTTACCAGCTGGCCTTGCGGACACCCGGGATCTGTCCCTTATAGGCCAGTTCCCGGAAGCAGATGCGGCATACGCCGTACTTGCGAAGCACGCTGTGGGGTCTCCCGCAGATGCGGCAACGGGTGTAGGCGCGGGTTGAGAATTTGGCCGGCCTCTGCTGCTTGAGTTTCATGCTCAGTTTTGCCATTTTTCTGTCCTCCTCCTCTTACGCCTCGAAGGGCATGCCCAGAAGCCTCAGCAGCTCCTTGCACTCTTCGTCCGTCTTCGCGGTCGTCACGAATACGATTTCCATGCCGCGGATCTTCTCGACCTTATCGTACTCGATTTCGGGGAACAGCAGCTGTTCACGGATGCCCAGGCTGTAGTTGCCGCGGCCGTCAAAGGCCTTGGCGCTCACGCCGCGGAAGTCGCGGACGCGGGGCAGCGCCACGCTGACGAGCTTGTCCATGAACTCTTCCATCCGGGCGCCCCGCAGGGTCACCTTCGCGCCCACGTTCATGCCTTCACGGACCTTGAAGTTCGCGATGGACTTCTTGGCCTTGGTGATCATGGGCTTCTGACCGGCGATCGCGGTCAGTTCGTTAACAGCCATTTCCATGGCCTTCGCGTTGTCCTTGCAGTCGCCCAGACCCATGTTGATAACGATCTTGGCGAGCTTCGGGACCTGCATGGCGTTCTTGTAGCCGAACTTTTCCTCCAAAGCAGGAATCGCCTCGGCCAGATACTTTTCCTTGATCCTGGTTGCCATTTGGCTCTTCCTCCTTATCAGTCGATTTCGGCGCCGCACTTCTTGCAGACGCGGATCAGCTTGCGGTGCATCTTGCCGTTGTCATCCTTGACCTTTTCGGCCTTGTTGTTGACGCGGGTCGCTTTGCCGCACTTCGGGCACACCAGCATGACGTTACTGGCGTCGATGGGCATTTCCTTGTGGATAATGCCGCCGGGGGTCATGGCATTGCGGGCTTTCTGATGCTTGGTAACAACGTTTACGCCTTCAACCGTCACACGGTTCAGTTTCGGGAAAGCAGCGCTGATCTTGCCCTTCTTGCCCTTGTCCTTGCCGCTGATGACGATCACGGTATCTTTAGACTTTACATGCATTACCGTTCTGCCTCCTTACAGTACTTCGGGAGCCAGAGAGACGATCTTCATGAAATCCTTCTCACGCAGCTCGCGAGCCACGGGCCCGAAGATACGGGTGCCGCGGGGCATATTCTGGTCGTTGATGATGACGGCGGCATTGTCGTCAAACTTGATGTAGCTGCCGTCGGGACGGCGCTTGTTCTTGCGCATGCGGACGATAACGGCCTTCACGACCTCGCCCTTCTTTACGGTGCCGCCGGGGGTTGCTGTCTTGACGCTGGCCACGATGACATCACCGATGCTGCCGTCACGCCGGAAAGAACCGCCCAGAACACGGATGCACATGATTTCCTTGGCGCCGGAATTGTCGGCTACCTTAAGCCGGGTTTGCGGCTGAATCATAGCGGTTTCCTCCTTAAATTACTTAGCTTTCTCGATGATCTCAACGAGACGCCAACGCTTGTCCTTGCTCAGCGGACGGGTTTCCATCACCTTGATGGTGTCTCCGATGCCGCACTCATTATTCTCGTCATGGACCTTCAGCTTGCTGGTCCGGTTCATGATCTTTCCGTACAGGGGATGACGAACGCGGGTCTTGATCTGGATGACACAGGTCTTGTCCATCTTGTCGCTGACCACGACGCCGATCCTGGTTTTACGAAGTCCTCTTTCTTCCATTGTTCCAGCTGCCTCCTTTCTCAGGCTTCATCCTTCTGCCGAAGGATCGTCTTGCACCGTGCGATGTCGCGCTTCAGGGCGCTGATCTGCATGGTGTTCTGCAGCTGGCCCGTCGCGAGCTGGAAGCGAAGGCCAAACAGTTCGCTCTTTAGTTCCTTAACCTTTTCCTCGAGCTGTTCCTTGCTCATGGCTGTCAGTTCATTCGCCTTCATGCTTCTTCACCACCCGCTTCTTTGGCTGTCACTTCTTCGGCGGTTACGGGTGCTTCCTTGACTTCTTCCACTGCTTCGGGAGCCGCGGCTTCAGCCTTGGGAGCGGCGGCCTTGGCGGCCTCGTTCGCCTTGGAGATCAGCTTGGTCTTCAGAGGGAGCTTGTGGCTGGCCAGACGGAGCGCTTCACGGGCGATGTCTTCGGACACGCCGGCGATCTCGAACAGCACTCTGCCGGGCTTGACCACGGCCACCCAGTATTCAGGAGCGCCTTTACCGGAACCCATGCGGGTCTCGGCGGGCTTGGCCGTTACCGGTTTGTCGGGGAAAATCTTGATCCATACCTGACCGCCGCGCTTGGTGTAACGGGTCAGGGCGATACGGGCCGCCTCGATCTGCTGGCTGGTAACCCAGTGCGGTTCGGTGGCCTGCAGTCCGTACTCGCCGTAAGCCAGGGTGTTGCCCCTCTGGGCCTTACCCTTCATGCGGCCGCGGAACTGCTTGCGGTGTTTCACTCTCTTGGGCATTAACATGGATTACTTTCCCTCCTTCCCGGCGGGGGCTTTCTTGGCCCGGGGCAGGATCTGTCCCTTGTAGATCCAGACCTTGACGCCCAGGCGTCCGTAAGTCGTCTTGGCTTCGCAGAAGCCGTAGTCAATGTTCGCGCGCAGCGTCTGAAGCGGAATGGACCCGTCGTGATAATGTTCGCTGCGGGCAATGTCAGCGCCGCCCAGGCGTCCGCTGACCGCGGTCTTGATTCCCTTCACTCCGGGAATCTTCATGCTGCGGCCCATGGCCTGCTTCAGCGCGCGGCGGAAGCTGATGCGCTTCTCGAGCTGCTGGGCGATGTTCTCGGCCACCAGCTGCGCGTCCGCGTCGGGCTGCTTGATCTCCATCACGTTGATGTGGCAGGGACGTCCCAGGAACTCAGTGATGTTCTTCTTCAGTTCCTCGATGCCCGCGCCGCCGCGGCCGATGATCATGCCGGGCTTGGCGGTGAAGATGTTCACCGTCATGGTCTGAGCGGTACGCTCGATATCAATGTGGCTGATACCGGTGGTGAAGTACTTTTCCTTCAGCATCTTGCGAAGCTTGAAGTCTTCCACCAGATTGTTTGCAAAATCCTTCTTGCCGGCATACCAGCGGGTGCTCCAGTCATAGATGACACCAACCCGTGCGCCGTGGGGATTTACTTTCTGACCCATGTTTTTTCCTCCTTCGCCTTACTTCTGGTCCAGCACCACGCTGATGTGGCTGGTGCGCTTGAGCATCGGGGACGCGCTGCCGCGGCTGCGGGCAACGTAGCGCTTCAGGGTAGGACCGGGGTTGGCGTACACTTCAGCGACATAGAGGTTATCACGGTTCAGTTCCTGGTTGTTCACCGCGTTGGCGATGGCGCTGTTCAGGACCTTCAGGACCACGGGGCTCGCGGCCTTGGGGGTGAACTGCAGGATCGCGGCGGCTTCATCCACGCTCTTCCCGCGGATCAGATCGATCACGATCTTCACCTTCCGAGGAGAGATGCGAATGTACTTGGCATGGGCCTGGGGACGCTTGTCGGCGTTCGACTTGCGGGCCGCTGCCTTTTCTTTCGAACGGGTAGCCATTTCGTTTTTCCTCCTCTTTCAATTACTTCCGCGCGCTGTTCTTGTCCCCGGCGTGGCCGCGGAAGGTGCGGGTGGGGGCGAACTCGCCCAGCTTGTGGCCGACCATGTCTTCAGTGACGTAAACCGGAACATGCTTCCGGCCGTCATGCACGGCGACGGTGTGGCCTACGAAGTCCGGGAAGATCGTGCTGGAGCGGCTCCAGGTCTTTACGACCGCTTTCTTGCCGCTCGCGTTCATCTCGGTGATGCGCTTCATCAGCGCGGGCTCTACATAAGGGCCCTTCTTAATGGAACGACTCATATCTTACAGGTGCCTCCTTTACTTCGAGCTTGCGCGCTTGACGATCATCTTGTTGGAGTACTTCTTGTGCTTCCGGGTCTTCAGGCCCAGCGCGGGCTTGCCCCAGGGAGTCACAGGAGCCGGCATACCGACGGGGCTCTTGCCCTCGCCGCCGCCGTGCGGGTGGTCGCAGGGGTTCATCACGACGCCGCGGACGGTGGGCCGGATGCCCATGTGGCGGACGCGGCCGGCTTTGCCCAGGCGCACGTTCTCATGATCGGTGTTGCCGACGGTGCCGATGGTCGCCTTAGCGTTCAGCGGAAGCTTCCGCATTTCTCCGCTGGGCAGGCGCACCTGCGCGAATCCGTTTTCCTTCGCCATCAGTTGGGCGCTCATGCCTGCGCTGCGGACCAGCTGGCCGCCGCGGCCGGGCTTCAGCTCCAGGTTGTGGATCAGGGTACCGACGGGGATGTTGCTGATCGGCAGCGTGTTGCCGGGCTTGATGTCCGCGGTGTCGCTGCTGACCACGGTGTCGCCGACATTCAGTCCCAGCGGGGCCAGGATGTAGCGCTTCTCGCCGTCCGCATAGTTCAGCAGGGCGATGAACGCGCTCCGGTTCGGGTCGTACTCGATGGCGCTGACCTTGGCGGGAATGTCCACCTTGTCGCGCTTGAAGTCGATGATGCGGTACTTCCGCTTGTTGCCGCCGCCCTGGTGACGGACGGTGATCTTGCCCTGCTTGTTCCGGCCGCTGTTCTTCTTCAGAACCTCGGTCAGGCTCTTCTCGGGCGCCTTCTTGGTGACCTCTTCATAGGTCAGAACCGACATAAACCGCCGGGCGGGCGAAGTCGGCTTGTAAACTCGAATAGCCATTTCTTTCGTTCCTCCCTTAAGTTACTGTGCCATGCCTTCGAAGAACTTGATGGGCTTGGAGTCCTTCTTCAGAATCACATAGGCCTTCTTGGTTTCGGGGGTCATGCCCTGGGTCCGTCCCTGCCGCTTCATCTTGCCGATGGTGCGCACGGTGTTGACCTTGGCGACTTTCACGCCGTCTTCAGCGAATACCGCTTCAACCGCGCTCTTGATCTCGGCCTTGTTGGCTTTGATGTCGACTTCGAAAACGTAGCGCTTCTCGTCGATTCCTTCATACGCCTTTTCCGTCAGGATCGGCCGCTTGATGATGTCATGGGGGTTCTTCATGCGTACACCTCCTCGACGCTTTCCTTGGCGGCAACGGTCATGACCAGCTTGCCGGCGTTCAGGATGTCGTAAACGTTCAGGGTGTTGACGTAGCTGACCTTGGCGGTGGGCAGGTTCGCGGCCGCGCGGATGATGTTCTCTTCACGCTCGGGCAGGACCACCAGGGCCTTCTTCTCGGCCTGCAGCTTCTTCAGCGTTTCGGCCATCAGCTTCGTCTTGGCTTCCTTCAGTTCCAGCTTGTCGACCACAATGATCTCGCCGGCGTTCAGCTTGGAGGTCATCGCGCTCTTGAAGGCCAGGCGGCGAACCTTCTTGTTCACGGCCAGGTCGTAGTCACGGGGCTTCGGGGCGAATACCACGCCGCCGTGCTTGAACTGCGGTGCGCGGTTGCCATGGTGCCGGGCGTTGCCGGTGCCCTTCTGGCGGTAGATCTTCCGGCCGCCTCCGCGGACTTCGCCGCGGGTCAGGGCGCTCTGTGTTCCCTGGCGCTGCGCTGCCAGGTAGGAACGGACCATCAGGTGCATCGCTGCTTCGTTGATCGGGGCGGCAAAGATCTCGTCGCTCAGCTCAACCTCGCCGATGGCTTTTCCTTCCATATTATAAAGTGCGGTTTTTGCCATTGTCTTTTCCTCCTCGCTCAGCTTCAGGCCTTGCAGGTGTCACGGATGATCAGCAGGCCTTCGTTGGGGCCGGGCACAGCGCCCTTGACCAGCAGCAGGTTGCGTTCCGCGTCCACCTGGACGACTTCCAGGTTCTGCACCGTGACCCTGTCCACACCGTAGTGGCCGGCCATGTGCTTGTTCTTGAATACCCGGCTGGGATCGGAGTTCGCGCTCATGGAACCCACGCCGCGGTGATACTTGGAGCCGTGAGCCATGGGGCCGGTGTGCTGGTTCCAACGCTGGATGGGACCGGTGTAGCCGTGGCCCTTGCTGGTTCCGGTGATGTCGATCTTGTCGCCCTGGGCGAACTGGTCGCACTTCAGGACGTCGCCGACTTTGTAACCGCTGCAGTCGTCAAACCGGAGCTCCCGCAGCACGCGCTTGGCGTCCACGCCGGCCTTCCTGAAGTGGCCGAGTTCGGGTTTGGTCAGCAGCTTCTTGGCGCGGTCTTCGGTCATCTCGCCGAAGCCGACCTGCACGGCGTCATAGCCGTCGCTCTCAGTGTTCTTGGTCTGCACCACTGTGCAGGGGCCCGCTTCAATCACGGTAACCGGTACCAGACGGCCGTCTTCAGTGAAGACCTGCGTCATACCGATCTTTTTGCCCACGATCGCTTTCTTCATTGTATCTGTTCCTCCTGCCTCACAGTTTCATTTCGATTTCGACACCAGCAGGAAGATCAAGCTTCATCATGGCGTCCACCGTTTTGGGATTCGGATTGTTGATGTCGATCAACCGCTTGTGGGTGCGGCGCTCGAACTGTTCGCGGCTGTCCTTGTACTTGTGCACAGCGCGAAGGATGGTGACGATCTCCCTTTCCGTGGGGAGCGGGATCGGTCCGGAGACACGAGCGCCCGTGCGCTTGGCGGTTTCAACGATCCGCTCCGCGCTCTGGTCGATCAGTTTGTGCTCGTAGCTCTTCAGCTTGATACGGATTTTCTGGTTGGCCATTCCTGTTAACCTCCTCGATTTCGTTCTCGTTTGCGTTCCCCGGGATCCGCTGCAGGTGCAGATCCTCTCTGACGCTTTCGAGTCCGTCGCCCGATTGTCGGGCTGGTCCGTGATAATTACCCGTCTGGCCGGACGGCAACTTACCACTTCATCCCTAAACAGACAACAGGTGAATTATACATGACCTGCTTTTCTTTTTCAAGAGGAAAATCCGCTTTTTTTCAAAATTTTTTTGACAATTTTGTGTTTTTGTTTTCTTGCGGATAGTCCATTTTCCTTGCTTTCCGGCTCGCATTATTATACACCGTTACGGGTGTGTCTATCTTTTTCCCGTTCCCCGCCTTTTCCCCGGACTGAAAAAATATTTTTGCGTTTTCTCACAAAAACTGCGTATATATTTCAACGCTTTTGCCGCGATTATATATACACTCCTTCATGTGTATCCATATACAGGCCCCGGAAACGGGCAGAAAAACACCCGGAACCGACCGGTTCCGGGTGTTAACCACTATATATAGGTTTACAGCTCTCCCTCGAGTACATCATATTGTTCGTACAACTTCTCAATCTCCGCTTTCAGGGCGTTGTACCGCCGGGTGGTTTCCGCCGCCGCGTCCGGATCCTTCCAGGTTTCCGGATCCGCCAGTTCCTTTTCCAGGCTGCCGGCTTCCCCTTCCGCTTTGGCGATCTCCTGCTCCAGGGCCTTCAGGCGGTCACGCTGCTCCCGGAGGCGCTTTTCCTCCTCCCGGCTCTTCCGCTTTTCCTTCTCCAGCGCGGTGCGGGTCTGCTGCGGCCCGCTCCCGTCCGGTTCCTGGTCCCGGCTCACCTTCGCGTAATAACTGTCGTAGTTGCCCAGGTATTCCCTGATCTCCTGCCCGTCCAGCACCCATACCCGGTCCGCGAACCGGTTGATAAAGTACCGGTCATGGCTCACCGCAATGATCGTTCCCGGGAAGCCGTCCAGCGCTTCCTCCAGCACTTCGCGGCTGTCCATGTCCAGGTGGTTCGTCGGTTCGTCCAGCAGCAGCACGTTGTCCTTGCGCAGCATCAGCTCCGTCAGCGCCACGCGGCCCTTTTCGCCGCCGCTCAGCGTGCTGACCGGGGCGAACACGTCGTCCCCGGTAAACAGGAACAGGCCCAGCGCGCCGCGCACCTCATACTGTTCCATCCGCGGAAACCGGTCCCAGACCTCGTCCAGCACCGTCTTGTTTTCATGCAGTCCGGCCTGGTGCTGGTCATAATAGCCCAGGTCCACGCCGCTGCCCCAGCGGATCACGCCGGCGTCCGGCTTCTCCCCGCCAGTCAGGCACTTCAGCAGCGTGCTCTTGCCCGTGCCGTTGTCGCCGATCAGGGCGATCCGGTCCCCGGCGCGCACATGCATCTTCAGGTCGCGGAACAGGATCCGCTCCCCGTAGCCCTTGCTCAGGCCTTCGGTGATCAGCACGTCATCCCCGGTCCGCCGCCGGGTCTCAAAGCGGAAGCGGACGGTGTCCTCCTCCTGGGGTTTTTCCAGCCGTTCGATCTTGTCCAGCCGCTTCTGCTTGCTCTCCGCGATCCGGATGCTCTTTTCCTTGTTGAACCGGCGGTACATCTCAATGATGGCTTCCTGCCGCGCGATCTCCTTCTGCTGCAGCTTCCAGGCCTTCATGCGGATCTCGTAAACTTCCGTGCGCTTTTCCAGGTATTCCGAATAGTTGCCGGTATAGGTCTCCACGCTGCCCATCAGCAGCTCCGCCATCCGGCCGCAGACCCGGTCCAGGAAATAACGGTCGTGGCTGATGACGATTACCGCGCCGTGGAACGCTGCCAGGTAATCCTCCAGCCAGGCGATGCTCTTCAGGTCCAGGTGGTTCGTCGGCTCGTCCAGCAGCAGCAGGTCCGGCTCCGTCAGCAGCATCCGGCCCAGGCACAGGCGTGTGCGCTCCCCGCCGGAGAGGAGGCCGGTCTTCATGTCTTTGAATTCCCGCAGTTTGAGGCCGGCCAGCACGCCCTGGACCGTGGAGCGCCAGCCGTAGCCGTTGCTGCGCTCAAACTCCCGGGTCAGCGCGTCATATTTCCCGCCCAGGATCCGCAGGGCTTCCGGGTCTTCGCCCTTCTCGGCCATCTCCTGCTCCAGGGCGCGCATCTCCGCTTCCATGCGCCGCTGCGGCTCAAAGACGCTTTCCAGCGTCTCCAGCACCGTCTCTTCCCCGGTCAGGGCGCCCTGCTGGGCCAGGTAGCCGATGCGCAGGCCCTTCTGCATGTTCACGCTGCCGGCGTCCGCGGTTTCCTCCCCCGCGATGATCTTCATCAGGGTGCTCTTGCCGCTTCCGTTCACGCCGACCATGCCCATCCGCTCGCCCTCCTGGAGGGTAAAGGAAACAGATTTCAGCACCTCATGCGTGCCGAAGCTCTTCCTCACGTCCTGCAGGGCCAGTATGATCATGGATTATTCTCTCTCTTTCAGGATATAGACCTGCCCGACCTCGTCCCGCAGCGCGACCTGCAGCCGGATGTCCTCGCCGGGCCGGATGCCTTCCCGCGCCAGCGTCTCCGCGGAGACCCGCCTCGCCAGCGTCGGCGTATTGTTCTCCCCGCTCAGGTGGCCCAGGATCACGTCCGTCGTGCCCGCGCCGATCAGGCGCAGCAGCGCCGCGGAGCAGGCTTCGTTGCTCAGGTGGCCGTGATCGCCCAGGATGCGCGCCTTCAGCGCCGCGCTGTATTTCGGATTGGCCTTCAGCATGTCCGGATCATGGTTGCTCTCCAGCAGCACCAGCGTGCTGCCCGCCACGTTCGCGTACACGTCCTCCGTAAATGTGCCCAGGTCCGTTGCCGTGGAAACGCTCACGTTTCCGCCCCACAGCCGGTATCCGACCGGATCCGCCGCGTCGTGCGGAATGGAAAACGGCGCCACGCCGATATCGCCCAGCCAGAAATCCTTCCCGGCCTCGATCTCCCGCACCGTATCCGGCGGGATCTTCCCGAGCTTGTCCCGCATCGCCCACCAGGTTTCCCTCGTGGCGTACAGCGGCAGGTGGTATTTCCGCGCCAGCACTCCCGCGCCGGAGATGTGGTCGCTGTGCTCATGGGTGATCAGCACCCCGCTGATGCTCCGGATATCCGCCCCGATGGACGCCAGCGCGTCCTCGATCGTCTTTCCGGACTTCCCCGCGTCAATCAGCAGCCTCGTCTGCCCGTACTGGCAGAACAAAGCGTTTCCGCTTGACCCGGAATAAAGGGGGCAGAAATACATATCCATGGTTGTCGAATACCCCCTTCTTCTTGTTTATGGAATGAATAATTAACAATGAACAATGAATGATTATATCTTGTTGTTTGCCAAAGGTCCGGCCGGCCATCCGGAATTGTTCATTGTTCATTGTTCATTGAAGCATTTGGATCAAAGATCCAGATGCTTCGCAACCCGCTCGTTTTCCGGCGGCGGCGTCATATAATCCGGCCCGAAGAGGATCGTCAGCACCTCGTCGTACTTTGCCGGGATCAGGCACTCCACGTCCTCAAACGGCACGCGGATCTTCTCAGCGAACTGTTCCGGATGCCACACATGCGTCATCAGCTCAAACGCACCGTTGGACATGTGCAGGTCGTTTCCGCTCTTCACCCGGGTGGATACCTTGTCATACCGCTTCGCCTTCCATGCGTAGGAGAAAGGCAGGCCGATCAGGTGCGTTGCCCGCAGCAGGATCCGGTTCTTCAGCCCGAAGCGGCTGTAGTCCACGTTCTTCTTCATCATGCCCTGCAGCAGGTGCAGGTGCAGCAGGTGCAGCTTCCGCGGCAGCCCTTCCGGGGGAAGCGGGTCCAGGATAAAAAAATCGGTGAAGGCGGCCGCCTTCTCCGGATCCCGGTTCATTACCCGGGGAGTCCAGGTGTCCAGATAGGTCAGTTCAAATCGTTTGTCGCACTCTTCTGGATAGACTTTGCGGAATTTCGTGAATTCCCCGCGGGTCATCAGCAGGTCCACATCGTCGTCCCAGGGGATGAATCCCTTGTGCCTCACCGCGCCCAGCAGCGTTCCGCACATCAGGTTGTACTCAATTCCGTGGGCTTCGCACACCTTTGTGATGTCCCGCAGCTGTTCCAGAAGTTCCGCGTGGATCTCGTCCAGCGTCAGTTCCCTCTTCATCCCGGTTCACTCCTTCAGGAACGCTTCCGCCTTCTCGGCGATCGCTTTCCCGTCCATTCCGTACACTTCCCGCAGGTACTGCCGGTCGCCGACCACGGCGGTAAAGCAGTCCTCCAGGCCGATGCGCTTCACCCGGCATCCGCTTCCCGTTTCCGCGGCCAGCTCGCACACCGCGCTGCCGAAACCGCCGACCACGGTATGCTCCTCCACCGTCACGATCTTCCGGAATGTGTTCAGCAATTCCTTCACGGTATCCGCGTCCAGGGGTTTCAGGCAGGGGAAACTCACCACCCGCGCGCTGATCCCCTTCGCGGCCAGCCGTTCCGCCGCGTCCACAGCCTGGGTCAGGATGCCGCCCGCGCTCAGGATCGCGATGTCCGATCCCTCGCGCAGCGTGATCGCCTCGGGGAATGCCCAGTCCTTCAGCGGGCCTTCGTGCACCGCCGGTTCGCCGCCCCGGCCAAGGCGCAGGTAACAGGTGCCCTTCCGCCGGAGCATATCCCGGGTCACGGTTTCCGTTTCCGCCGGGTCGCCGGGAGTATAGCAGGTGATCCCGGGGATCGCCCGCATGATCGCCATGTCTTCCGTCGCGTGATGGCTCATGCCGAGGCTGCCGTACACAAAGCCGCCGCCCACGCATACGACCTTCACGTCCGCGCCGTGATACGCGCAGTCGTTCCGGATCTGTTCCAGGGGGCGCAGCACCGGGAAATTGCCGATGGAGTAGACCAGCACGGTCCGGCCGGTGGACGCAAGCCCCGCGGCCACGCTGACCATGCTCTGCTCCGCGATGCCGGCGTTGATCAGCCGGTCCGGAAAGCGTTCATGGATCCTGCGGAGCACGCCGAAGCCCAGATCGCCTGTAATCAGTACGATCCGTTCGTTCTGCTCCATTTCCTGTTCAAGGACCCGCGCAAACGCGTCTCTCACGGCCTCTGTGCCTCCAGTTCCTTCAGCGCTGCGTCATATTCCTCACCCTGGGGCGTCCGGTAGTGCCACAGGATATTGTTCTCCATAAAGGATACGCCCTTGCCCTTCACCGTGTGGGCAAGGATTACATAGGGTTTCCCGCTGCCGGCGTTCTCCTTTGCCCGGGCAAACGCCGCCTGCAGGGCGCCGGTGTCGTGGCCGTCCACGCTCTCCGCGTTCCAGCCAAAATCCTTCCATTTCTGCTCAAAGGGCTCCAGCCGCAGGGTTTCATCCACCGTAGCCAGGCTCTGCATATGGTTGTAGTCCACCACGGCGACCAGCCGGTCCAGCCGGTACTGGGCTGCCTGCAGCACGGCTTCCCACACGGAACCCTCGTCGCATTCCCCGTCGCCCAGCACCACATAGGTCCGCCACTGCGCGCCGTCCATTTTCGCGCCCAGCGCCATGCCGGCCCCGATGCCCAGCCCGTGGCCCAGCGCGCCGGTGGATACCTCCACCCCGGGCACGCCCTTATGGCTCACATGGCCGGAAAGGATGGAGCCGTTGGCGTAATGCGTCTTCAGTTGTTCCACGGGGAAAAACCCGGTTTCCGCCAGGGCGGCGTACACGGCGCTGCCCGCGTGGCCCTTGCTCAGGATCAGGCGGTCCCGGTCCGGTTTCTTCGGTTCCTCCGGGTCCACATTCAGCACGGAGGTATAGAGCACGGCAATGATCTCAGCCACGCTGAAAACGCTGCCGATATGGCTGCCGCGGCTGATATGGGTCATTTCCAGGCCGTTCCTCCGGATCAGCCAGGCCAGCGTCTTCGGATCCCGGACGTCCGGTTTTCCCTCAAACCCGCTGTGCACCAGCGCCTCGTAGCTTTCCATGCCGTCTCCTCTTACTTTGTCTCTTTCCGCATATCGTCCGCTTTTTTGAACACGCCCTTGATTGTTTCCAGGAACAGCTGCGCGTCCAGCGCGAAGCTCTGGTTCTTTGCGTATTCCACCCGCAGGCGGTTCTTCTCCGGCAGGATCAGCCGCTCGAAATTCGCGACCGGATCCTCCTCGCCCACGATCTCATCCTGTGAGATATACACGATGCTGCTCCGGTCCGTAATACCCGGCCGCACCCACATGATGCACTGCTGCTCCTCCGTATACTGCTCCGTATACAGCAGCAGCTCCGGCCGCGGGCCGACAAAGCTCATGTCGCCCCGGATGATGTTGAACAGCTGGGGCAGTTCGTCCATCTTCAGCCGCCGCATGATTCTCCCCGCCCGGGTCACCCGGTCGTCGTTCTTCGCGGTGCAGCCGCCGGTCTTGTCGGCGTCCACCACCATGCTGCGGAACTTGAAGATGCGGAAGGGCTGGTTGTGGTATCCTCCCCGCACCGCCCGGTAGAACACCGGTCCCTTGGAGTCCAGTTTCACCCAGACCGCCAGCGGAATCATCAGGATCAGTCCGGGAACCAGCAGGATCAGCGCAAGCAGCAGAT
Source organism: Clostridia bacterium (assembly GCA_017512985.1). GTDB lineage: Bacteria > Bacillota > Clostridia > Christensenellales > Aristaeellaceae > Aristaeella. Next base: position 56,869 of record JAFWEJ010000013.1, read on the forward strand.
CCATGATCCGCTTGACCACCTTGCTGTAAAAGGGGTGCGACAGCGGTCCGTCCCAGTACGGCTCCTTCGGCAGTTCATTCCGGCTCATCAGTTCTCTCCAAAGCGTTCCAGCATGTCGTTCAGCCGTTCCAGTTCCTCCCGGCTGCTGTACTGAAGCACGATCCGTCCCTTCGAAATGTTCCCGGTCAGGGTGCTCTTCAGGCCGGTATAACGGCGGATTTTCTCCTGCAGCTCTTCGAGTTCGGCAGGCAGCCATTTCGTCGCAGGCTTCTTCTTCTTCGGTTTCGGGGCGGCGGCCTTCACCAGCTGTTCCATCTGGCGTACATTCAGGCCTTCCTCAACGGCCTTGTGCGCCAGGCGCAGCTGTTCCGCGCTGTCACTCACGCCGGCAAGCACCCGGGCGTGGCCGGCCGTCAGCAGGCCGTCCTTCACCATCTCGGTCACTTCGTCCGGCAGCTGCAGCAGGCGCAGCATGTTCGCCACCGCCGGGCGGCTCTTGCCCAGCCGGGCGCTGACCTTTTCCTGGGTATATCCGCACTGGTCCATCAGCGCGCGGATGCCCTTCGCCGCTTCGATGGGGTTCAGGTCTTCCCGCTGCAGGTTCTCAATCAGCGCGATTTCCCGCTGGCGGATCACGTCAATGTCCTTCACGATGCAGGGCAGCGTGTCCAGGCCGGCTTCCCGTCCGGCGCGGTAACGCCGCTCGCCGGCAATGATCATGTACCGGCCGCCGCTCGCGGGCGCGACCAGCAGGGGCTGCAGCACGCCCTGCTCCCGGATGCTGTCCGCCAGCTGGCTGATGCTCTCGGGACTGAACGTGCGCCGGGGCTGATCCGGGTTCGGATCCAGCTCGCCCACCGCAATCTCCTGGATACTGGTTCCCCAGTCTTCCGCACCCGCGAACAGGGAATCCAGTCCCCTTCCCAGGCCGTGCGTCTTTTTCGGCATATCAGCAGTCTCCTGTCGTTACTTCTTCTTTTTGTTCCGGGCCAGCACCTCTTTCGCCAGCGCCTCATAGGCCATGGCGCCGGTGCTCCGGGGATCGTAGAGGCAGATGGGTTCGCCGTGGCTCGGCGCCTCGCCCAGGCGGACGTTGCGCGGGATCATTGTGGCGAACACCTGCTTCCGGAAGTGCTTCTTCACCTGGTCCACCACCTGCAGGCCCAGGTTTGTCCGGCCGTCCAGCATTGTCAGCAGGATGCCCTCGATCTCCAGGTGCGGGTTATAGGTCCGCTTCACGCGGTTCACGGTGTTCATCAGGGCGGTCACGCCTTCCAGCGCGTAGTATTCGCACTGGATCGGCACCAGCACCGTGTCCGCGGCGGTCAGCGCGTTGATCGTCAGCAGGCTCAGGCTCGGCGGGCAGTCGATGAAGATATAGTCGCATTCGTCCCGTACGACGCCCAGCAGTTTCTTGAGGAAGAATTCCCGGTCATCCACGCTGACCAGTTCCACCTCGGCCGCCGCCAGGCGGATATCCGAGCCGATCAGCTTCAGCTTTTTGATTTCCGTGTCCTGTACGCAGTTCTTCAGCTGGGCCCGTCCCATCAGCGCGTCGTACAGGGAACTGCGCTCGTTCACCGTCCGGCCGAAGCCGCTGGTTGTATTGCCCTGGGGATCCAGGTCCACCATCAGGACCTTTTTGCCCGCCTGCGCGATGGCGGCGGAAAGATTGACGGCTGTGGTGGTCTTGCCCACCCCGCCTTTCTGGTTCGCAATGGCGATGATCTTTGCCATATTTCTGCCTTTCACACTTCAGCTCCGGACAGCCGTTACGCTTCCGGAGCTTCTCCGTTTTCGATCCGTTCGATCATTTCAACCCGCCGCTGGTGGCGGCCTCCCTGGAATTCGGCGGTCAGCCAGCTCTTCGCAATCAGCTTTGCCACTTCCGTGCCCACCACCCGGGCGCCCATGGTCAGGATATTGCTGTCGTTATGCTGCTTGCTCAGGATCGCGCTGTACACGTCGCTGCAGGTGCAGACGCGGATGCCCTTCACCTTGCCGGCGGCAATGCCGATCCCGATGCCTGTTCCGCAGATCAGGATGCCGCGGTCGCATTCCCCGTCGGCCACCGCTTTCGCGGCCTTGTAGCCGTAAATCGGGTAGTCGTCGTCACGGTTGTTCGCGTCGTAATTTCCGTAGTCTTTCCATTCCAGGCCCATCTCGTCCAGCATCTTCATGATTTCCTGTTTCATGGCAACTCCGGTATGGTCACAGGCCAGTGCAATCATGGCTAAAACACTCCCATTCCTAAACTTCCATATCTATGTTATAATACATCAACACGTTCCGAATTTCAAGGAGGACGGAAGATCATGCCCCTGCACCACTGCGAGCTCTGCCACATCGATCTGGACCGGATCAGCGTCCGCCGCGGCGGCCAGATCCTGCTCCAGGATGTGTCCATGCACATCCACTGCGGACAACTCACCGTCCTCATCGGCCAGAACGGCGCCGGCAAAACGACGCTGATCCGCGCGCTGCTGGGCCAGCTGCGCTATTCCGGCCTCATCCGCCATGTGGACGGCCGCGGGCTGAACATCCCGCACCTGCGTACAGGCTACGTCCCGCAGCACCTGCAGTTTGACCGGGAGATGCCCCTGACCGTACGGGACTTTGTGGCCGCTTCGCTCACAAAGCGTCCGGTCTGGACCGGCGTGGGCAAAAAAGTCCGCGCACAGGTGAATGAAATCCTCTCCGCCGTGAACGCAGAAAGCCTGGCGGACCAGCCCCTCGGTCGCTGCTCCGGGGGCGAGCTGCAGCGCGTGCTGCTGGCGCTCGCCATGAACCCGCCGCCGGACCTGCTCGTCCTGGACGAGCCCGTCAGCGGGATCGACCGCAACGGCCTGAAAATGTTCCTGGAAACCCTCCTGGACCTGAAAAAAACGCATCACATGGCGATCCTGCTGGTCAGCCACGATCTGCGTTTCGTCCGGGAATACGCGGACCATGTGGTCCTGCTTGATAAATCCGTCCTGGCCCAGGGATCCGCGGCGGAGGTTTTCGCTTCGCCGGAGTTCTCCGCGGTCTTCGGCTACAGCGGCGAAGAAGAGGAGGCGGAATGATGGATACAATCTACAGCGTCCTCGGCGCCATCCTCCCCTTTGAGGCCTACCAGTTCAATTTCATGCGGAACGCCTTCCTGGCGATCCTGCTCCTGACTCCGCTGCTGGGCTTGCTCGGCACCATGGCGGTCAACCACCAGATGGCGTTCTTTTCCGACGCTCTGGGTCATTCCGCGCTGACCGGCATCGGCCTGGGTATTATCTTCGGTCTGGGGAACGACCTGGTCGCGATGCTGATTTTCGGCATAATCTGGGCGATCCTGATCTGCCTGATCAGGCAGTTCGGATCCGCGTCGGCAGACACGGTCATCTCCGTCTTCTCCTCCACTTCTGTGGCGGCAGGCCTGCTGATCCTCGCCCGCGGCGGCAAATTCGCGAAGTATTCCTCGCTCCTGATCGGCGATATCCTCGCCGTCACGCCGGGCGACCTGTTCTGGCTCCTGATCGCCCTCATCTGCACGCTGGTCTTCTGGGCGCTTCTGTATAATTCCCTGCTGCTCACCAGCGTGGACAGCTTCCTCGCCCGCAGCCGGGGCGTGAAAACCATCCTGGTGGAGATTGCCTTTGTGGTCATGGTCGCAGTCGCGGTCATGCTCTCCATCCGCTGGGTCGGCGTCATGCTGATCAACGCCCTGTTGATCCTGCCGGCCGCGGCGGGCCGCAACATCGCCCGTTCCGCCCGCCAGCACGCGGCCTGGTCTGTGGCTATCGCGCTTTTCAGCGGCCTGGTCGGGCTGACCCTTTCATATTACCTGGATACCAGCGCCGGAGCGTCCATTGTGCTGATTTCCGCGATGTGCTATGCCGTTTCACTCGCTGTCAGAAGCATCCGGAAATAACGGTCATGTGGGAATTCACGTTTGTTTTGTATACCATTTCTGTTTGATTGTGGAACCATTCACCTTTAAACAGCGGTTTTTGATATTTTTGTGGAATTTGATGCAAAAACCGCCGGCTCATACTGCCGGCGGTTTTTCCATGCGCTTTTACCATCTGCGGCCCCGGCCGTAGCAGCTGTCGCACAGCCTGTAAGGCCAGTTCCACGGCAGGTGGCGCTTGCAGGACGGACAGGTCCGCTGCTGCAGTTTCTGCGTGGACAGGATATGCACAATTCCCTGGGAAATCAGGTCCTTCCGCCGCTGGATCTCCGCCAGGAGCCAGTCCGGATCCGGCAGGAACAGCCGCGTATAGTTGTAATACAGGTCGCACCGGCGGTAATCCGCCTCCAGCTCATCCAGCATGCGGATTGTGCAGCTCTCCGGCTCGACGATTTCCGGCATTTCCGGCATCACGTCAATGTGCTCGCCCCGGCATTCCGCGTGATACATTGCCTTCCAGCGGAACAGCAGCTCCTGGTCCTTCTCGTCAAACGGAATGCACAGGAACCGGTACAGAAGCCGCCGGTCCGTCTTCGGCGTTTCCATCATCGCGGCCAGCTCCGCCATCCGCACCGTGGACGCCTTGGAAAAGCAGCCCTTGTCCTGCATCCGGATCCACTGGTCCAGGATGCCGGTCAGCGGAAGCGGAATGCCCAGCAGGGATTCCGGAAAACCGATCACGCCCTCCGTCAGCGGCAGCAGCGGCCGGGCCATTGCCCTGGCCACTTCCTGCCGGAAGCCGAACGCGTTCACATAGCCGATCTCATACTTGCCGTAGCGGCCTGCCCGGCCGGCAATCTGCTTGATCTCCGAGTCTGTCAGCAGCCGGGTCACGTCTCCGTCATACTTTTCCGATTCCAGGAACACCACCCGCTGAATCGGCAGGTTCATACCCATGGCGATCGCGTCCGTGGAGACGACGACCTCCGTCTCTCCCCGGTGGAAGCGGTCCGCCTGGTTGCGCCGCACGTCCGGCGGCAGCGCGCCGTAGATCAGCGAAACCTTATAGCCCCGCGTCTTCAGTTCCGCCGCGACGGCGTGCACCCGGGCCTTGGAGAAAACGATCAGCGCGTCCCCGGTTCTTACGGAGGACGGGAACTGGAAGCCTTCCTTCTCCACTTCCAGCGGCGTCATCCGTTCATGGCGGATGATTGTCAGTTCATCCCCGCAGTCGTTGATGATCCGGGTCAGCAGGTTCTCCGCGTCCGGGGAGGCACATGCGTGGATCTCGTCCGCGCACAGGCCCAGGATAGCGGCCGTCCAGGCGCCGCCGCGATCCCGGTCGGCGATCATCTGGCACTCGTCGATCACTGCCACGTCGTAATGCGTCTGCAGGTCCGCCATCTCCACCGTGGAGGACTGCACCCGGCTGAACGGCACCCGGATCTGCTCTTCGCCCGTTACCAGCGAGCAGGGCACGTCCGCGAGGTTCAGGGCTTCAAACTGCTCCGCGGCCAGCAGCCGCAACGGGCCGAGGTACAGTCCCTGCCGCGCGCCCTGCAGCCGCTGGATTCCCTCGTAGGTCTTGCCGGAATTCGTCGGTCCCAGGTGCAGGTAAAAATGCCGTTTCATCCCGCGTGCCAGCGGATACAGGTCCCTGTAATGCTCGGGGATCGCGTTCAGCAGCGCGGTGCGGATCCGTTTTTCTTTTTCCCGGACGGCGTCCGCTTTTTTCTGCAGGCGGATCAGCCCCGGGTTCTTTTCCAGCAGCCGCCGGAGGCGCTCCCGGGAGAATTTCTTTTCCAGCGCGTTGAAGACCAGCCGGTCTTCCCGCTCGGCTTCCCGGCGCACAGCGGACGCGACGGTCTCCCCGCCCGGCAGCCTCACCGCCCGGCAGGCCGCCAGCTCCGGGAACTGCTTTCCGGCTTCCGCCCGCAGGAACCCCTCCAGGGAACCCGGCTGGAACGCGCGGTTCACGCTCTTGGGCGTCAGTCCGCCGGGGAAATCCTTCTCCATGATCCGTCTCACCACGGAACGCTCGGGGTCTTCCTCCCGCAGCCTCGCGCTGTGGTCGCCGGTCCGCAGCCACAGCACCACCCGGTTTTCCGCCCGGGTGGTAAACTGTCCGATCTCTTCTTCAAACCAGCTGCGCAGGTCGCCCTCCCGGATGATCCGCAGCGCTTCATAGGCCTTTTCCAGCGTGACCTTGCTCTTCTCCACCGTGCGCAGGAAAGCGAGGTCGACCTTCCGGCCGTCCTGCATCTCCCTGGCAATCATTTTTGAAAGGCGTTCAAACTCCGCCCGGTCCCCGGACAGCACCAGTTCTCCCCGCAGCAGGCCCTGCCAGATCTTATCCCGCCGCTGCAGCTGCCGCAGCGTGGTCTGGAACGCCTCGCTCTGCAGGTAGGCTTCCTTCTCCGCCGGCCTCATGCTGCGGGTAATCACCCGGGCTTTGTTCAGGGCATGCTGGTGCAGATACCGCTCCCGCTCGGGCAGCAGCGCCTGCACATAGGCTTCCATCGCGCTTCTGTCTGAACGGCTCATAACGGCAAACTCTCCCTTAACTTCTTCTGCAATCAGTATACAGTTGTTTGAGACTTGATGCAAATCAGAGCTTCTTCTTGTTCTTCATCTGCTCCCACAGCACGTCCGCCGCCGCCTGGGTTTCTTTTTCTGTTTTCTGCTTCACCGGTTTCTGTTTCTTTGCCGGAGCCGGTTTCGCTTCTTCGGCAGTTTCCTTTTTCACGGGCTCACGGAACAGGTCCAGCCTCCGCTGCGCCGCGTCAAACAGGAACAGCAGCAGCGCCAGGCCGGCCAGCAGCGATGTCAGGTCGGTCCGTTTCCGCGCGGCCATATCCGGGAACTCCAGAAGGCCGTCCGTGCTTTCACAGACCCGGCCGCCCGTTTCCTGCGCCAGCGTCTCCAGCGCGCCGGTATCCTCCTGCCGCTGGTCGTATTCCCCGGTCCAGCTGACCACGCCTCCGCCCTCGGCCGTCTTCAGCACATGGCCGTTCCCGTCCTCCATCTCAATCCGCGCGGCATAGGCTCCGGCAAGCGCGGTATCCGTTTCTCCCTCGAACCGGGACTCCGAGACCCGTTCCAGGCGCAGCGTTTCCTTTTCACCGTCCGGCCGGATCAGGGTCACCGCCGCGGCGGACGCCTCGGCCGGGGCTTCCGTTTCCCAGGCCATCCTGCCGCCGTCCAGCGTAATCTCTCCGCCGCCGGAACGGTCCGGCAGGATAAAGGAAATCATCCCGGAGAAGAACTCCGCCGCCCGGTCCCAGCTGAGGAACGCGCTGCTCCAGCCGCCCTGGACATCGCTCGTCCAACACAGCACCCGGCCCGCGCCGTACTGCCACCAGGCCAGGATCGGATCCTGGCGGTCGCTGCAAAGCGCGACGGTGGCCAGCGGTTTTTCTGTCACCGCGAGATAGCCTGCCAGTTCCGGGAAGCCGGGGAAATCCGTCATCCCGCTGTCCGTGACCGCCGGCGTAAACACGCGGTTCTGCACATACGCGCCGGAGATCATCATCGTTTCTTTTGTAAAGATCCGGGGCAGGCTGTCAAAGGGCCCGGCCGCGTACATCCGGCCCTGCCCGATCTCCGCGATCTTCGCCATACCCCTGTAGTCGGCGCCGTCTCCCACCGCCACGGTCGTCACGGTGATGCCGCTGCCCGCCATCTTCCGCACAATGTCCAGGTAGCCGGTATCGCCGGCCTCGCCGTCCGTCAGGAAGATCACATGCTTATACTGCGCTTTGGCCATCTTCAGCGCCTCATATGCCATCACCAGGGGCGTATAGAACGCCGTGCCGCCGCCGGGCCGGATGGTGGCCACCTGCTCCTGCATTGCGGAAACGTCTGTCACATAGCTTACGGGAATCACCCATTTCCCGGCGTCGTCAAAAGCAATCACGCCGGCCTGGTCCCGTTCATTGAGCACCTCCAGCGCGGCGCACGCCGCCTCCCGTGCCAGCTGCAGCCGGGTCACGCCGTAGGAGGAATCCGTCATGGAGCCTGATTTGTCGATCACCAGCACCAGGGCGGTCGTCGGAAGTTCCATCCGGTTCTTCACGTCGATCGTCACCGGCAGCATCTCTTCCAGTTTGCTTCCCCGGTATCCGCCCAGGGCGTAGCTGCTGTCGCCGCCGAATACGGCGACGCCGACGCCCAGTTCCTTTGCCGCCATGTCCAGGGCGGCAATCTGTCCCTCCGTCATCCGGTCCGCGTCGGCGTTCACAAGCGCCACGGCGTGGTACGCCATCAGGTCCGCCGCCTGTTCCGGCAGCATTGCCTGGGGGATCACGCTCACCTGCATGCCCGCCGCGGCCAGCATCTTTTCGAGCGCTGCTCCCGCGCCGTTCTGTCCTTCCGCGATCAGCACAGAGGGCTCCCCGGCGATCACGGTATAGGCCGCGCCGCTGTCGTTGGCGGAGACGCTGTCCCCGTCCATCAGCACCTGCGCTTCGATGGTGCATACGCCCGCGTTTCCCGCCACCGCGTCAAAGGCAAACGTATTCTCGCCTTTCCGCAGGGTTACGGTACGCGTCTGGGCCTCGCCCCGGTCCCGCGTCAGCAGCAGCGTTGCTTCACCGGCCGCGTTCGCGTGCACTGTCACGACGGCTGTATATTTCTGTCCTGTATACAGGGAAGACGGTACGGAAACGGATGTCACCTGCGCGTCCGTCCCGCTGCGGGTTTCCGTCTTCAGGACGTTCACCGGCACGCCGCCGGCGGAGCGGAAGAAGCCTTCCTCCCCGGTCACACGCCCGTCGCTGATTACGGCGATCCCACCGTTGGAATCCGCCGGCAGCAGGGCGGATGCCAGCTGCAGGGCGCTGTTCAGGTCGCTGGCGGAACGGTCCACCCGCTCCGTCAGGTCGCCCAGCGGCGTTGTCCGGCCGATCGGCCGTTCCACCGCGGCGTTTCCGCCGAAGGCGATCACGCCGGTTTTCCGGTCCCCGTTCTTTTCCAGCGCCTCCCGGGCCAGGCGGACCGTTTCTTCCTCATTCACACTGGCGGAAACGTCCACCAGCAGGAACGCGGTCCGGTCCGGGCTGGCGGTCAGCAGGCTCATGCCGGCCAGGGCCAGCGCGGCCAGGGTGATAATCACATGCCGCAGGATATGCGAGATCTTTTCTTTCAGGGAACGGCTTTTCCGTACCAGACAGATTGCCAGGACCACGGCGGCGCATACCGGCAGGGCAAGCAGCCGCAGCGGATGCATAAACTCAACCGACATAGCGCGCGACCCCCATTTCTGCAAGCATCAGGACCAGGAATGCCGCCAGCAGGATCGCCGTCAGCTCCTGTCCCCGGTCGCTCCGTCCCGCGATATCCTCCGCCGCGTCGTCCGGCGCCACCGTCCGCACGTCGCTTTCTTCCAGCGGCATGAGGGCTTCCGTTGTTTCTTCGGTTTCCGTTCCGGCAGGCAGCAGCCAGTCCAGCATGTTCTGGATCAGCACGGGAAAATCATATTTTAAGGGCAGATTGGAATTGTGCAGGTCAAACCCCAGCGCCGCCATCCCCTCGGCATAGGCAACCACAACCTGCCCGTCCAGGGTGGCCGCGGCTTTCCCGCCGCTGACCGGCCGGATGCTGCGGAAGAACACGTCCTTCATCGTCAGCCCTTTGGTCAGCGGATTTTCCGAAATCACAGTCGCCGGACTGCCGGTCACAGCCGTTTCTTCCGCCGCCCAGCTGAACGGTCCGAACGCTGTTGCCTCAGGATTATATCCTTCCTCTGGCAGCGTCCGGGTCACAATCAGGGGAGATGTGCCGAGAATATACAGGTCCGCTTCCGTCGAGGCAAGCGCTTTTTCTTCCGTCCGTACCACGGTCAGGTCCGAACGCACCCGCAGGGCGCTCTCCAGGAACACGCTGTCCGAGGTTACCGCGACCGTCCTGGCCACGGCATGTTTCACCGCCGCTTCCGCGGTATTGTCTGCGGCCAGCGCGTCCTTCTCCCGCAGGCTCACGCGTACGCGCCGCGCGCCTTCCGGAATCGAAAACCCAATCCCGACGCTTTCCCCGGCGGGGATTTCCGCCTCCCTTGCGTCGCACAGCACGCCGTCCGCCTCGCAGGTCAGCGATACGCTGCAGTCCTCTCCGTAATTCATAACGCGTGCAAACGCCTGCCCGTCCGCGGCCTCCAGGGAATAAACCGCGCGGTTCTCCCCGCCCGCGCCGCAGTTGACAATGGACAGGGAAAACGCACCGCCGCGGATCGCCGCCTGGCTCCGCCGGAATGTATCGGAATACACCACCGTGTTCGCGCCGGTTTCTTCTTCGCCTTCCCGGGCGATCGCGTCCGCCAGGGCCAGCGCCCGGACAATGTCCGCTCCCGCCCGTCCGCAGGTCACGGACGCGACGGCTTTCTCCGCTTCCTCCCGTTCAGCGGAAAGGGCAAGCCGCTCCGTTTCCGCTCCGGCGGCCAGCACGGTGATCTTCTCCTCCGCCGGCAGCGTCCGGATCAGCGCGAGGGCTTCCTCCTTCGCTGTTTCCAGCCGGGTGCGTCCTTCTGTCTCCGCCTGCATGCTGCCGGATACGTCGAAAATCAGCACAGTCCGGCCGGCGGTACCGCCCGGGATCGCCGGGCGCATCAGCGCCAGCGCCAGGGCCAGCGCCGCCAGGATCTGCAGCGGCAGCAGCAGGTTCTTCATCAGCTTCTGGAACGGCCGGTTCACCGCGTAATCCTTCACGCTCTTCCGCCAGAGAAAGACAGAAGGAACCTGCCGCGGCAGGTATCTCCTGCGCAGCAGGTAAAGCACCAGGATCAGCGCCGGCGCCGCCAGCGCCCAGGCAAAGCCCGGAGAGAGAAAATGAATCATCTATATGAGTCCTTCGTTAATTCAAAATTCAAAATTCAAAATTCATAATTCATAATTGAATCATGGTTATATCATTCTGCTCTGAGATAACAGCGGAATGAAGCATTCTTCAAATGGTTTACTGCCGTCCAGCAGCATATAAGGCGCTTCCCGTGAAGAACAGTTTTCCTGAACCTGTTTCAGGAAATCGTTCAGCGCTTCCCGGTACGCTTCCAGCGCGGAGCGGTCCGCCAGCAGGTCGATCTTCTCCCCGCTCTCGCTGTCCGTGAGCCGGACAGCCCCATCCATCCCGGGCCGCAGTTCCTCCCCGGAAAGCACCTGGATCACCGCGGTTTCCTGCTTCAGGTAACGCAGATAGTCCAGCGCCTCTTTCAGGACGTCCTCTGTATAGCCGTCCGTAATCAGGAAGCACAGGCCTTTTTTCAGGCCTTCCGTATGTTTCACCGCTTCAGTCAGCGTTCCTTCGTTCCCGTCCGGCGCGCAGGTGTCCAGGAAACCGGTCAGCCGAGGAAACGCGGCGCGGCCGGCAAACTGCGGAGACCGCAGCGCGCGGCCGTTCTTCAGCGCCTGCACGCACAGCCGGTCTCCGCCTGTCAGCGCCAGGTAGCCGACCGCTTCCGCCGCCGACCGGGCGGAAGCCCACTTGGCTTCCATCGAGGCGCTCGCGTCCAACAGCACCGTCACCATTGACTCCTGTTCCTCCATGAACAGCTTCAGGAACAGCCGGTCAAAACGGGCAAGCGCGTTCCAGTCCAGGCGGCGGATATCGTCGCCCGGAACATACTCCCGGTAATCCGAAAACTCGGCCGAAGAACCGGTCTGCCGGGACCGGCGGGTACCGCCCGCCCCTCCCTGCGCCCTTCCGCGCATGGCCAGGCTCAGCGTATCCAGCCTTGAAAGAAAACGATCAGACAGCATTTCCCTTTGTTCTTTCCTGTATCATTTAATTATTCATTATTCATTGTTCATTGTTCATTATTTTTCTGCCACCGCCGTCAGGATATCCCGCAGCACCGCTTCCATATCCTTCCCGGCCGTAACCGCCTCAAAGTTCAGCGCCGCGCGGTGCCGCAGGCAGGCGGGCGCCGCGAAACGGATATCCTCATACGCCACGTTGTACCGTCCCTTTGCCAGGGCGCGGACCCTTGCCGCGGACAGCAGCGCCTGCGCCGCGCGGGGGCTTGCCCCGAAGCGCAGGTACTTCTTCGCCGCCTCCGGCGCGTCCTCCGTTTCCGGATGGGTCGCGAGCACCAGCCGCAGCGCGTATTCCTGCACGCTGGCCGCGATCGGTACGCTCCGGGCCGCCGCGCGCATGGCCAGCAGTTCCTCCGCGTTGATCACCTGCTGCGCTTCGCTTCCGCCGTCCTTCACGGTCAGATCCACAATCGCGCCCAGCTCCTCCAGCGTCGGGAACGGCACCAGTACCTTGAACAGGAACCGGTCCAGCTGCGCCTCCGGCAGCGGATAGGTGCCTTCCTGTTCCACCGGATTCTGGGTAGCCAGCACAAAATAGGGTTCCGGCAGTTTCCTGGTTTCTCCGGCAACAGTTACGGAATGCTCCTGCATGGCCTCCAGGAGCGCCGCCTGCGTCTTGGGCGTGGCGCGGTTGATCTCGTCCGCCAGCACAATGGAAGAGAACAGCGGCCCTTCCTGGAAACGGAAGGCGTTTCCTTCCTCTGTGCGCACCAGGATGTTCGTGCCCGTGATGTCCGCGGGCATCAGGTCCGGCGTAAACTGGATGCGGGAGAACGGCAGGTCCAGCACCTTGCCCAGCACCCGCACCAGGTGCGTTTTGCCCAGCCCGGGCACGCCCTCCAGCAGCACGTTGCCGCCCGCGATCACCGCCAGCAGCAGGTGCTCCACCACGTCCGCCTGGCCGATCATCTCCTTGGCGATCTCCGCCCGGATCTTTTCATACTGTTCCGCGAACCGTTCCACAGCCCCAATCTTCTCACTCATACCGCTGTATCCTTTCATTGTGCATTGTTCATTATTCATTTTTCATTATTCATTGTTATTGCTGTTCCGTCAGCAGCCTGTAATATTCATCCACCCACCGGCGTTCCTGCACGGTCAGGTTCTCCCGGTCCGCGGCCCGGGCTTCCGTATCCGCATATTCCTGCAGCGCTTCGCCCCAGGGAACGTCCCCGTCCAGGTTCCCCCGTCCGGGGCCGGTTTCGATCTGCACCGAATCCTCATCGCCCAGCCGGTACTGTTCCGTCATCACGTTTTCCTTTTCCTTCGCGATGTGCTCCGGATCATAGATCGTCTCATATTTGACTTCCTTATACCGCGGATCCCGGTTTCCTGTCACAGGCCCGCCGCTGCTGCCCGCGCCGCCCTGCTGTTCCTCGTTGGTCGTGCCTTCCCCGGCTCCGCCGCCGGTCATTCCGTTCCTGCCGGTGCCGCTTCCGCCGGCACCGTTCTGTCCGGCCTGGCCGCTGTTGTTTGCAATTCCGCCGGCACCTTCCCCGGACTGCATTCCCTGCCCCGGGCTGCCCGCGTTTTCCTTTATGCCGGTTCCCGCCAGCAGGGAGGGGTTCACCATGCTCTTCAGCGCCGAGACCGCCTGCATGGTCTGCATCTGCCCCGCGCCGGAATCCCCTGCGTTTAAGGCCTGTGCTGAAGCCTTTGCGTCGCTGCCTCCGGAAGATTTGCCTTCCGCGTTTTTCTGTTCTCCGTCGCCGGCACCGTTGTCGCTGTCTGCGCCCGCTTCCGCAGATACTTCTCCCGCGGTCTTCTGCTGCCGCATCTGCTCCAGCCGCTGTTCCGCCCGGTCCAGCGCCACCAGCGCGTCCGCGGCGTCGCGGCTCTGTCCCAGCTCCCGTTTCAGGTCCGCTGTAATCTTCCGCAGTTCGCTCTTCTTTTCGTCCGGCAGCCGTTCCTCGTCCTCTTCCGCCGCCCGGTCGATCATCTCCCGCGCTTCCTGCACGGTCCGGTTCAGCGTCTTTTTCGCCGCCGCGGCTGCGTCCTGCCCGTTCGGGATCATGAGCAGGCCGCACAGCAGCGCCGCGCAGCCCAGCGCCGCGAGCAGTTCCTTCTTCACGCTGCCCGGCCGGATCTGTTTTACGTCCAGTTTTTTCAGCGCGGCGCAGGCGTCTTTCCGCTGGAGTTCTCGGATCGGTTCATTGCCCGGCTCCAGCGCCGTAACCGCCCGTTCCTTCAGGCCGCAGGCGTCCGCCTCTTCCGCCGCCGTCTTGTTCTTCACGGGGCGCGCCGCGTTTCCCAGTGCCGCCGCCAGCGTCCCCGCGGCGGCTGCCGCCAGGGCCCACAGGCCGCGGTCCGGAACAGGCGTGAAAAACGCGGCTGCCTGCAGAACCGCAGCAGCCGCGAGCCCCGCGGCCAGGCCGGCCGCGGCGCCCCGGAGAAATCTGTTCCGGCGGATCCGCGCCTTTACCGGGCGCAGCGCCCTCAATACTTCCTGCATACTCAGTTACTCTTGATTGTTTTTGTTCCTTTGCGGATCATCAGCGACGCCAGGCCGAGCAGGATCGCGGAGATTACCAGCATCCCTGCGGCACAGGCCAGTGCGATGAAGATCCATCCGGCGCGGTCCGCCATCAGCCAGGTGCAGAGGATCCGCCCCCATCCCTTCAGCTCAGCATAGGAGCTGAAAAAGTGCAGTTCGCCCTGGATCAGCGCCATCAGGCCGAAGCCGGGGTTCAGGTACAGCAGCGGGGAGATCATCGCCCGCGCTTCGCCCGCGGTCAGCGCCGCGTATTTTGCCCGGTCATAGACCACGTCCGTAATCCGCTGCGGATAGCCGGACAGGAACGGCAGTGCCGTGACCACGCCGATCGCGAGGATCACCAGATAGCTGATCACGCCGCTGAATACCGTGCTCCGGGAGACCGAAGAGCAGAACACGCCGATCGACACACAGGCAAACGCCTCCGCCAGCAGGAACAGTTCACCGATCAGGATATGCAGGAGGGAAACGCCGCCGGTCAGCAGGCACAGGCTCATCACCGGCAGGCCGCACAGGATCAGCAGCGCGAGCATCGCGAAGCTTTCCATAACCTTGCCGATTACAATGCGGAAGGATCCGGTATTCGTCACCAGCAGCAGATCCAGCGTCTGGCGCTCCCGCTCTCCCGCCACAGAGGCGGAAGTCATCGCCGGGGCGATCAGGATCAGCAGGCCGAACTGGCCCGCCAGCAGCGCCAGGTAGCACAGCGGTCCGCGGGTCATCGTGCTTAAGTATACCACATCATTGAAAAAGGGGCTCAGGAACGCGATTGCGAGTATCAGCAGCGCCGCCACATACACGATCACGATCAGCATGGTCTTGAAAGACCGCATGCGCCGGGTAGCCGAGAAAGCCATAATCGGATTAAGCACCCTGCGTCACCTCCATAAAGACCTTTTCCAGGTTCATCGGCGCGCGGTGGAAATCACACACCGGCACGCCCTTCATGATCAGCTGGCGGAGCACGTCCTCGCAGACGTCGGCGCCGTTCTCCAGCCGGATCCGTAGCAGGAAAGGCTCCTCCTGCGTGATCTCGATCACCGCGGGCATCTCCTTCAGGCAGCGGACCGCGGTTTCCACCTGCTCCCCGCCGCAGCCTTCCGTCAGGCGGATGTCCAGCGGCGCGTTTCCGTTCATCTTGTCGCTCAGCTCGTCCACGTTGCCGGAGAACACCAGCTGGCCGTGGTCCAGGATCGTCAGGCTGTCGCACATTTCAGCCAGTTCCGGCAGGATGTGGGAGGAAATCAGCACGGTCTTCCCCATCTCCCGCAGGGTGCGCAGGATGCCTTTCATCTCCGCCCGGGCACGGGGATCCATGCCGGATGCCGGCTCGTCCAGGATCAGCAGTTTCGGGTCATGGATCAGGCTGCGCGCCAGGCACAGCCGCTGCTTCATGCCGCGGGACAGCGCGTCAACATATTCGTTTTCCTTTTCTTCCAGCTGAACCAGCTCCAGCAGCTGGCGGATCATCCGTTTCCGTTCCGCCGCGCCGATGCGGTAGCACCGGGCATAGAAGTCCAGGTATTCCCAGCACTTCAGGCTGTCGTATACGCCGAAGAAGTCCGGCATATAGCCCACCAGTTTCCGGGCCTTATGCCCTTCCTTCACCACGTCCGTGCCGTCTACAAAGGCCGTCCCGGAAGTGGGTTTCATCAGGGTGGCCAGAATCCGCATGGTCGTGGTCTTGCCGGCGCCGTTGGGGCCCACAAATCCGTGCAGCGCGCCGTCAGGAATCTCAAGGTTCAGCCCCTTCAGGGCCGGAAAAGAGCCGTAGTTCTTTTTCAGGTTTTCAATTTTCAGCATGTTCCAGCCTCCCTTCCAGGTTGATCAGGGGCGTCTGGATGTCCGCGTACACGTCCTGGGTGTCGCTCCGGAACTGGATATACAGCCTGCCGTCCCTGTCCAGGAAGCGTCCGGGATCCCGGATGCTCTCGTTTGCCTTGATCTCTTCCCATTTCTGTTTTTCCGGATTCCAGGCGTAGATCCTGCAGATACTGGTGTAATAGGAATCAAGCAGCACCTGCAGCGTCTCCACTTTCACGCCTTCCAGTCCGTCCAGGGTATACCGGAAGGTGGGCGTATCGATCAGGGGATGGTAGCTCGACTGCTTCGCGAACGGGTCTGCCTCGCCGGGCTCCAGTTTCCCGTTGATCTCCACCCGCTCAGGTATATCCATCCCCGCGCTGCGGAAAACCACGCCTGTGCGGCCCACCGCGTCAAACGACAGCTCCGCCGTCAGCGTTACAAAGCTCGATTTTTGCGTCACCGGAACGCCGTCCGCTTTCAGTTCCGTCTCCGCCGCGTCATTGATCCGGGCGGCATAGAGGAACTGGGAGGTTTCCAGGCTTCCGTATGCCCGGTTGCCCTGGGTGCTGCGCAGCACGTCCGCCGCGCCGTTGATCATGGAGCTGAACATGCCCCTTTCCCGGATCTCCCGGGCAGTCATCTTTGTGTTGTCGCATTCCATGGCGCTTTCAACCGCGCGGTACAGGCTGGGCGCCTCCGGGTAGATCATTCCGTCATGGAACTTCGGAGCGGCGGGGTCTGAAACCTTGCCTCTCTTCATCACGAACTCCGTCTTTTCTTCCGGAGCAAGGTCCTTCACGGAAATATAACCGTAGGTCGTTACGATGTAACCCGCCGCAAAGTGCACGTCTGTTCCGTTCACAACCTCGCCGTGCAGGCCGTCCTCTTCCATCCAGACCGTACCCTCCACCTTGCCCCGGATCTGCGTGGGCATTTCCGCGGACAGGTTGATGGTATCCCAGGGCGCAAGGCTCTCCGCCGATACATAATTGTCCCCGCCCGCGGTATAGCAGGTTCTCAGGGAAGTCGGCTCCTTGAGCTTGCTGTCGTCCTGTTCTTCGTCATAGTCCACATAGTCGTAGTTCTGGACGCGCAGATTTTCCCCGCCCACACTGTAGCTGTGGCGGCCGAATTCCGGCATTGCGACGGAGATGCCGCTGTAGTTCCGGATCACGCCGGTACCGTCCTGTACCAGGTTGTCCGCAATCACCGCGAGCGGCCGGCTCGTCTCCGACCTGCCGGAAATCAGCAGGATGCTCACCGCAGCGATCAGGGATATTACGGGCAGCGCGAGCCACATCCACTGGCGCCGGTCCTTCCTTTTCAGCACAGCCCACAGCACGCAGCAGACGACCAGGACTCCGAGCACGGTCAGTATGCCGGCCGCCAGGTAACTCTTTGCCTCAACCTCGGTATTGTAGCCTCCTGTCACTGTAGCCGGGGAGTAATTGTCCGAACTGGAATACATCACAGCCGAATACAGTTGCTGATCCTGGTCCACCAGCAGCTGCTGCCAGAAAAAGTCCATCAGGTTTTCGCTGTTCAGCTTGGGATCGCCCGTCTCAAAGGCGGCGGTATAGATTCTCCCGCCGCCTGCCGTCGTCCGGTAGATCAGTCCGTATCCCTGATCATCCCGGACAAGCGGTTCCGCTCCGGTCAGTTCCGCGATGGTCACGTTCGGCATGCCGTCGCTCTCGGACCGCATGATCAGCTTCTCCAGGTTGTCCAGGACATGAATTGACGTGGTGATCGAGCCGATTTTCAGGCCTGTGTATTTGCTGAAAAACGCCGTGTTCCTGCCGGCGGCCGCTCCGCCGCCCACCAGCGCGATCCTGCCGCTGCGGAGCCATTCATCCAGCAGCTCCTGCTGTTTCCCGGAAAGGGACGCCGGATCAATATCGTCAAAAACCAGCATGCCGAAACTTTTCAGCAGGTTCCCGCTGTCCGGGAAAGTGTCCGCTGTCAGCGGGACCGTCTGCCACAGCTCATAACGGCCGAGCACATCATTTTCCCGGGAAATGTTCAGGTTGTTCAGGTTCTGCGGCCGGGTGCTGAGCACGCCGATGAGCATGGCGGCCGGATTGGCCACATGACCCGGTTTTCCGTTCACGGAGCAGACCGTTTCACCGTCCCGTACCAGTTCCGCCGTAAACTTTTCCTGGCGGGCAAACACGGCAATGTCCACTTCAAACTCCCGCTGTGAGCCGGCAGGTACAAAGATCTCCTTCTCATAGCGGTCGTATTCCTTTGCGCTGACATAGGCGTTGATTCCCAGCACGCCTTCAAAGTCGTCGCCGAAATTACGGACCTTCACCTTCACGGGCATTGTCTTCCCGTAGGTCATCATCCCGTTGAAGCCGACCTCCACGTCCATGTCAAGCAGGTCGTTCTCAACTTCATCGTGCATTGACTCCGCCAGGCACGCGGCGCACAAAAAAAGCATGCAGGCCGCCAGCAGCAAAGCCAGTGCGTTCTTCATCCTGTTTCGCAAAATACTGTCCTCCCCCGGGCGGCCCGTTCGTCCGCCCTGCCTATTAGACGATTCTCCTTCAGTTTCTGTTTCGCCCTGTTATTACACAGCCCCGTCCCGCAGAAAAGCCCCTCCGCCGTTTTATACGATGGAAGGAGCTTCCTGGCATATATCGTTCAGATTTTCTGAGCCCTGAATCCCGAACCGGATCACATTTTCAGATAAAAAACGTTTTCCTCAGGTGCGCGTGCAGCGGCGGAATCAGCGTCGCGATAAACAGGAACAGGCCCAGCGCGCCGAACCCGCAGACGCAGTACAGCGACCATACCCACATCGGCGTTCCGAAGGTAATGTGCTGGAAAAACTCGATCAGCATGAAACTCGCCCCGATCAGCACCAGGTACAGTCCCAGCAGCCTCAGCCGCCCCTGTCGGATATAGCGGAAAATCGCCACGCCGATCAGCGTCAGCACACATGCGATCCCCGTCACCGGAAACGCGAAGGGCAGGAACCAGTTTTCCCCGTTCTTCACACAGATATACAGCAGAAACGCCGCCAGGCAGGCAAAGGAAACCGGCAGGAAAATCATCGGCCGGTACCGCCGGAACAGCAGCGGGAAAAGCAGCAGCATCCAGACCAGGCCTGCGCTCATCAGCACATAGCCGGACCAGGCAGCCTCGCCGCGTGTACGCAGGCAGAAGATCAGGCAGCCCAGGCAGACCGCAATGATAACCGTCGTCAGCAGCCATACCACCAGCGTGATTCCGTGGCGGTTTTCCTTATCAGGCAGCCGGTCCGAATACAGGGTCTTCTCCTCTGACCCCGGCGCCTGCGCGATCGCGACGGGCGTATGGCACAGCGGGCATTCCTTCGCCCCTTCCTGTAATTTCACCCCGCAATATACGCAATACATGTTTCATTCTCCTCATTGTGCATTATGCATTGTGCATTATGCATTGTGCATTGTTAATTGCTCTCAATCTCCACCGGAATTCCCAGTTCCACCAGCCTCGCGAAGAACAGCCTCTCCAGTTCCGTCTCCCGGATCCCGCGGATCATGCTGATATACGTCTTCCCGCCGTAAGTCACCACGGAGCAGTTGTTCGGGTACGTATACTGCACCCCGATAATAAACTCAAACCGCTCCACCATCGGCGCCATCGGCTCCGGCACCGTCACCACGCCCATGTTGGAGATATTCAGGCAGCCCTTATTCTCTCCGCTCAGCGTGTAGACCGTGCGCATGCAGATACGCTTGATCGGCAGCGGGATCAGCCGGAGCAGCAGCACATTCTGCAGATCCACGTTTTTCGCCACCCGGCCCGCCATCCGCTGGGGAATCGTTTCCGCGGCCAGCAGGTGGCCCATCAGGGCACAGATCTCTTCGTGCGTGTATTCTCCCAGCCGCGGGTCAAACCCGATATTGACCGCCAGGGTAAAATTCCGCATGGTTTTCATGCCGAAGGTTCGCCGCAGATTCACCGGAATCGTGATCTTTACCGGCCGGGCTTTCCGGCCCGTCCTGCCTTCCGCCTTCTGCTTCTCCGCCACGGCTTCGGCCAGCACCGCGGCCAGGTATGCCGTCACGGTCACGCCCTGTTCATGCGCTTTTTCAATCAGCTTGTCCGCCGGCAGGATTCCCGTAATGATATGTCGGAACATATCCGTTTCCGGCGTTCCGCTGAGGCGGTAGGCCGTATCCTCCGCCCGGCTGATCGCCCGTTTCGCGCCGCAGGAAAGGAAACAGTCCCTGGTTTCTTCAGCCTTCGGCGCTTCCGTCACGTCAACAATATTCCCCTCCGCCGGGATCTGCGTGCCGTATTTCAGTGCCAGGTAGCGCGCGGTCAGATTCTGCAGCAGGATCAGGCCTCCCGTTCCGTCCGTCACGGAATGGAAGACTTCCACGGCGATTCGGTTTTCATAATAGAGAAAGCGGACGCAGCAGGTCTTCAGTTCCCTGCGCGTCATATGTGTCAGCGGATAGGCATAGTCCTGCTGCGCCTTCGGCGCTTTTGCGATTGTCTCCAGGTAATACCAGAAAAAGCCGGTTCTCAGCCGGACAAAGCAGGTCGGAAAACGGGGTTTCAGTTCTTCTATCGCCCGGTCCAGCACATCGGGATCCACCGGCTCCTTCAGCGTCGCGGAAACCCGGAACACATTGTTCCAGTTTTTCCTGATGATCGCCGGAAAGATCAGCGCGGCGTTATCCAGCCGGTACCATTGTTTCTTCATCACTTTGTATTTCCTCCGGACATGCGGGCACAACCCGCACGCACCAGACGATGATAGCACTCGCTGCCCTGTGCAGTCAAACCTCTGCGAATGTACTTAGCATTATTCATTATTTATTGTTCATTGTTCATTTGAATGTCTTGTACAGCCACCTGTACCCGCCGGCCGGCACTTTGATGGAGCCCGCCTTGCAGCGTTTTCCGCTTTCCAGGTCCAGGTACATCGTCTCGTCCAGGATCCAGGCCACCTGGGGATCCCTGGAGAAGTTGAACAGCGCCAGCAGCTGTTCACCCCGGAAATACCTCCCGATGCCCAGCACCTGGCTGTTCCCTGTGTTCAGGATCCACACGTCCGCGTCGTCGTCAAACACGCCGTACTGCGCGCGGAGCTTTTCCTGTTTGCTGATCTGCGTAAAGACCCGGTTCTCGGGGCTGTCCTTCACCTTCCGCTTCTCCGCCTTTGCCCAGTCCATGTCCCCGCGGTGCAGGTACCGGCTGTCCTCCGCCTTCACCGGATCATCGTGATAGGTATAGTCGTTCTCCTGCGCGATCTCATCCCCGCTGTAGAGCACCGGCACGCCGCTGAGCGTGAACATCAGGGCATGCAGCATCCCGTCCAGCCGGACCGCGTCCTCCATATCCCGCTCGCCGCCCTCTTTCCGGGCCGCCTCGATTCCGCACAGGGAAGCGGTCGTTCCGCACAGCCGGGCGTCTCCCAGCCGCGGGTCGTCGTTGTACAGCTCTCCCCGCGCCCTGCTCCCCGGGAACGCGCCGGTCAGGTAATCATTCAGGTACTTCTTGTGCGGCACTTCCTCCCAGCCGAAATTCCACCGCAGGTAGTCGTAATCCAGTCCCCATCCGATGTCGTCATGGCAGCGCAGGTAGTTCAGGAAGACATACTGTTTCGGCAGGGCGAACACCTGTCCCAGCTGGTGCGCCAGTAGGCGCACGTCCCGGGTGGCCACCGTGTGCCATACGGAGGCCATCGTCGTCACGTTGTACAGCAGGTGGCATTCCGGCTTTTCCACCGTGCCGAAATACGGCACCACGCGGCTGGGTTCCATCACAACCTCGCCCAGCAGCAGCGTGCCCGGGCAGATGATCTCGCAGACCATCCGCATCATCCGGACCAGCGTATGCACCTGCGGCAGGTTGCGGCAGGTGGTCCCAAGCGCTTTCCAGATATACGGCACCGCGTCCAGGCGGATGATGTCCACGCCGTGGTTGCACAGGTTCAGCATATTGTCCGTCATGTCGTTGAACACGGCCGGATTGGCATAGTTCAGGTCCCACTGGTAGGGATAGAACATCGTCATGACCACTTTTTTTGCTTCCTCGCACCAGGTGAAATTCCCGGGCGCCGTGGTCGGGAATACCTGCGGCACGGTCTGCTCATACCAGTTCGGGATGTCCCATGTGTCATAGAAGAAATACCGGTTCTGGAACTCCGTTTCCCCCGCGCGGGCGCGCCTCGCCCACTCATGGTCTTCACTGGTGTGGTTCATGACAAAGTCCAGGCACACGGAGATCCCCCGCCTGTGGCATTCCTCCGCCAGGTCCGTCAGGTCGTCCATGGTGCCCAGTTCCGGCTGCACCTTCCGGAAATCGCTCACCGCGTATCCGCCGTCGCTGCGCTCCTTCGGGCTTTCCAGCAGAGGCATCAGGTGCAGGTAGTTGACCCCGCAGTCCTGGACATAGTCCAGCTTTCCCTTCACACCCTGCAGCGTGCCGGCGAACTGTTTCACATACATCAGCATGCCGACCAGGTCGTGCCCCCGGTACCAGTCCGGGCAGGCTTCCCGGGCCCGGTCAATCATCCGCAGGCTCTCCGGCCGGGCTTCCCACGCCCGGTAGAGCATGCCGGTAAAATACTCCCAGGCCTTTTGGTCATTATGGTACAGCTCCATATACAGCCATTTCAGCTCATCCGCGTGGCGGGCAAACCGGACGGCAAATTCCTCTTTCCAGTCCTGCGTATTCATCTTTTTTCCCTCCGTGTTTCCTTCCGGAAGCAACGTTCTCCTCAGCAAGAAAAATATACCATACTTCCCTTTCCTGCACAACCGCAAACTCTCATTTACTTTCCCGGTTCTTCTGTCATTTAATTATGAATTATGAATTGTTGAGGAAGCATCCGCGCTTTAGCGCGGCGAATGCTTCCCATGTTACAACTGTCAGCGCTTCAGCGCTGGTAACAGCGATCACAGAATTGTGAATTCTTTGTAACACATTCACCGGCTAAACTGTGTTATAATAGGCTGATGTGGTTTGGGCATCAGGGCATTTATTCATGTTATACGTCATTATTCATCCGGTCCCGCCCCAACCGCGTCAATCACGCTCTTGAACCGCAATGGAAGGAGGATTTCATGAGCAAACTTGACGCGTTATCCGTCTGTGAAAGACTGGAAAACGAAAAAACACTGGACAATCTGTTTGAGATCATGCGGGACTACGGGGATGCCCCCGCTGCCCTGTGGCTGAAGGGAGAACAGGAACTGTCCTGCACCTTCGCGGAAATGGCCCACCGGGCGGACGACTATGCCGCCTGCATCGCGCAGCTCGCGCCGGACGCAGGCTGGGTCGGCATCGCCGTGGATACCTGCCACGACTGGCCGAGCCTGTACTGGGGCGTCATGCGCTCCGGCCACAACGCCCTGCTGCTGGACGCCTCCGCGCCGGACAATGTGATCCAGGGCCTGCTGGACGAAGCCGGCTGCCGTGTGATCATTTCCCGCAAGCCCCGCGCCCTGGCCGGAAACGTCCGCCAGATCGACTTCAAGGAGATCCGGGAAGCGCCGCGCGCCATCGGTTTCACCCCTGTCTGGGGCGAATATACCGCCATGTGCACCAGCGGTACCACCGGCACCAGCCGCATCTTTGCCTACAACGGAACAGCCATCTGTGAGCAGGCGCTGAACGGCCTGACCCTCTACAACAACAATTCCCGCATTGTCCGCGCGGACAACCGCGGCCGGAAAACGCTGGCCTTCCTGCCCTTCCACCATGTGCTGGGCTTCATGGGCAACGTCATCCTGGTGTCGTTCCTGGGTTCGGCGAACGTCTACCTGCAGGACCGCACCCCCAATTCCATCATCAACACCTGCCGCCACTTCCCGCCGAACCTGCTGATCATGGTGCCCCTGGTGGGCAACAGCCTGGTCCGCTCCGTGGAAAAGGGCCTCAAGAAAGAGAGCAAGGCCAAACGCAGCGCCTTCAAATCCATGAAAGCCCTGTCCCTCGCGCGCCAGTCCCTCTCTCCCGAGGCCGGACTTGCCTGGGCGCAGGAAAAGGCTTTCGCTGCCCTCAATGAAAAGCTCCTGGGCACCGAGGTGGATGTAATCATCCTCGGCGGCAGCCATACGCCGACCGAGACCCTGCGCACCCTGAACGCGCTGGGTTACTATACCGTGACCGGCTACGGCATGACCGAGACCGGTATCAACGGGTTCGAGCTCGGCATGGACCTGAAGCACCGCCTGAACGGTTCCGTCGGTAAACCCCTGAGCTCCGCCGAATACCGCATCGTTCCCGAAAAGGAAGGCGAGAAGGTCGGCGAGCTGCAGATCCGCGGACCCGGAATCCATTCTGCCCGCGTCGTGCACGGCGAGATCCTCCCGCCGGACACCCTGGCCGGCGGCTGGCTCCAGACCGGGGACATCGCCCAGATTGATCCCACCGGCCGCCTTTATATCCGCGGCCGCCTGAAGGACGTCATCATCAACGAGTCCGGCGAGAACGTCTACCCGGACGATATGGAAGATACCTTCGCGACCCTGAAGGGCGTGGAGCAGAGCTGCGTGGTCGGCTTCCGCCGCAACCGCCGCGACCGGAACGAGGACATCGTCCTGGTCCTGAACGTCGGCGAGAACTATTCCGACAGCGCCTACCTGGACAAGCTGGCTGCGGCCGTCGCCGCCGCCAACACCCGCCTGCCGCTCTATACCCAGCTGAACCGCGCGCTGGTCACGCCCATGAAGCTGCCGCTCGTCAGCGGAATCAAGGTCAAGCGGATTGAGCTCAAGCGCATGTATGAGGAAGGCGAGCTCGCCTACCGCGAACTGGACCTCCACGCCCAGAACGCCGGCGCCGAAGTGGCCGCCGCGGCCGCGCTGGAAACCAAAAACGCCCGCCATGACGAAATCCTGAAGAAGGTCCGCTCCATGTACGCGGAAGCGCTGGAAATCAGCGAGAGCGAGATCACCGATAACGCCAACTTCATCGAGGACCTCCAGGGCGACAGCCTGCAGGTGCTCTCCATTGCCCTGAAGGCGGAAGAAGAATGGGGCATCACCATTCCCGCCGAGGAATACGGTTCCTGCGCCACCGTGCTCGGCATGAGCCACGTGGTGGAGAACCTGCTGGACGGCGGTACCGCCGAAGGCGCGAAGCCGAAGGAGCGCGTGCCCGTCCGCCCGATCTTCCGCTTCGAGGATACGCCCGAATACAAGCACTTCCTGGAGCGCCAGGAGGCCCTTGTCGGCAAGGGCGACAACCCCTACTTCGTCACCCATGAATCCCCGCTGCTGGATACCGGCATCATCGACGGCAAGGAAGTGCTGGAGTTCGGCTCCTACAACTACGTCGGCATGTCCGGCCGCAAGGAGGTCAAGGACGCCGCGAAGGCCGCCATCGACAAGTACGGCACCAGCGCCAGCGGCAGCCGCCTGCTGGCCGGCGAGAAGCAGGTCCACAAGGACCTGGAGAAGGAGATCGCGGACTGGAAGCATACCGAAGACGCCGTGGTCTGCGTCGGCGGGCACTCCACCAACGTAACCTTCGTCGGCAACTTCTGCGGAAAGAACGACCTGATCCTCTACGACGCGCTGGCCCACAACTCCATCGAACAGGGCTGCAAGCTGTCCGACGCGACTTCCCGTCCCTTCCCGCACAGCGATCCCGCCGCGCTGGAAACCATACTGAAGAGCCAGCGTGCGTATTATGAAAAAGTCCTCATCGTGATCGAAGGCGCCTACAGCATGGACGGCGACATCGCCCCCGTGCCGGAATTCGTCCGGATCAAGAAGGAATACGGCTGCTTCCTGATGGTGGACGAAGCGCACAGCGCCTGCGTCATCGGCAAAACCGGCGGCGGCGTGGATGAATACTTCAACCTTGCCGGCGACGATATCGACATCAAGTACGGCACCCTGTCCAAGGGCCTGGGCACCTGCGGCGGCTACCTGGCCGGCAGGAAGTGCCTCATCGACTACCTGCGCTACAACATGCCCGGCTTCGTCTTCAGCGTCGGCATCTCGCCCGCGCTGGCAGCCGGTTCCCTGGCCGCCATCCGCACGCTCCGCTCCCATCCGGAGATCATGGAACACCTGCGCATCGCCATCAAGGCGTTTGCGGACAGCGCGCGGCGCCGCCACCTGGATATCTGCCTGGCCGGTGAAACGGCCGTGCTGCCGGTCCTGGTCGGCAAGGACGAGGATGCCTGGCTGCTCTCAAACGAGCTGAAAAAGCGCGGCGTCAGCGTGCCGCCCGCCATGTACCCGGCCGTACCGAAGGGCAAAGCCCGCCTCCGCTTCTGCGTGATCAGCGAGCACAAGCCCGAGCAGATCGAACAGGCCCTCGATATCCTCGAGGCCACCGCCCGCGAGTTCGGCATCGAACTTCCCCGCCGCAACTACGACAAGGTGGAAGAAGATTCCTGATTTTTTCACTGAAACAATATCCCGAACTGCCACCCCTCCCCCCGCGCTGCGTATAAACAGATGCGCGAGCCCGAGCGGATACCGCGAAACAGGACGGCATCGCGCGGGAGGAAAAGCAATGAAGGCAACAGAGAACAGATTCAATCCCCTTGAGCTCATGAAATCTTCCGGCCGGTATGTCTGCAGATCCACTCCGGAGGATTATGTCCGCTGCATCGTGGTCGATAAACGGACCGGCGAGATCCATGAAAAGTATATCCCCGCGGGCACAGGCATCCCCTTTGCCCTGAAAAGGGAACGGTAGGGACGGTCCTTTTCGTTCCCGCAATCAATAACAGGGGCTGCGTCCGCAGCCCCGTTTTCGACCGTCCGGAAAGGAAAACACCATGCTGAAGATCGCCGTCCCGACCAACCGCCCGCAGGCCCCGGCCAACTACCTTTACGCGCTCTCCCAGCTCGGCGCACAGGGGGAAACCGGAACGCAGTTCAATCCGGAGGAATACGGCGGCCTGCTGCTGCCGGGCGGCTGCGACGTGAATCCTTCCAGATACGGAAAAAGCAGGATCCCGGAGGAAACGGTCGACGACGAACTGGATGCCATCCAGTTTGCCGTACTGGAAGAATTCCTGAAGGCAGGCAAGCCCATACTGGGCGTCTGCCGGGGCCACCAGCTGCTGAATATCGCCTTCGGCGGCACCCTGGTCCAGCATCTCCCCGCCGCGGAAAACCATATGGGCCTCCCCAACGGAGACGACAATGTCCACCCGGTGCGCACAGAGCCGGATTCTTTTCTCTTTGATCTCTACGGCGCCGGCTGCGCAGTCAACTCCACCCATCACCAGGGAATCGAAACCCCGGGAAAAGGCCTGCGCCCTGTCATGTATTCGGAAGACGGCGTGATCGAAGCATTGGAACATGAATCCCTGCCCGTCTGGAGCGTCCAGTGGCATCCCGAACGGATGTGCTTCCTGCACAAACGCGACGACACGGTCGACGGAAGCAGAATCTTCCGGTTTTTCCTGGACCGGTGCCTGGGCAGGCAATAACTCCTCCGTTCCCTCATATTCATCCAGGTTCTTCACCGATTTCACATTCAGTTCACCTCTTTTTCACGTTACAGGAATATGCTGTTGCATGGGGAGGTGAACCGCCGTGACCAGAAAGGAACTGGTTGAGAAGATCGAAAACGTCTTTGATATGGTTATCACCGTCAGCGGGAGAATGTTCAGGATCCGCCGGGATGAGGACGATTGCCTGATCATCGCGGAACGCAGCCGGAAGGAATCAATAAAACACTATTCGGATACCTATGACATGATCAGCAGGTATAAGATCGACGGGAAACCGCTCCGGGATTACGCG
Source organism: Clostridia bacterium (assembly GCA_017512985.1). GTDB lineage: Bacteria > Bacillota > Clostridia > Christensenellales > Aristaeellaceae > Aristaeella. The sequence goes on from JAFWEJ010000013.1 coordinate 84,580, forward strand.
GAAGCGATCCGGATTGTGAAATACACCGCTTTGCTGGACGCCTGACTGTCCTGTGCGCGCTGAACAATGCAATAAAACAAAAGGGGCTGCTTCTGCAGCCCCTTTTGTGTGATTTCGTGCGTCCTGGATTATGGATTGTTCGCCGGAGCGGTTTGCGGATCCGGGAAGGGCAGGACCTGCTCCTGATATCCTCCGTTGTTAATGACCGTACTGCCGCCGTTCGTGTTCGTCTGATTGTTCAGTCCGCCGTAAGGGATTGTCACATTCTGATGATATGGTCCCGGAGCAGGCTGAACCTCTTCCTGCTGGGAATGGTTTGTGCCGTTGTTATTGGCGTCTGTTCCGATCGATGGAGTATCCGAACCGGCACCATTCGTGCCGGTGCCGCTCGGCGGAGTATCCGAAGAACTGCCATTCGCGCTGTTGCCGTCCGACGAACTGCTCGTAGAGTCGCCGCCCGACGGAGTGCCTGAACCGGCGCCGCCCGTGCCGGTACCGGCCGGCGGGTTGTCTGAACCGGTGCCGGTCGTGCCTGTTTCAGAGGACGGGGTATCGGAACCGGCGTTACTGCCGTTATCGGGCGGGGTGTCGGAACCGCCGTTATTGCCGTTATCTGACGGCGTATCAGAACCGGCGTTATTATTTCCGTTGTCGGACGGAGTGTCTGAACCGGGGTCTTTCTTTCCGTTGTCGGACGGGTTTGTTTCCTTTTTCTTTTGCCCATTTTTGTTCTGCTGCGGTTTCACCGCGCCGTGGGAATCTGCCGGCAGCGGATTGTCCGGCCTCACGGAAGGAATCCCGCCGGCCGCTCCCGCAGTCTCGTATTCCGTCCGGATCCGTTCCAGCTCGTCCTGCTGCGGGGTTTCCTGCAGGGTGCATATTCCTGTTTCATCCGCATACCACAGCCGGCCGTCGATCAGCAGGGTCCGGCTGACAGCCACTTCGCCCAGCCGCAGGCCCAGCGCTTCATTATCCACCGTGGCGGCAAACCTCAGTCCGTCGGCCATCTCCGCAAAGCCGAAGACCTGGGCGGCGTTTCCGTCCCCCGCTGCCGTGAAAGCCAGCAGTTTTCCGTCCTCTGTCAGGGCCAGGCCGGCAACCGGCGCGGTTAGTTCTGCCCACACAGGCTGTTCTTCCCGGAACCGTGCCTCCAGCGCGTCCGGCAGTTCAACGGTGTCCAGCAGCTTCCCGATCTCCTCCGGATCCGCCGGCGCCGCGCCTTCCGGCAGGCTGTCCGCATCCGCGATAACCAGCATCCGGGCCGCCTGATCCGCCCGGACATCGGGCGCAAAGCAGGCTGTCAGCACCAGGCACAGGGTGCCTGCCGCGGCAAGCAGCCGGATCAGGTTTTTTTTGCTGATGTTTTTCATGATTCCGAACCTCCGTTTCCGTCTGTCCATGTTTCCGGACTTTCACTGATCTCCCAGACCTGGGCCGGCCAGATCGCCAGGCCGCCCATGATAACCCGCTGCTGCGCGGGAGAAGGATCTCCTGTCGGTTTTCCGTACCATGTACCGAGATGCTTCGCGCCTTTTATTGTCTGATCCTGGCAGATATACAGCCTGAAGAGCATGCTGTCGCACAGGTTCGGGCTGCATGAGACCGCGGTGTATGCTCCGTTCTCCCGGATCAGGATCACTGCCGGCCCGTTTCCGGGAAGCGCGGTATCCTGCACCTTTACGCCGTCCTGCCATACGCACAGGCGGCTCAGCTGGTAACTGACGCCGTTCTTCGACATCTCCGCTTCCACAGCCCCCGTCCCGTCCATCTTCGCGTTCAGGACAATCTCAGGAAGCTGCATATACCAGGATGCCTCCCCGCCGGGGCCGAGCTCCCGGGCCGCGTCGCCGTGGGTCCAGTAAACGCTGTCCGTAACCGTGCGGGTTTCCAGGTCCCACATGCCGAAATAGGAAAGGGCCTCCAGCTTGGCCATCAGGTCGCCGGTAAGAACCAGCAGCAGCGGCTTTTCCTCCTCCGGATGGGTCAGGTTCAGCACGGCGGCGCGGTCCGCTTCCGGAACGGACAGCTCCCGGAGAATCTCCTCCGCGCCGTTCCGGTCCGTCTCAGCCATGCGCAGCAGCGCGTCCGCCGCCACCGGCTGGGTAAGGCCGGCGCCTGTCAGCGTATACAGTGCGGAAGAACCGCTTACTTCGGTCATCCGGAGCAGGCCGGCCATCTGCGCCGGACTGTCCGTCAGCAGCGCGTGGGCCATGAAGTAGTTGATCACAGCGGAAGTGGATCCGCCGTCCACGATCGCGCGGCGCCGGGCTGTATACTCAATGAAATAACCGTAATCCCACCAGGCCGCGACCGCCGTATCCTCCGGAGTATGCTCTTCCACATAGCGCATGGCGTTATCCATGCTGTCCGAAACGCTCGGCATTTCAGCCCGTGCCAGCGCCCGTGCGCCGAACACCATGGGCAGGCACACCGCTGCGGAAAGCACGGCGCCGACGGCAGCCTTCCACGGGAAGCGGCGGTTTTTCAGCAGGCCTGTCACAAAACCGACGCCCAGGCCCGCAATGACAGCCCCGGGCAGCACGATTATCTCGGCAAAGCGGCGCCGGGACATTGTCAGCTTCGCGCCGGCGGCCAGCCACAGCACCAGCATCCCGATCTCTGCCAGCAGGGCAATCATCGCGTCATGGCGCTGCGGTGCCTCGGGCAGTTCCTTCTTCCGCAGGGAACGCCGGATTCCCATCGGGAAAGCGAGAATGATGAAAATACAGGGCAGGATTCCGCCGACGCAGCCTAGCTCTGTACTGATCTCCCCCTTCAGCAGGGACAGGACGCTTTTATCCACCGGCAAAACCGCCAGGGACTGCATCTCCCCCGTATACTGGTGGATAAACGGAAAAGAACTGGAACTGCCGCTGACGTTCCGGAAAGCGGTCAGAATGCTGCCCAGCTCATTCAGGCCCGGCGTTCCCCTGAAGAGGAAGACCATCGCCAGCGCGCTGAGCACGGAGATTGCAATGCCACGGGCCGCCTGCATGCGCCGGCGGAAAGGAATATGCATCGGGCAGAGCATGATCAGGATCAGCCCCAGCAGTCCGCCGAGCACCATCAGCCAGAAATACGCGAAGTGCGCGTACCAGGTCATGCTGACCAGTCCAAGCAGGAAGCCGCTGCAGATCCCTGCGATCACCTGGCTGCGCAGGCGCGCGGCCTGCGTCGCGTAAAGCTGCAGCAGGACGAATCCCAGGGGAAGGACTCCCAGCAGCATATCCGTATCAAAGAAACCCGCGTGGGTATGGGCAACAAAGGGGATCGAAACCCCGGTGAGCATCGCGCCTGCAAACGCGCCTGCCAGGTTTGTCCGGCGTTTCAGGTAGAAGAACGCGGGCACGGCTGCCAGGCTGGCCAGCACCGGCCCCATCCACCGGGCGACGGAAATGACGTCCGTCTTTCCGAAAAGCGAAAGGATCCGCCAGACGAAATACGCCAGCAGGGACGGCAGCGTCGGAAGGGTCTGCTCGTCGGACTTCACCGGCCGCGTGGCCATCAGGGGATCCTCAAAACGCTTGTTGTACAGGAACGGCCCGTTTTCCGACATCTCCCTGGCCAGGCGGACAAAGAAATAGGAATCTATTTCCGTCAGGTAGGGTTCACCGGTTTCGTCCAGGTAATACGCCCTGTCTTCTTCCGGTATCAGCGGAAGGCTGTAGGTCTCCGCGTGCACCAGGAACGATACTGCCAGGACCAGCAGAAGCAGCGGAATCCACAGGAGCCTCTTCTGTTTCATTCTGCCGCCTCCCTTCAGGTTATATCTTCCTGTTTTCCCGCATCCTGCTGTTCGCTGTTCCGTTTATGCAGCCAGACGGAAAGCACCGCCACGTCCGCCGGATTCACGCCGGGAATGCGTCCCGCGGCGCCCAGGGATACCGGCTTCTGTCTGTCCAGCTTCTGCCTGGCTTCCAGCCGCAGGTGCTCGATCTCCGCGTAGCAGATGTCCTGCGGCAGTCTGATCTCCTCCATCTGCCTGGCCTGGCGGATCATCTGCGCTTCCTTTTCCAGGTAGCCCGCGTATTTCACGCTGATTTCCGCCAGTTCCGCCGCGGCAGGGGAAACCTTCTCCCACTCCGGCTGCAGCTTCACCAGGTCCTTCAGGATGATCTCCGGCCGTTTCAGCAGGTCTTCCGCCTTCTGGGAGCCCGCGACCTCCGGCTGGTCTTTTTCCCGCAGCAGCGCGTTGAGCGCTTCCCCCGGCGCGAACCGGGTTGTCTCCAGCTGCCGGATCAGCTCTTCCGTCTCTTCTTTCTTTTTCCGCGTGCGTTCCATCCGCTCATCCGAGGCCAGCCCGGCCCTGTGGCCGATTTCCGTCAGCCGCAGGTCCGCGTTGTCCTGCCGCAGGTACAGCCGGTGTTCCGCGCGGGAGGTCATCATCCGGTAGGGCTCGTCCGTACCCTTCGTGGTCAGGTCGTCCGTCATCACGCCGATATACGCCATATCCCGCGTCAGGATAATCTGTTCCCTGCCCTGCAGTTCCAGCGCGGCGTTCATGCCGGCAAGCAGGCCCTGGCAGGCCGCTTCCTCATAGCCGCTGGTCCCGTTGATCTGCCCGGCGAAGAACAGCCCGCCGATGCGCAGGCTCTCCAGCGTCGGCCGCAGTTCGCGGCTGTCGATGCAGTCGTATTCGATCGCGTAGCCAAGACGGGTAAACTCGCAGTGCCGCAGGCCGGGAATCGTGCGGTACATCGCCCACTGCACGTCCTCCGGCATGGAGGTGCTCATGCCCTGCACATACCATTCCCGGCTTTCTTTTCCTTCCGGTTCCAGGAAGATCTGGTGCCTTTCCTTGTCCGCGAAACGGACCACCTTGTCCTCGATGCTCGGGCAGTACCGCGGCCCGATGCCGTGGATCTTTCCGCTGTACAGCGGCGCGCGGTGCAGGTTGTCCAGTATGATCCTATGCGTTTCCGGCGTGGTCCAGGTCAGGTAGCAGCTGTAGGTGTTCTCCAGTTTCCGATCCGTCAGGAAGGAGAAAGGGACGACGGGTTCGTCGCCCTTCTGTTCCTCCATCTCGTCAAAATCCACGCTCCGCACGTCCACCCGGGCCGGCGTGCCGGTCTTGTACCGGCGCAGTTCAAAGCCCAGATCCGTCAGGCTCGCGGAAAGCTCGGACGCGTTCATCAGGCCCTGTGGCCCGCCGTCGTGCCGGTGTTCCCCGATGATGATGCTGCCCTTCAGGTATACGCCGGTGGCGGCCACGACCGCCCGGCACGGGATCCGTGCGCCTGTGGTCGTCGTCACCGCCGTCACATGCCCGTTTTCCGTCTCAATGGAGGCCGCTTCCCCCTGCCGCACGGTCAGGCGGTCCGTGGTCATCAGGGCTTTCCGCATCCGGTTCTGGTAGGCCTGTTTGTCCGCCTGCGCGCGCAGGGAATGAACCGCGGGCCCTTTGCCCATGTTCAGCATCCGGCTCTGCAGGAAAGTATCGTCGATCGCAAGGCCCATTTCACCGCCCAGCGCGTCCAGTTCCCGTACGAGGTGTCCCTTGGCGGAACCGCCGATCACCGGGTTGCAGGCCATCAGCGCGATGCCGTCCATATTCAGGGTCAGCAGAATTGTATCAATGCCCATCCGCGCGGCGGCAAGCGCGGCTTCACAGCCTGCGTGCCCCGCGCCGATCACTACCAGGTCCGCCATGTATCAGCCCACTCCGTTGCCATGATTTTTCTTGTTGTACAGCCGGCGTGTCCACTGCATCTTCGGCCGGTCGTATTCCGGGATCAGGTACGTGATGTTGTTTTCATCCCTCCAGCTGACCACGGTCAGCACCACCGCGCCGAGCGGCCTGTCGATCACATAGTTCCTGAAGCGGAATGAACCGTGAACCGTCCTGTCATACGGAGCCAGCGTGTAGGGATAGTCTGCTTCAAAATATGTTTTCTCTCCGTCCTTGTTGCAGACAAACGGTTCCTCGTTCTCATCGTAGCACGCGATGGACAGATGAACATTCTTGATGTTGAAATCAGACACGTTCCGCAGGACGATCTTGATCTCGTTCTTGGAGTTCACGCTCAGATCTTCGATCCGGATGGCATGGTTAAAGTCGCCGACCTTGATCGTGGTCATGGCGCTGAATCCGCCGTCCTCCGTAATGGCGGTCACTGTCGTGGTGCCGCTGGCAACGCCGCCCACTTTGCCCGTGCTTGTTCCGTTGGAGTTGACCGTCGCGATATACTCGTTGGCGGAAACCCACCGCACTTTCTGGTTGTTGGCGTTCCTCGGTTCAACCACCGCCTGGATCGTCCTGCTCGCGCTGCGCTGGACATAATACAGCGGCAGTTTCATGCTCACGCCGGTCACCGGCTGGATCACCGTGATCTTGACCGTTCCGTAGCGCCTGCCGGAATCCTTCGATGTCGCGACAATCGTCGCGACGCCCTTGTTGAGTCCCGTCACCATGCCGTTTTCATCCACAGCGGCGACTTTGGGATAATTGCTCTTGAATGTCAGCGCCGTTACCGTGGCGTCCTCAGGCAGGATATTCCACCGCGTCTGGACCCTCTCGCCGACCTTAATGCTCGTTTCGGCCGGATCGTTTGCGTTTTCGACCTTCGTCACCAGCTGGCTGACGACCACCCTTGCTTCCGCCTGCACTTCCGGATTGGAAATGCTTGTCGCGTACAGTGTGCACTCGCCGGCTTTCACGCCGGTCAGCTGGCCGTATTTGGTAACGGTGGCGATCGTCTCGTCCGATACGGACCAGGTTACGTTCTTGTCCGTCGCGTCCGCCGGCAGTACCGTTGCCTTGGCCGGAGCAGTCCTTCCGACAATAACCGGAACCTCCGCAGGGGTAATGGAAACCGATTTCGCAGGCTGCGTCACCGTCAGCTGAATGGACTGTGCCGCGCGCGAACCGTCCGCGGCCGACGCGACGATCGTCGCGTAGCCGCGCTTGAGGCCGGTCACAACGCCGTTCTCATCCACTGTCGCGACCTGCATCGACCTGGAGCTCCAGACCACCTGCGGTATGCTCGCATTCTCCGGCAGGCATGCTGCTGTCAGCTGCAGGGTGGATCCCGCGGCAACCTGCTTTGATCCGGCGTTGATCTGAATCGACTTGACGGGCTGGATCACCAGCACCCGGAACGTTTCCGTAACGTCCGGATTCAGCACACTGGCCACCACCAGGTCGCATTCGCCCCGCTGCACCGCTTTCAGGTTTGCGCCGGTCACTCTTGCGACGCCCGCGTCAGATGACGTGAACGTCACTCTCTTGCCGCTGGCGTCCGTCGGCGTACAGGTCGCGGCCAGGGCGACCGTCACGCCGGCCGGGATAACCAGCACCTGATTGTCCGTCTGTTCCCTCAGAAGGTCAGCGACCGCCGGATCGTCCGGTCTGTAAACGGACATTTTGGAAGTGTTCAGCGTCACTTTGGTCACCGCGCGCAGAACGTTCACCGTAACCTGCGTCTTGCCGGCCTGCTTCCCGTTGCGCATCAGTATGGCGGAGATCTGTGTGCTGCCTTTTGTGACGCCGGTGACCATGCCGTCTCCGGAAACTGTCGCAACAGCCGGCCTGGCGCTGGCGTACACGATCTCGCCGTCCCCGCCATAGTTGCCTTCCCGTATTAATTCGGTAGGGATTGTTTCGCCTTCAAAGACTTCAATCGGCTTCTGCCTGAAGGTAAATACGTTTCCCGCCAGCGCGGGAACCGCCGCGGTCAGGCAGAACATAAGGACGAGCACCCAGCTTATCAGCCGCTTCTTCATTGTTTTTCTTTCCCTTCAAAATTGTTTCCTGTGATTTCCGGGCAAACCGGAAGGAAACTCCCCGTCCGCAGGCGGTTCGGTTCCGTTATCCATCAATAATACGCAGTACGGCAGTCCCGGATTCCGGCCGGAATCCCGGATGAATAAAAAACGGTGCCGTCTTTCCGGCACCGTGTGTAAGACGGTCAGTGAGTGTCCAGATAGGATCGGACCAGTTCCTCCAGGATCTCGTCCCTTTCCAGGCGGCAGATCAGGCTCCGCGCGGAATTGTAGCTGGTAATGTATGTCGGTTCCCCGGTCACAAGGTAGCCGACCATCTGCGTGATCGGGTCATAACCCTTTGTCTGCAGCGCTTTATAGACGTACATGATGATATCGTGGGCTTCATTGCCGGTGCCCACGATCGGGTCCATTTTATGGGTGTTGAACAGTTCTTCCATACTGATTCCCCCTTTTTGCGCCTTTCAATGTATTATACTACATCTTGCGCAGGAAAAACAATACTTTCCCCCATCTGGTACGCATAATTTTTCTTGCTTCTCTCCTGTTCTTTTTATATAATGAAGCAAGCGTTTTTTCACGGAAGGAGTCGGCATCATGGAAGAAACAAACGCAAAAGGAAACTTTATCTGGGACGCGATCGACAAGGATCTGGAGGACAAGCGCTATACCGAAGTCCACACCCGCTTTCCCCCGGAACCCAACGGATATATGCATATCGGCCACTGCAAGGCCCTGATCATGGACTTCCTGACCGCGGAAAAATACGGCGGAAAGTGCAACCTGCGCTTTGACGACACCAACCCTGCCAAGGAAGACACCGAATACGTGGAAGCCATCAAGCGGGATATCCACTGGCTGGGCTTCCACTGGACCGGCGGCGAATTCTACGCCTCCGACTATTATGACAAGTGCTACGAGATCGCAGAGGAGTGGATCCGCCGCGGCCTCGCCTATGTGGACGAACTGAGCAAGGACGAAATGCGCGAATACCGCGGCACCCTGACCGAGCCCGGAAAGAACAGCCCCTGGCGCGACCGTCCCGCGGAGGAAAGCCTGGATCTCTTCCGCCGCATGAAGGCAGGCGAGTTCCCGGAAGGCAGCAAGACTCTCCGGATGAAGATCGACATGGCTTCCCCGAACATCGTCATGCGGGATCCCGCCATGTACCGCATCCTGTACAAGGAACACTGGCGCACCGGGAACAAGTGGTGCATCTATCCCATGTACGATTTCTCCCACCCCATCGGCGACGCGCTGGAAGGCATCAGCCATTCCATGTGCTCCCTTGAGTATGAAATTCACCGCCCCCTGTATGACTGGGTCGTGGAAAAGAGCGCGGACATGCTGCCCGCCCGTCCCCGCCAGATTGAGTTCTCCCGCCTGAATATGACCGGCACGGTCATGTCCAAGCGCTATCTCCGCCAGCTGGTGGAAGGAAACTATGTCGCCGGCTGGGACGATCCCCGGATGCCCACCCTGTCCGCCATGCGCCGCCGTGGCTACCCCGCCATGGCCATCCGGAACTTTGTGGACACCATCGGCATGAGCAAGGCCGATTCCGTTGTGGACTACGCCGTGCTGGAACACTGCGTCCGCGACGTCCTGGGAGAAACCGCTCCCCGCGCCATGGCCGTGCTGGATCCGGTGAAGGTCGTCCTGACCAACTGGCCGGAAGGCGAAACGAAGACCGTGACCCTGGAAAACCATCCGGACCATCCGGAAATGGGCGAACGGACCCTCGCCTTCGGCAGGGAACTGTGGATCGACCGGGAAGACTTCATGGAAGTCCCCGTCAAAAAGTACCAGCGTATGTTCCCCGGCAATGAAGTCCGCCTCAAGGGCGCCTACATCGTCCGCTGCGACAGCTGCGAGAAGGATGCCGACGGCAACGTCACCGAGATCCGTTGCACCGTGGACCTGGATTCCTTCTCCGGCAGCGCCGGCGCCGACCGGAAGATCAAGGGCAAAACCCTGCACTGGGTCCCCGCGGATGACTGCATCCCCTTTGAAGCCCGCCTGTATGAGCCTCTCCTCAACGACAACCTGGACGATGAGGAAGCTGAAGCGGACAAAAAGGACTTCATCTCCCGCCTGAACCCGGAAAGCCTGAAGGTTTGCCGCGGCTATGCCGAAAAGGTCATTGCCTCCGCGGAAACCGGCACCTCTTTCCAGTTCCTGCGCACCGGCTACTTCTGCAAGGATCCGGATTCCACCGGCGCCCTGCCGGTCTACAACCGCACCGTCGGTCTCCGCGACACCTTCGCCAGGCAGACCCAGCAGGCCTGATACCGGAGCCCTTAATAATTCGTCACTTTTAACATGCCATCCCGAGCGCAGCGAAGGATTTCCGCTGCAGCGACGTTTCCCCTGCGGGGTGTGGGGCGCAGCCCCACCGCCATATAATCCCCGTCTCCGTGCCGTTCAATCAGCAATACCCTGATGCCGAAGCACGGAGAAGGGGGCAGGGGAAAGTGGTTTCCAGACGCTGCATACGATAATAATTCATCCATGGAGGAAAATGAGTTATGACTGTCAGAACACGTTTCGCGCCGTCCCCCACCGGCTTCATGCACCTCGGCGGCGTTCGCACGGCGCTTTACGCCTATCTTTATGCCAAGCAGAACAACGGTACCTTTATCCTGCGCATCGAGGACACCGACCAGGAGCGCTTCGTCGAAGGCGCGACCGAGGTCATCTACGACACCCTCCGCGCCTGCGGCCTGAACTGGGATGAAGGCCCCGACGTCGGCGGCGATTACGGCCCCTATATCCAGTCCGAGCGCAAAGCCACCTATCTCCCCTATGCGGAGCAGCTGGTCCGGTCCGGCCATGCCTATTACTGCTTCTGCTCCAAAGAAGAGATCGACGCGCGCAGGGCCGCGGTGGAAGCCGCCGGCGGCACCTGGAAGTATGACAAGCACTGCCTGCGCCTGACGCCTGAGGAAGTCGAAGCGAAAAAGACCGCCGGCATCCCGTGGACCATCCGCATGAACGCGCCCACCGAGGGTGAGACCAGCTACAGCGACGTGGTCTTCGGCGACATGACCTTCAAAAACGCGGAATCCATGGACGACATGGTCCTCATCAAGCAGGACGGCATGCCCACCTACAACTTCGCCAACGTCATCGACGACCACCTCATGGGCATCACCCATGTCATGCGCGGCATGGAATACCTTTCCTCCACGCCCCGCTACAATTACCTCTACAATGCCCTGGGCTGGGAAATCCCGACCTATATTCACCTGCCCACCGTCATGCGGGACGCCACCCACAAGCTTTCAAAACGGGACGGTGACGCCTATTATTCCGATTACATTGAAAAGGGCTTCCTGACCGAAGCGCTGGTCAACTACCTCGCGCTGGTCGGCTGGAACCCCGGCACGGACCAGGAGTTCTTCACCCTGCCCGAGCTCGTGGAAACCTTTGATATCCACCGCATCAACAACTCCCCCGGCATCTTCGACGTCAACAAGCTGGAGTGGATGAACAGCCAGTATGTTGCGAAGATGGACCCGGAGAAATACCTCGAAACGGCCGCCCCGTGGTTCGACAAAGTCCTTGCCGGAAAGAACATGGACTACCGCCGCCTGGCGGAGCTCATGCAGAGCCGCACGGACATCTTCTCCCGCATTCCGGAAAAGATCGCCTTCCTGGCGGAAATGCCGGACTATGACACCGCCATCTTCTTCAACAAGAAGCAAAAGAGCGACGAGACCGTCGCGAAGGAAGTCCTGCCCCTGCTGATTCCCGTCCTGGAAAGCATTGACCCCTGGACCGAGCAGAACATCCACGACGTCGTCATGGAAAAGATCCAGGCCTGGGAGCGCAAGACCGGCTCCGTCCTCTGGCCCATGCGCATCGCCATCTCCGGCCAGGAATCCACTCCCGGCGGCGCCTTCGAGATCGCCTATCTCCTCGGCAGGGACGAAACCATCCGCCGCATGAAGGCCAGCCTCGAAAAGCTCGGATAAGCATAGGATATCATCCCGGACAGCGTCAAAGGATCCCATGCCGTTTATTCCCGGAAACGCCTTGCGTGTTTCCGGGATTTCCTTTTTATCCTCATGTGTCCGAAGGGGTTTTAGGGGGCGATCGGAAAGCCCCCTATTTTTTTGTTGACATCCATTTCCCTCTCTGTTATAATACCGCTTGCGGCTAACGCCGATGGGGAATGGTGTAACGGCAGCACCTACGACTCTGACTCGTATTGTCTAGGTTCGAATCCTAGTTCCCCAGCTTTTCTTTTTCTGGCTCCGTTGTCTAGAGGCCTAGGACGCGGCCCTCTCAAGGCTGAAACACGGGTTCGAATCCCGTCGGAGCTGCTCACCTTGTGAATCAGGTTCACAGGGTTTTTCTTTTGCAAAAAAACTGCCGTCTGACAAACTGCAGTTTATGTTTTTTATTCCTCACTGAAATCGGTATCCATTGTAATCTGCAGCCTGTAATCCGGGAATGCCTCCTGCACCTGTTCGCAAACCTTCTGATAAACTGCATGGCGGTCTTTTGCGTCAAAGCTGATCACGATATCAAAACGGATCGTTTTTTCGTTCTGGTCTGTATAGAATCCGTGCATCTGCAGGATTTCAGGGAAGCTGGAAACAATCTCCCGGATCCGTTCCCTTGCAGCCGCGGCTTCCGGGTCTCTGGTATTCATGGAATACACGCCGATTGCCGACAGGATTACGCCGTTTTTCCGGTATACCTCCTCCGTCACTTTCCGGATCAGCTGGTCAATCCCGTCTGCCGTCATCGTATCCGCCACTTCGATATGGACAGATCCGTTCCAGGCGTCCGGGCCGTAATCGTTCAGGATCAGGTCGTATACGCCGCTGATCTCCGGATGCTGCCCGATTGTGCTTTTGATATCCCTGGCCAACTGCGCGTCGGCCCGCTGGCCCAGGATCTGGGACAGCGCATCCCGGAGCATTCCGATACCGGACTTGATGATCACCAGCGCAATGATTGCGCCAAGCCATGCTTCCAGTGACACATGGAAAAGGAGATAAACAGCAGCCGCGACCAGCGTGGAAGCAGAAATAACGGAGTCCAGCGTTGCGTCCTCTCCGGAATTGATCAGGGAATCGGAATGGACCTTCTCCCCGGTATGCTTGACATACCGGCCTAAAATAATCTTCACAATGACTGCGACCGCTACAATAATCAGCGTAACGGCGCTGTAATCCGGCGTATCCGGCCGGATGATTTTCCGGACAGATTCCACAAAAGCCGTGATACCTGCGTAAAGAACCAGCAGTGAAATGATCACCGCGCTCAGGTATTCAATCCTGCCGTATCCGAATGGATGCTTCCTGTCCGGTTCTTTGCCGGCCAGCCTGGCGCCGATGATGGTAATCACCGAGCTGGCGGCGTCGGATATGTTGTTGACCGCGTCCATGACAATGGCGATGGAATTTGCCGTCAGGCCGACTACCGCTTTAAAGGCTGCCAGAAAAACGTTCGCCAGGATCCCGATGACGCTGGTCCGGATAATGATCCGGTTACGGTTGTTTTGTTCGCTCATGCGCTGTTCCCCCGGTTCATTTATGTATATGACTGTATGTTCAATTCTCACAACAGGCACTTCCGGATAGTTTCCGGTACAGATTATATCATGAAAACAGGGTGAAGTGGAGATAAAAACCCGGATAAACCGAACTTCGCTTTTTGTGTGATAAAAGACAGCCGGAACTTATAAACATATCGGAGTGTATATTGGCTTTCGGGCACCCGGCGGAACAAAACTGTTCCGGCTGTCGTATAATACCAGGTGCGGAAACGCAAAAAGACTGTCCGCGCCTGAAGGAGACAATATGAACAACCTGAAAAACTTCCTGAAAAACAAATACACAAAGATTGGCGTGCTGGCTGCGGCGGTGATCCTGATCATCTGCATCCTGTCGTTTGCCGTCCCGTCCGGCAACAATGCCGAGTTTCGCTCTCCCATTCCCACAGAAACCGAGGCCTTCCTGGGCCGGTGGCAGTGCGACAGGGCCGGCCTGACAGTATCCTGGACTCCGGATGATGATTTTACGGTCAGTGTTGTCTGGAGCAGCAGCGCCTGGGAAAACACGGAATGGAGATATCACTGCACATACGACGCGGAAAACTGCACGCTGGTCTCCCTGCCTGACGGCACCCGCACGGAATACGCGCACAACGAGGACGGCGAACTGGCCTCCTCAGCGCTCGTATACAGCGACGGAACGGCGTCCTTCCTTCTGAACCGGGACGGATACCTGATCTGGCAGGATAATAAGGAATACGCCGGAAAAGGCATGCGTTTCGAACGCCTTCCCTGACCATGCGGATCTCTCTCCGGGGCACGCTTTGCGTTTCCCCGGATATTTTTTGAAATAAATGGAAAAAACAAATGGCTTTAGATTCAGTTAAGGAAGCCGGGTTATGATACAGCTGTCAACGGGGGAAACGGCCGTCCCCCATCGAGACGATCCCCGTCCCTGCCGATTTCACTCCTCCAATCTTTTCCGGCAGAGATGTTCCGATATCTGTTTCTTCATACTACTCTCCCCCTTTTTCAAGAGAAGCGGCGCCTGCCAGGACGCCGCTTTTCCTGTAAAAAAACCGGTCACTGACCGGCTTTGGGCAGGCTGCGGGAATCAGATCGGCAGGATCCGCAGGATCGTCCATTCCGCCATCTCAACGGTGCCCTCGAATTCGTTGTATCGGGGATTGGCGATCACCAGGATCGCGCCATCCCGGGGACATTCATCGCTCATGAAGTTGATGATCATGGAGTCTTCGCCGTTTCCGGAGAACAGGTTGATGGAGCCGGTTTCGTCCTCCGCGACGGCCAGGACCGGATTGAGGATCTGCGTGATTCTCAGCACCAGCATGCAGTCGCCGCAGTCGCCGCCGGCCTCCAGCCATTCACGGATGGTGACGAATTTCGCCTCGCCCAGCGCGGTGGCGGCCATGAAAAACAATACGCATACCAGCAGTAACGCTACAATCTTCTTCATGGGATTCTCTCCTTTGTATGTTTTCGCCTTTTCTTTCCCTGATTGTAGCATTTTACCGGACGGTTTGGCAATAAAAGAAAGCAGGCGTTTCCGCCTGCCGTCTTCCGGGTCATTCCAGCGAGCTGTAATAGGCTTCCAGCTTCGGGCGGGCACGGCAGTATACGTCCTTCATTTCCGGCGCGAACTGGGATCCCATGCCTTCCATCATAATCCGGTCCGCCTTTTCAAAGGACATGCTCTCTTTGTACACACGCTTGGAAACCAGCGCGTCGTAAACATCTGCGACTGCCATGATCCGGGCCTCCAGCGGGATCTCCTCCCCTTTCAGGCCGTCCGGATAGCCGGAACCGTCCCAGCGCTCATGATGGAACTGGGCCACGCTCTCCGCGATTACATGGAACTCGTCGTCGTCTGTATCCTTCAGGATCTCATGCACGATGCGGGAACCTGCCGCGGCGTGCTCCTTCATTTTCTCAAACTCCTCCGGCGTAAACCGGCCGGGTTTGCGCAGGATCTCGTCGTCCACGGCGATTTTGCCCAGGTCGTGCATGGGCGCGGCCTTGATCAGCTTCTCCCGGAAGGCTTTGGTCAGTTCCGGGAATTCCTCCTGGGACATCTCGCTCAGCAGGATCTTCACGCCTTCACTGGTCCGGCGGATATGCCCGCCGGTGGAGTTGTCCCGGCTTTCAACCATGGTGGCCATGCCGAGGATCAGCCGGTTGTGCATTTCCCGGATATGAGCCGTCTGCTTTTCCACCTCGGCCGTCAGCCGGTCGTTGTAGCCCTTGATGAACCGGATATACTGCTGGTCCTTTGTGTTGTCCGTAATCGTCAGCTGGTAGCCTTTTTCCTTCCTGCCGTTATACAGCGGGGAAATAACGATCCGGTAGATCCTGTCGTCTTTTTCGTAATCCGCGGTGTTCCTGCTCCTGTCCTGCCGGTAGTTTTCCAGCCAGGGCGTCACCAGCTCGCCGAAGGATTTCCGCCGCCTGACAGAGAAGTCCACCGTCAGTTTCCTGAGAATCGGGAAAATCTCCTTCGCGGTGTCGTTGCTCCCCAGGTAATGGTACCCGTAGTCAACGGAAATGAAACCTGTTTCCCCTTTTTTCACCAGGGAATCGACCGCCGTGTCCGTAATGTCGTACAGGGCGATCCGGGCGACAATGATCAGGTAGTTGACCTGGGCGATCACATACACCAGGGGCAGCAGCTCAATCTTCCAGGACGTCCGGCCGCCGATAAAAAAGGCGATGACCGCCAGGCTCTCCGGGAAAAAGAGCAGCCCCAGGACCTTCCGGGAGATCTGGTTTTTCCGGACCAGGCTGTATACAATGATTCCGATGCTCACAGCATAATAGAAAACGACCATCGTCTGGAACACGGTGTGCATCCATCCGTATTCCTTGTGCAGCAGCGCCAGGCCGTTCCGGATCTCCAGTTCCGTATGCGTATAGAAATCCCCGGACTGCATCGGATTGAGTACAAATACGAACACCGCTGTGCTGGCCGTGAACGCCAGGGCCTTGAGGATACGCCCCGCCCATCCCAGCCGGATATCGCACAGGGCAAGAATCGCCAGCAGGATGATCAGCTGCAGGTAACAGGCGCCCAGGTAAATGATCTTGTTTGCCATGAGCGCTTCAGCCAGTACGGTGGAATGGCCCCGCAGCACATAGCCCAGGCAGATGACCGGGATCATCGTGAAGATCAGGGTAATGCGCACGTCAAAATGCCTGCGCCACATAAACAGGTAAGCGCCGGAGAGCAGCACGGAAATGATCAGGAGTATATCGTAATACAGCATAGCGGGATTGACGCTGTCCATCTTCCACCTCCGCCCGTTTTCCTTTTTCCGGGCGTTTCCATTTTATTCCATATCCTGACGTGTGGCAAGTATACATGGTTCCGTGCCCATTGTTCACAGCAAGTTCACAAAGCGCTCGTTGAACCGGCGGGGCATTTTGTGTATAATAAGCGCGTTGATTTGTATCCATGACAAGGAGGAACCTGATATGTCCAACCATTCCAGGAGTACCCTGATCCGGGTTGCGCTGCTGGTCGTGCTGGCACTGCTTGTGTGCCTGGTCTCCGGCTGCACCCAGAATAATGAGCCCGCGGCCACGGCAACGCCCGAAGTGACCGAGGCGCCCACCGAAGCCCCGACGGAAGAAGTGACCGAAGCCCCCACCGAGGCGCCCACCGAAGCACCCACTGAGGAAGCAACCGAGGCACCCACGGAAGCGCCGACTGAAGCGCCCACCGAAGCCCCCGCGGCAGAAGTGACCGAAGCGCCTGCGGAAGAAGCCGCCGCAACGGAAGCGCCCGCAGAAGAAGCCGCCGCTGAGGAGCAGGCTCCCGTCCTGCTGGCCACAGTTGACGGAGAAGAGATCCTGTCAGACAATGCCGATTTGATGAATGAGTACCAGTATTACCTGGAACTGGCTGAATCATACGGTATGGATACCTCTTCCGAGGATGTGCTGGCCATGGTTCGCCAGTATGCCATGCAGGGTGCGATCGGTACGGTCCTGATCAGAAACAAGGGGACCGAACTCGGCCTGAATCAGATTTCGGAAGAAGAGACCGCGCAGATCAGGGACGACTCCAGGGCGGAATGGGAAGAAGCCGTTCAGTACTTCATCGACGCGATGGGAAACGTGACCGAAACCTCCACGGATGATGAAAAGGCTGCGGCCCGTGCGGACGCGCTGGCTTATATCAGGGATAACTACGGTTACGATGAGGAATCATACGTCCGGGCAAGCCTGGACGCCAAGGTCTTCAATACAGTCATGAAGCGTGTACAGGCACATGTCGTAGGCGACCGGAAAGTTACGGATGAAGATGTTCAGGAATACTTTGACGCGCTGGTGAAGGAAGACCAGGAAACCTACCAGGACGATGTCGCCGCCTATGAGTTCTACACCCAGTATTACGGACAGTCTTCCTACTATACGCCCGAAGGCTACCGCGGGATCGTCCACATCCTGCTGAAAGTGGACGACGAACTGCTGGAAACCTGGAAAGACCTGTCTGCCCGGCTGGAAGAGCAGCAATCTAACGAGCAGGCGGAATCCACGGAAGAAACAGCAGTTCCCGATGGCGAAGAATCTTCTCCTGCTGCGGAAGAAACCCCCGCCCCGGATGCCGAGCCCACTGAAGAGCCCACCGCCACGCCCGAACCCGTAACCCAGGAAATGGTCGACGCCGCGGAAAAGGCCATCATGGACAGCGTGAAGAATACTGTGGATGAAATCAAAGCCAAGCTCGACAGCGGAGTATCCTTTGATGACCTGATCAAGGAATACGGCACTGATTCCGGCATGAAGGAGGATGCCAGCCGCGCTGAAGGCTATCATGTGCACAAGGACAGCATCCTCTTTGATTCCGCTTTCCAGAAAGCCGCCATGGAACTGGAAAAGATCGGCGATATCAGCGAACCCGTCCTCAGTCAGTTCGGCGTCCATATCCTGCAGTACCTGAAGGACATCCCCGGCGGTGCTGTCGAACTGACCGATGAAATGAAGGAAGAATTCCGGACCACCCTGCAGGGCGAACTGGAGAACGATCTGTTCCAGACCGCCATAGACAAGTGGATGGACGCGGCAGCGATCGAGTATACAGAAGCGGGCGAAGCCTGGAAGCTGGTTGAAGAAGAATCCGAAGAAGAACCCGAACCGGCTGAAGAAACTCCCGCTCCTGAAGAAACTCCCGCTCCTGAAGAAACTCCCGCTCCTGAAACCCCTGAAGCCCCTGTTGAATAAATGATCCATTGAAAAATCCCCGCCGATCATGATCGGCGGGGATTTTTGAATGTCAGGCTTCTTCGCCCCGGCTGCGCGCCTTTGCCCGCAGGGAGTGGTCCAGCTGGCGTTTCCGCATCCGCAGGTTCTTCGGGGTAATCTCCAGCAGTTCGTCGTCGTCGATAAACTCCAGGCACTCCTCCAGGGTCAGCGGATGCACGGAAATGAGCCGCATTGCGTCCTCGGAGGCGGACGCGTTCCGCATGTTGGTCACGTGCTTCTGCTTGCAGACGTTGACCACCAGGTCGCCCGGGCGGGCGTTCTGGCCGCAGATCTGACCCATGTAGACGTCTTCGCCCGCGCCGATGAACAGCGTGCCGCGCTCCTGGGAATAGAACAGGCCGTAGCTGGTGGTAACGCCCGTCTCAAAGCAGATCAGGGTGCCGGCGTTCCGGTGCGGGATATCGCCCTTCACGGGCTCGTACCGCTCAAAAACGGAGGACATGATTCCCTCACCCCGGGTGTCCGTCATAAACTCGCTGCGGTAGCCGAACAGGCCGCGGGAAGGCACCAGGAATTCCAGGCGGACCCGGTCTATGCCGCTCATGTGCTCCAGTGTGCCGCGGCGGCGGCCGATCTTCTCAATCACGGCGCCGGCGGAAGCCTGCGGCGTGTCGACGATCAGGCGCTCAACGGGCTCGCACTTGACCCCGTCGATCTCCTTGTAGATGACCCGCGGCTTGCTGACCGCGAACTCATAGCCCTGGCGGCGCATGTTCTCGATCAGGATGGACAGGTGAAGCTCACCCCGGCCGCACACCTCAAAAGCGTCGGTCGTATCGGTATCGTTCACCCGGAGGCTCACGTCCGTCTGAAGCTCTTTCATCAGGCGGGCCCGCAGGTGGCGGCTGGTCACATACTGGCCTTCCCTGCCGGCGAACGGGCTGTCGTTCACGGAGAAGGTCATGGTCACTGTCGGCTCTGAGATCTTCACGAAGGGCAGGCCTTCCACCTGCGCCGGATCGCAGACCGTATCGCCGATGGAAATGTCCTCCGCGCCGTAGAGCGCGACAATGTCGCCCATGCCGACCTCGGAGGCGTTCACGCGTTTCAGGCCGTCGTACTGGAACAGGCCGCCCAGGCGCCAGACAGGGCTGGTCACGCCGGTCTCCAGGTTCGTGTGAACGACGTTCATGCCCTCGGTGAACTTGCCGCGGACAATGCGTCCCACGCCGATGCGGCCCACATACTCGCTGTAGTCGATCGTGGAGATCAGCACCTGCGCCGGGCCTTCCGCGTCGCCTTCCGGAGCGGGGATATACTGCAGGATCGCGTCAAAGAGCGGCTGCAGGTCCGTGCCGGGCTGTTCCAGGTCCAGCGTCGCCGTTCCCTTCCGGGCGGAAACGTACAGGATCGGGTTCTCAATGGTGCTCTCGTCCGCTTCCAGGTCGATCAGCAGGTCCAGGATCTCGTTGACTACTTCTTCGCAGCGGGCGTCCGGCCGGTCGATCTTGTTGATGACGATCAGGACCTTCAGTTTCAGCTCCAGCGCCTTCTTCAGCACAAAGCGGGTCTGGGGCATCGGGCCTTCAAAGCTGTCGATCAGCAGCAGCACGCCGTCCACCATCTTCAGGACGCGTTCCACCTCGCCGCCGAAGTCGGCGTGCCCGGGAGTGTCCACAATATTGATCTTGTGCCCGCGGTAATGCACCGCGGTATTCTTGCTCAGGATGGTAATGCCGCGTTCCCGTTCCAGGTCGTTCGAGTCCATAACCCGGTCCACGGTCTGCTGGTTTTCGCGGTATACGCCGCCCTGCTTGAGCATCTGGTCCACGAGCGTCGTCTTGCCGTGGTCCACGTGCGCGATAATCGCTATATTCCTTATATCTTCCCGAACCATTGATGATCTCCTCAAATTCCGTACACCAATGAACAACGGCTGTTGTTTATTGTCCATTATTCATTGCGCGTCAGCGCTCCGCCGTCTCTTTCAGTTCCAGTCCTTCATTGTTCTCACATGCCAGGCGGATGCTCCACTCGTTCTCAAACAGCAGCACGTCGCGTCCGTGGCTGTCCTTTGCCCGGCCGGAGGTCGAAGTCAGTTTCAGGTCCTCCACGGGCTTCGGGGTTTTGATGACCCACCGGACAAAGCGGAAGGGCATGCCTTCCATCACGATCTCCGTCTGGTACTCGGTTCGCAGCCGGTGCTCCAGCACTTCAAACTGCAGCACGCCGACCACGCCGACCATGAACTCCTCCATGCCCGTTTCCGTGCGGGTGAAGGTCTGGATCGCGCCTTCTTCCGCCAGCTGGCTGATGCCCTTCTGGAACTGCTTGCGCTTCATGCTGTCCATGGGCCGCACGCGGTTGAAGAATTCCGGCGCGAACACGGGGATGTTGGCATAGTGTATCTTCGGTCCGGTGGAAAGCGTGTCTCCCAGCCGGTATATCCCGGGGTCAAACAGGCCGATGATATCGCCGGCCCAGGCCTCCTCCACGGCTTCCCGCTCGTCCGCCATGAACTGCTGCGGCTGCTTGAGCGCCACGGGTTTGTTCGTGCCGGAATGCCAGACTTCCATTCCCTTTTCAAAGGCGCCGGATACGATCCGCATGAAAGCGAGCCGGTCGCGGTGCGCCGGGTTCATGTTCGCCTGGATCTTGAAAATGAAGCCGGAGAAATACGGTTCCTCAGGTTGGATCATGCCCGCGTCGCTCTCCCGGGGAAGGGGCGGCGGCGTAAAGGACAGGAAGCGGTCCAGGAACGGTTCAACGCCGAAGTTGGTGACCGCGGAGCCGAAGAACATGGGCGTCAGTTCGCCCGCCCGGACCTTCTCCAGGTCAAAGGCGTCCCCCGCCTCGTCCAGCAGCTCGATCTCCTCGTTCAGCCGGTCGCGGTAATGCTTCTCCAGCGCCTTTTCCAGCGCCGGATCGTCAATGGCGATGTCAGTCTTCTCGACCATCTTTTTGCCGTGGTCCCCGCCGGTATAGAGCTCCACGGTCTTTGTGTCCCGGTGATAAACGCCCTGGAAATCGCCGTCCACGCCGATGGGCCAGTTGATCGGGCAGGAACGGATGCCAAGCACCTGCTCCAGCTCTTCCATCAGGGAGAAGGGATCCTTCGCCGCGCGGTCCATCTTGTTCACAAAGGTGAAGATCGGGATATTCCGCATGCGGCAGACCTTGAACAGCTTGATCGTCTGGGCCTCGACGCCCTTCGCGGCGTCCAGCAGCATGACCGCGGCGTCCGCCGCGACCAGCACCCGGTAGGTGTCCTCCGAGAAGTCCTGGTGGCCGGGGGTATCCAGGATATTGATCCGGTAGCCGTCGTACACAAACTGCATCGCGGAGCTCGTGACGGAGATGCCGCGCTGCTTTTCGATCTCCATCCAGTCGGAGGTCGCGTGCTTATCGGTCTTCCGGGCCTTGACGCTGCCCGCG
Source organism: Clostridia bacterium (assembly GCA_017512985.1). GTDB lineage: Bacteria > Bacillota > Clostridia > Christensenellales > Aristaeellaceae > Aristaeella. The sequence goes on from JAFWEJ010000013.1 coordinate 106,469, forward strand.
CTGCGGATCGCTCCGCCGTAGAGCAGCAGCTTTTCTGTCAGGGTGGTTTTGCCCGCGTCAGGATGGGAAATGATCGCAAAGGTACGCCGCTTCTCCACCTCTTCGTGCAGAAGCGTCCGGAACTCCTGTGAGTCTCTCTCCGGCAGCATTTCATTCCCTCCTTCCCGGCTGATGCGCTCCGTGCGCACAAAACAATGTATTTTATATCGCAAACGCTTTGATTGTCAAGGATTTCCTGCTCCGGAGCGCGCCTGTCCGATTTGTCTCTTTTCCGGCCATCCGAAACGTGGTATACTTGAAAAAACGATCCCGCAAGGAGGATGTTATGGCAGTTTATAAGCGGATCCTGCTGAAGCTGAGCGGTGAAGCACTCAAGTCCGGAAACGATCTGTTTGATTTTGACAAGGTGAACGGGGTCGCGTCGGTCATCCGCCGCATGCACGACATGGGCGTGCAGATCGGCATCGTGATCGGCGCAGGCAACATCTGGCGCGGCCGCCAGGGCCCCTCCGCCAACATGGACGCGGTCACCGCGGACCAGATGGGCATGCTGGGCACGGTCATCAACTGCCTGTGCGTCGCGGACGCGCTGCGCAGGGCCGGCCTGGACGCCGTAGTGCAGAGCGCGGTGGACATGAACCGCTTCGCGGAACCGTTCAACGCCATGGCCGCCCGCCGGCATCTGGATGAAGGCCGGGTGGTGCTCTTCGCCTGCGGCACGGGCAACCCCTTCTTCTCCACCGACTCGGGCGTCGCCCTGCGCGCGGTCGAGATGGAAGTGGACGCGATCCTGATGGCCAAGAACATCGACGGCGTCTATACCGCCGATCCCCTGAAGGATCCCTCCGCCACCCTGATCAGGGACATCACTTACAGGGAAGCCCTGGAAAAGGGCCTGAAAGTCATGGATGCCTCCGCCTTTGCCCTGTGCGCGGAAAACAAGGTCCCCATGCTCCGGGTCTTCGGCCTGGACGATCCGGAAAACCTGATCCGCGTGCTCGAGGGCAGCGACATCGGCACCTTCGTCCACCCGTAAGTTTCATTCCGCAAAAGGAGTCCGGGACCCGGTCCCGGACTTTTCATGACTTTGTGATAACGACTGTTCTCCGGAATACGCGCTGTAAATGATCATGCAGCTGTACCCCAAACGCCTGATCAGGCAACAGTGTGTCAATGAAACGATTCCGCCTGGCGCATATGGGAGGGTGCCTGAGATGAAATACGGCAACGTCTGCCGGGCAGTATTCCTGGAACGGCTGAACCGGTTCGTCGCCCGGGTTGATCTGGAGGGCCGGGCTGAAACCGTCCATGTGAAGAACACCGGACGGCTCCGGGAACTGCTGGTTCCCGGAAGCGAGGTCTGGCTCACCCGGTCCGGAAACCCGGAACGGAAAACGAAATACGACCTGATCGCCGTCCGGAAACAGAACGGTGTCCTGTTCAATATTGACAGCCAGGCAGCGAACACGGTCACCCTGGAATGGCTGCGGCAGCAGGACTGGGATGAAATCCGTCCGGAATACACCTACGGTGCTTCCCGGGTGGATTTTTTCATGCGGAAAGATACAAAAAAATACCTGATGGAGGTCAAGGGCTGTACCCTTGAACGGAACGGAACCGGCTTCTTTCCGGACGCCCCGACCGAACGGGGATCGAAGCACCTCCGGGAACTGATCCGGGCCGCGTCGGAAGGATACCGCGCCTCCATTGCTTTTGTGATCCAGATGGACGGCGTGTCAGAAGTCCGGCCGAACCGGGAAACGGATCCGGCTTTTGCGGATGCCATGGAAGAGGCGGTCTGCAGCGGTGTGGGCGTCCGGTTCCTCACATGTCATGTTGAGCCGGATTCATTGATTGTCACATCACAGGAGGATATTGATTGAAGATCTATTTCGCGCCGATGGAAGGCATGACCGACGGAATCCTGCGTCAGACGCACAACCGGATCTTTGGCGGCGTGGACGTCTACTGCCTTCCGTTTCACAAACTGACCCAGTCCCTGTCGCTGCTGACCCGGGAAATCCGGGATGTCTCGCCGGAGGAGAACGAGGGGCTGTCAGTACTGCCCCAGGCGCTGACGCGGGATCACGGGCAGCTGGCCGCCTGGCTTGACTTCATCAGCGAATGCGGCTATGCCGCGGCGGACCTGAACCTCGGCTGCCCGTCCCCGACTGTTACAAAGCGGGGCAGGGGCAGCGGCCTGCTGCAGGATCCCGTTTATCTGAAATTTTTCCTTGACCGCGTATTCTCAAATACGCTTCCCGTATCGCTCTCCGTCAAAACCAGGATCGGGTACGAAAGCGCGGAAGAATGGCCGCGGATCCTGGACCTGCTGGCGGATTACCCCTTCGTCCATGTGGCGATTCACGCCCGGACAACAAAGGAGCAGTATACCGGGAGCACCCATCCGGAAGCGTTTGAACTTGCTTTGAAAAAGCTTCCCCATCCGGTATTCAACGGTGATCTGCGCACCGTGGAGGATGTGAACGTTCTCCTCAGGCGATGCCCCGCCGCGGAAGCTGTGATGATCGGCCGGGGCCTGCTTGCGGATCCTGCCCTTGCAAGAAGGATCCGGGGCGGCGCGCCGGCAGGCCGGGAAGAACTGCAGGAATGGTATGCCGCGCTGTATGAAGGCTGGAACAGGCGGTTCGGCGGAACAGTCGCCCTCGGCAGGATCAAGAAACTGATGGAATATCCTGCTGAAGGTGATATCCGGAAGAAAAGGCTGCTGCGCCGCGCAGCGGATATTGACGGTTGTATATCCGCAGTCCTGGACGCATAAAAAGGCGGGACGCGATTCGCCGCGTTCCGCCTTTTCTCCGCCTTTTTTCATTTAATCTTCACGTCATCCCCGGCGGATATCACATATTTACATACCATATCGCCGCGTCGTGCGGGGCAAGGGCCGCACGGAGCTGTTTCGCCTTCCGGGCGGTTTTCCCGGTCCAGAGCTCCCGTCCGGACAGGAAAGGCAGTTCCGCGTCTTCCGCGCTCACGGTAACGGCGCGCTTTTTATCCGCCAGGTTGAACAGCGCCAGGTACAGTCCCTGCCCGTCCTTCCGCGGCGCGATCCAGACGCTCTCCTCCTCCGTCGTGCGCAGGGGATGCGCGCAGCTGGTCACCTTTTCAATCTCCAGCACATCCTGCTTTGTCAGCAGGTCCAGGGTAAATTCGTCGTTCTTCGTCATCTCTCCGCCGATCATCAGCGGGGAACGCATCATGCACCACAGAGACATCATCGTCCGCTGCTCTGCCTTCGTAAAGCGGGTCCGGCCGTCCGGGCTGTCGCACTGGCGCAGGGCGCCCACGGGAAGCATGTCCGCGTCCGGCCAGTGGCCCGGCGCGGCGTGGATACACCATTTCTCCGCGCGCTCAAACATGGCTTTGAGCAGCCTCCAGTCGTCCCAGAAGTCGTCCGTGATGCGCCACATGTTCGCGTACTTTTTCAGGTGCTCCGCCTGTTCCAGCGGCGCGGGGCCCGGGGAAAGGGACAGGACCATGTCCCGTCCGCAGTTCCGGCAGGATTCCGAGATCAGTTCAATCTCCCTTCTGCAGTGCGGATACTCCCGCGCGATGTCGTCGCACTTTATAAAATCCACGCCCCAGGAGGCATAGAGGCGGAAGATGCTGTCATAATATGCCTTTGCTTCCGGCCGTTCGCAGCGAAGGCCGTACATGTCCGGGTTCCACATGCAGATGGAGTGCGGGTCCGCCGCCGTGTCGCAGGTGTATCCGCTTCCCTCAACCGGCAGCCGCCGGTGGGCAGCCATGCGGGGCATGCCGCGCATGATATGGATCCCGAACTTCAGTCCAAGGGAATGGACGTAATCCGCCAGCGGCCGGAAGCCTTTTCCGTCCGCCGCGCTCGGAAACCGGTTCAGCGCGGGCGTCAGGCGGCCGTATCCGTCCATCGTCAGTTCTGCGAAGGGATCGTAGGCGTGGCCGGACGAGGTCCCGCAGGCCCACTGGATGTCCACCACAATATATTCCCATCCGTACTGTTTCAGGTGCTCCGCCATATAAGCGGCGTTTTTGCGGACGGTATCCTCCGTCACGGCAGCACCGTAGCAGTCCCAGCTGTTCCAGCCCATGGGCGGCGTATTCGCAATCATGCCTGTGCCCTCTCATTTCTTTTTCGATAATCCTATTATACGGGCAGCCGGAGCGAAAAATCAAGGGAAGACCTTCTCCCATTAATCCTTGACAATCCCATGGATTTAGGGCACATTTTTAAAGAGAATCCGGAGAACACCCTGCGGAAAGCAGTGAATGAAGCAATTCACAGGAGGTTGTATATATGAAAAAAATCTTTTCATTTCTGATGGCGCTTTCGATGATTCTCTCCTGCGGGTTAGCCGCAGCAGAGAACGAAACCGGCAGTTTCGCCTATATCCATGATCCCCGGGAAAATCCCGAAGCCATGAAGGACATCATTGAGAACCCCGACGCAGTCTACGGTTTTTCTCCGGATCCGGAGTCCGGCCGCCTGGGAGGTTACGCGGACTACGATTGGACCGATCCCGTGTTCGTGGCAAAGGCCCGGGAAGACCGCCGTGCTTATCACGAATCGCTGGAATCCATGACAGAAATCCTGTACCGGATGAGGGAGGAAGGCGCCTCTATCGAAGAGATGGCGAGAGCCGTTTCCGCGGAGCGGAACCGCCTGCGCCTGGCTGCTTATGAGGGCGACCCGGAAGGCCTGGCTGCCACCAAAGAAAGCAACCTGAAAACCTACGGGCATGAAGACGGGCCGACGCCGGATGAACTGTATGAAAAATACGGATCCTGGACAGGCGTCATACAGAAGGCCTTCAGCGCCAATATGGGCATGGACGCCTGCTGCGGGCTGTACGATGAATATTTCGAACTGTATATCGAACTCGGGTATATGAAAAACGAATAAGAAAACGGAGCGCGGAAATCCGCGCCCCGTTCCTTTTTCCGGTCCGTTCTTTCTTACTCCAGTGTCAGCCCCAGGTCGTCCCCGTTCTTTTCAAGTTCGGAAAACGGGATCATCACCGGACGTATTTTTTTCTTTCCTTCCAGGTCGCCGATCAGCACCCAGGCCGATCCGTCCGGAGCGAGGTATATGGACGGCGAATAATCACGGTAGACAGCGTTGAGTTTGCGCACGTCCAGGTCCACCACATTCAGGTCTTTGTCCAGGGTCATCGCGAAAGCGGTATAGAGGATCCGGGAATTGGCAACCGCCGTTCCATACAGGACCGTATTGCCGGTTTCTTTATCAATCCATGTATGCGCTACCCTGACGACGGTTTTTTCCCCCTTCAGTTCCATGGTCCGGTCCCGCTCCCCGTCCGCGTTGAAATGCGCCAGCCGGACCGCGTCATAGGTACCCGTCAGCCAGCCGATCTGGGCAAAGAAGCCGCCGTTCGCTTCCGGCCATACGGACCAGTCCTCTTTCTCTGTCAGCCTGACCTCGGACCGCTTTGTTCCGTGATCCATACAGACCACGCGGCGGTTTTCGTCCCCCCTGATCATATAAGTCAGCAGATACATGCTTTCACTGACCGGAGTACATTTCAGATAGAATATATCCTCCTTCGGCGCGCCCGGGAAACCTTCCGGCAGAGCCACTTCCCTGCCGTCGATCCGGAGGCGGAAGGCGCCGTTTTCAAAACTGAATACGCACGGCCCCGGTTCATCCGTATACCAGGTTTCCGGCAGCGGCACCGCGTTCTCCAGGCCGTTCTCCGTCCACTCCGCCAGGTAGGTCTCATAATTGTCCGGATCGGCGGAATGCAGCCCGTTCCCGTCCACGATTTCCTGATAAGCGCCTTTCCGTACGTTATAGAGTACGGTCAGGTGTTCTCCGTCCCAGATCACCGGCTGTGCGACGACATGATGTTCCATGTACGGATTCTCAATGATCCAGGTCAGGTCCCTGAACAGTTCACCGTCCCGGTACCAGCTCACATGCCAGGGTTTGCCGTTGATTGACCACGTGGTAACAACCGCGTTATGCGCGTCCAGCGGGCAGGCAGTCCAGAGCACAAAGGACGCCGCGTCCCCTGCCACCACCTGCCATTTTCCTTCGTCCGCGCCTGCCGCGGCGGATACTGCAAGCATCATCCCGACCAGCAGGATTAATACGGCCTTTTTCACTGTCCATTACACCTCCGCATCATTAAACGAAACAGCAGGCAGGTATCTTTCACCGAATCCGCAGGCCATCATATCACCGGAAAGCCCGATTGACTATCCCGCCGTTTATGATACAATGGTTTCAGAAGGAACAACTGCACAGACCGACCGCAAACCATTCTGTGAGGAAAAAAATGGATAAAAAGCTGATCTTTCTCGACATTGACGGTACGCTGACTCCCGCCGGCAGCAACACACCGCCGGAAAGCGCCATGAAAGCCGTGAAACTGGCTCAGGCCAAAGGACATATGATCTTCCTGTGCACCGGGCGGAATCCCGCCATGCTCGCCCCGGTGCTGGCGCTGGGCTTTGACGGCGCGGTGGCCGGAGCCGGCGGCTATGTCTTCACCAGCGACGAAGTTCTTTTCGACTGCCCGATGGAAGGGGCGAACCTCTTTCGACCGCCAGTGACGGAAATCTAAAGAGGTGAGGTCAACCGAAACGAGCGATCTGTCCAGTGGACAGTCGCGACGATTGAGGTCGCGGATCGGTTCCGTTTGACACATTTTCAAAGCGCGCCGGATTTCCGGCGCGCTCTTTTTATATCTTCAGCTGTTTTCCGTCCAGCGCGGCGCTCAGCAGCTTCTCCCCGCTGTAGACCAGTTCCAGCTCAAAGAACGGGATTCCCTCGTCCAGCAGGCGGTGGAAGATCCGGTCGCCCTCCCACTGGGGCAGGGCGTTCATTTCCTTTTTCGGCAGCCAGACCAGCTCGCCCTCGTCGCAGTCGGTCAGCTCCCCCCTCCACTTGTCGCAGGTGAACAGGTGCATCCGTTCCGTTTCATACTGATCGTTGATGAACGTGACCACCCCGCGGTAGCGCGGAACCAGCATGGTCAGCCCGGTCTCCTCCCGCACTTCGCGCAAGGCGCACTCCTCCGGGCTCTCCCCCGCCTCAAAGCGGCCGCCCACGGCGATCCACTTGTCGTGGTTCATGTCGTTCTTTTTCCGCGTCCGGTGCATCATCAGCACCTCATCGCCGCGGTAAAGATAGCACAGGCTCGAATCAATCACAGCAGCGCCCTCTGGATCTTGCCGGATACGGTCTTGGGCAGCTCGTCCCTGAATACGACGATCCGGGGATACTTATACGGCGCGGTATGCTGCTTGACGTAGTTCTGGATCTCCTTCTTCAGCTCTTCCGTCGGTTCCGTGCCCTTCGTCAGCACGACGCTGGCCTTGACGACCTGTCCGCGGACCTCGTCCGGCGCGGCGCTGACCCCGCACTCCAGCACGTAGGGCAGTTCCATGATCACGCTCTCGATCTCGAACGGCCCGATGCGGTAGCCGCTGGACTTGATCACGTCGTCCGCCCGGCCCACATACCAGTAGAAGCCGTCCTCATCGCACCAGGCCAGGTCGCCGGTATGGTACCAGCCGTCGTGCATGACTTCGTTCGTCTTTTCCTCGTCCCGGTAATACATCCGGAACAGGCCGATCGGAATGCCTTTGGAGATATCCACGCAGATCTCGCCCGGCGTACCGGCGGGCACGGGATTGCCTTCCGGATCCAGCAGTTCCACGTTGTAGATCGGGGCGACCTTGCCCATGGAACCCAGCTTGTGGTCCGCGCCGGCCAGGTTGCCGATGATCATCGTGCTCTCGGTCTGGCCGAAGCCTTCCATCACCTGCAGGCCGGTCTGCAGCTCGATCTGGCGGTAGACCTCCGGGTTCAGCGCTTCGCCGGCGCTGGAAGCGTGGGTCACGGAGGACAGGTCGTATTTGCTCAGGTCCTGCTTGATCAGCATCCGCCACATGGTGGGCGGCGCGCAGAAGGTCGTGATGTTGTATTTCGCGAACAGCGGCAGGATGTCCGCAGCGTCAAAGCGGTCAAAGTCGTACACGAAGATGGCGGCCTCGCACAGCCACTGGCCGTAAATCTTGCCCCAGCCGGCCTTCGCCCAGCCGGTGTCGGAGATCGTCAGGTGCAGGCCGTTCGGGTTCACGCAGTGCCAGTATTTGGCGGTATGCAGATGGCCCAGCGGATGCTTGTAGCTGTGGGCGGCGATCTTCGGATAGCCGGTCGTGCCGGAGGTGAAATACATCAGCATCAGGTCGTCGCCGCAGGGCGTATCGTCCGTGCGGTTGTAATGGGTCGAATACATTTCGTATTCTTCGTCAAAGTTATGCCAGCCTTCCCGCGTACCGTTCACGATCAGCTTCAGCTCCAGGCTCGGCGCGTTCTTCGCGGCCAGGTCCGCCTGGTGGGCGGTGTCCCCGTCCGCGGTGCAGATGATCGCCTTCACGCCGGCGGCGTTGAATCGGTATTCAAAATCATGTTCCTGCAGCTGGGCCACGGCCGGGATCGCGATGGCGCCGATCTTCTCCAGGGCCAGGATCGAGAACCAGAACTGATAGTGGCGCTTGAGCACCAGCATTACGCGGTCGCCCTTTTTGATGCCCAGGGACTTGAAATAGTTCGCGCAGCGGTTGGAAGCGCGCTTCAGGTCGTTGAAGGTGAACCGGTGCTCGTTCCTGTCCCTGTCCAGGTGGAGCATCGCCAGCTTGTTCGGCACTTCCTCCGCGATCGCGTCAATCACGTCAAAGGCAAAATTGAACTTGTCGGTGTTCTTGAAGTCGATCTTCACCGGCGTGCCGTTCTCGTCCTTTTCCACGTCCGCGTAGCGGTGCCAGACGCGGGTGCGGCCATTCTCCGCCGGGAACTCCTGCAGGGCGGTGCCGGGCATGGCCTTTTCCGGAGTCAGTTCCGGAATCGGCGCGCCGGTCGGGTTCAGGACGATCGCGTAGAACAGGCAGTCCTGGCCGCCCACGGCGATCATGCCGTGCGGCGTGCCGGAATCGTAATAGATGGAGTCGCCGGGGTTCAGCACGCTGATGTGCTCGCCCACCTGGACCTTCAGCTGGCCTTCAATGACGATATCGCACTCCTGCCCTTCATGGGTGGTCAGCTTGATATCCTCCTTCTCCGCCTCTGCGCTGTAGGCCGCCTGGACATACAGGGGCTCCGCGATCCGGTTCCGGAAGGAAGCCGCCATGTTGTAATAGATCATGTCGTGGGCTTCCTCAATGCGCTGGCCCTCGCCCCGCCGGGTCACGGTGAAGGAGTTCAGGTTCGGGCTGGAACCCTCGATGATGTCCCCGACGTCGACGCCGAAGGCCAGGGCGCAGCGGTACAGGAACGCGAAGTTCAGGTCCGACCGGCCCATTTCGCAGTCAATGTATTCCTGCTCGGTGACGCCCGTCTTGTTCGCCATCTCAGCGATCGTGAAGTTCTCGATCTCCCGCAGCTCCCGGATCCGGTGAGCCATCTCCTGGATCTTGTAATTCAGTCCCGTCATCTGCGCCATGGTTCTTTCCTCCTTCGAAAAGAAAAAGCTCATCTTAAACCTAAAAGTATCGTGACCGAAGGTCCAGGGGTTTGGAGCGCCCGGAGAAAGAGCCAGTGGCTCTTTCTCAGCGGAAAACGGGCGGCAGCCCTGGGCACTCGGAAAGCCCTGGTCGCTTCCGCAGAAGCGAAATCTCTTGCATGATAACAAAAAGCCCGTCTCAAAACTTTGAGACGAGCTTGATATAGCCCGCGGTACCACTCAAATTGCGGATCACTCCGCCACTCATGGACCCCATCAGGTCCGCTGCCCTTACGCGGCTCGTTCGGGAAGGCTCTACTCGCGGTTCGCTTTCTTCCTTCCGGCTCGGGAGCGACAGCATCCAGGCTCTTCCCGCGGCTCGCACCGTCCGCCGCGTCTCTGAAAGCCGATACCTGAAGCACTCTCCTTCAAGGCCTTTAACGGGAGTTTACGCTTATCGTTCCTGCTTGTCAACAGTTTTTCACTGTTTTTTGTTCGTATCAGAACCGGCCGCGGATCCCGCCCTGATCTCCGCCATTTCCGAGATCAGTTCTGCCAGCGGACGGTATTCGCCGCCCCACCACTCAAAGACGTGCATACCCTCTTCCTCAAGAACCGGGCCGGTCAGTTTCATCCTGATCCCCAGTTGCTGAAGCAGGCCTTCCCTGTCAAGCGGGACCGCATCGTGAGGCGTCAGCTGCGAAAAAGCCTCATAGGAAACGCCAAAGACGACGTTCTCCACGCCTGATGACGCGATCGCGCAAAGGCAGCGCTCACAGGGTGCGCAGCTGGTATACAGCGTGGACGCTTTCAGAACGTGATCCGAAAAACGGCTGGCGCATTTATGAACCAGGTTGAATTCCGCGTGGCCGAAAATCCCTTTTTCCCAATCCGCCGTATTTTCGGCTTCTTCAAGGATTTTGCCGTCATGGACAAGTACCGCGCCGAAGGTGTCAAATCCTTTCTTTCCTGCCTGCACGGCAAGCTCATAACAGCGTTTCATGTATTTTTCATGGTCCATGGTTTGCCTCCGTAACCGTCTGTCAATTCGGGATTCCTTCCCCCGGCGTTCACCGCTGGCCCGTTCCGGGGTTTCGTTCAGATCGCAAAGGGTTCCAGCGGAAGGCCGTTCTCCCCGAAGACATTCACTTTGTCAGACCAGTCCGTCCAGGCATACCGAGCATAAACCGGACAGCTGACGCCTTCCGCGCTCAGGCGCAGGGTATTGCCCCGGATCTCCGCCTTCGCGGGAACAAACTGCCTATCTTCTCCGGCGATCTCCAGCAGTTCCGGCGCTTTTCCGTCCGGCGTCCGCACCGGTGCGGAAAGGCGCACCGTCACGGTGTCCCCTTCCGCTTCCTTGCCCAGCGCCCGCGGGGAGATCTCCCCGCCGCCGTAGATCATCGCGCCGGCCAGTTCCGCCAGGCGCTCCCCGACCGGCCGCTTCGCCGTGGGATGGATATTCCCGTATTCTCCCTGGTCCAGCAGGCAGATCATGCCTGCGTTTTCCGCTTCGTCCCTTGCCTTTGCCTGGGCCAGGCGCAGCTTCGCCCAGCTGCGCATATCCTCCGCGTACCAGTTCAGCCACATCGGCAGCTGAACGAACAGGAACGGCAGATCATCGTCCCGGAACAGCTTCCGCCAGGCGCCGATCAGCAGTTTCATCAGCACGTCGTACTGATCCGTTGCCTCCGCGTCCTGCTCTCCCTGGTAATACAGGATGCCGGTCAGGGCGACAGGAACTACCTCCCGGACCATGGTCACCGCCAGCCCCGCGGGGCGGAAGGGCGATCCCGGACCGGGCGGCGGGTTCCAGGGCGCCGGTCCGCAGGCAGCCTCGACGTTTTTCCATTCCGCGCCGGGATGGGCCTGCTGGTATCCCGCGACCGCCTTTTCCCAGGCGTGGAGCGTCTCCCAGAAAACCCTGTCCTTTTCCAGCCAGGCTTCCATGGTGATGCCGGCGCACTGCGCGTCGTACTCCTCCAGGTAACGGATGCCCTCCGCGGAGGTCCGGAGCGTCTCCTCCTCCATCCAGCAGGTGACGGACGTACCGCCCCAGTAGCAGCCGATGATTCCGACGGGCACCTCCGGCATCCTCTCCCGCAGCTTCGCGGCAAAGAAGTATGCCACCGCGCTGTTCTCCCCGCCCTGTCCCGGGGCAACCGCGTGCCAGCGGGTCTCTTCGTTGGCTTTCCGCTGTTCCGGGCCCGCGATGGCAATCTTCGGCACATTAAAGAACCGCAGCAGCGGATCATTGTAATCCTTTATGATGTCCGGCCCCTCGTCCGCATTGCGCAACTCCAGCTCCATATTGCTCTGGCCGCCGGCCAGGAACACTTCCCCAATGGCAACGTCCGCGGCTTCCGCCCGCTCTTCTCCCGCGCGGATGACCAGCCGGCAGCCGGTCTGCGCCTCCTGCGGGCGGAGCGAAGCCAGGAAGCGTCCGCCGCTCCGGCACGCCGCTTCCGCCAGTGTGTTTCCGTTCCGGTCCAGCAGGGTCACCCGGACCTCCGCCCCGCTGTCCGCTTCCCCGAACACACGGATCTCCCTGTTCCTGCACAGCACCGCCCCGTCCGTGAACAAAGCCGCCGGTTTCAGCATTTCTCATTCCCTCTTCTCTGACCATCACGGGATTACATTCTATCCTGATGTATCATTCCATAATTATGAATTATGAATTATGAATTTTCAAATACTCCAGGTTCTTCCGGATCAGCTCCGCCCGCTGCCGCACGCAGTCCGGGCTGCGCAGCGGATCCTCCGGCGTGCTGAACACATAATCCTTCAGCCGTTCAATGTCCGTTTCCGCCACATGCATCCGCGTATCGGAAGACGCGTAATAGATATAGACTTTTCCGTCTTCGTCCGCAATCGTGCCGTTGGTGAACACCACGTTGCTCACATCGCCGGTCCTCTCCCGGCCCAGCGGCCCCAGCAGCATGCCGGACGGCTCCGCGATCAGTTTCGCCGGATCCTCCAGGTCCGTGGCGAACGCATACAGCACATAGCGCAGGCCTGCCGCGGTGTTCCGTACGCCGTGGGCGATATGGATCCAGCCCCGGTCGGTCCGGATCGGCACCGCGCCAGCGCCGTTCTTCGCTTCGGTCAGGGTATGGTACTTCCGGCGGGAGATAATCCGCTCCTCCCCGACCACCGGATGCGTGATATCCTCGCACAGGCCGAAGCCGATGCCGCCGCCTGATCCGGTTTCAATAAAGTCGTCCATCGGGCGGGTATAGAAAGCGTATTTCCCGTCCACAAACTCCGGATGCAGCACCACGTTCCGCTGCTGCGGTGAATTCAGGGTCACCAGGTTCGGCAGCCGCTCCCAGGTCTCCAGGTCCTTCGTCCGCACAATACCTGCCGCCGCCACCGCCGCGGAAAGGTCCGCGCTGGTTTCGTCCTTGCTCTCGGAACAGAACACGCCGTAGATCCAGCCGTCCTCATGGACGGTCAGGCGCATATCGTACACATTGGTCTCCAGCTTTTCCGTGTCCGGCAGGATCACCGGATAATCCCGGAAGCGGAAACCTTCCGTCGGCCGGTCGCTCTCTGCCACGGCGAAGAAGCTTTTCCGGTCCATGCCTTCCACCCGGACCACCAGGCAGTATTTCCCGTTCAGTTTGATGGCGCCGCTGTTCATCGTCGCGTTGACGCCCAGCCGCTGCATCATGAAAGGGTTGGCATTGGGATCCGCGTCGTACATCCAGAAGGGCGGAATATGCTCCCGGGTCAGCACCGGGTTCCGGTACCGCACAAACAGTCCGTTATAGAAATGCTCATCCGCCGGATTCGGCCTTCCCAGCAGCCGCTCGTATTCCTCCATCAGGGACTCAAAACTTCTTTTTCTCATACAGTCACCCTGTTATCCGTATTCAATTCATTATGGATTATGAATCAATAGTTCTGCACTGCCTCGTCGTCTCCGTAATGCAGCACGCTGTGTTCCTTGATGTAATTCACCACGCTGTCCACCGTCGTGAACGCCAGCCCGACATGCGTGTCCGCCGCGCCGTAATAAATCGCGATGCGGCCCGTGTCCGCGTCCTGCAGCGTCGCGCAGGGGAAGATCACGTTCGGCACAAAGCCGGAAACCTCATAGGGTTCCTCCGGCGCCAGCAGGTGGTTCGCGCAGCGGTACAGCACCTTGCTCGGCTCGTTGATATCCAGGATCGCGCCGCCCATGGAATAGACAAAGCCGTTGCAGGTGGTGGCCACGCCGTGATAGAACATCAGCCATCCCTCGCTGGTCTCAATCGGAGCCGCGCCGGCGCCGATCTTCACGCTCTCCCACCATTCCCCGCCGCTGCCCATTACATGGCGGTGTCTGCCCCAGAAGGTCATATCCGGGCTCTCGCTGATAAAGATATCGCCGAAGGGCGTATGCCCGCTGTCAGAGGGCCGGGACAGCAGGCGGTAGGTTCCGCCGATCTTCCGGGGGAACAGCACCGCGTTCCGGTTGAACGGGATAAAGGGGTTCTCAATCCGGGTGAAGGTTTTGAAATCCTTCGTCTTCGCCATGCCGATGGATGCCCCGAAGAAATCCCCGCACCAGATGATGTAATATGTATCCTCCACCTTCACCAGGCGGGGATCATAGGCATAGTTCGGCATTTTCGGATTGCCGGCGTCGTCGGTAAAGGGCACCTTCTGCCGTTCCACGTCCCAGTGGATGCCGTCCTTCGAGTGTCCGAGATAGACGTAAGGAATCCCGTTGACCTGCTCCCCGCGCAGCACCGCGATGAAGCCGTCTTCCCACGGAACCACCGCGCTGTTGAAGATCCGCGCGATTTCCGGCGTGGGGTTCCTTCCCATGACCGGGTTTTCGGAATACCGCCATACCGGGGATTCCGTTTTCAGGCCTTCCGGCCGTTCCTGCCAGGGAATGTTCGGCAGTGAATCCACATTGATCATCTTTACTTTAGACATTTTCTTATCTCCTTTTCCCTCTCGTTCGGTCTTTCAATTATGAATTGTTGAGGAGTTATCCGCGCTTCAGCGCGGCGAATAACTCCCATGCTGCAGCTGTCAAAGTTTCAGGGAAACTTTGGTAACAGCGATCGCAGAATCATGAATTGATCAGGAATGCTGAATCTCAGATTCAGAATTCCTGTATACCGGCTGCCCGCCGACCACCAGCCTGCCGAATGGTTTCTTCTCTCCCGCGCAGCGCTCCAGCAGCGTTTTCACCGCCAGTTCGATCATTCCTTCCGTATCGATCCGGAAGGTACTCAGCGGAAGGTCTCCCTCACCGCCTGGCGGATAATCGTCAAATCCCGTCACGGAAACGTCTTCCGGCACCCGGTACCCCTTTTCCCGGAGCAGGTCGATCATCATCCGGGCGGTCGTGTCGCAGTTGCAGACCAGCGCGGTAGGCATCTCCGCCGGCAGTTCCGGCCGTTTCAGCCCGCCGGCTGCCTCCCGGTCCGCAATGATCCACTCCTCCCGCACCTGCAGGTCGTTCACCAGCATTGCCCGGTAATATCCGAGATACCGGTCCATAATGCTGCTCGTGGCCCGGATATTTCCCACAAATCCGATCTTCCGGTGGCCGCGGCGAATCAGGTGGCTGGTCAGGCGGTAGGCGCCGTAGCCGTTGTCCCCCGTCACCGCGTCCGCGTTTGCCTGCTCGTCATAGAAATCCAGGAACACGACCGGCAGCCCCGCCCGTGCGATCTTCCGGTAATACTCCTTGGACGGTTCTCCCAGCAGGATCAGGCCGTCCGCGTGGCCTGCTGCCAGCAGCTTGGGCAGCACCAGTTCCCGCTCGTCCTCCGGGCTCAGGATCTCCAGCAGGCCGAAATGCCCCTGATCCGACAGTTTCCGGATCAGCCGTTTGCACAACTCCGCGTAATAGGAATCCGGCCCGAAATAGCTGTCCGGAATCAGGATGCCGATATCCAGGTGGCCGCCGTGCGGATCCCGTCCGCTCCGTGGAAGCTCATATCCCATCTCAGCGGCTTTTTTCAGGATCTTTGCCCGCAGCCTGTCGCTCATGCCCGGCTTCCCCGCAACGGCTTTGGACACCGTCACAGCGCTGGTCCCGACCGCCCTGGCAATATCCCGCATGGATGGCTTTTTCGCCGACATATCGCTGTCCTTTCCTTTCGTCAACGCTTTCCGTACCAGGCTTTCACGACTTCCTCCGTCTGCTTTCCGACAATTGAGAAACCCGTTTCCGGTTTTTTCTCCGGCAGTTTCGTGTACCAGTCCCACCAGAACATACCGCCGAACCAGGGTTCCTCCCATACGGACCGGAAACAGGATTCATAGAAGTTCGCCTGCTCCTCCTCGCTGTAAGGAAACTCCCTGTGGGTGAAATCCCAGGGCATCGCTGCGCAGCCGAGCGCGCTCCGGCAGCCGATCTCCATAAAGATAACCTGCTTGCCGCCGTTCATCCGGGAAACCTCTGCGAGTTCCTCCCTGTACCCGTCCCATTTTTCCTTCATGCTTTCCACGGACTCGCCGGGTGCGGACGCCACCCGGAAATAGGCGGATGTCCCGATATAGTCCACCGCGTCCCACCAGCGGACGTCCTTCTCCTTGCCGTGGTTGGTGTTGTAAACCAGCGGACCGTGATAAACCCCGCGGACCGCGGCGATTGCCTGCCGCCAGAGGTCTTCCTTCTTCTCCGAGCCGAGCATCTCGCACCCGACGCAGAACATTTCGCATCCGGTTTCCTCCGCGATCTCCGCGTAATGCCGGAGGAATGCCGTGTAGGAGGAGAACCATTCCTTCCAGTAGTCTCCGCTGCCCCATTCCCGCTCCGGGAAGTCAATGTTGGCGCGCCACACGCCGTCCAGGCAGTTCACGATCGGCTTCATGCAAACCTTCAGCCCGCGTTCATGCAGGCGCTCCACCGCCGTGGCAATGTCCCGGTCTGTGGCTGTGAACCGGTAATCCGGCCGGATCTGTGTGGAATGGTACGTGTCCTGGCAGACCGTGAACGCCAGCGCCGCCCAGTCTCCCCCGAGCGCGGCCAGCCGGTCCATGGAAAGCGCCGCCTCCGGCGTCCGGTAGTCGCCGCGCTTTCCGTCATATCCATAGGTAAATCCTTTGATCTTCATCTTTCATCCCCGCCGCCGTCACAGGTCTTCCGGCAGCCCTGCCTCCATCAGCCTCAGGCACATCCGTCCGTTATGATAGGGACACTTCCATTCCTCCACCAGCGGCTTTTCACCGATCAGCGTTCCGTCTTCCCGCAGTTCGTTGAACCACTCGCTTCCCTCCCGCGCGTCCACGACGGTCCGCCGGATATAGTCCCACTGGATCCGCATCCGCTTCAGCCACGCCGGATCCTTGGTCATCCGCCAGCCGAACTCAAACCCGAGCATTGCCTCCGCCTGGGGCCACCATGCGCGGGTGGTGTTTACAATCCCGTCCACCACCTCATAGTGGAGCCCGTGATCGGTAAAAGCCCGCTCCGTCGCGCTTTCCAGCAGGTCCATGCACATCTTCCGCCATGCTTCCCGGCCGTCCTCCCGCAGGAAATACTCCGCGGCGTCCCAGATCAGCCAGCTGCCCTCGATATCATGGCCGTAGCTCTGCATATCCAGGATCGGGCGGAAATCCTCGTCAAAGAACACTTCCATCCGTCGCCTGGCCGGATTGTAGATCCGGTCCAGCAGCTGGTTCAGCCCTTCAACCGCCGCGATCATCACCTGTCCGTCCGGGCAGGCGCGGTGCAGCTCGGTATAGGCTTCCACCACATGCAGCAGCGTGTTCATCGTCCGGGAGGCCATGATGCCGTTTTCGCTCAGCTTTTCATTGCTTTCCGGGGAGAAGTCCGCCTTCAGCGCTTCCAGGTATCCGGCCTCGTCCTTGCACCGGCTCTCCATAATCCGGAACAGCTCCATCGCCTTGTCCAGCGCTTCCTGTCTGCCTGTCAGGCGGTAATAGGCCGCCAGCCCGTAGATCGCGAAAGCCTGGCAGTAGGTATGTTTGGTGGTGTCCGCCGGGCGGCCGTCGTATGTCACGGACCAGTACACGCCGCCGTTCACCGGATCCTCAAACTTTCGGAAAAAGTCCATGGCGCGGTCCGCGTATTCCCGGTATTCCGCGCTGTCCGTCTGCCTGGCCGCCGTGGAGAAGGTCCACAGGATCCGGCTGTTCAGGATACAGCCCTTGTCCGCCATGCGGTTCACGATCAGGTTGTTGTCCATGCCGCCGTAAAAACCGCCGTATTCATCGTCTTTCATGTTCTCCCAGAAGGGCAGGATTTTCCGCTCCAGCTGCTGCCTGATTTCTGTCCTGATCATCTTGTTCTCCTTCGCATTGTTAAGTTAACAATTTAACAAATGTTAAGTTTATTCTACCCCGCATGCCGATTCCTGTCAATCCCGTAATTTCTCTTATGTTCAATGGATTCAGTTTCCTTCCCGGTTGCTCTTCTTCCCGCGCTCCGCATGGCCCAGAGCGTGTTTATGTTAACGATTTGGTTAACAATTTTGGCCCCCGGCCCAAAAATTTGTTTTTCTGAAAGAAAGGGTTCATACATTTGTCATCATTTCAGATTGACACTTTTCTTCTCTTTTTCTATTCTTGTGCTTGTATTATTTTACAAATTACTGCGGAATGAACGGAGGATAAAAGATGGACAGCAACAAACGGCCCGAAAGCATGCAGCGCATCACTACCCCGGAACTCGCCAATGCATTCATTGAAGAACAGGTCAAAGCAATCAGGGAACAGGTCGGGGACAAAAAGGTCCTGCTCGCCCTGTCCGGGGGCGTGGACAGCTCTGTTGTCGCCGCCCTGCTGATCAGGGCGATCGGACAGCAGCTCGTCTGTGTCCACGTCAACCACGGTCTCCTGCGCAAAGGCGAACCGGAGCAGGTCATCGAAGTTTTCCGGAACCAGATGAACGCCAACCTGGTCTATGTGGACGCGGTCGACCGTTTCCTGGACAAGCTGGCCGGCGTCAGTGATCCGGAACAGAAGCGCAAGATCATCGGTGCCGAGTTCATCCGCGTGTTTGAGGAAGAAGCCCGCAAGCAGGACGGCATTGCCTTCCTGGCCCAGGGAACCATCTATCCCGATATTACCGAGAGCGTGGGCGTCAAAGCCCATCACAACGTCGGCGGCCTGCCGGACGACCTGCAGTTTGAACTGGTCGAGCCCGTAAAGCTCCTCTACAAGGACGAAGTGCGCGTGGTCGGCAAAACGCTGGGCCTGCCGGACGGCATGGTCTACCGCCAGCCCTTCCCCGGCCCCGGCCTGGGCGTCCGCTGCGTCGGCGCCATCACCCGTGACCGCCTCGAAGCGCTCCGTGAAGCCGACGCCATCGTCCGCGAAGAAATCGGCAAGCTTCCCGAAGTGCCGTGGCAGTACTTCTGCGTCATCCCGCCCTTCCAGTCCACCGGCATCCGCTATGTGGACGGCAAGGGAGAACGCTATATGGGCTGGGCCGTGATCATCCGCGCCGTCAATACCGTGGACGCCGTGACCGCCACCATCCCGGAGATTCCCTTCTCCGTGCTCTGCACCATGCGCGACCGGATCATCAGCACCGTCCCCGGCGTAAACCGCGTCCTCTGGGACATCAGTGAAAAGCCCGTCGCCACCATCGAGTTCGAATAAGCTGCTATAGCAATCGCAGCGAGTAAACGCACAAACCCGGGCGCCTGATTTTTCAACGGCGCCCGGGTTTTCTTTTTGCCTCGTATCCGGCTTTTGACCTGTTTTTTCGGGTCCTGTATTTTCATTTTCCATATTCACAAAACACGTCTTCGTTTCACACGGTTTTTTTGTGCAAATATCCTGCTGACCAGTGAAACGGTTCCACACAGCTCATAATTATTACTGTCAGTATAGAATTTAATATTCTGTTAGTATCATCAGTGTGTTCATTTTTCTGTTTTGTTCTGATACAATACAACCGGAACAACAATGGAGGTGGCGTTATGGAAATAGCACTTTCCGATAACATCCGTGCATTCAGGAAGCAAAGATGTCTTTCAATGACTGGTATTCATATCCCAGCCTTAAGAACTGAATGGTTGCAGGGATCTTAACCCGGGTATCCTCATTAAAAACTGCCATTTCTTACTCCTTCATATACAAGCAAGCATAGTACATATATTTACTGTATTTATTATACCACATAAATAATGAAACGTATTTACGTTTTTGTTTTTTTCTTTTTTCCCGTCCTAATATCAAGTATGATTGAGCATTTTTATAACAACCCGATGGCTTTATTATAAAGAATATTTGTTATACAAACAATAATATTATTTAGTTTATGAATATCATCACAGAAGCCAGAGCCACAAAATTAAATTTATAAACGCTCACCCCCAAGAAAACGAGAGTGAGCGTTACTATTAGTGATTAGAAATTCCCCATAATTTTACGAAGAAAGTGCGATTTGGAATATACTTGCTAGAAAAGTTTTCCCCATAATATTGCGAAGAAACTCCAAAATGGGATTTTCATACTTTGGTCAATTCCCTACGATATTACGAAATGCCCCGGGTCCGGTTTGTCATTCCGCAGTCTTCAGCGCCGCCACCATATCGATATGCCGGTTCTTCCGCGCAACCATCAGGCCAACGATCAGCGACACGCCGAAAGTCAGCAGGATGCTGACCAGCCAGGTAGGCAGGCCAAGCACCAGCTTCAGCTCATATTCGGAAGCCAGCGCGGTCAGCAGGTACTGCAGCACGCCGACGCCCACAGGTACGCCGATCAGGATACCGAGCACTGTCAGCCACAGGTTCTGGCTGATCAGCAGCCGGCCGATCTTGGAATCCTTAAACCCGACCACTTTCAGCGTAGCCATCTCCCGGTACCGTTCCGTATAGCTCATCACGCCCAGGTTGTACAGCACCACGATGCCCAGGATCACGGCCGCTATCACCAGCAGCCAGATCATCTTGTTCATCAGGTCCATGAATACGTCAAACGAATCCATGATCGACTGTTTGCTCTGCTGGTTCAGGATATGTTTGTTCTCCGGGATCTCCGCAGCGTCCGTGAATACGGAATCCGCTGTATAGGTAATGCCGATACTGTCTGCAAAGGTGTCTGTCATAAAGATTCCTTCCGTCATGGAATCCAGCACGCCGGCCACTGGCACGGTATAGTGTTCGCTGCTGTCATAGGGCGAGAAGGACAGTTCGTCACCGGCTTTCAGGCTGTATTTCCGGGAGATCCGGGAACAGATATACGCCCCTTCGTCCGTCAGCGAAATAATGTTCATATTCTCATCGGCAAAATGGATTTTGTCATGGGTGACGGAATAGATTTCCAGCGAATATCCCTTGTCCCCGATCTGAATCGCGCGGGAAGCCGCCCAGTCTCCGTCCAGGGACGAGGCAAGCGCTTTCCCTTCTTCCAGGGTCATGTTGTCCGCGTCCAGGTTCACCCGGGTTTTGTAGTTGATCGACTGATCATAGAAAATATCCAGGAAAGCATCCATTGTGTCTTTCATGCCGAGGCCGCCCACCAGCAGCACCATGCACCCGATCACGCCGAACAGGGTCATCAGGCTCCGCGCTTTGTGCCGTACGCAGTCCCGCAGATTCCATTTCGTGCCGAAGCCAAGTCTCTTGAACCGTTTTGTTTCCTCAAACCGCAGGTGCTTCATCCGTTTCGGGGAATAAGGCCTCAGCGCGTCCGCCGCCGTGCCCTGCAGCATCTTCCGCACCGACAGGAAACCAATGAAGGTCAGGAACGCATTGATCGCAATCAGCACATACCAGGTGAAGCGCGGCGCATGCAGCGTCCACGAAGGCATGTCGATATAGGTGGCCATCGCGCCGTCCGGATTCATGATGAACCAGCCCAAGCCATAGCCAATGGCAATACCCAGGATCGTTCCCAGCAGGCCGATGATCAGCGCGTAGGCGGAATAGTGGACCAGGATCCGCCGGTCCTTGAACCCCAGTGCCTTGAATGTGCCAATCTGTGTCTTCTCGCTGGCACAGATCCGATGCATGGTCGTCACCATCGTCAGAATCGCAATGGCCAGGAACAGCACCGGCAGGATGGACGCCATCGTCTTACCCTCGTTCACCTCGCCCTGGGCTTCCGCCCAGGAAACCGTCTCGTCCTTGGAAAGGATCAGGCGGGTGGTCCCCAGGGCTTTATCCGCCGCTTCGACAAACGCCGGTTTGTCCAGGGAGGATTTCACATTGATCTGATGATACAGGGATCCGACAAAGGATTTGTACATCGCCGGGATCGCGTTGTCCAGCATTGCCGGGGAGATGTACACGAATCCGTAGGTGGCATAATCCGGCATCATCTGGGTTGAATCCGGCAGGCAGATCAGGTATTCACTGGCTTTGACCAGGCCCTTGACCGTTCCCTTGACCGTGATCATCTGGTAGGTCAGCGTCAGCGGATCGCCGAGCCTGATCCCGTTGGCGGCTGCATAGGAATCGGAAAGCCAGAAGCCGTCCGGATCCTCCGCGCTGTAGGGCTCGCCTTCCATCACCAGTACACCGGAAACATTACTGTTTTCAGTAACGGTCAGCGCCAGCGTATCCGTATCGTCTTTCACCGAAACGTTCAGGGAAAGGAACCGGGTCGCGTCGTCCACCCCGTCGATCCCCTTCACCGCTTCCAGGTCTTCCGGACTGAAACCCTTATCCGAATAGATCCGGAAATCGGCAAACCCGGTTGCCTCATAGATCTCTTTTGTATTGACTTCCAGGGAGTACCACTCCACATTGAATCCCAGGAACACGCCGATGCCCAGCGCCACCATAATCACCATGGAAATGAACTGGGCCTTGTACTGCCACAGCGTCCTGAACAGTTTTTTCAAAAGCATAGTTTTACCTCGTCTTCTCTCTTACATGCTCCGAAGGTCTAAAATATATTCGGGCCGAAGGGGTTTAATGGGGCGATCGGAAAGCCCCCTTATCACCAGTCCACCTCTTCCACCGACAGCGGATTCTCCTGTTCTTCACAGGATTTGATCTTTCCATTCTTCACCCGGATCACCACGTCCGCCATCTTCGCGATGTTCTGGTTGTGCGTTACGATGATGATCGTCTTGCCCATGTCCCTTGCCATGGAAAGCAGGAGCTTGAGCACCATGACGCCGGTTTCGGAATCCAGCGCGCCGGTGGGCTCGTCGCACAGCAGGATGTGGGGATTCTTTGCCAGCGCCCGGGCAATGGATACGCGCTGCTGTTCGCCGCCGGACAGTTCAGACGGGAACTGGTGGATATGATCCTCCAGGCCGACAGCCCTGAGCATATCATGGCTGGAGAGCGGATTCGGCGCGATCTCCTTTACCAGCGCCACATTCTCCACCACCGTCAGGGTCGGGATCAGGTTATAGCTCTGGAAAACAAACCCCACGGAAGCGGCACGGTATTCTGCCAGTTCGTTGGGCGTCAGGGTGGAGATGTCCCTTCCGTTCACAACGATCGTACCTTCCGTGGGACTGTCCAGGCCGCCGAGCATATTCAGCAGGGTGCTCTTGCCGGCACCGCTGGGGCCCAGGACCACGATGAACTTCCCTTCCTCCAGGCTCAGGTTCACATGATCCAGTGCCCGCTGTTCATGTTCGCCGTTCTTATAAACTCTTGATACATCCTTGAATTCCACAATAGCCATGTTCTTCCTTGCTCCTTCATTCTTGGATTGATATTGGTTAGTTATATCTAACCTCTATGTTTAAGAAAAATCGCGCTTATGATTCAACGGCTATCAACCGCGCGATTCCTCGTGTTAGCTTCTGCTAACGTTTGCATTTTATCATCCTTGTTTGATCTTGTCAACCCTTTCGATTATAGAAAACGGGATGCCGTTTTCCGGCATCCCGTTCGGGTGTTATACAAGACTTACGCGATCTTCCAGGAAGCGGCTTCTTCTCTGAGCTTTATGAAGCTACTGTATCTCTCGCTGCTTCTGAGCAGTTCTTCATGTGTACCGCTGCTGATCATTCCCCCGTCAAGTACCACAATCCGGTCGGCATTCCGGATCGTCTTGAGCCTGTGGGCGATCATGATTACCGTCTTATTTTCAGTCAGGGCGTCAAAAGCAGCGATCAGTTTATCTTCATTCTCAGGATCCACGTTGGCGGTTGCCTCATCAAGGATAATGATCGGAGCGTCTTTCAGGATGGCCCTTGCAATGGATATCCTTTGTTTCTCACCTCCCGAAAGCGTCGCTCCGCCTTCACCGATTACGGTGGAATATCCCTCCGGGAGCGTCATGATAAAATCATGGCAGCACGCCTTTTTCGCAGCAGCTACAACTGCTTCATGGCTTGCGTTTTTCATTCCGAACTTTATATTGTTTTCAATCGTATCCGCAAAGAGATAGACATGCTGGAAAACCACGCTGATCTGTGACATGAGGCTTTCCAGCGTATAGTCCTTTACATCCCTGCCGCCAATGGAAATGCTTCCTTTGTCCACATCCCAGAAGCGCGCGATCAGCATAGCCAGCGTTGTTTTGCCCGCGCCGGATGAGCCGACAAAGGCAGTCATGGTATTTTCCGGGATCTCAAGGCTTATATCTTTTAACACCTCGTTGTCGCCGTAAGAGAATGACACATGATCAACCTTTATCCCGTAATGCTCCGGATCATACTCTTTGCCGTTTTCATCCATGACCGGGAGGGTATTGATCTTCTCGGCTTCCTCTATGGAGCTTGTAACCACCCTCAGAACGGTAAGCCCCGCCCCGGTCTGCTCGATATCGGCGAAAACCTGGAAAGAGATGATCACTGCCATCAGAGCATATGTGATCGTCATGTTCCCGGTGATGAAGAAAGCCACCGCCGCAAGCAGGAACAAAGCTTTGAACGCGCCCAGGACAATCCCCTGGACCTCCCCGTAAGGGATGAACAGCCTTTCCATCGCCAGATTGCTGTCTCTGTTGCCGTCGATTGCTTTTTTCAGGGCGTCATCACCTTTACCGGTCAGGTTAAAGGATTTGATCACGCTCATCCCCTGAAGGCTTTCCAGCACCCTGGATACCAAGAAAGCCTCATTTCTCTGCCTTACCGGAGATAATGCCCGGCTCTTCTTTTCCATGGATGATGTGATCAGTATATAAATGACCATGCCGACCAGATCGATCAGCCCCAGCCGCCAGTCGAAGAATATGATGCAGATCAGGAATACGACAGCATTCATCAATCCGCTGAGGATCTGCACCAGGACATTCGCACCCTGATTCTCCACAACATCCAGCACGGTCGTCGCGATACCGGTTGCCTCATCGAGATTGCTGTCATTGAAATATCCCATCGGGACCTTCTTCAGCCTTTCCGCGATATCGAGCCGCTTGTAAGCGCTCATATAGTAGCCCGCATGAACAGCCTGAAGATCCGCCGCCTGTTTCAGGATGAACTGTCCTATGATGCTTATGGCCAGGAATACAAGCGCTGTCCAGGCGGGTTTCATTGTCTGTTCTCCTGCGTCAAACGCCAGAAGAACATAATAGATCGCTGCCATTCTGAACATCGAAAACAGGGACCTGAAAAAAGAAAGGATGACTGCCCGGTAGATTTTTGTCTTTTCCCGTCCGGAAAAGTCTGTGATTTTTCTGATTGCCTCGATCATTACGCTGCACCTCCTTCACTGATATGCGCCTTCCACATTGCCTTATAAAGAGCACTCCCTTTAAGAAGCTCGCCATGGGTTCCCGAGCATTCGACCGTGCCGTTGTTGATCAGCACGATCTGGTTTGCGTTCGTAACCGTAGAAAGCCTGTGGGCAATGATGATCACCGTTTTATCCCTCATTAATTCAGTAAGCGCCCGCTGTATAACGGCCTCATTTTCCGGATCAATATAGGCCGTCGCTTCGTCAAGGATCACGACAGGAGCATTCTTCAGCATAGCCCTGGCTATAGCGATCCGCTGACGCTCGCCGCCCGACAGGCGGGTTCCGCCGCTTCCCACCCTGGTCTCATACCCTTCCGGAAGGGCTGTTATGAATTCATCACAGCCGGACGCTTTGGCTGCTTCTCGAACCATTTCATCAGAAGCCGATGTCTTTCCCATACGGATATTATTCATGATCGTGTCGTCAAACAACCAGTTGTCCTGCGATACATACGCCACCTGATCATAGAGCTGTTCAAGCGGGATCGATCTCAGGTCTTTTCCGTCCATCCTTACCGAACCGTCTGACACATCCCAGAATCCGCCGACAAGCTTGGCGATCGTTGATTTCCCGCTTCCGGAAGGGCCGACAAGCGCGGTAAAGCTTTTCTCCGGAATTGTGAGATTGATATGGTGAAGGACTTCTTCACCTTCGTGATAAGCATAGTTGACGTCGCAAAACGCTATGTTGTGCGTTGCAAACTGAACCGGGGTTTTCGAATGCTCCTGTTCTTCACCGGCCAGCAGCTTATCCACCGTAGCCACGGTAGTCGCTACTTTTGCGGATGAATCTGTAAACTGGACGGCGGTGAGGATCGGTCCAACAATGCACATGGAAAGCATGATCGAAGTCATGAAAACCTCTGCGGAAATACTGCCGGAGATATACATCCACCAGCCGATCGGCAATACCGTGATTAAGGTGCAAGGCGCGATCGTATAGCAAAGTGACTGGTATACTTCTGTTTTCTTCATCCACCAGCAATAGAAGGAAGCGTTCGCAAGAACCTTGTCTTTGAATTTCTGGTACGACGATTTACCCTGGCTGTAAGCTTTGATCACTTCGATCCCGTGTACATATTCAACGATGCTTGCGTTCATGTCCTGAGTGATCTCCACGGACTTCCTGTAATCCTCGGAATAGGTGCGGGCGATAAAGCCGAAAAACATCAGGCCGACCGGTACTGAAATCAGGCATATGAGTCCCATCCTCCAGTCAACGGCCATCATATAAATCCAGACAGCAACGGCGCCGATGATATTGGAGGTGAGTTCCGGGATCATATGGGCTATGGGACGTTCCATCCGCTCAACTTCATCAACAATGATCTGCTTGAGCTTGCCGCTGGAAGTATCGATGATTGTGCCCAGGGGCATTCTGGGAAGCTTGGCAAGGATCTGCTTGCGTATCTCCCCAAGCAGGGAAAAGGTCGCCTTGTGGCTGACGCTCAGTCCCATTGCATAAAAGAGGCTCTTCAAAGCAAAACCTGCGAAGGCTGCCGCCACATATACAAGATAGTAACTCCATTCCCTGTTTCCGGATATCATTCCCGAAATAATCCTTGCCGCAGAAACAAAAGGAACAATCCCGGATACAACGCCTAAAACTGCCAGTATGACAGACAGCAGCAGCCTGCCGTGTTCAGGCTTCGCGATCTCCCAGATTCTAGCCATGGGATTTGACTTTTGTTTTTCCAAAATAAATACGCCTCCTTCGGTTAGCAATAGCTAACCATCGTTTGATAAAAACCGCCTTCTCTTTCAGTATGTCAGGGAAGGCGTCAATATCCGAAGAATTCTCCCCAGCCCTTGGAGAAGAAGCGGTCCAGGGTGTCCGCGTAATGCATGGCTTCCTCCCGGGTAAAATCATGCTCTACCGCCTGGAACACCGCATTAACATTGGCCGTGACCAGTAAATGAAGTTCCCTTTCGCAGAATTCATTGATCTTCATGCCATGCTTTTTAAGCATGTTCATAAAATAAAGGGTCGTTTCCTCCCCCAGCGCGGCCAGGTCATGGAGGAAGCTTTCATACTTTGTGCCCTGGGATTTGCAGATGATCAGGCGGAAAGCATCCAGGTGATCATAAATGTAGGAAATCGCGAGCCTTGCGTCCTGCCCCGCCTCCAAGGCACTTAAATCGCCTGTTCCGACAAACTGCTCCTGGTCATCTGCCTCATGCCGATAGATATTGATCAGCCCCTGGTAGGCAGGTTCAACCAGCGCGGCGAACATTTCCTCCTTACTGGGAAAATGCTTATACAGGCCGGAGGCGCTCATCCCCGCTGCCGCTGCGATCCGGCGCATAGAGGCGTCCGCGAAGCCATAGGTCATGAACTCCCGCCGGGCTGCTTCGATGATCTGCTCATGATGGGCGTTCTTATCCCTCGGCATTTCGCATCCTCCTTCCAATGCATAAAAGCGAACACTGTACGCTACGTTCGATAGAATACAGTGTTCGCTTCAGTCTGTCAATGCTTTATGAGGTAGTTTTCCAAACAAGTCAGGATCGGACAAACGTCTTTTCTGAAGATCTCACGTTTCCGCAAAATCCATGTCCATGGCGACCTGTAGCTGATAATCCGGGAAAACCTGCTGCACGTCGGCAACCACTTCCGTATAGACCTCCCTGCGGTCTCCGGCGATAAAGCTGATGACCACGTCAAAACGCATGGTTTTTTCATCCTGATCCAGATAGAAACCATGGATCTGCCGTACATGTTCATGGGAAAGGGCGATTTCCCGCACTTTCTCCCGGATCCTGATGTTTTCCTCATCCTTTGTGTTGACGGAATATACGCCGATTGCCGTCAGGATTACCCGGTGTTCTTTGAACACCTCGCTCTGGATATTCCGAATCAGCCGGTCCAGCTGGTCTGCCGTATACGTATCCGGAACCTCCACATGGATGGATCCGTTCCAGTTGTCCGGCCCGTAGTTATGGAGGACCAGATCGTAAGCTCCCTGCACTTCCGGGAATTGTTTGACAGTCTGCTTTATACGGTTTACCAGATCCGGATCATTCGGTTCCCCGAGGATCTGGGAGATCGTATCGCGCAGCATCTCAACGCCGGACTTGATGATAACAATGGAGATAACAGCGCCGAGCCAGGCTTCCAGCGATATATGGAACATCAGGAAGATCCCGGCTGCGACAAGCGTGGATGCGGAGATCACGGAGTCCAGTATGGCGTCCTTTCCTGAATTGATCAGGGAATCGGAGTTGACTTTTCCCCCTGTTGCTTTTACATAGCGGCCCAGCAGGATTTTAACCACGACTGCCACGGCAACGATGATCAGGGAAACAGCGCTGTAATCCGGCGTTTCAGGATGAATGATCTGCTTTACGGATTCCACAAAGGAGGTAATACCCGCATACAGCACGATCACGGAGATGACCATGGTGCTGAGATACTCGATTCTTCCGTATCCGAAGGGATGCTTTTTGTCCGGTTTCCTGGCCGCCAGTTTCGTTCCGACAATCGTGATCAGGGAACTGCCCGCGTCGGAGATGTTGTTGACCGCGTCCAGCACGATAGCGATCGAGTTGGACAGCAGGCCGATCACCGCTTTGAACGCGGCAAGGAACACATTGGCAATAATCCCGATAATACTTGTTCTGACAATCGTTTTCTCACGGGATTGTTCGTTATTTTCTTTCAGCGGTTCTTCCGGAATACGGTTCAAATGCAAGCCTCATTCCATAATCGATTTGGCAAATAGTGCCGCTGCCTTCAGGTCATCCGCATCCGGTTTGCCTTTATGGATGCCTTTGAATTCACCTTTGCAGTGGAATTCCCGCTTGTCCATCTGAATTCCTGCCTTATCAGCTTCTGCTTTGACTTTTTTCCAGGTGGAATTCATCATCGCAGCGGAACCGAAATTCACGATCCGGCTCACCCGTTTCGGATCCAGAGCCCGGATGAAATCCCGGACTTCCGGATCGATGGTGAAGGCGTAATAAGAGTTTCCGAGGAAAAGGATATCCACAGGCTCGTCAATGGGTATACTGATCGGCAGGGCTTCCGCGCCCACCGCTTCAGCCACCGCCTCCGCAAGACGTTTTGTGTTACCGGTTTTGGTGTAGTATCTGACTGCGACCTTCATTTCAGGTATTCTCCCTTCTGCTCATACAGCCTCAGCTGTCCTCACAGCGCGGCCGCCACCGCGTCTCTGACTTCCTTCATGTCCACGGTGGGCTCAAACCGGGCGATCACCTTGCCTTCGCGGTCCACCAGGAATTTGGTGAAGTTCCACTTGATATAGGCTTTCTCACCGAACTTTTTATTGTTCATATCCGCGAACTTGCTCAGTGCTGCCATCTTCAGGCCCTTGCCGAAACCTTCAAATGGCTTTTCGGTCGCCAGATATGCAAACAGCGGATCGGCAGTTTCCCCGTTCACGTCGATCTTGGCAAACTGCGGGAATTCCGTACCGAACTTCAGCGTGCAGAACTGATGGATCTCATCGGCATCTCCCGGCGCCTGATTGGCAAACTGATTGCAGGGGAAGTCCAGAATTTCCAGTCCCTGATCCTTCATTTCCTTATACATCGCTTCCAGGGGCTCATAGTGAGGCGTGAATCCGCAGCCGGTGGCCGTGTTGACAATCAGCAGCACCTTTCCCTGGTATTCTGACAGGTTGACCTCCTTCCCCTGTCTGTCTTTTACTGTGAAATCATAAACCGTTTTCATGATCGGTTTCTCCTTTCTGTTTGACGCGATTATATTTCATCAAATATTTAAAGGTTGTCAACCCCTTTCTGAAAAAAATAATGGGATGCCGGCTTTTATCGGTATTACTTCATTGGAGAAGGATTTCGGGAGATATGTCCATGATTTTGATATTGACTTTTTAAATCGCTTGATTGACAGATGAAAAAGAAAGATTTATAGTTTACTCCGTTAGCTAACAATGTTTTCTTTTGGAGGATGTATGCCGAAAGATAAAACCGCCAGCCATGTCAGGGTCATTGCCGCGGCCAGGGAGGAGTTCCTTGAATACGGTTTCGAAAAAGCTTCCATGCGCCGTGTCGGAGAGCGGTGCGGCTTAACTGCCGCAGGACTCTACCGGCACTGCCGGGACAAGGAGGATCTGTTTGATCAGCTGGCCGCGCCGGCTCTTGAACGGCTGAACGCCTGGATGGATGACCATCTGGCAAAATACCTGAACGCGGTCAGGGAACAGGAAGATCTCCGGTGGCAGGATTCCTGGATCGATATGATGCGTGAGGTCGTCTATCCCCATGTGGATGATTACCATCTGATCCTGACCTGTGCGTCCGGGACAAAATACGAAAACTTCCTGCATGACCTGACACAGGCCGCCCAGGAGAAAACGTCCGAATACCTTCCGGTTCTGCGGGAGAAGGGCGCCGCCATCCGGGAAATCAGTCCGACGGAGCTCCATCTGCTGTTCAGCGCTTATGTAACAGCTCTGTTTGAACCTGTGATCCACCGTTATCCTCCGGACGAAGCGATCCGGTGTCTGGAGACCGTGGAGGCCTTCTTTCTGCCGGGCTGGAAAAACCTCTTCGGTTTCTGACCTGGTTCTGATCTGATGATACCGCCTGTTCCTTCACCGGGACAGGCGATATGCATACAATATGGTTAGTTAACGCTAACTTCTAGTCGTTAGCTAACAGAAAGTGAGGAGTATCAATTGAAAGAAAAAAAGCAAGGTAAATCTCCGTCAGGCTTTGCGCGCCTGATGGAATACGCGGGTCGGTTCCGGACGCTGACCTATCTGTCTCTGATCCTGTCCGCCCTGAGCAGCGTGCTGGCGCTGATGCCTTTTGTCTGTATCTGGCGCATTATCCGGGAAGTGCTGGAAACACGGCCGGATTTCTCCCAGGCAACCGGAATCGTCCGTAACGGATGGATGGCAGTGCTGTTCGCCGTCCTGGCTTGGATTGTTTATGTCAGCGCGCTGGTTTGTTCCCATGGCAGCGCCTTCCGGACGGCCGCCAACATGAAAAAGACGCTGATGCGGCATATTGCCCGCCTTCCCATCGGTTTCGCGGATGAGATGGGATCCGGCAAAGTCCGCCGGACCGTAACGGAAGTCACCGGGTCCACTGAGACCCTGCTCGCTCACAACCTGCCGGATATGGCGGGCGCGATCACTATGCCCCTGTGCATGGTCGTGATGCTCTTCCTGTATGACTGGCGCTACGGCGTCGCCTGCCTGATCCCCGTCGTGCTGAGCTTTGCCGTCATGATGCGTATGGCCGGCCCGGCGATGCAGGAGGATATGCGGCTGTACCAGAATGCTCTGGAGCGCATGAGCAACGAAGCGGTGGAATATGTGCGGGGCGTACCGGTCGTCAAGACCTTCGGCCAGACCGTCTTCTCCTTTCACCGGTTCAAGGCGTCGATCGACGATTACTGTGAATTCTGCATGCATTATACACGGATGATGCGCAAGTCCATGGTCGGATATATCGTGCTGATCAACAGCGCTTTTGTCTTCATCCTGGGTCTGACGCTGTTCCTGATCCGCGGGGATCACTATCAGATGGATATCCTGCTGAACTTCCTGTTTTATGTGATCTTCACGCCGGCCATCGCCACCACGATGAGCAAAGTGATGTTCATGAGCGAAAACAATATGAAGATCAATGACGCGGTGGCCAGGATGGACACGATCCTTAGCATTCAGCCCCTGGCGGAACCGGAACACGGTCAGGAACCGGAAAGCGCAGCGGTGGAACTGAAGGACGTGACCTACCGGTACACACCGGATGCTTCCCCGGCTGTATCCCATCTTTCCCTGAAAGCGGAGCGCAATGGGATCGTGGCGATCGTGGGTGCCTCCGGCAGCGGTAAAACCACTGTTGCCGGTCTGATCTCCCGTTTCTTTGATCCACAGGAAGGCCAGGTACTTATCGGCGGCACGGATGTACGCCAGATCGCCAAGGAAACCCTGATGAAACATGTAGCCTATGTCTTCCAGGACAGCCGCCTGCTCAAGCGTTCCATTGCCGACAACCTGCGCATCGCCAAGCCGGAAGCCACCGAAGCTGAAATGCTGGAAGCACTCAAAAAAGCCCAGTGTATGGATATTATCGAGCGGCTGCCGGAAGGACTCAATACGGTGCTGGGTAGCCGGGGAACCTATCTTTCAGGCGGCGAGCAGCAGCGGATCGCCATTGCCCGCGCCATGCTGAAAAACGCGGATGTGGTAATCCTGGATGAGGCAAGCGCCTTTGCCGATCCCGAATGCGAAGCGCAGGTCCAGCAGGCCTTCCGGGAAATGGCCAAAGGCCGGACTGTGATCATGATCGCCCATCGCCTCTCAACGGTCCGCAATGCCGACTGCATTTATGTCCTGAAGGACGGCAGTCTGGAGGAACAGGGAAAACATGATGATCTGATTCAGAAAAACGGGCTCTATGCAGCCATGTGGGCGGATTATCAGAAAGCGGTCAGCTGGAAGGTAGGTGAAGAAGCATGAAACGGTATCTGATGAAACGGTTTGCCCTGACGGAAAAAGGCGCCACGGATATGGCCAAAGCGATCCTTTCCGTAACGCTCTCGAACATTGCCCTGATGACGCCTGTCTGGCTCCTGTTTGTGTTTGCCGGGGATTACCTGGACAGCACGGCAGCCGGACGCTGGGCACATTATCTGCTGTTCGCAGCTGCCTGCCTGGTTCTGATCTTCCTCCCGAATTACTGGCAGTATAACGCCACTTTCTTTGCCACCTACATTGAGTCTGGAAAGCGGCGGATATCCCTGGCGGAAAAACTGCGGAAGCTGCCGCTGTCCTTCTTCGGAAAAAAGGACCTGGCGGACCTGACGAACACCATCATGGCAGACGCTGAAACCCTGGAGCACGCCTCTTCCCACCAGATCCCGCAGTTCTACGGCAGTCTGGCGTCTACAGTCCTGATCTGCATCGGCCTGTTCTTCTATAAATGGGAAATGGCCCTGGCAGCAGTCTGGCCGATCCCGATCGCCATTTTCATCGTCGCGGCATCTCGGAAGGTACAGACGCATTTCATCCGCCGGCAGTCCGAATCCAAAGTCCGGCTGAACGACGCCGTGCAGGAATTTATTGAAACCTCGAGGGATCTGAAGAGCTGCAACGCGGAGGATGCTTATCTGGCTGAACTGGATGACCGGATCAATGATGTCGAGAAGAAAGCGATCGGTGCGGAACTGGGACAGGCTGCCTTCATTGTTTCCGCCCAGCTGATCCTGAAGATCGGGATCGGGACGGTTGCGGTAGCCGGCAGCGCGCTGCTCCTGCAGGGGCGGCTGAATGTGATGGAATTCTTCTCCTTCCTGCTGGTTGCTTCCCGCCTGTATGAGCCCATGAGCGGCAACCTGATCAACCTGGGGATGCTGAACCTGCTGACTGTTCCGGTGTCCCGGATGAATGAGATCACAGCCTGTCCGGAACAGACCGGAACAACAGACTTCCATCCAGACGGATATGATATCTGTTTCGAAAACGTGGCCTTCTCCTATGATCAGGACAAGACCGTCCTGAAAAATGTATCCTTTACGGCAAAGCAGAACCAGGTGACGGCGCTTGTCGGACCGTCCGGCGGCGGAAAGACCACCGTTTCCCGCCTTGCCGCGCGGTTCTGGGACGTCAGCAGCGGGCAGATCACCGTCGGCGGTCAGGATATCTCCGGCGTCGATCCGGAAACACTGCTTGGCGTCTATTCCATCGTTTTCCAGGATGTCACGCTGTTCAACAACAGCATTCTGGAAAACATCCGTGTCGGTAAAAAAGAAGCAACGGATGACGAAGTACTGGCAGCGGCCCGGCTGGCCAACTGCGATGAGTTTGCGCTGAAGCTGCCCCAGGGATATGATACGGTCATCGGTGAAAACGGAAGCGAACTGTCCGGCGGTGAGCGCCAGCGCATCTCCATCGCCCGGGCCTTCCTGAAAGACGCGCCGATCATCCTGCTGGATGAAGCCAGCGCCAGCCTGGACGTTGAGAATGAAACCGTAATCCAGGAAGCGCTCTCCCGTCTGATCCGGAATAAAACCGTGATCGTCATCGCCCACCGGATGCGCACGGTCAGCGGCGCGGACAAGATCGTGGTGCTGTCTGACGGAACGATTGCCGAAGAAGGCCGTCCTTCCGACCTGTTCGCCCGGGAGGACAGCGCGTTCCGCCGAATGGCGCAGCTGCAGAGCGCCAGCGCCGAATGGAGCATCTGAAAGCAATAAACCGCAGCCGGATCCGATTGGATCCGGCTGCTTATTTGATTCGTTTTTTCAGTTTTTCTTCTTGTACCCGCAGTCACAGTACGGGCCGCCGGAAGCCAGGGTGTAGGTCCGGATAAAGGTGTCCGCCCCGCCGATCTCGCTCATGGTGTAATCCAGCCGGCACATAGCCGGGGTCAGGTCAAACAGCCCCAGTTCCTTCATCAGCGTGCAGATGCCGCACTTCGTGAACCGGGCTTCATAGCCGCTGCCGTCGGCATAGGGATGATAAGTCATGTTCCAGGAATAGGGGTTCCGGTCAGCCGCCCTCAGGGCCGCCGTGGCTTTCATGCCGGCGATATCCTTTTCCGAGAACTTTCGTTTTCCGCCCATCCGGCAGAACTTCTTCATCGCGCCGGTCAGCATGGACTCCCGGTAATATGCTGTCGCATCCTCTACGGACGGCCTCTCCGGCATATTGAGGAAAAACGCGCACAGCATGGCGCAGCTGACGATGTTCATTTTGAAGCGGTCACCCTTCTCAAACTCCGGCAGCTTTTCAATAATCTCCCGGTATCTCCCTTTGGCTTTGGCCGTAATGCTTCCGGCTGTTTCTGCGTCATACTTCAGAACAGTTGTCAGGTTTCTCCTGAAGGATCCGGCAAACAGCAGCCACATGCCGCCCGGCATACCCACGTATTTCATACATCAAGCCTCCTCATCACAGCCACGGCGCAGGGAATCCGCCCTTCCGCCAGCGAGATTTTCACATCTGTATATCCGGCGTCGAGGAAAAACTGCTGATAGCTCTCAACGGTAAACTGCCGTTTGAAATCAGCGCCCGCTTTCCCGATGACGGAGACAAACCCGCCGGTCTCCCCCTTCCGGTCCTTGTTCATATAGGTGGGGATAATCAGCATGCCTCCGGGCCTGCAGACGCGGTTCAGTTCGTTCAGCGCCTTCATCGGCTCGTCCAGCAGGTGGATCACGTTCCCGGCGACCACCTTGTCGAAACTGCTGTCCGGAAATTCCAGCGACAGGATATTGGCCTGCCGGAACTGCACATTCCTGTATGCGGCGCAGTTTTTCTCCGCCCGTTTCAGCATCTTCGGCGCAAAATCCGTTGCGGT
Source organism: Clostridia bacterium (assembly GCA_017512985.1). Taxonomy (GTDB): domain Bacteria; phylum Bacillota; class Clostridia; order Christensenellales; family Aristaeellaceae; genus Aristaeella. Next base: position 141,812 of record JAFWEJ010000013.1, read on the forward strand.
AAGATGTTGGCATTTCCCGGCGATCACGGTGCTTAACAGACCGGTTCCTCAGGCGCACTCAAGCACAACGTCATCCGGATCGATCAGATCAGCCACAATCCGGCGCAGCGCCTTGTGCGTTTTTCCGTTAACAACATTCACAAATAAATCGTATACTCCGGCAACCCTGTCCCAGAACATTGAATCCCTCCGGTTTGCTCCGAAATGTTGGATATCCGCCTGCTCATATCTTTTTAAGATAGAAGTCGCAGCATTTGGCCCCTTTTCCGAGCGTTCCGGTCCGCTCAAATTTCAGGCCCGGCAGATTCCCATACACACGCTCGTCGTTTTCGCAGAAAATCTTTGTCAGTTCCGAACAGCCCAGCTCCGTGAAATGCCGGAAATACGGACAGGATGTCACATCCATCCGATAGGCTCCTTTTTCTTTGGGATAAAAAACGTTCTTGAATCCGCTGTTTGATCCGAATATCTTCTTTGTCAGGGGATTCCAGAGTTTCACAAACAGGCCGCGCATTCCTGGAATCTTCATCGTCTTTTCCAGTTTCTTTGCCGTGCCCGCGCATCCCTTGATCGCCGCATTTTCGACAACAGCATATGCCTTCTTCTCTCCGAGTTCTTCCTTTACTGTCAGATAAACAGCTGCCGCGGGAAAAATCCTGCTGTCGGTGTGCATTCGTTCGCCCTTGGAAAGCGAACTGTGTCCGTTCAGAAAGGTTTCCAGCTTCTCAGTCGCCTTCTTCCACAGTTCGTCGCCGTTCCGGGTTTGTTTGTCCAGTTCGGCCCTCATCAGGCTTTTCTTTTCCATAATCTGTTCCGCCGCTGTCATTTCATTCATCCCTTCACGATGCTTTGTGCTGTTAGTTACAACTAACAACCTGATTATACGTCAAACCTGCGCTGAAGAAAAGATCGTATGTTGTTTTTCCTTTCATATCTCTCAGATCAGAAACAGCAGTCCCAGGAACATAAAAGCTCCTGCCCAGTTTCCGGAACCGCCGATGCGTGCTGGAAACAGAATCATCATCAACAGAAACACATTGAAAGCACATGCCCATGCGGGCAGGGAGGTCCATCCGGAAGCAACGGCAACAAACATGGATACGCCGAAGAGCAGAAAGCCGAGATAGCACACCGCCAGCGTAATTGATGTTTTCTTAAACAGTTCCGAGATGATCTGTCTCGCGTCTTCTGTTCTTCCCAGTCTGACATACAACCATTCCGGAACGCCGCATAGAATATGATGAGCCATACCGAAAGTGAAAACCATTCCGCTGCCGATAAGCATCAGAACAGCACAGATCTCTGAATACTGTTTCATCCATTGGCACAGTGCAATATATCCAAAGAAAAGCAGGAACATTGCCAGGCATCCCAGCAGCATGGACAGCAGTGCATTTTTCAGCGGCATACCTTTGAAGACTGCGGACAGTTTCCCGTTGTCTTTCATATCCTCAAAGCGGAATCTGCCGCTCGGCAGATAGGTCATCAGGCAATCTGTATATCCGCAGAGCAGATGCCCGGCAACAGCGATCAGAAACATGATTTTCATCGCATTCATAATCATTCCTCCATATCAGCCATATATGCCCGCAATTCCGGCCGCGACCGTTCCCCCGGAAGAAACTCTGAACTCCTCTTATGTTGAAATATATTCCTTAAAATGCCTGTAGCCGTCCTCTGCATCTTTAGCCAGCGGCAGCATTGCATAGCTGTGGTACATTCCTTCGCCGATTTCCATCGTCACATGTACTCCGAACTCTTCCAGACGCTTCCTGATCGACTGCGCCCCGGCAAGAAACACTTCATCTCCGCCAAAACTGAGATAGACGTCCTTGAGGCCTGTATAATCACCAAGCTGCAGGTATTTCATATAGGCCGGTACTTCCCGCCCTCCAGTCATGCCGTCCCACACGCTGTCAATGGCTTTTACGCTCATAATCACATCCGTCTTTTCCTGCTTTACGGCAAGTGCTCTTTCTTCTTCAGTAATCAAAAGCGTACCGGGAGATCCTGCGTAGATTTTTCCGGGTATGGCCAGTCCTTCACCTTTTTCGTTAATGTAGGAGATCAGGCCTATAGCCAGGTTCCCCCCGGAAGATCCGCCCATAAGGCAGATGTTCTCCGCGGCATAATGATTCAGTGTTTCCTTATACATCCGGTAAAGCATCTCATACACATCCGGAAGCGTCGCCCCGGTAAAAAGAATCGGATAGTATGGCAAAAGCATATCAAGACCGCATTCTTTCGCAAGCTGCATGACTTCTTTCGCCTGACCGGGCTGGGGATATTTCAGCATTCCGCCGCCGACCAGATAGATTCCGATCCGGTCGGATGCCTTTTTATGCTTGTAAATCAGAACGGTTGCCCCGTTTACTTTGCGCCGGCTGATTTCCAACTCCGGATCGGTTAATTCAGGGACGTTTTCTCCCTTGTATGCTCTCCGGAATAATTTCTGCGCTTTTTCCTTCGGCGCTGCCATGATTCCTTTGGCAGGAAGCAGTCTGAACACTCTTAAAAGAAATCTGTACTTCAGGCTCTTTTTCATGATTCTTCACTCCGCAAATCCGATCAGTGACATGATACCGGATAAAAATGCCGCTAACAGGCTTTGAAATCATGACCGTTTCCACGGTATGCATCTGTTCACCCGTTTCTGATATTCCGCATATTCGTCCCCATAGAGATCAAGCAGCCACTTCTCCTCTGTTTTTTTCAGGGCAACGGTCATAATAAGCCAGTTGATGAAAGGCGTAATCAGGATCCATCCATTGACCCACATCAGGCTGATCCCTGTGATGATGAACCACCAGCCGCTGTACATCGGATTCCTGACCCAGGCATAAATGCCGTCTGTTTTCAGTTTGTTCTCTGCGATATGCTCGTCCATACCGGAACGCAGAGCGCCGATAAACCAGACCGCTGCTCCAAACACAATAAGGATCCCGCCCGAAATCCGAAAAATATAAGTCCATGGAGCGGACAGCATCCCGATCCTGAATAGATAACTGAACAAAACAATCCCCGCCGCAGTTACTGCTGCCATCCCGTAAACAATGTAGGGACCGACTCCGTATAACGGCAGCTTCTGCCCATCTTTGACATAGTTTTTCATGGCTGACCTCCGTTGTCTATCCTCCGATCCTCAGGGTAACCCATGCCAGCAGCGCGCTGACAAACGGGAAAGCAATCAGGCGGATCAGCTGATTCTTTGTATTGAAACTGCGGTTGCTCCAGCTATCGCAGTGTTTTGTTTCCGGGAAAAAACGGACGTAGTATTTCCTGGTGATCACAATATACTGGTCCTGGATAAGAATATCGAACAGTTTATAACCATACAGGAATAGCATATATCTGCCGAACATAAGCCAGAAGCCGTATCCCCGGCGGAGACCGTCAGCTCCCAGGAAATACAGCGCGCCCAGATAAATAACTGCTGCCGCAGCCGTCATCAGGTATCCGACAGCCTGTTTCCCGGCCGGCGGATCAGGATGATCTCCGGCTGCCTCCCGGATATCTTCCGGCAGAAATTTCATGAATAGTTTTGTCTTTGCAAAGGACGGTATCGTCAGAATAAACGCCAGTGACAGCAACCAGATACCGGCCAGGACGATCAGGGTTGTAATCATAGCTCGCTTCCTCTTTATCCAAGGATACTCGCGATCCCTGTTACGGCCAGTCCAGCAATCGGGCATACCAGGAAGGTCCATACCAGTCCGTGTTCCGGAATCGCCAGGGTTTTCAGCCATTCCCAGCGCTCCCAGGCCTTGCATCCTTCCGCGCCTTTGATCATGTGTTGAATTCTCTGGGGAAGCCAGCAGTCAAGGATCAGGAAATCAGTGAGGCTTACAAGGGTCATTTCCACATAGCCTGTCCAGAACAGGTTCCAGAAGCCGGATATACCGGCCAGATGCGAGCTGATCCCCCACCAGACAAACAGCACCAGATACAGCGGATACAGGATCAGGTTCATCGTCCGGACATCTTTCCTGTCCACATACGGCGCGGCCGCTTTCTTGATTTCCTTCGGAAACATCGTACTGTACGCCTGCGGTACCAGCAGGAACCCCAGGATTGCCACAGCGTTAAAAAACAAAGACCCCGTCAGTCCGTCCAGGATTAATCTCGGCCAGTTCACTTTTCTTCTCCTTCCAGTAATTTAATCCACTTTCTCTGCCGATGCCGGTAAAAGGCGTTAGCCCACAGCCAGATAAAGAACGTTTTCCAGCCTGCATGTATCTCCACCCTGTCGGTATACTCTGTATGGCACTCATCTGTCATCACCAGTGAAATATCATGATTCCATACCGGCACATGCGGATTGCTTTCCCTGCTGCTGATTCCTCCCGGATCAACCCGGACAACCCGGATGGTATGGATTCCGTAAGGTATGATTCCGAAAAGCCTGAAATAAAACGATGACTCGCTTCCGGCTGCCCAGACAGATCCCACAGCGCCTGCAGGCTCAAATGTTGCATAAGGTCTGGCAATGTACTGTAATGTTTCCAGTTCCTGCAGCTTTTCAAATACCGTTTCTCTCGAGGCAGGAAATACAGAAGTTTTACGGATGACCATTTGAACTCCTTCGATGCAGATACATCGTCTTAAAAGATCGTATTATTTTTTGCCATATTGTTCCCGGATCGCATTCCAGGATGGCATGGTCTTCTTCAGATCATTCCAGTCGGGCATCGGAAAAGCCGGTGTCTTCGCGATGATCTTCTCAAAAGCCCGGTCCAGCATTTCCATCTCTTCCCAGGCGTTCCGGCAATGGGCGCAGGCGATCAGATCCCCCATCTGTGTTTTGGACATCAGGAAATAGACGAACTGCATCAGCGCACCCTTGACTCCCGGTTCATAATATTTTTCATCTTCCGCCGGAAGGATCGGGATTCCCTGGGATTTCAGCATCCCATAGGCTTCTCTTGACGCCAGCCGCATCTGTTTTCGCTGCTTTCCGTTTGCGGAACGGAGATCGCCGTTGCATGCATAGGTGAGATAGCAGATCGGCAGAACTGCGGCAAGATGGCAGATCAGATACGCTTCCATATCAGGCTGCCAGTGAAGCTTATATCCGCTTCCGTTAAAGACTGCTTCCAGCTGTTTCCGGGTCTTCTCATCCGGTATCGCGTGCAATCCGCCGATATCCATGTTGCCGGTGCCCATCCGCTCGCAGATCAGCACTCCGCTCTCCTGGTCCCGTTTCCCGGCCGTTGTCTGGAAGGCGAACAGGATTTCCTTCGGACAAACTGTCTTTTCAAGAATGGTTTCCCGCATTTCCGCCGGGTTCATATTGTTCCCGACCATCACAACCAGAGGAGTATGAACGGCTGCAAGCGGTTCCAGGATCGCGCCGATCCGGTTATAAGGCATAACCGCAAAAACAACGTCATAAGCCTGATCGGCGGAGATCTCTTCGATCACAGCCGGATGATCCAGCGTTTCCCTTCGCTGCAGATGATGCCTGATCCGGAGGCCGTTCCGCTCCAGCTGTTCCTTCCATTTTCCCCGGGCCAGCATCGTCACGTCATTTCCGGCGCTGTAGAGCACATGCGCCAGATAGCTTCCGATCACGCCGGAACCGTATACCAGTACTTTCACGATTATTCTTTCCTCCGGAATCCTTTATAGATCAGTCCTGCAAAGAGTGCGCACAGAACAGCCCCGGCCAGCATCCACGGCGGAAGGCTGCCGTTTAAATTCAGAGCGATCCCGAGCGCCGACACCGGAACGCCCAGGGCGCCGCCTGCGGTTAACGCGCCAAATCCCCGAAGCAGCCTCTTTCTCGGAAGAACCCGGTCCAGTTTTGCGATCCGTTCGCTGATGATCTCGACAATCCCGATAATCATCATTGCCGCCGGCACCAAAGCCAGGATCGAAAATACAGAAATTCCCGCCGCGAGGCATTTCCAGGTACAGATCAGCCAGATGATCCAGCCCGCGTTGCCCGGAAGGTCATAAGCCCACCATTGCGCCGTCGGGATCTTTGTTTCATACAGATCGTTCATTTCCCCGATTCCCTCCTGGCGTATTTCATGGTCAGCAGCAGGCCGCCCATGGTCCAGATATTGGCGATACTCAGCCATCCCGCGGTCAGCGCGTTGCGCAGCGTGGTATCCGGAGCGAACTTCAGCAGCATGGTCAGCGCCTGCCCCACCGGCATACAGAAGATCCAGCACCAGCGGGGATAAGGGGTCAGGCCTTTGGCAAACGCCGCGATCTGGGCATAGGAATGGATTGCCCAGGCGATCAGGAACAGAACGGTTGCCGGAAGCAGGAAATAAAGGCCGAAGCGGTACGAAAGATCCAGCGCGTTTTCCGGGCTGACCTCCGAAAGATGCCGGTAAACAAACACACAGGCCAGGCAAGGCACATGTACGCCGCACGCACCGAAGATCA
>JAFWEJ010000014.1 GCA_017512985.1 Clostridia bacterium
CTTCCGATTACCGCCGGTGTGACTGTCGGGGAAAGACTCAGGGTGACAATCACGGTTGAAAACACGACTGAGCAGGATTTCCCGGGCAAAATGGTGATGTATGATCCGGCCGGGAACCTGGTGGCAGATTTCCCGGAACCGGAGCTGAAAGCCGGGGAACGGGTGGAATGGACCGGCACCTGGACTGTGACGGAACAGGACGCGGAGGACGGCCGAATTACCTATACAATCCGGTACAGCTACCGGGATGAGGACGGCCAGGCACGAACGAAACTCAAACATTTTTCAAAGAAGATCAGTATTAAGGACGGGAAAACCGCAGAACCGGAGTCAACCCCGGAACCGACGCCCACCGCTTCGCCGGAACCGACACCCAGGCCGGAAGAGCGGCCGGAGATCGTGCTCTTCAGCGTGACGAAGCCCAATGAAGAACTGGGAATGATCGGCGTATGCTGCATTGACGCGGCCGGGGACTGCTGGAGCGTGCAGAACGCAGACCTCGATACGGACTATACGGAGGAGGAGCTTCTTCAGCTGCTGCTGGAGCGGCGGGGCATGGAGCTTTCCGCGAACCTGGATTCGGTGCTCTACGCGGACGAACGGTATATCGAAGCCGGCGTGATCAGGGACCTGAAATCCATGGCGGACACCGTGAAGGAAGGCGGCGGAGCGCCGGAGGAAACCGGATACGACGGAGACGTGAACCTGATCTACGCCCTGCAGTACGACGCGGACGGGAATCCGGTGCCGGTGCTGCTCGGCGCAAACGGCAGCGAGGTATATGAAAACAGGGATCCGAACGCACAGGCGCTGTATGCCTTTATGTGGGAGAACCAGTACCTGTATGAACCGTGCGGCTACGCTGCGGAAGGGCTGACGCCCCACGGATTTGAACCGGTCAGCGCGCGGCAGTTCTTCGGCCTGGAAAATGTGGACGCGGAGACCGCTGTGATCACCGCGGCCATGCAGGACTGTGAGGAGGGGCAAATCGAAGTCAAGCTGACGGAAGAAGACAGGGAAAAGGTACGGGCGATCCTGGAGCGCGGCATCATTATCGGCAAACAGAACGCCTGGGTCCTGACCGGCGGGACGATGCGCTATTATTTCCAGGACGCGCAGGGCGGATACCTGGGCTGCATCGAAACGTACAAGGAAGACGGACTGGCCGTAAGCAACGACGGCATGTACCGGATGTCCCTGCTGCCGGCGGGGACGGAGAACCTCCCGGAGGAGGAAAAACAGCTGCTGCGCATCATAATTGCCGGCATTGACCTGGAACTGGGAAAAAGTACGCCCCGTGACGTGATCAGAACCGGCTGGTACTGCCAGCGCGAGACGGACGGATGTTTTTCCTTCCATGAAGTGGGCGGTGACGGAGAAATCTACCTGTATACCCGGGAGGACAGCCCGGATGAACCGATCATTTCAATCGGCTGCCAGTTTGCCTATACGATTCCCGTTGAATACTGCGGATTTGACGGGATCGTGGATCCGGAAAACCCGGAAGATTCAGATACAATCTGGCGCATGAAGGTCATTGAAGACCTGAAGAAAGAGATTGCCGAGAACAATGAGGATGAAGACGACTACAACCTGGCTGTTGATCCCTATGAGGGGTACGACGAGGATGAAAGAGGCGACGGCCTGTACTGGGGAAGCCTCGAGACATGGATGCTGACGCTGGGGGAAGAAGACGAAGACACAGACAACGGGACTGCCGTCGAAACAACGCTCAGCGACGGGCATACGCTCCGGCTTTTCACGGCCGCGTCGCCGGTCAGCCTGAGCCTGGGAGAAACGAATTATATCCGGCTCGGACCGGACAAAATATGGTGACCGGGAAGCGGCTTCGGGAGACGGGTGAAAGCCCGTCTCTTTTCATGCGGTTTCATTGCCCGCGGAAGGTGTTTTATGATAAAATAAACCGTCTGTGAAAGGAGAGGAATGCCATGATCCAGGAGGAACGGATCACCACGCCGGAAGACCTGATGCCCCTGCTGTCCGAACAGGAATACAGGCCGGAACTGAAACGGAACCGGTCCGGTTTCCTGTACCGCGGTATGCCGAACTCGGATTACAAGATGGTTACCAGCCTGAGCCGCTGCTGCAAGGACAAGCAGCAGATGCTTGAGCCTGCCATCCTGAACAACTTTGCCAAATACGCCGTGCGTGAGGACCCGACGGTGGTGCAGAACGTGTGGTACCAGATGATCACCGGGCAGCACAACGGCCTGCCGACACGGCTGCTGGACTGGTCGCACTCCTCGCTCGTCGCGCTGCACTTTGCGATGACGGAAGACGACCTGGAGGAGATGGACGCCCACGACTGCGTCGTGTGGCGCATTGATATGAACGAGCTGATTGACCATCTGCCGGAGAGATACCGGGCGGCGGTCGGGAAAGCGCAGACGACGATGTTTTCGGTGGAGATGCTGAACAGGATCACGGACAGCCTGTATCAGTATGACGAGGATATGGGCGACCGGAGCATGGTGATCATTGAACCGCCGAGCACGAACGACCGGATCATCATGCAGTATTCGTTCTTCTCGGTAATCCCGATGGGAATGACGGATATTGAAGGGTTCCTGGACACATATACGAACAACACAGTGAAATATGTGATCGATAAACAGCTGAGATGGCGGATCAGGGACATGCTGGACAGCCTGAATATCAGCGAGAGGCTGCTGTATCCGGGGCTTGAAGGACTAAGCAAGTGGATTGCAAGGCATTATTATGTGAAATAATGCACAATGCATAATGCACAATGCACAATGCACAATGCATAATGCACAATGCACAATGCATAATGCATAATGCACAATGCACAATGATAATCAGTTGTACTGATGTAAAGAGGTGAAGCAGATGAAGAGAAGCATTACAATCGGCTTTTTCAGTATTTGCTTCATTTTTTTCATATTGATCGCAGATCCTGCCTGCGCGGATGTGGTGATCAACGAGGTGATGGCGTCGAACGGGTATTATGAGAACGGGCACGCCTGGGACTGGGTGGAACTGTATAACGACGGGGACAGTACGGCGGATCTGTCCGGATGGGGATTCACGGACAGCAAGAAGGACCTGTACAAGTTTACGTTTCCGGCCGGGGCGAAGCTGAAGGCCGGGGAGTATCTGACGATCTGGTGCACAGGAGAGAAGAATAAAAGCCCTGGAAAGGGGAAGGTTTTCTATGCGGATTTCAAAATCTCCGCTTCGGGAGAAAAGCTGCGGCTGACGGACAAGGCCGGGGAAGAGATCCAGAAACTGGAGCTGCCGGAGCAGTACGGATGCGTGAGCTACGGAAAGCCTTCCGGCGGCGGGGAGTACGGATTTTTCGAGAATCCCACGCGGGGAAAGAAAAACGACGGAGAAGCGTTTGCCCGGCGGGCGGCGGAACCGGTGATCATTACGGCAGCCGGGTTTTACGAGGGAAGCGTGACCGTAACAGTCCGGGGCGAGGAGGGCGCGGAGCTGCGCTACACCACGGACGGGGAAACGCCGACGAGGAAGAGCAGGCTGTTTCCGGCGGAAGGGCTGACCGTTAAAAAGACCACGCCGATTCGGGTAAAAGCGTTCCGGGACGACGCGGTGTCGTCGACGACCGCGGGAGGTACGTTCTTTATTGACGACGCGCCGCAGACGGCGATCGTTTCACTGATCTCGGACGACAAATACCTGTTCAGCAAAAAGACAGGGCTGCTGGTGAAGGGGACGGGCAGCATCCCGAACTATTCAAAGGGATATGAGTATCCGGTTCATATTGAGTATTTCAACAAGGACGGAGGGCAGGAGATCAGCCAGACAGGCACGATGACCTGCTCCGGCCACAGCGCGCGGATCAACGCCCAGAAAAGTATCGCCCTGTATGCCCGGAAGGCATGGGGAGCGGACCGTTTTGCGTTCAATCCGTTTCCGACCCGGGATTATGAAAGCTACAAGAGCCTGCTGCTGCGCTCGGCCAACAGCGATTACTCCGCCACCAGGCTGCGGGACATTGTGGCCAGTTCACTGGCGGAAGGACAGGGCATCCTGTACCAGGACCACGAAGTGATCCAGGTGTATATCAACGGCCGGTACTGGGGCCATTACAACCTGCGCGAGAAGATCAACAAGTATTTCGTGGCAGCCTACGAGGGCGTTACGGAAGAGAAGGATATCGACAGTATTGACATCCTGGCCAGGACCGGAACGGACGAGTTCCTGCAGAACGGTGATAACCGGGACTGGCTGGAATTGTGTGACTTCTGCAAAAAGAACGACCTGAACAACCCGGAAAACCTTGCCCGGGTGGAAAACGAACTGGACATTGACAATATGTTCACGCACGCCGCCTATGAGATTATCCTGGGCAATGTGGACTTTACGAACGTGCGGATTTACCGGGTGCCGGGCGGCAAATGGAAATACCTGCTGTTTGACGTGGAAGCCTGCTGGCGGAACCTGGAACGTACGCCGATCGAATACTACATCAAACCGCTGAACGCGAAGATCCAGGGTTTCCGGCATGAACCGCTTAACGCGCTGCTCAGGGTGCCGGAGATGAAGGCACGGTTTCTGAACAGGGTGAGCGAACTGCTGTCCACCGTGTTCCGCTGGGACAATGTGGAAAAGCATTTCGACGACGTGATCGCGCAGCTTAAACCGATCCTTCCGCGGCATATCGAGCGCTGGAAGAACATGAAAATGGAAAACTGGAAGGTGAACATCCACGCGACGAAGTATTATGCCCGGCTGAGGCCTAAGAAGATCCCGGAGATGCTGAAGAAGGCCATGGGGCTGACAAACGCGGAAATGGAAGAGTATTTCGGGGAAACGCTGATACTGCTTGAGGAAACGAATAAGAGGCCGGAAGAGTAAGAAAACGAAGAATGAAGTATTATAAATGCACAATGCATAATGCATAATGCACAATGAAAAAGGACTGGACAATATTTTATCGGGGATTACAGAGGTATCAGGACATGATTAAACTGCTGGGGCATATCGTTGACGACGGGGAGCAGAAGTGGCTGATCTCGTCGGCAGCGGAAGCCGGATTCAGGGTGACGGGCGCAACGCGGGTGCTGCTGAAACTGCGGGCGGACGATACGGTGCTGAATCCGGAAAAGGAACCGTTGCTGCCGCGCTTTGAGATCCGCCTGGACGGAAGAAAGATCCTGGACGCCAGACTGACGGTCAGGGACGCCGCGATCACGGTGTTTGAGGGAAATGAGAAACGGGACGCGGAGATCCGCCTGATCAAGCTGAACGAAGGAAACAGCCTGTTCGCGCTGCGTGAAATCCTGACGGACGGAAAGATTGAACCGCTGCCCGAACGGCCGCTGAAGATGGAATTCATCGGGGATTCGATCACCTGCGGTTACGGGGTGGAAGGAAAGAGTGAGCTGGAGACTTTTACCACTGCCACCGAGAACGCCGCGAAGGGATATGCTTTCCTGACGGCGGAGGCCCTGGACGCGGACGCGGTGCTGACCTGCTTTTCCGGGCATGGCATCGTTTCAGGCTATACCGGCGACCCGGCAGTGCGGAACGGCGCGGACCTGGTGCCGCCCTATTATGAGAAGGAAGGCCGGAACGAGTTCCGCCTGCCGACAGGGAAGTACGCCCAGGAGACCGAACGGGACTTCAGCCGGTTCCAGCCGGATTATATTGTACTGAACCTCGGCACGAACGACCTGAGCTGGTGCGGAACGGATGAGGCGCGCGGAAAACAGTACGCGGAGCTGTATGCCAGATTCCTGAAGACCGTGCGCAGGGACAATCCCAGGGCCCGGATTCTCTGCACGCTGGGCGTGATGGGCACGGGCCTGAACCCGATGATGCAGCGGGCGGCGGAAGCATACTGCAAAGAGACCGGGGACAAAGAGGTCAGGGTCCTGCTGCTGGAAGAGCAGGACGCCGCGCGGGACGGATACGGATCCGATTTCCATCCCAATGAGATTACCCAAAGGCTGCTGGCCGGAACAGTAACGGACGCGCTCCGGAAATGGATGAAGCTATGAAACTGAAATATCCCTGCCTGGTGCTGGACCACGACGATACGACGGTGAACTCCACCGCCACAGTCCACTATCCCTGCTTTGTCGAATACATGGAAAAGTATTTTCCGGATGTCCATCTGTCGCTGGAAGAATACTTTCTGTACAATTTTGATCCCGGCGTCATCGACCTGTTCACGAAGATCTGCGGGATGACCTGGGAACAGATGCTGGAAGAGGAAGCCTACTGGAAGGAATATGTGAAGCATCACGTACCGAAAGCCTATCCGGGGATCCGGGAGATCATGCTGGAGCAGAAAAAGCGGGGCGGGAAGGTCTGCGTGGTCAGTCACTCGTTCTCGGAGAACATCCTGCGGGATTACCGGGAAAACGGCCTGCCGGAGCCTGACCTGATCTTCGGCTGGGAATATCCGCCGGAACAGCGCAAGCCGGCGGTCTGGCCCCTGGAGCAGATTATGAAAACATTCGGGATGAAACCGGAGGAGCTGCTGGTGGTGGATGACCTGAAGCCGGGTTATGATATGGCGATGGCGTCAGGCGTCCCCTTCGCTGCTGCCGGATGGGCCAACGATATTCCGCGGATTGAAGACTTTATGAGAAAAAACTGCGGACTGTATTTCAAAACAGTCGCTGAGCTGCGACAGTATCTGTTTGACTGACGGCAGTGAAAAAAGGAGGAAAGCCATGTACATACCGGCAGCTGACCGCTATGAGAAAATGACATACCGCCGCTGCGGCAGGAGCGGTGTTCTTCTGCCTGCCATTTCCCTGGGCCTGTGGCACAACTTCGGCAGCCTGACGCCGTTCACCAATCAGCGGGCACTGCTGAGGACGGCGTTTGACCTCGGGATCACTCACTTCGATCTGGCGAACAATTACGGACCGCCCTACGGTGAGGCAGAGCGGAATTTCGGTCTGCATATGGACGCGGACTGGCATACACACCGCGATGAACTGTTTTTATCCACAAAAGCCGGTTATGATATGTGGGCGGGACCGTACGGGGACAGGGGAAGCCGCAAATACCTTATTGCAAGCATCGATCAGAGCCTGAAACGGATGCACGTGGATTATGTGGATGTGTTTTACCATCACAGGCCGGATCCGGAAACCCCCATTGAAGAGACCATGGGCGCGCTGGACCAGATCGTCCGCAGCGGCAAGGCGCTGTATGCGGGCATCAGCAATTACTATGATCCGGACCAGGCTGAACGCGCCATTCAGGAACTCCGGCGGCTTGGTACGCCGTGCCTGATCCACCAGCCAAACTATTCCCTGCTGAACCGGACGATCGAGCATGGACTGACAGATGTCCTGAAGCGGGAAGGGGTGGGCTGCATTGCTTTTGCCCCGCTGGCCAACGGGCTGCTGACAGGAAAATACCTGGACGGCATTCCGGAGGATTCAAGAATGGTGAGGGACGGCCGGTACCTGAAGCAGGATCGGCTTGATACGAAAACGCTGAACAGGATCCGGAGCCTGAAAACCATCGCTGACGCCCGGGGGCAGACGCTTGTCCAGCTGGCCCTGCAGTGGGTGCTACGGGATCCGGTGGTCACCTCGGCCCTCATTGGCGCCAGCAGACCGGAACAGATCCGGGAAAACGTGCAGGCGCTGAACGGGCCGGAATTAACAGAAACCGAACTGTTGAAGATCGATGAGGTCATGACGGACTGACAAAATTTGAAAGAGTTACTCTGGGCTTCTTTTCCGGAATAGGGAAGAGAAGCTTTTTCATGCAAATAGCAATAAGTACGTACAAGAGCAAGCATTCACAACGTATAGGGCGTTTTTTTATGAGGAAAGTTCAAATTCATTCGTACTTGTTTAAAATGGTAGATTTTGAACCAGATGTATGATAGAATCCATACCGATTTAGTCGGGTTTCAATGCGGAGTGACCGCATGAAAAAATAATATTATTAAAGGAGAAGGTATCATGAAAAAGACACTCGCGATCCTGTTGGCTGCCATTCTCATGCTGGGCTGCATGAGCTTTGCTTCCGCCGAAGCAAAGACCTACAAAGTGGGCGTATCCATTTACCAGTTCGACGACAACTTCATGACTCTGTATCGCAATGAGATCCTTGATTACTTTAAGACTCTTGAGACCGATGAAGTCAAATATGATGTTACCCTGGTTGACGGTAAAAACGATATGGCTGAACAGACCAACCAAGTTAATAACTTCATCACCCAGAAGATGGATGTTATCATCCTGAACCTAGTGCAGACCTCCTCCGCTGATGCAGTGATTGATAACATCGTAGCTGCAGGTATTCCGCTGGTTCTGATTAACCGTGAACCTCTGGCTTATGATGAAAACAACAATGCTATCGATGAAGGATATGAAGGCATCCTGAACAATCCTCAGGTCTGCTACGTCGGCGCTGACGCCCGTCAGTCCGGTACCTATCAGGGTGAAATGGTCGCTGAACTTGAGAATCATGGCGATATCAACGGCGACGGAGTCATCTCCTACATCATGATTGAAGGCGATCCGGAGAATCCTGACGCTCAGTATCGTACCCAATTCTCCGTGAAAGCGCTGACTGATGCCGGATACAAAGTGGAATGCCTGGATGATCAGGTGGGCAACTGGGCACAGGCCAAAGGCCAGGAGCTGGTTGCGAATGCTTTGAGCAAGTTTGACCGCAAAATCGAAGTTGTTTTCTGCAACAACGACGCCATGGCATTAGGCGCTTCTGCTGCCATTACTGCGGCCGGCCGCAAGGTAGGAGAGGACATCTACCTGCTGGGTGTTGATGCGCTGGAACAGGCAGTTCAGATGGTCAAAGACGGTGAAATGACCGGTACCGTGCTGAACGACCACATCGGCCAGAGCCATACCGCGGTTGACGTTGCTGTCAAACTGCTGAACGGCGAAGAAATTCAGAACTACTACTGGGTTAACTACGTGAAGGTCAACAAGGCCTACGTGGACGCTCAGTGATCATCCGCTGAAACAAATCGGGAATGATTTGGAGGTGGGTGAGCCGGCTCTTGGCTCACCCACCTTTTCGGAGTATAATTAACATATATAAGACAGCGCTTTTTGCGCCGCGCCTCGCAGGGGACGCAGCGCAAAGGGCACTGAACAGATCAAGACGAGAGGAGGCATGCCCTCATGTCCGAATATGTACTGGAAATGTCGGGCGTCAGCAAGTCTTTCCCGGGCGTAAAGGCGCTGGACAATGTGCAACTGAAGCTACGGCCAGGTAGGGTTCACGCCCTGATGGGCGAAAACGGCGCCGGAAAATCCACCCTGATGAAATGTATGTTCGGCATCTACAAGATGGACCAGGGACAGATTCTGATGGACGGACAACCGGTGCATATTGATGATCCCATGGATGCTCTAAAAAAAGGGATTGCGATGGTGCATCAGGAATTGCAGCCAATTCCAGCCAGAACTGTCGGTGAAAACATTTTTCTGGGACGTTATCCCATGAAAAAAGCGCTGGGCTTCATCCCAATGGTTGACCATGCAAAAATGTACGCCGATACAGAGGAACTGCTGAAGAAGGTTCGTATGCATTTTGATCCAAAGCAGAAAGTTGGTGAGCTGAGCGTATCCCAGATGCAGTCCGTGGAAATCGCAAAGGCTGTTTCCGCCAACTGCCGGGTGCTGATCCTGGACGAACCAACCTCTTCGCTGACGGCTAATGAAGTGGAGGCGCTGTTCCGGATTATCGGAGACTTAAAAGAAGAAGGTGTAGCCATCGTCTATATTTCCCACAAAATGGACGAGATCCTGCGTATCGCAGATGAAGTGACCATTATGCGGGACGGTAAATACATCGGCACGTGGGACGCAAACGAGCTGACCACGGAAACAATTATCACCCGGATGGTGGGCCGGGAACTGACGAACCTGTATCCAAAGAGAGAAAACGTACCGGGCGAAGTGGTGTTTGAAGTGAAAGACTTTACTTCCATTAATCCGAGATCCTTCCGGCACGTCAGTTTCCAGCTCCGGAAGGGAGAAATCCTCGGCGTTGGTGGGTTGGTCGGCGCACAGCGGACGGAACTGATGGAAGGATTGTTCGGGATCCGTTCCCACACAACCGGTCAGATATTCTACAAAGGAAAGGAACTGACGATCAATCGACCGAAGGACGCCATTGACCAGGGCATCGCGATGCTGACAGAAGACCGCCGTGGCAGCGGCATCATGGGCGTTCTCAGTGTGGCAGACAACATCTCTATCGCCTCTTTGAACCAGTATCTGGACCATGGGTATTTTATTAACGGCAAAAAAGTTGAACAACTGGTTCAGGACAACGTGAAGAAAATGAATATTAAGACACCATCCTCCAAAACTCTGATCAAATCCCTTTCCGGCGGCAACCAGCAAAAAGTGCTAGTGGGGCGCTGGCTGGCGAACAATCCGGATGTGCTGATCCTGGATGAACCAACGCGCGGCATCGACGTCGGCGCGAAATATGAAATCTACTGCATCATCGCAGACCTGGCAAAGGAAGGGAAGAGCATCATCATGATTTCTTCGGAGATGAGCGAACTGATCGGTATGTCAGACCGGATCATGGTGATGTGTGACGGTCGGGTTACCGGATTTGTTGAAGGCAGTGAAGCCACCCAGGAAAACATTATGACCTATGCGACGCAGTTTGATTAACAAAAGGAGGAAATAAAGATGGAAGCTACTAAATCGCATGATAACTTCGGGAAAGTATTAACCAGAACCATCACCCGGAATCCCATCGTTTTCCTGCTGCTAATCGCGGCGATCGTGGTGGGGTGTATCGTTGAAAATTTCTTCTCCTGGGGCAACCTCAGCAACCTGATGAGCAATACCGCGGTCCGGTTCCTGATTGCCTTGGGCGTATCGGGTTGCTTGATTACCAAGGGGACAGACTTATCTGCAGGGCGTCAGGTTGGTTTTGCAGCAGTAGTCGCTGGCATTTTGTGCCAGCGGAGGGATTATAACGGCCGGCTTTGGAAGTTCATGCCTGAAATGAATATCGGACTGGTGTTTGTTATTGTCGTTCTGATTGGCATGATCTGGGGCCTTATTAATGGTCTGGTGGTATCCAAGTTGCACGTTCCGCCCTTCATCGCGACGCTGGGCACACAGACCATTATTTACGGAATTTCCCTGGTGATCTCGGACGCGCAGCCGATCGGCGGATTCCAAAAGATCTATACGACCCTGATTAACGGGCGTATCGGTGACGTGAAGGGATTCTACCTGCCGTACCTGATGTTTGTTGCCTTACTGTTCGGCGTTGTTTTCTGGTTCATTTACAACAAGATGCGCTTCGGTAAATACATGTATGCTATCGGCGGCAACGACATTGCAGCGGAAGTGTCCGGAGTGAACACGACCCGGACTCTGATGCGGATCTATATAACAGCGGGTATCATGTACGCAGTGGCCGGCTATCTGCTGGCAGCAAAATCCGGGGGTGCTTCTGCTTCCATGGGACAGGGCTATGAACTTGAAGCCATTGCGGGCTGCACAATCGGCGGCGTATCCACTACGGGCGGTATCGGTACGGTTCCCGGAATATTGGTTGGCGTGCTGGTATTTGAACTGCTGAAAATTATCCTCCAGTTCCTGGGAGTCAATCCATATTATAACTACGTGGTACAGGGGCTGGTCATTGTACTGGCGGTTGCCATGGACATCCGCAAATATATCGCGAAGAAGTAAGCCATGGACTCGAGAGAAAAGAAACTTGAACAGCGTGAGAAAGCACTGGAAGAACGTGAGAGAAAGATCGAGAAACGGGAAAAGGAACTTGGCTTCTTTTCTCAGGCTGTCAGAGATAAAAAAGAATCCTGGTATGACCATATCCATGTCAGTGTTAAGACAATGGACAGAATCATCTGGGTTATCTCCGGGTTGTTGGTTATCGTCGTGATCCTGATTATTCTGGAAGCGACAGGAATCTTCAAGTTATAATCATCGACTGCGCGCTGCTGTATGGTGGCGCGCAGTTTATTCTGCCAGAGTAATCAGTCAGTTGACCGGACAAGCCCGTTTGTGATAGGATCGGCCGAAGGAGATGAAAGATATGAATCCGGCAACAGGCAGATCATCCATTTATGTAGTCGCAGGCGGATACCTGATTTATCTGGCATACGGAATGCTGAAGGACCTGATTGATAAAGTGCCGACGACAATGCCACAGTTTCTTCAGATTTTGTTTATCATTCTGTTCACAGGAATCGGCATTACGCTGCTGGTTTTTGCATGGAAAGTGTGGAAAAAGGGCAGGGAGGATCAGGATCAGAACCCTGTGGTCCTTGAAGATAAGAATAATACAGCAACAAGTGAGAAAAAGGCCGGGGAAAACTGAAAACGTTTGCCCGCGAAAGCAAGGATTTTCCTTGCTTTCTTTTATTGAAACCGTTTCCAAATATTTTGTAAAATGTATTTACAAACCTGGTATGAACGTGTAAAATATGTGCAGTTGGTTTCCGGATAATCCATCCGGGAAAAATAAAAACTGGAGGAGAACACCATGAAGAACAAGAAAGCCCTTATTGCCATTTTGGCGGCTATCGTCGTGATTGTCGCGGCTCTGCTGATCTGGCAGCCCTGGAAGAAAGCTGAAACCCCTGCCACTCCCGCCGGTGAAGGCGCAGTCAAGGTTGGCGTGTCCATGCCCACCAAGGACCTGCAGCGCTGGAATCAGGACGGCGAAAACATGGAAAAGCTGCTGAAGGAAGCCGGATACGAAGTTGAACTGCAGTTCGCTTCCAACGACGTTGCTACCCAGCTGGCCCAGGTTGAAACCATGATCGACAACGGCTGCAAGGTAGTCGTTATCGCCGCGATCGAAGGTTCTTCCCTCGGACAGGCTCTGGACAAGGCCGCTGAAAAGGGCGTCAAAGTTATCGCTTATGACCGCCTGCTGATGGACAACGAGCATGTTGACTACTATGCCACGTTCGACAACTACAAGGTCGGCACCGTGCAGGGCACCTATGTTAAGGACACCCTGAAGCTGGACGAAGCTGAAGGCCCCTTCACCTTCGAGTTCACCGCGGGCGACCCCGGCGACAACAACGCGGGCTTCTTCTTCAACGGCGCTATGGACGTCCTGAAGCCCTACATCGACAGCGGCAAGGTCGTCGTGAAATCCGGCCAGACCGAGTTCTCCGCTGTTGCGACCCCCAGCTGGAAGTCTGAAACCGCTCAGAAGCGCGCTGAAGACATTCTGGCTGCCAACTATTCCGACGGCTCCAAGATCGACGCCTGGGTTTGCTCCAACGACTCCACCGCTCTGGGCGTCACCAACGCTCTGGAAGCGAACTACGATGTCGCCGGCCTCGGCTGGCCGATCATCACCGGTCAGGACTGCGACAAGACCAACGTGAAGAACATGATCGCCGGCAAGCAGAGCATGTCCGTGTTCAAGGACACCCGTACCCTGGCTGCCCAGGTCGTGAAGATGGTTGGCCAGATCCTGAAGGGCGAAAAGGTTGACGTCAACGATGAGAAGACCTACAACAACAACAAGAAGGTCGTTCCGTCCTTCCTGTGCGAGCCCGTATTCGGCGATGCCGGCAACTACAAGACCCTGCTGATCGACTCCGGCTACTACACCGAAGAAGATCTGAAGTAATTATCCCTGAATTGTAACTCAAGATGCAGGCGGGCCCCAGCCCGCCTGCATCGTTTAAGGAGACGGAAAGTCAGAGACATTTCCAAACTGATCATTTTCCCGCGGGCTGCCCGGCGGCCCGAGAGGAAAACTGGAGGAGAACCATGGCCAAAGTACTGCTGGAAATGAGGAATATCACCAAGACTTTCCCCGGCGTAAAAGCGCTTGACAACGTGAATTTCCAGGTGGAAGAAGGCGAGATCCACGCGCTGGTCGGTGAGAACGGAGCCGGCAAATCCACCCTGATGAACGTGCTGAGCGGCATTTATCCTCACGGCACCTATGAAGGGGATATCATTTACGACGGTGAAGTCTGTCAGTTTCACAACATCAAGGATTCTGAAAAACTGGGAATCGTTATCATCCATCAGGAACTGGCGCTGGTTCCGGAGATGACCATCGGTGAGAATATGTACCTGGGCAACGAGCGCGGCCATAAGTTTGCCATTGACTGGAATACAACCTATGCTGAAGCCGACAAATACCTGAAGATGGTTGGGCTTTCCGAAAGCTCCAAAGTGCAGGTCAAGACCATCGGTACCGGCAAACAGCAGCTGGTCGAGATTGCCAAGGCTCTGGCGAAACAGGCAAGGCTGCTGATTCTGGATGAGCCCACATCCTCCCTGAATGAAGAAGATTCCCGCGCGCTGCTGGACCTGATGCTTGAGTTCAAGAAACAGGGAATGACGATGATCATCATCTCTCACAAGCTCAACGAAGTTGCTTACGTCGCGGATAAAATAACCGTTGTCCGGGATGGCGCCACGATTGAGACGATCGACAACCGCGGAACGGAAGCCGTCAGTGAAGAACGGATCATCAAAGGCATGGTCGGCCGCGAAATGACCAACCGTTTCCCGAAGCGCGAAGGCGTCACTATCGGAGATATCCAGATGGAGATCGACCACTGGACAGTCCACCATCCGCTGTACCCGGAACGCAAGGTCGTGGACGACGTATCCATGTATGTCCGCAAGGGCGAGGTCGTCGGCATTTACGGCCTGATGGGCGCCGGGCGTACAGAACTGGCCATGAGCATCTTCGGCCAGAGCTACGGCACTAATTTCTCCGGTGAACTGAAGATCGACGGCAAGCAGATCCACATGAAGAAAAGCGAATCCGACGCCATCAGGCATAAGATCGCATATGTCACAGAAGACCGCAAGGGTAACGGCCTGGTACTGAGCCAGTCCATCAAGGTAAATACCTCCCTGGCTCACCTGGACGCCATCTCAAAGCATACTGTGATTGACGGCGACAAGGAATACGCGGTCGCGGAAGAATACCGGGACAAGCTGAGAATCAAAACCCCGAGCGTGGAGCAGCTGGTCGGCAACCTCTCCGGCGGCAACCAGCAGAAGGTGCTGCTGGCCAAGTGGATGTTCGCGGAACCGGACATCATGCTGCTGGACGAACCGACGCGCGGTATCGACGTCGGCGCAAAATACGAAATCTACTGCATCATCAACGACCTGGCCGCTGCCGGCAAGTCCGTGGTCATGATTTCTTCCGAACTGCCGGAGGTACTCGGCATGAGCGACCGGATCTATATCATGAACGAAGGCAAGATGGTCGGTGAAATGAAAGCGGAGGACGCCACCCAGGAGAACATCATGGCGCTGATCCTCCAGTCGGGAAGGGGTGCATGACGATGAATGAAAACAAGATGAACGTTGGCGCTTTTTTCCAGAAATACACGATGACGATCGCCCTCGTCCTGGTGGTCATCATCTTCGCACTGCTGACGAACGGCAACTCCCTGCTGCCATCCAGTATCAACAACCTGATTGCCCAGAACGGCTACGTGTTCGTGCTGGCGGCCGGTATGCTGCTCTGTATCCTGACGGGCGGCAACATCGACCTTTCTGTCGGATCCGTCGTCTGTTTTTCCGCGGCTGTCGGCTGCGTACTGATGGACAAAGGCGCCAATATGTGGATCGCGGTCTTTGTGATGCTGGCGATCGGCCTCGCGGTCGGTACCTTCCAGGGCTTCTGGATCGCGAAGCTGCATGTTCCGGCATTTATCGCCACGCTGTCCGGTATGTACGCTTTCCGCGGATTCTCCAACGTGGTGCTGAACGGTTTCCGGGTTGACATTTCCAACGAGGGCTTCCTGAACCTGTTCGGCGGCGGCGCGAACTGCTATATCCCGGACATCCTCCGGGGCAGCACGACGATCGAAACAGGCGTGCTCAATTTGACCTGCCTGGCGATCGGTCTGGCCGCGACACTGGCCTTTGTCCTGATGAAGGTCAGGAAGATCCTGATCCAGAAAAAACTGAACATCCATCAGTCCATCCCGGCGCAGATTGTCACCACGGCGATCATTGCCGCCGTAACGATGTGGCTGACATGGAAACTGGCGAATCATAAAGGATTCCCGACCGTGCTGATCTGGATCGGACTGGTGCTGGGGATCTACCAATATATCACCACCAAAACCGCGATCGGCCGCCATCTGTACGCGGTCGGCGGCAACGAGAAAGCGACGGCGCTTTCCGGCGTCAAGACGCGGAATGTATACTGGTTTGCCTATGCCAGCATCGGCCTGATGGCCGGCCTGGCCGGCATCCTGACCTCCGCCCGCGGCAAGGGAATTGACCCCACCTACGGCGAAGGCTATGAAATGGACGCCATCGCGTCCTGCTTCATCGGCGGCGCTTCCGCATACGGCGGAATCGGCAAGGTGTCCGGTATGATTATCGGCGCTGTGCTGATGGGCGTCATCAACCAGGGCATGAATATGATCTCCGTTGACTCCAACTACCAGAAGGTGGTCAAAGGACTCGTACTGCTGGTGGCGGTCATCTTCGATGTGCTGTCCAAACGGCAGAAGCGGTAAGGAAAGGAGGATGGCACAATGGAAAACAAAACAGTAAATGAATCCAATATCAGACAGCCGGATCCGGCTTCCCTGCTCAAAAAGAATGCCATGCTCATTGTCCTGGTGCTGGTGTATATTTTCTTCACCATCATGACCAAGGGACAGATGTTCAAACCGAACAGTTTCAATTCCCTGATCAACCAGAACGCATACGTGTTCATCCTCGGCTGCGGCATGCTGATGTGCATGCTGACCGGCGGAAACATTGACCTTTCCTGCGGTGCTGTTGTTTGCTTATTTGGTGCATTGGGCGCAACAATGATGGTATATTGGGGATGGGGGACAGCCGTTTCCCTGATCGCGCTGCTTGCGATCGGTATTGTCTACGGATGCTTCCTCGGTTTCCTGATCGCCTATGTTCGCGTTCCTCCATGGATCGCGACGTTGGCCGGCTATCTGGCTTTCCGAGGCTTGGGCACAGCCATTCTGAGCGTTTCGCCTACTAATTCAATTTCAGTTTCTGACAAGAAAGACTTCATGAGCATTTTCTCCGGCACACTGTTCAAAACGCCTTCAGATCAAATTAATATGCCCTGTTTAGCTGTTGGTATCATAGCTGCGGCGCTGGTCGTTCTCCTGGTTTTCAAGAACAGGGCGACCCGCCTGAAGAAGGGCTACGAAGTGGACCATATCTACATGGACGTGGCGAAGAGCGTGCTCGGCGCTGCGGTCATCCTGCTGGTCATGTACAAGCTGGCAATGGCCGGAGGCATTCCGACGATCCTGATCTGGGTCGCCGCGATCGTGCTGTTCTACAGTTTTATCACCAGCAAGACCACGATCGGCCGCCACTTCTATGTGGTGGGCGGCAACATTGAGGCAGCCCGCCTCTCCGGCGTCAATACCCGCCGGATCATGTTCATCGCCTACCTGAACATGGCGGTCCTGACCAGTATTGCTGCAATGACAACACTTGCCCGGTATACGACTGCCAACGCCGACGCCGGAAAGAACTTTGAGATGGACGCCATTTCCGCGTGCGTCGTGGGCGGCGTATCCGCCAGCGGCGGCGCGGGATCCGTCCTGGGCATGGTCATCGGCGCGACCCTGATCGGCGTGATCAACCTCGGTATGAACCAAATCACTTTGGACGCGAACTTCCAGCGCGTGGTCAAGGGCTTTGTCCTGCTGGCTGCCGTAGTGTTCGATATCCTGTCCAAGAAAAAGCAGAAGTGACCTTTTGCAGACATTTAACCGGAAGAGCAGCGCTCTTCCGGTTTTCAGTTGCTTTTTCCCGCTTTTTATCTTATTCTTATCGTTGAAATGATATGATAAATCAGAGGTGCGGTATGGACAGAACCTGCGGCAGCTGCGGAAAGCGGATTGAAGGAGAAGGCATTGCTTTCTGCCCTTATTGCGGAGCAAAACTGGCAGCGGAAAGCACGCCGGAACCCCGGAATGAAGAAGCGGAGAAGTGGGTCAGCAAGGCGTTAGCCGCGGCCAGTTATCCGGAGCGGAAAAAGATCCTGCTTAAAGGGCTGGAAGCCTGCCCGGGCAGCCGTGAAATCGAGTGGGAGCTGCTTTTTATCGGCGAATCTGAAAAGAAAAAGATGTGGTCGAAGGGCATCGATTTTTCCATCATCAAAAGCTGGATCCTGGAGATCTACCGGACGCCTGAAGAATTTTCCACCGAAAAAAAAGAACAGATGCACGCGCTGCTGTTTGACGCGCCTGAGCTGGCCCGGACCATGAACCGGTTTGAGCATCCGGAGGAGAAACAGCAGGAATACCTGCAACGGCTGTGCAGGGAATATGTGGAACTGTTCCTGGAAGGCAGCAACCTGGTTATGGGCAATATTTTCGGACTCCGTATCGAACGGAACAAGGAGAAGAAGCTGGCTGTGCCGGTCGCGCAGATGATCGCCCGGATCCGGGCGGATGAAAAGCTGCTCCCGGAACAGCGGGAACAGCTTTGGAAGGCAATGTACCAGGCATATGGCGCACGGACGGGCGGAAAGATGGTTTACCTGGATGAACTGATCAACAATTGATAAAGGTTTTGATGAGCCCTGCCGCTTCGGCGGCAGGGTCTTTTGACATATCAAGCCAGTGGATGCGCGGGTCACGGCGGAACCAGGTCATCTGGCGTTTCGCAAATTTTTTGATGGCGTTTCCCAGCTCCTCCACCATCTGTTCGTAACCGATCTTTCCGGTCAGGTACCAGGTCAGGTATTTGTATTCCAGGCCGAGCTTGATCATGAACTCCTCGCTGACACCTTCATCCAGCAGCGCGCGGACTTCTTCCACCATGCCCTGCTGCAGGCGCTTTTCCAGCCGCTCGTCGATGCGCTGCTTCAGGATCTCCCGGGGCCAGGTGACGCCGAGCTTGAGCAGTTCAAAACGGGGTGTTTTGCCGGCAGGGCGGTAATCATCCGCCTCCAGCTTTTCCAGGGCCCGCATGACCCGGTGCCGGTTGCGGGGATCGATCTCCGTGTCAGGAAGTTTCTGCTTCAGCATTTCATACAGTTCCGGCGTTTCAAAGGTTTCCAGGTGCGCACGGAGACTGGGGTCCGGCGCTTTGTCGCTGAGATCATAACCGTCCGCCACGGCGTCCACATACAGCCCCGTACCGCCGACGAGAAAAGGAAGGCGGCCCCGTGAGAGGATACCGTCGATCGCGTCATAGGCAAGGCGCTGGAAATCGGCCATGGAGAAGAACTCGCCGGGGGAGCGGACGTCCAGGAGATGATGGGGCACGCCCTTCATCTCTTCAGGGGCGATTTTGCCGGATCCCAGATCGAGCCTGCGGAACACCTGGCGGGAATCCGCCGAAACGATCTCGCCGCCGAAACGGGCGGCAAGATCCACGCCCAGGGAGCTTTTCCCAGAGGCGTTGGTTCCTTCGATCACAATCAGCTTTGGCAGCACTTTTTCCAATTCACAATTCATAATTCACAATTCATAATGATTTATACCGGGATACCGGCAGGATGCGCCAAACCGTTTATGACAAACGATTTGCCCTGAAAATGATGATATCACAGGGATTTGAGCCGTGCAAGGGCATTGATTTTCGGAAAAATGGACAAAAAACGGCATATTTTGTGTCAAAAGAGCCCCAAAGGGCACAAAATAAAGCGTTTCAGGGGAAAAAGTACTTGACAGGATGCCTGAAATGGATATACTGATATCGTAAATTCTATCAAGGAGGTTTTCCCACATGAATAAGGGTGAACTGATTGCTGCTCTGGCAGCCAAGACCGAAATGACCAAGAAGGATTCCGAAGCCGCTCTGAACGCCGTTCTGGACGTGATCGCTGAGAGCATGGCCAAGGGTGAGAAAGTGCAGCTGATCGGCTTTGGCACCTTCGAAGCCAAGAACCGTCCTGCGCGCGTTGCCCGCAACCCCCGCACCGGCGCTTCCGTGAAGATCGCCGCCTGCAAGGCTCCCGCTTTCAAGGCCGGCAAGGCTCTGAAGGACGTTGTCAACAAGTAATTCGGTTCCTGCTTCCCGCAGCCGCAAGGCTGCGGGATTTTTCAATTACCGCAAGGGCAAAACAGTTGCAAAAGCACATTGGTTGTGGTAAAATTACTACAATTAATCAGTTATATGAATGTATATGTATACACAGGAGGGAATAGCTATGATCGCCAGGATGGGCAAGACGCGCTTTATTATATGCGTTGCGCTGATTCTTGCGCTCTGCGCGGCAGTTGTTGTCGCAGCGATCGGGCTTAAGCTCCCGGAAGCAAGCGGTAAAAAAGTCCAGAAAGACGGCAAAATGACCATCGATGCAAGCAACATGTCAGAAGGCTACATCATGGTCAAGGCAAAGAAAACCGATAAGAAGCTCAGGG
Organism: Clostridia bacterium; assembly: GCA_017512985.1. GTDB lineage: Bacteria > Bacillota > Clostridia > Christensenellales > Aristaeellaceae > Aristaeella. Next base: position 20,324 of record JAFWEJ010000014.1, read on the forward strand.
TCCGTATTTCCACGGCAGGAGCGAAACTGCTCTACTGGCTGAACGGAGACGGCAATTACGAAGTATTCCCGCTCCAGTTCGGCAGCGGCAAGTATAAAGTGGAACTGTTTGAGCATGTCAAGGGAAAAAACTATTCAAATGAAGGAACAGTTAAGCTGAGCGCCAAGATGCCCGACGAGCTCAGCTGCTTCCTGTATCCGAACCAGTATGTCAACTATGACGGGAACACAGCCTGCGTCAAGTACGCGAACGAGCTGTGCAAAGATATGACGGACCAGGGAGAAATTTACAAAACCGTCTGCAACTATGTGCTTAAGAATTTCATTTACGACTATATCAAAAGCGTATCGGTACAGAGCATGAGCCAGCAGATGCCGGATATCGACTATTGCTGGAATAACCGGATGGGAATCTGCCAGGACCTGTCCGCGCTGACCTGCGCGATGCTGCGTTCACAGGGCATTCCTGCGCGCCTGATGATCGGTACCGTCGGCGCGAACACCTATCACGCATGGGTGGTGGCGGTGGTGAACGGAGAAGAAAGGTTCTTTGACCCGACCGCGGAAATGAATGCCAGCAACAAAAACGAAACCTATACGACTGAACGGTATTATTAAGCCCTGGCGGCTAATGCGACAAATTGGAGGGATTGCGAGATGGCAGACGGAGCGAAGAAAAAAAGGATCATGTCTTCTGAAGAACTGAGCAGTTTCTGCGACCAGATCGCCTTGATGCTCAGCTCCGGCATGACGCTCCGGGACGGCATTGAAATGCTGGCGGAAGACGAGCAGAAGGGAAACGACAAGGTCCATCCCTATACCAACCTGTACAAGGTGGTGGATGAGACCGGTTCCCTTTATGTCGCCATGAAGGAAAACGAAGACGAATGGCCTTCCTACATGATCGAGATGGTCGACATCGGTGAACAGACCGGCCGTCTGGAAGACATCATGAACAGCCTTTCAACATATTATCAAAGAGAAGGCCGTATCCGGTCCGCGGCAGTCAGCGCAATTACCTATCCGCTGGTGCTTGGCGTGATGCTGGTGGTTATCATCGGTATCCTGCTGTGGAGAGTCCTGCCGATTTTCCGCCGGGTGCTGGCTTCCCTGGGCGTTGATTCGTCCAGCAGCGGCTCTGTGCTGATGAAGATAGGCTCCTGGGCCGGCTGGATCGTACTCGGCCTGATCGGCCTGGTTGTCCTCGCGGCGATCGTCATCGTGATCCTGACGAAGACCAAGGCAAAGGACAAGGTGCTGACCTTCCTGAAGAACCTTTTCCCGCCTGTTCGCAAGCTGACTGAAAAACTGTCCGCTTCCCGCGTGGCCGGCATCCTCGGCCTGATGCTGCAGAGCGGTTTCCCGATGGAGAACGCGCTTCAGATGGCGCCTGCCGCCCTGGCGGACCAGGAATCCATCAACAAGGTCAACTTCATCCGTGAACAGATGAAGAGCCGGGATCTTACCTTCCAGGAAGCCCTGAGCGAGAGCGGGCTGTTTGCCGATTTCTATAACAGGATGGTCAAGGTCGGCGCTGCTTCCGGCCATGAACCGCAGGTTATGGAAAAGATCGCTGAAATCTATGAGGAACAGGTTGAAGACGGCCTGGACCACTTGATTTCCATTGTGGAACCTACCCTGGTCGCGCTGCTGTCCATTGTCATCGGCGCGATCCTGCTGAGCGTCATGCTGCCGATGGCCGGCGTGCTCAGTTCCATGTAACCGCAATCCCGGATTATAACTGATACAGCAAAGTAAAACAGAACGGAAAGGAGTGGAAAGAATGAGAATCAGCAAGAAAGACGTGGCGTCGATCCTCATTTTCATCGCTCTGATCCTTGCTTTTGTGCTGCTGGTCAACAACATCACCAGCAAGAACAGCGGCCGTGAGCTCCAGATTGTCCGTGACGCCGTGAAGAACGCCGCACTGACCTGTTACGCGGTGGAAGGCATGTATCCGGACAACCTGGAATATCTGCGTGAGCATTACAACCTTTCCTACAATGAAGAAAGGTACCACGTTTTCTACGATCCCCTGGCATCCAACCTGATGCCTGTCATAAAGGTTGCAGAGAGGGGAGGGAAAATGGACAAGTGAGCAAGCCTGTCAGAAACCATTCCTCGCGTACGATCCAGAGCGTGTTTGTGCTGCTCCTGCTGTCCCTGTTCGCCTGCCTGAGCACCTTCCTGGTGACCATCGGGGCGCAGATCTACCGTCATTCGGTGGAAAGCGCTGAAGAGAACAGCAATTCCCGGATCATGACAGCGGTTGTCCGCAGCGCCATATGGGCTGAGGACGGCGGCCATGTCGAGATCGAGCGGTTTGAAGAACTCGGCGTCACTGCCCTGACGATCGTCAACGAATATGACGGTGAAAAGTACTATAAACGGCTGTATTGCGCCCTTGATCCGGATCCGCTGGACGGCGAACCCCGTAGATACCTTTGGGAAAGCTTCAGCAGCGAAGAGACCGAATTCAAGGCTGACAGCGGCGAATCCCTGTGCGAACTGAACGGGTTTGAACCCTCCATTGAGGGCGATACGCTGAAGGTTGACCTGGAATCCGCCGGCGGATCAAAGAGCACGATCCGGATCGCCCTGCGGACGGGAGGTGCGCTCAAATGAAGGAAGGAAGCCGCGCGAACGCGCTCCTGGTGGAACTGCTGCTGGTCATTTTCTTCTTTATGATTTCCGCGGCAATCCTGGTTCAGGTATTTGCCGACGCAAAACTGAAGAGCCGGACCGCCCACGCGACAAACGCCTCCATGCTGGAAGCACAGAATGTTGCCGAAGACCTGTATGTGACGGATTCTCCGGCTGCCGTACTGAATGGTTACGGATTCAATGAAAAAGACGGCGTCTGGACGCTTGAAAAGGACGGCTATCTGCTGAGGGTTACGATCCTTGAAGAAGAAACGGACTCCGGCATACTGCGGAAGTGCGATGTTTCGGGCGTTGAAGTGACACATGACCAGTCAGGCGCCGAAAAGGAGAGCACGCTTCTGACGATTCCCTCCACACGGTATATCCAGAAGGAGGTGAGCCCGTGAAACGTAAAGTAGCGCTGGGTCCGGGCGCAGCCTCCCTGATCCTGATCGTTGTGGTGCTTTCCCTGTGCATGATGGCGATGCTGACACAGATCGGCGCCCGGAACGACTACAACCTGTGCAAACGCAGCGCCGAAATGGTTCAGCGCGTATACGAACTGAATGAGCAGAGCGAAAGAAAACTGGCCGAGCTTGACACGCTGCTGATTAAAGCGCAGAAAGAAGCCGGGGAGAACATGGAAGCCTATCTGGAGAAGGTTGGAACCCTCCTGCCGGAAGGAATGAGCCTGGATGAAGAACAGGTAACCTGGACAGAACCCCTGGACAACCGGAACCTTGAATGTATCGTCCAGCTGCTTCCGCCCGGAGAAAAAGAGCGGATGAAGTGGGTCTCTCATAAACTGCTGGTAGATGAGCCGGAGGAAGACTGGGAATGGTAGAGACACTTGATGTAATTCTAAGAAAAGCACTGGAGCATCACGGATCCGACGTGTTTGTCGTGCCCGGTTCCCAGATCATGACCAAGTCGAACGGCAAGATGATCCCGATTACCGAAGAGAAGGCGCTGCCGAACGATATTGCCATCCTGGTCGACCGTGCGTATGAACTGGCCCGCCGGGACCGGGAGACGCTGCATGAAGAAGGAGACGACGACTTCTCCTTCGCGGTGCGCGACCTGAGCCGTTTCCGCTGCAACACCTACAGGCAGCGCGGATCCCTGGCCATGACCTGCCGTGTGGTCGCGTTCGGCATTCCAGATCCGAAGGAACGGCACATTCCCGACGTGGTTATGCGCCTGGCAGAGCTGCGCAGCGGTATGGTCCTGGTAACAGGCCCTGCCGGAAACGGTAAAAGTACCACGCTGGCCTGCCTGGTGGACCAGATCAATTCCACGCGCAGCGGACATATCATCACGATCGAAGACCCGATCGAATATCTGCACCCGCACAAGAAATGCATCGTCAGCCAGCGTGAAGTGCCCGGCGACGCCGCAAGCTTTGCCCGCGCGCTCCGCGCGGCCCTGCGCCAGGCGCCTGACGTGATCATGCTTGGTGAAATGCGCGATATAGAAACGATTTCCACCGCCATTACCGCGGCGGAAACCGGCCACCTGCTGCTGTCTTCACTGCATACGCTGGGAGCGGCCAAGACGATTGACCGCGTGATTGACGCCTTCCCGGCCAACCAGCAGAACCAGATCAGGGCGCAGCTTTCCATGGTGCTGCGGGCCGTTGTTTCCCAGCGCCTGATCCTGACAAAGGACGGAACGCTCCATCCCGTGTTTGAGGTCATGTGCGTCAATCCCGCAATCCAGAACCTGATCCGTGAAGGAAAAACGCACCAGATCGACAACGCGATCTTCGGCGGCGGCGCGGATATGCTGTCCATGGACACCGAACTGGCGCGGCTGCTGCGTGACGACAGGATCGACAAGGAACAGGCGGCGCTGTACGCGATCCATCCTGAGACAGTGGAACGCCAGGCCCGCTTTATGAAAGGCTGACAACAGAAGAAGACCATTACACCCGGCTCTACAGCCGGGTGTTTTCCCATCACCGGAATCTGTATCCAGTACAAAGAAAAAACATAATTCAAAAGATACAGAGGATTCATTCCTGAAACAAAAAAATGTAACCGGAAAATAACCCGGTTCTGATATAATAATAGTAGGTCAAGCTATACACCAAACGCTTGCCATACAAAAGGGGTTCGACCGGATGCCTTTAGATATAAGGCGGCCGGAAGGCATTCCGGATCAACCGGTCCGTCATGACCCCTCCTGCCGGGACCTGACACGAAAAGAAATACATGGTCCGCAGAGAACGCGATTTCGTGTAACTGACTGCCCGGAAGACAACACTCTGATATGTAACCATACATAAATTGAAGGAAACCAGACCAAATCGACCGATTCCAGATGAGGTGAGATCACATGAGGAACTTGATGAAACTGATCGCTATCACAGCTATGACGGCTTTGATGCTCTTCGCGCTGATTACATGCGCCTGCGCAGACGAGAAGATCTATACGTCCCCGTCATTCACGCTTCCGCTTGACCGTCTTGAAAAAGCGGAAGAAATCCTTGAGGCGCAGGAGCAGGCCGCTGCCCCGGAAGAGCAGGAGGAAACAGCTGAACCCGGGGAGGAAGATCCCGATGAAGGCGAAGATCCGGCAGAGGATGAGGGATTTGAGGAACTGGATGACGACGCCGGTGAAGTGACAGGGGAACCTGTTGAAGAGAAGCGCAGGGTTGTCGTCAAGTCTTCCCAGGGAGCAATCGTCACGGAAGGCGACCAGATTACCCTGACAAGCGAACTCTACGGGTTCGGTGACCACCTGGTGGAATACCAGTGGCAGGTCGACAAGGGTGAAGGAGCCGGATGGGAAGATATTAACGGCGGTGACAGATACAAGTACACGTTCATTGCCAACAGGGAAACGATCCGGTACAGCTGGCGGCTGATCGTCAATGTGATTGACGAATAACGGAAACAGGCTGAAGTACAGCAAGGCACGACGATATGGATTCCCGAACAGACAGGGAGGAAGAAAGCATGAAAACAACGATGAAAAAGACAGCCGCCTATCTGCTGGCGATGTTGCTGATATTCCAGATGCTTCCGGCGTTTGCTGACGGAACAGAATCAAACACTGTGCATCCCATCACAGACTACCGTGACAAGCTGGATATCACAGCTGTTACAAAAACGCTGACTGTCGGAATGGAAATCACGCTGACGGTTAATGAAAACTATGAAAAGGTCGAGTGGTCAAGCCAGAATGAAGATATCGCCACTGTCGACCAGAACGGTGTTGTAACAGGCGTCAGTGAAGGCAAAGTCAAGATTACCGCTTCTGAAGACGGACATTCTGACAGCATTACCCTGCTCGTCGTCGCGGCTGCCGCGTCTTCCGAACAGGGGACACCGGCGGAAGGAAACGGAATGCCGGAAGAGGAATCCGAAACGCCGCGCGAAGAGATGGTTATCTTCATCAACGGCGAGAAGCAGAGAATTGCCTATGACGGTACAGAGCATGTAAATGTATATTCCGCGACAAGCAACAGGACTGATTTCACCGCCGGGAAACTGCATCTTACAGAAGAAGGAGAGGCCCATCTTGCGCACGCCACAAACGGCGGCGTAGCATATGACGAACTGACGGAAGCAGACTTCTATTATGACAGCGACGAAGCGGTAACGTTCGTCATTACCAACGGCTGGCTGCAGATCCGGCCTGCAACGCTGAACATCTATGTCAATGACGCCACGAAGTATGAAGGCGATCCGGATCCTGCTTTCTCCGCGGACCTGGAGGGACTGAAAGGAAACGATACTGCTGAAAGCATCGGCATTCAGTATTCGGTTACAGAGGACAACAGGATTGTACCGAATGTCGCGGCGGACGGCTTAATCGGCAACTACCGCGTCGGTACAGTTATGGCCGGAAAGCTGACTGTGATCGGCATGAAGGAATATCCGCTGTACAACTTGGCACGGTTCTCAGACAATAAAGATATATATTACCGGCTTGCAAAAACCACGATCAGAACCACGATCATGGATATCACAAAGCAATACGGTTACAAACTGAAAGCTGAAGAATACCAGGCAAGCGAATACGATTTCACAGATCTGGTGATCACAGACAAGGACAATATCGAATATGTCTATTTCTGTGACAAGAACGCTGACAAGATCGCGAAGGGCGCCAACTATTATACGGTCAGCCTGGAAAGGGTTGAGATCTGCAAACAGAAAATCGGCGCCATGAACGGAAGCACTCCGCGCTGGATGGTACCGGAAAGCCAGCGGTACAATGATCCGAACAAGACAGACAGTATCCATCGCAACTATATCATTACGACAACAGTCAACGAAAAAGTACTTGTTGAGCAGGAACTGTTCAATATGCTGAGCGTAAACGGAAGCGGAAACTATTACCGCCTGAAGAAGACAAAGATCACGGCGGTGGACGCAGGCACATTAACCCACGGCACAGTCATTCCCGCCACCGATTACACAATGTCTGCCTATGACTTCACAAATCTTACGCTCTCAATTGGCGGCGTTGATTATGTGTACAGCGATCATGCACCTGAAGATGAATACACTTCCTGGTACACTGTGAAATTTGAGAAAGTTATCAAGGAAGACAAGGTCAACAATAACGAAACATGGTACAATGATATAAACGGCTATCTGGATGGTTCCTACACCCAGTACGAAGGAAAGCAGAATCAGGTTGAGGGTTATCACGCCAATTACGCGGCAACCCTTCATAAGGGTAAGGAGCGCAAGAGGAGCGTAACAATCTCCTCCAACTGGCCGTCCGGAAAGGTAGCCTATCCGGGGGCTAAGATAACATTGACGGCGCACCCGGTCGGATTTGGCGAGAATGTAAAATACCAGTGGCAGCGTTCCACAAACCGGGAGAACTGGGAAAACATTCCAGGCGCAACCGGCGCAACGTTCACATATACACTTGATAACAGCACCGCCCAGTATTTCTGGAGAGTTGTTGCAGACGAATAAATGAAGGCGTCCAGGCGTCCGGGTCAGCCCGGACGCCGGAAGAGGTTGACGCGTTACAAAGAAACCGCGCGATGAAAGGAAGATCTGCATGATGAACAGAAGCAGTTCCCGACTGATTGCCTGGCTCCTTGCTATGGTGATGATTTTCAACATCTCTCCGATAACTGCATTGGCGGAAAGCTCTGATCCGGTGGGCAATCCGACGTACGGCAATCCGTCCGAAGTCGCCGTGATGTATGATCCGAATGGCCACGGCTGGGGAAACGGTACGGAGTGGGAGAAAAATGGTGGTGAGCCCACACCGGTAAAGAGCGACTTCTGGAATTATCCCGATCTCGTTGGATGGAGCAATGTACCCAACTACAATGGCTCCAACGGCGTGTTTGTCGCGGCCGGGGATACTATCAACCTGAATGATGACAGGTTGGGCCTAACCGAAACCAACAAAACCGTGACCATGTATGCTGTCACCGGTATCCTGGTTCAGCTTGACGCCAAGAGCAATACCTTTTCATATGAGGAGTGTCAGATCTACGTTGCACCCGGCCATAAAGTGCCTAAGCCCACGAAGATTCCGATAGGGTATAATGCCGGGCAGGAATTCAGTGCGTGGACCCTGGATGGGGAACCGTATAATTTCGATTTGCCTGTCACAAAGTCCATTACGCTGGTGGCTAAATATGTAGTCTTCTACAATGTATATTTCCAGTATAACGGCAGCAATATTGTCGACACCCAGAAGGTCGAGCAGGATGGAAAAGTGACAAAGCCGGCTGACCCTGAGATCAGCGGAGTAGCATTCAAAGAATGGCAGCTTGATGGAAAGACATATGATTTTAACGCTCCTGTAACAAAAGACCTGTATCTTCAGGCTTATTGTGAGGCTGTCAGTGAAGACCAGACTGCTATCGACTATAACGGAGATTATACAATCAAATATGCCTTCAACGGTAAAACCTATAACTACTTCAGCGATGAGGACATTGAGATCAAGCGGGAATCCGCCAGCGGCGATCCCAATGACAACATCCGGAAGCAGATCGAACAGTCCTATGTTGACGACGGCACATGCCAGCAGCGAAATCCGGCGGGTTATTCCTGGGATCCGGATACCCATACGCTGACCCTGTATTATTCGCCTTACGAGAGAGATTTTACTCTCCATTACCGCAGGGAACTGGCTGACGGTTCTTCCCAGAACCTTGATCAGAATACGGCGCCTGGAACATATGGATATACGGGTGATGTCAACCGTACGATCTCGTATTTCAACGGGAAGAGAATCAGCAGTGCCATGGGATTCAAGCTTCCCGATACCTGGATTGACGTCGACAAGGAACACTTTACTTTCCGCGGCTATATCTATAAGGATGAAATCCCGTCCAAAATCACGACGACACGCCCGATCTACTGGACTTACCAGGATCAGGTCAAAATCGGGAATACCGGCAACACAGATATCTATCTCTATTATAAAGATGAAGCGGATACAGTAACAAAGCCCTTCACGATTACTGTCAATCTGATTCTTGATCCTGATAAGGGAGAAAGAACAGAGGCCCAGAGCGCTGTATATTTCGAACAGTTCAGCTTCCAGGACGAAAGCGGAAACTATGGTTTCTATACAAATCGGGTAAAAGACTTCTTCAAACTGTATGACGGGCAGGAAACAGCGACATTTAACAAAACTACCTTCAATTACTATCTGGATCCCGACAGACAATACTATTTCTACCTCCATGATTCACCCCTGGAACTCGAATCCATTGAGATCATCAACGGAACGATTATCAGAAATGAGTTCCCCGTAAGTGCCGGTGTGACAGCTGAGTGCGAATTCAAACCGGCACAGGGCGCGGAAAATGTAATCATCAACATTTACGAAAAAGGCTCCGGGCAAACCAATAAGGATATGACAGTTACCGCCGTTTCCTATGAGGCTCCGTATGACGGCGCGACACATAACGGCGGAGCAACCGCCAAGGAAAACGGTGTAGTACTCGAGGGCGTTACCTTCCAGTACAGCACTGACAACGGGCAGACCTGGTCGAATACTGCTCCGAGCATCAAGGATGTTGGAAACATTTCCTATAAAGTCAAGGCGACAAAAGAAGGATATAATGAAGCAATCACGACCGGCACGCTGACGATCACCCCGAAGGCCGTGACGGTAACGGCCCAGGATAAGGCCTTCACCTACAACGGAACAGCGCAGAGCTGGGCGGAATACGACGTGGACGGCCTGGTAGGCGACGATGCGATCGAAGCAGTCGTAACGGGCAGCATCACGTTCC
>JAFWEJ010000008.1 GCA_017512985.1 Clostridia bacterium
GACCAGCGCGACAATTCTGCCGCACTCCGCGGCAACGGACTGGATATATTCAAATACGGCCTGCCTGTCCTGCACACTGAAAACTTTTCCCATTTCTGTACTTCCTTCCGCAGAACAACTGTTTTCACTGCAGTCATTCCTACAATTTCTGATCCGGCATAGCGAGGTGTTTCAAAATATTTGTTCCGAGATTCCTTGCCAATAAATATCCCTGCAAACCTTTATTTATCTTTATCCAGTAAGGAACGTACCTCCGCAATCGCACGAACCGTCAGTTCAACAGAATGATCAAGGAATGAAGCACATTCTTCTCTTGAGAAACCAACAAAGGGGTATTTCCCTTCTTCTAATGTCGGCATGTAATACATCATCCTGATTTTTGCAGGGATAGCGCCCTTTGGAAGATACTCAATATAGTCTGGAAAGGTCTTTAAATCCTGAATTTCAGTGAAATAACCGGAGTTGGGATGCTCATCCAGATATTCTCTTTCAACAACGTAAAAATCTTTCATACGCTCCTTACGGTCGGGAAAGAGTTTCTTAAAGTTGTCCCAGGTTTCATCCATACCGGAAGACTGCTCACGAAGTTCATCAAATGCTTTTGCGCGTTTCCAGGCAGCCGCCACACGTTTTTCGTCCCGGATGGTTCGCTGATGTTCGGCATCCGTTATCAAATGCGCATAATACCCAAGAAGAAAAGATAATTCTTCTTCTGAACTGATCTCGCCGATTCTTTTCAGGATATATTCATCCCGAAAGGCAGAGCAGTCATCAGCTTTTTTCCTTTTGCCCTTCATCCAATGTGTGATCTCCCTGGATGGAGTAAACTCGGACAAGTCTTCATTGGGAATATTACAGTCAGGCGCGATATTTCCAACACAAAATTCATGTCTCTTTAGCCATGGCAATATTTCCCATACCCTGTCAGCCACAATTAAATGAGATACCCATTCAGCCATTATTTACCTCTTTCAGTATACTGGCCATGCTCTGTATAAACTTCGATTTTTCTTTCCAACGGATACCCCGATAAACTGGAATTGTATGATCACTCAGGGACATGTTACAGTGGATGCCCACTTTTTCAGAATATCATACAGTTCATCGAAAGAAGAAGCGCAGTAGTCAATATCGTATTTCATTCTTGCTTCCATAATATTTCCGGAAGGCATAAACCATACGGAATCCAGGGAAGCGTTTTTTGCACCGAGCATATCTGAAGAAAGTGAATCGCCGATCATAATGCATGAAGCTTTCGGTTCTCCAATTCGATCCAGGCAAATATCAAAGAAGGCCGCGTTGGGCTTAGTCACCCCCATATCCTCGCTGATAAACATGCCGTCAATGTACTGGTCAAGGCCTGTAGAAGCAATCCTGCCCTTTGCATTTATGGTTGCGCCATTGGAGGCGATGTAGATCCTTGCATCCGGTATATTTTTCCTGAGCTTTCTGACGAATTCCAGCGCACCGTCCATCAGCACGCCGTTTACAGACATTGTCCTGATAAATTCATCGTTGACCTCCAGGGGATCGAGTCCTGAAGCATCTCCTTCGCACCGACTGAAAACATCCAGGAACCGCTTCGTAAATAGTTCTGCCCTCGAGATATTCCCTTTTTCAAGTTCCAGCCAGAGGGATTTGTTGTATGCTTTGAAAGCCTGATAAATCTTATCTGAGAATGAAAGCCCATTTGCTCTCAGGACGATTCCGAGTGCTTTATACTCAGAGGCGTGAAAGTCCAGCAATGTCTGGTCCAGGTCGAAAAGGAAATTATGATGCATCCTGTGCCTCCACTGATAGAGAGAAAAATCAAAAGTTACAGCACGTGATAATAAGGGCAAATGTTCTCATAGCGCCCGTCCTTCATCCTGAATCCTCCGGGGATTGTTCCAAGCTGAATAAACCCCAGCCGCTCGTACAGATGCCGAGCATGGATATTGCTCTCAACAACGGCGTTGAACTGGAGAACACGGAAGCCAAGCTCCTTTGCGGTCTTCAGGCAGTCCAGCACCAGTTTTTCACCGATATGCTGGCCCCTGCATGCGGATGATACTGCATAACTGGCATTACAGATGTGCCCACAGCGCCCGACGTTGTTAGGATGCAGGATATACAATCCGACAATCTTACCGTCATTTTCCGCTACGCCGGTATAGCTCTGGGAGGCAAAGAAGTATCCGCCGTTTTCTTCCGTCAGGCATTCTTCCTGGGGAAAAGCAATGCCTTCTTCCACCACTTCATTCCAGATTGATGTCATTTCCGGAAGATCGGTTTCCTGATATTTCCTAATCTGCATTTTGTCATCCTTTTTCATGCCATAGAAGGATATTTTAAAAGTTGCAAAATCAGAGATTTCATTCAGCGCTGATCAGTTCATTTCTACCAAGATCGCTTCCTCAGGAGAAAAATAATCATTTGAATTGCTGCTTAGTCCTGCAGCCATATATGCCCGTTCAAAAGAAATTTCCGGCACGTTACTCAGGTATACGTATGTGGAATTCATGGCCGCATTTGGCATTCTCCCGCTGATTTCAAAGCGGTATTGATATGAATATCCTTCACATTCCCAACTGCCATCCGGCATTTCGGTGTACGTCCTTAAATTCCCTTCGATTGCTTCTTTTACTGCCGGAAGCATACGGAGAACCATCCAGTCGGCCATTTCTACTGTGCCTTCGTACTCATTCCACTTCGGGTTGGCGATGACCAGAATGCTTCCATTGGTAAGGCCTTCGTCTCCCATGAAGTTCACAATCATGCTGTCCTCACCGTTTCCGGAAAACAAGTTGACAGTTCCGGTTTCATCTTCCGCAATCGCCAGTACGGGGTTCAGAATGGTTTTGACCCGCAGAAGCAACATACAGTCTCCGCATTCACCCTTGGCGTCAATCCATTCCTGAATGGTCACAAACTTTGTGCCTTCAAGTGCGACGACAGCATCCTCCTCGGCAAAGGACTGTGCGTTGAACAGAGTGAAAAGCATAGCAAACGCCAGAATCAGTGTTAAAAGCCTTTTCATGGTGATACCTCCTCGCAACGATTGATTTATTAAATCAAAGATAGTGATCAAAGTCTCTTCTGTAAAAATCAATAATTATCATACCAAATCCATAACTGTTCCGTCAAAGAAAAACGAGAGGGAAGTGCGTATCCCTCTCCGGCTGATATCCCTTTAGCTGCAGGAATCAATCAGCCGCTGCATCCTGTCTGCGGAATCCTGCTTCATCTGCGGGGTCACATGGCCGTAAATATCCAAGGTGAAAGCGACGGTCGCGTGACCCAGGTTTTCCGACACTGTCTTAATCGGATCCCCGATCCGGATGGCGTTTGTCGCGTATGTGTGGCGGAGGTCATGGAAACGGGTTTCCGGAATCCCAATCTTTGTCACAATTGCTTTCAGGTGCTTCAGGACCGTGTTGTCGATCAGGTGCCCGCCCGTCTCATTTACAAAGACAAGATGATCAACTGAACAATATGTATTATATACCAATATTGTCATGGAATCATTGGACAAAAAAGTGGTATAATTGCACAATATAACAATAGCATGCGCTGTTATTCGATTTGTCGATCGTCGTTTATTTCAAAAGATAGTGATCAAAGGCTCTTCTGTAAAAAACAATAAAGATCATGCCCGTCTGTTTTTTCCACAAATTTGTCGATGGTCAATTATCTCAAAAGCTACACGGCTATCATTCGACGCAGGTTCAGCCGAATCCTGTATGCCGAATCTGCATTCAAAAAACACCAGCCTGTGATGACCGGTGCTGAAAAATGTATTCCGAGTTTACTCACGATCAGTTGCATTGACAATATGTTAATGATTATATCTGATTCCCGCCAGCATGAGCAGCACAATTCCAATTACTAATCCGGCTGTCATAGGGATATAGGCGAAAACGGAATGTATAAAGGCGGAACAGATCCCGGAAAGAATAAACCCAATCCCAATCACGAATACTCCAATCCCTGAAAGCGTACAGTAAGCCGGTTGGTTTTCTTTACTTACCTTGTCACAATGATGACGGATGATAAGTTCCATCTTCTGCTTTTTCCAGATTACCAGGCCCAATCTGATAAATATGAAGCCAAGCAATACAAATAAGGCACTAATCAGAATAAACCATATGATATCGTCCATATTCCCCTCATAAATCCTGATCAATCCTGGTCAGCAAAATATATTTTCCGGGTTTCCTGACAATCAGGTGTTCGGATCCATTTGTTTAACAGGTGTTTTGCCATCCGGAGACAGGAACGCGTCATGCGGATTATTGCGGCTTTATCCGTGACCATAGCGTTCCGGTTCCCGAATCTCTATGACGTCACCATTGGAAGGATCAATCAGGACCGGATAGGCGAAAAACTCTACAGAAGGATCAAAACCCTCGAGCGAAGGATCAGCGCGTTGATCCTGAATGCTGATCACCCATAAAGGTTCCGCAAAAACCTCTGGAAGGACTCCTTCATTTTCATCATATTCATCATAGAAACCGAATGTGTCAAACAGGATGAACGCGCTTTCACCCATCACCAGAGGATCCTCCGGCGAACTGCTCCACTTGTCCAGGCATGCAGAACGGGCTGTCTCAAATGCTTCGCCACGGGAAATATAACCGTCATAATGAACGTCCCAGTTAAAATTCATATCCACATACGCCATAAGTTCAGGCGCATCCTTCGGATTCTCCGAAGTTTTTGCTATCAGGATCGCTATTGCTTCGCTCACATCTCCGAAAGAAATCAATATACAATTATCATCCATTTGGGCAATGCAGTTCATCGAATAATCAGCGGCAATGCTGCCGCGAAATGTGCAAAATACTTCTTCAGCCCATTTTATTTCTGCTTCTGTCAGTTCATCTTTCGGGATGATCTGTTCACTGAGGTGATTCAATACCGGCAACCCGTATGCAGCTTTTCGATAGTATACGACTAAGTCGTCATTGTCGCCATCTATCTGCATATAGGCAAGAATGTTGTTATCCCCATCCATTGCCTGAATATTCCATAGTCCGATTCCTTCGTCAAGGACTGATATCTCAGTGCCTTTTGGCATCCAGGAGGTTGCAAAAATCTGTTCAGCTGTTTCATACACAGTGTTTTTCCCGGCAAGGCGTGAATCAGGGGTATCTTCTGCGAATGAAAAGCTCCAGGAAGCTATACTTACAGAGACAGCAAAAACCAATATGAGTAGAATTGCGATCGCAAAATGCTTTTTCATCAGCTTCAACTCCTTTTCATGGATTCCACTGATATAAACGAATTATCCTGCTAATCTGTTTCTTCCATACCGATGGGCAGGAAAATCATAAGACAGTGATCAAAGTCCCTTCTGCAAAATTCAATAATGATCATACCAAATCCATATCCGCTCCGTCAAAGAAAAAGGAGAGGGAAGCATTATGCTCCCTCCCCGGTATATTGGCGTTTCAGCTGCAGGAATCGATCGGCCGCCGCATCCGGTCAATTGAATCCTGCTTCATGCCGGCATCACATATCTCCATTCGATCAGGGCGTGTGCGACTGTTGCATGACCCGGGCTTTCTGAAACAGTCCTGGTCGGATCGCCGATCCGGATGGCGTTTGTGACATATGTAAGGAGGAGGCCATGGAAGCGGGTTTCCGGAATGCCGATTTTTTTTACGCCATCAGGGCTTTTGTAATGCCGCGGTTTACCTGATAAAGTTGAAGAACTGAGTATGCTTTACATCCGGTTTGCCGAACTGTTCTTTTCCGGCACGGATGGATTTGATCAGGAATGCCATATTCGCGGCCATATTCCGGATGGTTTCACAGCCTTCCAGGTCTTCCAGGACATCTTCCCCTTTATAACCATGCACGTCATTCCAGTAGGTGCTGGGAACGGTGGGCATCCCGTTGATCCCGAAGAACTGGTTCATAATTTCAAAAGTGGCACTGTTCCCGCCGCGCCTGCAGGAAACCACGGAAGCACCGACCTTCATGTGCAGATCGCAGCCGCAGCTGAAGAAAAGCCGCTGCATAAAGGAGAGTACCGTTCCGTTGGGCATGCTGTAATACACAGGCGATCCGATAATAATCCCGTTCGCCTCCGCAAGCTTGGGGGCCGTTTCGTTCACCAGGTCATTGAACACACACTTTCCGATTTCATGGCACCGGCGGCAGGCAATACAGCCCCGGATATCCTTGTTACCTACATGGATCTCCTCGGTTTCGATGCCCTCTTTGTTCAGCACCTCCGCAGCCAGCGTCAGAGCAGTGTGGATACAGCCTTTTCCGTCCGGGCTGCCGTTGATCATCAGCACTTTCATGAGAACGCTCCTTCTTTTTTCATTCTTTATCCTTCAACATGGATTGAACGGCCTTCATTACGGGCTTTGATCTTCGGATATGCCTGAATGTATCTGCACCGCAACCGTGCAGTACCATAAAGATCGGATAAATCAGGTTTACCGACTCCAGCTGTGTAACACCCAGCAGGTTGGAGACAAAAAAGCCGTCCACCACCTGGAAGGAAGTCAGGACAAGCATGTTCCCGATGCTGGGGAGCGAATACCGCAGCAACTTTTGATATGTAAAATGTTCCGACATTTCGATCCTGGCCAATATTGTCACCTGCCGATTCGTACTTCGTACAGTTTTTGCACCGAAAACAGTTTAGAAATATGGGATAATTTTTTTTATTATACCAAATCCATCCCCATTCCGTCAAAGAAAAAAGGAGAGGGAAGGACAAGTCATCTCCGGTTCCCGGCCGTGTATTCAAGCAGCCTGCCGACATGGCGGGTCTCAAAGAACATGTCCTTATTCGCCATGACGATGATTATGGTCACCGCTGTGATGACGACTGTCTCCACACACTTTGTCTCCGGCGTCATGGCGATCTTTTCCTGCATGAAGTTGACGAACAGATGGAAAATCATGCAGGCCAGTATTGAACGGTCACTTGCGAGATAAACCCAGGTGATGACGAATCCCATGGGAATGCCGCTGACAAAAAAGTTGACCACATACAGCGGATTGACCATCAGGCCGGCCTGATAGGTTCCCTGGATGAAAATGAGAGGAAAATGCCAGAAAGACCAGAGTGCACCGAAGATCATGGATTCCCAGAACCAGTTCATGCTGTTGCCGATCGAATCCTCGCAATATCCTTTCCAGCCGACCTCCTCGATGATCGAAGCGACAGCAATGGTGAAAAACGCTCCCGCTATCCCGACACCGGTAAATGAAAAGTCTTCCGTGAAAGAAAACTGATTCATGGACTGTCCAACGAGAAGCGATAACAGGATGGACACGACGATCACTGCCGCAAAGACGATAACCGCCCACAGGACATTGAGCCATTTCACCTTATAGAATCCGACGATCTTATTCTTAAGATCCTGTTTCAGGGCATCCGACCCCGATACCATAACGAAGACTGTGGATACCGCCGCAGGCGCAATCAGCCCGGCAAGCATAAGTACCGGACTGACCTTTTCAGAAGTAAATATGGCCGGTATCCAGAATATCCATGTAAAAAGATATGCCAGCGCAAAGAAAAGGACCGGTCTGTACCTGTATGTGCCTGAAGCCTGATTATTCATGCGATACCTCCATATCATGCTTGTCTATCAGATCATATACAAAACTCATTGTTCCCGTTTCCGCGCCGAGCAGTTTCTCGGTCAAATCGATGAAAACGGATATATCACGCGCGCTGAACGCATGTTCGTTAAACAGATCGTTGCTGACGATAAGAAGCATCCTTACACGCTCGGGGATGTTGTCGCAGGAAAAGATTCCTTCATCCGCTCCCGCTTTCACGGTTTCCGACAAAAGGGGAACCAGAGCCTCAATCAGTTTCTTCCTGATTTTGTCGTGCATCAGCACGTTTTCCGGCCGCATCAGCGCGTCGCTGATCGGCTGCTCAGCCTCGGCCGGCCTGACAGATGTAATGATCCCGACGATCTTCTGCGGCACCGGAATGCCGGATTCCAGGATCCGCCTTGCCGCTTCCGTCTCGCTTTCGATCATCATCCCTATGACATTTTCAAGCATCTGTTCCTTGCTGGAAAAATAATAATAATACGTGCCCTTGGCGATCTGTGCCGCCTCTATGATTTCATCCACACTCGTATCCTCATATCCGCGTGAAAGGAACATATCATAGGCGATCTTCAAAAGCTCCTGCTTCCTTTTTTCTCCCTTTTTCATCATACTCACCTCCATAATCGACCGTTGGTCGGTTTTATGATACAACAACAGTTTTCTGGCGTCAACCATTTTTATCGACTTTGGGTCGATTTTGTATCAGAAAATATACACTGTGATTATTCGCACGCCGGAGAGCCGCCTGACAGGGGAGAAAACGCCGGACAACTGGTAAATATTACCTGTTGAAGTTTCAAACAATTTGAAATACACTATATTTAGTAATGAACGCGAACAGTTTATCCAATATATAGGCTGAGAAATGAGGGCTTCTAAGATGAAAAAGAACCTGTGCCTGGCGCTGTGCCTGATCCTGCTGACGGGACTGCTTCCGATTCCGGCCATGGCTCTTGATATACCGGACCCGACAATAATTTATGACGCGGACCATGACTGGGAAGGGACGCTCGTGATCAGTGAAAGCATGACGGTCGGGATCAGGGGAGTTGTCCACAGCGGCCAGAACGGCTCTGCCATCAAAATCTGCAACGGAGCGACTGTCAACCTGGTATTTGAGGGGGATACGATACTGGAAGGAAACGCCGGCAAGATATCCGCCGGGATCGAAGTGGAAGAGGGCAGCACCGTGAATATTTACGGAAAGGACGGATCCACCCTGACTGTGACCGGCGGGAAATACAGCGCCGGTATCGGCGGTATCGGATACGGCCAAACAAGCGCAGCCAATCCAAAGGCCGGGAACGTCCATATCTGGTGCGGAACCATTACGGCAATCGGCGGGGACAAAGGCGCGGGGATCGGCTCGGGATACCATTCTTCCGCGGGCGTCATCCATATTCACGGAGGAAACATCACAGCCCTTGGAACCGGCAGCGGAGCCGGTATCGGCTCGGGATACGGTACTTCAGGCGGAGCTGCCTATGCCGTAGGGTTCTATAACGGCGGGCAGATTACGATCTCCGGCGGGACGGTGCGGGCTGCGGGCTGCCATATAAACTTTGACAACGTCGACCAATACAACCTGGAGTCCCTGTATGGAGAAGGCTATTCAGATACCTTCAGCGCAGGTATCGGCGGCGGATACGGGGCTTCCTCCGGAACGATCGTCATTGAGGGAGACGCGGATGTGACAGCTGTAGGCATCAGCGGAGGTTCGGGTATCGGTACAGGCCGGGGCACGTCCAAAACAAATAATTATGACGCAAGCACCACCCCGGTGAATATTACGATCCGGGACAACGCCAAAGTGGTCGCGCTGGCGACGGAAGACAGGCGTTCAAATATAATCGGTAACGGCGTCGGCGCCGCGATCGGCACAGGGTACGGCGTGAGCCTGGAGGACGGGAGCGCCCCGACGGGAAGCGTGCGGATTCTTGGAAACGCCAATGTTTACGCAAGCACGTATAAAGAAGCCAACGCTATCGGCACGGGTTTTTATGTGACAACGCGAGAAAAACAGGAGGACGGCACGATCCTGCCGCTTCCCATGAGAGGCCCGGCCAACGGGCTGGACGTGCTGGAGATCGGTCCGGAATGTACGATCGTCGCGGTCTGTGAAGGAACAAGGACTGCCATCGATGAGACGAAGCTGCCGCTGGCAGGTGTGGCAGTCGTGGACAACAATCAGATCCGGGAGTCGGAAAACGCGCCGGACGACCTGAAGGCCGGGAGCGTGCTGTTCAGCGCGGGTACAGTCTCCAGCGGAGAAACAGGCGGCGAAAAGATCCCTGTTACGGCAGCTGAACCGCGGCAGTTCGCGGTACAGCTGCCGGGGAATACCGGAGCATTGTTCTTTGCGGACGACACGCGTATCCTGCTGAGCAGCCAGGGGGGATCCTTCCCGGCAGTTCCCGGCAGGAAAAACACAGGAGATCATCGACGTAATCCCTATAGATTATTATGCGGTTAAGGAAATTGTGGAATACACCCAGGGAAGCGGAGTAAATACGGTTATCACTGTCAAGCGGACCGTGAACGACAGCATGGCCTGGCCAAATTATACCTATTCGACAATCGACGGCGGCAGGATACCGGATGAGGGCCATAAAGCCGATAAGGGCAGCCTTGTCCTGACGCTGATGGGCAAATACCTGGACACGCTTTCCCCGGGAAGCCATACAGTACAGGTCAGCTTTACAGACGGATCGGCTGACGTTACGCTGAACATTAAACCGAAGCCGGTGCCGAAAACCGGGGATAAGGCAAATCCGTTGCTGTGGCTGGCAATGATTTTGCTGGGTTTGGCGGGGATTTGCGCAAACGCCGCAAAACGACAAAAGAAACAAAGATAAAAAACACCGGGAACAGAAATGCAATTCCAAAACTCCTTCCCCTGCGGGAAGGAGTTTATATGCCTGCGGGTTTATTCTGCAGTCACGCTGTATTTCGCAGGAAGCGTTTTCCGAACGACGCGCGGAGCCGGTCCCAGGCCCATTTCAGGGCCAGGGGCCCCAGAATGCCGAACGCCAGGTATACCAGTTTGAAGTTGCTGCTCAGGCCCCAGTAATACCATTCCGATTCCTGAAAGGCTTCAACATCAAAATACATCAGCGGGACGATGTGGTTGTTCACCGCCAGCAGGATACAATTCAGGATATTAAAGAACAGGATATGGAAGCCCATGATCCAGAAGGTGTTGCAGGACATATAATTGACGAACCTGCTTTCGTAAACCGGTTTTCCAACCAGATCAACAAGCGTCAGCCAGAACAGTATCCCAACAAGGGAAGACACCAGCGGCGTAACGATATAAGGGCTTGTGAAACCGGAAAGATCATTGATGCTGTCAAATGCAACGTCATAAGAATTCGGCAGATACATCATACGGGCCATATTTACGGCGAGCAGAACGAACAGAAGCGCAATCTTCCACCCGCCGGACAGGCCTGAATGCTTTTTCTCAAGATGATCCCTGTATATGACGCCCATTTCGATAAAAGGAAGGAAGAACAAAACTTTCAGCGGCACAAGGAACCACGTAATGGAATCCGGTTCCGTCGTTTTTGCAAAATACACGACAAGGAGGTGCAGGGCGCAGAAGAGCGCAAGCATCACCCAGCTGTTCCAGATTTTACAAAGGAGCTTTTTCAGGACCGCATAGACGACAAGGGCCGCAAACAGGGATATGACAAACCACATAGGCTCGACAATCGATGCAAACGATCCGACCGTTACGATCCTTTCCAGCGCATACTCCAGGTACCATGAAGGGACAGATGGAACCTCACCGGCCTTTATCCAGTTGATCAGCTGCTGGAGCAGGAAGACGCACAGGGATATGCCCACATAAGGCACCAGAAGCGTTTTAATCTTCTTCCAGAGATACTTCGGCAAACTGGTGGAAGAATCCACCTTGTTAAAATATCCGGAAATAAAGACAAACATGGGCATAAAAAAAGAATTATAAGGGATGAAATCTCCAAAGAGATTAAATGTGATCCATGTATGATGATCAACGACCATAAAGATCCCAAGCGCAGACAGCAACATGAATTTCTTGTTTGATTTGCTTCGCCGTTCCGCCATGATTCAACAACTCCCCCGAAAAGTCATGATTCAATAGACTGCATCATATCAAAAGCATACGGATTCAGTCAAAGATTATCAGCAATTTCGAACAGCAAAAAAACCGCTGCCGGGGCGGCGGTTCAGCATGGCAGGGAGGAAGTTATCTTGAAAACGTGTACATCCCGGTGGCGGAGTCAACGATCCAGCCTTTATACATCTCCACGGTGAGAAGATGTTCGCCTTCCGGGGATTCGAAGGAGTAGAACCAGGTGCCTCCGGTTACGGAGAGGTCATTTGCTTTGCCGATGATCACGCCGCTGATCGCAATGCTGCGGATATTTTCGATCTCTTCGGGCGTCATCTCGATTTCGCTTGGGCCTGTCTCACAGTCGCTTTTATAGCCTTTGACAACGGCTGTTTCCAGGCCTTCGCGCCTGCCGTGGCAGAATTTCCAGACGGGAACAGCTTCCGCGGCGGCATCCGACGCGGCCTGCCCGCCGGGATTACCGGACGGGACGTTCTCAACGCGGGTGCAGGCGGCCAGGCACAGGAGGAGCAGAACCAGAACTGCGCTCAGGAGATTGCGTTTCATGACAGTATCCCTTCCTTTCAATCTGTAAGACGGCAAAAACCGGAGAAAGTTCCCGGAACGAATATGATCTTTTTTTCGTATTCTTTACGGACCCATGATAAAGGTTTTCCTGCCGCTTTGCAAGATTTTCGGCAAGGCGGGCCATCTTACGAAAACGTAAGATGAAAGTCACCGGAAATTAAGGTTGACCTGCCAGAATGGATCCGGAAACAGACCGGAGGATCACGTACGGGCCGCAGGATGAACTTTCCCGGTATTTTTGTGCGGGAGCGGAAAGGATTGTGGTATAATGCTCCCTGCATACGATTTCGGGAGGAGGCGGCAGGAATGCGCGCAAAGGTTGTCCGGCAATGGCTGCGGATCATCTTCGGACTGCTGGTGTTTGCCTTCGGCGTACATCTGACGATCTTCGCGAATATCGGACTGGCCCCGTGGGACTGCCTGGGGATGGGCATCGCGAAGCACACGCCGCTGAATTACGGCTTTTCCATGACCCTGATAGCGCTGGTGATCCTGGGGATCGACCTGCTTCTGAAGGAACGGATCGGATTCGGAACGATCATTGACGCGGTGCTGACGGGCAATTTCGTGCAGATGTACAACGACCTGAACCCGCTGGGAGAGAACCGGAGCATATGGCTCGGGATCCTGATCATGCTGTGCGGCTTTGTGTTCATGGCCCTGGGCATGTGGATCTACATGAAGGGCGAACAGTGCTGCGGGCCGCGGGATTCCCTGCTGGTCGGCCTGGGGAAAAGGCTTCCGAAAGTGCCGATCGGTATTGTTGAGATCATGCTCTGGGCAGCGGTGCTGCTGGCCGGGTGGCTGCTTGGCGGACCGGTCGGGATCGGAACGCTGATCAGCACATTCGGCGCGGGTCTGGTGATGCAGGTGGTCTATAACATGCTGAAGTTCGAACCCCGGAAGGTGGTCCACAGGGACGTGCTGCAGACGCTCCGGACGCTGTTTCCGCATAATGCAGAAGGAGAAATCGAAACATGAAAAAACTGGTATGTGTGATCCTGGCGGCGGTGCTGGCGATGATCGCCTGCGCGGCGGCATTTGCGAATGATACGGCAGTCGACCTGTATGACAAAACGGCGATCCTGCTGTTTGAACACAACAACCTGACCCTGAACGTGAACGCGAAGCTGTCACTGGACGGACAATGGTTCAAGACGGTTGAAGGAACCTGGAAACAGGACGGGGCGAATTCCTTCCGGAAGCTGCACCTGCGTTCCCCCAAGGCAGACGGAACGGAACGGGAGAACGGATACACGATCGTGACAGAGGGATATTACCTCTATCTGATGGAAGACTTTACGCCGGGTTTCTACCGCCCGGGTATCACCGGCGACAGGGCTTCCGTCCTCCGCAACACGGCCGAGTCGAAACAGCTGGTCAGCCTGGGCCGCGCGCTGGTCTCGCAGGCGGACCTGATCCTGGGCAAGGACGCAATCACGAAAGCGGACAACGGAGACATCGTCATCAAGATCGGCGACGACGCGCCCGCACTTCTGAACGCCGCCCTGAACCAGGCATACCAGTTTGCCGTGAGACGGTTCTTTAACGTGGATTATGACAGGATCCTGGCGGAAGGAAGCTACGCGACCATCCGGGATTACGGTACCGTGTCGCAGGGCATCCTTTACTGCGCAAGGGGATTCTCCCTGAGGAACGCGGAGATCACGGTAAAGATGGGAGAGCACTATCCCGCGCACGCGGAAGGCAGCATCGGCCTGTATATGGAAACGGCCGGGGAAGGCGTGCGCCGGCTGGACATCTCCTTTGAAGCGGACGCGACCGACATCGGCGACACGATGCTGAAAAAGTTTGATCCGGCTGATTACGGCGTGGAACTTGCGCCTGACGCGGTGGATTACGGCCGGGAAGAGCCGTATCAGCCCGTGCTTGACGCGGCGCTGAAAGACCAGATGGAACTGGACGCCATGGATATCTGGCGGCCCGCCGGGTTCAACACGAACGCCACTGCCCCTGTGTCCTGCGAATGGGACGAATATAATTACATCGTGACAATCAGGGACGGCGACGGGATTGACAAGAAGACCTTCTTTGATGAAACCGGCAGGTTCTACCACATGGAAGCAAGCCCGAACGACTGGTGGGACGGTATCCTTTCCATCGAAGAATACAACACCGAACCGCAGCTGGACAGCGAAACCGACAGGAAAGCCAAGGCTTTCTTCATGGAATACCTTGAAAACATACACTATGAGCAGCGGGACCAGGTGAAGGACCTTCGGGTGCAGTGGACGTTTGAAAAGAACGGAAACCTTTATGTGTGCTATGAGGACAAAGCGGATCCGAACGGGGAAGGCGTCTATTTTGTGATCCGGATCAGTCCGGAAATGCGGATTGAGTCATACAGCTGCATTTCAAACGGATGACGGAAAACTGAAACCCATTGATACAACAGGCCGGGAGGCCTGTTGTTTTATTATCCGAAATAATTTTGGTAAAAATGACAAAAAATGTATTGACAACCCGATAAGAAGACTGTAAGATCATTATGGTCAAAATGACCATAAAGGAGAGAGCAAGATGCATGAGTCACTTGTCCGGGGCCGGCTGTATGTGACAGTGGATATGCTGATCCTGACTGTGAAAGACGGGAAGCTGAACCTGCTCCTGTCCAGAAGGAAGGACGCTCCATACGCGGGAAGGTGGGCGCTGCCGGGCCGGTTTGTAGGCGTGGATGAATCCGCTGAAACCGCGGTCCGGAAACTGCTGAATGAGATGCTGCCGGTCAGGGACGCGTTTCTGGAACAGCTCTACACCTTTTCAGACGTAAACCGTGACCCGCGAGGCCGGGTCATTTCCACAGCATATCTGGTCATTATTCCGGGCCAAAAGCTGGACGCACTGCCGGAAGATACCAAAGAACTGTTCGGGCAGTTTGCGGTGACGGAAGAATCTGAGAGGCTTCGTCTGAACGGCGGGGACGGAACTGTACTGATCGGCAGCGACCTGGCGTTTGACCATGGCCGGATCATTGAGACCGGCGTGCTCCGGCTTCAGGGCAAGATTGATTATACAGATGTGGGATTCCGGTTCCTGAACAACCTGAAAGCGTTTTCCCTGGGAGAACTGGAAACCGTGTTTGAGGCGGTGCTGGGAAAGAAACTGGATAGCAGCAATTTCCGCCGCTCCATTCTGAAAAGATATGAGGAAACCGGCAGGATGATCCTGACGGACCGGGAAGACAAGCAGAAAAGGGGACGGCCGGCTGCGCTTTACCAGCTGATTGAGAAAGAAGGGAAGAAACCATGACGGAGAAAATGATCCTGATTGCAGTGGACCTGCAGAACGACTTTATAGACGGCGCGCTCGGAACCAAAGAAGCGGAAGCGATTGTTCCCGCCGCGGCGGCGCGGATCAGGGAATGCCGGGAAGCCGGAGCGGACATTTTCGCGACCCTGGACACGCACGGCGAAGACTATATGGAAACCCGGGAAGGAAAGCGGCTGCCGGTGCCCCACTGTATCAGGGGCACGGACGGCTGGCAGTTGAACCCGGTAATCCGGGAAGCGCTGGGGGACTGTACGCTGGTTGAGAAGCCCACTTTCGGCAGTGTCCGTCTGCCGGAACTGATCCGGGACCGGATCGGCGGGGCGGAACATGTGACGATCGAACTGCTGGGTTTGTGTACAGATATCTGCGTGGTTTCCAACGCGCTGCTGCTGAAGGCGGCGTTCCCGGAAGCTGACGTACAGGTCAGCGCCGCCTGCTGCGCGGGTGTAACACCGGAAAAGCATAAAGCGGCGCTGGAAACCATGGCAAGCTGCCAGATCGATATTCTGTGACGAACCGAAAAGGAGGATACAGGGCATGGAAGAGTACAGATTTGACGCGGCGAAGGTCAGGGACCGGCTGGTGGAACTGATCCGGGAGACCGCAGGGAAGCAGGGATTCAGCCGGATTGTGATCGGTATCTCCGGCGGCAAGGATTCCACAGTGACAGCGGCACTGTGCGCGCGGGCACTGGGCAGGGAAAACGTCTACGGAGTGATGCTGCCAGACGGGGAACAGAAAGATATCAGCGACAGCCGGGCCGTGTGCGACGCGCTGGGCATCCGGTACAGAACGGTCAACATCGGCGCGATCCACCAGGCCCTGAAATCAGTGACTGACCAGAACGGGATCACGGCAGAAGACGGAGAATTCCCCGTTCCTGCCAGCCGTGCTTCCGATATTAACGTCGGACCGCGCCTGCGGATGACGGTGCTGCGCTATATCGCGCAGGCACTGGATGCAAGGCTGGCCGGCACGGGCAACCTGAGCGAGGCAACAACCGGCTACTGTACGAAAGACGGGGATACTTCCTGCGACTTCGCGGTACTGGGGAAACTGACCAGCGTTGAGGTGGTACAGGTCGGACTGACGATGCCGGAACTGCCTGGGGAACTTGTGCAGAAAACGCCCAGCGACGGGCTGAGCGGCAAAAGCGACGAAGAAAACATGGGCCTGAAATACGCGGATATTCACCGGTATCTGAGAGAAGGAACCTGCGGTGATCCGCAGACTGATGGGAAGATCCGGAAACGGGAAGCGGCCAATATGCATAAACGGCGGATGCCGCTGACACTGAACCCCTTTGAATGACGGAAGGAGCGCGGAACAATGAGACTGGAACCGATCATCAATTCACTCCTGGACACGGATCTGTATAAATTCAACATGGACCAGGTGATTTTTCACAAGCACACAGACCTCAGCGGCGAATACTATTTCCGCTGCCGCAACGAGGGCGTGGTATTCACGCAGGAAATGTATGATGAAATCAACGAACAGATTGATCACCTGTGCTCGCTGACCTTTACAAAAGACGAACTGGACTACCTGCGGTCCATCCGGTTCATCAAAAGCGACTATGTGGAGTTCCTGCGGCTGTGGAGACCGATCCGCGACTATGTGGAAACCCGGCTGACCGACGAAGGCAGGCTCAAGATTGTGGTCCGCGGGCCGCTGTTTTCCGCCATGCAGTTTGAAATCTACCTGCTGGAGATCGTCAACGAGGTCTATTTCCGGCTGAAATACGATTATATGACCCTGCGGCGGGCGGCGGAGGAACGCCTGAACGAGAAGATCGAAGCCTTCCGGAACGGAAAATATACCTTCAGCTTTGCCGAGTTCGGATGCCGGCGGCGTCTTTCCCGGGAGTGGGAGGACGAGGTCGTACGGCGCCTGGCAACGGAGACGAAGAACTGCGTCGGCACTTCCAACGTGATGCTGGCAAAGAAATACGGGCTCAAGCCTATTGGCACCTATGCGCATGAGTTTGTGCAGATGTACCAGGGCATTGATTCCATCCCGCTGGCCTATACCAACCATTATGCCCTGGAAGACTGGTATGATGAGTACCGCGGTGACAACGGAACCGCACTGACGGATACGGTGACGACGGATCTGTTCCTGCTGGACTTCAACCGGGCCATGGTCAACAACTTCACCGGCGTACGCCACGACAGCGGAGATCCCTATGAATGGGGCGAGAAGATGATCGCGCATTACAAAAAGTACGATGCGGATCCGAAGACGAAGCTGCTGCTGTTCAGCGACAGCCTTGACTTTGACCGGGCGCAGGCGATCTATGAGCATTTCAGGGACCGGGCAAAGGTATCCTTCGGCATCGGGACTTTCTGTTCCAACGATACAAGCGAGGACGCTCTGAACATCGTGATCAAGCTGCAGACCGTGAACGGACGGGCCGTGGCGAAGCTGAGCGACTCCAAGGGCAAGGAAATGTGCAGGGACGAGGACTATCTGGAGTATCTGGAAAGGTCGGTACAATTCCGGCTGGAGAGGGAAAAGGACAAAAGATAAAAGGCAAGGTTTCCGTCCGGGAAAAGCGAAGCGGCCGCCAGTGGAAACGGAAACAGGGCAAAAGGAATCCGGAAGGCGTTGTCGGAGAATAACGCCTTCTTTTTTATCCGGGGATGAAAAATAAGAGTGGATAAATTTCCCAGTTGTACGTTCAAATTTTCCGGAATATGTGGTATCATCAGAACTGTCAGAAAGAAAAAGGGAAGGCGGCGGAACCGCCGGAGGAGGACCCATGATCGACATTAAGAATGTGACGAAGACTTACGCCAAGAACAAGAAAAAGGCCGTGGACGACCTGACGCTCCATGTGGAGGGCGGGGAACTGTTCGGCTTTATCGGCCCGAACGGCGCCGGCAAAACCACCACGATCAAGCTGATGACCGGCGTGCTGAATCCGGACGAAGGCGAGATCACCATGGCGGGGCACCGGATGGCCGAGGACCGCCTGGAAGCCCAGCGGCTGATCGGTTTTGTGCCGGACGGAAACGACCTGTATGACCGCCTGACCGGCATGGAATACCTGAACTTCATGGCGGACGTGTACCAGGTGGACGCTGCCCGGCGGAAGGCGCACATTGAGAAGTACCTGAACATCTTTGAGCTGGAAGACGCGATCAACAGCCAGGTGCGCACTTATTCCAAGGGTATGAAGCAGAAGCTGGTTGTGATCGGCGCGCTGATCCACAATCCGCCGATCTGGATCCTGGACGAGCCGCTGGGCGGACTGGACCCCCGCGCGGCTCACCTGCTGAAAGAAGAGATGATCCGGCACTGCAACGAGGGGAACACGGTATTCTTCTCCACCCATGTGCTGGAAGTTGCCGAAAAACTGTGCACCCGCATCGGTGTGATCGATCACGGCACGCTGCGGGCCCAGGGCACGCTGGAAGAACTGCGCTCCGGTGAGAAGGGCGCCAGCCTGGAAGAACTGTTCCTGCAGCTGACCAACGACGGAGGCGAAGAAGCATGACGGGATTCAAAGCATTGCTGCGGCTGCAGCTGCTGTCCCGGTTCGCGGACTTTAAACCGCGGAACCTGAAGACGGCGCTGAAGGAGAAAAAAGGCCGCACCATCGGAATGTTTATCGCCATCCTGTTCCTGGTGGTTTATCTCGGCGTGATCCTCTATATCGTTGAAACCAAAATGCTGGATTTCATGATTGCTCTGGGCACGCCTGAGATGCTGATCACCATGGCGGTCATGCTGACCACGGCGGGTACACTGATCCTGTCCTTCTTCTTTACGCTCAGCGCATTGTACCTGGGCCGGGACGCCGCTTACCTGGCGGCGCTGCCCCTGAAACCGCGGACGATCCTGAGCGCGAAGCTTGTGCAGGTATGGATTTCCGAGACGCTTATTGACGCAGTTATCCTGCTGCCTGCCTGCATCCTGTACGCCGTGAAGGTCGGCGTCGATCCCGGGTTCTATCTGCGGATGATTGCAGCCTGGCTTCTGATCGCCCTGATGCCGATCTGCGTGATCGCATTTGTATCGAGCCTGCTGATCCGGCTGAGCGCCCTGTGGAAGCACCGTGAAGTCCTGCTGACCGTGAGCGGCATTGCGCTGATGGTCGGCTATATGTTCCTGATGATGAACCTGGGCGGCATCACGGGCGATACCGCGGACGGCGGAGAGATGATCCGGCAGCTGGTGGAGAGCAGCAGCGCCCGCATCGGCGCAATGACGAAGATGTTCCCGCCGGCAGCCTGGGCCGCGAACGGCATACTGGGCCAGAATTACGGTATGTTTATCGTATGGATCCTGATCTCCCTGGCTGCGCCGGTGATTACGGTATGGCTCCTTGGCTACAGCTACCGGAAGCTGTCCATGCTGCAGACTGAGACACCCGGCGGCAGCAAGAAGAAGCTGACCGGCAGGGAATCCTTTGCCGCCGGAACCCAGCTGAAGGCCTGCTGCCTGCGTGAGCTCAGGACAATCCTGCGGGTGCCGAGCTACGCGACGAACATCCTTCCGGTATGCTTCATGCCCCTGCTGATGGTGATCATGATCGTTATCGTGGGCGGCAGGAGCGCCGGCGAGAACGGCGAAGGCTTCAAAATGATCTTCCAGAACCTGAATCCCGTAATCGTCATGGGCATTCTGGCCGCGGTCATGGCCTATATGAGCGGCATGAACCCGGCGCTGTCCACCGCGGTGACGCGGGAAGGCAAAGGCCACGACTTTATGACCGCGCTGCCGGTTTCCGTACACACCTTTGTCACCGCGAAGTTTATTGTGGGATTTGCCATGAGCATGTTCGGCATCATCGCAGCGGCTGTCGCACTGGCAATCTATTTCCAGGACTTTGTGCTTCCCATCATCCTTGCCTGCGTGCTGTGCCTGCTGTTCAGCTTTGCAAACGCCGCGCTGGCGCTGAGCCGGGACGTCAAGAAGCCGCGCCTGGACTGGGTTACAGAACAGGAAGCTGTAAAGCAGAACTTCGGCGTTCTGATCTCGATGCTGATCTCCTGGGTCATCCTCGGCCTGCTGGCCCTGCTGACCTACTTCCTCGTCAAATGGGGACTGGAGATGGTGCCGGTGTTCCTGATCCTGGCTGCGATCCTGGCCGTGCTGTGCTTCGGGGCATACATGATCCTGAGGAAGACCACAGAGAAATACTACTGCGCGGGATAAGCGCGGAGAAAGAGGCTTCGGCCTCTTTTTTCGTTTATCCGCAGATTTGACATAAAAACGGAGAAAAATATATAATTAAACAAAAAACAACCGGAAGGGAAAACCAATATGAAAAAGAGCCTTGCTCTGCTGACCTGTATCATGCTGCTGTTCGGCTGCGCTGCGGCTGATCAGGCAGTTGTACTGCCGGACAGCCGGTATGTGATCGACATTCCGGACGGAATGAAGTACAGCAAACCACAGAACGGTGACGACGGAATCCATGCGTATTATTCCGATACGCTTGAGATGGACTTCCTTTCCTATCCGATGGAAGACACGGCTGCGCCCGATCCGGCGGAAAGCCTGCAGGACAGGGCGAAGAAGCTGGCAGCGGACGGACTGGAGGTTGAACTGCGCCGGATAAACGGTATTGACACAATTGTTTACCGGATTACTGATGAGACGGACGATACGCCGGGCATCGGCTATGTGCTGGAAGACGGCGGTACGGTCATTGAAGTGATTTTCTGGTTCGCGACGGAGGAAGCGGCGAATATGACAAGAACCATTATGGAATCAATCAGGGAGACATCGGATCCCTGAGTTCAGGAAAAAGAGAATACCCGTATGACCGCGGCTCTCCGGCTGAGGAGGGTCGCTTTTTTTCATGGCCTGATTATGGTATAATACAAACTGGATTTATATGCGGGCGGTTTCGGCCGCCGGGGGGATTATGAGCTTTACGCATCTTCATCTGCACACGGAATACAGCCTGCTGGACGGCGCCTGCCGGATCAGTTCACTGGTGAACAGGCTGAAAGAGCTGGGCATGGATTCGTGCGCTGTTACGGATCACGGCGTGCTGTACGGCGCGATCGATTTCTATTCCGCAATGAAGGACGCCGGAATCAAACCGATCATCGGCTGTGAGGCGTATGTCTGCCGGGACCGGACGGACAAATCCCTGACCGGGCGGGAAAACAGCCACCTGATCCTGCTGTGCGAGAACAACACAGGCTACAAAAACCTGATGTACCTGATCAGCGAAGGATTCCTGACAGGGTATTATTACCGGCCGCGGATCGACTATAACCTGATCCGGGAGCATCATGAAGGCCTGATCTGCCTGAGCGCGTGCCTGAGCGGCGACCTGCCGAAGATGCTGCTGAACGGACAGGATGAAAGCGCGCACGCCTATGTGCGGGAAATGCAGGATATTTTCGGCGAGAACAACTTCTATATTGAGATCATGGACCACAACCTGCGGGAGGAGAAGACCGTGCTGCCGCGGCTGATTGCCCTGGCGCGGGAAATGAACGTTCCGCTGGTCGCGACGAACGACTGCCATTACCTGGAGAAGAAGGACGCGCCTGCCCAGGAAGTGCTCATGTGTATCCAGACCGGCAAGACGCTGGCGGATGAGCAGCGTATGCGCATGGAGACCGAAGAACTCTATGTGAAGAGCGAAGAGGAAATGAGGGAGATCTTCCGGCAGGTGCCGGACGCTGTTGACCGGACGCAGGAGATCGCGGAGCGGTGCAATGTCGAGTTTGAATTCGGCAAGACCCAGCTGCCGCACTATCCCGTGCCGGAAGGAGAGACCGCCCGGAGCATGCTGCGCCGCCTGTGCGGAGAAGGCATGAGAAAGCTGTATCCGGACGCGAAGGAAGGGGACGAGCCCTATAAGCGGCTGGAGTATGAACTTTCCACAATCGAGAAGATGGGCTATGTGGACTATTTCCTGATCGTGTGGGATTTTATCCATTACGCAAAGTCCAACGGCATCATGGTCGGGCCGGGCCGCGGCAGCGGCGCGGGTTCCATTGTCGCCTATACGCTGGGCATCACCATGCTGGACCCGCTGAAATACCAGCTGCTGTTCGAGCGTTTCCTGAACCCGGAACGCGTGAGCATGCCCGATATTGACGTGGACTTCTGCTATGAACGGCGGCAGGAGGTCATTGACTATGTCGCGCGGAAATACGGATCGGACCATGTGAGCCAGATCATTACCTTCGGAACGATGGCGGCAAAGGGCGTCGTGCGGGATGTCGGCCGGGTGCTCGGCATGAGCTACCAGGATACGGACGCGGTGGCCAAGGCGATCCCGTTTGACCTGGGCATGACGCTGAGCAAAGCGCTGAAAATTTCCCCGATGCTGCGGGAGATGTACGATAACGAACCGAAGGTCAGGGAACTGATCGACACGGCAATGACGCTGGAAGGCATGCCGCGGCACGCTTCCACGCATGCTGCCGGCGTACTAATCACCGGCAGGCCGGTGGTTGAGTTCGTGCCGCTGCAGCGCAACGACGAGGTGATCACCACCCAGTATCCCATGGGCACGATCGAGCGGCTGGGCCTGCTGAAAATGGACTTCCTCGGCCTGCGGACGCTGACGGTGATCCGGGACACGCTGGATATGATGCGCGAATCCGGAACGGACATGAAGCCGGAGGATATCCCGCTGGACGACCCGGAGGTCTATGAGATGATCAGCCGGGGCGATACGGACGGCGTGTTCCAGATGGAAGGCGCGGGCATGACCGGCTTCCTGACAAATATGAAACCAAGCTGCTTTGAAGACATCATCGCGGCGATTTCCCTCTACCGCCCGGGCCCGATGGATTCCATTCCGCGGTACATTGCAGGGAAAGCGGACCCTTCAAGCGTTAAATACAAGACGGAGAAACTGCGGCCGATCCTGGACGTGACCTACGGGTGCATGGTGTACCAGGAGCAGGTCATGCAGATCGTACGCGACCTGGCCGGATACAGTTACGGCCGGAGCGACCTGGTGCGCCGCGCCATGGCGAAGAAAAAGCACAAGGTCATGGAGGATGAGCGGAAGACCTTTGTTCACGGCATGACGGACGAGAACGGCAACGTGACCGTGCCCGGCTGCGTGCGCAACGGCGTGCCGGAAAATGTGGCGAACGAGATCTATGACGAGATGATCGCTTTCGCGAGCTACGCCTTTAACAAATCCCACGCGGCGGCATACGGTGTAGTGGCCATGCAGACGGCCTGGCTGAAGCGTTATTATCCGGTGCAGTTCATGGCGGCGATGCTGAACAGCGTGTACGGAAACACCGGCAAGATTGCTGGATATATCCAGTACTGCCGCGGCAGGGACATTTCCGTGCTGCCGCCGAACGTGAACCGCAGCCGCTGGAAGTTCACCGTGGATACGGATGAGCGCGGGAAAGCAGCGATCCTGTTCGGACTGGGCGCGATCAAAAGCGTCGGCGAGAACGCGGTGGCAGCGATCATCCGTGAGCGGGAGAATGCCGGCCCGTTCCGGGATATCTTTGACTTCTGCCGGCGGATTGACACCACGGACTGCAACAAGCGCGTGACGGAGAGCCTGATCAAGGCGGGCGCCTTCGACGGACTGGGCGCGAACCGGCCCCAGATGCTGGCGGTATACGAGGCGGCCATGGATGCCAACCAGGCGCAGAAAAAGAAGAACGTTTCCGGGCAGGTCAGCCTGTTTGACATGTTCGGCGGCGGGGAAGCGAAACCGCTGTTTGAAGCGGAACTGAAACTGCCCGATCTTCCGGACTGCCCGGCCAGGGTGAAACTGAATATGGAAAAGGACGCGTCCGGCGTGTATATGACCGGCCATCCGCTGGACGACTACCGGGAAACGCTGAAAAAACTGTCATTTACAACGGCGGAGATCACCGAACCGGACGAGGAGACAGAAGGGCCGGACATGGACGGCGTGTTCGTGGACCTGGGAGGCATCCTGACGGAAGTCAAGGAGAAGGCGACCAAGAAGGGCGACTATATGGCCTTTGTGACACTGGAAGATATGACCGGGCAGATCGAGTGCCTGGTGTTCCCGAGGGTGTTTGAGAAATACCGAAACCTGCTGAACGCGGATGAGGCCGTGGTGATCAGCGGCAAAATCAGTGTGCGCGAGGACGAGGCGCCCAAGCTCCTGGCGGAAAAAGTGACCCGGATGGACGAGTGGGCGATGCATCCCTCACTGCCGAGGGCACAGGATCCTGCCATGCGGAACGTGCCGCCGAAGACAGATGCGCAGCTGGCCGCGGACGCCGACAGGAAACTGTTCCTGCGGCTCGCCCGCAGGGATATGGACCGCGCGAGCGCCATACTGGCGTTGAGCGCGGGAGACGTGCCGGTGTATATGCATATTCCCGAGGAGAAGATTACACTC
Source organism: Clostridia bacterium (assembly GCA_017512985.1). Classification (GTDB taxonomy): domain Bacteria; phylum Bacillota; class Clostridia; order Christensenellales; family Aristaeellaceae; genus Aristaeella. Next base: position 24,885 of record JAFWEJ010000008.1, read on the forward strand.
CTGTGCCCGAAAGAAAACTGGTGCAGCGGGGACGGGGAATGCATGCGCCGACTGCAGGACGCGCTGGGTGCGGAAAACGTAGTAATGAAACAGAAGGGATGAGGCAGGGTGGAACAGAAAAAGGGCCGGACAGCGGAGGTTATTCGGTTCGCAATATCCGGCGGAGCCTGCTTCCTGATCGAACAAGGTATATTCGCACTGCTGAACCAGACACTGGGAATGGGATCAATTGCTGCAAAAACCATAGCATTCCTGATAAGTGCAATCATCAATTACCTGCTGTGTATACATTGGGTATTCGAGGGGAACAAAGATTCCGGGAACCTGGCCAAAGCAGGGTTCCTGATTACCAGCGGCATCGGATGGCTGCTGAATGTGCTGCTGATGATCCTGTTTGCAAAGATATGGGGAGAAGATACTGTACTCTGTACGGTTTTCGGGCGGGAGATCAAAATCGTCCTTATGAACAGCTGCGTTGCAACCGTGCTGGTTATGATCTGGAATTATTTTACCAAAAGAGCGATCCTGAAGTCGGGACTGCTGACAATGCTGACAAAGAAAACGACAGGGGAAGAAGAAAAACAGTAATCGGGGTATCAGTATGATCGAACTGGAACATGTCACGAAGCTTTACGGCAGCATCCCGGCGCTCCGGGATGTCTCGTTTCATGTTCCCAAAGGACAGACCGCGGGACTGCTGGGGCGCAACGGCGCAGGCAAAACCACGGCCCTGAACCTGATGACCGGATATTTTCCGCCAACGGAAGGAAAAGTCCGGATCGCCGGAAAGGACATGCTTGCCGATCCGCGGGCCTGCAAGCGGATGATCGGCTATCTGCCGGAGCGGCCGCCGCTGTATGACGAGATGACAGTGGAAGACTACCTGGCGTTTGTATGCGAGCTGCGGGAGGTCGTCCGGAAGGCGAACAGGGCGCATGTGGAAGAGATTTTGGAACTGTGCGCGCTGAAGGAAATGCGGCAGCGGCTGATCGGCCACCTGAGCAAGGGCTACCGGCAGCGGGTCGGGATTGCCCAGGCGCTTTGCGGGTCTCCGGAGATCCTGATCCTGGATGAACCGACGGTCGGACTGGACCCGAAGCAGACGGTGGAGATGCGGGAGCTGATCCGCAGGCTGGGAGAGGATCATACGGTGCTGTTTTCCAGCCATATCCTGAGCGAAGTGCAGCAACTGTGCTCCCGGGTGATCATCCTGAACGAGGGAAGGATGGTGCAGAGCATAGACCTGGCGGAGGAGAAGAAGGGTATACTGAAGCTTCGGCTGCGGGCCGCCGCCCAAAAAGAAGCGCTGCTGAACGCCCTGAAGGGACTGAAGTGCGTGATGAGCGCGGAAGCGGTGAAAAGCCCGGAGGAGGGGACCGCGGAGGTCGTGATGGAGTGCAGGCCGGCGGATGAGTCCGGCAGGGCGACGGACCAGATATTCCGGCTGCTCGCGGAGATGAACGCGCCGATACGCCTTATGCAGGAAGAGAAAGATACGCTGGAGGAGATATTCCTGCGGGAGACGGAATAAATGAACAATGAACAATGAATAATGAATGCTTTTCAGAAAGGAGGAAAGTGCATGAATACGATTCGGAAACGAGAAATGCAGGGGTATTTCTATACGCCCGTGGGATATGTGTTTATCGGCGTATTCCTGACGGTTTCCTCCGTACTGTTCTATATGCAGATCCTGAAGCAGCGGAGCGGCGACCTGCCGAACTTCATTGCGGAGATGTGCTACCTGTGGATGCTGCTGTGCCCGGTGCTGACGATGCGGCTGCTGGCGGAAGAAAAGCAGAAGAAGACAGACCAGCTGCTGCTGACCAGCCCGGTTTCGCTTCCGGGTATTGTGCTCGGGAAATACCTGGCGGCGGTGACGGTGCTGCTGATTACGGCCGGGCTCACGCTGCTGTTTGCACTGGTCGTGGCGCTGTACGGGCGTGTATATCCGGCGGAGCTGGCGGTGAATTACCTGGGATTTATCCTGCAGGGATGCGCGTTTGTGGCAATGGACCTGTTCCTGTCCGGATGCGCGGCAACGCCTGTGACAGCGGCCGTGCTGGCGTTCGGAGCGAACTTCCTGATGTGGATCCTGGACCTGCTGGAGAACGCGGTGCAGGCGGAATGGCTCTCGGAGGCCATGCGGTTTCTGTCGCTGTACCGGCGGAACGAACCATTTATGATGGGGCAGCTGAGTTTTGCCGGCATCCTGTTTGACGTGTCGTTTATCGCGGCGTTCCTGGCACTGACGGTCTGGCACCTTGACCGGAAACGGTACGGGAGGTGACCGGGATGAAGAAGAGCAGGACAGGGAAGCTGAAATACGGCTCGGTATCGGCACTCATGATCGTGATGGTGCTGGCGGCGCTGATCGCGCTGAATGCCGGCGTGTACGCGCTGGAAAAGAAAAAAGGCTGGCGGATCGACCTCTCCTTTAACGGGATTGTTTCCCAGAGCAAGGAGACGGCTGAGGTGCTGAAGGGGCTGGAGGAAAACGTAGAGATTATGGCGCTGTTCCGGAAGGGCGATGAAGACGCACCGCTGATGGAACTGCTGGACAGGTATGCCGCGGCAAGTGACAATGTTACCTGGAAGCAGACGGATCCGTCGATGAATCCCGCACTGCTGAAGCGCTTTACAACAGACAGCGTGGCGCCGGGAAACAACGACCTGATTGTATACTGTGAGAAAACAGGCCGGTTCCGGGTACTCGGGCCGGACGATTATGTCAGTGTGGGCATGGATACGGAGACAGGCGAATATTCCTATACCGGATGGACCTATGAGAGCAGTATTACCGGCGCGATCGCCTATGTGACGAAGGAACGGGTGCCGCGGGCGGTGATCCTGCAGGGGCACGGAGAGATGGACAGCGAAACGCTGCAGTATTTCCGGGGACTGCTGGAGGCAAACCAGTACGAGGTGGCCTTTGAGGATATGACCGCCGGGGATTTTGATCCAAACCCGGAGGACCTGCTGATCTTCTTCAGCCCGGTGCGTGACCTGACCGAACCGGAACTGAAGAAACTGTCGGACTTTGCCGCAAAGGGCGGAAGTTTCCTGTTCTGCTGCGACTATACGGATCCGGTCGTGAACATGCCGAACTATACCGCGCTGCTGAGGACATACGGATTCAAACCGCTGGACGGCATTGTGATCGCGGATACGGCGGACGCGGGAACATATTATGACAGAGAACATCCATACTGGCTGCTGCCGGAGATGTGCTCCACAGACCTGACGCTGAGCCTGATCACCGCCGGGGCAAACCATCTGCTGCTGCCCGGGGCAAGGGCTTTTGAGGAACCGGAAGAAACGGACCGCAACCTGACAGCGGCAACTGTGCTGCGCAGCGGAAAGACGTCCTACCGCAAGGAACTGACAGCTCAGACGACAAGCATTGAAAAAACGGCAGATGACGAGGAAAGGGCGTTTCCGCTGGCGCTGGAAGCCCGGCGTGTGACGACGGAGGGATATGTTTCCAGGGCATTCATCATCGGATGCAGTGCAGCACTGGCGGACCAGCAGGTCTATGCGATGACAGACAGCCAGCAGGTGACGATCCGTGTAATGGAATTCCTGCTGAAGACGGACGCGTCGGACCTGATGATTGCCCCGAAGGAAGCAATCCGTCCGGCGCTCGGCACGGGCAGCACAAGCCTCGGATCAGTGCTGCTGGTGGCACTGCCGCTGTCTGTGCTGTTTGCGGCGCTGCTGATACTGGGACCGAGGAGAAGCAGGTAATATGCAGAGGGTGGAACGGAAACAGAAGAACAGACAGCGGAAGCCGCTGATCTGGGTGCTTTTGTGCGCCGTTCTGCTGATCGGCGGAGTGACGGCCGGCATCCTGCTGCGAAACAAGGCAAAAGAGGAAACAGTTGAGACACATCGTCATATCTCCGGTTCCATTGTTCAGCGGGACGCGGAAGACCTGCAGAGCATAACCGTGATCCGGCGGGGGAAAGAATCCTGGACAGCGGTGCGCGAAGCGGACGGCAGCCTGCGGCTTCAGCCTGAAGACGACACCATGCCGGATACATGGCTGGTGGACGAGAGCATTGCCGGAATGCTGACGGACGCGGCAGTCAACCTGGCCTATGACGATGTGTTCACGGAAAACCGTTCAGACTGGGAACCGGACGCAGACGATTTCGGCCTGAAGGATCCGCTGGTCACGGCGGTATTCCGCTATACGGACGGAACGGAAGTGACCGCGCGCTTCGGCGATTCCGCAGATCCCGGCGATAACGCCTATTACTATATGACGATTGACGGGGACGACCGGCTCTTTGCTGTGGCAAAAGGCACGGTGGATGACCTGAACACGGAAAAGGAATTGCTGCATCCGGTGCATGAACTGCAGATCCGCAGCGCGCTGCTGGACCGGATCACCGTGAAGAACGGTGACGGAACGATCCGGCAGGAATGGACGCTGCAGGGACAGGTTTCAGACCGGGACGCCGCTGAAAACTGGCTGCTGACGCAACCCTTTGTTTATCCGGCAGACTACGACACAATAAAGAACCTGCGGGACAGCGCGGAAAACCTCACACTGGGCGTATATATCGGAAACGCGGAAAAGGAAGCACTGAAACAGTGCGGATTTGACGAGCCTTCCGCAATCATTGAGCTGCATATGGCCGCCGGATCCACCGGTACGGTCAGCGATTACGGCGTGTTTGATGTGGTGGACTGGGAAGAACGGACAGAAACGCTGACCCTGGGCAGCAGCAGGAGCGAGATGGTCGTGTATGTCCTGTATGGAGAGGAGATCTATACGATCAGCCATTTTTCCGTGGACGTATTCACAAAGACACAGCCGATGTCAACAGTTGCCCGTTATACGGTTGCAACGCCTCTGAATTCACTAGACAGTATAACGGTTGAGAAACCGGAGGACTCTGTTCGCTACGCGATTGTCAGGACGGACGACGATACGGCCGCAAATGAACAGGAAGGGACGGAAGAACACACACAATACCGCTGCATGAAGAACGGGGAAGAGATCTCCTACGACGCGTTTGACGCAGCCTGGGAGCGGCTGCTGACAGTTACAGTGAGCGGCAGACTGCCTGGAGGCTGGCAGAAAAAAGAAACACACACAAAATATACGCTCCGCACGGTGAGCGGCGGAACGCATACGATTGAACTGAGCGACTATGACGGTATGCACGACGCAGTGACGCTGGACGGGCATACATATTTCTACCTGATCAAGGGCGGGATGACGGAACTGCCATGATTGTTATTTCTGATATCCGATGATGTTACGGCCGGTGTATTTCAGGGTAACCTGATCACCGGCAGTAAAAGCGGGGAGCGGGAGTTCCCTGTCCCAGTAGAAACGCTGTTCACGGACGCCGTGTTTATCCGGCGCACCAAGAAAGATCATGCCAAGGCAGGGAACGCCATCCACAACGGAGGTATCATCCTCCGTTTTTTCATATACCATTTCTTCGGTATGCGTGCGGCCGGTGAGGGCGGATGTGATCAGGCTTTTATACCGGCGCAGCGGCAGGCAGAACAGATCAACCGCAAAGACCGCGCCGGCAAAGAAAATGATAAAAGAGGCGATGCTCAGCCATTCAGCACGGATGATCATGGAGACGACAAACACAGCCAGGATGACAGCCAGGAAACAGCCAATGGCCAGATATCGTTTTTTCAGCTGGCCTGAGAGCTCCTGAAGGTCTTTTTCGGAATACAGGTCATGCATAGGCAGGGGTTCCTCCCGTGTACAGATAAATGTATTATTCCAGATCGTCCATTGACCCGGAGTGGACGCCCATGTTGCCGTCGGAGACGAGCTCCAGCGTGATGGACATGGTATGGTTATGCTTCATCTCAAAGCTTTCGCTGACAGAGATGGCATCGGGTTCATTGAAGAAGTATTTTTCTCCGTACCAGACCGTTCCGGAGCAGTAAACCAGATAGTATTCACCGACCGGAACTTTCAGGGAAACAGACTTCCCCGGATGGATAAACAGGGTGGCAACGACAGCGCGGGAATCCTCGTTGCGAACCTGGATATAGGTCGGTTTTCCCCCGGCGGGCAATTTGACAGTGAGCGGCTGACCTGATTTGCCGCCGGACAGGAGCTTGCTGCCGGGCATCTTAACAGCGGCCGTTTCCGGAAGGACTTCGATTTTTCCGGTCATGGATTCCAAAACACTGTGGATATCATACCCGGCCAGGTAGTTCATGTAGCTGTCCGGCATAGATGATATGCCCAGTTCGTCCGCGTCAATGCTCATGGTATGTTTTTCCTTTGCGGAGAAGGCTGTCTTTGCAATCGTCTCCAGAAGCGCATGTTCCGGATCTTCAAGGGCGGTACGCTCCCCGATGGGCAGGGCAGCCATATTCTCCACGACGGTATCGGCAGCGGACGCCACCGTTTTATCCGGATCCGCGATTCCTGTGAGGGTCAGCACCAGCTTGTGGGGGCCGTTCTTAACATCGACGGCCAGGTTTTTCTGGGCGCAGCAAATGATTGAGAACAGCTCAGCGGTGAGATATTCATTTTCGCTGAAGCGGTCACTGAAGAGTTCTTTGAAGCTGTCAGACGGTTCCAGCAACTGGGTGTATTTGGACGCCTTTCCCTCCAGCGGGGCAGGGAAAAGATAATCCTTCAGCGCTGTAACCATATCCGATGAACTGTATGCTTTTTTTGCCGTACCGGCAGCCTTGCGAACTGCGTTTTTAATCTGAGCCAGGGACTGAGCGGTCGGCTTGCCGTCAGAGATCTTCAGGGTAAGGTTCAGGTCGTGGGCCCCGATGTTCTTCGCAGCGCCGGCTATCCAGCCGGAAGTGCTCTTTGCTTTGCGGTATGAGCCGAGATCCTTCAGCTTCGGGTCGAAGCTGCGCAGGGAGAAGGAAACCTCCGAGCCGTTCAGGCTGATGTTTTCGGCGCCGCCTGTATAGATGGCATACTCCCAGGCATCCGCGTCCTTCGCCTGCGTTTCCAGGATTCCGGCCAGGACTGCTTTTGCGTTTCTTTCTGTGAGCGGACGGGTGGCGGAGGCCAGGTTTTCCTGCTTTCTGACCTCGGAAGCAATTGCTTTGCCAAAGGATTTCATGGAACTGTTGTTGCTGAAATCAGGAGTATCCGTCACTTTCATGATTCCGTTGTCCCATTTGAAATACATGCCGGCGTTCAGTTTGATCTTTACGGTTTCCTTGTAACTGGCAAGATCTTTTTTTGTTGACGCGTCTCTCAGCGTCACTGAGAAGACCGTGTTATGACCGCGCACCTTGGTTACACCATTGATGAGGTAACTGCCATTGACGGAAAAAGACACGTCATAAATCAAAAAGGCAGAAGCAAGGTTCGGGTTGCCGGTGATGACAGGAGCGGAATCCCCGCAGGAATCGCACACCGCGCTGATAACGGCCCTGAACTGATCCAGAAAGTCATCATCTTCGTCTGAATCGCTCCAGGTTTTATTCGGCCAGGAATGCGCGTCTTTTTTGACGACAATGCACATATACCCGGCCCGGGGACGGCTGGGAACGAATTTGGAGAAATCCGTATTATACAGGGTTTTAAAATCTTTTTCTTTCAACAAACAGGCGGGGGCGCAGTATTGGGCGCCTGAATCATTGACCATGGATTTGAAAGCTTCGGAGGCCTGGCGGGTGCTGTATGCATCAAATGAGATACTGCTGATATATGAACGGTTGGATGACCAGTCATAATTCAGCTCGTGCCTGGTGCTTTCCTCCGAACTGAGCACATCCATCAGTGCATTATACCCCTTACCGCCCATCGAGACATAGTTTTCCAGCGCGTATGTGAAATAGGGATACATATCTTTCTGATCCGCGGCTTCATACAGGGCATCCAGGACTGCCGCAGGATCAATACCTTCCCGGAGCGCATCCTCTGCCGCTTCGAACAGGGACGGAATCGTATCATACGCCATGAAGGTTTCGAGTAGGTCAGGGCCTTCTTTCTGAGCACGTTCTTCCGCGAAAGCGGCGCAGGAAAGCAAAAGCGACAGGACAAGCGCAAGAGAGAGGATCTTAATCCAGGCGTTGTTCAGTTTCACGGGATTTCCTCCTTCAGGTATAATTCCGCATCGCAAATGACCGGTCAGGTCACTTTATGCTATGGAAAAACGGCAGAGACTCTGCTAAAAAAATAACATATACGGGAACAGAATGTCAAATAAAGCCGAAATCACAGAAAAAAGAAACCTCTTCGCCTTGTGCAGGGGCGAAGAGGTATGTTTGCTTGATGTGTATCGGTAGTGTCAGACGAGCTCGAGCACGACCATCTCAGCGGCGTCGCCGCGGCGCGGTCCGAGCTTATAGATGCGGGTATAGCCGCCGGAGCAGTTCTTTTCAGCGTTGCGGGCCTTGTACTTGGGTCCGAGTTCGCGGAAGAGCTTCTCCACCACAGGATGCTTGTTGTCCTTGGTGCGCTCACGGTATTCGGCCTTGTTCTCGTCGTCCTTCTTGCCTTCCTTGAGATCATACAGGTAGGCCATCATGATACGGCGGGCATGGAGCTTGGACGGAGCATCGTTCACCACTTCGAGGGTGACGAGCTGTCCCTTGTCGTTATGGGTTTCCTTGGTGGTGGAAACCGTGTTTTCGCATTCGCGCACAGCCAGTGTGATCATCTTATCAGCGATCCGGCGGACTTCCTTGGCCTTGGACTCGGTAGTCGTGATACGGCCATTCCAGATCAGATTGGTCACCTGATTGCGAAGCAGCGCCTTCCGCTGATCCGCTGTGCGACCCAGCTTGCGTTGGTTAGCCATGGGAATTTCCCTCCTACATTCAATGCATGTGATCTGTTACCCGAATCAAAGAATCGGAAAGATCATCATAGTCAGTCTTCATTGGGGCGAAGGCCCAGGCCCAGGGCGCTGAGCTTCTGCTCAACTTCCTCAAGGCTCTTACGGCCGAGATTGCGGACCTTCATCATGTCTTCCTGATTCTTCTGCACGAGTTCGGCGACGCTGTTGATGCCGGCGCGCTTCAGGCAGTTGTAGGCACGGACGGAAAGATCCAGTTCCTCGATGGTCATCTCCAGAACCTTGTCTTTCTTATCGTCTTCGGGCTGAACCATGCTGACGGGCATGACCTGGTCGGTCAGGCTGATGAACAGGTTCAGGTGCTCGTTCAGGATCTTGGCGGCGCTGGAAACGGCCTCTTCGGGCTTCAGCGTGCCGTTGGTCCAAATCTCAAGCGTCAGCTTGTCATAGTCCGTGATCTGGCCTACACGGGTATCTTCTACCGTATAGTTGACCTTCTTCACAGGGGTGAAGATGGAGTCGATCGGGATCACGCCGATGGGCATGCTGGCGGTCTTGTTCTTATCGGCGCTCACATATCCGCGGCCGCGGTCGAGGGTCAGCTGCATCTGGAGATGAGCGTCCTCGTTCAAGGTGGCGATATGGAGATCCGGGTTGGCGATTTCAACCTCATCATCCGTCTTGATATCACCGGCCTTCAGTTCACAGGGGCCCTTCACATCAATTGTGAGCTGCTTGGGGCCTTCGGCGAACATCTTGCAGGCCATGGTCTTCAGATTCAGGATGATTTCCGTAACATCTTCCTTGACTCCCGGGATCGTGGAGAACTCATGCTGCACACCTTCGATGTGCACAGAGGAAACCGCCACGCCGGGGAGGGAGGAAAGAAGCACGCGGCGCAGGGAGTTGCCCAGAGTATGACCGAAACCGCGCTCAAGCGGCTCGACCACGAAGCGGCCGTAGCAGCCGTTCTGTCCAACTTCGACGCATTCGATGCGGGCTTTTTCGATTTCGACGATCATTTCGTTGTACCCTCCTCAAGATACGGGTTGTCCGGTAATTGTTAACGGGAGTAGAACTCGACGATCATGTTTTCCTGGACCTGCAGGTCGATGTCTTCACGGGTAGGAAGAGCGGCGACGGTGCCGGTGAGGTTCTGAGCGTCAAAGCTGAGCCACTTGGGGGTCAGGGCGCTGGTGCCTTCACGCAGGCTCTTGAACATATCCATCTCTTCGCTGCGCTTCCGCAGGGTGATCTTATCGCCGACCTTCACCTGGTAAGAGGGAATGTCGACCTTGATGTCATTGACCCGGATGTGGCCGTGACCAACAATCTGGCGGGCCATGCGGCGGGTCTTGGCCAGGCCAAGGCGGAACACCACGTTGTCCAGGCGCTGCTCCAGCAGGCGGAGCATGTTGTCGCCGGTGATGCCCTTCATATTGGCGGCCTTCAGGTAATACTTATGGAACTGCTTTTCCTGGACGCCGTATACGAACTTGACCTTCTGCTTTTCCTGCAGCTGGGCGCCGTATTCGGAGACCTTCTTGCGGCGGGTTCCGCCGGGATTGCGGGTAGACTTTTTATTGCCATAGCCCATAACTGCCGGGGAGATATCGAACTTCCGGCATTTCTTGGCGATCGGCTCTCTTGTAACTGCCATTTCTGTCTGTCCTCCTTCTTACACGCGACGGCGTTTGGGCGGACGGCAACCGTTGTGAGGAATGGGCGTCACGTCCTTGATCATGTTCACATCCAGACCGGCGGCCTGCAGGGAACGGATAGCGGCTTCGCGTCCGGAACCGGGGCCTTTGACATACACTTCAACCGTGCGCAGGCCATATTCCATAGCGGCCTTGGCGGCGGTTTCAGCGGCCATCTGAGCAGCGAAGGGCGTGGACTTCTTGCTTCCGCGGAAGCCCAGACCACCGGCGCTGGCCCAGGAAAGCGCATTGCCCTGGATGTCAGTGATGGTCACGATGGTATTGTTGAAAGAAGAACGGATATGGGCAGCGCCGCGCTCAACGAGCTTCCGTTCGCGGCGTTTACGCGTAGCCTTCTTCAGCTTTTGCTTAGGTGCCATTGATTTTTTCCCTCCGTATTATCCGCATAAGAGCGGAATCAATTCATCAATAGACTTACTTGGTGGCTTTCTTCTTGCCGGCGATGGTCTTCTTGGGTCCCTTGCGGGTGCGGGCATTCTGTTTGGTGTTCTGTCCGCGGACAGGAAGGCCATGACGATGACGGACGCCACGGTAGCAGCCGATTTCGATCAGACGCTTGATATTGAGCGAAACTTCACGGCGAAGGTCACCTTCCACCTTCAGGTTGTGCTCAATGTATTCACGCAGCTTGCTGATTTCGGTCTCGGAGAGATCCTTTACCCGTGTGTCGGGATTAACGCCGACTTCCGCGAGCATCTTCTGCGAAGTGGTCAGGCCGATGCCGTAGATGTAGGTCAGGCCGATCTCAACGCGCTTTTCTCTGGGCAGGTCAACACCTGCAATGCGTGCCATTTTTAGTAGTACACCTCCATATGTTATCTGACCCCCGCGGGTCAATGGGGAAAGAGCGTTCCGCATGGAGCGAGGCAACCCAACCAGGCACCGCGGACACGTGACTCTGCGCCGGCGCCCGGTGAAAGCGGGCGCACAACAACACTGACGGACTGCTATGGAAGGTGCAGTCTGCCAGCGCCTAAAGAGACGGGGTTTGATTTCCCGCCGGAACACCCGTTTTTCAACGGATGCAGCCGCCCGGCGGCAAACCAGGGCTAACTTCGACAGTTTAGCACAACGGAATCAAAAAGGCAACGGAAAAGTGAGGAAAAATCTTAAATTTTTATAAAGATTGTTACAAAATTATAAATTACTCATCCCCGGCTGATATAAACCACGTGTGAGAATGGCCGGTTCTGCCGACAGGGGGCTGCACTTCATCGGGAACAAAGGCCAGGCGTCCGTCTTCAAGGGAAACAGTTCCCCAGGTATCCGTGAGGGGATCGCCGTAGCCGTAAGGCCCGCATTCCACCACGACAAGCCTGCCGCCGGATATCCCTTTAATAAAATAGAAGTAGTTGTATCCGTCCAGGATATAACGTTCATGGGCAAGCGGATCAAAGACGACCGTCTCAACGCGGGTCATGCCGCTTCCGAAAACCCTTTGCGTGCAAAGGTCCATACAGCCGTCCCCGGTGACGTCGAAGAAGATGAAATCAGGGCTCCCGTCCGATCTGTACGGGGGCAGGGAAACGACAAAGCCGCGGGATTTGGCGTTTAAGCCGTAATATTCATTGACGACGTCCTCCAGAACAAGGCCGTGTTCCGCAAGGTTCCGCTCCGCTTCCACGAGATTCCGCTCAGTATCCGTAAGGTTCTCCGCGTGAACGGCGGACACGCACCCGAGCAGGAGGACGAGCCCGAGGGCTGCCGCGAGGAGATGCTTCCTGAATGGCATAGCGTTGCTCCTTTTCCGGTTGATACCGGAACTGTCTTTCAGTCCGGCTGACAGTATGACGCAGGAAACAGGCGGAAGGTTCCGCGGGAACCATCAGGCACCGGCAGGTTTTTCGGACAGGTACCTGAGGAGGGGCTCATTTTCATTGGGAGTCCTGCCGTCCATGACAGCTTCCGGCAGCATCTGCAGGACTTCGCTTCCGGCTTCTTTCCAGCGCCGGCTGCAGCACAGTGCTGATCCGGGATTCAAGGCCCAGCATGCGGTAAGCCCCGGCGATCCCTTCGTAGTATTCATCGCGGGGAGAGGAGTGCCGGATCTGTTTCATCAGGTAGATCATACCGACAGTTTCCGAATCGTCGGACATAAGGACGGGCCATTCCTCCTTAATGTAATAAGCGGGGACTCCTTCATACATGTCCAGCCGACGCTCGTCCTGAGGGGAAATCTCCCATACGGCGACCGGAACCTGATCCTGCTCATTGCCGGTTTTTTCGACCGTGGCGTGAAGATAGAACTCCAGACGGGCACCGCAGATATAACCGGTGCCCAGCAGCCGGGCGTCAGGACAGCGATAAGCCATCTGTTCCCGGGACATGTTTGATCCGTAAGCGATGTATTTCATAAGATCCTCTAAAATACTATATGCGTTTCAGTCCGGGCCCGAATGAACAGGATCGTCCCAACCGTTCGGTTGAACGATACACCATTTTTGGTGGGCTATTCAATTTCATCGTTAGATTGTTCTTTGCGTACCCTTTGGCTTTGTCGCCGCAGGTCTCCAAGGCTTTGGCTTTCGCCTGCTTTATCTGATCAAGCACCTCGGAATTGTTGCTGGAAAATTATACGCACATAATTAACCTCACACATAACCATCTTTGGCCTTTTCAGATTGCCTTTCATCCCACCACTTTTTGTATTGCTTTTTCAATTCTTCCCTATCGCTTTCTTTGATTGCATCATCAAGGAATATGATGTCCCCGTTTCCAAGGTCGGCATACTGCCCGATATTTAAATACGGAAAAGGCTTTGGTTCAATGTACATATAATTATCCATTTGCTCCTTCATAATTACCAATCCATTGGTTCTTCTTTAACGGCTCATATTTCCGCATTTACAGTTATTCTTCTTCTGTTTCAATTTTTGAAATTCACCATGATTTTTTCAGGATTGTATATTGATGCATATATTTCTATTGATCTCCAGTGTTCGGAACCCATTGAAATATATCCTTTCGGAGCGCAACTTCAAACAATGCTATTCATTATCAGAATCGTTGTCTTTTGATTTGTGATCCAGACTGAGAAGCAAGGCTGCCTTTTCATTCTGTACCCTGCCGTCCATGACGGCCTCGAGGAGGGACTGGAGCGCTTCGCCGACGGCTTTGCCTTTCAGGCCGACAGCGGTCAGGTCCCGGCCGTTGACAGCCAGGTCCTTCAGGGTGAAACAGGGCTGCTCCGCCAAGAGCGCATCCAGCGCGGCCATCCGTTCCGCCAGGCGGGCTTTTTCCCGCTCCGGGGTGGAATAACCGGTGGCGATCCGGTCTGAACAATGGATCAGGAACAGGGTACGGAGGTTCTCTTCTCCAAATATATTCAGCCTGCGCAGCAGGAAGGAGCGGTCCGTGTTGATCTCTCCGCTCTGGGTACGCAGGGGTGTATCATGATGCAGAACCAGGGTGCAGAGCCGGTCCCGGAAAGCGTTATCCAGGTGAAGGGATTCCGCAGTCCGGCGCGCGATCTCTTCAGAGACTTTGGGGTGTCCTTTGTAATGGCCTTCTCCTTTTTCGTCCGTGGTGCGGACAGCCGGCTTCCCTGTATCGTGCAGGAGCATGGCCAGGCGCAGCACCGGATCCGCAGGGACGCCTTCGACGCCTCGGACCGTATGCTCCCAAAGGTCGAAGCTGTGATGATGGTTCTGCTGATCGTAGCCGATCATCGGCCGGATTTCCGGGATGATTTCCGCAAGCACTTCCGGGTATTCCCGCAGGATCTGACCGACGGATTTTCCGCAAAGCAGTTTCAGCAGTTCTTCCCGGACGCGCTCCCCGGCGACCAGTTTCAGGTCCGGGGCCTTTGCCCGCAGCGCGGAGGCTGTGGCGGGTTCGATCGCAAAACCGTATACCGAGGCAAACCGCAGTGCGCGGAGTACGCGCAGGGCGTCTTCCTCAAAACGCTGTTCCGGTTCACCGACACAGCGGATCAGGCCGGCGGACAGGTCGCGACGCCCATCGAAGGGGTCTGCAAGGCCGGTATCCGGCGACCATGCCATGGCGTTGACGGTGAAATCCCGCCGGGCCAGGTCCTGGGTCAGGTCGTCCACAAAACGGACGGAATCCGGATGGCGGTGGTCGGTATAATCCCCGTCGATCCGGTAGGTTGTCACCTCGTAGGGCACGTGATCCATGACCACGGTGAGGGTGCCGTGCTTCAGGCCGGTTTCCACGGTACGCAGGCCGCTGAAAACGGACTGCATCTGCTCCGGAAGGGCTGAAGTGCAGATGTCCCAGTCGTGGGGTTCAAACCCCATCAGCGAATCCCGGACGCAGCCGCCGACGACATACGCCGAAAAGCCGGCCCCCTTCAGGCGGGCCAGCAGAGCGGAAACATTGGCGGGAAGGATCAGTTCATAATTCATAATTCATAGTTCATAATTCATATTCATGAATTATCTTTTAATTCAGGGTGAAAGAACGAAGGGCGGCGGAGCCGGGACCGGTATAGGTGAAGTAAAGGGCCTGAACGCCGTCGGGGATGGACACGTCGGCGGTATAGTCTGTCCAGACGTTGGTGAATTCCACGGGAATGGAAGCGAGCGCCGGGCCATCCCAGGCGGTTTTGACCTCAAACGCGCCGGAACAGTAGCCCCGGACCTCGATGGAAACAGATTTTACGCCCCTGCAGTCAAAGTATTTGAAGCCGCAGGTGGCGCTATTCAGCATGTTCATAATATAGGGCTGTTCCTCATCTCCGTCCCGGCCGTCCTGTGTGATGCGGGGGAAACAGCCGTCCGCCCAGACACCGCCGCCGTAGCCGCCGGTATAGACGGCTTCTTTTTCGGTGAAAAGGTTGCAGGCAATATGGGCAGGATAGGTGCCGCGGCCTTCCAGCGGCCCGCCGTTCAGGCCGCAGGAGGTCATTTCCACCTGCGGGATGGCGCCGTCCGGCAGCAGGGTGACTTCCTCCGCCATGCCCTGGCGGCTGTAGGTGGTGCCGTTGGTCTGGCGGTGATAGAAGATATAGGTCTTTCCGCCGACCTGCACGAGGCCGCCGTGGTTGTTTCCGCCGTAGTACATGGGCTTGCCGGCGGGCTTATAGGTATTAATGCCGATGTCATTGTTGCTGACGATAACGCCCCGGTAGGAGAAACCGTGATCCGGGTATTTACTGACGGCATAAGCCAGCTCATGCATGACGACGGAGGAATAGACGAAGTAGTAAAGATCCCCGAACTTCCGGATGGAGGAGGCTTCAAAGAATTCGTGCCCCTCATAGCCGGAGCCGGCGCTGTAAGGACGGCTGGGCATGAGGAAGACGGGCTCCTGCTCAATGGTCAGCATGTCTTCCGCCAGTTTCGTGCACATGGGGCCGTGGCGCGAGGCGTCCGTATGGCCGCAGAATCCGGTGTAGAGCCAGGTCTTTCCGTTCTCGGTCAGGACGCCCGGGTCAAACTGCGGCTCGTCCCCGGGACGGTTGCCGAGCAGGCCGCCTTCCTTGTCATGAACATGGCCGTAAAACACATATTTACCGGCGGGTTTATCGCATACGGCGACCGCGACGCGGCTTTGCTTGTCCAATACATAATAGAGATAATACCGGCCGTCGGGTCCCTGCGTCACATCCGGCGCGTAAAGGCAGGCTTTCCCTTCAGGGTTGTCCGGGTCGTCTGTCTTTCTGTAGATGACGCCTTCATAGCGCCAGTCCGCCAGGTTGTCCACCGGCGCTGACCAGCAGACGTAGTCGTTCAGGCAGAAGACATGGCCGTTAAAACGGTCGTGGGATCCGTAAACATAAACCCTGCCTTCAAAGACATGCGGTTCGCCGTCCGGGATATATTCCCATCCGGGAAGATAAGGGTTGAAAGCCTGCATCTGAAAACCTCCTAATATAACAATGATGACAAATACAATAATCCTGCGGCTCCGCTGTATCCGCCCGGCGGCAGGGTGCAGGGCTTTGGATATGCATAAACCCGAATCACGGAACCAGGTCTTTTGCATGCTTGAAAAACACACTTTCCCCAAGAATCAGGATCATATCGATCCCGTATTCCCTGACTGCTTCCTGCATGGAAAAAGCCTGATTGAATTCATCTTTGTAGTATCGCAGATCTATGCTGACGATACGGTTAAAATGCTTCGCCAGAAGGTATTTTACTCCGGCACCCATTGAATTTGAGAACAGGAGCAGATTGGGCTTTTCTTCCAGTCCGGTTTCCATCACCACACAGGCATAATTCCCGCCATAACACAACTGATAATGATTGGCATATACTTCCTTGCTGTATTTCCCGCTCAGATATGCCTGGATTCTGTCGTATTTGTTCTGCTTACCATTTATATATGATGTATAAGGCTGCAGCTCAGAGAACCGGTAGAGCGCAAAATATTCCGTGGAACAGGGATTTTTACATTTCTTTGCATATGAACCGTTATACAGTACCGGCAAAACAACTTCTTCCTCGGGCACCTGGATTTCTTCCTGATCACCGAAGATCATGCGTATGATATCCACATATCCCTGATAAGCACCGCGATGATTCCAATGGTGGTCTGTAGAATAAAAGTATTCACAGAACTGCCCGAAAGTACTGAATTTCAGATGATCATGTTTGTCCGCATGAAGCCTGGTACAGAGATAATTGTAATATCCGGAGTTTTCGTCAAAACTGGCTTTCAACGGATGAGAACGGGAACTCTCAACAAAATAAAGATAGACCGGCACATGGGGATTCAGGGCTTTAATGGCCCGATTGAACATATTTATACAATGATCTGCATCTGATGTTTTGAAAATTCCATAATAATTTGCGAATCGATTATAGGATGGAGAATAAAGAACATCGTGGCCAGTGCCTGAAAAATCCAGTTTCTGATCGTTGCCGGTCCTCGTATCAGCCAAAGACAGCACCGGACACAAAAACGAAAACAAAAGTATCCAGGCTACGGCCGGAACAAGGCAACTGTTCTTTTTTCTTCCATTCATATGCCTGCTCCTTTCGAAGTCCGTTGCCGCATGAAGACAAAGCGTTTTTCAGTCAATTCATCAAGTTGAATGATACAACGTTCATGAAAGTTTGTCGAGTAACAGAATCTTTTGTTTTTCCCAGTGCCTGCAGTGAGAAGGGAAGGCGACAGACAGTTTACAGGATCATGCATCCTGAAAACATATTGCCGCTGATTCTGAAACGATCTGCTGCTTGAAGGCGGAATGCTGAAGTACTATAATCCTGTTGAAACCAATCTTTCTGAGTAACCGGAGGAAACAATCATGACTGTTCTGGAACAGCTGAACGGCGGAGGGGTGTATCTCATCTGCGGTTCGATCGTGGCGTTTATCGCCGTGGTCTGCGTGATCTTTATGATCCGCGCCTGGCGCGCCGGCAAGGCGCTGGGTATGGACGTGACCCGCATGAAACGGGCAGTGACAGCCAGCGCGACGTTTTCCGTACTGCCCAGCGTCGGCATTTTGCTGGGCGTGCTCGCGCTGAGCGGAAGCCTGGGCGTGCCGTGGCCGTGGCTGCGGCTGTCCGTGATCGGCGCGCTGCATTATGAAACGCAGGTGGCGGACGCCGCGGCTGAGCAGCTTGGCGTTTCGCTGGGCTCCGGCCAGATGACGGCACAGGCGTTTCCGACGATAGCGCTGCTGATGAGCATCTGCATCATGTGGGGCATGATCCTGAGCACCCTGTTCAACAAAAGATACCTGCACAAACTGCAGCAGGGCGGGAAGACGGAAACCCGCAAAGGCGGCGGATTCGGCGACAAAGCGATGGCGGCGATGTTCATCGGCATGGTGAGCGCGTATATCGGCAGCTATGTGGGAGAATTCATCTCCGGGAACAAAAAGCTGTTTTCCTTTTCCGGCAGCTGGACACCGCTGGTGGTCGTGGCGGCCGCGGCACTGGCGATGTCGGTATTCACATACTTTTCCGAAAAGAAAGGCATGGCCTGGCTGGACAACTTCTCCATCGCGGGAAGCATGCTGATCGGTATGCTTGCCGCGGTTCTGATCGGACACTGAGAAAGGGGATGGGAATATGGAAAAGCAGAAGACCTATGAAGCTTACCTGAAATCCACCCACCGGATCGGCCGGATTGTTTCCGTAATCACACTGGTACTGCTGGTCGGCGCGCCGTTTGCCATCGGTACGCTGCTGGGCGCGTCCCCGGACCTGGGCGCAGTAGCGCGGGCATTTCTCTCTGTCGGGCTGGTGTGGACCGTGTCCAGCGTGGTCGAGTTCCTGGTCTATACGCCGATGCTGGGCGCCGGCGGAAGCTATCTTGCCTTTATCACCGGGAACCTGATCAACATGAAGATCCCTTGTGCGATGAACGCAAAGGAACTGGTGGACGCGAAGTCCGGAACTGCCGAGAACGAAGTCATCGCTACACTGTCGATCGCGACATCCTCTCTGGTGACGATTGTTGTGCTCGCGCTGGGCGTGGTGCTTCTGATCCCGCTGCAGCCGGTTCTGCAGAACCCGGTACTGGCACCGGCGTTTGCGAACGTCGTGCCCGCACTGTTCGGCGCGATGGCATACAAGTATTACAGGAAGGATCCGCGGCTCGCGATGGTTCCGCTGGCGGTGATGGTCGTGCTGTTCACGCTGGTGCCGTCACTGACATCCTCCACCAGTTTCATGATTATCCCCAGCGGCGCGCTGGCGATCCTGCTTGCCTGGCTGAAATACCGGAAAGAGACGAAGGGGGCGGCGGGAGAATGATCGTCCTGTGGATCCTTCTCGGAATCGCCGGCCTGGTCCTGCTGCTGCTTCTGGCGGCGGTGCTCCATACGCTGATGATCCCGAACAGGCAGTCGACCTACATCCCCGATCCGGATCCGGAGAGGGCGACGGGCTATGCCGAAAAGCTGTCTGCCATGGTCCGGTGCGAAACAGTATCCGTCCCGGGCGAAGAACAGCGGGAGAAGTTCCTGGCGTTTCACAAAGTGCTGGAGGAACTGTTTCCGCTGGTGCATGAAAGACTGGAAAAAACCGAGATCGACGGCAGCCTGCTGTATCACTGGAAGGGCGGGAAGGACGACAGGCCGCTGGTACTGATGAGCCATCAGGACGTGGTGCCGGTGGAAGGCGAATGGGAGCACGGGCCCTTTTCCGGCGATATTGCGGACGGGAAAGTCTGGGGGCGCGGCGCTTCCGATACCAAGTGCTCTGTGATGGCCTTTTTCCAGGCTGCTGAGGAACTGCTTGCTGCCGGTTATACGCCGCCTCAGGATGTATACCTGTCCTCCTCCTGCACAGAGGAATGGGGCGGGGACGGCTGCCCGAAGATCGTGGCAGAACTTGAAAAACGCGGCGTGAAGCCGTACCTGGTCTGTGACGAGGGCGGAGGCATTATCAGCGAACCCATCGGCGGAATCCACGGGAACTTCGCGATGGTCGGCGTGTTTGAGAAAGGCAAGGCGGATGTGAAATTCACGGCAGCCTCTGAAGGCGGGCATGCCAGCGCTCCGAAAGCGCATTCTCCGGTGGCCCGGCTGGCGGCTTTTGTGAATGAGATTGAGACGCACCCGGTCTTCAGGAGGAAGATGCCGAACGAAGTTGCTGCGATGTTTGAAACGCTGGCTCCGTACGCGGGCTTCCCGCTGAAACTGGTGTTTACCAATCTGTGGCTGTTCCGGCCTGTGCTGCTGAAGGCGCTGCCGCTGATCAGCGCGCAGGCAGGCGCCATGATCCGGACAACGATCGCCTTTACGATGATGAGCGGATCGGATGCCTGCAACGTGATGCCCCAGGAAGCTTCCGTGTGTGCCGATATGCGGTTCATTCCGCACCAGGGTATGGAGGAAAGCCTCGGAATCGTCCGGAAGATTGCGGAGAAGCACGGCCTGAAGATGGAGGTGCTCAGCGCAAACGACTATACGGAACCGGCGGATATTCACGGTGAGGCTTTCAACACAGTGCAGCGGGTGATCGGGGAGACATTCCCGGGATGCGCGGGCAGCCCGTATGTGATGACAGGGGCAACGGATTCACGGTTCTACCAGAGGATCTGTGAGAATGTGATCCGGTTCGCACCAGTAATCTACGGACCGGAACAGATGAAGGGCATGCACGGGCTGAATGAGAACATTGAGTACAACTGCCTGCCCGGTGCGGTGGACTTCTATAAAAACCTGATCAGGGCAATGGTATAAACGCTGTTTCTGTTTGCGGGGTATACGTACGTTATGGTATGATGAACCGAGAAAAAAAGGAGGATACATTTATGGGAAAGAGCAGGAGAATCACAGCGGCGGTACTCACTCTGGCACTGATATTTCTCTGCGGAGGCACGCTTGCGGAAAGCGGTTCCTCCTGCCCGGCGGCTGAATCGGAGACGGTTGCGCAGTTGCTGCAGGTACCTGATTTCAAGTTTACAGATAAGGAAGACGGTATCGGAACAGGATCCGCTCCTGTCTATACCGCACCTTCCAAAGATTCAATCCGCCTGAACGACGGAAAAGCAAGCTGCAATGTTCACAGGAAGATAGGCGTGCTGGGTTATGTCGACGGCTGGCTGATGGTCCGCTATGACATCGGCAAAAAAGACGAGAAGGATCCGCAGGCACGCGTCGGGTATATTCCTCCGGAATACAGTCAAAGATACCAGGCCGGGAAACAGAATATCAGCTTTTCCGCAATTCCGGCCCGGCTCGCAGGGGAGACTGAGATCACGGACAACCCGCGTGACAACAGCACTCCTTACGGCGCGCTGGCAGACGGAACGGACATTACGGTTCTTGGGAAATATACCTACACCGGCAACTGGTGGTATATCGAAACGACACTGAACGGGCAGCTGACCCGCGGCTTCATCAACAGAGCCGAAGCGGCTCTCCTGATCGACGGGAAAGTATATACCGGAAACAGTGAACTGGGTTATCCGGTTTCCTCTCCTGACGGAGCCGGCCGGACCGGCATGGTTACCGTGACCGGCGCCGCGAATGACGCAATGATCGTACGGAGATCCGCGGGCATCGAACATGCCATGGTGGCAAGGGTACACGGCGAGGACAGATATCCGTGCTACGGATCTGAAACACACGGCAGCAGGGTATGGTATTATATCTGGGTGGATGGCGTCTGGGGCTGGATTTCCGGCGGACTCTCCACATTCACCGAAGGGGAATAACAGAACAGGAGCAGGACATGACATACAGGACAGAGCACGATTCCATGGGAGAAGTCCGCGTTCCGGCGGATCGTTACTGGGGCGCACAGACAGAGAGAAGCCGGAACAATTTTCCGATCGGCGCGGGGAAGGAAACCATGCCGGAGGAAATTATCCGGGCCTTTGCTGTGCTGAAAAAAGCGGCGGCGCTTGCCAACCGGGAACTGAAGCCGGAGAAGATGACCGCAGAAAAGTACGACGCGATCAGGAGAGCCGCAGAAGAAATCCTGGACGGGAAACTGGACGGGCATTTTCCGCTGGTGGTCTGGCAGACGGGCTCCGGTACCCAGAGCAACATGAATATGAACGAAGTCATCGCGAACCGGGGAAACGAGATCGCCGGCAGGAGGCTCCTGCACCCGAATGACGACGTGAACATGAGCCAGTCCTCCAACGATACTTTCCCGACAGCCATGCATATTGCCGCGGCGGAAGCGCTGGAGGGGACGATCGCCGCAAATGCGCGCCTGAAGGAAGAACTTATCCGCCTGGAAAAAGAAAACACGGATGCGCTTAAGTGCGGCAGGACCCATCTGCAGGACGCGACGCCCATCCTGTTCTCCCAGGAGATTTCCGGCTGGCGGGCCAGCCTGGAAAAGGATGAAGAGCTGCTGCGGCAGGCGGAGAAGCCCCTGCTTTCCCTGGCGCTGGGCGGCACGGCAGTCGGCACCGGACTGAACGCGCCAGCGGGCTTCGATACGCTTTCCGCCGCAAAGATCGCGGAAGAGACCGGGCTGCCGTTTGTCACGGCGGAGAACAAGTTCCATGCCCTGACATCAAGGGATGAGATGGTGTTTGCCCACGGCGCGCTGAAAGCGCTGGCAGCGGACCTGATGAAAATTGCCAATGATATCCGGTGGCTGGCCAGCGGACCGCGTCTGGGGCTGGGCGAGATCACGATCCCGGAAAACGAACCGGGATCCTCCATCATGCCGGGCAAGGTAAATCCCACCCAGTGCGAGCAGGTGACCATGGTCGCCGCCCAGGTGATGGGCAACGACGTGACCGTAGGGATTGCCGCGAGCCAGGGAAATTTTGAGCTGAATGTGTTTATGCCGGTATGCGCCTACAATTTCCTGCAGAGCGCCCGACTGCTTCGGGAGAGCATGGATTCGTTCCGGGAACGGTGCGTCAGCGGGATTCAGGCGAACCGGGAAAAGATGAAGGAGAATGTGGACCGGTCGCTGATGCTGGTAACGGCGCTGTCGCCGAAGATCGGGTATGAGAATGCCGCGAAAACAGCACAGAAGGCGCATAAAGAGGGGACAAGCGTGAAAGAGGCCTGCCTTGCCTTGGGATTCCTCAGTGAAGAAGAATTTGACGAGTATTATCATCCGGAGCAAATGGTTTAACACAATTCATAATTCATAGTTATGGAGTTACTGATGACTGAAAGACTATACTACGACGACGCATATCTTTGGGCGTTTGATGCGGTTGTTACATCAGTGAAGAACGGAAAGCGGCCGGGAGAGTGGGAAGTGACGCTGGACCGGAGCGCTTTCTATCCGACGTCGGGCGGGCAGCCGTTCGATACCGGGACGCTGGGATACGGGAAAGTGAAGGCCAGGGTCACGGATGTGGAGGCGGACGCGGAAGGCGAGGTCATTCACACGGTTGACAGGGAGATTCCTGCCGGGACAGCGGTGCACGGAGAAATTGACGGAGCACGGCGGACGGACCATATGGAACAGCATGGCGGCGAGCATATGCTGGCCGGCGCGATCTGGGAAAAACTCGGCGGGACGACGATCGGACTGCATCTGGGACAGACGGAGTCCAGCATCGACGTGTCCATGCCGGACGAGCGGACACACCTGACTGATGAAGAGATACTGATGCTGGAAAACACGGTGAATGAGCGTATCCGGATGGACGCGCCGATCCGCTGCTGGTTCCCGGAGAAGGACGAACTGAAAAAACTTCCGCTCCGCAAAGCGCCGACGGTGACGGAACATGTGCGGATCGTAGCCATGGGTGATTTTGAGATGGTTGCATGCGGCGGAACGCATCCGGCTTCCACCGGACGGATCGGCCTGCTGAAAATCATCTCCGCGATTCCGGCAAAGGGAAAAATCCGCGTCTCGTTTGTGTGCGGAGGACGGGCGGTGAGCCTGTTCCAGACCTATATGCGTTTTGCCGACAAGGCCGGCGCCGCCCTGAGCTGCCCGGTGGAAAAACTTTCTTCCGCCGCGGCAGAACTGAAATACCGGCTGTCTGAAGCGGAAAAGCGCGCAAACAGGCTGGAAACCAGGGAAATCCTGGCAAAAATGGAAGAAGCAGGAGAAGAGATCAGCGGCGTGACACTTTGCGCGTTTGTTCTGCCGGAAACGGACGGCAAGGCAGTGACAGCGGCGGTATCGGAATACATCAGCGCCAAAGGACGGGCAGTCCTGCTGTGTGCCGGTGAGCGGCTGACGTTTGCCAGGTCGGCCGATGTGAAGACTGATATGAACGAACTGATCAAGCGGGTTGCCCGCGGCGGCGGGAGACCTGACATGGCAAGCGGCGCCGGAATCCCGGAATGCGTATCGGTGGCAAAGAAGATCCTGGTTACGGAGGGAATCGGCTGATGATGGAAGAGAAAGACCTGATCCGGATCCGCTGGCATGTGGACCGCGGGCAGGAACCGGCAGTCTATATGCTGGTCTGCGAGCATCCGGATTATCCGGATCTGCAGGTGAGCGTTTCCTCGGAAGAAGTGACGGAGCGCGTGGCCAAGGCGAAGCTCATGCAGGAAATGTATGAACTTGGTGAAAAGAAAGGGATCGAACCGAGGAGGCTCCGGTTCCGGATCAATGGAATCGAAGAATAAAAAACGCAGCTGCTTCATGTGAAGCAGCTGTGTTAATTTCTGATCGATCCTTACTTGGTGATGATGATCATAACCAGGGACAGTACAACAAAGATGCCGGCAGCAATCTTGGTGCCCAGCGCAAGCTTGGCCTCGAAAGTCTTGGTTTTGGACTTGCTGAGATAGCTGTTGGACTGGCCGGAGATGGCGCTGATGCCGCCCTCTTCAGAGGACTGCAGAAGCACGGTCACGATCATAAAAAGCGCTGCGATGATCAGCACGATAGAAACAACAGTAACCATAAGAATAAACCTCCTCGATGAATCAGCCGGAACATCATATCATAAGGCAAAGAGAAATGCAAGAAGTATTTACTCGCCGATTTCCCTGTTCTGCTTGCGGGCAGCCAGTGCGGCAAGGCAGCATTCCTTGCTGCGCTCGATATGGTGTTTCATCAGTTTCTCAAACTCCGGCAGGTTCTTCTGCTCTACCAGATCCACAAGTTTGTGGTGCTCGGCGCGGGCTTCGCCGCGGCGGTCTTCCTGTTTGATGGCCATGGCGGAGAAACGGCGGATGTATTCGTCCTGGCCTTCGATGACCCGGAGGATCCGGCTCTTGCCGGAGATGGAGGTCAGCTGGGAATGGAAATCCCTTGCAAGGGGGGAGAGGGTTTCCACATCGTTTTTCTTGTCAAGCTCATCCATTTTGGCAAGCTTTTCACGCAGGGAAGCAATGTCTTCCGGCGTGGCATTCCGGATAATATCCGGCAGGGTCAGCATTTCCAGAGAGTTGCGGATGGTGTAGATCTGTTCAACGTCTTCCGCGGTGAAGGCATGTACAATGACGCCGCGGCGCATGACATATTCAACCAGGCCGTCCCGCTCCAGCTTGCGCAGAGCCTCCCGCAGGGGTGTGCGCGAAATGTGGAGACGGTCTGCATAATCAGTTTCAACAATCCGTTCACCGGCAGAGATTTCTCCGGTGATAATGGCTTTCTTCAGCACTTCGTAAGCGATTTCCCGAATGGGGCGGCTTTCCATCATGGGCTGGAAGGTAAGGGACATGTCATAACCTCCTCGTTTTCAGTACAGCATTTTCTCTGCACTTTGGATACAATTTACAACAAAAAAACAATTATGTCAAGATTTGCGGATGAGTTGCAGAAGGGGGGAAGGAGAAGGTATAATACCATGTTGATTCACAATTCGGGATTCAGGATTGCTGAATTGATTTATTCGGCAGCACAGTCATTCGGGCATGCTGCCGATCATAAGGAGATATCTGATGTTTGAAAGCTTCAATGCCATAGTGAACGCGCCGATGAGCGAGCATACGACGCTGAAACTGGGCGGACCGGCGGATTATCTTGTTTTCCCGCGAAGTGAGGACGAAATTGACGCAATGTTTTCCGAAGCGGGAGCCAATAACCTTCCTGTGACCGTGATCGGCCACGGGAGCAACCTGCTGGTTCTGGACGGCGGGATCCGGGGCCTGGTGATCTGTATAGGGAAAAACATGCGGAAGATCACCAGGGAGGGAAATACGATTACTGCACAGGCGGGAGCGATGCTCGGCAGCGTTGCAGTTGAAGCCGCGGACGCGGGGCTGACCGGCCTGGAATTTGCCTCCGGCATTCCCGGCACAGTCGGCGGCGGCGTAACCATGAACGCAGGCGCCTACGACGGAGAGATGGGCCAGGTGGTTACAAGGGTGAGGGGAATCTATCCCGGAGGGAAGGCCGTTACGCTTTCCCGGGAAGAAATGGATTTCCGATACCGCCATTCCGCTGTGACGGAAAAGAATCTCATTGTGACGGAAGTGACGTTTGAACTGCGGGAAGGTGATCCGGCGGAGATTCGCGCAAAGATGTCCGAATTGAACGCGAGGCGCGCAGAGAAACAGCCGCTGGATGTTCCCAGCGCCGGCAGCACATTCAAGCGGCCGGAAGGATTCTTTGCAGCGGCACTGATTGACCAGTGCGGACTGAAAGGATACAGCATCGGAGGCGCGCGCGTGAGCATGAAACACGCAGGGTTCCTGGTCAATACCGGAAACAGCAGCAAAGATTTCCTGGATCTGATGCATAAGGTCCAGCAAATCGTGGAAGAACGCGTCGGTGTAAAACTTGAACCTGAGATCAAGATTGTCGGAGAAGAGCTGCCGTCCGGGAAACAAGGGTGAAAACCCGAAGATGACCGGGTAACGGCAATCCTGCCACAGTAGCCCGTGACCGGCAGGGATCAGCGGAGACATGATGATGAGTCAGTGCTTCAGCACTGGGACGAATCACATACAGCGTAGAACGGGCGCGACGATCGCAAGCGCAACAGAAGGAGAAGCATCATGAGGTACCTTATTGTAACGGGCCAGAGCGGAGCAGGAAAAACTGCCTGCGTCCGCTATCTGGAAGACAAGGGCAGTTTCTGCATGGACAATATTCCGCCCATGATGCTTCCGAAACTGATTGAAGCTTTCAGCACCACGCCTGTGAAACACCAGACGGTGACGATCGGGGTGGATGTACGCAGCGGCGAGTTTTTTGACGCGAATGCCGTGGCCAGAATGATTGCCCAGCTGCGGGTGATGGGCAATCAGGTTGAAGTTATCTTTATGGAAGCCAGCGACGAAACGCTGCTTGACCGTTATAAAGAGACCCGCAGGGAACATCCGCTTTGCCAGGAAGGCCTGACCCTGACAGAGGCGATCACTGAGGAACGGAGCCGGCTTCAGCCGCTGCGTGAAATTGCAGGCTGTGTTGTCGACACGACAAATATGTCCGCGCGGATGATGAAAAAGGCGCTGGACAAGAGACTGGGCGATTTATCCGACATGGAGCCGCCGATCCGGGCAGAGGTGATGAGTTTCGGCTTCAAGCGGGGCCTTCCGCGCCAGGCGGACCTGGTGGCGGACGTGAGATTCCTGCCGAATCCGTTCTATATTGAAACGCTTTGCAGGCACTGCGGCCTGGATGATGATGTGCGCAGCTTTGTGATGGATCATCCCACAACAAAGGAGTTTATGCGCAGATATACGGAAATGCTGGATTTCCTGATTCCGCATTACCGGGAAGAAGGAAAACGCCGCCTGGTGATCGCCGTCGGGTGTACAGGCGGTGCGCACAGATCGGTAGCCATCGCGGAAGCCATCGGGCAGTATCTGCGGGAGAAGGGGCTTCCGACAGAGATCAACCACCGGGATATGCTGCTGGAACAGGCGCGCTGGACAACGCCGGTTGAGGAGTCATAATGCGAACGTCGGATACGCGGAGCTTTTCCGCGGGGGTCAAGGAGGAACTGATCAGGCTTCCCATGGGGAAACCCTGCTGTATGCTGAGCGAAATTTCTGCCCTGACCCAGACATCCGGCCATCTGGCTTTTCGGGGCGGAGGATGGATTTCTGCCAGCTACAGGCTGGATAATGCGGGTACAGCAAGGCGCCTGTTCCAGCTCCTGAAGAAACGGCTGAATGTCGCACCGAAGCTTCATTTTGTCCAGACCCGCCAGCTGGGCGGCCGCCGCAGCTGCGTACTGTCGCTGGGCACGGAGGACACCCGGACGCTGCTGAATGCCCTGCATATGGCTGAAACAGACGAGGACGGGCAGATCCACCTGAAACGGACGGTTCCACGGCATCCCATGACGCGCCAGTGCTGCCGCAGGGCATTTCTGCGGGGAGCGTTTCTCGGCGCCGGTACGCTGACCCATCCCGAAAAAGGTTATCATTTTGAATGGAAGGCAGAGGACGAACGACTGGCGGAAACACTTGAAAAGCTGCTTGAAAAATGTGATCTGCCATATAAAAGCTATCTCCGCAAGGGAACCCGGGTGATCTACCTGAAAGGAGCCCAGCAGATTTCAGATATCCTGGCCGTCATGGGTGCAGGCAGCAGCGTTCTGGAGATGGAGAACATACGGATCAACAAGCAGCTTCGCGCCGCGGCGACACGGGCTGCCAACTGTGACGAACACAACAGTGAAAAGATGCTGGACGCCGGGCACAGGCAAGCGGAAGCAATCCGGCATATTTCCATTGCCAAAGGCCTGTTTACGCTGCCGCCTGCCCTGAGGGAGATTGCGAGGCTGCGTGTGGAAAACCCGGATATGAGCCTTCAGGAACTGGGCGCGATGATGGATCCGCCGGTTGGAAAGAGCGGCGTGAATCACCGCCTGCGCCGTCTGATGGAGATCTCACGGCGAATTGAAGAGGAATACGGGGAAGGAGGGAAGAACGGATGATCGCCTCTCTGATTTATACTTTTCTGTATCTGTATGCCGGCGTGATGACCGTCCGCTTCCTGCTGCCCCGGCATCGACCGCTGAGCCGCCTCTGGCTCGGAATGAGCCTCGGCCTGCTGGAGGAGATGTGGCTGCCCGCGATCGGCGCAATGTGGTTTACTTTCGGCGCGGAGGCACATGTTTGCGGTGCGGTTATTCTGATATTCCTCACGACAGCCTGCTGGTTCATGCGGGACAGAAGGGCACCTGCCGAATGGGATGAAAAGGAAGACGCGCTGCTCCGGCAGCTGCTGATTATCGGGATTCCGCTGACGATTCTGGCAGCATGGCTGCAGTACACCCATGTGATGCGGGTGGATGAAGCGGGCAACTGGCGCGTCGGCCAGAGCACATACGGCGACCTGCCGATGCACCTGAGCTTTATTACCGGCCTGATCGGGAAAAAGTTTCCGGCGGATTATCCGTTCTATCCCGGCGCCAGACTGAGCTATCCCTTCCTGACAGACAGCCTGAGCTCCACGTTCTGCCTGCTGGGATGCAGCCTTCAGGCGGCAGTGATTATTCCGGCAGTGCTGATGATGGCGCTGTGCTATACAGGTGTGATTATACTGGCGCGGGACATGACCGGAGGCAAAAGGACGGCGCTTCTTGCAGCCACCCTGTTCTTCCTGAACGGCGGACTGGGCTTCCTGTACGACTTTGACCAGGCTGGCGGCACATGGACAACGATTGATCCGAACGCTCCCATTTTTGTACGGATCGGCCAGACGGTGTCCGGGTGGTTTGCGACCGTCGGAGAGCGGATCGGGCATATCCTGACAGGGTATTACAAGACGCCGACCAACCAGCCGGATCCGAACAATCTGAGATGGAGCAATGTGATCTGTGACATGATGGTGCCCCAGAGGACGCTGCTGGGCGGCTGGTGCATGGTTATTCCCTGCTTTTACCTGCTGAACATGGAATTCCGTCCGCGTATGCAGGATCCGGCGAACAAAGGCCGCGGCCTGATCCTGCTGGGCGTTTGGGCCGGAGCGCTTCCGTTGATTCATACCCACAGTTTTCTTGCGCTTGGGCTGGCTTCTATTGGGACAATATGCTATGACATGATCCACGGCGATCCAAAGGCTTTATTACAGCGAAGGCCGCGGTGGGAGATTATGCTCAGGTATATGATCTTCGGCGGAATCACAACTGCACTTGCTGCGCCTCAGTTGTTTGAATTTACTTTCAGGCAGTCGTTTCAGAACGGGCAGGATGCCTCTGTAAACTATGAACTTTATCTGTGGTTTTACCTTTTCCTTGCGCTCGGGCCTGTTTCCTACGCAGCGCTTTGCCGCAGAATAGTTAACGGCAGACAAAACGGACTGTCGGGCCGGAGAATAATCCCGGTGATCATTCTGCCATGCATTGGGATTGCAGCGGCTGTTACAGCGCTCGTGCTGTTCGTTTTTGCTTTTACACAGGAATTCCAGGGCGAAGGCTTTACGACTTTTCAGTTCAACTGGGTCAACAATCCTTCCGGAAGAGGAATGAGAGACCTTTACCTGTGGTTCTATATCAAAAATATCGGGCTGCCATTCCTGGCGCTGATCGCGGCCCTGTTTGACAAAAACCCGCGGAACCGGCGGATCTTTGCCATGGCGCTTCCCATTATCCTGGCCGCGGAATTTGTCCGCTTCCAGCCAAACGAATACGATAACAACAAACTGTTCTACCTGGCCTGGCTGCTGTGCTGCATGATTGTGTCGGACTGGTGCTCCCGCCTGTGGAAACGGCTGGACGGAATGCGCGGACGCCACTTCCTTGCTGTACTGGCTGCGTTGGTCACTTTTCTGAGCGCCGGGCTGACGATCTGGCGGGAATGCGTATCGGATTATGTCGCCTTCAGCAGGGACGCGGTGGAAGCAGCTGAATTCACGAAGGATAATACGGCGCAGGACGCCGTGTTCATTACCGGAACCCAGCACCTGAACCCGATCGATTCCATTGCCGGGCGCGATATCGTCTGCGGACCCGATCTGTATCTGTACTGGCACGGATTTGACACGCGGGAGCGCCAGGCGGAAATTGCCGCCTTTTATGAAGACCCGGAAGGGCATCCGGAAATTCCCGAAAAATACGGTGCGGAATATGTATATGTCTCCTCGTATGAACGCGGAAGCTATGACGTGGACGAGGAAGGACTGGAGCGGATCGGCCTGAAAGTGTTTGAAAACCATGAAGCAAGCATTTACCGGCTTGCCGGCGCGGACGCAAAAAAATAAAAAACAACGAACCCTGTTCAAAACGGCAGAAATGTGATAAAATATGCACAAATACCGGCGCAGGCCGGAATCATGTTCATTAACCAAATCAGGAGGATACTGCTATGAAGAAGACCGGTACCATCGTAACTGCATTGCTTGCTGTCCTGGCGATCGTTTTTGCGATCCTGTATTTTTCGGGCAACGGCGAAAAGGGTAACCTGACGATTGAAAAAACCAATCTGACTGAACAAATCGCAAGCCTGAAGGAAGAGGCCGCCAAGGCCGCGACAGAGGCTCAGTCCAAGATTGACGAACTGACCGGACAGGTGGACACCCTGACCGCGGATGCCGCCAAAGCCGCAGAGGAAGCTGCGGCATCGCTGCAGGCTGCCAATGAGGAAAAGGATGGTCTTGCCGCACAGATTGAAACCCTGAAGGCTGACGCTGCCAAGGCCGCGGAAGACGCCGCTGCCCAGCTTGAGAGCGTGAAGGCAGATGCCGCCAAGGCCGCGGAAGACGCCGCGAATGAAGCTGCCGCATCCCTGAAGACCGTGACAGACGAGAAGGATGCCCTGGCTGCACAGATTGAGACCCTGAAGGCAGACGCTGCCAAGGCCGCGGAAGACGCCGCTGCCCAGCTGGAGAGCGTGAAAGCCGACGCCGCCAAGGCAGCAGAAACCGCCGCGAATGAAGCCGCAGCATCCCTGAAGGCCGTGACGGACGAGAAGGACGCGCTGGCTGCGGAGATCGAAACTCTGAAGGAAAATGCCACCAAGTCTGCTGATGAAGCGCTGAAAGCCGCGATGGAAGAGAAGGATGCCCTGTCTGCGCAGATTGAGACCCTGAAGGCAGACGCTACCAAGGCTGCGGAAGACGCTGCTGCCCAGCTGGAGAGCGTGAAGGCTGATGCTGCCAAGGCCGCGGAAGACGCCAAGGCGACACTGGAAAGCGAAGTGGCCAAAGCCAAGGAAGCTGCCCAGGGAACGATCGATGAGCTCACCAAAAAGGTTGAGGAACTGGGGAAAGCCGTGGACTTTGAGAACATGGACGAGGACGGCCTGATGGGCGTGTTCCAGAAACTGATCAAGAACCCCAAGGCGATGGAAGTCCTGAAAAAGATCCCCGGAATCGGAAGCCTTCTGTCCGGTACGACAGGGGAATAAACCTAAGGCATAAACGCAAAACCGGCCCGTTCTGCAAGCAAGGACGGGCCGGTTTTTCCTTGCTTTTTACGGGAAAATGGGATAAAATATTCATAATATGCAGGAGGTGGGTTTTTCATGAAGGTTGTATTGCTGAAAGATGTTAAGAATGTCGGGAAGAGAGATGATATCCTGACAGTCAGCGACGGTTATGCCCGGAACTTCCTGTTCCCACAGAAACTGGCTGCGGAAGCCACTCCCGGCGCACTGAAGGAAATCCAGCGCAAACGCGCGGCGCAGGACGCCCGCGAGGCAGAGATGCTGGCTGAAGCAAAAGACAAAGCTGCCGCGCTGAAAGACAAGGTGATCGCCCTGGAAGTGAAGTGCGGGGACAAGGGCCGCCTTTACGGATCCGTGACCGCGGCTGAGGTGGCAGAGGCTCTTGAAAAGCAGCACGGGGTTAAAGTCGACAAGCGCAAGATCGACATCGGGGAGCCGATCCGGGAAACCGGGGAGCGGACAATCTCAGTCTGGCTGTATTCCGGAGTAACAACGCCCATGAAACTGGATGTGCAGCCGATGAAAAAGTGACAGGCGCCCCGGTCGGAATGACATAATCGGAAGGATTTCGGGAACGGATGGACATCAGGGAAGAGACGGGCAGCCGGGCGCTGCCAAACAGTACGGATGCGGAGATCAGCGTCCTGGGCGCAATGCTGCAGGACAGCACCGCTGTGCTCCGCGCCGCTGAGCAGCTCAAACCTGAAGACTTCTACCATCCGGAACATAAAGAGATCTTTACGGCCCTGACGGGCATGAACAGCCGGCAGACTGCGATCGACCTTGTGACCGTCAAGGACGAACTGACCCGGCGCGGAACGCTGGACGGGGTCGGCGGCGTCCAATACCTGATGAAGATTAACGGGGACGTGCCCACAGCAGCCAACGTCCAGTCATATATTGATATTGTCCGGGAAAAGAGTACGCTGCGCAAGATGATCGCAGCCTGCCAGGATATCATGAAAGACTGTTACGGGCAGGACAAGGAGCTGCAGGACGTTCTGGCGAACGCGGAGAAAGCAATCTTCGATATTGTAATGAACCGCCAGGGCGGGGAAGAACTCAAACCGCTGGGCGAGGTGCTGACCAACACCATGCAGATCATCGAAGATCTGGCAAAGCGGCACGGGGAACTTGCCGGTGTGCCGACCGGATTTATCGACCTGGACAGCATGCTGACCGGACTGCATCCCGGTGAACTGATCATTGTCGGCGCGCGCCCGGCCATGGGCAAGACTTCCTTTGCCATGAACATCGCGGAATATGCCGCGGTGAACAAAGACAAATCGGTCGCCGTGTTCACGCTGGAAATGCCGCGGGAGCAGATTGCGCTCCGCATGCTCTGTTCAGATGCGAGGGTGGATATGCAGCGGGTCCGCAAGGGCACCCTGCACGACGATGACTGGATGCGGCTGGCCCAATCTCTCGGCCCGCTTTCCGCAGCGCCGATGTATATTGACGATTCATCCGCCCTTTCGCCCACTCAACTGCGCTCCCGGTGCCGAAGGCTGATGATGGACACCGGCAAGCTGGACCTGATCGTGATCGACTACCTGGGCCTGATGCGCTCGGACGGCCGGTCAGAGAACCGCAACATGGAGATCAGCGAGATCAGCCGCAGGCTGAAAGCCATCGCGCTGGAGCTGAAGATCCCGATCATCGCCTGCGCACAGCTGAGCCGGGCCAACAAGGACCGGATCGACAAACGCCCGGTGCTGAGCGACCTGCGGGATTCCGGCTCAATTGAGCAGGATGCGGACGTGGTTATGTTCCTGCACCGCGAGGAGTATTACAACAGGGAAACAGAAGACAAGAACATCGGGGAAGTAATTGTTTCCAAACAACGGAGCGGTCCTCTGGGAACGGTCAAACTCGCCTGGCTGAGCGAATTTACCACGTTCGCGAATCTGGCGAAGGACAGCCAGAACGGCGAGGCACCATTTTAATATATCATTCACAATTCATAATTCATAATTATGAGTTGATTATACAGAGTTGAGGAATAAAGCGTGGAGAATTATACGGTCTGCCAGCTGCAGCGGGATATGAGATATGAGGGATTCCTGCTTATCCGTTCCGCAGACAAGCGGAAGGACAGCAAAGGCAACGACTATGTCGATATGAACCTGACCGACCGGACAGGCGAGATCAACTGCAAGATCTGGAACTGGGATCCGGACGCGGATACACCGGAACCCGGCCAGCCTGTCAAGGTACGGGGAACGATCCAGGAATACAACGGCCGGCTGCAGCTGCGGGTTGAGAAATGGCGGCTGTGTACGGACGATGATCCGGTGGACATGAACGCGCTGGTTCCCTGCGCACCGAGGAAACCGGAAGAAATGCTCAAAGAGATTGAAGACACCGTGGACAGTTTCAGGAATGAAGACCTGAAGAAACTGACACGGGGAATGCTGGAAATTGCCGGAGAAAGGCTGAAATGGTTTCCGGCGGCGCAGCGGATGCACCACGCGGAACGCAGCGGCCTGCTGCACCACACGACGGATATGCTCCGGCTGGCAAGGGCACTGCTGGACATTTATCCCTGGCTGAACCGTGAGCTGCTGCTGGCCGGGGTGATCATCCACGATCTTGGCAAGATTGAGGAAATGAAGAGCGACAGGACCGGAAACGTGACGGATTATACCCGGGACGGGCAGCTGCTCGGCCATCTGGTCCGGGGGATCACAAACCTGAACCGGGTCGCGGAAGAAACCGGAGTGACCGGTGAAAGCCTGGTGCTGCTGGAACATATGCTGCTGAGCCATCACGGAGAAAGCGAATACGGCAGTCCGAAGCCCCCGATGTTCTCTGAAGCGGAAGCGCTGCACTGGATTGACATCATGGACGCGCGGATGAATACGATGAAGACGGTGACGGATAAAACGCCGCCCGGCGCGTTCAGTGAGAAAATATTCAGCCTGGACAGGCGGGTATACCATCCCGAAATCCAGAACTGATCATTCAGAATTATTGGAACCAAGACCCGGAACCGATCGTTTAGAGTATGAAGGATGGAGGAAATGAAGTATGTGGAAGAAGAGAATCCTTTGCCTGGTGCTGGTTGTATGCGCTGCGCTGGCGATGACGGCGTGCAAGCAGAAGGAGACGTTCCCGACAACGCCCCAGCAGGATCAGCTGACCGCAGAGCCGCAGAGTGAGCAGAATATCTTCGGCGATACTCCGGTGCCTACAGAAATCAACTGGGACGACGGCAGCTACAATCCGGCCCAGGAAGAAGGCGGAGACCAGGAAGAGGTCGTGGATACAAATGAGGCGACAGCCGCTCCGACCATGAAGAGCGAATATGCCGGCGCCACGCCCGTGCTGATCGATCCGATCGACAAGCCCACGCCCACGCCGCTGCCCCCGCTGACCTTCACCTATGAAAAATACGAGGCGAAAGCGCTCGGCCTGACCTTTGAGGCGCCTTCCGGATGGCTTGCTGACGACAGCCAGCCGGACACCTATACGCTGACCAATCCGAACCCCGGCATGGATTATGCCGCCCAGCTGTCCATACGCGTGGTTCCGGTGAACAAGAACTACAACAAGAATGAATTGATCAAGGAAGTCAAGGGTACGCTGGACACCCTGGCCAGCGAGGGCTTCAAAAAATTTGAACGCTCCAATACCGCCGGCCGCAAGTTCATGAACACGGACGCAATTTACGCCAACTATACCGCCACGACGAAGGAAAACGTCAAAATTTCGGGCCGGATCATCATTGCGTGTGCAAACAAGACGCTGTACATCCTGCATGTCAGCTGCCCGCAGGGATACACAAAAACCTACGTGGACAATGTATACGATAAATTCCGCCACACGGTCAAAACGATTTCAAAGTAACCGGTCATTCCTGCATTATTTCAGACGTGACGCGCTCGCCGGGCCCCGGCCGGCGCGTCGCGGCATCCTGTCGGGAGGAAATTCTTGAACATGGCAAAGACTTTCCGCTGTATTGCGCTGATTCTTGTGACCGCACTGCTGTGCGGAATGATCCAGGCAGCAGGCGCAGACGTCGTCTCGCTTGGCATTTATTTCTGCGGAAGAAGGACCGCTGCCGACGGCTCGCAGCAAATTGTTAAGCTGGAGGGCCGTTTTCGCGTAACACAGAACGGAGAGGAAGCCGGCATTATTTCAGCAGGGGAGAATACCCTGACGCTGGGCAGTACAGAACGTATCCGGATCGAACCGATACCGGAAAGCATCGCACCGGAATGGGACCTGAGTACCGTGGCCAGGGAAGTCAGTCCGGAAGCCGGCGGGACCACGACCATTTCGATTGTGGTGGAACCGCTGAAGGCGGACGCGTCAATCCCGACGCCCGCGCCCACTGCCGAACCCTCTCCGGTTCCGGAAGAACCGGTTCAGACCGACACGCCGGAGCCTCCCGCCGAACCGGACGAACCGGACGTACCGGAAGACGAACCGGACGTACCGGAAGACGAACCGGAAGATGAACCGGAAAGCGAACCGGAAGACACGAAAGAAACGGATGACGATGAGCCCCTGCTGCCCGCGGCACCGGTGGTCACGCCGACCATGCCTCCGTATGACCTGTCTTCACTGGCTCCTACGCCGGAACCGGAATGGAAAACCCTGCCCGCAGGCAGCGGCAGCGTCCGTGCTTTTGCCTATTACGACCAGATCGGAAACGGCCAGGCGGATCCAAAGGAAACGGGCGTGAAGGACGTAACCGTCTGCCTTTTCACAGAGGAAGGGGAAGCAGTCAGCTCTGCGAAGACTGCCGGCGACGGATACGTCCGGTTTGACAGCCTGCCGGAGGGCAGATACCGCATCAAAGCGATCCTTCCAAAAGGATGGGCGTTCAATATGAAAGGGGACGCCGGAAATCCCTACGCAGGCATATTCAGCGGCTCCTATGAAGGGGAAGCGATGAGCGACGCGTTCAGCGTCAGCGCCGACAGCACGGCAACACCCGGGATCGCCCTGAAAAAGAGCCTGCATGTCAGCGGCACATGCTGGTTTGAAACCACCATTGACGGCCTGTATGACAATGCAGAGCAGGGTCTCCCCGGCGTCAGGATTGAACTTGACGGCGAGAAGAACGGCCTGCACTATGAAACCGTGTCTGATAAGAACGGCAACTGGTACATTGACCGCGTCGCGCCTGCCGCCTACAAACTGACGGCGCATGCACCGGACGGCATGATGTTCACACGGGTTCCCAAGAAGAACGGCAGGAAAACCATCATCGCCAGGGACGGAGTTTCCTCTGCTTCCCACAGGGTCGACCTGAATGACGCCAGCAGCAAAAACAACCTGTATATCGGATTTACATGGGCAGGCCGGATTTCCGGCATCTGTTTCCTGGACGCCAACTACAACGGCCTGTATGACGAGGGAGAACTGCCCATGCCCGGCGTGAAGATCAACGCCATTAAGCAGGCAAAGGACGAAAGTGTGGCAACGGTCTATTCCGGTGAAGACGGAAGGTACGTTATTACCGGACTGCGGGCAAATACCTACAGGATACGCGCGGTCCTGCCGGAAGACGGGAGCGATTTCACCAAAGTTGTCAGCAATCCGCTGGGCAATCATTTCCAGGCACGGCCCGGCAGGAGGGAAAACTTCTGGAAGGACTTTACGCTGCAGGCCTCCGAACAGCGGGAAGTGAACGTCGGCGTGATCTACCCGGCCAGCGTGAGCGGTACGGTGTACAAGGACGACGATTTCTCCGGAACGCTGAACGGCAGGGAAAACATTGTTTCCGGGTATCTGGTCAAACTGTATGATGAGAACGGCACCCTGGTAACGATGGATAAGACGAGCGTAAAGGGCAAATATGAACTGACGGATGTACCGCCGGGAAATTATTACCTTAGCGTGACCGCACTGAAAAACTATGCCTTTACAAAACAGGGCGAAGGAAATGTGATCCTGAACCGGACGAACGGGGAAGGCTATTCCGAAATGTTCCATCTTGACCTGAAGGAAAACCGGAAGGGAATGGACATCGGCATGATCCTGCCCGGAACAGTCCGGGGATCCGTCTTCGCGGATAAAAACGACAACGGAATCCGGGATAACGGCGAGGAAGGCCTTCCCGGAACGAAGGTCCGCCTGATGGGCGAGGAAGGCGAAGCATTCGCTGCGGAAATCGGCGCAGACGGCACCTATCTGTTTGACGCAGTGATGCCCGGGACCTATTACCTGGAATATGACCTGCCGGAAAACGCTGTGTTCGCACGCGTGGCTGACGGCGGCAATACCATATCCGGCGACGGAAAAGGACAGAGCGCTTCGTTTGAGATGTCTTCCGGCATTGAACGGACGGGCCCAGTGTGCGGCGCCCTGACGCTCGGCAGGATTGACGGCTGCGTCTACCAGGACCATGACGGCAACGGTATCCGGACGGATGACGAGGAAGCCATTGCCGGGCTGACGATTACGCTGACACCTTCCCGTGACGTACTGGAGGAAATCACCGTTACGGCCGGAGAAGACGGCGTGTTTGCCCTTCCCGCACTGCGGCCGGATGAATACACACTGACAGTTGCCTGCCCGGACCAGTATGTGCTGAGCCGCACAGACAACCTGAAACTGCCGCTAAGCGCCGGCAAAGAAACACAGAGCGTGACACTTTCCGTTGCCATGGGAGCCGTATGGAACGATCAGCAAATCGGTACGGTTATCCCGGCTGCCTTAAGCGGACAGCTCTGGCTTGACGAGAACAACAACGGCCTGTTTGACGCAGATGAAAGTATGCCTGCAGGATATGAGATTACAGTAACAGACAACCGGACCGGCAGGGTCTTTGATACGCTCCGTACAGATGAGAACGGGCGTTACGCGACTTCCGGAATGATTCCCGGCAGCTTTACCCTTTCTTTCCCGCTGGACGGGCAGACCATTGCCCCCAAACCGGGCAACAGCGATTTCCGGGAAGAAAACGGAAAACTGGTCCTGCCGGGAATTGAACTGGTTGAAAATGAACACAGGGAAGGATTGATGCTGGGCATAGTCCGTTACACGTCCATCGGCGGCAAAGTCTGGATGGACCGCGGCGGGACAGTGCAGGCGCTGTCCGGCGCTGAGATCACCCTGAAGGACGGAGACGGGAATACGCTCCAGGTTCTTGCCTCATCGGCAGACGGCGGATACAGATTTGAAAAGTTGATGCCGGGCACTTACCGGCTTGAAGCAGCAATGCCGGAAGGCTGTGTGATTATTGAACCGG
This sequence comes from Clostridia bacterium, assembly GCA_017512985.1. Classification (GTDB taxonomy): domain Bacteria; phylum Bacillota; class Clostridia; order Christensenellales; family Aristaeellaceae; genus Aristaeella. Next base: position 64,179 of record JAFWEJ010000008.1, read on the forward strand.
GAGATCCGCGCCTGAACGGTGAAATGATCTCTGTGATGAGCGAGACGCTCAACCGGACCGGTTCCTCCGACCTGATTGAACTGAAGATGGCGCAGGACCGGACCCGAATGGATATCGGCTGCGTACTGCCCGGCCGCGCCGGCGACTTCTGCTGGCTGGACCTGGACGGAGACGGCCTGCAGGGAATGGATGAACCCGGTATTCCGAATGTGAAGATCGTACTGCAGCGTGACGGGGAAACCGTGGCGGAAACGGTTACAGACCAGTACGGTTTCTACCGGTTCAACGACCTGTATCCGGCGGTGTATACGCTGCAGGTCACTCCGCCGGAAGAAGTGAAACCGACGGTTCACCGGACAGATATTCCGCTGATCGCTTCTGTTCTGGAAGATGCGGATGAGGCGGTTTGCGTTTCGGCTGAATTCACGGTGGAAAGCGATAAAGGCAACTACAACGCCGATATCGGTTTTGTCTGCCGCCGGAACGGTATCATGCCGGCCGGCGTCGGAGAAGGAAAGACCCAGATCTGGAAGGCCGCTCCGGTTTCAGAAGACTGACACATCGGCACACTCCGGCCGCTCATACGAGCGGCCGGTTTTTCATCAAAAAAACTTGCAAAAGCATTACAAAAATATTACAATATTCATGATATGCCGAAACAAAGAAATACGGCATACAATGATCAATGCCGAGGTGGTTCGGATGAAACGAGCGCTGTCTTTCCTGCTGGTTTTTGGATTCCTCTTTTCCGTATGCGCATTTGCAGAAACGGACGACACGTCCACGCCTGACCAGCCGCAGCCGGAAGAGGCAAACGAAGCCGCAGATGCGCTGCCTGACGAAGACGAAGGGGACGACTCCAATCCGCTGCCTGTGGATATCATGGAGGAAGAAGACCTTGACGCGGACGTGCAGGATATACAGGAGAAGGTGCTCCATTACGGAGACACCGGCGACGACGTGACCGCTTTGCAGACCCGCCTGAAAGAACTGAAATACTTTACCGGTGACGTAACCGGGAAATTCAGGGAACGTACGCAGAAGGCAGTGGAGACATTCCAGGAGGATTACGGCCTGGACGTGACCGGCGTTGCAGACCTGCGTACACTGTCGATCCTGTTTTCGCTGTCACACCGTTTGCTCCGCCACGGTTCTTACGGCGATGATGTGAAGGAACTGCAGAAGCAACTTTCAAATCTCGGGTATTATACAAAAAAGATTGACGGAAACTACCTGAAATCCACCAAGAAAGCTGTTGAAGAGCTTCAGAAAAAGAACGGCCTGGAAGTAACCGGTATTGCCGACGCGGAACTGCAGGATATGATCCTGGAGGGCAGGGTCCTGAGCAAAAGCGATTCCCCGAATGTTACCAGTACGCCCGCGCCGAATTATTCCAATTTCCTTGTTGATGAGAATGAGGGAGGCGTCCGCGTTGCAGACGAGCCGATCCCGTTTACCAAGAGACTGAAGAACGGTTCCTCCGGGAAACTGGTTAAGCAGGTGCAGGAACGCCTGGCGGAACTCGGATACTATGAAGGCCCGCTGAGCGGAAGCTACCAGAAATATACCATCCGCGCCGTGAAAAAGTTCCAGACGCAGAACGGCATGGACGACACCGGTGTGGTGGATGAGACTACCTGGAACCTGATTTTCAACGACGTGCATATTGTGCTTCCGGACGCAACACCCAAGCCGACCGATCCGCCGCCCTTCCACATTGTGGTGGACGTTGCGAACCAGGTTACTTCTGTCTACGGACGGGATGAAAAGGGCGAATACACTGTGGTGGTGCGGCAGATGCTCTGCTCCACAGGCATGAAAGCCACGCCGAGCGACGTGGGAGACTGGGTACTGAACGGACGCCACGCGAGCTGGTGTATCTTCCCCAAGTGGGGAAACAGCTACGCACGGTACTGGACGCAGATTAACGGAAGCATTGCATTCCATTCCCCGATCTATACGGCAGTCAGCAATTCCGCCATGAAAATCAGCAGTTACAAAAAGCTTGGCCAGCGAGCGAGCCACGGATGCATCCGCCTGGCCGTATGGGACGCCAAATGGATTCACGACAATGTCGGCAAAGGCACGGTGGTCTCCATTGTGGAAGGCATGGAAGCAGATCCGGAACTGCGGGACGCGCTGAAGCTGCCTCCGCTGGATACCCAGTACTGCACACCGATCAGCACGCCTGTACCGACGGCAGAACCGGAATACAGCATTGACAATCCGCCCGACCTCGGCAGGCGGAGACTGACTGAAAAGAGCGAGAGCCATGAAGTGTACTGGGTACAGCGGACGCTGAAGGACCTGGGTTACTACGATACCAAGTGCACAGGAAAGATGCTCAAAAAGACCGTTAAGGCAGTCAAGGCATTCCACAGGGATCACGGCCTCGGCTCCGGCGGGGATGTGACGGAAAAGACGATCCAGGCGCTGGTGGAAGCGGTCAAAAATTCCCGGAAGAAGGAACCTGAAGCAGTACCGACTCCGGCACCGTAAAACAAAACGGAATCCCTAAAACGGGATTCCGTTTTTCAGTATTCAAAACAAAAGGATTATCTGAGAGCTTCCCAGACCAGGAGAGCATTGGAGTGTCCGGCGAGGGCCGCCTTTTCATACCAGCGGAGCGCTTCTTCAAGGCTGGCTTCGACACCCTGGCCGCTCTGGTAAGCATAACCGAGCGCATACATGCTGCGCGCATTTCCAAGCTCAGCGGCTTTCCTGTACCATTCGATCCCTTTTGCGGGATCCTGCGGGGCCAGCGTTCCGTTCATGTACACATAACCCACATAATCACAGGCAAGCGCGCTTCCCAGAGAAGCTGCCTTTTCATAGTATTCCATTGCTTTTGCAGGATCAGCGTCCATGCCTTTGCCGTGAAGGCAGAGGTAAGCGATGCTCATCCAGGCGTCTGCATCCCCGAGTTCCGCGGCCTTAAGATAGTAATCACGGGCAAGTTCATAATCCCGCTGCACGCCTGTGCCTTCCTCGTAGAAGGAACCGAGATACCAGAACGCTTCCGCACTGCCCATTTCGGAGGCTTTCCTGTAGTATTCAAACGCGAGCGTATAATTCTGCTCGAGCGTGATTCCGGCATCATAAAGCCGCGCGAGATAGACATAGGCGGGGGCATAACCGGATTCGCCGGCAGTGCGGAGACAGGACACGGTCTTCTGGGCGTCCTGCGGGAGGCCAAGCCCTTTTTCATAATACCGGGCCAGGCGGGTCAGATTGACAGCGTCTCCTTCAGCGGCCAGGTAATGCACAGCGGGAAGGGCAAACAGCATACGGGAATCTTCCGCCTGCTGTGTGAGCGACGCCTTTTTTTCCTTTCCGCAGTTTGAACAGACGCCGGAAAGGTTCCGGGTGCCGCAATCCACGCAGGCCCATACTCCGCGGGGCTCGTTACAGGTCACGCAGGCGTTGCCGGATGATTCCATTCCGCACTTCAGGCAGACCCAGGTATCCTCCACAACATCCGCCTGCGCAGCGGTACCGAGCAGCAGCAGAATGCAGAACAGGCAAAACGCTTTTTTCATGACATACTTTCCTCAGGCTTAAGGTTCCGGGAGCAGCCCCGGATTTTCTGAACGCGGGGGAGTTTTCGGTTCAGCCGGCCATTCGCATTATTCGTGCAGTTTGACTTTGATCCACAGTTCAGAAAGTTCTTTGCGAACGGTTTCACTGGCATCATGGAACAATTCGTCTTTTTCATATCCCGCACGCGGCACATACGCTTCATTTCCTTCATATGTCCCGCCTTCACCGGACAGTTCCTCCAGGACCGCTGCGTTGGAAGACGCGTAACCGACTTCTTCAGAGATCCGCAGGGCGTTGTCATATTCAAGGATGTAGTTGATAAATTTGTTTGCCAGTTCGGGGTTTTTGGCGTCGGCGGGGATGACCATGCTGTCAACGGCAATATTGGTGCCCTGGTAAGGCGTGCAGTAAGCCATATCCTCATTCTCGGACAGGATATAGGCGGCGTCGCCGCTGTAAACCATGGCAAGCCATTTTTCACCGTTGGCCATCGCGTCGATCACTTCATCTGTCACATAGGACGGATGCACAGCCTTGTCCACATCCCGCAGCCAGTTGAAGGCGGCCTGGATCTCCTCTTCACTGTCGGTGTTCATGGAGCAGCCCAGTGCTTTGAAGGCAACCATGAAGGAGTCGCGTTCGGAATCATACATATAGACGTGGCCGTCCAGCGAGGCGTCCAGGAAGATCTCCCATCCTTTTTCCTCCACCTTTGCAGGATCCACTTTTGTTTTGTCGTAGACAATGCCTACGGTCTGCCACAGATAGGGGACACACCAGTCGTTTTCCGGATCAAAAGCCTGATGCTTTACACCGTCCGCCAGTACATCCAGGTTCGTCACAACGGATTTGTCGATCTTCTGCAGGCGGTTTTCCTTCAGCAGGCGCTCGATCATATAGTCACTGGGGATCATGATATCATAGGAGTTCGCCTTCTGTTTGATATACAGGTCCTCGTTGGAGGAGAAGTTGGTGTAGTTCACATGGGCATTGAACTCTTTTTCAAAGTCATAGATTACCTGCATGTCAATGTATTCGCCCCAGTTATACACGTTCAGCACGTTATCGGCGGCGAAACCGGTCATCGGCAGAACAGCAAAGCACAGGAGCAGCAGGGCGGCAATCAGTTTTTTCATGGTCAGGGTTCCTCCTTCTGGGTTTTTTTATCTTTGATCCGGGGAATCAGATTCACCGTGATCAGGATCAGGGTTACCACCACAACGATCAGGGTGGACATGGCATTGACGCTGGGATTATAGCGCTTCATGGAATAAACGTACATGGAGATGTTGTTGATTCCCACGCCCGCGGTAAAGAAGGAAATAACAAAGTCATCGAAAGACATTGAGAAAGCGATCAGCGCGCCGGAGAGGATCGCGGGATAGATCTGGGGGATAATGACTTTGGTCAGGGCCTGCCAGGGTGTGGCGCCCAGATCCAGGGCGGCTTCGGCGACATTGTCATCCAGCTGGCGCAGTTTCGGCATGATCGTCAGGATCACATAGGGAATACAGAACGATATATGGCTGAGGATCAGCGTCGTAAGGCTCAGCTGGAATTTGACGGAAATGAACAGGAGCATCAGGCCGATGGCTGTGACGATATCCGGATTCATGACTGGCAGGTTGTTGACTTCCAGTACGACGTTGCGGACTATACGCTTTGCTTTGGAAAGGCCGATTGCGGCAATGGTGCCGACCACCGTGGACACCGCGGTGGCGATCACGGCAACCAGGACCGTGTTCCAGATGCTCTGGAGCATTGTACGGTCCTGGAACATGTTCTCATACCAGCGAAAAGAGAAACCCGTGAAATTGGTCAGGGATTTTGATTCGTTGAAGGAAAACAGTACGACATAGCCGATCGGCAGGTAAATGAACAGCAGGATGACGACCAGATACCAGGAGGAGAGGCGCTGGCCGAGCGTTTTTTTCTTTTTCAGTTTCCGCATGCCGTCATTCCTCCTCTCCGTTGCGGTCCAGTTTCTTGGTTGCCCACATGGAGGCGATGATGATCAGCGCCATAATCAGGGAGATCGCGCTGCCGAAGTTCCAGTCCCCGGCGGTCAGGAAATAAATCTCGATCAGGTTACCGATGAGCACATAATCGCCGCCGCCCAGCAGTTTCGGGATGACGAAACTGGAGACTGCCGGCAGGAAAACCAGCGTGATTCCGGAGATGATGCCGGGAATGCTCAGGGGCAGGGTGACCTTCAGGAACGTCTTCAGTTTATTGGCTCCCAGGTCGTGGGCGGCGATCAGCAGATTTCCGTCCATTTTGCTGATGGCGGAATGGATCTGGATGATCATATATGGAAGGAAATCATATACCATGCCGATGAACACGCGGGTCTCGCTGGCAAAGTCAAAATTCAGCAGGATACCACGCCAGGCATAGGTTTTCAGCAGCATGTTGATCCACATCGGCAGGGTCAGCAGCAGCGTCATCAGCGTCTGCTTCCTTTCCGGCAAGCCGGCAATGAACAGCGCCGCCGGATAGCCGATCAGAAGGCAGAAAACCGTGGTCAGCAGCGCGATTCGCAGGCTTGTGAGCAGTACCCGCATGAACGTCGGATCGCTGAGGAACTTGCCGAAGTTATCGAGCGTAAACTCAAAAGCAAGCGTGGAATCCCCCGTGGTACGCGTAACGGCATACAGGAAGATCATCAGCATGGGCGCCACGATGAAGATCCCGATCCAGAGGATATAGGGATAACTCATCCGGAAGAAGGATTTCATACGCTGCCTTCCTCCTTGTGCATCACGTGGATATCGTCCGGCCCGAAGAGCAGGCCGACCTTATCGCCGACTTCATGATGGGACGTGGTTTCCACTTTGTATTCGCGGCCCTGGGTGGCGAAGGTGATATCGTAGGAACCTTCCCTGATATCCGCCGGATCAAAGTCGAACTTGACGTCCGTAATATCGATTGAGGAGTCATCCTGAAGATTCCAGGCTTCTGCGCTGGCCCAGGTCTTCAGGTCTGTGGAGATGGCCATGGATTCCTGGATCTCATCCGGAGTGATGAAGAAATCCAGGGCGCTGATACCGATGTTATGACGGGCGTCTTCGACGTATTCCGGCTGGACGACATACACCTTGACAGTCACCTCGGTCTTCTTATCCGTACCGAAGGTGATGGAATAGACGCCGGGTTTGTTTTCAATATTGTGGCTGACGTGCGTCAGGGAGATGTCCCGGTTTTCTTCATCCCAGGCCTGGGCGTTGGCGATGGAGATAAAGTCCTGGTCGGTCATTTCCTTGTTTTCCAGGTCGTCGAAGTCGACGTAGAAGTCGTTGGCGCTGATCTTTTCGCCCGCGTCTTCGTTGACGATATCGTGCTGGGTGACCACGTGCATTTTGACGGTCTTGCTGGTACCGGTCTTGGTCTCCACCATGAGCTCATAGTGGACGCCCTTGAACAGGACGCTTTTGACTTCGCCGCGCAGGACGCCTTCACGGGGCTTCACGACTTTGAAATCCTCCGGGCGGATCAGCACATCCACCGGCTCGTTGGGCTTGAAACCGAAGTCCACGCACTCGAAGGTCTTGTCATCGAACCGGACTTTATAGTCGGCGAGCATCACGCCGTCCATGATGTTGCTCTCGCCGATAAAACGGGCGACATAGGTGTTGACCGGCTCGTTGTAAATTTCCAGCGGGGTGCCGATCTGTTCGATGGCGCCGGCGTTCATGACCACGATCTTGTCGCTCATGGTCAGGGCTTCTTCCTGGTCATGGGTAACAAAGATGAAGGTGATGCCGACTTCCTGCTGGATGCGCTTCAGTTCGCGCTGCATTTCCTTGCGCAGCTTCAGGTCCAGGGCGCCGAGCGGTTCGTCCAGCAGCAGGACGTTCGGCTCGTTCACCAGCGCGCGGGCGATTGCCACACGCTGCTGCTGGCCGCCGGAAAGTTTGGTGACGTTGCGCTTTTCGTATCCTTCCAGGTTAACCAGGGAGAGCATACGGTTGACTTTCTGGGTGATGATGTCGTTGCCCAGCTTTTTGATGCGCAGGCCGAAGGCAATATTTTCGAATACATTCAGATGGGGGAAAAGGGCGTAACGCTGGAACACGGTGTTGATCTCCCGCTTGTAGGCGGGGACGTTATCGATGCACTGGCCGTCAAAGATGACGGTGCCTTCATCCTGTTCCAGGAAGCCGCCGAGAATACGCAGGAGCGTTGTTTTACCGCAGCCGGAAGGTCCGAGCAGCGTCACAAACTCATTTTCATAAATGTTCAGATTGACTCCCTTGAGTACGATCTGACCGTCAAAATTTTTAACGATGTTCCTGAACTCGATCAGCTTGCGCATAGGCTTTGGTCTCCTTACATCCGAATCGTCATAAAAATACAATTTACATCATACACCAAACCGCAAAACATTCAATAGATTGGAAGAAGAAAATACAATAAAAGGCAATCAGGATGCGGCGGAAAGCACAAGCCTGCTTTCAATCAGGCGTGTTGTATGCTACAATAAACCAAACGAACCACCGTCTCATTCCTGACGCTGTCTGCAGGAATCTGTTCAGGAGGATTTCTTTATGGACAAAAAACGAAAGATCCGGCTTGCCGTATTCCTCACAGCAGCTCTCACGGCGTTTTTCGCGTTTGGCGCAGCTTCCGCAATGGAAATTGAACTGGCGGAATACCACGCTCCTTCCGGGATGATTACCGATCCGGAAGAAGGCGGAAACACCGATGAAACGGATGTCAACACGGGGGAGATTCCGAGCTTTACGGCGGAAATACCGGAACAGACCGACTACAGCAGCCTCTGGATCGGAGAATGGATCCTGCAGGACGATCCCGAGACCCTGCTGATCATTACGCCCGGTGAAGAAGGCGGACTGCACATGGAAGCTTATTTCAACCGGATGACAGGCATTGTGGCCGAGATCGCGCTCAATGATGACGACGCACTGCGCTTTGTGGACAATGACTACAGCTTTTTAGGAGGCCTGCACAGGGAGAGGGAGGGCGAGATCCGCCTGGCTGTCTACGGCGGCTACGACATGGGCCCTGACAGCGTGTTTCAGGATTTTTTCCTGACGCAGGATTTTATCTTTACCAAAGACGGGAAACGAAAAGGGGAAGAAGCCGGGGAAAAACTGCGCAGAATGAACCGGAACAGCTGCACGGCAGTTTCCCGGCAGGATGAACAATACAAAAGGTCGGACGTCTATTATTTTACCGAAGAGGGGCTGATCAACAGCTGGGAACACATTGAGTATGACGATGCCGGCCGCCGCAGTATACGGCGTAACGGCAGCAATGCCGAGGTGAATGTGTACGACCTGTCCGGCCGGCTTCTGAAATGCGCGAAGTACGAAAGCGGAGTTATCCGGAACATTGAACTGTATACCTATAACGCAGACGGAAAAAAGACCGTCAAACACGAAAAAAGGTATAGTGACAAAGAACTGTCCCATTCCTATGAGTTTTATGAGTATGACGCGTCCGGACGCCAGACGGCCACACGACGCATATCCGAAAAGGGCGCGGCGTCGACAGAGGAAAGGTATGCGTATTCCGAAGACGGATCCCGGGTTGTAAGAACCTACTACAATTACGGCGAACATAACGATGAGCTGGCTTCGGAAGCCTGGTACGACAGCAGTAACCGGGAAACCAGGATGATTATTTATGTGGACGGGGAGGAGTATTACCGGACAGATCAGGAATACACCACGGAAGAAAACGGGCAGGAAGTCATCAGGACCACAACCCGGTCCGGCGGTCAGGTGATCAATACGGTAAAGGAAACGGAACTGAGCGGGGACGGAAAGATATCCATTCAGACGGAACGCTATCCGGACAACGGCAGCGTGATTGTCCGGAAGGATTACAGAAACGACGGGAAACGGACCGTCTATTCCTATGAGAGAGCTGAATACCACGGCGGAATTATTGATCCGCTGATCAGCCTGGAAGACGATGAATATGAATACGATTCTTCGGGTACCTTCCAGATCTCATACCGGGACTACCGGTATAATTACATGGAAACAGAAAAGGTCAGAGAAACGGAGCGGTATTCCTTTACGCTGTATGACGGCGACAAGGGAACCCGGCTCGGGATCAGCCCTTTGCCCCGGAAAGGAAACGGGGAAATCCATTCGCTGTCCCTGGATGATTTCCAGTACGCAATCCGGGAAATGAGCCGGGAAGACGTTGTTTCCGTATTCCATGCACACCAGACCGGCGAATGTATTTATGATTCTGCCGACAGGATTGAAGTGTGCGGTTATACCGGCGCGCTGCGCTTCATATTTGAAGGGAGAAGCTCCAACCGGCTGCAGAGCGTATGGTGGGTCTGCGACGACAGCCAGGAGGCGGCTGCCCGAATGAAGGAAGCGCTTCGTAATGAAGGAGCTGACTGGCATGCCCGCAGCGGCGGGGAGACACCGAATGCAATCGGTTTGTATGGAGAATCCGTATACATTCAGGACGGCCATATCGCAATCACATACGGAACGCAGGGAGACCAGCCGCTTGTCTGGTTCTGCTGCAGTTATACCTGGTCAGTGGCCGAGGAAGGCCCCTTCCTGCCCTGGGAGTATGATGAGTTCGGATATGACGACTATGAATTCCATTATGAACCTGTCTATATACCTACGGACGAACAGACGGAACCCCCCGTGATTACCGAAGAACCCGCTGCGGAACCCGAACCTGAACCGGAGCCTGAACCGGAACCTGAACCGGAACCTGCCGGCATGATGGAGGAAGAAGCCGAAATGTGGACGGGCTTCTGGATGACAGGCGGTGAAGACAAGGGAGAAATGGCTGTTACTTCAGGCAGCGACGGGACGCTGCATATGAAAGTCTTTTTCCTGAGGACGTTCGATCTTGAAGCGGACCTGAAACGGACGGACAGCAGCCGCTGCTCATTTGAAACAGCGTACGGGCATTATACAGGCACGCTGACCCGGAATGAGGACGGGACATTGCTCTTTGCCATAACCGGCGGCATGTCGATGGAGGACGATGAGAACGAGCTGTACTATTTCTTCAGGGATCAGGAGTATGCTTTCAGAAAAGCAGATTATTCCGAACTGTGGTATGAACTGCCGGCGGAGGAACCGGAAGACGACGCGGACTGGGAAGGCGAGTGGAACGCGGGAGAGGGAGATCTGACTTCCCGGCTGCAGATCATCCGCGGAGCACAGGGCAGCTGCGTTCTTCAGCTTTCTTTCAGTACAGGTTTTGTTATAACCGGTCCGCTGGAACAGACAGACAGCAGGACAATGGATTTTTACACGGACAGTTTTTCTGCCATGCTGACGCTGAACCGGAAAAAACACGCTATCCTGATGTCTGAGATCGGTTCCACATCGGACGATGTATACCGCTGGCTGGACGATGCCGGCTCTGTGATCGAATACCGGGGAACACAGGCCGGTTCCGGAAATCCCGGCAGCGAAACCGCGCAGCCCCCGGATTCCGTACCGGACGCAGCTGCGGAACAGCCGAAGGATCCCGCCGGGAATGAAGCCAACCTGGTCCCGATCCCGGGAAATCCGGACTTTATGCAGGTGCAAGCTGCACAGGCCGGCGCCACCAGCTATATCGTCGGCAAGGATCCGGACGCCTATACTCCATACCGTATGATTGACGGAGACGAAAATACAGCCTTTCAGTTTTCCACAAAGACGACAAAGCTGGGGAAGGAGTATCTGTACTTCGAATTTGACTGCCCGTCCGTTATGGATGAACTGTGGATCAAGAACGGTTTCTGGAAAAAAACAGACGGGAAGGACCAGTATGTGCGTAACTGCCGGGTGAAGAAAATGACTGTGGAGTTCCGTTATGCCGGCGATACCGGTTACCGGGATCCGGTCGCGGTATCCCTGGCGGACGACAAACGGCGGACGGACTGGGCGAAGGCCGGCCTCGGGCACAGAACGGACGTAACAGGGATCCGGATCCGGATTGACAAGATATACAAAGGATCCAAGTATCCGAACGACGTCTGCATTTCCGAAATCATGTTTGTAAAGCGCGCAGACGGCGAATAGGTGTTTCTTTCCCGGACGGAATCTGGTATACTTACAGAAAGAAAACCGGCGTGTTCCTGCCGGGCTGAAAAGCAAGACAAAAGACACAGGAGGAGTGGCTACCATGGCAAAAAACGCAAAGCGTAAAATAGCCTTTGTCGGATCGGAATGCTATCCGTTCGTAAAGACAGGCGGTCTGGGCGACGTAATGTACGCGCTGCCCCGGGCCCTGGTGAGCGAAGGATGCGAAGTGCGCGTCATCCTTCCGCTGTATGCCTGTATTCCCCAGAAATATAAAGACCAGCTGGAATACAAAGGTTCATTCATGATGGACCAGACGCAGGAAGGCCGGACTTTCTTTGTGGGCATCATGGAGATGAAGATGGACGGCGTGACCTACGACTTTGTCGAGAACCGCGAGTTCTTTGACTGGGGCAATCCGTATACGGGACTGTGGGAAGACATTCCGAAGTACTGCTTTTTCTCCAAGGCATCGCTGGCGATCCTGAACTACCTGAAGTGGGCGCCGGACGTGATACACTGCCACGACTGGCAGGCCTCCCTGGTGCCCCTGTACAAGCGTACCAAGTTCTGGGATACGCCGGTCGGCGCCGCGAAGACGGTCCTGACGATCCATAACCTCCGGTTCCAGGGCATCTGCGGCATCCAGCACCTGAAATACTGGTCCGGCCTGCGGGACGACCTGTTTGATTATCCGGTGCTGAAGTGGAATGAGGACGAAGCAAACATGTTCAAGGGCGGCCTGGCTTTCGCGGACATGATCACCACGGTCAGCGAGACCTATGCCCAGGAAATCCAGACCGGCGCTTACGGCGAAGGACTGGACGCGCACCTGCGCTATCACAGTCCGCGGCTGCACGGCATTGTGAACGGCATTGACGTGGAACAGTGGGATCCGGCGGCGGACAGGCTGCTGGCGGCGCAATACAACGCGGACAACGCTGTTGAGCAGAAAAAGATCAATAAAGGCGCGCTGCAGGAAAAACTCGGCCTGGAGCAGGACGGGCACAAGATGGTGCTGGGCCTGATCTCCCGGCTGACGGACCAGAAGGGCCTGGACCTGGTGGACGCGATCTTCCCGCGGCTGATTGACGGCAATACGCAGGTGGTTATCCTTGGCACAGGCGACCCGCGGTATGAGAATGCTTTCCGCTATTTCGAGGGAGAATACAAGGGCAGTGTATGCGCCTACATCAGCTACAACGAGACGCTGGCGCACCTGATTTATGCCGGCGCTGACGCTTTCCTGGTGCCGAGCCTGTTTGAGCCCTGCGGCCTGACCCAGCTGATCGCGATGCGCTACGGCACCGTTCCGGTCGTCCGGGAAACAGGCGGCCTGAAGGACACGGTGGCGCCTTTCCGCCGCGACTGCAACGAAGGCAACGGCTTTACCTTTGACCGGTACGACGCAGGCCTGCTGCTTGACGCGGTGAACAACGCCAAGACTGTGTATTTCACCGAGCGCCAGGCATGGGATGAAATGGTGAAGCGGAATATGAACAAGGACGTTTCCTGGGAAAGCAGCGCCGCGAAGTACCTGGCGCTGTATGACGAATTAATTCAGAAATAAAAATTCTGCGATCGCCGTTACCAAAGCTGCTTCGCACCTTTGACGGCTGTGGCATGGGAGCCATGAGCCGTGCTGAAGCACGGATGGCTCCTCAACAATATATAATTACGATCACTGTCCCGGAACACAAAGGACAGTGCGAAGCACGGCCTGAATCAAACAAAAGGAAGGGGGAAGACAATGCTGGAGTTCTGTACGCTCGGGACAGGCGGAACGCTGCCGATCCCGGAGCGGGCGCTGTCTTCCCTTTATGTACGGGTGAGCGGCAGGAGCATGCTGATCGACTGCGGCGAAGGCACACAAGTCGGCATCCGGAAACTTGGATGGGGATTCCGCTGCCTGGACGGGATGCTCCTGACCCACTATCATGGAGACCACTGCACCGGGCTTGCAGGCCTGCTGCTGAGCCTGGAAAAAGCGGGAAGGGACGAACCGTTTCACATCTGGGGTCCGAAGGGCCTGAAGCGTGTGGTGGAAGGGCTGTGCGTTATCGTGCCGCCCCTTTCCTTTGCCGTGATGCTGCACGAGCTGCCTGCAGAAGGCGGAGAATTTGAACTGATCGGCCTGAAGATCCGCGCTTTCCCGGTGGACCACGGCGGGATCCCGTGCTTCGGGTACCGGATGGAGCTGCCGCGGGGGGCGGTCTTTGATCCGGACAAGGCAAAGGCGCTCGGCGTACCGATGCAGGACTGGAAACGGCTGCAGCAGGGGGAGACGGTACGGACCGGAAATGTGAAGGTCCGTCCGGCGGACGTGACCGGCGCGGAGCGGAAAGGAATCACCCTGGTGTTCTCCACAGACACCCGCCCGTGCGAAACACTGGATAAATACTGTGCCGGCGCTGACCTTCTTATTCTGGAAGGGATGTACGGTACGGAAGACAAGACGCCCCAGGCGCTGAAAAACCACCATATGCTTTTTGCCGAGGCAGCGGAGACTGCCCGGAAAGCGGAGGCCGGAGGCCTGCTGCTGACCCATTTCAGCACAAGCATGGAGGACCCGGAAGAATACCTGCCGGCAGCCAGGGAAGTTTTTGAGAGCACCTGGGTTGCGAAAGACGGCGAAGCCGTTACAATGAGATATCCGGAAAAAGAGGAAAAAGCATGGACCAGTTTGTGCTGAAGGCTCCCTACGCCCCTTCCGGGGATCAGCCCCAGGCAATCGAAGCGCTGGCGGAGGGCGTTAAGCAGGGACTGAAGGACCAGATCCTGCTGGGTGTGACCGGCAGCGGGAAGACGTTCACAATGGCATCGGTCATAGAGAAGGTACAGAAGCCCACCCTTGTCATCGCCCACAACAAAACGCTCGCTGCGCAGCTGTGCAGCGAGCTGAAAGCATTTTTCCCGGACAGCCGGGTGGAATACTTTGTCAGTTATTATGATTATTACCAGCCGGAAGCCTATATTGCTTCCTCGGACACCTATATCGAAAAGGACGCGTCGATCAACGACGAAATTGACCGGCTCCGCCACTCCGCCACGGCCGCCCTGCGGGAACGCCGGGATGTGATCATCGTCGCCTCGGTCAGCTGCATCTATTCCATGGGTGATCCGAGCGAATATGAAGGCCAGATGCTTTCGCTCCGGCCGGGCATGACATACAGCCGGACCAAACTGATCCGCGACCTGATCGATATCCAGTATGAGCGTAACGACACGGAGTTTGAGCGGGGGACCTTCCGGGTGCGCGGCGACGTGATTGAGATCATTCCGGCGGGGGAGAACCAGAAAGCCCTGCGGGTGGAACTGTTCGGGGACGAGATTGAACGGATTTCCGTGATCGAAGCGGTCAGCGGGCACGCGCTGGCTACGCTGGAGCACGCGGCGCTTTTCCCCGCGACGCATTACGCCACCGATCCGACCCATATGGAAGAGCACATCGGCGAAATTGAACAGGACCTCAAAAAGCGCATTGAAGAGTTCGAGAGCGCGGGCAAGCTGCTGGAAGCACAGCGAATCGCCCAGCGTACCCGGTACGATATTGAGATGATGCGTGAAATCGGCTACTGCCAGGGGATCGAAAACTATTCCCGGTATTTTGACGGCCGAAAACCCGGGGACGCGCCCTATACATTGCTGGATTATTTCACCGGGGATTTCCTGGTGATGATCGACGAGAGCCATGTGACAGTGCCTCAGATCCGCGCAATGTACAACGGAGACCGGGCACGGAAGAACACGCTGGTGGAATACGGGTTCCGCCTGCCGTCCGCCTATGACAACCGCCCGCTCCTCTTTGAGGAGTTTGAGAAACGGATCGGGCAGACCATCTTTGTTTCCGCGACGCCGGGCCCGTATGAAAGGGAGCGGGCGCAGCAGGTGGTGGAGCAGATCATCCGGCCGACGGGCCTGCTGGATCCGGAGGTGATCCTGCGTCCTGCAACGGGACAGATCGACGACCTGGTCGGAGAAATCAGGAAGGTTACAGAGAAGGGCGAGCGGGTGCTGGTGACTACGCTGACCAAACGCATGGCGGAAAGCCTGACCGATTACCTGAAAGAACTGGATATCAAGGTCCGTTACCTGCACAGCGACATCCAGACAATTGAACGGATGGAACTGCTGCGGGATCTGCGCCTGGGCGAGTTCGACGTCCTGGTTGGCATCAACCTGCTGCGGGAAGGCCTTGACCTACCGGAGGTGGCACTGGTCGCCATCCTGGACGCGGACAAGGAAGGCTTCCTGCGGAGCGAAACCTCCCTTGTTCAGACGATCGGCCGCGCAGCGCGGAACGTCGACGGCCGCGTGATCCTTTACGGCGACCAGCTGACGGAAAGCATGGCCAGGGCCATGTCGGAGACAAACCGGCGCCGCGCGCTGCAGGAAGAATACAACCGGGTGAACGGCATCACGCCGGAGAGCGTACGCAACGCGATCCGCAGCGTATTGGAAATTACGCGCCGGGTGGAGGAAACGGCCCCTGCCGCGTTGAATGAAGAAGAACGTGCCGCGCTCATGCGCCAGATTGAGGACGAAATGATCAGCGCGGCAAAGGAGCTGGAGTTCGAGCGGGCCGCAAAGCTGCGTGACAGGCTGCTGGAGCTGCGGGGTGAAGCGCCGATGAAGGACGATACCCAGAGCCGCCGGCACAGACGAAGGGAGAGAACCAGGAAGAGTGAGCACTGAGCGAAAGAAGCGCAGGGCATGCAAATGGCTGATCCCGTTGCTGCTGGCGCTGCCGTTCCTGGCAGCGGTCGCTTTTGCTGCAATCCGTTTCGGCCCGCGGCTGATTGAGATCATCAATGTTGCGATCAAGGGGGCGGTGCTCTCATGAAAAAGGCCATCGCCGCCCTGCTGGCTTTCCTGCTGACGGGCGCCCTGATTCTTTTCAGCGTGACATTCCTTCTGCAGCAGATTATTCAGCCTGCCATGGATGAAGACGGGGCGCAGGTGAGCAGCTCCGTGATCCGCGAAGAACAGCAGCTGGCGCGGGACCGGATAACAAAACTGGCCGGGCTGTACGGATTTGAAGCCGAACCGGTGACCGCCCTGATCACGGAAGATACCCTGCGCGACCTGCACAGCCAGGCTTCCCTGTGGTGGAGCACGCTCCTGAAGGACGGAAAAATCGGCGAAGAGCTCCGATGGGATACGGACGGACTGGCAGAGACACTGGCAGAAGACGCGCTTCTGAACCGGACTGAAGATGAGGAACGGAGCGAACACCTGAAGCTGTCCGCAGCCGAAGAAGTGACCAACAGTATTGTCCATATGGTGCTGCCTATGCGGCCGCAGACGATCCGGCTGGGCCTGCAGGAAATTGAAAAGCGGGTGGATCTGCCGAATGTGATCCGGTTTTTCCTGGGCGTCCCGTGGGCCGCGTTTGCACTGTGCGCACTGCTGGCCGGCCTGATCGCGCTGCTCGAAAGCGGAAGATTTACAGGCGCAGCGCGGTATATCGGATACGCGCTGGGCGCGGCTGCGCTGACGATTGTCGCCCTGATGCTCCTGTATATGAACGCCGGAATCCTTCCCATGATCCGGGAAGCTTCCGCGGGGCTGACGATTCAGTACCGGGACGTGGTATCCGGAACAATGACCAGGGCCGGAATCCTTGCCGCGGTGATGGCGGCCGGCTGCATCCTGTGCCTGGCTGAACACCGCAGAAACGGAAAGACGGTATGAAGCGGATTACGACAGAATACACCTTCCGTACGGACAGGATCGACAGGCCGCTCAGGCTTGCCGTCGCGTCCGACCTGCATAGCGGCAGTTTCGACGACCTGCTGGAGGAATTCAGCCGCTGCGACGCTGTCATGATCCCGGGGGACCTGGTGGACAGGCACCGGAAAAACAATGAAAACGCGCTGCGCTTCCTGGAGACCGTACCGGAAATTGTCCCAGTATTCTATTCCGTCGGAAACCATGAACGGAAGTACAGATACCGGGAAGAATATATGCGGAAGGCTGCCGGGAGCAAAGCGACGCTGCTGGACAATGAGAGCACGGATTTTCACGGCGTCCGGATCGGGGGGCTGTCCAGCACCAGGACGAAGGTGCCGGACATGGAATTCCTGGAAAGGTTTGAGCAGGAAGACGGCTACCGGCTGCTGCTGTGCCACCATCCGGAAATGTACCGGGATTATGTGGCCGGCCGTAATATCGACCTGACGCTGTGCGGACATGCCCACGGAGGGCAGATGCAGTTCTTCGGCCGCGGGCTTTACGCTCCGGGGCAGGGACTGTTTCCGAAACTGACCCACGGACTGCATGACGGAGGGAAAATGCTGATCTCCCGGGGAATGACCAACGGCGCAAAACCGCGGGTTCCCCGATTCAATAACCCCTGCGAACTGATCATACTGAACCTGGAAAGAGAGGACGGACAAGATGGAACAGGAAGACCTGAAGCTGCTGATGGACTGGTTTGAGGAACATAAGGACGACAAACTGAACTTCATCGCGAAGGAAGCAATCAAACTTGAAGTGAAACGGGCTAATACGGTCGGCGATCTGCTGAAGACCGCCCTTAACCTGCTGAAGAAATAAAAACAGCGTCTGTACCGCGCCTGCAGGTCCAAACGTTGACAATCCATGGCGAACAAGGTATAATGCCATTCATCTTCAGAAGATCCTGAAACACCTTGTACCGGGAGCGGAAGCAGGGTGTTTCTTATGTATGAAAGGAGTCCCCGGAAAATGGCAGAAGGAACAATCCTGACCGAGAGCGGTCTGAAGAAACTGGAAGAAGAACTGGATTATCTGGTGTCTGTACGCCGCAATGAGATCAGCGAGCAGATCGCTGTGGCCCGCGGCTTCGGCGACCTGAGTGAAAACGCCGAGTATGACGAGGCAAAGAAGGAACAGGCCAAGGTGGAAGAACAGATCACCCGCCTGCAGCAGACAATCCGCACCGCCACCGTTGTCGCGGACGACGACATCACCACGGAAAAGGTATCCATTGGCACCATCGTCAAGGTGAAAGACCTGGACGACGGAGAGACCTATGAATACGCGATCGTTGGCGCAAACGAAGCGGATCCCATGGAGAACAAGATCTCCAACGAGAGCCCCGTCGGCGCCGGCCTGATCGGCATGAAGAAGAACCAGACCGCGACCATCGCGATCCCCGCGGGCACGATTCGCTACAAGATCCTGTCCATCAAGAAGAACTGATATCCCAACGATACAGAGAAGGAAGATACCGCTATGGCAGACATGGAAGTCCAGAACCTGAACGAGCTGCTTCAGATCCGCAGGGACAAGCTTAAGGAACTGCAGGAAGCAGGCAGGGACCCCTTTGTCATCACCAAGTATGACGTGACGCATCACAGCAGTGATGTGAAGGACAACTACGACGAGATGGAAGGCAAGGAAGTTTCCATCGCCGGCCGCCTGATGTCCAAACGCGTTATGGGAAAGGCTTCCTTCTGCAATGTGCAGGACCTGAAGGGCAGCATCCAGTGCTACGTTGCCCGCGACGCGATCGGCGAGGAGCCCTATAAGGACTTCAAAAAGATGGATATCGGCGATATCATCGGCCTGAAGGGTACCGTTTTCAAGACGAAGACGGGCGAGATCTCCATCCATGCCTCCGAGTTGATCCTGCTGAGCAAGAGCCTGCAGATCCTGCCGGAGAAGTACCACGGCCTGACCAATACCGACCTGCGGTACCGCCAGCGCTATGTTGACCTGATCATGAACCCGGAAGTGAAGGATACTTTCATCAAGCGCTCAAAGATCATCAGCACCATCCGCCGCTACCTGGACGCTCAGGGTTTCATGGAAGTGGAAACACCCATGCTGGTTTCCAATGCCGGCGGCGCTGCCGCTCGTCCTTTTGAGACACATTTCAACGCCCTGGACGAGGATTTCAAGCTTCGCATTTCCCTGGAACTGTACCTGAAGCGCCTGATTGTGGGCGGCCTGGAGCGGGTGTATGAGATCGGCCGCGTCTTCCGGAACGAAGGTCTGGATACCCGGCACAACCCGGAGTTCACCCTGATGGAACTCTATCAGGCCTATACCGATTACCACGGCATGATGGACCTGACTGAGAATATGTACCGCTATGTGGCGCAGGAAGTGCTCGGAACGACGAAGATTGTCTATAACGGCATCGAGATGGACCTGGGCAAGCCCTTCGCGCGGATTACCATGGTGGACGCCGTGAAGCAGTATGCCGGCGTGGACTTCAACGAGATCCACACGCTGGAGGAAGCCCGGGCTGCCGCGAAGGAGCATCATGTCGAATACGAAGAACGGCATGGCAAGGGCGATATCCTGAACCTGTTCTTCGAGGAGTTCTGCGAGGAGCACATGGTCCAGCCGACCTTTGTCATGGATCATCCGATTGAGATTTCCCCGCTGACCAAGATGAAGCCCGGACATCCGGACTATGTGGAACGGTTCGAGTTCTTTATGAACGGCTGGGAAATGGCCAATGCCTATTCCGAACTGAACGACCCGATTGACCAGCGCCGCCGTTTCGCTATGCAGGAGGAACAGTTTGCCGCCGGCGACGAGGAAGCGAACCACACGGATGAAGACTTCCTGAACGCCCTGGAGATCGGCATGCCGCCCACCGGCGGTATCGGCTTCGGCATTGACCGCATGTGCATGCTGCTGACAGATTCCGCCGCCATCCGAGACGTACTGCTGTTCCCGACGATGAAGCCGGTTGAGACCGGAAACCCTTGAAAAATAAGGATTTCAATGCTCTCAGAAAGGCCAAAAAAAGCAGTTTGATGCAAATTTGATGCAAATGGACAGATGCAGCTTTAACGGACAAGGATTGACCAACTTCAGAATCTGAAGTTGGTCATTTTTTTGCGCTTCATTTTTGTCATATCTGGTATTATGGAGCTGATGGATATTCCTAAGAGATGATTGTTATTCTGTACGGAATCCTCGTTCATCCGGCTCTGGGTACAGGGGCGTGATGTCCATGTTCTGAATCCAGACATATCGTCCTGACTCGATGGACTGGATGACTTTGTCGATTGCTTCCTCTGTTCCCTGTATCTCCATGGTGACGGTTCCGTCCCAGTCATTCCGGCACCATCCCGTACAGCCATACAGGTTTGCTGCCTGCCGGGCTCGCCAGCGGAAGCCGACTCCCTGAACCTGACCGCTGAAGACAATATGCTTACGGATCATTCCGGTTTATCCATTCCCATCTTTTCCGTCAGGTCACCCAGGGATTTATCGTATTGTGCCTGGGAGATCGCTCCGCGCTCCAGAAACAGGTCCAGGGTGTGCTTCTGGTCCAGATAGAGTTTCTTCAGCTGCTCCTCATGGGTCAGCGGCTTCTCAGTATCGTTCATAGTTTTCTTTCATCCTCGTGTTCAACGGTATAGATGACATATTTCCCGGCCTGATCCCTGTCCCATGCTTTGGCTGCTGCCTGATAATCCACACTGCCGTCAATCATGGGCGGAGTATGGGACTTTTTGCTGCTGCGGACGGGGTTGTATGGTTTATGCTCTTCTCTTCTGAATTCATCCATCGCTGCCTGGTAGTCGATGGGATTGTTATCTTTCATTTAGGTTCGCCTCCGGGTTGCTATTGTATAATCGGAAGGGCAAAAACTCAATAGGAGAGTGTCAGATCCGCTTCGTTGAACCAGACTGTCACGCCGCCGAAGCCGTATTTCCATTCTTTATAGACAACGGCGCCGATCGGATTGTTGGTTTTGTCCGGGCTGGATCCGGATACTTTTGTTTTCATCGGCAGCAGTACCAGCGTGCCGTCCTCCAGCTTTGTCTTCTCGTTGCCTTTGGTCACGGGATAGTAGTTGCTTACCTGCCAGAAGGTTGCGATGCAGTATCCCTCTTCCCAGGCAGAGTTCAGGCTCTTCTCCCAGTAAGGCTCAGTGACGAAATTAACCACATCGATCCAGCAGTCCTCTCCGGTGTCCATCCGGATCACATGCAGGTAGCCTTTATATTGCTTATAGGATTTCTTTTCCAGTTTCTGGCCGATTACGACTACTTGAGTCTTGTGGGCAATGGTGCCGGCTTCCTGCCAGAACTGTCTGTCCGGCTGAAAAACCGTTATCTGCCAGGGTGTCTGTGTGAAGGTGCCGTTCTTTTCAAACTGGAATTCGTCATAGACGGAGGCATAGCCCAGCACGCCGATATAGTCCGGCTCGCTGCTGCTGTAGCTGGATTGCCCGCGGCTGTCCTTCCAGGAAGCCTTTTCCACTTCGGGGGCATAAGCGGTGGCGGGAACTTCCTGTCCTTTGGAGTTTGCCAGAGTGTACCGGACGGTGATGCCGGCCTTCTGTGAAGTGGTCAGCGTGTCCGGGTCCGGCGTCTCGCCGGCTTCCGCCATAGCCGTATAGTATTTGTTTACTGCCTCCTGTGCGGCGGCTACGTCCGGTTCCGGCGTGGCTGTCGGGGCAGGGGTGTTCGTGGGGCCGGATTTAGCCGTGGTCTTGGCCGTTGTGGTCACTTTCGTTGTATTGGTTGTCCGGGTGGTGGTTGTATTCTTCTTCGTACCGCTCCTGTTACCAAACAGCAGCGCCAGTACGATAAAGACAAGGATGATTGTACCGCAGCCGCAGCCTTTGCCTTTCTTTTTCGCCTGCCGGGCCTGTGTGGGCGTGTAGGAAGCCCGGGAAGGCGCCTCTTCATACACGTGCTTATGGACGACTGTCTGCTCCACCTTCTGCACTATAGGCTTTCTGGACGGCGTATAGCCGCAGTTGGGGCAGGCGTTGGTGAAATATGCGCTGCCGCAGTCCGGGCAGATCTTTTTCTTCTGTCCGGCTTTTACGCCGCAGTTCGGGCAGAAGCTGCTGTCGAACAGTGTGCCGCAGTTCTCGCATACATGCAGGAAGACAGCGGACCCGCAGCTCGGGCAGTGCTGTACGGTGTTCTCGACTTGGGTGTTGCAGAATTTACAGGCCTTCATGGGTCTCGCTCCTTTCCGTAGAAATTACAAAGGTTTCCTCAGGATGAGTGTACCGGGAAAGCAGCAGTGAATACAGGACCGGGTTGGAAGAATAGGGCAGGGTATTTCGTTTTTCGTCAGTCGTGTGAACCTTTGCCTGATTCAAGTATGGTTTTTTCATATCCGACAAGGACGCTTTCGCCTGTGTCAACTATCCGTTCCAGAATGATGACCATGTCCTCCATGCAAAGATGACCGGGGCGTCCAATATAATCTACAGCTTTGCCCCATCTTTGCTTATAGAGTTCACATAATTCGTCGAGGCGTTTCAGTACTTCCGGATCAAAGCTCATTGCTGCCTGCCTTTTTTATTTCCTGCACTGTGATTCTGCTGCAGGTAAAGCGGTAATATCCGATATCAAAAAATAATAAATCTTTGTTGTGATAGCAGGGATAGCAGCAGAATTCCGAGATCCATGAGGTGACAGGATCGCCTTCCGCCTGGAATTCAATAATGCCTTCAAAGAGAAGGGTCACCTGGATATCGTTGTACTGCAGGGTCAGCCTGGCTGTTTCTCCGGTCTGCTCAAATCGGATGGGTTTGCTGTCATGGAATCCGAAATCATTCAGCTTTTCATATCCGGATATCCATTTCATCTGTTCTTCGCAGTCCCGGTCCCGGCTTTCAAACTGATAGGCCATTGTTTCGCTGTAGTATTGATTCATTTCCAGCTCTTTGTCTGTCGGTATCAGGCTGGCGGAAACTGCGGCGCTGTATGCTTCCGCGGCCGGTTTCACGAATTTGTGATACCGGTCGAAGTCTGAATAGGGAAACCGGCTTTCTGCGTTCATCATGGACAGAATCCGGGCGTAAAGCAGCGGTTCTTTGGTCTCGCATTGCTCTGCCTGGTGATAGGCGTTCCACAGGTGATACCAGCCTTCTTCCTGCTTCCGTCTCCAGCCGTCCTTACCGTCTTCCCGGAGGCAGGCTCTGGCCTGATCATATTCGGTTTTGATGGCTTCCCATTCTTTGTTCATGGTTGTTTTTCCTTTGTCGGAGTTAAGGCCTCTGATTGTCTTTAGCGGCCGGTCCGGCTTATTTCTTCTCAAACAAAACATCAAATTCTTCATCTGAGAACAGCACAAACTGGTCTCCGCTGAACGTCAGTTCACCGGTTTTCCCGGGAAACAGCATCACTGGCTTCTGATCTTTCGCGGTTTTGAATTCTTCAGATCCTTCTATTGTCTGTCTGACATTCTCATACAGGGTGATTTTGATTGCGTTGTCCGGATTCCGGTTTGTCACGGTGTACGTTCCGGCAGGCAGGAAGTATCCGGTGAAGGTGTTTTCAGAATCCTTCCCGGCGTTCAGGGTGAGCTCTTTCCCGTAAGGGCTTTCTTCTCCGGCCCTGATCGGGATGGAAGACGCGTCCGGCAGGGGTTCGTCTGCTCCGGTTCCTTCGTTGGCAGCGGCGCCTGCCACCGGCAGCGCGTTGGGGGAGTTCTCTTCATCCCACTCGCAGATAAATCCGTTGATATAGTAATAAGTATTGCTCTCGTCATCCCAGGTGCCTCGGCTCATGGTCCAGTTGTTCTGGTCGGCGTATTCGCTGGCTGCAATCCGTGCGCAACTTTCCGGCTGATTCCTGTCCGGATTGCCGTCCATCCATTTGGTATAGGAAATGGCCTCCTTCGTCACCCAGGTGGAGAATGCCTTGCTCTTGCCTGTTGTCAGGCCGATCCAGTAGGACTGCTGCTTCTCTGCCTTTGCCAGGTATCTTTCCAGGAATTTCTGCTCATTCTCTCCGGTGATCGTGGCCAGATGCCCGCCGAGTTTCTCGCAGAAGGCTTCCGCTTCATCCCAGGATCGTCCGCTGTAGAATATCTGATAAGTATGTCCGCCGTAGCTTTCCGCTTCCAGCCGGCCGATGGTTTCTTCGTTTTCAACCGTCACGGCTGTCTGGGCAATAAAGACGGTATAGGTGCTCTTTCCGGTCACTTTTTTGCCGTTGTGCTTCGTGACGATCTCAATCGTCTCAGATCCGGGCTTAAGCGGCCGGAGCCAGCCTTCTTTGGATCCTTCGCAGACCAGTCCGTTCTTGAAGGTGACCGTAGTGTCCTCGGTTTCGGAATGTGACCATCTGCCGATCTGTATATAGGAGCCGTAGGAACTGGCCCGGGTCTGGAAATTCACCTGTACTTCCCCCGGGACGAGGATCAGCACATCGTGCTCCTTCACCTGCAGGGATATGGTGATTTTCTGCCTGGAGTCGTCCGTTGCCGCGCCGATGATATTGCATTTACCGACTGCAACAGCGCTGATTTCGCCGTTCTCGTCCACATTGGCGATCTTGTCGTTGGAGGAAGTCCAGGCCAGCTTCTTCATCGTCGCGTCTTCCGGCGTGATGGTAATCTCCGGCTTCCATGTAGTTCCCGGGGCTATGACCAGTTTGGTATCGGTTGAAGTGATTTTCTTTATCGGCTGCACCACCGTGATTTCCAGGCTGGCGGCAGCTCCGCTGTCATCGGTTGCCTTGGCAGTGATTGTCGCTGTTCCGGGAGCGATGCCCTTCACTTTGCCGTTCTGGACGGTTGCGATTGCTTCGTCCGACGATGACCATTCAAGCTTCTTTGCCGTGGCATTCTTCGGCGCGATGGCCGCTTTTACGTTCAGCGTCTTTCCGACAGAGACCACGGCGCTGCTCTGGTCCAGCGTGATGCTTTCCACCGGAACAGGATCAGCAGCTGCGGCGGGGAAGACGCAGCAAACGGAGAGAATCAGCGTAAGGAGTATAAGGAAACAGGTTTTTTTCATATGGAAGGCCTCCTTCAGCAGGTTGGTAAGTATACAGTTCCTTTTCCCATATTCCATCCTACAGGGAAAGATGTAGGTTTTTTCTTACATCAGTTTCCCAGCGCGTCATCGATCGCTGTCTGCAGCCGCATGGCGTACTGCTCGCATACCTGCTCCGGCGCGATGACCGTCATCTCCCCGGCAAACTGGAACAGCCAGCCGTAGAAGGTGGGGGACAGGTGGACGGTCACAATCACATCCAGGCTGTTTTCATCCCGCCGGGGAATCTCCAGGTTTGTCCCGAACTGATCCACGATCATGTTCATGAGGCTTGGCCGACAGCGGAGAGTGACCTTTTCTTCCGGTCCGTCGAACATGCTGAAGATCTTGTCGCTGTGGTCTTCCAGGCGCAGGTCATCCGGAATGGGATGCCTTTTCTTTCGGCTCAGCTTCGGAAGCTCCATCCGGTCAATGCGGAAATTGGCGACGCCGCCATGTTTTTCGCTCCAGCCCACAAGATAATATCTGTCTTTCTTCCAGATGGTCGCGTAGGGCGAGACTTCGTAGGTGAATCCGTTGTGCTTCGGGACGCGGCGGAGCTGTGTGTCGTATGCGTCGTGCCGGAATGTGATGCGCCGGTCTGAGTCTATGGCTTCCTGTATGGTCTGAACCGTATACAGGAGCTGCTCATTGGGCGCCTTTACATGCTGCGCTGTCAGAATGCTGGGGCGCAGCTTTTTTCTTTCGGAAGGTCCTGCCATCTGCCTCAGCTTTTCGATCAGCATGCCGGTTTTTTCACTGCTCAGGAACTGGCCGGCGCTGACTGCGTCAGTCAGGATCTGCAGCTCCGGCAGGGACCAGTCACGGCCCAGGAACTTGTAATAGGTGCCGACGCCGTTGACCTCATTCACGTCGATATCGTATCCGTACTTCCGCAGGGCGGCGATATCGTCCCGGAGCGTGGGCATGGAGACGCTCTCACCGATTTCACGGAACATCTGCCTCAGCTCGGTGTTGCTGGTGGGCGTTTCCTCGTCCGTATTGTCCTTCAGGTACTGAAGAAGAATAAGAAGCCTGTCTTTGGTATCCATATGCGGTTTGCTCCTGTATGCTTTGATCGCTGTTATCTTAACATACCGGGTAATGTCTGTCCACTTTGTGCCCGTAAATATACTTGCGAGGTCGGAATGTTCCCCTTGCAATCCCGTCCGGGGCAAAATAGAATGATCATGCAGAAAGCACAAAAATATTGTGCTAATGAAGCAGAGCTGCCAATCAGAAAAAAGCCAATTTCTGGCTGGCAACTCCCGGAGCCTGTGCCGGACAAGGCCCGGGCCCGCTTTTCCACAACCCCTGTGCAAAGCCTTTTCCATTCGTCGGAGCAAGGAATTTCAAGGCTTCCGGGGCGCAAAAATTCACCTGTGGATTACCGGATTTCCCATTCAAAACGACCGGATGGGGTGGTATAGTAGCCTTCCCTCATCCCAGGGAGAAAGCGTATGAAAAGAAAACTGTATGCTGCTTGTCCCCGATGCGGGATGCGGGCGGAGATCACGAAAACAGTCTGGGACTGGGATCATGATCAGAACATTGCCCTGATCAAGTGCAGATGTACGGGGAAACCGCTGGGGATTCCGTATTCCGAAAGCCGGGTGATGAAGGTTGATCTGGTCAACCCGTACATGCATGAGGAGAACAATCATTTTGATCTGCTGCTTCCGCCGGGCTGGACGGAGGATATGTGGAATAAGCTCCACGCGTTCCTGACAAAGTGGTAAGTGCGCAGAAGAAGGGAAAGAAGAAATATGTCAAAAGAGCCGGAAATCTTCTGTCCGCAGTGCGGAGCAAAGGCTTTCGTGGTCATCTGGTTTTCAGATGAACCGGGCACGGGCCTGGGCAGCGCCAACTGCTCCCGCTGCGGCGGCATAGACTTCAGGGTCAGGTATAACCGGGTCGTGGAATCGGTTCTTGCGGATCCCGCTGAGTTCGAGGAGTGTGATGAGGATCTGCTGAGCCGGGAGGAATATGACCGGGAACTGATGGAGTATATGCTGGAACAGAACCTGATCTGATGTTGCTGCTTCCTCATCTGAGCTGGTCGCCGGGCTGGTGATGATGAGTTATAAATCTTGTCTGTCGGCGATGCCCCCGCCCGACGACAGGAACGAGATCCCGGCGAATATACGGACCGCATGAACAGGAGGAACAGACCATGACCGATGAGAACGACGCTGACTACACGAAGAACGATTCCTCTGTACTTGAACCGATGCACTGCAGCCATTGCGGCACGCTGCTGGGGTATTTCGCCCCCGGATCCCTGGCAGAGATGCGGTGCGCTAACTGCAAGAACGACTACAATGTTTCCCTCCGGGAAGAAGGGCCCACGCTGAGACTGAAAAGGTCCAGGAAAACGAATACTGCAAAGGGTAAATGATGCCCTGGCCGGAAGGCCGGAGATCATATACCGGGAACTGTGTGAAGCAGGCTGGAGCCGCCGGATGATGCGGCAGGAGCCGCCCGCTGTTCCCGAAGTTCTGACCCATATGAGCTGAAGCCGGCCACGAAGCACGGCAGGAGCCGGGCAGAAGCATTTCTGAACGTATAGCTGTTCAGGATGTTTCTGCCCGGCTTTTTGTTTATAAAAATCAACGACATACGCCCGAGAGCTAGCGAGTGGGCGATGAACGCGGCACAGATCCAGGTGAAAAACTGATTTCACTTTGGCCTGTGGGGTTCACCGCTGTGATCGCCGTACCCAAAATCGCCCTGCGGTTTTGACGGCTGTAACATGGGAACTGTTACCCAAGTCAGAGATTTGGACAGTTCCGCATCATTCAGCGTGCTCTCTTCATTGCGTTCATCGTTCGTGCGCAGCTTTCCCGCGGCGGGAAAGGAAACGCAATGAAAAAGGGTGTTCGCTGCAATGAAACAAGGAATGATTCCCGGGAGGGACGGGATAGGATCCGGTATGAATTCCTGTCGGATGATGGGATCACACCGTCTTCCTGCACGGTACAGCTCGGGGACATCGATACCGTGACCGGGGAAGCGGTCACAGATGTGACGATCTTCCGGGAGTATTACCGCCTGAAGGATCACCAGGTAAGGAAGAACCTGAAGGCAGAGCGGCCGGAGTATACGGAAGATGAGATTTCCAGGAGAAAGGAAGCCCGGGAAGCGTTCGCGGAGGAGTTCCGCAGGCGCTGGGGATACGCGCCGTCCCGGGATGATCTGCTGTATCTCATGGAGGAGCAGGAACGCTGGAACCTGTCCGTCAGCGTTCTGGTGAATGAGGAAGGGAAACTGATAACATTTTATACTCCGGAAGGAAAAGAATATTGCAGAATAACAAATCAGGAATAATGATACAGGTTAAGTAAGGTCGTTCATCAGGCTGGCCATTATGGTCGGCCTTTTTGATATAAAACGCGGTGCCGGGGGTTGTGGCATCGCGTGAAAAGGGGGAGAAGTATGAAGGATAAAGTCTATCTTGATCATTCCCGCCGGTCCGGCGGTAATGTTGCTGCTAGTCGGGAGACGGCGGCCGCTCGCTCCCTTTTATGAGTATAGGATAATCCGGGTCTGTGATTCCTGCGTGAAGCCGGGATGAAAGTGTTGGTTTCATCAATCGTCGCTGCCGCTCTGCCTTCGCTGCGCTCGTCAATCGCGGGCTCCTGTAGCTGTGGGTGGCGTTTTCCGCTTTGACTGCGCCTGCGGCTTGTCAGTCGCGGACGCTCACTCCCAGCAGGTGATCGGTTCGGCGCTGAGCAGGTCGTTGAGCCTGACGCCGAACAGGCGGGCTATATCCGGGAGCAGCTCTTCTTCCGGAACCTTATAGCCGTTCTCCCAGTTGGAGACGGTGCCGTGCATAAGGCTGAGGAATTCATCGCAGCAGGTCCGGGTAATGCCTTTCTTTTCCCTGAGGATCCTGATCTTGGTTCCGAGACTCATGGGATCGTCTCCTTTCTTCTCTTGGGATGACTGAAGTATAAAGCGGGAACCTTAAACGAACCTTTAAGAAAGCAGGTTCGTTTATTTTTTTATTTTTTTTGCGGCCGGGGGTAAATTCCGACTTTTTTTCCGCACTTACCCACTGCAAGGAAGCTGTCCTGCGGAAGGGAGGAACGGATATGAAGCTCAGACACAGGGTCCGGGTCAATGTGTGCGGGCCGGGCGGCGGCAAGGAAGCTGTGCTGGAGACGGCGCAGGGAAATATTCGCAGCCGGCTGCTGCGCAGGCTTGTGGGGGACCGGTACGCAGTATTGGTGCTCACGCCGGTCGGCATGCATGTGGATTCGGTCGAGATTCATGAGTCCCGTGAACCGGGATCAGACGAATAAGAAAGGAAAGACTGGTTATGGATAAAATGGAAGGTTTGCGCGCGGGGGTCGTTGAGATGCGGTCTGTGGCGCAGAGGCTGAACCAGTGGGCGGACGATCTGGAAGCATCGTTTCGGGGAAAGGATGGAGAGCCGGCAGGCGATGCCGCCGGAATTACCGCCGGTGAAGCTGAGGTGCCCGCTGCGGCAGAAGTACCTGCTGCCGGACCGTGTACCGCTGAAAAGAAAAAAAGAGCTGCGAAGCCTGCCGGCTTTGAACAGGCAGCAGCTCCGGAAAAGGGAAAGACGCTTACGCTCCCGGAGGTACGGGCGGTACTTGCGGAAAAGTGCGCGGCGGGCTTCGGCACACAGGTGAAGGGCCTGATCGAATCGTACGGCGCCTCCACCCTGAAGGAAGTACCGGCTGACCGGTATGAGGAACTGCTGGAAGCAGTGAAGGGCCTGGGTGATGCGGATGCCGGATAAACACGCATTCCTGTCGCCGTCGTCTTCGGAACGCTGGTTCCATTGCACAAGGTCGGCCTGGCTCTGTGAGCAGTTTCCGGATCTGGGCAGCGTATTCGCCGCGGAAGGTACGGAGGCACACCGGTTGTGTGAGTTCCTGCTGCACCGCCTGCTGGAGGTGCCGGATGTGGATCCCCGGCCCGGCATGAAGTACTACACGCAGGAGATGGAAGAGGCGGCCCAGGGTTATGTCCAGTTCATTCATGAACGGCTCGAAAGGTGGAAGGCCGCAGGGCAGTCACCGGAAGTGTTTGTGGAGCAAAGGGTGGACCTGCGGATGTTTATCCCGGAGAGCATGGGCACTTCGGACTGCGTGATCATCACGGACCATGATATCGAGATCATCGATTTTAAGTACGGAATGCATCGTGTGCCAGCTTCTTCGCTGCAGCTCCGGATCTACGCCTTAGGCGCGTGTGAACTGTTCGGTAGGCTGTATGAGGATATCGGCCGGGTGCATATGGTGATCTACCAGCCCCGCCTGGGTTCCGTGGATGAAGCGGAAATGGACATGGATGAGCTTTACCACTGGGCGGATGAGGAATTGAAGCCCCGGGCGGAACTGGCCTTCGCCGGACAGGGAGATTATTCCGTCGGCGAGTGGTGCCGGAACTGCCGGGCCAGAAGAACCTGCCGGGAGCTGGCGGCGCATCAGCTGGAAATCGCCAGGTATGAGTTTACGGAACCGCCGCTGCTCTCGGATGAGGAGATTGCGGACGTGCTCAGCCGGGTGGATGATCTGGTCTCCTGGGCAACCGGGGTGAAGGAGTATGCCCTGCAGGCGGCACTGGACGGACGCCGCTTTGAGGGCTGGAAACTGGTTGAAGGAAAGTCTGTCCGGAAGTTTACGGATGATGCCTGTGTGGCGGCCCGCGTGGAAGCCGCCGGTATCGATCCTTACGAGCGGAAAATGCTGGGACTGACCGCGCTGGAGAAAAAGCTGGGGAAGAAGGATTTTCAGAACCTGCTGGCCGATCTGGTGGTCCGGTCCCAGGGGAAACCGACCCTGGTGCCTGTTTCGGATAAACGGGTGGAAATGAATCTGGCGAGCGTGGAATTCACCGCCGAGAATGATATGAAAGAGGTAAATGAAAATGAGTAAGAATTCTGTTAATCCTTGCAAAGTGATCACCGGGAAGGATACCCGGCTGAGCTATGAACATGTCTGGGAGCCTGCCTCCATCAACGGCGGGACGCCGAGGTATTCCGTGTGCTGTATGATTCCGAAGTCCGATTCCGTGACGGTGGACAAGGTGCGCAAAGCCATCGAGGCCGCGTATCACGAGGGCGAGGGCAAGCTCAAGGGCAGCGGCAAGACAGTGCCGCCCATGAGCGCCATCAAGAACCCGCTGCGGGACGGCGACCTGGATCGTCCGGATGATCCGGCTTTCGCCGGCATGTGGTTCGTGAACGCGAACACCGATCGGGCGCCGGGCGTCGTGGACCTGGGCTGCAATCCGATTATCGACCGCAGCGAAGTGTACTCCGGCTGCTACTGCCGGGTATCCCTGACCTTCTATGCTTTCAACAGCAACGGGAACCGCGGCATCGCCTGCGGGCTCAACAACCTGCAGAAGGTGAAGGACGGCGAGCATCTGGGCGGCCGTGTCAGCGCTGAAGTGGAATTCGCCGGCCTGGACGACGACGATGAGGACTTCCTGGCATGAAAAAAATGAATTCGGGGGATGGCGGTTCTTCCGCCATCCCTGTCTCCACAGAACTCTGGCGGGATATACCCGGGTATGAAGGGTATTATCAGGTTTCTACCCTGGGTCGGGTCCGATCGCTGCCGCGGGTCATTCCCGTGTATGACAGTATCCGGCGGGTCTCGTACGCGAGGCCCTGCCCGGGAAAGATCCTGAGCCCGGCGGTATGCGACAGGGCCGGCCATGTGTCCGTGAATCTGGGGAAACGGGTACGGGGAATTCCGGTCCACCGGCTGGTGATGCGCACTTTCCACGGCGATCCGCCTCCCGGTATGGAGGCGATGCACCTGAACGGGAACCCTACGGATAACCGGCTTGAGAATCTGCAGTACGGCACCCATTCCCGGAACATGATCGATATGTACCGAATCGGGAAGGGCCCGCTGAAACTGACCCCTGAGGAAGTCCGGCAGATCCGTTTCGGGCTGGCCTGCGGCTGGTCCCTGCGGGAACTGGCATGGGCTTACAGGGTATCTCCGGCCTGCATCTGGGATGTGAAAAAGGGGAGGCGGTACGCATGGGTCGCATGAAGATGATCCGACTCGTGTAAAACTTCTGGTCAAGGATATGAACGGGGGCAACATGGTGGCAGTTGACGTTGTCAACGGAGATATCCTTCCCAGCTTTAAAAGGGATGAGGCAATTGAATTGCAGATGATTGCCTTTGCGGAGCACGCGGATTTTTATGCTGATGAATCTGCTTATGCGGATACGATTGAACCCGGTCCAAATGGCAGAAAAACAATGATCGGAGAGAATACGCTGTTTCCGGTTGGGCTGTTTTCTGATGATGAGGATGTCAAAGATGTTGTGCAGATTCATGGTACCATCAAAAGCATGGCTCTGGGGAAAAACAACATCGAAGGTGAGGAGGTTTCTGCCAATATTCGCTGCCATGTGGACACGCAGCTGGGAGAGATTGTAATCATTCTTCCGCTGGATGATATCGATGAAGTCAGAAGCAATGAAAACATGCGCGAAGGCAAGGTCATTAACTGCCTTGCCCGGTTATCCGGAGATGCGGCGATAAATGCCTATGAGGACGGGCTCGTCAGAGATGCAGACAATAATCTGAAATTAGTTGCGTATACGCTTGAAGACGGGGATCCGGAACGCCTGCGTTGTGTACTAGCGAATAATTTCACTTATCATTCTGACAGTTCCGGAAAAGATATCAGTGACGCAGATGAATATATTCAGTTCGCAAAATATGTAAATTCCAAAGCAAAGCCTACTCATACGGATTATGCGACCATCACTGAAATCACTGAAGGAGAGGAAGAATTAAAATATCCGGTCGGGACTCGCTGCGCTCTTATTCAATATGAAGGAGAAGAAGGATATGACGCCATCATTTTTGTGGATACAGATGATGAAGGAAATATCAGCCGGATTCTCCTGAGCAGGGAAGGCCGGTATCGTTTCACGGTTGACAATCCTTATCCGGAGAAGGAAGACTTTGATCTTGCTGAGATGATTGCTAAAGCGACATATAAATCTTCGATTATCGGCAGGTCTCATTTCCATGATCTGATTGATAATGAATTGGATGAAGAGGGAATCGATCAGTATATCGCAGAACACCAAGATGATCTGGAAGCAGACGTCGCTGATCTTTCCATCAAAGAGATTGAAGAAGAAGTTTTTGCAGAAGCGTTTTTGCGCGGTGTCCGGAAGAGCCGGATTAAGGATTATAAGGATGAAAATATAAGGGCTCTTGGACGGCAATTCCATAAAGACGCAACATTGTTCAAATCCGAAGAGGAACAGAAGAACACATTCCATGACGCTTTAGTGCTTGTTGTTGCAATTGGCCGGCTGTACAAGGGGCGGGCTGACTGATCCGATTGATTCTGTTTTGTCCTCCGAGTGTTCGGAGGATTTTCTCTTTTGTTCTCATTATGATAGAATGACTGTGTTTCCAGCTGATTGGTATTTGCTGAAAAGATTATCAAGGGAATGTACTGATGACTGAAATGATCACATACCGCCTGATCGGAACGGGTGTCTGGGGCTATGAGTTCTTTGACGCGGAGCGAAGCCAGATTGGCTTCGTCAGGAATGGTATGTCCAGATCTGATCCGGTTCGTATTGAGGGGGAAGGCATCAGCTGGTTCAGTCTCTTCGGCCTGGACAATACAATTGTTCCCGGGACCAGCCGAAAGGTAAAGGACAGTAAGAGCGGACAGGAAATATACCGGATTGTTTTCTGGCAGCCGGGATTGTATGAGGTCCGGCCGGCGGCAGGGGATTCCGTTCAGGTGGAGATCCGGGAAGGCGCTTATCTTTTCGGTCCGCCGCAGATGCCGGCTACGGCGCTGACACAGCGGATCAGCGAAGCTGAATGGATTCCGACAAAAGGGCTGGAGATTGAACCGTATTTCCATACTACGCTCTATGAGGATGTCAGTCCGGCTTATCTGATGATGGTTCTTTCCTTTCCGGCACTCAGGTTCTATTGATTTGTGGTTTGGTTTTCAGGTGTTGCTTCAGGCAGCATCTTTTTTTGTGCTTTTTTGTCGGCATAGGGGGTAAAAAATGCGATTTTTTCCGCACTTACCCATTGGAGAGAGGGCCCGCTTTCCTAAAGAGATGTGAAGGAGCGATCTTTGCAATGGATGAAAACAGGGAAGTCAGAAGCCGGAAAGGGGATATCCCGGTCTGGGAAAAGTATCTGCTGAGCACGGAGGAGGCCAGTGATTATTTTCATATCGGGATTAACAAACTGCGTCGGATTATATCACTGAATCCGACTGCTGAATGGATCCTCTGGAACGGTTCGCATGCCTATGTCAAAAGGCGGATTTTTGAGCATTTTATTGATGGCATAAATGACATCTGAGCTTTATTTTTCAAGGGGTGTATGGTATAATGAATATGTCCGTTAGAGTTGCTGCAGGAGGCAGCATGCAACGAAAAGACGACAAAGGAAGACTATTAAGAAGTAACGAGTACGTCAGAGGCGATGGGAGGTATGCATATCAGTATTTCGATCTGAAAGGCAACCGTAAACGGGTTTATTCCTGGCGTTTAGTGGAAACCGATCCTGTTCCTAAAGGGAAGGCGTGGTGCGAAAGCTTGCGTACGATGGAGAAGGCGATCCTGAAGGATCAGCTGGACGGCATCGAAACAAAAAGCAAGCTGACGCTCAATGACCGATGGGATGCCTATATCTCGGACAAACCGGAACTGAAGCAGTCCACGAGAACGAATTACAAGTATATGTACGATAAGTACATCCGGGACGATATCGGAAAGATGTCAATCAAGTCCATTACGTACAGTGATTGTAAGAGGTTCTTCAACAAGCTGATTCATGAGAAAGGGTTTAAGCCGAGAAGCGTGGAGATTATCAACACGCTGCTTCATCCCGTATTCAGGATTGCGGTCAGGGACAATCTGATCCGCACCAATCCGACCGACGGCATTATCGCTGAACTGAAAAGGAGCAATGATTGGGTTATGGAAAAGAGACATGCTTTAACGAAAACACAGCAGCAGGCTTTTGTGAACTACGTCAGGAATCATAAGGTTTACGCTCACTGGGATCCATTGATCACTTGCCTTCTCGGTACGGGCTGCCGCATCGGGGAGATGCTCGGGCTGCGCTGGGAGGATGTGTTCTGGAAGGAAGGATTCATTTCCATCAATCACAGCCTCATCTACCGGTTGCAGGATGACGGCACCGTCAAGTTCAGGGTCACCACGACGAAGACAAAGAACAGTAACCGGGAGATCCCGATGTTCGACTCCGTCATCCGGGCTCTGAAGACCGAGTATAAGCGCCAGAGTGAGGAAGGGTTCTGTCTGGATGAAATCGAGGGTTACTCAGGATTCATCTGGATGAACAGGGAAGGACATGTCCTTTGCCCTCATAATCTGAACCGTGCGCTGGAAAGGATCATCAGGGACTATAATGATGAGGAAAAGGTAAGGGCGAAAAAGGAACGGCGCAAGCCGATGCCGCTTCCGCACTTTACGGCTCATCATCTCCGTCACACGTTTTGTACAAGAATCTGTGAAAACGAGACGGACCTGAAGCTGATCCAGGAGATCATGGGTCATGCGGATATCACGACCACGATGGACGTGTATAACGAATCGAACCTGGAACGTAAAAAGGAACGGTTTGCCAAGCTTGAAAAGATCGCGAACGTGTTCTGAAACCGTGATGCATTTTTTTGATGCAAATTCCTCCCGGGCGTGATGCAAATTTTGATGCAAATGACCGTGGGAGCGTGATGCAAATTTTGATGCAAATGACCGTGGGGTTACGTGGCTAAATGCATCAAAAAGTGCATCAAACCTCGAAAAGATTTATGAAAAAGTGAGGAAAATCAACGGTTCCAGGGCACGAAAAATACTGATCCCGACGATGAAACCGATGGCGTCTGGAGACGTTGAGAAATAAGGCACCAAAAATCGGAAATTCTCAATTTGATGTAAATTTGATGTATTTTGAAGAAAAAGCAACACTGTAGACAAAATTCCGGCCTCAAAAAAGGCCGGATTTTTCTATAATCCTTGATATTATTGGGGTTTTAGTGCCTGTTTCGTGATGTGCTTCTCGGGTTTACAATGAAGCACATCATCGGCTGTGTCCTTTGGTACTGCCGGCCTATCACCTGAAAAAGCCGACTGACGCCATGAAACAAATGCTTGCCGGTATTGCAGTCAGATTCCTGGAATAACGGTATGCATATTCCCGCTTTCCGGCAGGGCTTATGTCAAAAGCCGGACGGCAGAGACAGTTCTTTCAGTTCCATGTCTGCCAAAAAACATCTTCCTGACAGCAGTCATTGAAAACACTCCCGGTTTCCGGATTGGAGACCGGGAGTGCTGTATTCGGTATATCATCCTTGCTTATCTTTTTCCGGGTGCCGTGAGAAGATAACAGGAAGACCGGGATGTAAAGATATCTTTTATCGATAAATAATCGGATTACCTGCCGGGGAACAGGAGAATTCGTTTTGCCGATACAAATCCGACATATCCATCAGAACGTGTGACATAATACCATTCATAGCCATTGCAATAACATTTGAAATTCACGTATACAGTTTCGTTTCTCGTGAGTTTTGCGATGATAGTCGGATGCATGGTATTCTGATCACCATGTTGGTCTATATATACAATTGATTCTGTTGTTGGGTATGACCGCAGGTTCGCTCCCCCTGTGCAAAGCAAACCAAGGCAATTAACATCTGTGCCGTACCATTGATCACGCACATATTGCTGATCCTGCACTATCGCTTTCGGGAAATGGATATCAAGCACTTCGGGATGCCATTGCAATGGAGATGAGCTTTCAGCAACTGCGATATTTAGTGCAAGCATAAGCACCGCGAGGACGGTTAATAATGCAACTGTTTTTTTCATGGATAATTACCTCCAAACAATATATATTTTTACTTTTAATGTTTAATGATATATTAGCAACAATCCATTCTTGTGTCAATGTAGTTATACAGTTAAATATATATGTAAATACGATATGTAATTAATTCATGCTTTTTGTAATGACAAAACGATTTGCGAATACCCGGATCTGCCTTGCTGATAAACTGCGTTGACAGCCTGCCGGCTTCATCAGATTATGCTGACGGCATTTGAAACCTTTCTGACGGTACAACAGAGAGAAATGAACGGCATACGGGACGAAGCCGGTAAACCACATTGTTCTCCGGCTTCCAACGTGCTATAATCCAATGGCGGTCAGGGGAATTCCTGATTACTGTTCCGGATGAGGGACGAGAAACAGATACGGACGCAATGCAAGCCGGAAGAAAACCCGGAAGGATTTAACCGACAATCAAAAAACTCTGCAGTGTAAAGGAATCAGATGATGAAGAAGGCCCTGACTGTGATCCTGGCGCTCCTGCTGCTGTTCGCGGGCGCCGCGGCGGAAGAAAAAGACGCGCGGATCAGCGCCTGCCCGGTGCTGAATCATGCTTTTACCGTGCTGGAAAAAGGGAATCCTTTTACTGAAAGGTACAACCGGATCACAGGGGAGAACGTACAGGCACGGATGGAACAGGGCGCGCCGTATTTCTGGGGAGCGCAGCAGGGCCATCTGTTTGCAAAGGAACCGGAATATGTGGTCCTGAAGGCTTGGCAGGACAGCCCCGCCTATTACAAGGCCGGGGTCAAATACATTTACGGGTTTGACTGCGTGGGATTTGTCAAGTGGGTCTGGAAGGAGACATACGGCGGGGAAATGCCTTCCAGGGCTTTTATGTTTGGCAATACGGATCACCAGATCAGGAACACCGCCTCGGGAGCCGGCCCGCTGTGGGATGGCGCGGCTGAGACGCTTGTTCCGGGAGACCTGCTGCTGATCGATCACAGCGACGGCGGACATCACATGGCCATTTACGCCGGAACGCTCAGGATGTACGGTTATACCGCGGAGGAAGTGCCGGAGCTGGCGGAGGAAATGGATACGCCGCTGGTGATCCACTGCACAACGAACGCACAGATTTCGGACCGCTTTGCCGTACTCATCAAAAACGGGCTGCCGAAGTATCGCTGCGCAACGGTGACGGACGGCGGCGTATGTGTTTCCCTGATTGTTCCGGACTGTGAAAAGGTGCCCGGACTGGTGCATCAGCAGAATCAGGATACCCGCTATTACACCCTACCGGACGGCACCTGGCTGACCGTCCTGTCCTCCGACGACGTGACGGAATACTGCTGGTACCGGCCCGCGCCGGAACCTGTTCAGGAATAAGAATCCTGTTTTTCTTTTTCAACAGGCTGTTTTATGGTATGATAAACGCAGCAAATCACAGGAGGATCTGAACATGAAAAAGACCGTAAGTTTACTGATGACCCTGGTCCTGGCTCTGACACTGTGCGTTTCCGCTTCAGCGGAGATGCTGACCGGCGGCTGGGCAGGAGCTGCGCTCGAAGACGCGGTGCCGGTTCCGGAAGAAGCCAGGGCAGCGTTTGACAAGGCAATGGAAAAGGACCCGCTGATGGGAGCGGAATACACTCCGGTCGCGCTGCTGGCCACACAGATCGTTGCGGGAACCAACTACTGCATTCTGTGCCAGGTGACGCCTGTTGAGCCCGATCCCGTGCCGACCTGGGCGCTGGTTTATATCTATGCCGACCTTGAGGGGAACGCGGAACGACTGAATGTTTATGAACTGTATATCGACAAGCATGTATATCCGCCGGAAACCCAAGAATAAAAAGTGACAAGGAGAAGCTGCCATGCCGTTTATCGACACAAAAGTGACCGTGAAAGTCACACCTGAAAAGAAGGAGATTATCAAACAGGAACTTGGCAGGCGGATTTCCGCACTGAACAAGACCGAGACCTACCTGATGGTTGGCATTGAGGACGGATATGACCTCTGGTTTGGCGGGAAAAAGCTGGACAAAGGGGCGTATGTGGCAGTGAGCCTGCTCGGAGACGCTCCAAAGGAATGCTATGAAAAGATGACGGAGCAGGTCTGCGAACTGATGGCGGAGCAGTTGGATATTCCGGGAAACGCTGTCTATGTCACTTATCATCCCGTGAAGGATTGGGGATGGAACGGCAGCAACTTCTGACTGAAGCGCCATACGAATACCGCGGGGAAACGGCCGAACGATTAAGCGGCCGTTTCTTTTGTCTTTTGTTGTGAACAGGGCGCGGCAGAGAATTGACAGGGTTTTGTTTTCCGATTAACATGAAGAAAGCAAAGAAAAGCAGGAGGAAACGGGCAATGAAGACCTCTCTGGCACGGTCCGCCGCAGCGGGCATTCTGATCTGTATGGGATGCATCGTCAACCTCAAGGCGGGCGGGGGCATTCCCGGCGCAGTACTGTTCAGCGCCGGGCTCTGGTTTGTGGTGAATTTTGACGCAGAACTGTTTACCGGACGGGTCACCCGGCCGGATTATGATCCCCTGCAGAAGGTGATCATGCTTCTAATGAATGTGATTGGCGCGGGCGTATGCGGCATACTGGCTTCCATCTGCCTGCCGGAAATCCGGGAAGGTGCGGAGAAGATTGCCGCGGCGTACCAGGATCCGCTGAAGGTGATCTGGCAGAGCGTGATGTGCGGCATCTGCATGTACCTGGCGACCACACCGCCGAAGAACAGGGATATCAGCCGGCTGCCTTTCGTCATTTACGGAGTGGCGCTGTTCATTTTGTCCGGCTATGCACACTCGATCGCGCTGGCCGGTTATGCCGCGATTGCGCAGGGGATCGCGTGGTGGGTGATTCCGCTGGCGGCTGCAGGGAACGCGGCAGGAAGCTATCTGATCAAGTTCCTGCTGACATTCCAACAGCAGAAAAAGGAATGATGAAAGAACCGCTGGCTCTTTCTCCGGGCGCTTCAAATTCCCGGACCTTCGGACCGAAGATTTTTATGTATATGAAAAAAGCGGGGACAGGCAATGAGTGAAGAAGCAGTCGCGAAGCGGAGCCGGAAAGAGACGGCCGGCCTGCTGAAACGGTTCGTTTCATATTACAAACCGCATAAGAAACTGTTCGCCATGGACATGACGGCCGCGCTGTTCGTGTCAGCCATCGGCGTGGTATACCCGATTATCACGCGGACCATGCTGAACACGCTGATCCCGGAGCGGAATTACCGGATGATTGTGATTCTTGGACTGACGCTGCTGGCACTGTATTTTGCCAAGATGTGCCTGAACTACTTCATCCAGTACGAGGGCCACATGATGGGCGTATATATGCAGGCGCGGATGCGGACGGACCTTTTTGCCCACCTGGAGACGCTGCCTTACAGCTTTTATGACAGCCACGAAACCGGCAAGATCATGACCCGGATGACGAACGACCTGTTTGAGGTGGTTGAACTGGCACATCACGGTCCGGAGAACATTATTATCTCTGTACTGAGTATTGTGATCTCGTTTACCTACCTCAGTACGATTGATATCCGGCTGACCCTGATCATCTTTGCCTGCGTACCTTTCCTGCTGCTGATTTCCTACAGCCTGCGCAAAAAGATGCGCAAGGCGTTCCGGGATTCGCGCACCGCAATTGCGGAAATCAACGCCAGCATGGAAAGTTCCATATCCGGCATCCGGGTCACAAAGGCCTTCACGAACGCGGAGAAAGAAAAGGAAAAGTTCGAGGTCGGGAACGGCAAGTTCCAGAAAGCCCGGAAGGCTGCTTACAGCGCGATGGGCCGGTTCTTTTCGGGCAATACGTTTGTAACGGACGTATTCAACGTCGTTGTCCTGATCGCCGGCGGGTTCTTCCTGTATAACGGACAGATCCGGTTCGGCGATTATTCCGCATTCATTGTTTCCGTGAATATGTTCATTGCTCCTGTGATGACCCTGATCAACTTCATGGAGCAGTTTGAAAACGGTATTACGGGTTTTGAACGTTTCTGCGAAATCATGGACGCAAAACCGGAAACGGACAGCCCGGACGCGCAGGACGCCGGACAGCTCGAGGGCCGCATTGAGTTCAGGGACGTCAGCTATGCCTATGATGAGGACAAAAATGTGCTGCGGCATGTCAACCTGGTCATTGAAAAGGGAAAGACCTACGCGCTGGTAGGGCCTTCCGGGGGCGGCAAGACGACGATCTGCCATCTGGTTCCGCATTTCTACGACGTGGAAAGCGGAGAAATCCTGCTGGACGGAAAGGAGATCCACGGCCTGACGCTGGAAAGCGTGCGGCGGAATATCGGTATTGTGCAGCAGGATATTTACCTGTTCAACGACAGCATGAAGGAAAACATCCGCTACGGCAAGCTGGACGCCACGGATGAGGAGATTGAGCTGGCCGCAAAGCGCGCCAATATACACGACTATATTATGTCACTGCCCAACGGCTATGATACGAATATCGGCGAACGGGGCGTGCGGCTGTCCGGCGGCCAGAAGCAAAGGCTGTCCATTGCCCGGGTCTTCCTTAAAAACCCGCCGATCCTGATCCTGGATGAGGCTACGAGCGCACTGGACAATACGACGGAGATCCTGATTCAGCAGGCACTGGACGAGCTGTGCAAGGGCAGGACCACGCTGGTGGTCGCACACAGGCTGAGCACAATCAAGAACGCGGATGAGATCGCCGTGGTATCTGACGGGCAGATTACCGAACACGGGACACACGAAGAACTGATGGCAAAACGCGGAATGTATTACGATCTGTATCAGCTGCAGTTCAGGGCAAACTCCGGGG
Organism: Clostridia bacterium; assembly: GCA_017512985.1. Classification (GTDB taxonomy): domain Bacteria; phylum Bacillota; class Clostridia; order Christensenellales; family Aristaeellaceae; genus Aristaeella. The sequence goes on from JAFWEJ010000008.1 coordinate 106,155, forward strand.
AGTGAAAACACAATGGAATTCAGGGAACAGTATCCGAACCGTGTGACAATGGGTGAGGACGGTATTTACCGCTGGTCGGCGGACGTGGACCTGAGCAGGGATCATTATGTGCAGAACCTGACGATAAAGATCATGCTCTTTATATGCGCGGGAATATGCCTGATGACGCTGATCTTCGCGATTATGACGGGCGACGTGTCCATGGCCTGGATTCCGGTCCTGTGCTGCGGCGCCGTGATGGTGATTACAATGCTGGTGCTCCGGCTCTTCAGGAGCGGCGTAAAAGACCGGTACACCATGGGATATGAGATGACCGGGGAGGGAATCCGCCTGGTCCGGGACCCTGCCACGGCCAGAATGATGAAGAGAGCGGCAGCGTTCGCCCGGGGCGGCGCCGGAACGGTACAGCCCGGAGAAACTGAGTTCAGGAGCGTGCGAAGCATGCGCGAGGTGCCGGAAACCCATATGATCTGCCTGAACACAACGGTCAGCGCGCTTCAGATCTGGGTTCCTGAGGAGGATTATGACGTGGTATGCAATTATATAAGGCAGCATGCGGACAGAGTATACTGAGCTGCGGCTGAAACAAAGGAATGCGAACTGAAGACACGGAGAAGACAGATTTAACCTGATAACAGCAGTGATCTGACAAATGCCAAAAAATGTTATAAACGCCGAAAGGATTGAAAAAACAGCTTCATATGTGGTAATATATTCATACAGATAAAAAAGGCAAGGGAGCCTCATGGAACGGAAAAAGATCGCAGTCTTCATTTCTGCGCTGTATGAAGACATGGTCCGCGAAACCGTTGAAGGCCTGCTGAAAGCCGCCGGGAGCGAAAACGTAAAGCTCATCTTTTTTACCAGTTTCGCGGACAACCATACAAGCCAGAACTATGACCGATATCAGGATTATGATACCGGCGATTTTGTCGTGTACCTGCTTCCGGATATGAAGGAATACGACGCGCTGATCTCTTTCGATACCTATATGACGGGTTCTTTTATCGAACCGATCAACCGGCTGAAGAAAGCGGTCGGCTGCCCGGTGATTACCCTTGGCACGGTCAAGGAAGGAACCTACAGCGTCGTCAATGCCCAGGGCATCTCTTACGCTGAACTGATCAAGCACCTTGTTGACGTTCACAGCTGCAGGGATCTTGTCCATGTCAGCGGACCGCGGGAACGCACCTTCTGTATAGAACGGATTGAAATCTTCCAGGATACCCTGAACGAATACGGCATCCCCTGTGGCGAGGACCGTATCTATTACGGTACGCTGCGGCCTGAATGCGGCGAAGATATGGTGCAGCAGATCATCGCGGATTATGCGGCAAAGGGAGAAAAGAAGCTGCCGGACGCCATCGTCTGCGTGAACGACTATACCGCGATCGGTGTGATCCGCGCCCTGGAAAGCCGGGGCTTCAAAGTGCCCACGGACGTGATTGTGACCGGATACGATGACATCCTGCGCGCGCAGTTCAACGAACCGTCCATTACCACCTCCGCCCAGCCGTTCTTCCGCGTCGGGCAGACCGGTATGGAAACACTGATCAAGGTGCTGAACGGTGAGACCGCGGAAGCGGTGACTGCCGTTCCCGGCGTGCTGTGCCGCCGCCAGTCCTGCGGATGTGAACCCCTGGATACCTATCGGAAGGATATGATCCGCGAGAAATATATCCGGACGGTGAGCAATCTGGAGAGCCTGGCGCTTTCGAACACAAACCTGATCCTCGGCGGCGCGGTCGGCGATACCGTTGAGGAAATTTATAACGAGATTGAAGAAGGCTGCCTGCGGGAAACCGGATTCAAAGACGCGGTGCTGTGCCTGATTGACGGATGGGAACAACGGAAGCTGATCCAGCACCGCTATACGCTGAAGGAGGAAACCTTCAACGTCGTTTGCGGCAGCTGGCAGGGGAAGTCCGTAAAGCGGCAGCGGCTGCGCAGAGGACAGCTGCTTCCGGATGAAATGATGGACGATGATACACCGTATTATATCTTCCCGGTTCACCATCTGCAGTATTTCCTTGGATACTTTATTGTCAATCCGGAACTGAAGGAAATGGAACAGCTCCATATCAAGAGCTGGCTGGTGTCCATCAGCACCGTGCTGGTAAACTGGTTCTTCCGGAACCAACTGAAGGATACTGTGGACGAGCTGGAAGTGCTGTACCAGACAGATATGCTGACCGGGCTGTATAACCGCCGTGGGTATTACCGCTTCTTTGAAAGCTATTACGAAGAATGCCGCGCCGCGGGAACGGAACTGGCGGTCTTCCTGATCGATATGAACGGGATGAAGAGGATCAACGACCGTTACGGTCACGCGGAGGGAGATTTCTGCCTGTGCACAATCGCGGAAGCCATGCAGAAGAGTGCCCGGCAGGAAGAAATCTGCATCCGTACCGGCGGCGACGAATTTGTGGTACTGGCGAAGAACTATGACCAGGCCAAAGAACAGCAGTTTATCCGCAATGTGAGGGAATACATTGCCCAGGCACTGCGCAGATCCGGGAAGAATTACCAGTTTTCAGTCAGTATCGGCTGCTACCGGAACGTTCCGGCACCGGGTGAAACGGTATCCATCCAGAGCGAAGCAGAACAGTACCTGAGAAACGCCGACCAGGCCATGTATGAGGAAAAGCAGGCAAGCAGCGAGCGGAGAGAGTGATTCATCCGGAATGATCAGAAGGTCCTGACTGAGAAATCAGTCAGGATCTTCTATATTGGGGCCGGAAAGGTCCAGAATGCGGTCTGTATCGACGGCAGTCTCACGGGGCGGGGTTTCATCCGTAAGGAGAAGGAGCATTTTTGCGACGGGATCCAGCCGCTTTGCCCGGCCGGATACGGTTTCATAGCGGCCGCCGGCTTTATGCGGATCCGGTATGAAAACCAGGGCGGACACATCCGGCCGCTGCCCGGCTGAAAGCAGTTCGGAGAGGCGGCGGAAGATCCGGTCAAGCCGATCCAGGTCCGATTCGCCCGGGGTGATCTGCCGGTCTGTCAGGCGCGCTTCCTCATCCACCATTTCATCATAGCCTACCAGCGCCGCAAAAGGCGCAAACTGGGCCGCACGGTCGTGCAGGCTCATGTGCCTGCGCTTTGCGGACTGATGATGGGGAAGATCGATGATATCGCTATAGACTTCCCGGGCGGCGGGAGTTTTCGGATCTGACATAGGGACTCCTTATCAAAATTCATAATGAATGGGCGCTATGCCCGGTGGCCGCCGACCTGGCCGTTGCGCTGGATGGTGGTGCCGCTTTCGTCGAGATTCATGCCCTTCAGCATGGCGTTTTTTCCGAAACGTTCCCGGATATTGAGGGCGGCTTCCTGCAGGCGCTTTTCCCGGGCGTCCTCGGCGTCTTCCTTCTCTTTCTGCAAGGCCAGTTTTTCATAGTCTGTGAACAGATCCAACTGAAGCGGGCTTTCCTGCGGGATGTCCTTTTCCCGGATCAGCCCGGCCGCGACAACATAGATCCGGCGGATCAGCAGGTCCGGGGCAACGATCCGGTCATACAGCTCCATGACCGCGTCCCCGATGCGCCGGGTGCTGCTGGTCCAGCGATCCAGGCTGCCGGTGCCGTGCGCATGCTTCGGGACTACCCGGCCGTAGAAATCCACGGCGAGTTCGCCGGTGTAGATCCTGCCCGAGGAAGCGGACTGGAAGACAGTATCCTGCACGGTGAGGCCTTCGTGTTTTATTTTCAGGCTTTCCCGGTCATAGCAGACGGTAAGCTCAAGCTTCCGGGTGACCAGCTTTTTCCGGACAAGGTCAAGCGTCAGCAGGTCCGTCATCTCCCGGACGATCAGGCGGCCGTTTTTTGCGTCACAGGCTTCGGAAAGCACCTGGCCGCTGCTGAGACTGTTGGATTCCGGACGGTATGACCTGATCTCTGAAATGACGGTCGGTTCCCATCCCCAGGCATGGTCGATCAGCAATTCAGCGCCGACGCCGAAAGCCTTGTAGAGCAGATCTTCGCTCTCCAGGCTCATCCTGGCGATATCACCCATGGTATGGCAGCCAAGTTTTTCCAGCCGCCGGGCGATTCCATGGCCGACGCGCCAGAAGTCTGTCAGCGGCTGATGGCACCAGAGGAGTTCCCGATAACGGATTTCATCCAGTTCCGCGATCCGGACGCCGTCCTGATCCGCCGGAACATGCTTGGCCACGATATCCATGGCAACCTTGGCCAGGTACATATTGGTGCCGACGCCGGCGGTCGCGGTGATGCCGGTGTTATAGAGCACGTCCCGGATCATGGTCATGGCCAGCTCCCGCGCGGTCATGCCATAGGTTTTGAGATAGCCGGTGACGTCCAGAAAACATTCATCTATGGAATAGACGTGGATATCTTCGTCACTGATATATTTCATGTAGATGGAGAAGACTTTGGTGCTGACCTGTTCGTACAGTTTCATGCGGGGCGGCGCGACGATGTATCCCAGCTCCAGGGAAGGATCCTCTGCCAGTTCGCGCGCATCCGTGGAGACGCCGGAAAAACAGTACGTCCCGTTTGGCCCGAGGGGCGCTTTTCCCAGGCGGATGGCATTGCGGAGCCGCTCCGCGTTGATGTCTTTTATCTTCCGGATCACATCAAAAAGGCGTATACGGCCGGGAATGCCGTATGCCTTGAGACTCGGCGTGACGGCAAGGCAGATGGTTTTTTCCGTCCGCGATGAGTCTGCCACGATCAGGTTGGCGGTTAGCGCGTCCAGATTCCGGACGGAGCATTCCACAGAGGCGTAGAAGCTTTTCAGATCGATGGCGACATAGGTGCGGTTCAATTCGTGATTCATCTTTATGTCTCGACATACCAGCGGCCGAGGCGGCAGGCAAACTGCTCGCCGCTGCGTTCAAACCAGAGGCGTTTTTCTTTTCCGCGGATGACGACGATATAGCAGTCCAGCAGGTGATTGTCCCCGGAGGGGCGGAAGGAACGGATATCCTCTATCCGGAAGACGCGGCCGTCCGGCCAGGTGATGGCCCGGGGCTGCATATATCCGGTGGCGTCAAAATCTGATGAGACCTGAACGTAGATCCGGCCGGACACGAAAAACACCCCCATCTGTTTCTGTACTTTACTGCATGGTAGCACAAAACGGATGGATTTGCAATATAAAAGCACAAAATAATTGTGATAATTTCAGTACAGGAAGAAATAGATCCCGAACCAGTGGATGACAGCGCCGAAGAAAACAAAGAAATGCCAGAGGAAATGAGCGCCCTTCCGTTTGAGCGCAAAAGGAATAATTCCAACGGTATAGATGATGCCGCCGGCAAGGGTGAACAGGAAGAGCGGGAAATTTTCCCGGACCATTCGGGGCAGGAAAAACAAGCCGCACCAACCCAGCACGATAAACAGCACACTGTGAAGCGCCTTGGGCCTGCCTGGCCCGAAGACCGCCACGAAGACAATTCCTACGATAATCACGGCCCACTGCACACAGCAGAAGACAGTGCCCGGCGTGCCGCGCCAGAAGAGCAGCCACATCGGGGTGAAGGTGCCGCCGATCAGCAGATAAATGGAGATATAGTCGAAGCGCCGCCAGAGACGTTTGACTCCGGATCCCCAGCGGAAGGAATGATACAGGCAGCTCATCAGGAACATGATGACCAGGCAGATACCGTAAATCAGCGCACAGCAGACGCCCAGGGAAGTATGGGTTTTCAGCAGCAGAAGCACAAGACCGGCAACGGCAAAAAGCGCGCCGACACCATGGGTGACGGCGTTGCCGATCTCTTCCAGAATGGAGCGCTTCGGCGGCTCGTTGAGGGTTCTTGATTGATTCTCCATATCCCATTCATCCCCGGTCAGAAAGTCACAGAGAGAATACCACAAACCAGCAGCACACCGCAACGCTGAAGGATGCCTGCCGGCCGGCGGTAAAATGAGAAAAAACACAGGAGAAACACTCCGGATGCACGGCTGTCCGGATTGAAGAAGAAGCATGGCAGTGATAAAATAGAAAAAACAGGAAATTTTCATCTGTCAAAGACACAGAAGGAGAAAGGGCAATGAAAAAACAAATCGCAGTATTTTTTCTCATATTATTCACAGCGATTACCCTGATCTGCGCCGGCGCAGCCGGGGATGAGAATGAAACGGCCTCATTCGGTGAATTCAGCGGAAACGGAACAGTAAACGCAGAGCTGGCCGGGCTTTCAGGAACGCCGTTTGTTTTCTTTGAAAAGCCGCTGTACGCCATGTCCACCCTGCCGGACGGACTGGTTACATTCAACGCATTTGATTATGTTTTTCTTTGCCCGCCGGGTAAAAGAAGTGATATACAGGTACCGGATGCCGGCGAGCTGACGTTTCTTTCCGGTGATGAATCACTGAAGGACGCGCTTTGCTTTTCTCTGGCGGACCGGGTGAGCCTGGGAACAAGAAGCGCAGAAACAGCCCGGCCGGGAGAAGCTATGTTCCGTCTCCGGCTTCAGGCAGGAAAGCTGTATTATGAAGCGGAGGTTGTTTTCCGCATGCTCTCCTGGAACGAATACCCCCTGTTTGAGTTCAGAAACCCTGACAGGAGCGGGACGGCGGAAAAGGGTGAAGGGCCGGAACTCACTGATTCTTTCGGGAATGTCGCGGAATTTTACCGTTCACCCGGAAACAACACACACCTTTACACAAAGGCACAGATTGCAGCGCTGCTGATCAGCGACCACAGCGCAGAGGTGATGGGCAGGCTTCTGACGGACGAACAGATACAGGCTGCTGACGAATACAAATCGGGGGAAAGTCTGTATGAAATATCCGCAGACCGGGATGACAGCGGTACTGACTATTATCCCCAGGAGAACCTGTGGCACGGGGTAAACATTAATACGGACGAAGAATGCTTTCAATTCAGGGAGGAAGGGGAATACCGGTTTTCATTATATGCCCAGGTCAGCAATGTTTACGGCAGCAGACAGTTTACCGTCCGTGTGCTCCCGTACAAACTGACAGGTCCTTCGACCCTGATGCCCGGCGAATCAGGAATATTCGCAGTTCGGGACAACAAACCGGAAACAGGAAGAACCTTTACCCTGAGCGCGGAAGGGGAAGGGATCACATTTGACCCGGAAACCGGAACGCTGACCGCGGCGGAAAACACGCCCGAAGGCACAGAATATACAGTCCGGGCTGTTCCGTCCGACGGCGGGGCGTCTGTTGCGGTGACGGGGAAGGTGACGACCGGCCTGATCACCGGGGAGACCTTCAGGACGGACAGGATGACAGAGGGCTTCAGTGTCCCGGTTCCCGCAGATGAAGGAAAATATACTGTCAACAGGCAGGACGATATGTATCTGTTCGTTGAGTCCCGGGACGACAGTCTGCCGGCGTATCTGTTTATTGATTACAGGATCTATAATCCGCTGGACGAATTTGCCGAGGATGAAGAGACCGCAAAGAAAATGTACAGTAATTCCCACCATGACAGTTATGAAGAGTATCAGGATGAAATTATACGGCTGGGAGAACACATTGCTGAAGGACAGACACTGAAAGCGTCGTCCGGTTCAGGAGACTTTTCATACGGTGAACTCCTGTATGCGAGGAACAACCGCATCCTGCAGATCCGTGTATTCTCAGAACCGCAGAACGGAACCAGCTGGGAAGACCTGCCCAAAGTAACGATGGGAGACCTGCGGAAGCTGGCCGAAATGATAGAATATGATCCGGCGCAGGCATCAATCACGGCCGCGGACGGAGCGATCACCCTGGCAGCAAAAGAAGGGACGGATGTCCTGACGGCCGGGAAGAAGCTTACGATGCAGGCGGTGTTCGCCAGCCCGGATAAGGTCAGTAAAAAGGCGAAAAACGATACTGTCGTGTGGTCTGTGGCTGATCCGGAGACCGGAAAAGAGCCGGAAGGCGTTACGATTAACGACAAAGGAGTCCTGAACGCCGGGAAACAGGTTGCGACAGTCCTGAAGGTGGAAGTGAAGGCATCGTCTCCGATATTCCATACTTCGGCTGTTTTTCCGGTGACGATCATTCCCGCGGCAAAATCAATTGTTCCGGAACCGTCAGAGATCTTTTTCTATACCGGCACAGACAGCGACGTGACCGTAAAGGCAAAGATTGATCCGGATACAGTTCCTCCGATCGGAATTACCTGGACACCCGCCAAAAAGGGTATTGTGGAGATCGAACCCGATACGGAAAACGGAACGGCGGTGATTCGTCCCCTGGCAGCAGGCAAAACGACGATCCAGGTGAAGGAACCCGGCGGAAAGAACGGGAAACTGGCAGTCAGCGTCACGGCGCCTGTGGAAAGCATAGAGCTGGCGGTCAGCGGAAAGGCAGTGCCGGGCGGTACTGTCACCGTGAAGGAGACGCTGAGCCCGAAACAGGCAGGGAACAAATATGTGGAGTGGTCCCTGGACGTCGGGGAGGATGTTGCCACGGTCAGCAAGGGCAGGGTAAAGATCGCGAAGACCGTGCCGGCCGGCACGGTAATTACCGTTACATGCACTGCCCTGGGCGCGCCGGAGCCTGTTGTGAGTACAATCCGGATAGAGGTTGCGGAGAAATAAAAAACACATGCGGTACGCGCTTATAAAAGGTCCCGCGGCGGAGATCCCGCCGCGGGATTTATGCTGCTGAAACGGTTCAAAACAATTGACAGGAAAGAGAATGATTTGATAAAATATACGTTAATATTACGGAGGGAGGATACAAAGGATGCTGCAGGACAGAATCAGGGAAGGGCTGACTTTTGACGACGTGCTGCTGGTGCCTGCCAAGAGCGAGGTACTGCCGCGGGACGTGGACCTTTCGATCCAACTTGCCAAGAACATCAAGCTGAATATCCCCATGCTCAGCGCAGCGATGGATACGGTCACAGACAGCCGGATGGCCATCGCCATGGCCCGCGAAGGCGGACTGGGTATTATCCATAAGAATATGTCGATCGAGGAGCAGGCTGCCCAGGTGGATAAGGTGAAACGCAGCGAACACGGCGTAATCACCGATCCTTTCTTCCTGAGCCCGGAGAACCTGATCTCCGACGCGGAAGAACTGATGAGCCGCTACCGCATCAGCGGCGTACCGATCACCCGGGAAGGAAAGCTGGTCGGTATCCTGACCAACCGGGACCTTCGGTTTGAAACAGATTACAGCCGCCCCATCGGCGAGGTTATGACAAGCGAAAACCTGATCACCGCGCCGGAAGGCACTACGCTGGAAGAAGCAAAAAAGATCCTGGCGGGGCACCGGATCGAGAAACTCCCGATCGTGGACAAGGACGGATATCTCCGCGGACTGATCACGATCAAGGACATCGAAAAGACGAGCAAATATCCGAACAGCGCAAAGGACGAGAACGGCCGGCTGCTGTGCGGCGCTGCGGTGGGCGTAACGAACGACGTGTTTGAACGGATCGAGGCGCTGCTGGCTGCCAAGGTTGACGTGATCAATATCGATACGGCGCACGGCCACAGCCTCGGCGTGCTCCGCCAGGTGGAGAAGATCCGCAGCAGATATCCGGATATCACCCTGTTTGCCGGCAATGTGGCGACAGCGGCGGCTACCCACGACCTGATCTCCGCCGGCGTGGACGCCGTGAAGGTCGGCATCGGCCCCGGCTCCATCTGCACCACCCGCGTGGTCGCCGGCATCGGCGTACCGCAGATTACCGCCATTTCCGACTGCGCGGAAGAAGCGGACAAATACGGCATCCGTGTGATCGCGGACGGCGGAATCAAGTATTCCGGAGACATTACGAAAGCCCTGGCAGCCGGCGGAAGCTGCGTCATGCTGGGCAGCCTGCTGGCCGGTACGGAGGAAAGCCCCGGAGCGATGGAAATCTACCAGGGACGTTCCTTCAAGGTATACCGCGGCATGGGCAGCCTCGCTGCGATGTCTGTGGGTTCCAAGGACCGCTATTTCCAGGAGGGCCAGAAGAAGCTTGTGCCTGAAGGAGTGGAAGGCCGCGTGCCCTACAAGGGAACGTTGGCGGACACCGTTTTCCAGATGGTGGGCGGCCTGCGCGCCGGTATGGGATACTGCGGCGCGAAGAATATCGACGACCTGCGGAAAAACAGTGAATTTGTCCGGATCACCGGAGCGGGCCTGGCTGAAAGCCATCCGCATGACATCTCCATCACCAAGGAAGCGCCGAACTACTCTCGTTCCAATTAATTCTGTGATCGCTGTCAACAAAGCACCTTTGGTGCTTTGACAGCTGTAACATGGCAACAGTATTCCGCAATCTCAATGGTCGCAACTCCACACTGTGGAACTTGCTCCCTTTCGATTGACCTCAGCTCTGACGAGACTTCTGCCACCGGCAGTCGTCAGAGCTTCGCCCAAATCGAAGATTTGGACAACTGCTCAACAATTCATAATTATTTCTGGATTGGGAGAGTGAAGATGGGTACATTTTATAAGCTGGCGGGAGGCGTTGTACGACTCTTCAGCCACAGGATGAAAACAGAATGGGAAGTCCCCTTTGAGGACGGTCCCTGCGTATTTGTCGTGAACCATGCCGGATCCAGCGGCCCTGTGGATATGTGCGCCAAGTTCCCGCTGCGGGAGAAGATTCATCCCTGGGTCAACAGCGAGATGTTATCCGCCAGGGAAGTTCCTGCCTATGTCCGAAAAAGCTACTGGTGGAAGCCGGACAGCTTCTTCGCGCCGGTGCTGAAAGCGACCGTTCCGTATATTGCCGCAGCGCTGATGCCGCCGTTCCTGCGCAGCGCCCCGAATATCCCGGTGTACCGTGACCAGCGGATCATGCTGACCCTGCGCCAGAGCGTACGGGTTCTGCAGAAAGACCACTACCTGCTGATCTTTCCGGAGATTCCCGCTCCCGGAAAAAACAGCCACCGGCGGATCAATACCGGGTGGCTGCGTCTGGGCCAGCTGTGGTACAAGTCCAGCGGCAGGGCACTGAAAATGTATCCCGTCCATGTGGATTACAAGAACCATCTGTTTAAGGTTGCAGCTCCTGTCAGTTACGATCCGACGCGCCGGTTCAGTGAACAGGAGAAGGAACTGTCAGAGAAACTGACCAAGGGGCTGCGCGGGGAGTAAGGGAAGCGGTGCCCCGGTGGGGCATATGCCGAAGGCAAAAGCGACCCGAGCGAGTCAGCCGAAACGAGCAATGCGAGCGCTCCAAGCGAGCAGTGCGTTGATTGAGGCTGCGGAGAGTAAGGGAAGCAGTGCCCCGGTGGGGCATTTGCCGAAGACAAAAGCGATAAGTAGTCCTGCCGTGCGCGGTGTGCGAGGCAGGAATTCCGCCCGCGGTGCGCGCGCGAATCCTTATGAAACGAGCAATGCGAGCGCTCCAAGCGGGCAGTGCATTGATTGAGGCTGCGGGGAGTAAGGGAAGCGGTGCTTTATTTTTCTGCAGCGGGAGACGGTTCCGCATCTGCCGGAACGATAATCATGTCCCTGCAGAGGATCCGCATGAACTTTGCCGCGTTTTCCTGGTTTCTTCCTGTGGCGACCAGACAGAGATAACCATCCTGCGCATATGCATATTTCATGAGACCGGGGAGCTTGTCCTGCGGGATACCGTAGAGATGAGTTTCGCCGGTTTCAGTCGTTCTGCGCCAGCCGTTCTGCAGATTGACTCCGGCACTGTCGAACAGGGATATCAGTTCCGGATCGTTCTCAAGCGGGAGCAGGACGCCCTCGAATGCGTAACTGATGAATTCTTCCCGCGGAAGGAGATAGAGATCGCCTTCGCCGGCGGCAAAATAGGTTGACAGCTGCATCGGCCCGTAAGCATTGTCAACAAGAATCAGCCGCGGAAGGAGTTCCTCCATATCGGACATTTCTGTTTCCCGGACGTGATCCATATATTCCGTAAGCTTCTGATCATCCATATACCCATATACATAAAAGCCGATGGTTTTTTCCCTGGGCGAACGATAGGCGGAGACGGTATACAGAATATCCACCAGACCGATACCGATTGCGATGATCAGGAGATATATCCACCAACTGTAGGTGAAATGCTGTTTCAGCCTGACGGAAGTAAGCGGTGTTTTCATAGGGATTCGTTCCAATCAATTCAGAATTATGTTTGGTCAGTCAACATTATGAAGCATATCACGGAACAGGGCTAAAAACAAGGCAACCTATACGGAAAAGCAGGAAAACACAACCGGAAAAGAGAATTAATACAAACAGAACAAAAGCGGAAGCATCTCATTTGTACATTCTTTAATGATCAGGAAAGGAAGGGAGTTTTCATGAAGTATCAGCCGATCATCACCGTAGGGAGACAGTACGGTTCCGGCGGCCGTTATGTAGCCAGGCTGCTGGCGGAGAAACTGAACATTCCTTTCTATGATAAGGAATTGCTGGCAGAGGCTTCCCGGGACAGCGGGATCTGCCAGGAACTGCTGGAAAGCTATGATGAAAAACAGGGAAAGAATCTGCTTTTTTCGCTGATCAGCGGCGCACAGACGCGGGGTGAAACGGGGACCATGTATATGGATATGCCCCTCAATCACAAGATCTTTCTGGCACAGTTTGATACCATCCGCCGGATTGCGGACGAAGGGCCCTGCGTGATTGTTGGACGCTGCGCGGACTATGTGCTGCGGGACCATGAGAATGTGATCAACGTTTTTGTCAAAGCAAAGACCGAGGACAGGATCCAGCGTGTGATCAGATACAACGGCGCAGACCCTGTGAAGGCGGAAGAAATCCTGCGCAAAGCCGACAAGCAGCGCGCAGCTTATTACAACTACTATGCCACAGGCACATGGGGCGACGTGAGCAATTATGATCTCTGCGTGGATACCGGCACACTGGGAATTGAAGGCTGCGTGGACCTGATCTGCAAGTGTGTGGAGATCAAACAGAAAATGACTGAGGAAGAAGAAAAAGAATGGTAAAACGGATATGCGCGCTGTTTCTGGCGCTGCTCCTGCTGACAGCCGGAAGCAGTCTCGCTGACTTGAAACTGGATGAAAGTACTCCAGCACTGAAATCCCTGAAGACATACATGGAGAATGTGAATACATTCCTGGCTGAAAGCGGCGAACAGGAGATCAATCATATCTTTGACCAGCTGAAAACCATCGTGGAACTGGGGATCACTTCTTCGGAAGACGCTTATGAACCTGAAGGAGTGACAGTCAGCGTTTACCTGTACTACGGCAGTATCAACTACCTGCTGCTCCGGGTAAACGACGCAAACCGTTTTCCGAAGGTTGCGGCGGCCTTCCGGCGGGCGCTGAACCCGCAGACGATGACGCAGGAGGAGGCGCTGAAAACGCCGGCGGAACGGGCAAAGAAAGCGGTAAAGAATCCCACTGACTCCTTTGTGGACAAAGTGGAAGACGAAAAGCTGAACGGGATCAGTTTCCGGGAATTTTATGCCTACTATCCAGACCAGTATCACGACGGAGTCAACTGGAGCCAGTTGCTGATCATTTTCCCGCAGGAGGGATTCTGGAACGAGGAGACGGGCATCATTGACAACGAGGCCCAGCCAAAGACAGAGGACCGTGAAAGCGATCAGGCAGAAGAATACGACGGATACTATTCCACGGATGGATATGAGCACCTGAGCATCAGCATGACCCCCACGCCGGAACCGGATTCCGCCGCAGCGGAGTACGACGAATTCTTCAGATAGTTGTTTCTGTGTTGTTTTTTACCGGTTTGCTTGTTTCTCCCCGGGTGAAGGGATACAATCTTCATCCGGGGAGAACTATTTACAGGAGAGTATTATGAACAAGATTCAAATGAAAACGCCCCTGGTAGAGATGGACGGGGACGAGATGACCCGGATCCTCTGGGCGGAAATCAAAAAAGAACTGCTGGAACCCTTTGTGGACCTGAAAACAGAGTATTATGACCTGGGACTGAAGCACCGGGACGAAACAAATGACCAGGTGACGGTGGACAGCGCAAACGCTACGCTGAAATACGGCGTCGCAGTGAAGTGCGCCACAATCACACCCAATGCCCAGCGGGTAGAAGAATACAGCCTGAAGGAAATGTGGAAGAGCCCGAATGGCACGATCCGCGCGATTCTGGACGGCACCGTGTTCCGCGCACCGATTCAGGTAAACGGCGTGCATCCGACGGTCAGGACCTGGAAAAAGCCCATCACGATTGCCCGCCATGCCTACGGCGACGTGTATAAAAACTCGGAGATCCGGATTCCCGGAGCCGGAAAAGCGGAGATTGTCTTTACCGGGGCGGACGGAAAAGAGATCCGGCAGACGATCTTTGATTTCAAAGGGCCCGGCGTGGTCCAGGGAATCCATAACCTGGACAAATCCATAGAAAGTTTTGCCCACAGCTGTTTCCGCTATGCGCTGAGCATCAGGCAGGACCTGTGGTTCTCCACAAAGGACACAATCAGCAAAACATACGATCACCGGTTCAAGGATATTTTTGCGGAGATTTATGAGCGGGATTACAAAGAAGCGTTTGAGAAGGCAGGCATCACTTATTTCTATACGCTGATTGACGACGCCGTGGCCCGCGTGGTCCGTTCTGAAGGCGGGTTTATCTGGGCGTGCAAGAACTATGACGGTGACGTGATGAGCGATATGCTGGCCACAGCATTCGGTTCGCTGGCGATGATGACTTCCGTGCTGGTCAGCCCGAACGGACAGTTTGAATATGAAGCAGCACACGGCACTGTGACCCGGCACTATTACCGTTACCTGAAGGGCGAGGAGACCAGTACCAATCCGGTGGCAACGATCTTTGCCTGGAGCGGCGCGCTGCAGAAGCGCGGGGAGATGGATAACCTGCCGGACCTGCAGGCTTTTGCCGACAGGCTGGAGAAGGCTACGCTGGATACCATCAACGACGGCATCATGACCAAGGACCTGGCCCTGCTCTGTGAAGGCGGCGCAAAGGCCGTGAACAGCAAGGAATTCCTTTCGGAGATCCGGAAACGGCTGGAAGGCAATTCATAATTCCGTATTCTCAGTTTGGCATTATCCGCGTTCCGATCATTGGAACGCGGTTTTGCATGTGTTGTACTTGACGATAAGTACTGCCTGGCATATAATAATGACAGACATCCTGGGGTTCGCGACAGCTTTTCGGTTTTCCCCACATTTCATAAAATGGAGCCCGGGTCCAGTGAACGATATGCCATGCCCCCGTTTTTAACGCCAGGGGACGGCAGAGGCGTTCGGCAGGGCACCAGCCTGCTTTACAGAGCGGGTGAAAAAACGAGGGCATCGGCTCCCCGGGGTTCGCATAAAGGGCTGTGAAAAATCACAGCCCTTTTCATATACAATTATGGCAGGTTTTCGCGTGAGGGATGATCTGTCTGTCTATTTGGTATATGTATTAAGACGTAATGATCGGGATTTGAACGGGATTAAATCAAGGCCGGCTCAGATGAGCCGGCTGTTTTATCGCCCGAGAGTGAGCGATGTCGTAAGGGGAATACCCCAGAAATAATACGATACGGTGGCCTCACGGACGGAGTGCATGGTCCTGTCCGTGAGAATGGTTGATGACAGATCCATCTGCTGGCCGGAGGGCAGGTCGTGAACAGCTTCCTCACCGATCTGAAGCACATCGCCCTGCATAGGGGTGATCCGGACTTCAATCACTTCCGCTTTCAGGAAGGTATGGTTGTCCAGGTGGACCGTATAGGTCAGGAACTGGTACTGGTCCGCGGAGCCCAGATCGCTGTTTGTAAAGCGGGTGCCGACAAATGCTGATGAGGCAACTCTTGACTTCAGCGTATTGAAATAGTCAACCTGTGTAATGCCGTCGGTGGCGATACAGGCCTCGAAGCGGATATCCAGGTTTGCGTTCAGGTAAAGATATCCCGCTCCGATAAATGCTGCCAGTACCAGGATGATCAATATGATTCCCAAGGGTTTCATGCATACACCTCAGAATAAAAATTCACAATTCATAATGAAATCAAACAGAATAATGCCCGCTGGGGAGATCGCGGCAGGACGGCAAACTTACTCTCCATCGGAAAGGATGCGGTTCATCTCTTCGATCATTTCCGAATCCTTCAGGCTGAATTTGAATTCCACACGGCGGGAGGCGTCTTTATCCTCAATGCCGTTGACATAGACCGGATCGGATTCACTGCGGCCGGTCGCTGTCATAATCTCCTGCAGCTTGGCTTTCTGGGCGGAGGACAGGGACGGCATATTCAGGCAGTACAGCGCCACCTGCAGGGCGCGGTTCTGGCTCAGCTTCAGGTTGGACTCATAAGTGCCGCTGGTATCCGTATGGCCTTCGATGATGATCTCACCAAGGTAATCGGCATATTCGGGCCGCAGCAGCACATCCAGGTATACAGGGATAAAGCTGTCCAGGAAATCTTTGCCTTCCTGGCGGATTTCAGCATGCCCGGTTTCAAAGAGAACCGAGCTGTCCAGCTTGATATCGCCGCTGTTCGGATCCACGGCCGCTTTCAGCTTTGCCGCGGTGAGTGTGTTGGACAGGTCCTGGATCATGGTGGACCTGATACCGATCAGTTTGTCGATCCGTTCCGCCTGAATTGTCAGCAGGTCCTGCTGCTCCTGCAGCCTGATCGTGGCGGCTTCCAGATCAGCTTCCCTGGAGGAAAGAACGATCTGCAGGTCTGCGAGTTCCACTTCTTTTTCATCCAGCTTGGTTTTCATCTGGTCCAAGTCACCCTGGACGATTACCAGGCGGGCTTTTTCAGCGTCCAGCTCTTCATTGGCCAGCTGCAGGGCAATGGTCTTCTGATCCAGTACGATCTGCTGGTCGCTCAGTTCCTTCGTTTTAATTTCCAGCATGGAGAAATACTGATAAAGACTATAGGTCAAGATCAGGACAAAGATGAGCAGCAGGGCGGCCATCATGTCCGAATAGCTGATCCAGCTGGCGCCGGTGCCGGAAGAACCCCGGCCGGCACGCCGGTTGTGGATGCGTTGGCGCGCCATGGTCAGGCCTCCTCCGACAGACGGGCGAGGGTATCCGATACGGTCAGAACGTGATCATTCAATGTGGACATCAGGGAACGGATCTCTTCCAGCTTTTTGTCCGCGGCGGAATCGCCGGGGGCGGAGAGACCCTGCATCTTTTCAGTCAGGCCGGACAGAAGGGAAGACATATCCCTGCTTTCCTGCCGCATATCGCGGAGCAGTTCGGAAGCGTTCTTTTCAAAATTTTCATCCCGGTCCCGCACTTCGTCAATGCGGGTCATGTAGCTGTCAAACTGATCCAGCGCATGGGATGTGATTTCCTGCAGGGAGCGTGCGTTGCGGACAATTCCTTCCGCAGCGGTGAGGTTTTCCCCGGTGGCCTGGGCCGCGCGGATCTGGCTTTGTTCCAGGGCGCCCATGGTCTTTGAAAGGGAGGAAAACTGGTTTCCCAGGCTCCGGTCCATTTCGGACAGGAAGCGGCTGACGATATGATTGACACCCTCGATCTGGTTGCGGGTGGTTCCGACGATGAAACGATCCATGGATTCTGCCACGGGGGACATTGTCATGGAGATGGAGCGGCTTACACTGTCCGCCAGCCGGTCCACAAGAGCCTCATTGATGCCCTGGAGCATGAAGTTGCGGTCCTGGTTCTGGATGATCATCTGAACGTCGTTATCCAGAGGGCGGGACATGGCCAGCTGGGTAAAGGAAGTTACAAAGTCATCGATTGCGCGATAGCTGGAGCCCTGGGAAATGCGGTTGAGCATATTGAAAATGAGGCTGCAGCTGATGCCGGCCACAGAGGTGCCGAAGGCGAAACGCATACCGCTCAGCAGATCCGGGATTCCCTGAATCAGCTGGGTGGAATCGGCAAAGTTCAGGGAGGAAAGGCCGCGGGAAAGCCCCATAAAGGTGCCCAGGATACCAAGGGACGTCAGCAGGTTCGGAATCAGTTCGGCCAGTCCGGCGTTGCCCGGGCCGTGGGTTACGGTATCGTCATTGATATAGTCTTCCACATTGGTGGGCAGGCCGCGGCGGTCCAGCTGCTCCGCGTTCTGCAGGAAACGGAGCCAGCTGCCTTTCAGGCGGCGGCCGACGAAACGGGCTTCCTGCCAGACGGGCTTGTCGAGCTGCTTGCCGGCATTCTGCTGCAGGCGGACAATCGCCCGGCGAAGGGAAGCGGTGGTCCGCCACAGAGGGATCAGGCACTTGAACAGGCCGATCAGTGTGACAACCGCGATGGCACCGTATACAACATAATCGGCAAGATCCGGAAGGATCGCCGTAACTTTAGACAGATCGGGCAAGGTGTTCGCCTCCCTTTGAAAAAGGATACAGTAATCATATCATATTTGACACAATAATGAAACGATTGATTAACAAACAATGTTCCCCATAAGAGGAACATTGCTGAATGAAAAACAAATTATACCTACCTGTTTATGAGAGAGAGGAGAGGACCTCGCCGACCTTGTCGTGGATGACCAGGTCGCACTGTCCGTCCATGGGGGTGGCGTCACGGTTGATCAGAACCAGGTGCTTTCCGCGGAAATAGCGGACAAGTCCGGCAGCCGGATAAACGGTCAGGCTGGTGCCGGCAATGATCAGCAGATCGGCTTTTGCGATGGCATTGACCGCTCCGGAGATCACATCATTGTCCAGTCCTTCCTCATAAAGCACCACATCCGGTTTGATCCGCCCGCCGCAGGTGCACACCGGGATCTCATCCCTGCTGTCCCGGATATATTCCGGCGGATAGAATTTGCCGCATTTCATGCAGTAGTTCCGGTGTACGCTGCCATGGAGCTCGTAGACATTTTTGCTGCCCGCGGCCTGATGCAGTCCATCGATGTTCTGCGTCACGACGGCCAGCAGCTTTCCTTCCTTTTCCCATTCCGCAAGCTTCAGGTGCGCTTTGTTGGGCTTTGCGTCCAGGGGCAGCATCTTGTCCCGGTAAAACCGGAAGAAAGCTTCCGGCTTTTTCATGAAAAAAGTATGGGAAAGGATGGTCTCGGGCGGCCAGTCATACTTCTGGTTGTACAGGCCGTCTACGCTGCGGAAATCCGGGATGCCGCTCTCCGTGGACACGCCGGCGCCGCCGAAAAAGACGATACGTTCGCTCTCGTCCACCATGCGCTGCAGTTCTTCGTATGCCATCGGGCTGCCCTCCTTATGTTTCTGCTTCAGGCAGAGGCTCTTCGGGTGCCTGCTGTTCAGCCGAGTCCTGGTGCGGCTCGGGCGTACTCTCAGGCTTGTGCGGCGCCTCACTGCGTTTGCGAATCTTTCTTTTCAGCAGCAGGAATACCGTAATATCCAGCACCGCTTCGGACAGCAGCAGGATACCGATTACCAGTTTCTGTTTCTCCCCGAGGAAAGCGGGGTTCAGCAGGGAAATCACGCCGATTACAATGGAAAACGCCGCCAGGATCAGCAGGATCCACCATTTTTCCGCTCCAAGCGATTTGCGGTCAAAAGCGTACTGGATCTTCAGGAAACCGCCGAAAAGCAGCGCCAGTCCCCATGCGTACTGCAGGAGACTGCCAAGTGCTTCAGGATTGAAAGCAAGCATTCCTCCTGTGACCAGCAGGATCAGGCCGATCGCAAGCCTGGACTCAACGATGCGCACGATCGGTTCTGACCGGATATATTCAATCAGGAACCAGACGCCCAGGAAGATCAGGCAGGCGGCGAGCACATATCCGGTGATCATCAGCGCCAGGTCTTCCAGAAGGATCAGCAGAATCCCGCTGATCAGGCAGAAAAAGATCGGAAGAAGCATCGGCCGTCCGATCCGTTCTTTTCCCGGGACGGTTTCCTGATTGCCGGAAACAGGTTCAGGTTCATTGCGTTTTTTCAGTTTCATATGTCTTTTCCTCCGTTTTCCATGTGTATTTCATTTCAACAGCCGGATCCCTGATTCCTTCCTTGTTCTTCGCGTGTTCAGGCATCCCAAATCGGTTGACATACGGAGGTGCGCATGGTAATATGCTTTGTAATCACGGGCAGCGCCCGGTTTTTTGCTACATGGAGGGTATCGCAATGAATCAGTATCGCGTCGGAATCATCGGGGCCACCGGTATGGTGGGACAGCGTTTTATCTCCTTGCTGAAGGATCATCCCTGGTTCAAAGTGACCTGCCTGGCAGCGTCTGCCCGCAGCGCCGGAAAGACCTACCGTGAAGCGGTCGGCGAGCGCTGGGCCTTTGACTGGCCGATCCCGGACTATGCCGCGGATATGACTATTGTGGACGCTTCCGATATCGAAACGGTCGGTGCGAAAGTGGACTTCTGTTTCTGCGCTGTGGACATGAAAAAGGATGAGATCCGCGCGCTGGAAGAGAACTACGCAAAGCACGAGATCCCGATCGTCAGCAACAACAGCGCCTGCCGCGGCATTGAGGACGTACCCATGGTGGTGCCGGAGATTAACGCTGCGCATCTGGCGGTTATCGATACCCAGCGGAAACGGCTGGGCAGCAAGTACGGCTTTATCGCTGTGAAGCCCAACTGCTCCATCCAGAGTTATGTGCCCGCGCTGACGCCGCTGCTGGACTTTGAACCCACGCAGGTAAGCGTATGCACCTACCAGGCGATCAGCGGCGCCGGAAAGACCTTCAAATCCTGGCCCGAAATGGTGGACAACGTGATTCCCTATATCGGCGGGGAAGACGAGAAGAGCGAGAATGAACCCCTGAAGCTGTGGGGCCGCCTGGAAGACAAGGGAAACGGACCGGTGATCGTGAACGCCGCGGAACCCGTAATCAGCGCCCAGTGCCTGCGCGTCGCCTGCAGCGACGGCCATATGGCCGCGGTATCCGTAAACTTCCGCAAAAAGGTGACAAAGGAGGAGATCCTGGAACGGTGGGCAAACTATGAGACAGAAGCCCAGCGGCTGGAGCTGCCGAGCGCGCCCAAGCCTTTCCTCCAGTACTTTGAGGATCCGTCCCGTCCCCAGACCCGCCTGGACCGGGATTTCCAGAACGGCTTCGGCGTAAGCATCGGACGGCTGCGCGAGGATAAGATCTTCGACTGGCGGTTTGTGTGCCTGAGCCACAATACAATCCGCGGCGCCGCAGGCGGCGGCATCCTGACGGCTGAACTGCTGTGCAGGAAAGGATATATCCGGGCAAAATAATACAAGCATTGCGATCGCCGTTACCAAAGAACCGTTCGTCTTCATCTCCGGTTCTCTGACGGCTGCAGCATGGGAGCCATGAGCCGTGCCAGGCACGGATGGCTCCGCAGGATTCGCTGGGCAGAGTAGTGTTTTCCGCGTAAAGTGTTCATGAACGGGGAGTTGTCATGAAACGAAACGGCAGAAGCCGTGCGGTGGAGAATGCGCATCCCGCTGCTATTTACAGCAAGAGCCTCTGCGAATCACAAGAACAGTTTCTGTGAATCGAAAGGAGGCTTTTTCTATGGAAAAAAAAGTGAACGGCAACGGTTTATTCAGAACCCCTTTCAGCAAAGACTACTGGAAAGCAGCTTTGGGGGAGTTCAGGGATCTTAAGATGCTGCTGTTTGCAGCGCTGATGATAGCGGTGCGGGTGCTGCTGAAAGGACTTAAAATCCCGATTGCTCCCAGTATTGAGATCAATACGGCTTTTGTCGCAAACGCCTTTGGCGCGATGATTTACGGTCCCCTGGTAGCGCTGGCCGGAGCTGTTGTATCAGACACCCTGGGATGTATATTGTTTCCGAGCGGCCCCTATTTTTTCCCTTTCGTTTTTACGGAAATGGCGAGTTCGCTGGTGTTTGCGCTGTTCCTGTACCGGACGGAAGTTTCAACAACCCGGCTGACACTGGCCAGATTCTGCATCTGCCTTTTCGTAAACATTCTTATGTCTGAACCCATATTTATATGGTATTACAACTGGCTGCACAATCCTTACACACCTTTCCAGATCCTGCGCATTGTTAAAAACCTGGTCATGTTTCCCATCGAATCCGTCGTGCTGACCATTTTATTCCGGTACCTGATTCCGCCGTTTAAAAAGCAGGGTTATGTACAGACCGGGGTCAGCAGGCTGAAGTTCACGAAGAAGCATATTGCAGTACTGGTTTCCCTTGTTGTTATCGGAACCGGAGCCACTCTGGGTTATCTCGCATGGTTCTATAACACAAAGACCATCAGTTCCACATATACTGCGGAAGACCGTCAGACCAAAAACCTGGCAATGAACGAATGGATTAATGAAACCTATCCGGATCAGGATCACGAAGACCAGGTTACAGTTATAGAAAGCGCAACCTCAAAGCTGTTTGATCCTGAAGTCCGGTACGTCCTGGCTGTATACAGAATTGACAAAGCCAAATTCGGAGAACAGGCACTGAGCAATCCCGAATACAGCCTGGAAACGATCTATCAGTATTCCAAAAGCCCGGCCAGGAAAGACGAAGCCCTGATCAGGATCGGGGAAGGAAACGCTGTAACGGGCAAATTTGACAACAAACAGATCAGTATTGAAATTAACTGGCTGGATACGACAGAGAAAGAGAATCCTGAAACATGACAAAGCAACGCAAAACAGAGATTCTTGACAGGCTGGAGGAAATGTATCCGGACGCGAAGGCGGAACTGGTCTTTTCCAATCCTTACGAGATGCTTGTGGCGACGATACTGTCCGCCCAGTGTACCGACAAGCAGGTGAACAAGGTCACGCCCGCTGTATTCAGCCGCTGGCCGGACGCAAACGCCATGGCGGGCGCTGAAGTGGAAGAGCTTTTTCCGCTTGTGAAAAGCTGCGGATTCAAAAGCAAGGCAGGGAACATCATTGCAGCCTGCCGGATCATCAAAGAGAAACACGGGGGACAGGTACCGGATACGATGGAAGCGCTGACCGCGCTGCCCGGCGTCGGCCGGAAGACCGCGAATGTCGTGCTTTCCAACGCTTTCGGAATTCCCGCTTTCGCGGTCGATACGCATGTGTTCAGGGTCAGCAACCGGCTGGGGCTTTGCAAAGCGGATACGGTTGAAGAGACAGAAAGGCAGATGACAAAGCTGATTCCCAGGGAGAAATGGGGCTTGGCGCATCACTGGCTGATCTGGCACGGGCGCAGGCTGTGCAAAGCGCAGCGGCCGCTGTGCGATGAATGCGCACTGAAAGAACTGTGTCCTTTTGTGAAATGAACAGAAAAAACCAGGACGTCCGGCAATCCGGACGCCCTGAATGTTTATACGGTATTAATCGAAGAACAGATAATCAAATCCGGGGTAGGAGAGATTCTCTTCTTCAGACAGGATCGAATGGGGACCGGTGCACACGCCGTACAGTTTTACTTTGACGCCGGCGGTCAGACCGGGGTCCTCATCGGCCATGTAGACCAGATAATTGGAATACTTGCCGCGGTTCAGTTTCTGGGCGGCAACAATCATCCACTGATCTCCGACCTGCTTTACCTCTGTGATATACACATCAAAAGAGATCGTATGTCCGACATAGGAATCAAGCTTCTTTACCAGCTGGTTATAGTTGACTTTTTCGGCCTTGCCGGCGGTGCGGGAATTCTGATCCGCAACAGACAGTTTCCGTGTTGCTTTCCAGGTTTCCCTTTCGGAATTCAAGCCCTTTTTGGCAAAGGAAAGGACGATTTCGTATTCTCCTTCCTGCTCTGTGGGAACAGTGAATGAGAAGTTGCCGGATCCGTTGGTTTTAACCGTATCACGGGGCTTGATCTGAAGGGGACTGCCGCCGTCTACCGTAACGATGCACTGGATCTCAACGTTTTTGACGGTGGTGCCGGAAATGACCAGTTTATCCGTGCTCAGTTCCTTCGGTATCTCTGCGTTCAGCGTATAGGGCAGAAGCGTCGTGGAATAAGTAACTGTGTTCAGGACGGCGTCCGCCAGGGTGACATCGTTGTAACACATGTTGACGGTGATCTGATACAGGCCTTCGTTCGGCAGGGTGACCTTGACCGAGAATTTTCCGTTCTTGCCCGCGGTGGTCTGGAACCGGGAAGATGAACCGGCCCAGCGCATTGCGACGACAATGATCTCGGAACCGGGATAAGCGTTGCCTTCCACCGTAAAGATGCCGTCATTTGTCTTGGCAGGCGGATTGGCGGTAACAACCAGCGTGTTGCCGGCCCCTGCCGGAACATCGGCAGTACCCGCGCTTTCGGGGGATTCCTGGCCTGTTACGGCATCTGCCGGCACAGCGGCCTTGTCGATTGTGATATCGTTCAGGATTCGCGTGCATCTGTCCCTGTCGGTTTTGGAAACGGAACGGTCATAGGCCTGATAGTCAACGGAAAAAGTATATCCGTTCCGGACGATCGTGGCATATATACCACGGTAAGAGCCGCCGTCACCGTTATGAAGGTATTCCAGTTCAATGAAATAGCCGACCTTGGTGCGCTTTTTCGGATGCGGTTCAAAAACTGTGTAACCCCGGGATTTAAGTTTCTGGACTATCTCGTTTTTATATTCCACCCGTTCGGCATTCGTATGTTCATTTGTATCATAGTACCTAGCAGAAGAGTCATCCTTGATGATGATCACTTCAACAACCGTCTTTTTATTGCCCTTTCCCCATGCCTGCAGGACCACGCCGCGTTCAGCCCAGTCGGCCTGAAGCTCTTCAGCCGTTTTGCCCATGGAGGAAAGCAGATCCGGGTGCTCTGACAGGTTGCGGGGAGTCAGCACAACATAGAGATCCTCATTAAACAGCATTTTGCCGGAAATGGTATCCAGGGGGTATTCAGTGGCAGCGACCGCACAGGCACAGAACGCCGTAAGCAGCAGTATGAGGATCAGCAGGAACGATTTCCGCACGGGATCACCGTCTTTCTTAGAATGGTCGTTTGGATGAGCTGATAAATGGTGGAACATCAAAAAATATTATATCATAAACCGGGAATCAATGGCAAGATTCCGGCTGTTCCGGAGCGCGTGAGATTACAGCCTTGCGGCGGCGAAGAAAACTGTCCCGGTCCAGCATCACAATCCGGCCGCATCCGCTGCAGCGGATCTTTATATCCGCGCCGGTGCGGATAACAGTCCACTCGTCTGAGCCGCAGGGATGGGGTTTCCGTGTGGTGATTACGTCGCCGAGGAGGATTTCATCTGAATTCATAATTCTCAATTCACAATTCATAATTAATTGTCTTTGTACAAATCATAATGAAATGAAGACCGTTGAATTGTTCAATGATTATGATAATTCAGAGGGACGGAAAAATCAACGATGTTTACAGAAGGGGAAGTCTTTGGTAAAATAGCATGAAATCAGGACCAGACCAAAGAGGAACGAAGATGAACCAGAAACGCGATCCGATCGGGGTTTTTGACAGCGGGGTTGGCGGTATCAGCACCCTGCGGGAAATGATCCGCGAGCTTCCGGATGAGCGTTTCATTTATTTTGGCGACGCCGCAAACGCTCCCTACGGCACCAAGAGCACACAGGAGGTCATCGCCTGTGTACGGGGCGTTGTGGAACACCTGATGAAGAAAGAAATCAAGGCGCTGGTGATTGCATGCAACACCGCTACCGGCGCGGCTGCCGCAACATTGCGGAAAGAACTGAGTATTCCCGTTATCGGGATGGAACCGGCGTTGAAACCCGCTTCCCAGGTGCGAAAGCACGGCAGCGTGCTGGTGCTGGCCACGCCGCTGACCCTTCACCAGGAGAAATTCGAAAACCTGATGAAGCAATACGGCCAGGGAGCTGTGAAGGTGCCATGCCCGGGCCTGATGGAGATTGTGGAAAAGGACGACAACGCCGGGGCGCTGCATTACCTTCAGGAGCTGTTTTCCCGATTCGACCTGGACCGGGTGGACGCGGTTGTGCTGGGATGCACCCACTATGTGTTCCTGAAGGATATGATCCGGGATCTGCTGCCGGAAAGGATCGCCATCACCGACGGCAACGCGGGAACAGCCCGGCAGCTGAAGAGGGTTCTCGCAAAGGCGGATCTGCTGAACGGGGAAGGGCCCGGAAGCGTGGAATTTGAGACCAGCGGGACGCAAACAGATCTTGACCTGATGAAAAAACTGGCTGATTTCCGGACTGCCGGATAACAGCCGGTGTTCAGGCGCCGGATACAAATACGCGGGGTCCTGTCGATAAATGTATCGTTATGGTATATATGTGACCGAAAAAGCAATTTTAGCTTTCTTTTTGCCATTCAATATGGTATAATTTCTTTCAGCTTTTGATTCCCGCTTCTCGCGAATTCGGAAAGCGGGATGATCTTCGTTGTGAAGAAAAATGAGGAGGAATGACAACCATGGCTGAATTCGCAACCGGAAACATTCGCAATATCGCCCTCATGGGGCATGGCAGCGAGGGCAAAACCACGCTGACCGAGGCAATGCTCTTCGCTGCCGGCATGACTGACCGTCAGGGCAAGGTGGAAGACGGCACCACCGTTTCCGACTTTGATCCGGAGGAGAAAAAGCGCGGCTTTTCCATCAGCGCTTCCTACGCTCCGATCCCCTGGGCGGGAAAAGTGATCAATGTGATCGACGTTCCCGGATATTTTGACTTCATCGGCGAACAGATGGGGCCCCTGCGCGTGATCGAGACCGCGGTGATCGTGGTCGGCGGCGTGAACGGCCTGAGCGTCGGCGCTGAAAAGGCCTGGGACAACGCGGGCAAAGCCGGCCTGGGCCGGATGTTCATCGTGAACCAGATGGACCGCGAGCACGCGAACTTTGAAAAGGTCGTTGCCCAGCTGCGGGAAAAGTACGGCCCCAGCGTGGTGCCGATCCTGCTGCCCTTGGGACAGGGCGCCGGTTTCAAGGGCGTCGTGAACGTCCTGGAAAAGAAAGCCTATGAAGGCTCCTACAAGAAGAGCACGGAAGTGCCCATGCCCGCCGACCTGGAAGGCGAAGTCAATGATGCTTATGAAGCCCTGACTGAGCAGGCGGCTTCCGCGGACGAAGAACTGATGGAAAAGTACTTCGAAAACGGCGAACTGAGCCATGAAGACGTTATGACCGGCTTTATCAAGGGCATGAAAGACGGCAGCATCGTTCCCGTAGTGGCCTGCTCCGCCCTGACCGGCGTGGGCATCGCCCGCACGCTGGACCTGATCGCCAAGTATCTTCCTTCTCCCGGCCACGAAGGCCTGACCCAGAAGGGCAAGAACCCGAAGACCGGCGAAGAAGTCGAACGTGCCTGCAAGGACGACCAGCCCTTCTCCGCGCTGGTATTCAAGACCATCGCTGACCCGTTCGTCGGCAAGCTGAGCCTGTTCCGGATCTTCTCCGGCGTGCTCACTCCCGCCACCCCCCTGTATAACGCCAACAAGGAAAAAGCTGAAAAGGCCGGCGGCCTGTTCACCCTGAAGGGCAACAAGCAGACCAACGTGGACAAGCTGCACGCGGGCGATATCGGCGCCCTGGCGAAGCTGCAGATCACCTCCACCGGCGATACGCTGTGCGACCCGAACAACCCGGTCATCTATCCCGAGATCGAGTTCCCGGCTCCCTGCATCTCCAAGGCTGTGTTCGCTGCGAAGCAGGGCGAGGAAGACAAGGTCTTCAGCGGCCTGAACCGCCTGGCGGAAGAAGATCCTTCCATTAAGATCGAAAAGAACGCCGAGACCACCGAGACCGAGCTGAGCGGCCAGGGTGAAATGCACCTGGAAGTCATCAAGAACAAGCTGGCCTCCAAGTTCGGCGCCAACGCCGTGCTGCAGGATCCCAAGATCCCGTACCGTGAGACCATCCGCAAGACCGTGAAGGTCCAGGGCCGCCACAAGAAGCAGACCGGCGGTCACGGCCAGTTCGGCGACGTGTGGATCGAGTTCAGCCCCATTACCGACAGCGACGCGGAATTCGAGTTTGAAGACGCGGTCGTCGGCGGCGTGGTGCCGAGGAACTTCATCCCCAGCGTTGAAAAGGGACTGCGTGAGAACATCGTGAAGGGCGTTCTCGCCGGATATCCGATGGTTCACCTGCACGCGAAGCTGTATGACGGATCCTACCATCCGGTCGACTCCTCCGAAATGGCCTTCAAGACGGCTGCCCGTATCGCCTACAAGAAGGGCTGCATGGACGCCAGCCCCGTCCTGCTCGAGCCGATCATGCACGTTGAAGTGCTGGTTCCCAACGAGTACATGGGCGACATCATGGGCGACATGAACAAGCGCCGCGGCCGGATCATGGGTATGAACCAGGTGAACGGCATGCAGCAGCTGGAAGCGGAAGCGCCCCTGGCTGAAATGTTCAAATACGCCACCGACCTGCGGTCCATGACACAGGCGAGGGGATCCTTCTCCATGAAGTTTGAACGCTATGAAGAAGTGCCCCAGGCTGAAGCCCAGAAGATCATTGCCAACGCGAAGATCGAAGAGGACGAGGAAGAATAATACGCAATCAAAAATGCCGCTGCTTAAGCAGCGGCATTTTTGATTGCAATGAATAATGAATAATGAACAATGAATATTGATTTGTTACGGAGGGCATGAGAAAAGCCCCGCTGCCGAAGCAGCGGGGCGAGGAAACGATGGATGGTATGATTGCTGTTATTCAGCTTCCTTGGCGATGGTGTTCGCGGCGGTACGGCCGGAAACGAAGATCTCAACGATCGCGTTGCCGCCCAGACGGTTACCGCCGTGGATACCGCCGGTGACTTCGCCCGCGGCGTAGAGGCCGGGGATGATGTTGCCTTCCGCATCCAGCACATGGCGTTCTGTATCAACAACGATACCGCCCATGGTGTGGTGGGTGGATGGAGCCATCAGGCGGACGAACACTTCGGTGTTGTCCAGGTCATAGGTTTCGGGCAGGTACTTGCCGTTATCATCCTTTTGGGTGGTGCCGATCGGATAGTCACAGATGTTCTTACCCACTTCGCCGAAGTCGAAAGGTTCGTTGTTGGCCTTCGCGATAGCAGCCTGGTCATAGGCCCTGACGGTCTCCAGCATGGTGGCAGCATCGACCTGCACGTTCGCGAATTCGGGCTTCGCAAGCACTTTGCTCAACTCTTCTTCATTGCACTTGATCTTGTAGTAGCGGCCTTCAAACTCATTCTGGGTCAGCTGCGCGGTGGGCGGGCCTGGAATGTGCTGGTCAGCACGGAAGATCTCGATGAAGACGCCGGGAGTGCCATTCAGTTCCATACCGTTACGGAACTCAGCCAGGGACAGCACGTCACGCTCGGAACCTTCGTCCACGAAGCGCTTGCCGGTGATGGGGCTGATCCAGCAGGCATAGGTGCCGCTGCCGAAGGCCAGGTTGCCGTTGTCAACCCAGGAGATGGGCATCAGCTGGGTGAAGCCCAGGCCCGTTGTGGCGGCGCCGGCTTTTTCAGCCATAGCGATACCGTCGCCCATCTGGGAAGAACGGTTGGTGGTCTTGGTGGACTTGGTCAGGTATTGGGTGTCCCAATAGATATTGTTTTCCAGAACCATATCGATGTTGGCCGCATAACCGCCGGTCGCCAGCACGACGCCCTTGGTGGCATGAGCGGTCACTTCAGTGCCGTCAAACTTCACGGCCTTCACGCCGGTGACTTTGCCGTCCTCGATGATCAGGTCGGTGGCGGTGGTGCGCAGCATGATATCGTTGCCTTCCTTGGCCAGGATGGTCGCCTTGGGTCCAACGAAATAGGTGCCCCAGTTGCCGTCCTGCGGCAGGTACTCATTTTCACGATACCACAGCGCGCCGATCAGGGTGTTCTGCTGATCTTCAAGGAAGTGAGCGCCCTGGTCTTCCAGCCACTCCTTCAGACCCTGACCGCCTTCGATGAAGTTAGTAGCCAGAGCGCGGTCGCTGTAGATCCACTGGGTCTTGTCCGCGCTCTGGCGCAGGCCGCCGTAGTAGGTCTGGAAGATATGCAGGTTAATGGTGGAGAAGAGGGTTAGCTCGGATTCCGGAATGCCGTCATCCAGCTTGGGCTGCGCCCAGGCCAGGTATGCCTCGATCTCTTTCTTCAGCGCCTGCAGCACGGGCAGGTATTCAGCGTGCACGCCGTGCTTTGCCAGCTCCTTATCGTCGCCGGCAACGAATTCGTTGGTCTTGTAGTACTCTTCATCGAAGGGCGCTTCGTTCCAGCTCAGGATGTTCTTCAGAACGTCAATGCAGCCCGGCCGGGACATATACTTGTTGTAGGTTTCGCCGTTGTACTTATAGATGCCGGTCGTGGCATCCGGA
Organism: Clostridia bacterium; assembly: GCA_017512985.1. Classification (GTDB taxonomy): domain Bacteria; phylum Bacillota; class Clostridia; order Christensenellales; family Aristaeellaceae; genus Aristaeella. The sequence continues at coordinate 136,114 of JAFWEJ010000008.1, forward strand.
TTCTCCGGCTCCCAGACCAGGTAAGGCATCACGGACTGGTACTGACCGCCGGAAACAAGCGTGTTGCCGCCGACTTCAGCGTTCTTTTCGATCACGAGCACGGAGTTGCCGTTCTGGGTGGCCTGGGCGGCCGCGGCAATACCGGCACCGCCGGCACCGACGACGACGACATCGGCGGTCACTTCGATGGGTTCGCCGGCCTTGTGCTCAACTTTGTTGGCCTTGAAGGCGTCGAGGTTGGTGCAGCCGGCCTGCTCCGCGGCATCGTTCACGATGGCCTTCAGGGCACGGCTGGTGAAGGTGGCACCGGAAACCATGTCCACGCCGGAGCCATTGGCTTCGAGCATCTCGGGGATCATGATGTCATAGGCAAGGTCGCCCACATGAGCGGTTTCAACGGAGGCAACTTTCTCGATACCCGTGAGGGCGGTTTCGGAGAAGGTGACCTTCATGGTGACGTTTCCGTTGTAGCCATATGCTGTGGCCTCATACTCACCAGCGGTAAAAGCCAGGGGAGCGTCTGCTGCGGGAGCAACTTCAGCGCCGGAAGCAAGTTCAAGCGCTTTGGCAGCGGCTTCCTTTACGGCGTTGCTTGTCAGGGTAGCGCCTGATACGCCATCGATCTCAGCGGACTGCTTTTCCTTGATCTGGGCAGCCAGAGTCTCAAGCGCAGCGCCGCCGATGGTGGGCGTTTCATTGTCGCCGGTGATAACGACATCAGTAATGGCGCTGTCATCCACGGTGATCACAACTTTGACGTCCGGGCCATAGCCTTGGGCCGATGCATCGTATGTACCGGGAGTATAGCCGTCCGCGGACGCGAAGGCCATGCAGCCGAGAACCAGGCAAAGGCTCAGGAGAAGGGAAACAAGTTTCTTCATAGGGTTCCTCCATCCTTTCCAATGTATATAATTGGGTGCTGCAAATACAAAGATCTGCAACAGATATACTACTCCCGCGGAAACGTTTGCGTCAATCGGAAACGATACCAATTTCATGCTGTTTTTTGCAATTTTTCTTTCTGTACGTACAGGATCGTTTGCCATCAGGTTGCCTGAAAACAGTGAAACGGATATAATAAGTTGGTCATAAACCGAAGGAAGAGGAGGGGAGCCCGTGAACGCCACGACGCAGAAAATCGCCCGGTTCGGCCTGCTGACAGCGCTGGCGCTGGTCCTGGGACTGATGGACAGGGCAATTCCCCTGTCTGTGCTGCTGGGCGGTGCGCTTCCCGGGATCAAACTGGGCCTGGCGAACACGGTTCTTCTGTATGCAGTTTATCTGATGGACTGGAAAAGCAGCATTCTGCTGATGCTGACAAAGGTGCTGCTTTCCGGACTGATTTACGGTTCCCTGTCCGCGATTATGTTCAGCCTGGCGGGCGGAGCCCTGAGCCTGGCTGTCATGCTCCTGGTCCGGAAGAATCCGGTGGGCGGCGCGCTTGGCATGGGTATACTGGCCATTACTGCGGACGCTGTCCTGCTGGGGACTCATCCGAATCCGAAGGGACAGGTCCTGCTGTTTGTGATCCTGATCGCCCTGGGCGCCGCGGCCTGCTTTGTTCTCTGTTTCCTCATGAAACGCGGAACGCTCTGCAGAATACAGGGCACCTCTGTGGCCGGCGCGGCGGCGCATAACGTGGGGCAGGTTGCCGCAGCATTCTTCATTGTCCGCACACCGATGCTCCTGAATACGTACCTCCCGGCGCTGATCGGCGTCGGTATCATTGTCGGATGCCTGACAGGCATTGTTACGGAACGGGTGCTGAAAGCGCTGAAACTGAAACCCACGAACGGGGATATACAGATATGAAGAAAAAGAAACTGGCCGGTATCCTGCTGGCACTCCTGCTGCTTTGCGGCGGATGCGCGGTAAAAAAAGATCTTCCGAAACTTTCCGAAATCGGATTCTATCTGGATACAGTTATTACACTGACCGCATATGTTGAGGACGGGCAGATTCTGAAGGACGCACTGGAAGAATGCGGACGGTATGAACAGAAGCTGTCCCGGACGATTGAGGGCAGCGACGTCTGGAAGATCAACCACGCGGAAGGGCAGCCTGTGGAAGTGTCAGACGATACGGTCGCGATCCTGCAGTGCGCGGGGAAGATCAGCGGCATGACAGGCGGAGCCTTTGACGTGACGATCGCCCCGGTTTCCACAATCTGGGATTTCACCTCCGGCAAGGCAGAACTGCCGGACGCGGAAGCAATCGCCCGGGCCGTCGAACTGGTGGACTACACAAAGATTACGCTGAACGGAAACACCGTTGCCCTGCCGGAAGGAATGATGATCGACCTGGGCGGTATTGCCAAAGGATACATTGCCGACAGGATTAAAGAATACCTGGAAAAGAGAGGCGTAAAACACGCAATCCTTTCCTTCGGCGGCAATGTCGTGGCAATCGGCGACAAACCTGACGGGACCGCATGGAAGGTCGGGATCCAGGATATCGACGGCAAGACGGGCGACTATATGATGGTTTCCCGGAACAGCGACGGATCTTCCGTGACCAGCGGGATCTATGAACGCGGGTTTGACCTGGACGGCGTCCGGTATCATCACCTGCTCTCCACGGAAAACGGGTGGCCGGTTCAGAACGAGCTTGCCGCGGTCACGATTTTCTCGAAAAGCTCCATGGAGGGCGACGCGCTGTCCACCGCTGCTTTTGTGCTGGGAACAGAGGAAGGCCGGAAGCTGATCAACAGCCTGGACGGAATTGAGGCCGTGTTTATTTCCAGGGACCGGGCTGTAACGTACTCCGCCGGTGCGGAAGCATACATCATAAAGTGAGCGATAAAGCATGAAATTCAGGAAGAAATGGATGATATTGATTGCCGTGCTTGCGGTAATCGCAGTTGTTCTCTGGTTCCTGCCGGATCTGATCGGACAGGGAAACCGTCATCAGGCTGTTTCTGAACGGGCCGGATCGAAAAAAGAAGAGCCGGCCGCCCGTCCCGAAGGGACGGATAAACCGGGAAAAATGGCTGAACCGGACGGGAACGACGCTTCGGGCAAAGATGAAACAACACAGGAACAGCCATTCCTGGTTCAGATCACAGACGACGATCCGTCCATCGCCTATGTCCTGGTAAGGATGCAGAATGCTGCCGGCCTGCTGCCGCTTCCTTTGGAAGGAGAGTATACCAGGACAATCCGACAGAAAATGGCAGACGGATCAGAGGCGGTCAACGTGCTGCACCTGACGTCAAACGGTGTGTGGATGGAAGAATCCAACTGCGAAGGACATGACTGTATCAACGAGGGAGAGGTTACGCTGGAGAACAGGGAAGAACGCGTTCTCTGGAACATGATCATCTGCCTGCCGCATCAGCTGTCCCTGGAACTGATTACCAGGGAGGAAGCGCTTCAGATGATAGGGCAGAAAAAATAATTTTCATGAAAAACTGAATTATTCAGCTTCCTGATTCGTCTAATACTCCGGGAGGAGATAGAAAATGAAGAAAATACTTGTGCTTGTCCTGTTGGCTGCCTGTCTGCTGTATACTGCCGCAGGCGCGTCGCCTGCCATCACGGACGGTGAAACGACCGGCTGGATCGGAGAGAGCAATTTTCTGTTCCTGCAGAATTCCGGCGGAATGACAGCGCAGCTGTCCATGGAGATTAACGATGTGCTCCTGTTCACGGAAGACGAGCTTCTTTGCCTGGCGGGAAACCGGCAGATCATTGCGGTGAAGAAGAACGGATCCGGCAGCAGGATTGTTGAGAACGCGGATCTCAGCCTGCTGAACGAACAGCAGCTGACGCCGGAAGACGGGGTGCTGAGCCTGCAGGGCCGGCAGATTTCCACGTCAGCATGCGCGGCGGCGACTGACGGCAAGTATATATACTATGTGGAGCAGAACGGCCCGGAGTCTTTTGTTCTGCGTACGGCAACCGTCCAGGAGCATGCCGGAACAGTCATGCCCCGGAGCAGAGATGAGTATGCGCTGGCGTGTTCGGGCAGATATGTTGCGGAACCGCTGAGCATGACAGTAACCCGTGAAGCGCTTGTACTAACCGGGAAGAACCACCAGGTTACGGTTATGAACCTGCTGACCGGAGAAAGCACCGTCTGCCACGCCACCAGCGAACAGACAGCGGCAGCGTGCATGCAGGGCGGCGTGCTTTACCGCTATCAGATAACCGAAGACCAGCGTTACATCCTGGAATCGGCAACGGCCCTGGCGGCACCCACTCCGGTTCCCACACAGACTCCCTCGCCGACTCCCGCGCCCAGGCCGACGCCAACTCCGCACAGATATACGGATGACGACGGGACGATCCATTACGGCGCATACGGAAGGACAGTCCGGAAGATCCAACAGAGGCTGCAGGATCTCGGCTATCCGATCACCAGGATTGATGGAAAATACGGTGATGAGACCCAGCTGGCAATCAATCTGTTCTGTGACGCAATCCGGGTCAGGGAGCATAATTACATTACGAAGAGAGTGCAGAACAAGCTGTTTGCCAAGAACGCACCGAATTATGATCCGTATCTCCCGCTGAAAGTGGGCGACCGGGGCGTAAGTGTTCTGTATATGCAGGCAAGGCTGAAAGAACTGGGATACAATCCGGGAAAGCTTGACGGCGTCTACGGCAAAAACACAGTTGCCGCGGTTGCGCTTTTCCAGAAAGACTTCGGCATAAAAATCGGGAAGAAGGAGAAACCCGGCGAAGTGGCTTCCCATGAGATGCTGGAGCTGCTGTATTCGCCTGATCCCAAGCCTTATCCCACAGTTACACCCACCGCGACTCCGACGGCGACTCCGACGGCAACGCCGACTCCGACGGCGACTCCGACGGCAACGCCGACTCCGACGCCGACTGTGCCGCCCGCGTCGCAGACCGATCTGTGATAAAACTCAAACAGCGGCTTCTTTCATTACAGAAGCCGCTGTTTTTCTATTGCCCTGAGAGCCGCGGTGATGCCGTCTGCAGCCGCTGAAACGATGCCGCCTGCATAACCGGCGCCTTCTCCGACAGGATACAGTCCGCGTATGTCCTCTGCTTCCCCGAGCGCGTTGCGGAGAATACGGACGGGGGAAGATGAACGGGTTTCAGGACCGGTCAGGACAGCTTCCGGATCCGCGAATCCGGTCAGCTGGGCGTTCATTGCCCGAATGCCCTTCTTCAGGTCTTCGATGATCCAGGCAGGAAGCACCGCGCGCAGGTCTGCCGGAACCACGCCGGGCCGGTAAGAGGGAAGGATTTCCCCGAAAGCGGAAGATCCGCGGCCTTCCAGAAAATCACCGACTCGCTGCGCCGGGGCGATAAAACCGCCGCCGCCTGCCCGGAAAGCAGCCTTTTCAATGCTTCGCTGAAGAATAAAGCCGGCCAGCGGATGCTCGTCACCGAAATCTTCCGGCCTGACTCCGACCAGCAAGGCGGAATTGCTGTTCCATCCGTCCCTGGCGTGGAAACTCATGCCATTGGTGACAATTCCGCCCGGCTGGGACGCAGCGGCAATCACTTCACCGCCGGGGCACATACAGAATGTGTAGACACCCCGCCCGTCCGGAGTGTGGCAGATGAGTTTATAGGAAGCCGCGCCCAGCGCGGGATGGCCGGCAAAGGCACCGTACTGGGACCGGTCAATGAAAGCCCGCGTATGTTCGATCCGCACGCCCATGGCAAACGGTTTCTGTTCCATGCGAAGCCCCTGGCTGAACAGGGACTGCACTGTATCCCTCGCGGAATGACCGATGCAGAGCAGGATCGTATCCGTCAGGAATTCCCGGCGGGTTCCTTTACAGGAGAGGACAGCGCCTTCGATATGGCCGCCCCGGAGAATCAGTTCTTCCAGCCGGGTTTCAAAAAGGACAGTACCGCCAAGGCTTATGATTTCATTCCGGATGGATGAGACGACGCCTTTCAGGCGGTCGGTACCGATATGCGGTTTCTGGTCAATGAGGATTTCTTCCGGGGCTCCGTGAGCCACAAAAGTTTCCAGAATATGCCTGACATGCGGGCTTTTGATGCCGCAGGTCAGCTTGCCGTCCGAGAACGCGCCTGCGCCGCCTTCCCCAAACTGGACATTTGAATCCGGATCCAGCCTGCCGCTTTCCTGCAGTGCAGAGACATCCTGCGTGCGGGCATCCACGGTTTTTCCGCGGTCAATGAGTACCGGGTTTGCGCCGGCCCGCGCAAGGGTAAGCGCCGCAAACAGGCCGGCGGGCCCCATTCCCACCACGAGGGGCGGCCGGCCCGATTCAGGATTCGCAATGCGTGGCTCATAACTGTTTTTTTGATTATCAGAGACGCGTGAAAGATTCCTGTTATGGCGTAAAGCTGAGTTTTCGTCTTTCAGGGAAAGATCCACAGACAGGACAAAATGGACGTTCTGCTTATCGCGGGCGTCAACGCTGCGGCGGGAGATACGGAAAAAAAACAGCTGATCGGGCGCCAGCCGGAGTTTTTTCAGCAGAACGGAACGGAGGGAGTCCTCCGTGTAATCCAGGGGCACATTCAGGTTGATCAGTCGGAGCATGTCGTTTCTTCCTCATGCCAGCGTAAAGACGCGGGATCAGTGAACGCCTGATCGGGATAAAAGACTTTGGTCAGTTCAAGGCCGTGGGCAGGAGCGGTCATGCCGAGGGCAAGCCGGTCAAGCGTATCAAAAGCCCTTGTGAAAGCATCCGGGCAGAGTCTGCCCAGGCCGATCTCCGCAACGGTGCCGGCAATGATCCGGACCATGTTGTACAGGAACGCGTCGCCGCTGACCGTCAGGGTCCATTCATTTCCGCTGACAGAAAGCTCCGCGGAACGAAGGGTGCGGACCGTGGTCTTCGCGGTGCCGCCGGCGGCCTGAAACGCCGCGAAATCATGGCTGCCGGGCAGGGTCAGCAGGGCCTCACGCACAGGCTTCTCATCCAGAGGGACAGGGATATGCCAATGTGTGTTCCTGCGCATCGCGCTGCCATGACGGGCATTCCAGATCCTGTAGGTATAGATCTTGCCGGAGGTCAGGAAACGCGCGTGGAAACTTTCGGGGACCTCCCTGCCTTCCAGCACCCGGATATCCGGCGGGAGCATGGTGTTCAGCACAAAGGGATATTTATCCGGCGGGATCGGGCAGTCCGTATCAAAATGAACCTTCTGGTCCAGCGCGTGGACGCCGGCGTCGGTCCGTGAAGCACCGGTCACAGAGACCGGATGGCCGCAGGCAGAAGAAAGCGCCTCCTCCAGCACCTGCTGGACAGCCAGGCCGTTAATCTGGCGCTGCCAGCCGGCATAGGCGGTGCCGTCATATTCCACTGTCAGCAGGATCCGCTTCAAAGGAATATTCCCTCCAGTATGATCAGCGCGAGCAGCGCAGCCATAACGCCGCAGGCGATCCAGTCGTTCTTTGTGATTTTCAGGACGCGCAGACGCGTCCGGCCGTCCCCGCCGTGATAGCAGCGGCTTTCCATGGCCATGGCAAGGTCTCCCGCACGGCGGAACGCGCTGACAAACAGCGGGACCAGGAGCGGCACCATCGCTTTCGCGCGGGAGATCAGGTTTCCGCTTTCAAAATCTGCGCCGCGAGCCATCTGGGCTTTCATGATCTTATCCGTTTCCTCCAGCAGCGTCGGAATGAAACGGAGGGCAATGGTCATCATCATGGCGAGCTCATGGGCAGGGAAATGGATTTTTTTCAGCGGTGTGAGCAGCAGCTCAATGCCGTCGGACAGGGAGACCGGGGAGGTGGTCAGGGTCAGCAGACTTGTGCCGATGACCAGGAAGACCAGCCGCAGGGAATAGAAGGCAGCCTGCAGGAAGCCTTCTTTCGTGATGCGTATGATCCAGAATTCCACCCAGAGCGTGTCGCCGGCGGTGAAGAACAGATTCAGCAGGAAGGTCAGGATGATGATCAGGCGAAGCGGTTTCAGGCCGCGCAGCAGCATCCGGAAAGGCACATTGGCCAGCCGGGATGTCAGCCAGACGAAGCCCAGGATGAGCGCGTAACCGGCAAAGGTTTTCGCCATGAACACCGCGACGATGAAAACGATCGTGAGGATCAGCTTGATCCGGGGATCCAGGCGGTGGACGCGGCTGTCCACGGGATAATACTGGCCCATGGTGATGTTGTTCAGCACGCGGATCCCTCCTTCCAGAGGCGGAGCAGCTGTTCCTTCAGCTCTTCCGGCCTGAACAGGTCGGCGGGCAGATCGTAGCCTTTCGCGCGCAGACAGGCGCACAGACGTGCGGCGTCCGGTACATCCAGCCCGATGGACGTCATCATATCCTCCCGGGAGAAAATATCCCTGGGCGTTCCTTCCGCGACGATCTTTCCTTCGCTCATCACGACCAGGCGTGTGGCGAGGCGCGCCATATCATCCATACTGTGGGAGACCATGAGGATAGTGACATGCTCCCGGCCATGCAGTTCCTCCAGCATGGTGAGGATCTTGTCACGGCCCCGGGGATCCAGGCCGGCAGTGGGCTCGTCCAGAATCAGGACGGAGGGGCGCATGGCGAGGACGCCGGCGATGGCGACGCGGCGCATCTGGCCGCCGGAGAGCTCAAAGGGGCTCCGTTCGGCATATTTGTCATAGTCGAGATGAACGCAGTCCATTGCGTAGCGGACCCGCTCCTTGATATCGTCTGCGGAGAGTCCCTGGTTTTTCGGACCGAAGGCGATGTCTTTCGCAACGGTTTCCTCAAAAAGCTGGTATTCAGGATACTGGAAGACCAGTCCGATCCGCTGGCGCAGCGCGCGGCGGTTTACATGTTCGCCGTTCAGGTCTTCTCCGTCGATAAAGACCTGGCCGGATGTGGGTTTGAGGAGGCCGTTCAGATGCTGAACAAGGGTGGATTTTCCGCTGCCGGTATGGCCGATGATGCCGACAAACTCGCCGTCCTCAATGCGGAAGGAAACGTCGTCCAGGGCGACGGTGCGCAGGGCGCTGCCCTCGGAATAGCAATGCGTCAGGTGGCTTACTTCAATGGGCACAGATTTTCCACCTCCTCCGCAAGTTCCTCCACGGTCAGGATTCCCGGGCGCAGCGGCATGCCGGCTTCGCGAAGTTCACCCGCAAGGGCTGTCATATGGGGAACGTCCAGGTGCATCTCCCGCATCTCGTCCACACGGTCAAAGACTTCAGCCGGCGTGCCGGAAAGGCGGATAACGCCGTCTGTGACGACAAGCACCCGGTCCGCAAGCGCCGCTTCTTCCATAAAATGCGTGATCCAGACGACTGTGATGCCTTTCTGCCGGTTCAGGGAACGAATCGTTTCAAGGACTTCTTTCCGTCCGGAGGGATCCAGCATGGCGGTCGCCTCATCCGCGATGATCACGGATGGTTCCATGGCCAGGATTCCGGCGATCGCAACACGCTGTTTCTGGCCGCCGGACAGCATATGAGGCGCCTTATCCGCACAGGCGCTCATGCGGACGGCAGAAAGAGCGCTTTCAATGCGCGGGATCATCTCTTCCGTGGGAACCCCCAGGTTTTCCAGTCCGAAGGCAACGTCTTCCTTAACGACGGTCGCGACGATCTGATTGTCCGGATTCTGGAAAATCATACCGGCACGACGGCGGATTTCCCAGACGAGCTTCTCTTCCCGGGTGTTGTATCCGCAGACGACGACATTGCCTTCTGTCGGGATATACAGCGCGTTCAGCAGTTTTGCCAGGGTTGATTTTCCGGAACCGTTGTGGCCGAGCACAGCGACAAATTCGCCGGGCTGAATGACAGCGGATACGCCGGAAAGAGCAGGCGACGCCTGCTCTTCGTAGGAATAAGATACATTGTTCAGCTGAACGCGGGAATCAGAACGCATTAATATGAAACCTCCATGTAATGGATCTGGGGGGAACAGAAGAGGCGGCCGGGCCAGACAGATGTCCCGACGCCCCGGGAAATGAGCAGGTCCACGCGGTTCTCCTTCAGCCATCCGCTCCTGTAGCGGTCAGGGACATCTTCATCCAGGCCGAGCAGGGGAGAGAAGAAGAGCATCTGGCCTCCGTGGGTGTGACCGAAAAGGCCCAGGTCGAACCAACCCAGGTTGCCGGACGCATCCGTTGCCAGCTGGGCATCAGGAATGATGGAAGGATTATGGCTGAGAAAAATGACATAATCCTTTGAAGAAACAGCGCGGGAGACCGCTTTCACGTCCGGATTGCCGGTCTGCAGGTCATCCACACCGGCAATATAGATCTGCCGGGCGCCGATGTGCACGGTCTGGGTTTTGTTTACCAGCGGGGTCACGCCTGCGTTGGCCATGGCGTCCGTCAGCTGGGTACAGGTGAAGTCTGAATCCCCGCGGTCCGTTTCCCCGATGACGCCGAATATCCCGTAGCGGGAGTGCAGCGTTCCCTTTTTCTGCAAAGACTGGAAAAAAGCGATCGCTGACTGGTTGTCTGTGGCATAATCGCCGCCGAAGAGGATCAGGTCCGGACGGAGGTTGTTGATTCTTGCGACCAGGCGGCTGAGATCCCCGTCTGAGAACCAGAAGCCGTAGTGGATGTCGCTCAGGTAAACAATGCGGAGATTGTTGGCTTCGGCAGGGAGATCGTCCGCTTTCAGCTTTACTTTTTCTGTCTGGAGCAGGCGCGCCTCGATGAAAGGATAGCAGAAGAGCAGGACAGCCAGAACAGCCAGAACAATTATGCCGAGCCTGCGGCGGCGGTTTTTCACCTGGTGCTTTCCGCGGCGGAAGGAAGAAGAGGAGGACTGCCACGAAGCGGACGAAACATGTTTGCCGCGGTAGGTATTCATTCGCTGCCATCTCCTTCCTGAATAATCGTCAGCAATTGACTGCACAACAGAAATATTATACACTAAATCCGTGATTCTTCAAGGACTGGAGCGAGAATATGAGTAAGCCTGAATACACCATGCTTCCCCCTTCCACCCTGCTGTGCCCGACCCCGGTCGTACTGGTCAGCAGCGCTGATCCGAAACAACCGGAAAAGCCTGACATGGTTACGGTCGCCTGGGCCGGGACTGTCAATTCAGAACCGCCGATGGTTTCCGTCAGCCTGCGGAAGGACCGCTGGTCCCACGGCCTGATCACGGCTTCCGGAGAATTTGTCGTGAACCTGGCGGATGAAAAGATTGCAAGAGCCCTGGATTTCTGCGGTGTGCGCAGCGGCAGGGATACAGACAAGGCGAAGGAAACCGGGCTGGACTATATACCTGCGGACGAGCTTGAAACAGCTCCCGCGGTCGCGGGCGCTCCGCTGAGCCTGTGCTGCAAGGTGCGCCGGATTCTGGAGCTCGGCAGCCATGACATGTTCATCGGCGAGGTCGTTTCCGTGATGGTGCGGAAAGACCTGCTGGACGCGGACGGAAAACTGCATATGGAAAAAGCCGGGCTGATCGCTTACAGCCACGGCCTGTATCAGAAGCTTGGAGACGTGATCGGGTTTTTCGGATGGTCAGTCGCCAGGGAGGACGTTTTTGAGCGGCGGATGAGAGACTACCGCTGATCTTTCTCCCAGTCAGAACGGAGCAGCGCGTAAAGCGCTGTGTCCACAAATTCTCCTTTGTTCAGAATGCGGCTCCGCAGGATTCCCTCCTTCCGGAAGCCGCTTTTTTCCATAACCCGTCCGCTGGCAGGGTTGCGCACGTCATGCTGCGCCTCCAGGCGGTTGACCGGCAGGGAGCGAAAGACGGCGCCTGTCACGGCCTGAAGCGCCTGGGTCGCATATCCGTGATTCCAGTATTCGCGCGAATAACTGTAACCCAGTTCTGCGGAACGGTTTTCATCGGAATACCATATGAAACCGACCGTCCCGATGACAGTGCCGGTTTCTTTCAGTGTGACGACCCACGAGGAAGGATATCCCGCGCGGATCCGGCTGCGCAGAAAGCGGACAAATGATTTTGTTTCCGCAAGGCTGCGGTGAGGTTCCCAGAGGACATACCGCGCCACTTCAGGATCGGAAGCGTAACGGAAAATATCCTTCGCATCCTTCATAACCGGTTTGCGGAGAATGAGATCTGCCGTTTCCAGGGTTGGCAGGCGGTAAAAAAAGACAGGCGGGGACATCATGCCTTCCCGGCTGTCCGGTTCCGATAAGGACAGAAAGCGATCCCGGAAAAAACTCATACAGAACAAACCCTCCCGGGAATGAAACGGGCAAAACGCCCGTTTTTATGATTGATCACGTTTCATCCATTTCGACAGTGCGCGGATGTTTTTCCTTCCGGGAAGCTGAAGCGCAGATCCGTTGACAGGAGAGCATGGCAGCGGTACAATATATAGGAATTTATTTCCAGCACTCATACAAGATTTAGGAGGACCGGATTATGAAGAACAGGCATTCGTGGATCCTGAAGAAAACAGCCGCACTGATGATTGCACTTGCGATGCTGTTTTCTGTTCTGCCTGCAGCTATGGCTGTGACCCCCGACTGGGATCAGATGGTGATCACAGTGAGCTGGTACGACAACTCGGGAGAACTGCGCAGCGCGACGGCTGCTCCGGTGAGGGAGGCAGAAGGCAATTTCTGGGCCATGATCCCCCCGGACGCACCGCTTGACAGACTGACAATCTCCATAATCTATCCGAACCATGATGGTTATGTCATCTACCCGTCGAACGGGGAAACCCTGTTCAACGTAGCAGACGCAGGGGACGCGCTGGACGGGATGAATAATGTTTCTGTTACTGTCACGGATCCGAATACAGGAGATACGGATCTGTATTTCCTGTATATCTCCACGGTCACCGCCCAGCCGAAAACCGGAACATCCGGACCGGCGGAAGATCCGGAGGAAGCTGCCCGGAAGGCAGCCGCCGAAGAAGAAGCCCGCCGCCAGGCCGAGGCTGAGGAAGCCGCCCGGAAGGCAGCCGCCGAAGAGGAAGCCCGCCGCCAGGCCGAGGCAGAGGAGGCCGCCCGGAAAGCAGCCGCCGAAGAGGAAGCCCGCCGCCAGGCCGAGGCTGAGGAAGCCGCCCGGAAGGCAGCCGCCGAAGAGGAAGCCCGCCGCCAGGCCGAGGCAGAGGAAGCCGCCCGGAAGGCAGCCAAGGAAGAAGAGGCCCGCCGCCAGGAAGAGGCGGAAGAAGCCGCCCGGAAGGCAGCCGAGGAAGAAGAGGCGCGCCGCCAGGCAGAGGCAGAGGAAGCCGCCCGGAAGGCAGCCAAGGAAGAAGAGGCCCGCCGCCAGGAAGAGGCGGAGGAAGCCGCCCGGAAGGCTGAAGAAGAAAGAATAGAGCGCACAATCAGGGAAGGCGAGGAAATCAACCGTTACGGCAAAACCAATGCCGGCAAGCTTGCTTTCCGTGATCAGCCGAGCACCAGCGGAAATGTTATCGAAAGGCTGGACGCAAATGTATATGTTTATCTGCTGTATGCCGATTTCAACGACGCCGGTGAAAGCTGGACCTATGTTGAAGTAAACGGCAGGCGGGGATATATCAAGACTGAATTCCTTGATCTTCTGACAAAAGAAGAAAGCGACGCGTATAACAACGCGCAGGCGACGCCGGCTCCGGTCTTCTCAAAGGCTGAAGAAGAGGCCCGGCGCCAGGCTGAAGCGGAGGAAGCCGCCCGGAAGGCAGCCGAGGAAGAAGAGGCCCGCCGCCAGGCTGAAGCGGAGGAAGCCGCCCGGAAGGCAGCCGAGGAAGAAGAGGCCCGCCGCCAGGCTGAAGCGGAGGAAGCCGCCCGGAAGGCAACCGAGGAAGAAGAGGCCCGCCGCCAGGCTGAGGCAGAGGAAGCCGCCCGGAAGGCAGCCGAGGAGGAAGAGACCCGCCGCCAGGCTGAAGCGGAAGAAGCTGCCCGGAAGGCAGCCGAGGAGGAAGAGGCCCGCCGCCAGGCTGAAGCGGAGGAAGCCGCCCGGAAGGCAGCCGAGGAAGAAGAGGCCCGCCGTAAGGCCGAGGCGGAGGAAGCTGCCCGGAAGGCAGCTGAAGAAGAAGGCCAGCGCCAGGATGGAAACGGGACGCCGGACGAGACACAGACCGATGGATCCGAAACCGAACCGACGCCCAGTCCTGAACCCACGGACGCACCAGTGATCAGCGAAGGCGTGATGCTCAACCGTTACGGCAAAACCAACGCCGGCAAGCTGGCTTTCCGTGAACAGCCTGACGCGGACGGCAGGCTGATTACAAGGCTGGATAAAGAGACTTATGTCTATCTGCTGCGGGCGGAACTCAACGATGCAGGCGACAGCTGGACATATGTCGAGATCAACGGCCAGCGCGGGTATATCAAGACTGAATTCCTGGATATGCTGACCGCGGAAGACAGCGACCTGTACAACAGCACGCTGGCGTCTCCCGCTCCGGTCTATTCGGAACAGGAAGTATTCCCGACGCCCGCGCCGACGGAAGAACCCACACCCACAGAAGCGCCCACGGAAGAACCGACACCCACCGAGACGCCTACCCAGGTGCCTACAGATACACCTGCCCCGGAAATTCCGGTGGGAGAGATGATCAACCGTTACGGAAAGACCAACAGCAACGTCAACTTCCGTACAGAAGCCAGCACCAATTCCAAGAATAAGGGCAACCTGAAAAAGAATACCAACGTCTATCTGATTTATACGCTGGAGAACGAACTCGGCGAAACCTGGACCTATGCGATGGTCAACGGCAAGACCGGGTATATCATGACCAATTACCTTGACTTGCTGACTGCAGAAGACAGCGCAGCACTGGAGGCAAAGGCTTCTCCCGTTCCGACATTTACCCTGGAAGATATTTTCCCGACGGCTGAGCCAACAGAGGTTGTGACGATCGAAGCCACCGATGAACCTACGGTGCCCCCGACAGAGACACCGACTGAAGCACCGGAAGAGACACCGACCGAAGCGCCTGAGGAGACGCCGACCGAGGAACCTGAGGCGACTCCGACTGAAACGCCCGAAGCTACTCCTACAGAGACCTCGACTGAGACGCCGACCGAAGCGCCGACAGAGACTCCGACAGAAACTCCGACCGAAGCGCCGACAGAGACTCCGACAGAAACTCCGACCGAAGCGCCGACAGAGACGCCGACACAGGCACCTACGGATACTCCGACACAGGTTCCTACCGATACGCCGGTTCCTACTCCGACAGAAGAACCTTATCAGCGGGTCGGATATGCCATCACCATCGGCGACGGGGTTCCGGTCCGCGAATGGCCGACAACTGCCAGCGCGATCCGTGATGAACTGGCTGCCAACAAGATCGTTTATGTGACCGGACAGATCTATATTGACGGCGTTGCATGGTCCGTTGCCGAGTATGACGGAAAGTGGGGTTATGTCCGCGCAGACCTGCTCCGGATGATTCCGGATGCTGAGATGGAGGCATATATCAACCTGATCCGGAACACGACCACACCGGCCCCGGACGTTACGCCTGTCCCGTATGTCTATGACTCGGATGAACTGAGCTGCTACGGCTATGTGACAGCGGACGCCGTAAACTTCCGTGAGGAAGCAAGCGCCAGCTCCGGACGGATCCAGCAGATGAAGAAGTACGCGCTCTTCATTGTATACGGATCCGAACAGGTGAACGGGCAGACCTGGTACAGGGTGTCCTACAACAACCGGCTGGGATATGTGAGCGGCAAATATTTCAAACAGATGACTGTCGGCGAAGCAGAAGAATTCCTGGCATCTTCCAAATACCGGGAGGGCCTGGCCAACAATGCCGTCCAGTCTTCCGACAGCAGTTCTTCCCCGGTCACGACCGGCAGCCCCACAGGCATTGTATCCGCAGAGGACCAGAAGGTCAGCGAATGGCAGAATCCGGCCACCGGATCAACAATCAGCTACGAGCCCTTTGATCCCTTTGCCACACCTGAACCGCTGCCTGAGAATGAACTGGAGAAGAGCGAGTTCATCAATTCCGTAATCAAGCAGCTTTCTTCCGGCGAACTGAAGCAGGAAGACCTGAAGACCGAACTGGAGAAATTCTACAAGGACGCCAAGAATCCGGAAGAATCCGTGAAAAAGGCGCTGACCTACATTCAGGACAAACTGGGCATTAAGGAAGAAACTGCCACGGCAACGCCCACGGAGCAGGTTACCGAAGCAGCGCCTGAGTATCCGCAGGAGAAGACTTCCGGAGGCGCGGCAGGATGGATTATCGCGCTGGTGCTGCTTGTGGCGGCAGGCGGCGGAGGATATTTCTGGTATATCCGGAAACAGCAGAAACGGGAAGCCGCGCAGCGGATGGCCAAGCAGAAGGCTGCCAGCCAGCGCAGGGCTGCCGCCGGAAAAGACGGCGCTGCAAGGCCTTCCGACCCGGTGTCCGCCCAGAATGCGGCCAGAGTCAGGACCGGTAACTATACGGGGACAGGCGCCTCAAAACCCAAAGCGACTCCGTCCACACCTTCCGGAGAGCAAAGCGGGAAGTCCTTCAGAACCGGTTCCGGCAATCCGTACGGACGCTACTCCGCTTCAGACGCAGACGGGGACGATTCCTATACGGCAAGCTTCAGGCCAAACGCCGGAAAGGATAAAACCGCTCCGGGAAACAGGGAAGACGACAACGAAAGCCCTGAAGAATAAATAACCGCGAAGCTCATCGTCCGCGATGAAAAACAGCAGAGGAGACCGCCTGAAAGCGGTCTCCTCTTTGCAATTTGAGACTGCCATGCTATAATTCATGTCAATGCCGATAAAGTAAAGGGGTGCGGAAAGATGAACGAAAAGAAAAAGACGATGGCCAGGATCCTGGCGCTTGTGATCGCAGGCATCATGACACTGTCTGTGGTTCTTGCAATTCTTCTGAAATAAGGAGTAAAGGAACTTTTTCGGGAAAGGAGGGCCAAAAATGAAGAACGGACATCAACCGGGACGGAGAAGGCTGTCCGCCGGCACCGTCGTCATGCTCGTACTGCTCGCCGCGGTACTGGGCGGATCCGTTCTTGTGCTGGGCAGGCTCTCCTCCGGCGCGTCAGTGGATCTGAGCAAACTGAACATGAGCCTGCTGGACCTGCAGGAGGACGGGCAGCGGAACCTGCAGGACACAGAGGAAGCACCAGCGGAAATAACGGCGGAAGCGATACCGCAGGCCGCACGCAAACAGGAAACGCAGGCTGCCGAAACAACGGACAGAAAGAACAAAGAAGGCTTTACCCTGACAGTCGGCGGCAGTATTTCCCTGTCCGGAGAGGTGCGCAAGAACAGCCAGAGCACGGACACAAAAACAGCCGATTACGCCGATGTGATGATGCTGCTGGCACCGCAGATCAACAGCGACGTGAACGCCGTTTTCCTGGAAAACATCCTGAGCGACCGGCAAAAGGCGAACGACAATATTGCTCCGGAGAAGGCCGTGACACTTCTGAAAGAAGCCGGTTTCGATACCGCTGCCTGCGGCTTTTCCCAGGCTTACAGCAGCGGCAGGGATGGCGTTGAGGCGACGCTGATGACGCTGGACAGGCAGGGAATCAGCGCGCTCGGAATCCGCTACGCAGATGATCCGGGAGAGCCGCAGATCAGAACCGTCAACGGTGTAAAGGCGGCGTTTCTCCAGTATTCCGCCACCGTGCCCGTAAAGACCCGGAACAGTATGGTGAAAGACGGAACGGACGGTATGATTCCGGAGGCGGATATCGGGCTGATTACAAAGGATATAGACCTTGCCCGGCAGAAAGGCGCGGAAGCGGTTATTATCCTGCTTAACTGGGGAAAGGTCGGCAAAGACCAGGACAAAAAGCAGCGGGAGCTTGCTGAAGGAATCGCAGCCGCCGGCGCTGACCTGATCATCGGCAACGGCAGCCACCTGCCGCAGACAGCGGAATACCTTAACGGTAAAGACAGCAGGCAGGTACTCTGCATATGGAGCCTCGGCGCATTGCTGTGCGGAGACCGCAACAGCGTCAAGCGTATGTCCGGCTACCTGCTGCATGTTACAGTGCGCAGCGACGGGCAGGGCGGCGCCCTGATCCTCGATCCGGAATATACGCCCGTCTATGCCTGGAAATATAAACAGGACAGCCGCTTCTACTACCGCTGTATTGTTTCGGACGGAGAAGCGCCTGACGGAATGGACAGCGAACAGCGAAAAACCATGACCAGGACAGCGGAAACTGTCGCAAACGTGCTGAAGGGCTCGCCTTTGAACGAAAGGGGACGGACAGATGGTCCGTAACGCGCTGAGGAAAGAACTGGCCGCGATGCTGAAATCTCCCGCGGGGAACAGAACGCCTGTGATCCGGCGCAGCCTACGGGAAGAATGGATCTATGCCACGGATCTTCCTGCCCTGTATGGAGGAGGCGTTCCGGAAACGGTCCGGCAGGAACTGGACAGCGCAGGCTGGGAATACGCGCCGGACGGAGAGTGGCTTCAGCTGAGAAAGGCTGCGGAAGAACCGCCGGAAGACTGGTACAGGGGGATTTTCGGAACGGAAGCCGTCTGCTGCCTGAGCCTTCTCCAACGGCACGCGGTATCCGAAAAAACGCCTTCGGACGCCGCACAGCGGATGCTGATCAAGGCGGGCGAGGAAGGCAGTGAAGCCTACGAAAAAGCCTGCGCCGCCATTCACCGGAAATGGGCGGAATACCTCAGGCAGGGAAGCGGCATACCGGCCATCAGCCGCCGCTATTTCGGAAAGTGAAAGGAAAGGGCCATGCTGATCAAACATATCGGACACGCGGAATTCCTGATTGAAACGGAAAGCGGCATGCGGATCGTGACAGATCCGTATGACGCGGGATGCGGATATCCCCTGCGGAAAGTCACAGCGGACGTTGCGCTGGTTTCCCATCATCATCATGACCATGACGCAGTTGAGACCCTGAAGGGCGAGCCGAGGATCATCGATGCCGCCGGCTGTTACACCCCGGAAAGCGGCGTTAAAATCACGGCGATCCGCGGTTTTCATGATGACGCGGGCGGAAGCAGGCGGGGCGGGACGCTGCTGTTCCTGATTGAAACGGAAGACCTGCGGATTGTTCACCTGGGCGACCTGGGCTGCCCGCTGAATGCTGAACAGACGGAGATCCTGAGAGCACCGGATGTGCTGATGGTTCCGGTCGGGGGTTTCTATACCATTGACGCGGAACAGGCCCGGGAGACAGCGGCAAAGCTCGGCGCGAAGGTTATTCTTCCGATGCACTACAGGACCGCATACAACAGCGACTGGCCGATCTCTGATCCGGAAGCATTTCTGTCGCTCTATGACCAGGCGGCGGTCTGCAGGAATGCGGAAGCCCTCCGGATCACGGCGGCGGATATGGTGTGCCAGCCGAAGATTGTCGTTTTTATTCAATAATTTCCGGAGCACAAAAACGGACACCGCAACGCGGTGCCCGTTTTAAATATATTCGAACAGGTTTACAGGCTGTCTCTCCGCTTCAGGGGGACAAAGATCCGCCGCAGGAGATACCGCAGGCGGGCAGGCTTGCTGAGTTCTCCCTTCAGGAGAATGGAGGTATCCCGGAGCAGGCAGATATCTGTTTCCGCTGCCTGGGCGCGGGAGTAGCGGATCAGGGAGACGCATTCGCCGACAGGACTGAGCGCGACTGAGAACTGTGAGTTCCTGTCCACCCTGCGGCCGAAGGCCATCGGGGATTCCCCTTTTGACCGGGTCAGGTTCTCCGCATACAGCAGGTCCGTGACCTCCTGCGACCAGACATTGAAGACGGCGTCACCGGTTTTTGCGCGGCGTGCCCGGAAGGAAGGAGAAGTTAACCAGATCCGTAGCAGGAGCGCTGCAAGAAGCAGAAGCAGCAGAAGCCAGAGCCACGGGAAGGAACCAGGCCGAACCGGTTCATCAGGCGGAACGGTTTCATGATCCGGCTGCGGGGAAGGAGACGCGTTATCGGGATTATCCGACGGGACCGGCGATTCTTCAGGCTCCGGTTCCGGAGTGGGTTCCGGCGTGGGGTCGGGCGACGGTTCGATGGAGACTGCATCCGGAGTCGGTTCGTCTTCCGTTCCTTCCGGTTCGGGAGAAGGCGTCGGCTCGGGCGGTTCGGGAGAAGGGGAGGGTGAAGGCGAAGGTTCCGGGTTCGATCCGTTCGCAGACCTGCCTCCGGATTTGGGCGTGGCATCAAAGGTCAGCCAGCCGAATCCCCTGAAATACACTTCAGTCCAGGCGTGAGCAGACAGACCGGTAACAAGCGCATTCCCGTTTTCATCCGGTTCGGCAATATATCCTTCGACATACCGCGCAGGCAGGCCGGCCATCCTGCAGAGAACCGTCATGGCAGAGGCAAAATGCGTACAGTAGCCTTCGCGTGTATCCAGCAGGAAGCATGTGACAAAGTCGAGGTTTCCGGGCTGGTCCTCCACATCCAGCGTATAACGGAAGCTGCGGCTCAGCCACGACTGGATTGCCAGCGCCTGGTCATATGGCGCGGAGGCAACGGAAGCGGCCTCCCGGGCCAGGGCATAGACCGGTTCTTCCAGATGGCCGGGCAGGGAAGTGTATGTATCAACCACCTGATCGTACCGGCTGTCTTCCAGGGTGGAACAGACTTCAATCAGCGTGCCGAGCCCCGGATCCCCGGCATGGAAGATCGGAGCGGATACGCTGTATGTATCGCCCGCACGGAGGTTGCGGGTTACAAACAGTTCGGAAGAATTGGAAAAGTAAGGGACCAGATCACCGCCCGGCGCCAGGTCGCGGACACGCTGCGGAACGAAAAGCGTGGACGCGCTGTCGCTGAGCATCCGGACAGAAACGGTTGCGGGATCGCACAAAGCATTGCGTACGGTCAGGGACGGCAGATCCTCGTCAAACAGCGCGGCGCGCTTTGTAAGCAGCCGCGGCGACTGGCGCAGGTAACGGCGCCCGCCTGTGGTGTTGCGCCAGCTGCGACCGGTATATTCATTGAGGACAACGCCCCGGAGATAGACAGTCCGGGGAGCGGAAACCTGCATGACAGGCGCGTCATCCGGATCCGGTTTTCCCCCCAGCTGTTCCTGCCCCTGGGGATAGTATCCCTCTGACGACAGGGAAAACACATCGCGCGGTTCAGTAAAGAAAAGACGGTCCAGAACTGCCTGGCGCAGTTCGTCCGCCCTGTCCCGAAGCGGATTGGATCCGACACCGCCGGAGGTCAGCAGGAAAGAGCCTGCAGCCAGCAGCACGGCAACGGGCAGCAGCGGCAGAAGAGGCGTTTCCGGAAAACGGTCGGTCAGCAGGATCAGGAGAAACGCAATGAGCGCCGGGAGGAACCAGGGCACCATCTCTTTGGCGCCGGAAAGATAGATCAGCAGGATCATCGCGAAACACAGCAGCGCGCACGGCAGGACAGAGGCGCCGCGAAGACAGGCAAAGCAGCTGACCAGCGTGACCAGGACAGTGAGCATGACTGTTGCCTGGAAGGCGACAAGCGGCAGGGCAGTCCGGATACCGGAAAAGCGCAGGGCAACCGCGAGCGCCACATCGGAAACGGTGATCATGCCGCCCGCCGCAAGCATCCAGACCAGGAGCAGAATTATTCCCGCACAGGCGGAAACAATCGCGGCGACGCGGTTAAAGGCTGCCAGCTCAAAGAGTACGATGACACCTACGCACCAGAGCAGAAGCGAAGGAGAAAGAAAGGAAGGCTCCAGGATGCCCATCAGCGGCAGCAACAGACCGGCGGCCAGCAGCATGGACAGGAGGGCGTGGGTCAGGCGGGACCTGACAGATTCGCTCATCCGGGTAAACCTCCTTTCTTCATAAATGGATTGTCAGGTTTATTGATTCAATTCCGGGGTAACGTAGGAAACTTCGATGCCGGACTGTTTCAGGCGGGCGATAAGAGGGAGTACATTTTCATCCTCCGGCGCGAAAGTGACCAGGTAGAGCCGGATGTTCGGGCCGGTGCGGTGCATACGGACCATGATGTCCACCATGAGAATGTTCAGCCGCGCGGCCACAACAACCACGCAGCCGACCTTGCGCAGGCGGCGGCTTTCCATGGCCAGCACCCGTTCAAAACGGTCCGTTTCGGAAAAATCCACCCGGGAAAGATAATCAAGCGCTATGGGCAGGCCCATCCGCTTGTCCACGTCCACGGGATGCGCGCCGAGAAGCGGCAGGCGGATCTGATGGTCCGTGGCAGTCTGGGCAGTGAGTACGGAGGCAGTGGTTTCCAGCAGCGCGTCCCGCAGATCAGCTTCGGCCTGGGGATGGCCCCAGGACGGAGGACGGGAACAATCCATCAGGATCAGCACGTCCTGCAGGATGGGTTCGTCAAACTTCCTGACCATCAGTTCTCCCTTTCGCATGGAGAGTTTCCAGTGGATCTTCTTCATGGCGTCACCCTGCTGGTAGGAACGGATATCTGACGGCGCGTTCAGGTCTTCCGTTGCGCGGGCCATCAGTTCGCTTCCCGGATCGCCGGGGGCCAGCTTCAGCGGGTCCACACTGAAGGTCTGGGGAAGGACAAGGAGTTCAAAAAAAGTCTGTTTCAGCAGGACCTTTTTCCGGACAAGGCCGAGCAGATCCTCCACGGTGCAGGTGCGCAGGCCGACGGAAAAAACGCCGACATGGGAAGTGTGTATGGGCAGCCTGAAGTTCTGGAGCCGGAAAGGCATGTTTTTCAGCCGGATATCCCGGTCCCTGTTCCCCGCGGGATCGGAAAGCTCCAGCAACAGCGGCGCGATCGGAAGCAGTCCCCGGTGGCGCATACACAGGAAGAGCGTAACATCCTCGCCGCGGCGGACCGTTTCTGCAGAAAGTTCCCCTTCCGCTTCCAGCGTCGCTGCCGCCCAGAGCACCGCGGATATGGCGCCGGCGATGATCAGCAGGATCAAGACGGAAAGCAGTAAAAAAAGCTGACTGCCGGTAGACAGGGCCACCGTCAGCAGCATCAGAAAAACGGCAATGGGAAGCGTCAGTTTCAGTTTCATAATTTAACGGGGACGGTGGTGTTCTGCAGGATAGTAAGCAGGAACTGCTCAGCAGGAATGCCCTTCATTTTGGCTTCCGGGGAGAGAATCATCCTGTGGGCCATGACCGGCAGGAACATATGCTGTACGTCTTCGGGCAGGACAAAATCCCGGTCGTCAAGCATGGCGCAGGCCTGCGCGCCGCGAATCAGCGCGATCGCTGCACGGGTGGACGCACCGAGCGAGAAGGCCGGGTCGTTCCGGGTCGCCGCGGCAAGCGAGGCGACGTAGTTGCGGACCTCGGGAGAGCAGTATACAGTCGTGACCTGCTCCTGCATCGCGAGAACATCCTGGGCGGAGCAGATGGGCTCAATCGTAGCCATGGGCACCACGGAACCGCTGTAGCGGTCCAATACGTCCATTTCCTGTTCTATGGTGGGATAGCCGATAGAGATCCGCAGGAAGAAACGATCGACCTGCGCCTCCGGAAGCGGATAGGTGCCGACAAATTCTCCCGGGTTCTGGGTCGCGAGCACGATGAACGGCTGGGGGACCGGATGGGTCACGCCGTCCACGGTCACCTGGTGTTCTTCCATGACCTCAAGCAGGGCAGACTGGGTTTTCGGGCTGGTACGGTTGATCTCGTCTGCGAGCACGATCTGGGCCATAACGGAGCCCTCTTTATATTCCATTTCTCCGGTCTTGAAATTGACCAGCGTAAATCCGGTCACATCGGAGGGCATCAGGTCCGGGGTGAACTGAATGCGGCGGAAGGAACAGTCCAGCGAACGGGCCAGCGCGCTGGCAAGCGTCGTTTTTCCGACTCCCGGGACATCTTCGATCAGTACATGGCCTTTGCAGAGCAGGGCGATCAGCGCATATTCGATCGCTTCTTCCTTTCCGACGACGGCTTTACTGATGTTCTGCTGCAGGGCAAGGATCATTCTGCCGGGATTGATCATGGTACACCTCCGGAGCATGTAGTGGATTTACTTCAAAATATTATACCTTTATTTGAAGAAAACCGCAAGGTGTGGTATGATGCGGGCATAACAACCACGGGATGCGGTATATAACGGCCGTATGGCCTCAAACGGAAGAGGAAGGAGCAGAAGCATGATCAGGGGACTCGGGCTGGATGTGTGCGAAATCAGCAGAATGGAAAAACTGGCCGGCAACGAACGGTTCCTGAAACGGTATTTCAGTGAAAATGAAATCAGCTATATCCGGACAAAGGGCGGGACCGCCGCCCAGACGATGGCCGGAATCTATGCCGCCAAAGAAGCTTTTTCCAAAGCGCTGGGCACCGGAATCACATTTGATCTCAGGGAGATCGGCGTCTTCCACGACGAAGCGGGCATGCCTGCATATTCCCTGTCCGGAAAAGCCGAAGAGCTGGGAGGGGGAGACCGTTTCCTGCTGTCCATCACACATGACGGCGGGATTGCCGCGGCAGTCTGCGTCAGGGAGGACAGCCATTAAACGAAACGGGGCTGTTTTTCCTTCCTGCGCTTTCCGTTCCGGCTTGTCAAAAAAGGCGAAAAAAACTATAATTAACATGCGGATTTTTCCGTGTATACGGCATTCAGGCTGACCGGACCAGACGACAGAAAGGCGGTAAAAATATGACGATTCGGGAAAACTATGAACAATGGCTGAAGGATTTCGCCGGCGACGAGGAAACAGTACGCGATCTTGAAGCGATCCGGAACGACGAAAAGGAAATGGAAGACCGTTTCTATACCGAGCTGAGCTTCGGTACCGCGGGAATGCGCGGCGTGCTCGGAGCTGGTATGAACCGGATGAATAAATACAACGTCCGCCGCGCGACAAAAGGCCTGGCGGGTTATCTTCTGGAAAAACCGGAAGAAGCGAAGCGCGGGGTTGTGATCGCCTACGACAGCCGCCGCTGCAGTGCGGAATTCGCAAAGGATACCGCACTGGTGCTGTGCGCAGAAGGCGTCCCCGCGTTCCTGTTTGACGCGCTGCGCCCCGTGCCGGTGCTGAGTTACGCCGTGCGCCACCTGAACGCGGCGGCCGGCGTGGTCATCACAGCGAGCCACAATCCTCCGCAGTACAACGGTTACAAGGTTTACGGCGAAGACGGGGCACAGGTCGGGCCGGAAGCGGCGGAAGGAATCACCCGCGTGATCCGCACCACGAAATATACAGACTGTGTACTGATGGACGAGCAGGAAGCCCTGGACAAAGGCCTGCTGAAGATTATCGGCAACAAGGAAGTGGATGACGATTATATTGCAGCGGTCAAGACGCTGAGCATCAACCCGGATCTGCTGCGGACAGAAGGCTCCAAGCTCCATATTGTCTATACGCCCCTGCACGGGAGCGGCAATGTGCCGGTAAGGCGCCTGCTGAAAGAAATCGGCCTGACCAACGTCGCGGTCGTAAAAGAACAGGAAATGCCGGATCCGAACTTCAGTACGATCAAGGTTCCGAATCCGGAAGATCCCGGCGCCTATGAAATGGCTTTCAGACTGGCCGCTGAAGTGGACGCGAACGTTATTTTCGCGACAGATCCGGACTGTGACCGGCTGGGAGTTGCCGTAAAGGACGGAAAGGGCGAATGGCATCTGCTGAGCGGCAACGACATCGGATGCGTACTGCTGCACTATATCCTGTCCAGCAAAAAGAAGGCCGGAAACCTTCCCGCGGACGGCGCGGCCGTGAAGAGCATCGTTTCCACCAGCCTGGCGAACAGGATCTGCGAGAGCTTCGGTGTATCGATTTATGAGACGCTGACCGGTTTCAAGTTTATCGGTGAAAAGATCCAGCAGTTCATGGACAGGGGAGACCATACGTTCCTGTTCGGCTTTGAAGAGAGCTACGGTTTTCTTTCCAGCACCTTTGTGCGGGATAAGGACGGCGTGAACGCAAGCCTGCTCGTCAGTGAAGTTGCCTGCGCGTGCATGGCGGAGGGGATTACCTTCTATGACCGGATGCAGCAGATCTTCAGTGAATACGGTTATTATATCGAGAACGTGGTTTCCACTACGCTGCCCGGTAAGGACGGCCTGACCCGCATGAAGGAGATCATGGGCAGCCTCCGTACACAGCCGCCGAAGGAGATCGCGGGCCTGAAGGTGACCGCTGTGCGGGATTATCTCAGCGGCGTTCGCACAGAGAACGGAAAAACGGAACCGACCGGGCTGCCGAAATCCGACGTACTGTATTTTGAACTGGAGGGAGGCTGCTGGGTCTGCGTACGGCCGTCCGGCACCGAACCCAAAATCAAACTGTATGTGAACAGCAACGCCGGGGACAAAGAAAGCGCAGAGGCGCTGAACGCCGCACTGTGCGAAGCAAGCAAGGCGCTGATGGCGTAATCATTTATCATTCACACTTCATAATTCATCTTTATGAGGCGTGAAAAGAACCAACAGGGGACTAAAAAATCACAGGATCAGGGAGAATGAACCATGTTCGGGAGAATGATGAACAACTACTATTACGGGAAAAGCGGGAAAGGCGATTTCCGTAAAGAAGACCTGCCCCATAACCGCCGGGAACTTTTCCGGGACACCCTGAAGACCCGCCTGAGCAGTTTGTGCCGGATCAACCTGCTGTATATGCTCATCTTCCTGCCGACGATGATCGTTATGATGCTTTTCTGTTTCAACTTTTTATCCGTGACCGACAGGGCTATGCTGATCAGTGAAAACGATTATGCCGGATATGTGGAAAAGCTCTCCGGGGCAGAAGAGGAAACCACGCTTACAGAGGAACAGTACAACCAGGCCAAGGCAGAGCTCGGCGAGTTTGACTATGGCGGATATGCAAGAAGTATCCTGTATCAGATGCTGGCCTGGCTGGTTCCCTGCATCGCGATTACGGGGCCGTTTACCGCAGGACTCAGCTATGTGACACGAAACTGGGCGCGTGACGAACATGCCTTTATCTGGACGGACTTCAAGGACGCGGTCAAGGCGAACTGGAAGCAGTCCCTGATCCTCTCCGCGATCACTTCGGTTATGCCGCTGATCGCTTATACCGGCTGGGAAGTTTACGGGCAGATGGCGAAAAACAGCGTGATCATGATGATTCCGCAGGTGCTGGTCGTGCTGGTTGTGATTATCTGGTCGCTCAGCATCACTTATATGCATCCGATGGCTGTTTCCTATGACCTGAAAACAAAGGATCTGATCCGGAACGGCCTGCTTCTGGGCGTTGCACGGCTGCCGATGAGCGTCGCAATCCGGCTGCTGCACTGCGTACCGTTTGTGATCGGCGGATTGCTGATGTACTTCTGGAATCCCTGGTACGGCGCCATGATCCTGTTCGGCTACTATCTGCTGATCGGATTCTCCCTCAGCCGGTTTGTCACAGCCAGCTATACCAACGCGGTTTTCGACCGCTTCATCAATCCGCGGATTGAAGGCGCAAAAGTCAACCAGGGCCTGCATAAGGACGAGGATGAAGAAGACGACGAAACCGGAGAAGGGGAAACGGAAAACTGACCATGTACCAGGCATTTGCTGAGATTTATGACGAACTGATGAACGACGTCAATTATGAAAGCTGGGCGGATTATTATTCCCGCCTGCTTTCGATTTATGGCGTCCGCGGAGGCAAGGTATGCGAGTGCGCCTGCGGTACCGGCGGGCTGACGCTGCCGCTGCAGAAGCGGGGATACCAGATGACAGGGGTTGACCTGAGCCGCGAGATGCTCTGGCAGGCGGCGCAGAAAGCCAGAAAACACGGGATGGCCATTCCCTTTGTTCAGCAGGACATGAGGAGCCTGAACCTCCACAAGCCGGTGGACGCTGTTCTGGCAACCTGTGACGGCGCCAATTACCTGCTGA
This sequence comes from Clostridia bacterium, assembly GCA_017512985.1. Taxonomy (GTDB): domain Bacteria; phylum Bacillota; class Clostridia; order Christensenellales; family Aristaeellaceae; genus Aristaeella. The sequence goes on from JAFWEJ010000008.1 coordinate 163,637, forward strand.
CGGAGGAAGACCTCCTGAGCTTTTTCCGCGCGGCCAAACGTTCCATCCTGCCAGGCGGCGCACTGATCTTTGATGTTTCAACGCCCTACAAACTGAAGAATATCCTCTGTTCGGGACTGATGTGCGAAGACAGGGAGGATGTGACCTATCTGTGGCAGAACACGTGGCACGAGCGTTCGCAGACAGTCAGCCTGGACCTGTGCTTTTTCATTAAAGAGAATGACGGCAGATACCGCCGCATGGAAGAGCATCAGCAGCAGCGCGCCTGGGACGCGGAGACGCTGAAAGAGATCCTGTGGAAGGCCGGTTTCCGGGCTGTGTGCCTGTATTCAGAGGCAACGCTGAATGCCGCGCAGGAGAAGGACCAGAGATGGCATATCGCCGCGACCAATCCGGTGAAACCATAAGCCAATTCATAATTCAGGATTCAAAATTTATTTTATTGTTATTACTGTGTTCGCATTGCATTGACGGGTGAGAGACAGAAATGAAAGAAAATAAAAAAATCAAGGAAATGAATCATACTGACGAGATGCTGCAGATTGATCTGTGCGGCGGGCAGGCGCGGGTGATGCTGTGTGAAACCACACAGACCGTACAGCAATGCGCGGATATCCACGGTTCCACCCCGGTCTGTACGGCAGCCCTGGGCCGGCTGATGACCGGCACCGCGATGCTCGGCGTGATGATGAAGGGTGAAGACGAATCCGTGACCGTGACGATCAAGGGAGACGGCCCGATGGGCACGCTGGTCGCGGTAGCAGACCATGGAAAGATCCGTGCGTGCGCGGACGACCCAAAGGTGGAACTGCCGCTCCGGGAAGACGGGAAGCTCGACGTGGGCGGAGCTGTCGGCCGCAATGGCCGGATGAGCGTGATCAAGGATCTTGCGCTGAGAAAGAATTATATCGGACAGAGCGAACTGGTCAGCGGTGAAATTGCCATGGACTTTGCCCAGTATTTTACCGTATCCGAGCAGCAACCTTCGCTGGTGGCGCTTGGCGTCCTGGTCAGCGGCCAGACGGTCCTGAAAGCCGGCGGCCTGCTGATCCAGCCGCTGCCCGGATGCCCGGACGAGATCATAGACCAGCTGGAGCTGAGGAGCCCCATGTTCGCGGACATCAGCCGGGAAATGACATTTGCGCCGATCGAACAGCTCTGTACGGACTGGTTCCGCGGCCTGGATCCGAAGATCCTGGAGCGGACGCCCATATCCTATACCTGTACCTGCAGCCGGGAACGGATGGAAAAAGCACTGATTTCCATGGGAGCCAAAGACCTTCAGTCCCTGATTGACGACGATGAAGGGGCGGAGCTGGTCTGCCATTTCTGCCACGGGAAATACTTCTTTACGACGGAGCAGCTGAAGGCCCTGAAAGAGGAGGCGCAGAAGAAATGAAAATGCCGATCATCAATTTTGACGAACATTTTGCGGAATTCATGTCTGAATGGATGACCGCCCATCAGGACCAGTACGCGAATTTTGACGAGATGGAAGAGGATATGCCCAGGATCTATATGGCTTTCCTGAACAAACGGGCCAAATGGCTTGGCAATGTAACTCCCGGAGCTTATTTCACACAGTTTGAAGATCCGAAGGTGCTGGTGGACTGGCTGATTCAGTACTGCGAAGACGGCGTTCCGGTGCCTGACCTGCTGCTTGAACAGATTACGACGGTCGGCCGGCCGTGTGAAAAGCGCCTGCTGGAACTGCTCAAGGACGACGAAGCGCCGGAGGAAGCCCGGATGATCGCGGTGAACCTGCTTCGTGAAATGGAAAGTACGCTTCCGAAAATGCTGTATATCCACTGGCAGCTGGACCGGGACGGGCAGGATGAACTGAAGGATAACGCGCTGGAAGGACTCACAGAGATGGGTGAGTGCGTGGTTCAGCCGATCCTGCAGGAACTTCCCAAGGCAAACGCAGCCGGTGAGGAAGCGCTGCTGGAAGTGCTTTCCCATTTTCCGGGAAATGAGCAGATCTTTAAACTGGCACTGCGCCTTTTCCGTGAACGCAGGGAAAGAAGGGCGCTCTTTGCGGGCTACCTCGCGAAGCTGGGAGACGACCGGGCCCTGCCGGAGCTGATTGAGGCGGCAAATGAGGAAAAACTGCCTTACCTGACGTTTATTGAGATCCGTAACGCGATTGAGGCGCTTGGAGGCGTCTGCCCGGAACGGAGTTATGAAGACGATCCCGAGTATGAGGCGCTGCGGGATATGGACCTGACCTGAAATCTACGACCATACGGAAAGGAGGCGGCCGGCTATGCTGTGTCCCGGATGCGGATACTATACGGACAGGGAAGATACTGTCTGCCCGAAATGCGGGGAAATCCTGAACGCGAGCGCCGGCGGGCCGACGGGCGGAGCGGAAGCGATCCGGCAGGGAAGGCGGGCCAGGCAGGCGATCCATGACGCCGCCGAGAAACAATCCAGCGAGGCAAAAAGAAGACGCCGCAGCGGCGCGAGCCATGCCACCGTTGAAATGCCTGTGATCCGGGACGAACAGGAAGACTATATTCCCGCGTTTACGGTGTCCGAGAGGGACGTGATCGACGACGAAGAGGACGGAGATACGGTCTTTGAGCGCAGACGCCGGTCTGTATACGACGAGGATGCTGCGCTGGAGGAACAGGCAAAAGCGTATATCGAATGGATTGAAAAAGGCGGCAATCCGCACCTGAAAATGGTCAACTGGATGAAGATCTCGGTCGTTATTGTCATTCTGCTGATCCTTGTCGTTGCCGGCGGATGGCTGTTCCTGAAAAAAACGGACGAGGGGCAGAAACTGATGGCGCGGCTCGGACGGGAAGCAACTTCCTCCGCACTGTGGGCGGTCGGCGAGGAACTGATGAACACAGGAGACATGGAAGGCGCCATCACCAATTTTTTAAAGGCAAAGGAGCAGGATGAAGAAGCAGGCCTGATTGACCCGGACGGCCTGCTGATGCTTGCCAACGCATATGAAGCCGCCGGCAGGACGGACGACGCCGCGACACTTTATGAAAAAATCTATACAGACACGCCTTCAAGAACGGAAGCATACGTTAATCATATCCGGATCCTGCGCAGCAGCGGGAAGCCGGGAGACCTGGCCAAAGCGGGCGAGCTGATGAAAACAGCCTATCAGATGACCGGCGAGTCAAGCTTTGAGACCCAGCGCCGGGATCTGCTGCCCGCACCGCCGGAAGTGGACCTGACCGCCGGATACTATGAAGCGAAAAAATATATCGCAATCACGTCGTACCAGGGCTACGACGTTTACTGGACATTCGATGAAAATGCGGAGCTGCCTTCCGGCGGCACGCTCTGGACGGAACGCGTCTTCCTGGATGAAGGAATCTGGAACCTGCGGGCCGTGGCGGTGAACGGTGAACTCGTTTCGGACGAGCTGAAGGGCACATACAAGATTATTATGCCGTCACCCCAGACGCCGCGGTGCAACCTGGCCCCGGGGGCTTACAAAACCCGGCAGAAGGTGCGGCTCAAGCCCGGGATTGAAAACGAGAACGACGACGATATTGTGATCTATTATACCGTTGACGGATCCGTTCCGGACGCGGACTGCCCGATCTATACCGGAGAGCCGGTCCAGCTTCCAAGCGGACATACCGTGACCATCAAAGCGGTGGCAGTGAACAAATACAAAAAAGTGTCCAACATGCTGGAGGTCAGCTACAAGATCGAGGCGAAGCCGTACCCGCTGACCGCATGGGAACTGAAGGAAACGATCGGAGGCCTTGAGCTGAACAAGACCACGATGGCTGATTTCCAGTCCAGATACGGAGAAGGCACTCTGGTCGAGATGGAGCAGAACGGCGATTTTGAGACGGAATGCAGGAAATATGAATATTCCTGGGGCTATGCTGTGATGAACATGGCCAAGAGGAACTGGGTACTGGTGGAACTGTATTTCAAAGACGGATCGACGTTCAAGGCTCCCCGCGGAACCAGCGTCGGAGACCCGATGGATTTTGTCGTCGGGAAATACAAGGATCTCGGACAGCTCAAGAGCGCCAGCGGGAACCGGGGCCTGTATGCGCTTGACAGCGGAAGCGACGGAAAAATCTGGAAACAGGAAGAAAAGACCGGAAAGCAGATTGTCCGCTACCGCATCAGGAATGAAGGCCATTATTATGTGCTGGACTACCATGTGGATCAGAACGGGACTGTCACTGCAGTTGACTGGTGGTACAAGCCGTAAGGAACGAAAAAAACGGACACGGGTAACGTCCCGTGTCCGTTTTTTCGGCAGAATTCAGTCAAACAATGTGCAGCCCATGGCCTTGAACTCCCTGATCTTGATCCGGAGGATCTCTTCTGTCAGCTCAAAATGGTCTGCAAGGCATGAAATGCAGAAGAACGTTTCCGTGCCCCGGTTTACCATCTTTCGGGTGAGCGCGATATCGTCCTTTTCCAGGACAGCGCCGCAGCGGGCGCAGCGAACCGGCTCAGTCACGGACGGGAACCATCCTGCACAGATACAGTTTCATGTCATGACCGGCAACCTTCGGGTTGAAATAGTCTGCCTTCGCGCCAAGCAATTCGCCCATAAAGGCGTCCCGCAGCTCCAACGCGAATCCGGAGGAAACCGGCAGGCCCAGGTCAACCAGTTCACAGTGCATCAGCGTTTCTGCCTCGGACATATTTACAAAGGCCAGGGCGAATTCCCCGCCGGAAAGATGGCGGAACAACGTATAGGAAGTATCCGGCAGTTCGCGCCAGGGCATTTCGCCTTCCTTCGGATCCGGATTGGATGTGAAGACAGATCCTTTCCTGATCAGGAAGGGCGGTCTGCATTCCTCATCGCGGTCGATCCTGAGCAGGTTGCTGTTCTGCATCAGGGAAACATATTCGGGTTTCAGGGAACGCAGGTCCGCGCCCAGCATCAGCGGAACGCCGCAGAGGCACCAGAGGGCAAACTGCATGCGGTATTCTTCATAGGAGCAGACTTTTCCGAAGCCAACGTTTCCCTTGCCGCACATGCCGACGGTCAGCATGTCCATATCGTTGAAACAGCCTATGCCGCTCATGCAGAGGTTTTCCAGCTGGGATTTGAAGATGTCCGTGAAGGAAATGTAGTTGTCCATGATATCACCGGTGGAACGGTACATATGGGCGCCGATGCTCCTCATCCATTTCCACGGGTCATGCCGCCCCCAGTTGCAGGCGGAAAACAGGATTTCCCGGCCGGAGGCTTTCAGCGCCATGGACATGGTCTGATAGCGGTTCCGGCAGTCTCCGGATTCCGGAAAGTTGCAGAAATCGTATTTCAGGAAATCCACGCCCCAGGAAGCGAAGGTTTTTGCGTCCACATACTCATGATCGTAACTGGAAGGGTAGGAAGCGCAGGTCATTACGCCCGCGCAGGAATACATGCCGAACTTCAGGCCTTTTGAGTGGACGTAATCCGCAAGATCCTTCATGCCGTGCGGAAACTTTTCCGGATCCGGCACGAGCAGGCCGTTTTCATCCCGGTCACGAAGGGACCAGCAGTCATCGATCACCAGATATTCGTATCCGGCGTCAAGCCAGCCTCCCTCAACCATATAATCCGCCATTTCGCGGATCAGGGCATCGCTGATGTGCTCTCCGAATGTGTTCCATGAATTCCAACCGAGCGGGGGACGATCTGCTAACATGTTTCATCGCTCCTTATCATTTTATTCATCATTCACAATTCATAATTCAAAATGATTCATCTGATTTCAGAACGGGGGATCGATTGTGAAGGTTTTACCATCCAGAGCGGGAAGGCAGCCGCCGGTATCCAGCTTCAGGGAAACGGCGCAGAGCTTCAGCGTACGGGCTTTCTCCCTCCGGTTGAAATCACGGTCGCCGTAAAGATCATCGCCGAGTACAGGATGTCCCAGCGCTGCCAGATGTGCCCGGATCTGATGCGTGCGTCCGGTGATCAGGTGGACACGCAGCCGTGAGACCGGACCGTTTTCCAGTGCCTCATAACCTGTTTCTATCGGCTTCGCGTCCGGTTCCGGCCGGTCCGTAACGCGAACGACGGCGCGGCGCGCATCCTTGACAAGCCATGCGCGGCACACTGCGGACGGGGGCTTCATGACGCCCCGGACCAGGCAGATATAATACTTTTCCAGTTTCCGGCAGCGAAACACATCCTGGAGGATTTCCAGTGCCTGCGGAGTTTTCGCAAAAAGGCAGAGGCCGCATGTGCGGTTATCCAGCCGGTGGCAGGCTGCGGGCGGGAAAGCGTCCGGAGACTGCTGTAAAACGTGCGCGGCACACAGATCCGTAAGGGTTGTTCCCCCGTGCGCGTCCGATTCCACACTGATTCCCGCACGCTTATTCACCAGCAGCACGTCGCTGTCTTCATAAACGACGGAAAGCGAAGCATCCTGCGAATCCGTATCCGGTAAAACGGGAACCCATATCCGAAGAACCTGGCCCGCGCGGACTGTCTGTTCCCGGGGAACGCGGATTCCGTCGAGCTTTACATCGCGCGCGGCAAAAACCCGGCGGATCACACTTTCCTGCAGTTCCGGCATCACTTCACGCACACAGTCTGAAACGCGCTTTCCTTCGCTTTCCGCGGATACGGTCCATTCTCTCTGCGGCATATCACTGTACCCGGGAAGTGCTTAGGCTCAGCCAGCGCGGAACCCGGTTGCTCAGCTCTTTCAGCGCGGCGCGCATCTCCGGGGTGGGCTGACAGATCAGCAGGGAAGAAAGCACTTCCACCATATCATTCCAGGGGACTTCCTGTTTGGCCAGGATGATCAGGTCCTCGACGGCGTCCTCCGGCGTAATCTCGGGCCGGGTCACATCGATCAGGAGGCCGAGCATTCTTTCATAGAGCGGGGATTCCAGGTCGTTTATACTGTCTGACGCCTTGCTGAGCGCCTCGGGATTCATCTCCGCAGTGCCGATTCCCATCATCCGTTCCGGATCGGCAAGGCCGGGATGAATCAGGAGCAGGCTTCCGCCGCGGTCATAGACGTAATCGTAGCCTGCCAGAAGAAAACGGTCAATCAGTACGGGACAGCCCTCGGCACAGGTGCCCTTCAGCAGGGACGCAAGATGGCGTGCCGGGCCGGCAGCCTGGGCCGCACCCAGAAGATACAGCGTATTCTCAATGCTTTCGTGCACCTGTTCCACGATATTCCGAACCGCCTTATGACTGTCCCCGGCAAGCAGCAGGAGCGCGGACGCGCACAGCTGGTGCGGCATGATGAGGACTGATTTCTCACCTGTACCCTCCACGCGGCACCAGAGACGGCGTGCCAGCGCGCGGGCGGGGAGGAGCTCATTCCAGTCGGTCAGGAGCGTACGACCGCCGAACAGCACCGCGCGTACCAGCAGATCATGCTCTTCCACGGAGAGGAGCGCACATTCCTGCACAAAGGTGTGCAGTACACGGTTGCGCAGCTGCTCCACCGTGTGGAGCGCCGGACGGAGCACACGGCCGGAGGACTTTCGGTCTTCTTCTGCAAAAAAGGAGAGTTCGTACAGTTTTTCCGCGTCTATGTTGCTGCATTCCGGCTCAAAAAGGCAACGGGAAGGAAGGCCTGCGAGATATTTCTCGCAGGCCTCCAGCTGATCTGCCCGCATGACGCTCATCGTCTTGTCTGCCCAGTGGAGGGGGCGGGTATCGCGTTGCCTGAGCATCCGGATTCCTCACAAAAAACACTAATCGGGCCGGGGAGACATCTCCCGGCCCGATTATTATATCATATTACAGTTTTACGATCCAGCCGAATTTATCTTCCAGACGGCCGTACTGGATACCGGTGAGGGTATCGTAGAGGCTCTGGGCAACTTTGCCGATGCCGCCGTCGCCGATGGTGACCTTTTCATCTTCCATGGCCAGGGTGCCGACGGGACTGATAACAGCGGCAGTACCGGTGCCAAAGGCCTCGGTCAGCCTGCCGGATTTCGCGTCGGCAAAGATCTCGTTGATATCAAGACGGGCTTCCTCCGCTTCGTAACCCATACTGCGGGCAAGCTTCAGCACGCTGTCACGGGTAATGCCGGGGAGGATGGAACCATTGAGCTTCGGCGTCACGATTTTGCTGCCATAGGCGAACATCATGTTCATGGAGCCGACTTCCTCAACATATTTCTGCTCCACGCCGTCCAGCCAGAGCACCTGGGAGAAGCCTTTCTGTTCCGCCACGTTTCCGGCCAGGATGGACGCGGCATAGTTGCCGGCGCATTTGGTAAAGCCGACGCCGCCGCGGACCGCGCGGACGTATTTGTCTTCGACATAGATGCTGACGGGCTTCAGGCCTTCTTTGTAGTAGGCGCCGACGGGGCTCAGGATGATGAAGAAGAGGTATTTTTTGGAAGCGTGCACACCGAGACCGACGTCCATGGAGATCATGGTCGGACGGATATACAGGGAAGTGCCTTCACGGTGCGGAACCCAGGCTTCTTCAATCCGGATCAGCTGTTTGAGGCCTTCCAGGGCGGATTCTTCGTCCAGGGCGGGCATGCCCATGCGCTCTGCGCTGCGGCTCATGCGGGCAAGATTGTCCTGCGGCCGGAAGAGCTGCAGCCCGCCGTCAGCGCGGCGGTAGCATTTGGAGCCTTCGAAGATCGCCTGGCCGTAATGGAGAACCATCGCAGCGGGATCCATCGCGAAATCGCCGTAGGGAACAATGCGGGCGTTTTTCCAGCCTTCTCCTTTTTCATAGTCCATCAGGAACATATGGTCGGTGAAGATCCGGCCGAATCCGAGAGCGGATTCATCCGAAGGCTTCTGCTTCAGGTTCTGTGAAAGGGTGACTTTGATATCCAGCATGGCGGTTCCCTCTTTCCCGATAAAATGATTGTGGTCATTATACGCCTGTTCGGGCGAAAATGCATGGACTTTTTCTGTATTCTTCCAGTTTGTTACAGTTCGTCGAGAATGTCCTCGATCGAAATCGGGAAGACCAGGAGTTCCGTGCCTTCCGGGACGCCGTCAGGGTATACGTCGGAAGGCTGGAGATAGAAGACAGGATCTCCGTTCTGATCCAGATAGAAATGCTCCTCCGGGAAAAAGATGTTAGCCAGGTCTTCTTCCGTCAGGCCGTTATAGTCCGTTCCTTCTTCGTTTTCTTCAATCATATCCCATACCATTTCCCGGATGAGGGTGTCTGCTTTTTCGGTCTGATAATCCTGCTTCCACTCTTCGCTCTCATCAGGATCGAGTATTCCAAGCAGTTTCGGGAGGGAAAAAGACTTTCCGCCGGCACCGTGCCTGCGGGAAAAAACATTTCCGGTCCAGAAAACGCGGGACATATCGGGATTGTGTGATTCCGTCCTGAGCAGAACGGAAAAATAATCGTCATTGCTGCATGTGACCGTATAGGTGATCACGGTGGAACTGTCGTATCCCTCAAAGGCGTCCCGGGCCATTTCAAGATAGAACTCCTGCTCGTATATCAGAGAGGAATAGAACTCGTTGATATTGGCGGCGCCTTCCGCTTCCTCATCCGCATGGGGATAGCGCCAGCTGTACAGGAAAGTGCCTGCGGAAGGATCGTCCTCATCATACTGTATGGAGATTTCTTCAGCATAGTCCTCAAGCAGCGCAAGCGAATCAGCCAGCGCAGGGAAGGGAACGGCGAACAGGGAGAGAACCAGAAGGAAAGAGAGAAATCTTTTCATGGCGCTGCAGGCTCCTTTGGGATCACTTTGTGTATGAATACCTGGCGTTAAGCCACGGCATGCTGTTGTAGGAAGAGGCCGCATCCGCGTAAATCCGGTAGTACTTGCCGACCTCCCAGTGCATCTTGGTAAAGTTCTCGACCAGGACAGGCTGGGATTTGCCGTCCTCGCTGGTGTTGATGATCACGCGCTGCGGCTTGTCTGAGACAGAAGACTGGACAATGCCTTTAACCACATAAACCTGGTTCCTGGCAATGCGGACCTGAAGGTTGTTGAGCAGTTCGCTGTAGCCTTCCGCGGTCAGGGGCCACGCTTTCCGTGTATACTCATCAGCCGGCGGAAGGTAATAGACCTCGAGATTGACAATGGACGGTTTTCTGTCCCCGTAGGAGGCTTTGATAGTGATTGTGTTGTAGCCGATCTTGTCAAGGATTGCGTAGAAGGAAAATTTTCCGGTGGTGTCCAGCTCAGTGATATTCAGGTCGGTATGGTGCGTGAGGACTTCCACATAGGCGCCGGCCAGCGTCGTGGCGTTTACCTTCATGTCTTTCCGGTCAGTGGTGCCGTAGGTGCCGGGGGCCAGGTCAAGCGGAACCTGCTGCGGTTCCCTGTAAAGGATCACCGTAATGGAGTTTTCGCGGCAGTACGGGGAACGGACCGAAATGTTGTAGATGTTATCGCCTATCGGATGAACGGTCGCGTTTTTGGTCATCTCGCCGGTTTCGGAGTTGACCGTATCGCTGCAGTCCTCATTATTGACCATGACGCGGGAACCGGGCCGCACGGTGATTTTGATCGCGTACATGGTGGTGGATACGGTGGTACGGAGCGCTTCGGGAGATTCCAGGGTGATCGGGCTGAGCGGGATCGTGATCTGGTAGGATATGATATCCAGCGGCGTCTGCCTGCCGGAGGCTGTTTTCAGGAAGGGCGTCAGGGTAACGTCCATGGTCTCGTCCAGGGCGCCTTCCAGATTGTCATACCAGGTATGGTCCGCCACTTCTATCGTGGCAAAACCGTCCGATGTTACGATATAACTTGCGTGCAGTTCACGGATGTAAATTGAGGTACCTTCCTCTCCGGGGATCAGGATCGTGTGCGAAGGCAGGCCGTTTGTAATGGAGGCGGTGACGACAGCGTCCTTGTTGGTTTTCGCCTTTTCGCTGCCTTTAATATACGGATATCCGAACCAGACGCCGGCGCCGGTCACGGCCAGCAGTACAACAATCAGGAGAATCCTCGGGAGAAGGTGCTTGCGTTCCGGCGGGGGAGCGACCTGTTTGCCGAGCGGCCCGGCAAGATGCCAGGATCCGGTTCCCTGCGTATAGGTTCCCTTTGGCGCGGGATCATAAGTCCGGCTTTCGGCGAACGCGCCGTTTTCATCCATGAAACGGACACGGTGCCAGATTTCCGATTCCTCCCGTCGCGTCTGGTCATTCCGGGTGGAAGGCTGTACGCGCACGGCGGTCTGGGGAACATCGTCGTGCCTTGATTTTCCGGTACGGATCGAAGAAGCGGGTTCTTCCGTTACGACAACTTCGGAGGAGGCGCGTTCGCGGCTCTTTTCACTCAGGCGGCTCTGGCGTTCGGCGCCTTCCCGTTTGCGCTTTTTCAGGTCCTGCATTTCACCGGCAAGCGAATCACGGGCGTCCGGCGTGGCGTCCACCTGGCCGAATTCATCCGCACGAAGATAAGCAGTGGAAGGTCCGCCGTCTTTCAGCTTATCTTTCCACTGCTGGCGTGAGGCTTCGTCGATATTCAGCGGCGCACCGCACTGGATACAGTGAGGCATGGACGCGCGGTTCCACTGACCGCATTCAGGACATTTCATCTTCCGGCCCCTTTATTCATCAAAAGTCATCGTCGTCCTCGTCGTCCGCAACAAGGAAACTGTTCTGCAGATAGTCAGCCATCTGCTCCCGGCAGTAGGCCCAGTTGATCTCCTGTGTGGCCATGCCGGCATAATGATGGGAACGGACAGCGCCTTCTACGGGGATGCGCAGTTCCTCAATGGTACATTCACGCAGATCGAAAGCATATTTTGCGGCCTGGAGAACATCGTCCGGGTTCAGATTGGTCTGGTTGTTGTTCTCAAGGACGCTGTTGGCAAGCGACTGCGCGTCGTCCCAGGTCATCTCGCGGCATTTGTCCGCAAGCAGGCTCAGCACTTTCCGGGCACGGGCGGTCCGCATAAAATCCCCGCCGCCGCCGAATTTGCGGATGCGCATATAGAGTACGGCGGAGCATCCGCCGGTTCTCTTGACGACTTTGGAAGGATCATCCTTCTGGTTTTCCGCGGTCGTCACGTTCTTTTTGGCGGCCCATTCTGTGGTCCTGAAGGTATACAGCCCGGAAGGGGCATGGTTCGCGTCAAGGATATCATGACCCTGGGCATCGGTGACGGTGCCTTTGAGCACGGTGTACTGCAGCGCGTTGACTTCCGCGTTGGTCAGTTCAATCTCAACGCCGCCCAGATGGTCTACGATGTTCGCGACCTGTTTGAATGTGAAGAGAATATATTTTTCAATCCGGACGCCCAGGTGCTGGCTGATGATCCGGCACAGCGCCTCAGGACCGTAATCGTTATATACACGGTTGATCCGGCCGTATTTTTCATCCTGCGTATCCAGGTTCGTCTTGCGGATGAGCGCGTCACGGATGATGGATGTCAGCATGATGCGGTGGGCTCGCGTATCCAGGGTAAGGATCACGATGCCGTCAGTATTGCCGTAATTATCTTTCCGGCTGCCGTTGGCATAGGTGGGCATATCTATGCCGTCCGGGCGGGCGTTCCGCACCCACTGGTCAATACACAGCAGAAGATAGTGATGCTGGCCTTCAACCACCGGAGGCAGTTCGTCATAGGGGACGACTTCAAAATGAAGGGGATCATTTTCTCCGACAGATTGCTTTGCCCATTCTTCCAGGGACATTGTAGGCACAGGCGAAACATCCTCCGCTCTGACCGTAAAAAGCGGAAGCAGCAAAAACATCGCAAGCATAAGGGCAAAGAGTTTCCGCATGAGTACAACACTCCTTCGGGAATTACTGAAGATTCAAATCTCATTATACTCTAAATAATAAGAAGATGAAAGAGGAAATACGCATTTCCGAAAAAAAGACGAAACATTTTTGAAAAGAACTGAGGAAATCATTTCTTTTTTGCTTTGCGGATGTTATAATTTCCGCGCCGGTGCAAAACCGGACAACATACAGAAAGACTGGACGAAACATGGATTACGACGTGCTGATCATCGGGGCCGGCCCCGGCGGGATTTTTACTGCCTACGAACTGACAGAAAAAGCGGAAAAGCCCCTCCGGATCGCGGTGTTTGAGCTGGGCAGGGAACTGAACAAACGGAAATGCCCGATTGACGGGGACAAGGTGAAATCCTGCGTGCGGTGCAAAACCTGCTCGATCATGAGCGGATTCGGCGGCGCGGGCGCTTTTTCCGATGGGAAATACAATATCACCAACGATTTTGGCGGAAGCCTGCATGAGCATGTGGGAAAGGTGCGGGCGCTGGAACTGATGCGCTATGTGGACGAAATCAACCTGAAGTACGGCGGGGAAGGAACAAAACTGTATTCCACAGCCAACACCTCCATCCGGAAGACCTGCCTGCAGAACGGCCTGCACTTGCTGGACGCGCAGGTGCGCCACCTGGGAACGGACATCAATTATATTGTTCTGGAAAACCTGTATAACGACCTGAAGGAAAAGGCGGATTTCTTCTTTGAAACCGCAGTGGTATCTGTTTCCCGAGAAGGAAACGGATACAGGGTCGCACTGGACGACGGAAGAAGCTATACGGCGGAGCACTGTGTAATCTCCGTCGGCCGCAGCGGAAGCAAATGGATGGAGGGCGTCTGCCGGGAACTGGGGATCCCCACGCGGAGCAACCGCGTCGATATCGGCGTGCGGGTGGAACTGCCCGCCCAGGTATTCAGCCACCTGACGGACGAACTGTATGAGAGCAAGATCGTTTACCGGACCGAAAAGTTTGAGGATCTGGTAAGGACATTCTGCATGAACCCGCACGGCGCGGTCGTCAGCGAGAACACAAACGGAATCGTCACGGTAAACGGCCACAGCTATGAAGACCCGAAAAAGCATACGGAAAACACAAACTTCGCGCTGCTTGTAAGCAAGCATTTTTCAGAGCCCTTCAAGGATTCGAACGGATACGGCGAATCCATCGCCCGGCTGAGCAACATGCTTGGCGGCGGCGTGATTGTACAGCGCTTCGGCGACCTGGTCAGGGGACGCAGAAGCACGCCGTCCCGGATCGGCGATTCCTTTGTGACGCCGACCCTGGCCGCCACCCCCGGCGATCTGAGCCTGGTGATCCCGAAACGGATCCTTGACGGCATTATCGAGATGATCTACGCGCTGGACAAGATCGCGCCCGGAACAGCGAACGACGATACGCTGCTTTACGGCGTGGAGGTCAAATTCTACAACATGGAAGTGGAACTGGACGAAAACCTCGAGACCGGTTATCCCGGACTGTATGTAATCGGGGACGGCAGCGGCGTGACGCACAGCCTGTCGCACGCAAGCGCCAGCGGCGTCCATGTGGCCAGGAGAATCCTCGGGCAGTAAACACAAAAAAACCGGACGGAACTTCTTCTGCCCGGTTTATTCAACCGTAACAGTTTTCTCGGTAAAAGGCAGCGAGTCCGGCAGGCGGCAGCACTGCGCCCACAGGCGCCATGCGGCAAGATCGGCAGGATCCGCCGCCTTTTTCCATTCCGGAAAGGATGAAATCACCGGGAAGGAAGAGCTTTTCCAAAGGGCGGTCATCTCCGGACGCTTCCGGAGCCCGAGCAGCAGGGCGTTCTCCGGAAGGGGAACTCCTTCAAGACGCTCCTTTGTCAGGCCGAGCAGCGCACAGGCGCACAGACGGCTGACGCGCGCGGCCGGATAGCGCTTTCCCGAAAGGGAAGAGATGAGTTCCCGGCGTGAACGCATGGCGGCGGCCGCGGTCCGCAGGGCGTTCTCAAGCCCCTCGGACAGACCGGGCAGGGCAGCGTATTCGGATTCGTCCATGGAGCGGAGCTTTGAAAGCAGCAGGCTGTCCAGCACGCGTTCATCCGGAATGCGGCTGTCGAGGAAACGCCGGCGGATGATTGCCGCGGTGAATTCCGGAACGGCGGACGCGGCTTCCGCATAACTGCCGGAACGCAGCGCTTCCCGCAGCGCGGAGGCGGAAGGCGCGCACGGATCGACTGCGGCGGCATGATAACTGCCGGAGCGGGGAACTGCAACAGGCTCAAGGGACAATCCGAGGCGGCGGACAGCGCGAAGGTAGCTGACCGCGAGGATGTTGTTCGGCCGGTCCAGAAGGCCGTCCGCCTCAGGCAATGCGGAGGAGAGCGCCGCAGAAACGGCGGCCGGCCACCCCGCGCCGCCGGAGAGCCTGTCCTTCAGTCCGGAACTGAAAGCGGCGGTCGGCGATTCAAGCTGATCCGCCGCCCGGGAAAGCAGATCCGGATCGGCAGTTTCCGCGCCGAAGGCGAGATGGGTTGCACCCAGGCGGGCCAACAGGGAGACAGCGCCCAGGGCGTAATGCTCCGCATCGCGGACTGTCCAGCATACCGGCAGGCTGAACACGGCGTCCGCTCCGGCCTTCAGCGCGCACCGCGCCCTGTCCGCCGGTGAGAGCAGAGACAGTTCTCCCCGCTGCTTCACGCAGGGGGAAAGCACGATCAGGGTCAGATCCGGAGAGACCTGTTTTTGGGCTTCCGTGAGGTGAAAAAGATGCCCGCGGTGGAACGGATCATATTCCGCGACGATCCCCAGGATCTTCATGCGGGCACCCCTCCTGTAAATTCAGAATGATATGTACCGGACGTGATGAGTGTAGCATTTTTTGGGGTTTATTTTCAAGCGGAACGGGAGTATAATATAATTTGGTTGTCAAATAAACAAAGGAGTACGAAACGATATGAAAATTCTGGTTGTGAACGCGGGTTCCTCCTCCCTGAAATACCAGCTGATCGACATGGACGGCGAAAAAGAGCTGGCCAAGGGCCTGGTTGAACGCATCGGCATCGAAGGCAGCAGGCTGAAGCACAGCGCCGGCGAAAAGAAAACAGAAATCTCCCAGGAAATTCCGGACCATGAAGCAGCGGCCCAGCTGATGCTCAAGATCCTGCAGGATCCGGAGTTCGGCGTGATCAAAAGCACCGATGAGATCGGCGCGGTCGGACACCGGGTGCTGCACGGCGGCAGCGCGTTTACAGCTTCCGTTATCGTCAACGACGCGGCCAAGCAGGCGATCCGCGACTGCTTCCCCCTGGGACCGCTGCACAACCCCGCCAACCTGATGGGCATTGAAGCCTGCGAAAAGGTCATGAAGGGCACACCCCAGGTCGCGGTGTTCGATACCGCGTTCCATCAGACCATGCCTCCCAAGGCCTATATGTACGGCGTGCCGAAGATGTATGAGGAAAAGCTGCATGTCCGCCGCTACGGCTTCCACGGAACCAGCCACCGCTATGTCAGCCGCCGGGTCTGCGAGTTCCTCGGCATCAGCCCCGTCGGCAAAAAAATCATCATCTGCCACCTGGGCAACGGCTCCAGCCTGAGCGCCGTGATGGACGGAAAGTGCCAGGACACCTCCATGGGCCTGACGCCCCTGGAAGGCCTGCTGATGGGGACCCGCTGCGGCAGCTGCGATCCCGCTGTGGTGCAGTTCATTGCCAACAATCCCCTGAAGGACGACGGAACGCCCGTGGGCCATCCGATCAGCGTGGATGAAGTGCTTACCATGATGAACAAGAAGAGCGGCCTGCTGGGCATCAGCGGCAAGAGCAGCGACTGCCGGGATATTGACGAGCTGGCGAACAACGGCGACGAGAACGCGAAGCTGGCCCAGGAGATGCTGATTTACGGCATCAAGAAGTATATTGGTTCCTACGCGGCCGCGATGGGCGGCGTCGACATCATCGTATTTACCGCCGGCATCGGCGAGAACAACGCGGACCTGCGCGCCCGCGTGATCGACGGCCTGGACTTCATGGGCGCGAAGATCGATCCGGAGAAAAACAAGACCCGCAAGGAAGCTGTGATTTCCTCCGACGACAGCCGCGTGACGGTCTGCGTGATCCCTACGAACGAAGAGATTATGATCGCCCGCGACACACTCGACCTGGTTACGACCGGCAAGGTCAGAGATAATTAAGAATTCACCATTCATAATTCAGAATGATCAATGGGTTCCGTATGCTGCGGGGGATGCAAAAGGGTTGCGCGGCATATCAAAAATCGCTGAAATCTTTTGTTGACAAACGATTTGCATCCTACTATAATATCAACCGGTCACTTTTGAGGTGAGGACATGAAGCTTGACGTATCGGATGCTTTAGCCCATCCCGGCCAGGAGTACATTTTCTCAGGTTCGCAGGCCATTACGGACCAGGAGATCGGCGGCGATACCGTCCGGATTGACGATTGCGCCGTTGAAGGTGAATTCCTGTCGGATGAAGATGGTAACATCTCGGTCAGAGGCAAGCTCAGGACCATTGCCCATGCTCCCTGCGCCAATTGCCTGGAGGACGCACAGGCCGAAGTCGAAAACGAGTTCGACGAGGTGTTCCGCCGGAACGGCGACATGGAAGACGATGAGATCTTTGCCTATCAAGGGCACGAGATCTTCCTGGACAAGCTGGTTATGTCATACGCCGTCATGGCTCTGCCGATCCGCTTTCTATGCAGAGAGGATTGTCCGGGCTTTGAATACAGGGACCCGGAAGCAGCCCCTTCCGAACCGGGTATCCAATATCCGTTCGCAGGACTGCAGCAATTGCTTCAAAAGAATGAGGAGGTGTGACTCATGGCTCTTCCGAAAGGGAAAATCTCAAAGGCTCGCAAGCACAGCCGCCGCGCCAACTGGAAGCTGACCCTGCCGGGAATCGGCAAGTGCCCCCAGTGCGGACAGATGAAGCTGTCCCATCGCGTGTGCAAGAATTGCGGTTATTATAACGGCGTCCAGGTCATCGTCAACAAGGACGAAGAGAAGAACGCCTGATTGTCGACTGCTTTTTTGGCCAGGATGTAAAGAATTGCAGCTCCGCCCTTCAGGGGTCGGAGCTCTTTTAGTATTTTACAGCCGTGTACAGTGAAAAACGGGGAGGATCACCATGGAAAAGAAAATGACCGGCGCCGATATGGCGACCCGATTCAGCCCGCAGGAGATTGAAGCGGACATTTATAAGGCATGGGAGGACGCCGGCGCGTTTACCGCGCACCGGGTGGAAGGGAAAAAGCCCTTCACCATCGTCATGCCGCCGCCCAACGTTACGGGACAGCTGCACATGGGCCATGCCATGGACTGCATCATGCAGGACGCGCCCATCCGCTATCACCGGATGAAGGGTGATCCCACCCTGTGGCTGCCCGGTACGGACCACGCGGCGATCGCCACGGAGGTCAGGATCGTGGAGGCCATGCGCAAGGAAGGACTGACCAAGGAAGGTATCGGCCGGGATGCGTTCCTGGAGCGGGCATGGAACTGGAAGAAGGAATACGGCGGACGCATCGTGCACCAGCAGCGGAAGATGGGCGTCAGCTGCGACTGGACCCGGGAACGTTTCACTATGGACGAGGGCTGCAGCCGCGCCGTGCGCGAAGTTTTTGTGCGTCTGTATGAAAAGGGCCTGATCTACCGCGGCCTGCGGATGGTCAACTGGTGCCCCGCCTGCCAGAGCGCGATCAGCGACGCGGAAGTTGTTTACAAGGACGTGGCCAGCCACCTGTGGTATATCCGCTATCCGGGCGCCGACGGCAGCGAAGGCGTTGTGGTGGCGACCACCCGTCCGGAGACCATGCTGGGCGATACCGGCGTGGCCGTGAATCCCGATGACGAGCGATATACAGACCTGGTGGGCAAGAAGGTGATCCTGCCCATCATGAACCGGGAGATCCCGGTGGTCGCGGACTATTATGTGGAAAAAGAATTCGGCACCGGCGCGGTGAAGATGACGCCCGCCCACGACCCGAACGACTTTGAAGTCGCGCAGCGGCATGACCTGGAGATCATCACGGTGACCAACGACGACGGCACCATGAACGAGAACGCCGGCAAGTATGCCGGGATGGATCCCATGGAATGCCGGAAGGCTGTGGTGGAAGAACTGGAGAAGCTCGGCCTGCTGGTGAAGATCGAAGATTACAGCCATAACGTGGGCTTCTGCTACCGCCACGGGGATACCCCCATCGAGCCCCGGCTGAGCGAACAGTGGTTCGTGAAAATGAAATCACTGGCAGAGCCGGCCATCGCCGCGGTGCGGGAAGGCAAAACGAAGTTTGTGCCGAACCGGTTCAGCAAGATGTACTACAACTGGATGGAGAACATCCGCGACTGGTGCATCAGCCGCCAACTGTGGTGGGGACACCGGATCCCAGTCTGGTACTGTGACGACTGCGGTGAGATGATCTGCAGCCGGGAAGACCCGACCGTGTGCCCGAAGTGCGGCGGAAAGCTGCGGCAGGACGAGGACGTGCTGGATACATGGTTCTCCTCCGCCCTGTGGCCCTTCTCCACGCTGGGCTGGCCGGACAATACCGAGGACCTGAAGTATTTCTATCCCACCAGCATGCTGGTGACCGGGTACGACATCATCACCTTCTGGGTGTCAAGGATGATCTTCTCCGGCATCGAGAACATGGGTGAGACGCCCTTTGAGACCGTGCTGATCCACGGCCTGGTGCGGGATGAGCTGGGCCGGAAGATGTCCAAATCCCTGGGCAACGGCGTGGATCCGCTGGAGGTTGTCGAGGAATACGGCGCGGACGCGCTGCGCTTCAGCCTGGTGATGGGCGTGAGCCCCGGAAACGACACGCGCTACAGCAAGGACAAGGTGGAGGCCGCCCGCAACTTTGCCAACAAGGTGTGGAACGCCAGCCGCTTCGTGCTGATGAACGTGAACGAGCGGAAAGCCTTCGACCCGGCAAAGCTGGAGACGGCGGACAAATGGATCCTGACCCGGCTGCAGGAGGCTGTGAAGGATATCTCCGAACATATGGAAGACGGTGATTTCGGCCTGGCCGCCACCAAGATCTACGACTTCGCCTGGAGCGAGTTCTGCGACTGGTATATCGAGCTGAGCAAGTCCCGCCTGCTGGGCGAGGACGGCGAGAGCAAGGAAACGGTGAAGGCCGTGCTCCTCTTCGTGCTGGAGAACCTGCTGAAGCTGCTGCATCCCTTCATGCCGTTCCTGACGGAACAGGTGTACAAGTACCTGCCGGACAG
This sequence comes from Clostridia bacterium, assembly GCA_017512985.1. Classification (GTDB taxonomy): domain Bacteria; phylum Bacillota; class Clostridia; order Christensenellales; family Aristaeellaceae; genus Aristaeella. The sequence goes on from JAFWEJ010000008.1 coordinate 183,520, forward strand.
CGAGGGCTTCCTGATGCTCCAGTCCTGGCCGGAATACCGGACGGACTATGTGTTCGCCGGGGACGAGCAGAAGATGCAGGGCGTGATGGAAATCATCCGCACGATCCGCAACCTGCGCAGCGAGATGAACGTGGCGCCTTCCAAGCGGACCCACCTGATGCTGCTTCCGGCCGAAGGCTGGGCGGATACGCTGCTGGGCGGCGAAGGCTACTTCAAAAAGCTGGCCGGCGCGGAGCAGGTGCAACTGATCAGAGACCGCAGCGACGTGACCGGAAAGAACGTTTCCGCGGTGGTGGCCGCCGGCGAACTGTTTATCCCGCTGGGAGACCTGGTGGACTTTGAGAAGGAAACCGCGCGGCTGACCAAGGAACTGGAAAACCTGCAGAAGGAAATGGCCCGCTCGAACGGCATGCTGAACAATCCCGGCTTCCTCGCCAAGGCGCCGGCGCAGCTGGTGCAGCAGGAGAAGGACAAGCTGGAAGCCGCGAAGGCGAAGGCCGCGGCGCTGGAAAACCGCATTGCGGAACTGAAGGAAAATCTGTAAATATCCTTTTTCATCCGACGGGACGGAAACATGCAGGGGCTGCGGGATTCCGCGGCCCCTGTAAAGGAACTAAAGGGAAAGGAGCGGACGGCGATGGAGTTCAGGCATGAACCCGTGCTGCTGCAGGAAGTGCTGCAATGGATGAATGTCCGCAGCGGCGGCGTATACTGCGACGGCACCCTGGGCGGCGGCGGGCACAGCGAGGCCATCCTGAAAGCATCGGGCGGCACAGCGCGCCTGTACGGGATTGACCGGGACGAAAATGCCATCCGCGCCGCTTCGGAGCGCCTGAAGGAGTATCCGGGATTCACAGCGATCCGCGGCAACTTCCACGACGCGAAGGAACTGCTTGCAGCTGCCGGCGCAGATCCGCTGGACGGAGCGCTGCTCGATCTCGGCGTTTCCAGCCCGCAGCTGGACAACGCTGAACGCGGATTCAGCTATCATGAGGACGCACCGCTGGATATGCGCATGGACCGCAGCCAGGGCATAACCGCCGCGGAGCTCCTGAACACCGCGGACGAACGGGAACTGACGGCCATCATCCGGGATTACGGAGAGGAAAAATGGGCCGCGCGGATCGCCCGGATCATCTGTGAGCACCGGACTGAAAAGCCCTTTGAAACCACCTTTGACCTGGTCCACGCGGTGGACGCCGCGATTCCGAAAGCCGTCCGCCGGAAGGATGACGGACATCCCGCGCGGCGGACGTTCCAGGCGGTACGTATCGCCGTGAACGATGAGCTGAAGCCCCTGGAGCAGGCGCTGAAAGACCTGACCGACTGCCTGAAGCCCGGCGGACGTATCTGTGTGATCACGTTCCATTCCCTGGAGGACAGGATCGTGAAGCGCTGCTTCAAAACACTGGAGAATCCCTGCATCTGTCCCCCGAAAGCGCCGATCTGTACCTGCGGAAGAAAGCCGGTGGTGAAGGTGCTTGCCGGCGGCGCCGTAGCTCCCTCAGCGGAAGAAACGGAACGGAACCCGCGCTCGCGCAGCGCAAAACTGCGCGTCGCGGAAAAGAGAGAGACGGAGGTCTGAGCGTGGCGATTCTGTATATCGTGGCAACCCCGATCGGCAACCTGCAGGACCTTTCCCCGCGGGGAACGGAAACCCTGCGGAACGCGGACCTGATTATTGCCGAGGATACCCGGGTGACGATGAAGCTGTGCCAGGTGTTCGGACTGAAGGCGCCCCTGGTCAGCTGCCACCGCCACAGCGAGGGCAGCAAGGCGCCGGGCCTGTCGCGGAAGATCCTGGAAGAAGATCTGAACGCCGCGCTGGTGACGGACGCCGGTACGCCCTGCATCTCCGATCCGGGGTGCGAGGTGGTCCGTGAATGCGCGGAAGCGGGCATTCCGGTGATCCCGGTGCCCGGCTGCTGCGCCGGAATCGCGGCGGTATCCGTCAGCGGATACGACGCCCGGGAGTTCGCGTTTTACGGTTTTCTTCCGCGGGAGAAGAAAGACCTGAAGGAAAAGCTTGCGGAGATTGCCGCAGGTGTGAAAGTGGCAATTCTGCATGAATCCCCGTTCCGGATTACGGAACTGACGGAAGCAATCGCGGAAACGCTGCCTGAAGCCCTGATGACGGTCTGCTGCGACCTGACGAAGCTGCACGAAAAAACACTGCGGGGGACTCCGCAGGAAGTGCTGAAGGAACTGAAGACCAACGAAAAGACCGAAAAAGGGGAGTACTGCGTGGTACTCGACCTCCACGGCGTAAAACTGCCGGAACCTGAGGCAGAGGCCGCCGAATGGCCCCCTGAAGCAAAACTGATTGAAGCGATGAAACAGGGCATGAGCCTGCGCGAAGCCCAGGAATCACTGATCGCCAAGGGAGAAAAAAAGAACGCGGTCAAACAGGCCGCACTGACGCTGAAGAAACTGTTTGAATAGCCGGAACAGGGAGGATACGGACATGGCAAAGGAAAAAGCCGCAAAGAAAAAGCGGGTCAGGCTGCACGAGGCGTCCGCGGAAAACGATATCAAATACCGTGGACCGCTGTCCTACCAGCATTTCCAGTTTTTCGGCTGGCTGTGTATTGTGCTTTCCGTCGTGATGATTTTGCTGAAGCTCGGCAGCAAGGCGGACGAAGGCCTGGCCAGGGACGCCGCTGCCTTTGTGACGGTTCTGGAATACATTACCTCCCTGTCGCTGCCGTTCCTGCTGATCGCGAACTTTTCCAAAATCCTGAATAATTCGGAAGGATATAAAAAGCAGCTGATCCGCAACGGGGCGGCGGCTGCAGGGATCGGACTGGCTGCCTGGCTTTTCTTCAGCCGGTATGTGGTCGGTGCCGCCGGGAAGCTGGTGGAGGACCCGGAAAACGTACTGCCGGTGATGACCGCGCTTTTCCGCGGATTCAGCGGATCCGGGTTCATGGCGATCAACCTGTTTGTCGACCTGTTCCTGTGCACCCTGTTTATGTTTTTCCTGAACGCCCGGCCGAAACGCGTGTTCACGGGGAAAAAGGTTCTGATCCTGCGGGTGCTTGCCCTGCTGCCCATTGCCTATGAAATCGCATCAATCGTCATCAAGTTCAAGGCCGCGATGGGGGAGATCACGCTCCCGATCTGGTCTTTCTCCCTGCTGACCGTGAAGCCGCCCATGACCTTTGTGGTGTTCGTGCTGCTGGCCACCCATATGAAAACCCGGGAGCTGCGATTCTGCCGGCACGGGCGGACGCATGAGGAATACCAGGCGTTCCTGCAGACCAACCGGAATTCAAGGCATTTTTCCGTTTACCTGGCGGTCGTGCTGGTGCTGGCCGCCGCTGTGGACTTCATCATGATGGTTGTGATGATGTTCCTGGCCGCCCCGAGTGTGGAAGCGCTGGCCAACGCGGGCACAGAGGGAATGATGCAATTCGCGCAGGTAGCCATGGACGTCGGGTTCGGCGGTTCCGTCATGCTGATTGTCGTGGCGCCGATCATGCTTCTGTATTCCTATACGCGGATTCCCAAAAACAAGATGATCAGCACACTGATTCCCGCGGCGGGAATTGTGCTGATCATCCTGATTGTGATCGAAGGGATCTATCAGATGCTGGGATACCTGCCAGTTGAAAAGATCAACATCCGGCAGACGGTGGAGCTTCTGCAGCAGATTCCCCTTCAATAACCGGAGAGCCGGATGCTTCTTCGGTATCGGCGGTATTGCCGCCTTTTTTCATTTCCCCGTAGAAGTTGACGATGATCGATGTGATCAGGGCGACCACCACGATGCCATAGATGCCGAGGATCACGGAGAGGATCCGGCCGATGAGCGTTACTGCTGTGAAATCGCCGAAACCGATCGTGGTCACTATGGCGAAGCAGTACCAGACCGCGTCCCAGTAGCTGGTCAGGTTTTCTTCAAGAATGGTAAACAGATAGGAAAATGAAAAGATAAGAAGCAGCAGGCCAAAGATGATCTCCGCAGCGTAGGTTTTCCGGATGATCCGGGTGAGGGTCTTCAGGTTGAGCCTGGAGAAGATATAGCGCATCAGGGAAGTGAATGCCCACAGCGCCATGGGGACGTAGATGAAGGTGGCGGTCATGGCGCAGACCACAAGCAGTCCGATCGTCAGGATGCCCGGTATGACACGGCGGACATAGTGGTTCCGGATCAGGGAAACTATGATCCCGGCTGAAACTGCGCCTGCATACAGGAACGCGACAATGGCAAGCAGGGAAGTGCTGAATCCTGTAAAGAACGGAAGCACAGCGCAGAAGAGGAAGACCCCGCTCTGGCAGAGTGTGGTGACAAAGACCGCTTTTCCATCCTGCCGGTGGTTGAACGCATGGAAGAACCTGGCCAGCGCCAGCACAGTGAACAGGAAAAACAGGATCCACCCGGTTTTGTCATCAGCGGCTTCCTTCAGCGCGGCCATGGTCTGTTCGTCAAAGCCCTGCGCGGATATTTCTTCATTGTACATCAGCGCGATCTGATAGAGGGAATAGGTAAAAAACGAAAGCGACAGCGGTAAAGCTGCCAGATGGCAGACGCTTTCCGCAACAGGCAGAACAGAGGAATTACTGTTCAGGTGCGGCTTTTTCATGGCTGCGGGCCTCCTTGCAAGAGATAAACGAATTGTAGCAAAATAAAAGGAACCCATCAAGGAAGAAAAACGCCCCTGCCCGGGGGCAGGGACACAGCGAATGTTTCTTGTTATTCCTTTGGCTGGACTGCGTGATGCTCCATCTTGTTTTCCCAATGGACAAGCAGGGTCATGCCGGCACGCATCAGCAGGATCGCGCAGACCATCCCGATGTCGCTCCATTCCGCTTTACCGATCGTTTTCAGGACTTCGCTGGCCAGCAGGAAGTTCAGTCCGGTGGTGATGCCTGTGGTCAGGAAGGCGCGGCATTGTTCATGCTGCTTCCGCAGCAGGCTAATCAGTGCCAGGACGGTATAATACAGGATAATGACCGCGCCGATGACTTCGATCGCGATGATCGCGTAAAGCAGGATGTTTCCAATGAAACTGTGGATTGTTTCATACATAGGACAGTGCGCCTCCGAAGACAGGATTGAAGAAATTATACGCTGTTACGTGTCCGGATGCAACCTCAGACGTGCCAGATCTCCTTTGCGTACTGGCGGATGGTGCGGTCGGAGGAAAATTTGCCGGCGCAGGCGACGTTCATCAGGCACTTGCGCGCAAAGGCGGTCTCGTCGGCCTTCGCGTCACGGATGGCACGGAGTTTCGCCTTATAATAGGATTCGAAATCCTTCATCACAAAGTAATGGTCCGGCTTGTGCCAGGAGGCGCCCTTCAGGATTGCGTCGTGCAGTTCCCTCAGACCGCCGTCATCATCCGGGAAGGTGCCGTCAACCAGCGTATCCAGGGTCCGGCGCAGCAGGGCGTTTTTCCGGTAGATCTTCGTGGGATCGTAGGTTTCCTTTATGCTGTTGAGCTCGTCCACGGTGGCGCCGAAAATGTAGTTGTTTTCCCGGCCGGCTTCCTCCACGATTTCCACATTGGCGCCGTCAAAGGTTCCCAGCGTCACCGCGCCGTTGAGCATCAGCTTCATGTTGCCGGTGCCGGAGGCCTCCGTGCCGGCGGGGGAGATCTGCTCGGAAATATCCGCGGCAGGGATGATCTTTTCTGCCCAGGAACAGTTGTAATTCCGGACAAAGACGACTTTCAGGCGGCCGTTGACCTTCGGATCGTTATTGACCCTGTCGGCAATCATGTTGATCAGGTGGATAACGGCTTTGGCACGGTCATAGCCAGGGGCAGCCTTGGCGCCGAAGATGAAGGCGACGGGGGGCAGATCCTTCAGCCGGCCGCGCTTCAGTTCATCATAGATTGCGAGGATGCTCAGGGCGTTCATGAACTGGCGCTTGTATTCATGCAGGCGCTTGATCTGCACGTCAAAAACCATGTCCGGATCGAGCAGGACGCCTTCGCGTTTCAGTATTTCAGCGCAGAGCTGCTTCTTTTTCGTTTTCTTGACAGTACGGAATTTACCGCACAGGGATTTGCTGATCTTCGGAACCAGCAGCTTCAGCCTGTCCAGGTCCGTTTCAAATCCGGGACCGATCTGGTCCGTGATCAGGCTGCAGAGTTCCGGGTTGCACAGTCCCAGCCAGCGGCGCTGGGTAATGCCGTTGGTCTTGTTCTGGAAGCGTTCCGGATACAGCTGATACCAATCGGCAAAAACATCGTTCTTCAGGATCTCGCTGTGCAGCGCAGCCACGCCGTTGACTGCGTGGGTGGCATAGACCGCGAGTTCCGCCATATGAACGCGGCCGTCCAGAATAATGCAGAGGGAGGGCGTAATCTGCCTGCCGGCTTTTTTCATTTCTTTCCGGAAACGGGCGTCTATCTTCCGGATTACGGAAACGATCTGCGGGCACACGGAGGACAGCAGAGAAAGATCCCACTTTTCCAGCGCTTCCTGCATGACGGTGTGGTTGGTATAGGCGAAGGTGTCCCGCGCGATCAGGAAAGCGTCCTCGAACGCGACGCCGTCTTCTCCCAGAAGGCGGATCAGTTCCGGAATCGCCATGGTCGGGTGCGTGTCGTTCAGCTGGGCGGCAACCTCCTTCGCAAAGAAGGAATAATCACTGCCGTGGCGCCTGCGGTAGGCGCGCAGGATGTCCTGCATTGTGGCGGAAACAAGCACATACTGCTGCCTGACGCGGAGCTGTTTGCCCTCTTTTTTTGTATCGTTCGGATAAAGGAACTTGGTGATGTCTTCCGCCCGGTTTTTGTCCGCGGCGGCTCTGGCATAGTCCTGGCTGTTGAAAACGGCAAAATCGACCTCGTGAAGGCTTTCTGTCTGCCAGAGGCGCAGCGTGCCGACGTTTTTCGCGCCGAATCCCACCACGGGCATATCATAAGGAACCGCCAGCACGTCGCCGGTCTTCATGGGAACCACGACGGCTTCGTCAAAGCGGCGGATGGACCAGGGATCGCCGTATTTTGACCAGTCATCGGGCAGTTCCACCTGGCGGCCGTCCGCAAAATCCTGTTTGAACAGGCCGTAGCGGAAACGGAGTCCGTAGCCTGTCAGCGGGACGCTGCAGGTTACCGCACTGTCGAGGAAGCAGGCGGCGAGGCGGCCGAGGCCGCCGTTCCCGAAAGCGTCATCCTCAATATCCTCAAGGATGGAAATGTCAACGCCTTTTTCCTTCAGCAGGGCTGTTACGCCGTCCAGCAGCCCCATGCAGTAGAGATTGTTGTAAATCAGCCGGCCAACGAGAAACTCCATGGACAGATAGGCCGCCTGGCGGCGCGAAGAGCGGGCGGCTTCCTTTTTTGCCCAAAGCGGGGCAAGCGCGTCCATAGCAGCGCCGGAAACGGCGTTGTGCAGTTCCTGCGCCGTCGCGTGTGAAAGATCTTTATGGCATTCGGTCATCAGGCGCTGCTCAGCGTCTTTGATCAGTTTTCTGGCGTCCAAATTGTTTTACCCCCGTTCTGTTTCCCTGTTCAGCCTGTAATATTTCATGGACAGTTCAAGCGAAAGCTGGTCCGGTTTCATACGCCAGAGCCAGTTGCCCCCGGTGGAGCCCGGATAATTCATGCGGGCGTGGCTGCCGAGGCCCAGGATATCCTGCATGGGAACAATCACCGTGTCGCAGGGGCTTTTGAACAATGCCCGGATAAATGCTCCGGGCGCTTCCGAAGCACCGGAAAAGCCCAGTGTTTTTTCCGCGAAGGCCAACGCCTGGGGACTGGCTTTTTCGGCCCAGCCCAGGGTTGTGTCGTTGTCGTGGGTGCCGGTATATGCCACGGTGTTCTTCTCATAGCAGCCGATAAAATGCGGATTGGACTCGTCCGAGTCAAAACCGAAGGTCAGCACCTTCATGCCCGGATATCCGCACCACCGAAGCAGCCGATGAACCCGCCTGTTGACACAACCCAGATCCTCAGCAATAATCCGGATGCCGGGCAGCTCCCGCCCCAGTCTGCGGAAGAGGGACTTGCCGGGCCCGATCACCCATTTTCCGTTCCTGGCGTTCGGCATCCCGTTTTTCACGGAATAGTAATTCGCAAATCCGATGAAATGATCGATCCGGATCATATCATAGAGCTTTGCCATGCCCTTCATCCGTTCGACCCACCAGTCAAATTTCCGGCAGAAACGCAGATAGGTCCAGCGGTACAGCGGATTGCCCCAGAGCTGGCCGTCCTCGCAGAAATAATCCGGAGGCACACCGGCCACGCGCTTCGGGATCAGGTTTTTATCCAGCTGGAAGATCTCGGGATGCGTCCAGGTGTCTGCGGAATCTTCCGCCACATAGATCGGCATATCGCCGAAAAGCAGCAGGGAACGGTCGTTGCAGTATTTTTTCAGGCTGAACCACTGGCGCCGGAAAAGGTACTGGCAGAAGATATGGTAATCGACTTCATCCGCGAGCTCCCGCCTGTACCGGTCAAGAGCTTCCGGTTTCCGGAAACGGATATCCGCGTCCGGCCAATCTGTCCATTTAACCCCGTTGAAACGCTGCTTCAGCGCGGTGAACAGGGCAAAATCGTTCACCCAGGGATTGTCCCGGACGAATTCGCCGATCTGGCCGGCAAGCGCATCCCGTGACTGCTCGTAACAGCGGCGCAGGAGCATTTCCTTGTTGGCGCGTACGGCTTCATAATCCACTTTTTCGGGATCCTCCGGCACAAATTCTTCTGAATTGTCATAACGAAGAAGGCCTTCCTCCCGCAGCCTGTCGCAGGAAATAAAGAGCGGATTGCCGGCGTAAATCGAGGAGGACTGGTAGGGACTCTCGCCGTAGCCGGTGGGACCGACCGGCAGGACCTGCCAGATCCGCATGCCGGAAGCCTGAAGAAAATCCGCGAAGGCATATGCCTCAGGCCCGAGGGTGCCGATTCCTCCGGAAGACGGCAGGGAGGAGATGTGCAATAAAATACCACTGCTGCGCATGGAATTAATACTTCCTTTCTGTTATGCGCGCACACACTGCGCCACGGATTCTCTTCTGCGGAAAGAAGCTTCGACCAGAATATGCCTGGGCGCTGCTCCTTTTTCCATCATATCCAGAAGCAGGTTCACGCTGCGGCGGGCGATTTCCTCAACCGGCTGCTCAACAGTCGTAAGCCGCGGCAGGGTGAAGCGTCCGATATCCACGCCGTCAAATCCCACAACGCTGACGTCTTCAGGGACAGACTTTCCGAGATCCTTCAGCGCGCGGATGGCGCCGACGGCGACGGTGTCGCTCATGGCGAACAGGGCCGTCGCGTCCGGACGTTCGGTAAAGAACGTGCGCGCAATGTCATAACCGGCCTCAAAGGAAAAGCGTGTTTCGCGGTACAGCGTCTGGTCGTAGGAAAGGCCCCGGTCCGCGAAGGCGTCGCAGAAACCCTGGAACCGCATGGCCAGCGAATCTCCCGCGACCGGATTTGACCCGAAGACCGCGATCCTGCGGTGCCCGCTGTTGAGCAGCTCCTCAGCAACCAGGCGTCCCATGCTCCGGTCGTCCACCGCCACAGAGGAAGCACGCGGAAGGGAAGCCGACTCCGCGTTGACGGTAGTGAACACCATTGGGACATCCAGGCTGCGGATCGCTTCAACCCGCTCGTCGATCAGGCTGCCGACGAAGATCAGTCCCTTGACATGGTTCTGGAGGGTCATCCGCAGCGCGGTACGGAATTCATCCGCGCGTTCGTCAATGTACTCGGTGACAAAACTGTCCGGTACGTTGTCCGCCCGCTCAAGAATCGCCTCGGCAAGCGAACTGAGAAACGGATTGGAGCGGCCGCGGATCACCACGCCGATCACTTCATTTCCCTGCTTCAGTCCGCGGGCGTTTGTGTTGCCGACAAAATGGCAGTCGCGGATGATCTGCTCCACTTTTTCCCGGGTGGCAATGTTGACGTCCGGACGGTGGTTCAGCACGCGGCTGACGGTCGTGACGGAAACGCCGGCCATTGCTGCGATGTCTTTGATTGTATAAACTTTCATGATCTGTTCCCCTTTCGTATTCCCGCGTCTGTGACGCATACCGGAAACGATATCGGTAACGTTTTCGGTCAAAGATTATCACAACAGGGACGATACGTCAATCCTTTTCTCTTTTTTTGAGTTATATTGCTTTTTCGGGACGGATAATCTATAATTATCTGTAATATATTCGGGAGGTGGCCATATTGAACAGGCGGATCTTTGCGATCCTGCTTGCGCTGTGCTTTCTGTTCAGCGCTGTGTTCAGTTTTGCCGATGAGATGGACGACGACCTGGATGACGACGACGATTCCGGCATGGTGGCATTCGAGGAGGAAGAAGTGAAGGAAACTTTCGAGACCGTTTCTTCATACCACGTAAAAACCATGACAGAGAATGGTTTCAAGTACAAATACAACGACGATAAAACAGGCGCGATCCTGACCTACTATGAAGGCGAAATCTCCGACGTGGTTTTGCCGGAAACAGTCGAAAACAATCTTCCCGTAATCGCGATCGATACCGGTATGTGCGCGGATAACGGCATTGTTACCAGCGTCCTGATCCCCGGATCGATCAAAACGATCGGAAACAACGCCTTCGCGCGCTGCGGGAACCTGAAGTCCGTCGTGATCGAGGAAGGCGTGACAGAGATCGGGCAGTGCAGTTTCGGCGGATGCCCGGAACTGAAAACAGTCCGGCTTCCCGATTCGCTTCTGAAAGTGGGCAATGCGGGATTTGCCTTCTGCGCCGCGCTGGAAGAAATCGAATTCGGGTCCTCCCTGGAGTCCATCGGAGCGCAGGCTTTTGCGGGATGCGCCAGCCTCGTCAGGATCATTGTTCCGGGCGGCGACCGGGTGATCATTCCTGAAAATGCTTTTGCCCAATGCCCCAACAATGTGGAGATTGTTGTTCCGTAAGCGGTATAAAAGCGAAGCCCGGACAGCGGAAATGCTGTCCGGGCTTTTATATACGCGGAGATTACTGGATGATCATCCGTCCGCAGGTCTCGCATTCAACCAGCGTACCGCCCTTGATCCTGGAAAGGATCGCTGAAGGGAGGGATGTGTTGCATCCGGAACACTGGCCGTGGGTGAGCCGCGCGACCGGGGGGGAGATATGCTTTTTGATGACCTCGTACTCCTCCAGCAGCTTCGGATCGACCTGGTCCATCAGCTCTTTGGCTTTCGCCCGCTGGGCTTCCAGCTCGCCTTTCTTGCTTTTGGATTCCTCTTCGTAATCGGCCTTGAGCTGGTCGAAGGTCTTTTTCGCGTTGGCGGCCTCAAGACGTACGCTGCGGGAAAGCTTGTCGTTCGCGTCGGTCTCTTTAACGATCCTGCTGATTTCCACCTCGTACTGGCGGATGGTATCACGGCAGCGGCTGACTTCAGCAAGCAGGGATTTTACCTCTTCCGCAGTCTGGGGAGGATTGGACTCATACCTGTTCTGAAGGACCTGAAGCTGTTCGCGGGAACGGGAGATCGCCTGTGCAATGATGTCCTTGCGGTCCACCATGGCGCCGACATCTTCTTCGATCTGCTTATACTGCTTCTGCCGGTCCAGTATAAAGTCACGGGCTTTTTCCAACTTCTGGCGGGTCGGGGAGCGTTTGATCGCGGCGGCGATGGCGTCCGCTTTCATGTCTTCCACCTGGTAAGCCCACAGTGCTTCAAACTTATCCATAAAGGAGCCTCCTTCTGACAGGATTTCCGCCTGTCACGGTTGCCGGGGAAAGGAATAGGCGGATATTTCAGACACATATATCCGCACATTACATTCTACTTGATTGATCCTTTTTTGTAAAGCGTAGGCAAGCGCGCGGATCCCGGGCTCCTCGGTCGCAAAGTGCCCGCATTCAAGTCCGATGATGCCGCTGTCAGCCATGGCAAGACCGAAATGGTGTTTGATCTCACCGCTGATGAAGGCGTCGCAGCCTGATTCCAGCGCGCGGTGCCACTCATCGCTTCCGCCGCCGCTGCACAGGCCGACCTTCCGGATCAGCCTGTCTTCAGGCCCCATCAGGCGGACTTCCGTATGCAGGAGCGTTCTCAGCTTTTCAGCATATTCCGCGGCGGAAAGGGGTTCCCGGAGCAAGCCGCAGCGGAAGAACGCCTCGCCGGAAACGTCTGTCAGGCCGCAGCAGGAAGCCAGCGTATCGTTGACGCCGCCGGGCGCCTGGTCCAGGTTCGTATGCGCGGCGATCAGGCTGATGTTTTCCCGGGTGAGGCGGCGGATGAGGCGCCCTTCACAGTCCGCGTCCGTCAGGGAACGGAGCGGGGAAAACATGAGCGGATGATGGGTCACAATCAGCTGCGCGCCGAGGGAGGCTGCTTCGTCAATGACCCGTTCCGTCACGTCAAGCGCAAAGAGGATGCCGGTGACTTCCTGCACGGAGGAACCCACCAGAAAACCGGAATTGTCGTTCTCCATCTGGATGCAGAAGGGGGCGATCAGGTCGATCATGTCATATATTTCCTTAACGTTCATTCGGTTTTATTCCTTTCCTGATAAAATCATCATAGGCGCCGATATCCTCCCGGACCCGGGCGATCAGCTCTTCATCCGGTGTTTCCGCGCTGAGGAGGCCGCGGAGGCTGCTTTCGAGCACTTCCCGGCGGCGCTTTATCCAGGGGATCAGCTGATCCGATCCGGATTCAAAGAGCGGCCCGCCGAGGCGGATTTCCTGCGGGGTTACGGAAAGGGCGCCCGGACGGGCGCGCATAACCAGGTAATAACGTCCGGCGCAGAAGCAGGGTTCCTCACGGTCCAGGTGATAACCGATGCGGTTCACGGCTTCCCGGATCAGCGGCAGGTCGGTATGTGCCGAGAGGACCAGCGATGCGCCCCGTAGTTTTTCTTTTCCGGATATCAGGATATCCCGGACGGTGCGGCCGCCCATGCCGGTCACGGATATCATGCCGCACGGCTCTTCAAGAGGGGCAAGCCCGTCGCCGGCCCGCAGAGAGACCCGGTCCAGCAGGCGGAAACGGATCATCTCATTCCGGGCGTTCTGCAAAGCGCTTTTGCTCAGATCCGTCAGGATCATATGCTGACAGCGGCCGCGCTGCAGGAGCGCGGCCGGTAAATGGGCGTGGTCTGTGCCGATGTCCGCGGCCAGCTCACAGGGATCATAAAGATCGCAGGCAAGCGACAGGCGGGCATCGAGCCGGATCGTGCATGACATGGTTCAGTCCAGGTAATCGCGCAGCTTCTTGCTGCGGGAAGGATGGCGGAGTTTCCGGAGCGCCTTCGCTTCGATCTGGCGGATCCGTTCACGGGTGACGTTGAATTCCTTGCCGACTTCTTCCAGCGTGCGCTGGTGCCCGTCGTCCAGCCCGAAGCGTAGCCGGAGCACTTTCTCCTCGCGCGGGGTCAGCGTGTCGAGCACGTCCATCAGCTGTTCCTTCATCAGGGCAAAGGAAGCGGCTTCCGCAGGGGCGGGGGCGTCTTCGTCGGGAATGAAGTCGCCCAGGTGGCTGTCTTCTTCTTCACCGATGGGGGTTTCCAGGGAAACCGGTTCCTGGGCGATCTTGATGATTTCCCGGACCTTGGCCTCGGAAATGCCCATTTCCTTGGCAATCTCTTCAGGCGTAGGTTCCCGGCCGTATTCCTGAAGCAGCTGGCGGGAGATACGGATCAGCTTGTTGATGGTTTCGACCATATGCACGGGAATGCGGATCGTACGGGCCTGGTCCGCGATGGCGCGGGTGATGGCCTGGCGGATCCACCAGGTTGCATAGGTGGAGAATTTGAAACCTTTGCGGTAGTCGAACTTTTCGACGGCTTTGATAAGGCCCAGGTTGCCTTCCTGGATCAGGTCAAGGAACAGCATGCCGCGGCCTACATAGCGCTTAGCGATGGAAACGACGAGGCGCAGGTTGGCCTCGGCCAGCTTCTGCTTGGCGCTTTCGTCACCGGCCTCAAGCTGCTTGGCAATTTCGATTTCTTCTTCCGCTGTCAGGAGCGGCACCTTGCCGATCTCTTTGAGATACATCCGGACCGGGTCGTCAATGCTGATGCCTTCCGGAACGGAGAGGTCGATGGGCGTATCGCCTTCCAGGCGGGCAACCTCGGCGGCCTGGTCGGCGGCCTGTTCGTCCGTCAGGGTGACCTGGCGGTCAGCGGTGTCGTTGACGACCGATACGCCGTACGCCTCAAGCGTTTCCAGCACATGGTCAATCTGGTCGGCGTCCAGTTCCATTCCGGAAACCCGGTCCATGATCTCTTTATAGGTAATCGTGCCTTTGGATTTGCCGTATTCATACAGTTCGTCCAGGCGATTCTGTCTCGATTCGGGTGACAGCGACAATGGAATCCTCTCCTTTTGCTGCGGCAGAAAGCCGGTCGGTCCCGGAAGACGGGCTTCGGGGACAGTGGTGCGTCATTTCAGCTTTTTTAGCTTATCGGAAATCTCCCGGGCTTCCTGCAGGAGGGCGGAAAGCTGTTCCCCGGAGGCGGAGGAAATCTCCTGTGACAGTTCTTCGTATCGTTTTTCCAGGCTGGTTTTGCGGATACGGATGAGGCAGTCGTTGGCCATGGCAATCATCTCATCCGTGCTGCCTGCGGTCGGCGTCAGCAGCAGGCGCGTGTAGCGGGAACGGGAGGTTTCATCCGGAGCGAGATCCGGAAGGGAAGCGGGGGAAGCCCCGGCTGCCAGTTCCCTGTATAATGATTTCAACTCGTCATCGTCAAAATCCTTTTCTTCGATCATATCTTTCGGGATCTGGCCGGAGGCGAAGAGGCTGAGGAGCAGTTCCTGCGCCCTGAGATCGTCTCCCTGGGGCTGCGCGGATACAGGAGCGCGGGGCGTGCGGGGCCGGGCGGGCTGATCTTTCGGGCGGGAAGAAGCTTTCTGCGCGGAAAGGTTCATCTGCTCCAGGAGCGTTTCCCGGGAGAAACCCGTTTCCACTGAAAGCTGCCCCAGGAGCACATCCCGCTCCAGCGGATCCACGGCGGACACAATCTCGGACGCGCTGCGGGCATATGCCAGGCGGCTGTCCTGGGCGGACAGGTCGAACCCGTCCTTCAGGCGGCGCAGGCGGTAGGCGGCGGGAGAGATGGCGGGAAGCTTTCTGAATCCTTCCGCCCCGTCCCGGCGGATGAACTCGTCCGGATCCAGACCGTCCGGGAAATCCAGCACACGGGCGGGAACGTTCTCCTGCTCCAGGATCTCAAGCCCCCTCAGGATGGCATGCTGGCCGGCGGAATCGCCGTCATAGCCGAGATAGACCTGCGGGGCATAGCGTTTCAGCAGGCGCGCCTGCTCCGCGGTCAGTGCGGTGCCAAGCGTTGCGCAGACGCCTTCCACGCCGAACTGGGTCAGGCTGACGACATCCATATACCCTTCCACAAGGATCACGCGGTCCAGATGGCGCTGCTGGCGCAGGAGGTTGGCGGCAAAGACGCCTTTCCTCTTGTTGAAGACCGGCGTATCAGCCGTATTCAGGTACTTTGGTTCCCGCTTTTCCAGGGTGCGGCCGCCGAAGGCGAGCACGTTGCCGTATGCGTCGATGATGGGGAACATGGCCCGGCTGCGGAACATATCGAAATAGCGTTCTTTTCCGTTCTCCGCCTTTTTCCGGACCGTAAGGCCGGCAAGCACCAGTTCGTCCAGCGTGAAGCCTTTTTCCATCAGCCGGTCGCTCAGCGTACACCAGTCGTCCGGGGAGGCTCCCAGGCCGAATTTCCGGATTATCCCGTCGCTCAGGCCGCGTTTGCGCAGATAGGCAAGGGAGGCGGCACCGGCCGGGGTGAACAGCGTTTCATGATAGAAGCGGGCGGCTTCCTTATTGGCGTTCAGAAGGCGCTCCCGCTGGGTGCGGCGGCGCTCGTAATCCTCGTCTTTCTCCAGTTCCGGCAGCGTCATATGGGCGCGTTCGGCCAGCTGCTCCACGGCTTCGTTGAAGGTGCAGTGTTCCATTTCCATAAAAAAATGGAAAACGTTTCCGCCGGCCTTGCAGCCGAAACAGTAATACAGCTGATGCTCCCCGTCCACGGAAAAAGAAGGGGTCTTCTCGCCGTGGAACGGACAGAGGCCCCAGTATTTCCGTCCTTTTTTGTTCAGCGCCACATAGCCGGATACGATCTGCACGATGTCAGACCGGCTGCGAAGCTCATCCAGCCAGGCGGCAGGGTAACGGGAAGACATAGATCAACCTTCTTTATTGTCGGTTCAGAAACAGAAATCAGAATGCAGGAAACGCTGACGGGACAAACAGCTCCTGGAATTTGCGGGTGGCATAGCGGTCGGTCATGCAGGACAGGAAGTCGCAGACGCTGCGCTCCGTGCCGTCCCGGTAGCCGATCATGACGAATTCCTCGGGCATCTCGCCGGGGTGTTCGCAGTAGTATTCGAACAGATGGCGCAGGACATAGTCGCAGCGGGCCTCTTCCGGATCGCGCCAGCCGTCGCGGTAGACCCGGTCGAACATGAATTCACGCAGGCCGTTCATCGCGGCCTCCACGGGTTCGCTCATGGAAAGGTGCGGCTGATCCTCGCTGCGGGAGACGATGTCGGTGATCATGGTATTGATCCGTTCCCGGTGACTGTGGCCGAGGATGTTCAGGCAGTCTTCGGGAAGCTCAAAGGGCTTGAGGATACCGGCGCGCAGGGCGTCGTCCAGGTCGTGGTTCAGGTAGGCGATCCGGTCCGCGCGGCGGACGCATTCCGCTTCAACGGTGGCCGGCTCGGTTTTGCCGGAATGGGAGAGGATTCCCTGGCGGACTTCCTTGGTCAGATTAAGCCCTTCACCGCGGTTTTCCAGAAGTTCGACCACGCGGAGGCTCTGCTCGTTGTGGCGGAAGCCTTCGGGCAGCAGGTCGTTCAGTGTGCGTTCCCCGATGTGGCCGTAGGGCGTGTGGCCCAGGTCATGCCCGAGGGCGATGGCTTCGGTCAGGTCTTCGTTAAGACGCAGGGAACGGGCCAGCGTACGGGCAACCTGGGACACCTCGAGCGTGTGGGTCAGCCGGGTGCGGTAATGATCCCCCTCGGGGGAAAGAAACACCTGCGTTTTGAATTTCAGGCGCCGGAAGGATTTGCAGTGGATGATCCGGTCCCGGTCACGCTGGTATTCTGTCCGCAGGTCACAGGGCGTCACCGGTTTATCGCGGCCGGCGGTTTCGGCCGAACGGGCGGCCCAAGGCGCAAGCAATGCTTTTTCCTGTTGTTCCTGCCTTTCACGGATCGTCACAGGAAAGCCCCCTTTCTCCACATCAGGACACACGTTCAGACACACAGTAATAATACAACAAAAACCGCGGAATTCCTGCCTTGACAAGGAATTTGAAACCGATACAATGAAGCTGACTGAAAAAAGAAAGGCCCTTCGGGACAGGTTGAAAATATATGACATTTGATAAAGGCCAGAGGCTGTACGGTTTTACGGTCAGGGAAGTAAGGAACAGCGAGGAACTGCACGGAGGGACAGTGCTCCTGGAGCACGACAAAACCGGCGCACAGGTCTTCTGGGTGGATAACGCCGCGGAAAACATGGTGTTTTCCGTTACGTTCCGCACGCCGCCGGAAGACAGCACTGGCGTATTCCATATCCTGGAGCACAGCGTGCTGTGCGGCAGCGAAAAATATCCTGTCAAAGAACCCTTTGTTGAACTGCTCAAGAGCAGCATGAACACCTTCCTGAACGCGCTGACCTTCCAGGATATGACCATGTATCCGGTCGCCAGCCGGAATCCGAGGGATCTGCTCAACCTGACGGAAGTATACCTGGACGCCGTGTTTGCGCCGCTGGTGCTTTCCGACAGGAAACGTTTCTGCCAGGAAGGATGGCATATTGACCGGGATGAAAACGGCGGGCCCGTATACAAGGGCGTCGTGTTCAACGAGATGAAAGGCGCCATGAGCGACACTGATACGCTGATCGAACGCCGGCTCATGAAGCAGATGTTTCCGGATACCTGCTACGGTTACAACAGCGGCGGCGATCCGGAAGAGATCCCCGCGCTGACTTATGAACGCTTCTGCGAACAGTACCGCCGCTGCTACCACCCGTCCAACGCGCTGATTTACCTGGACGGGGCGCTGCAGATGGAAGATATGCTGCCCCTGATCGCGTCATACCTGGACCGGTATGAACGGCTGGAAACGCTTCCGGGATACGGACTGCAGGAACCGGTGGGTTCGGAAGAAACGATCCGGTATGAACTGGGGCAGGAAGAGCCGGAAGAGAACCGGAGCCATTTCACCCTGGCCCGGATCACCGGCACCTGGAAGGACCGGGCGGACAACATGGCCCGCGGGATTATCGCCGACGTGCTTACAGGGAGCAACGAGGCGGTCCTGAAACGCGCTGCACTGGAGCGCGGACTCGCGGAAGACCTGTCCGTGTCGGTCGACGATACGATGCTTCAGAGCTGGATAACGATACATGCCGACAACGTGACGGACGGCAGGGAGCAGGATATTCTTGACCTGCTGCAGGAAACCGGTGAAAAGATCCGCAGGGAAGGCCTGGACCGGCGCGCGGTGGAAGCCTCCCTGAACCGGGCGGTCTATATGCTGCGGGAAGAGGAGGAGCCGCAGGGGATCGGACGGTGCATCCGCTGCACAGGGAACTGGATTTACGGCGCAAATCCGACCGAAGCCCTGGAGAACGCGGGGGTCGTGCGGCAGCTGAAACAGTACCTGGAATGCGGCCGATTTGACGAGCTGGCTGCGGATATGCTGCTGAACCGGGATAACCGGGCGATTCTCCACACGCTGCCGTCCAGGACGCTGGGCGAAGAAAAACGCAGGAAAGAAGCGGAACGCCTGAGTAAAATTACCTCTGCCTGGACGGACACGGACAGGCAGGAGAACGACCGGCTGATTGACGGGATCAACGCCTGGCAGAACGAACCCGACAGCCCGGACGCCCTGAAGACCCTGCCGCACCTGAGCAAGGAAGACGCGGACGTCGAACCGGCCTGGGTGGATACCGAGGTCATGGACTGCAGCGGCGTGAAGGTGATGATGCACCGGCTGAACTGCAACGGCGTCGTACATATGCGCGCTTATTTCGCGCTGACGGATTACAGCCTGGAAGAGCTGACAAAGCTGTCCCAGCTGGCGGGGCTGCTGGGCCGGCTGCCTACGGCGGAGCATGACGCCTGGACCCTGCAGCAGGAGATCAAACGCTGGACCGGATCGGTCGGCTTCACGATCATTACACGGGCGATGCCCGGACAGACCGAAACCTGTACGCCCTATCTGGCCGCATTTGCCAGCGCGCTGGAGGAAAACGCGGAAAATGCCTGGAAGCTTCTTGCTGAGATCCTGACATCCACGCGGTTTGAAGACGCGGACAAGATGGCGGAAATGTTCCGGCAGAACGAGCTGTCGGTCCGCCAGCGGATTCTCGGGGCGGGCCACACAATCGGTGTGAAGAACGCGCTGAGCCACTTCAGCGCGGAAAACGCGGTCAAGAACGCCCTGGACGGCGACGCGGCCGCGGCCTATATCCACCGGCTGGCAAAGGAACCCGGGAAGGAGATGCCCGAGCTGATCCGCCTGTCGGACCGCCTGATGAAGGAAACATTCTGCCGCAGGCGGATGACGGTCG
This sequence comes from Clostridia bacterium, assembly GCA_017512985.1. GTDB lineage: Bacteria > Bacillota > Clostridia > Christensenellales > Aristaeellaceae > Aristaeella. The sequence goes on from JAFWEJ010000008.1 coordinate 203,013, forward strand.
GGATCACCTCTACCGAAGAAATGCGGCCCGATCTGTTTGTCAGCGCCTTCCGGGAAGGAACGCCGGCGCCGGAAGACCGGGCATACAGTACGGATACGCCGGCCGCCATGGGATTCCGTATTCCCGCGCAGATCGGTTTCGCCGTGAAAGGATTCCACCTGAGCCGACTCGGGCTGAAGTTTGAAGGGAGCATGTGGCTGGCCGGTTCGATCCTGACGCTGGGCTATCTCTGGAACCGGGTGCGCGTACAGGGCGGCGCATACGGCGCGGGCATGCAGGTGGACCGGAGCGGAAATGTCTTCTCTTATTCGTTCAGGGATCCGACGCCTGCCAGGACGCTGGGCGTCGACGCCGGAGCGGCTGAATTCCTGCGGGCTTTTGCCGAAAACGGCGAAGACATGGACCAGTACATCATCTCCGCACTGAACGAACTGAATCCGCTGCTGAGTCCCCGCGACAGGGGATCCCTTGCAGACGGAAGATATATGACCGGTTATACCCGCGAGGAGGCGGAAAGGATCCGCAGGCAGATCCTGCACGCGGTTCCGGAGGACCTGGTCCGCTGTGCCGGATGGCTGGACGCGTTCAGCAGGGAAGGCGCGGTCTGCGTGGTGGCGCATCAGGACGCGCTGAAGGACTGCGGCGGGCTGATGATCAGAGATCTGTAAAAAGGAGGGGAACAGATGGACAGGCAGCAGGCCAGCGAGGAAAGCAAACGCAAAAACCCGGGCAGCCGCTCCCTGCGGTGCATCTGGTATTGCGGGAAAATCAACGAGGAAATCCGCAAAGCCGTGAAGCTCGGGGAAAAATCCGTCCGGATTGTTTTCCCTCCGAAACACTATGTAGTCCTCCATAGGGAGCTGTTTCAGGAAATTTACCTGAACCAGGGCTTTGACGTTGAGTTTTCCCCGAATTTCCAGTATATCCAGCCGTCGGAATGGTACTTTACCCTGAGCTGGGAGGATGAATAACAGTTTTCATTCCGCCCGGCAGGCCCGGCTGCAGGCAATAAGATGTGCGCAAATCAGAAACAACATGTTTCCGCGCCTGCAGATATGGAATAAGGACGGCACAAGAAAAGAGGAGATCCGGACGGATCTCTTCTTTTCTTTTTGACGCAAAGCTCATTTAAGCGTAAAGGACATACGAACCGGATTGTGGTCGGAGCAGGTGAAGCCGAAATCAATCGTTTCAACGGCGTCTGCTGCCACATTGGCCGAAACGATGAACCCGTCGATCAGGTAGAACTGGAATCCTTCCGTGTCCGCGCCGGCCAGGGGCCTGTCCAGGGAACGGCAGGTCGGCGTCGTGTTGTCCATCAGCAGGGTAAAATCGCTGCCGAACGCTTCGGCGTTGATTTCGCCGGGCTGCCACATGCCGTCATATACAGGGTAAGCGCTCTGGTCAATGTTGGTGAAACGCTGGTTGAAATCACCGCCCGCAATGACGTAATTGCCCTTTGCGTATTCCTCCTGCATGAAGGAAACGAGCTGGCGGGTCTGGGCTTCCTTGCCCTCGCCGCTGTCATAGGCTTCCAGGTGCAGGTTGATGAGCACCAGCTCTTTATCGGTTCCTTTTACCGGATAGCGGCTGACCAGCAGGCAGCGTTTCAGGTTCACGAGCCGGATGGGCCAGGAGAAAGGAACCGGCAGGGAGATCCGTTCCGCGGTGAGGGGCTGCGCGGCGCTGAGCGTGAAGAGCCCGCTTTCCACATGGCCGATCGGCGGGACGGGATAGGGAACATACAGGGCGTTGAAGTTATAAGCGAAAGCCTCGCCGGCTCCGTCGGGAGCGGCTTTGGCGAGCACGGTCCGCTCGTCGATCCCGTAACTGCGGGCGGAATTGACGTCCACCTCCTGAAGGATCATCAGGTCCGGCGCCAGGGCGGACAGCTTGTCCCGGATTCCCGCAAGGTTGCTTTCGACGCGTTCCCGGTCCGCCGTATAGACGGAAGAACCGCCGTCCATAAAGAAATCCGCGTTATCGCCCAGCGCACCGTAACCGCAGTTCCAGCTGACGACGGTCAGCAGTTTACCGGCCTCCAGCACCGCTTCAGCATCCTGTCCGGCGATCAGGGTTTCTGTTGCGGCGGGCCGGTATTCAGCGGCCGTGAACACGCCCAGCGCCACGGCAACCAGCAGAACCAGCGCCAGCAGGATACAGCCGGTGATCTTCAGGATCTTTGCAACGATCTTCATAATCATTTCCTCCCGTTTTATGCTCTCATCTCTTCTATATAATGGACATAATCCAGGGATTTCAGCGCTTCAATGATCTCCGCATGGGTCTTGTACTTCTTCAGCATCTCGCTTGAAACAGTGATGGAGATCGTATAGACGGACAGGCCGCTGCCCACGTAAGCCGGATTCTGCTCAATCTCGTCAATCCTCAGCCCCAGCCGGCGGATGACCGTCACAAAATCCTGCAGGCACACGCTGCTGGTCAGTTCCAGGTGGATTTCAAAGTAATTGGACCGGTTGTTGAAGGCAACTTCCAGCGGCGGGAACCAGAACAGGATGCACAGCAGTGCCGCATAGGAGGCCAGGGCAACCGTATAGAAGCCCAGGCCGAGCGCGATGCCGATGACCACGGACACCCACAGGCCGACCGCTGTGGTCAGGCCTTTGATCTGGTTCCGGGAAGAATAAAACATCGAATGAACCGCGATGATCGACGAACCGATGACCGCGCAGGCGGAGAGCAGGAAAATGCCTTTTTCCCCGGAGGCTGCGAAGATGCAGCAGTCCAGAATCGCCACAACAGTTCCGAACAGGAACGCCAGCATGAACGTGCGCAGGCCGGCCGAATGGCGCTTGTTCGAGCGTTCCCACCCGATGACAGCTCCAAGGATCAGGGACGCCACGATCCGCAGCAGGACGGTGACCGGGGTTACAAACCCGGCTGATGCATGCAGCCAGGCAGCAATGGGATCCTTTGCGACAAAGACAGTCTGAACAGCATCCATGGAAAACACCTCCGGATATCGGTTGACATGAAAAGAAAAACGAAAAATCAGAAAGGACCGCGGCGGAAGCCGGGACGGCGGGAACGCAGGTTTCCGGCCCGGGTCTGTTCGCGGTAATATTCCTCGGCAGCCTCGGTAAAGGCGCGCTCGTTTTCGCTTTCGGTATGTTCGGGCAATTCGTCCTGGATCTTGCGGATCCGTTCGATGAGCAGGTCCAGTTCGGATTTCTTTTCCCCGGTTTCCGTGACTTCCGGCACGGGGGCCACTTCCTCCAGTTCGTTTGAATAGGAACCGGAAAGCCACAGGGAGAGCTTGGCCGAACCGGGCCCGATCAGTTCATAGAGCACGCTGGAGGAAAGGATCACCGTTTCGAGTGCGTGGCCCGTTTCGCCGCCGAGCGCCCGGGCGCCGAGGGCGGCCAGGCCGATGGCCACACCGGCCTGCGGGATCAGGGCCAGGCCCAGCCAGTTCCGGACCTTCGGTTCTTTTCGAGCAAGTCGGCAGCCGGTCCAGGCGCCGATGTATTTTCCCAGGATACGCACAAGGAAATAAACCACGCCGATCACCAGAAGCGGAACGGCGCCGATGTTCCCGCCGCTGCCGACGAGGGAGCCGAGATCAAAGGAAACGCCGCTGCGGAAGAAGAAGAGCAGCAGGATCGGCGGGCTGAAGTAGTTCAGCTGGCGAAACATCCGTTCGTCTTCGGTCGTGTTGATATACACCATGCCCATCGCCATGCAGCCCAGCAGCGGGGAGACGTCGACGACGGCGCAGATGCCGCAGTAGGAAAACAGGATCGCGATGGCGATGATCAGCCGGTTATCCGTAGAACGTTTCGGCCCCACCATCGCCTTCAGCAGCAGGCCGAATCCGCAGCCGAGCGCCAGGAGCAGCAGGTTCTTTCCGACGGGAATCAGCACGGAGGAAAGCTCGAAACCGGAAGTGGAGGAAACTGCCGTGGCGAGTGAAATCGCCACGGAATAGAGGACAAGGCAAACCACATCGTCCAGCGCGACGACCTGGAGCAGCGTCTCAACAAAATCTCCTTTGGCGCCGGTCTGGCGGATTGTCATAATTGTCGAGGCCGGGGCGGTGGCGGTAGCCAGGGCGCCCAGCACGACGGAGAAGGCCAGACTGAGGCCGAGGATAAAATGACAGGTCAGGAAGACCAGGACCGCCGCGCCGCAGGCCTCCAGCAGGGTGATGGTGACGACTTTGCCGCCGTTTTTCTTCAGCGCGGACAGGCGGAAGAATTCACCGGTGCTGAAAGCGATGAAAGCCAGCGCGATATCCGGAAGGAAGGAGGTTCCTTCCACCACGGACCGGGGGATCAGGTTCAGGACAAAGGGTCCGGCGAGGATGCCGCCGACGATATAGGCTGTCACATTCGGCAGGCGGAGCTTCTTGGTGATCCGCGTCATCAGGAAACCGGCGGCCAGCATCAGGGCGATGGAAATGATCGTAACCGGAACGGAGGAATCACTGTTGTTCATCCAGTTCATCCAGACGGGCACGGAATCACCTCCTTCATCATTCGGCGCCGGGAATCAGGAAGAATGTTCAGTCGTAGATCTTCCGGCCTTTTTCATCAGGAATGCCGCTGAGGCGGAAGAAGAATGTGTTGATGATGTCGCACCATTCCCGCGCGTTGTACAGCTGCCGGTTCATCCGCTCACGGATCACGGACGCATCCGGTTCCGGGAAGGGAAGGCGGGACAGCGCCGCGGACAGCGCGCGCGTCTCTTCCAGCCCTTCAAAATGATCGTCATAGATCCGCTGGATCAGCGTCCGGCCATCCTTCATCCGGAAAGTATAGGGCAGGCGGTGATAGAAAAGCAGGTACAGGTCCGGGCAGGTATCCGGGTCCTCATATTTATGCCGGATTTCTTCCGGATACTGATCCAGGTAGCCGGTGCCGGCATGGGTCCGGTCGATGCCGACGGCCTCCCGGTTGGCTTTGTGGTAAGTTCCCCAGAGGTCGTATTCATAGCCGGAGGGATTCGGCCCGTAGTGGTCGTGGGGGTTGACCATCCAGCCGATTCCGAGCGGAGCGGTATATTTTTCATAAGTCCGGCGGGAAGAGAGCAGTAAAGAGACCAGGGACCTCTCTTCCGCGGAGCAGAAGCCGTAAGTCAGCCTTGTCCAGCGGGTTACCGCGGCCTCCGCGTCCGTTTCGGGATTCCAGGCCAGCAGGCCGTATGTATAAAGGTTTACGGCGGCCAGCGGGTGGCCGGTATAGTTTTCGTCGTTTCCGAGGTTGGAGACGGCGGCGACGGACATAATGCTGTCCGCGGGCAGTTCTTCAAAAAGTTCCTTCCACATCGGGATCATCGTATACAGGTCGATCTGGTGGCCTGTATACTCCTGGGCCAGCTGCAGTTCCATGGCCATATTGGTTTGCTTCATGCCGAGCAGCAGCGGGCTGAGCGGTTCGCGCACCTGGAAGTCGAAGGGTCCGTGCTTGACCTGCAGGATCACATTGTCAGCGAAGGCGCCGTCCAGGAACGCATAATGTTCCCACGCGGCCTTCGGACGGTCGGTGGCGGTATCGCGCCAGTCCTGCCGGCAGTTATAGACAAAGCAGCGCCAGACCACATACCCGCCGAAAGGCCGGAGCGCTTCCGCCAGCATGTTCGCGCCGTCCGCGTGGTTCCGGCCGTATGTGAAGGGACCGGGCCGGCCTTCGCTGTCAGCCTTGACCAGGAAACCGGCCAGATCCGGGACAGCCGCGTAAACCCCGGCGGCAGTTTCCTTCCACCAGTTCCTCACATCCGGAGAAAGCGGGTCGGCGGTCGGAATTCCGTGGCGCATCGGCTGGGAAAAGTCGACGCTGACCATCAGGCGGATGCCGAAAGGACGGAAAAGATCCGCCAGCGCGGCAAGATCCGGAAGATAATCCTCCAGCAGGCGCTGGGCGGGATCATGCACATTCACATTGTTGACGCACAGCACATTGAGCCCGGCCGAAGCAAGCAGCCTGCCGAGGGTTTTTATCCGTTCCGCGCTGTATGATACGCGCCCGTTTTCAAAAAAGAGGCTTCTGCCGGAATATCCTCTTTCGACGCTGCCGTCCATATTGTCCCAGCAGTTGATCATACGCAGCGCGTATTTCGGCGCGTCGGAAAGCGGAGACAGGATGCTTTCGCCGCAAAGCTGCGCTGTGATCAGCCGGTACGCGGCATAGAGCAGCCCCGTCTTTCCGCCGGCCAGGCGGAACAGGCCGTCTTCCTGCGGATCTATGCGGTACGCGTCGCCCATGGACGGGTCCTCCTGCAGCACGGCGCGGATTCCCGCGCTTTCAAGCTCGTAACGCGCAAGATCTGCGGGGGTTGCGGGGCCTGCCGGAACAGGAGACGCCAGTCGGTTCAGCCAAAGATTCATAAAAGGGCTCCTTTCGGAACAATACAATGCGGAAACATAATGGAAACAGGCCGCCACAGGGCGCGGAACCGTTCCCCGGCCGGCTTCCTTCCGCTTATTTCCTTAACCAATATAATATACTACCAAACCGGCTGTTTGAACACCCTTTTATCCGGCAAAAAAGGAAGTATTGCCCGATACGGACAAAATGTGTATACTATAACTGAATATGAACCGGAAGATACCGGCAGTACAACCAAAGAAAAGGCACAGGACCGTTCTTTTCATCTTTCTTTTTCCGGAGACAGCATGAGAAAAGCATTCGCATCGGTGATCATGATACTCACAGCCGTACTGTGCGTATGCATTTTCTTTGCGCGCCGCTCCAGAAAGCCGATCGGCAGGAACGTCGCCGCGCTGATCGCCGCGCTGATCCCGCCCATGATCGGCAACCTGCTGATCATTATGACGCAGGACCACCTTGTCGCGGATATCGGGTCTTATATGTATTTCATCGGAATGGACCTGATTATGTTTTTCATGGCGCGGTTCACCATCCGCTACTGTAATATAGAAAGATACAAACCGCTTCTGTACGTCATTTATTTACTGCTTGCCGCAGACGCGATCCAGCTGCTGATCAATCCCGTCTTTAACCATGCGTTTGACCACGAGGCCATTGAATTTGACGGAGCCGTCCACTGGCGTCTGGTGCCCTACATGGGGCAGACGTTCCACCGGGTTGTGATCTACGCGGTGCTGGCGATCCTCCTGATCCGCTACACCGTGATGACGGTCCGCAGCCCGCGGGTTGACGCTGAACGCTATTTCGTAATCCTGCTGGCGATGATCGTTACCGCCCTCTGGCAGACATTCTATATTTTTTCCCGTACGCCGATCGACCGGTCCATGATCGGTTTGGGCGTGTTCGGACTGCTGATCTTCTATTTCGCACTCTATTACCGCCCGGTGCGGCTGCTGAACCGGATGATGGCGGGCATTGTCGGGGAAATGCCGGAAGCACTCTTCTTCTTTGACACAAACGGGAAATGCATCTGGGCCAACGAACCCGGCGTATCGATGACGGGTATCCTGCCCGGCGAGTTCCCGGCGGCAAAGGAAGCGCTGGAAAAACGTTTCGGCGACGTGGACATGGAGGACGAATGGACGCGCCGGTTTGTGGAAGGCCGCGGCGAAAACGCACGCTATTTCCTTCTTCAGCGTAAGCCGGTGCAGGACCGGAGAACGCCTGTGGTGGGATCGTTCCTGCGCATCCGTGACGATACGGAAGAACAGCGCAAACACGCCAGGGAACGCTTCCTTGCCACGCATGACCCGCTGACCGGGCTGTATAACCGGGAATTCCTGTATGAGCAGATCAGACATCTGCTCAGCAGTCAGCCGGACCGCCGCTGGCTGATCATTTTCCACAACATCAAGAATTTCAAGATCGTGAACGATGTTTTCGGCAACGAATTCGGGGATCATGTTCTCCGGCGCGTGGCCGCGTGGATTTCGGAGGATATGCCGGAGGATACGGTGTACGGCCGGCTTGCCGGAGATACGTTCGGCGTCTGCATGCCCGCGGATCAGTTTGACGAGGAACTGATCGAAAGGGCGCTGACCGGCGCCGTGATCCGTCAGGATTCATTTGAGTATGCCGTACAGATCCATCTGGGGATCTATGAGGTCGTGGATCCGGAGATGGATGTCTCCGTGATGTTTGACCGTGCCAGGCTGGCCCTGTCGACAATCCAGGACAACTACCAGAAGCATGTCGCATGGTACGGCGAGGAGATGCGCACCGATGTGATCCGGCGCCAGCAGCTTTCGGGCCAGCTGACGGACGCGATTGCAAAGCAGCAGATCGTTCCTTTCCTCCAGCCGGTTACGGACCGGAACGGCACGGTCGTCGGCGCGGAAGCCCTGGTGCGCTGGATCCATCCGGAACGGGGGCTGCTTTCACCGGCGGTGTTTGTTCCCGTGTTTGAGGAGAACGGCATGATCGCCGAAATGGACCGGAGCATGTGGCGCAGCGCGTGCGAGATCCTGGCCCGATGGAACCGGGATCATCCGGAACTGTTCCTCTCTGTCAACATTTCCCCGAAGGATTTTTATTTCGTGGACGTCTCGGCAGAGATCAGGAACCTTGTGAAGGAATTCGGCCTGGCACCGGAGAAGCTGCGGCTTGAGATTACGGAAACCGTCATGATGACAGACGAGGAGAAGCATCTTGCGGTGATCAACGAACTGCGGTCCGCCGGTTTCCTGGTGGAGATGGACGACTTCGGCAGCGGCTATTCCTCCATGAACATGCTCAAGGATATTCCGCTGGACGCGCTGAAGATCGACATGAAATTCCTCAGCCGCAGCTCGGAGGAAACAAAAACAAGACGGATCCTGCAGATGATTGTCGGCCTGGCTGAAGACCTCGGCCTGGTCAGCGTGATCGAGGGCGTGGAAACAGAAGAACAGTACAGACTGCTGGCCGGGATGGGCTGCAGGCTGTTCCAGGGATACTATATCGCCAGGCCGATGGATGTCGATTCGTTTGAGGCATTCCTGGAGCAGAGGACCGGCCTGCATCAGTAAACAGGCCCGCGGTTCCGCAACACATTGTTTTTTCGCTGTTCAGGCCCGGCAGAGGAATTGACAGGCCAAAAAAACCGGTTGTATACTTTTCCGCAAGAGACAAGGGCGTCTTCGGGCATTCTGCTCGAAGGCGTTTTTCAGTTCATCATACGAGAGGCAGGGGAGTGTATGAAGAAGATCACTGGAATGACCGGAATTCTGCTGGGAGGCATGATGCTGTCCGCTGCAGCCGCCGCGGAAGAAACCGGCGGCTTCCTGAAGACCGTCGAAAACGTGAACAACGCTGTGAACGGCGTCGTATGGGGCATTCCCGCCCTGGCGCTGCTGGCGGTCGTCGGCATTCTGATGACCGTGCTGACCAAAGTATTCCAGGTAACGCATTTCGGCCACTGGATGAAGAAGACCATCGGCGCTGTATTCCATGACAAAGGCGTTACTTCGCATACCAAAGACAAGAGCATTTCCCAGTTCCAGAGCCTGTGCACCGCGCTGGCGGCGACGGTCGGCACCGGCAATATTGTCGGTGTGTCAGGCGCAATTCTGGCGGGCGGTCCCGGCGCCGTATTCTGGATGTGGGTCATGGCCTTCCTGGGAATGATGACCAACTATTCCGAAAACGTGCTGGGCATTTTCTACCGCCGCAAGAATTCCAAGGGTGAGTGGTCCGGCGGCGCCATGTATTATCTGCGGGACGGCCTGGGCGCAAAGAAGGGCTGCAAAGTGATCGGCCTTGTGCTGGCGGGACTGTTCGCGTTCTTCTGCCTGGTGGCTTCTTTCGGCATCGGCAACATGACCCAGGTCAACTCCATTTCCGGCAACATGGACGCCGTGTTCGGCGTTCCTTCCTGGGTAACGGGCCTGGTGATCATGATCCTGGTGGGCCTGGTAGTCGTGGGCGGCCTGAAGCGGATTGCCGCCGTGACGGAAAAGATCGTGCCCTTTATGGTAATTCTGTACATGATCGGCACCATTGCCATCTTCTTCATTCACATCGGGCAGATCGGAGCCGTGTTCTCCTCCATTTTCAAAGGTGCGTTCGGCCTGAAGGCTGCAGCCGGCGGTGTGGTCGGCTACGGAATCAAGCTGGCGATTGAGTGGGGCATGAAACGCGGCGTTTTCTCGAACGAGGCCGGCCTCGGTTCCTCTGTCATGGTCCATTCCAACTCGAACGTCAAGGAACCCGTGAAGCAGGGTATGTGGGGCATTTTCGAGGTGTTTGCCGATACGATCGTGGTCTGCACGCTGACCGCTTTCGCGGTTCTGTCCTCCGGGCTGATCAACCTGGAAACCGGCGCGCTCGTGAGCGAAACCTTCACGACACAGGCGGGCGTCGAGGTGGCGCTGTCCAAAGCCAACCTGGTTTCCTCCGTGTTCAACCAGCAGTTCGGTTTCATCGGATCCGCGTTTATTGCGGTCTCAATCATGCTGTTCGCGTTCTCCACAGTGCTCGGATGGAGCCATTACGGCACCAAGGCATGCGAATACCTGCTGGGTGAAAAGTACACAATCATCTACCGCGTCCTCTTTGTCCTGCTGGTATTCGGCGGCGCGGTCATGGGCGACAACCTTGCATGGGACCTGGCGGATACCTTCAACGGCCTGATGATGATCCCGAACCTGATCGGCGTCATCGTCCTGTCCGGTACGGTGGCAAAGATCACGAAAAACTATATCGACCGCCATATGCGCGGCCTGCAGGTTGAGCCGATGTACTCCGCGTTCCCGGACGTGCAGCATGAAGAAGAAGCGGCTCCGCCCACAGATGAGGACGACTGATTCCCGCGGAAAACAGACTCACATCCTCCGGCTTGTTCCGGAGGATGTTTTTTTCCGGGCGGAAAGGCCGGGGGCTTTCAGTATGGGAATATCCGAAATCACAGTTGTGCAAAAGACGGCTTTTTGATATAATTTTACGAAGATTATATCCGATACGCCGCACGGCAATCTGACAGACAAGACAGGTGAACAGGATTGAAAGAGAAAAGACTTCTGGCCGGGATCACAGCGCTTGTGATGTGCATGGTGATTCCTTTCTCCGCGCTGGGAGACGTAAAGTCCCGGAATACCGAAGAGAACGGAAAGATCACGGAGACGGCCTGGGAAGATGACAACGGACAGCCTGCTGCCGGACCGGACGGGTATGCGTTCGTCCGGTATACATACAAGCAGAACAACACGTTTGAAAAGTATTACGGCACGGACGGACAGCCCTTTCGCGTGAACGGCGGGTATTACGGAAGGCGCGTCATGAAGGACGGAAAAGGGAATATCACCGAGATCGAATACCTGGACGAAAAAGGCGAAAGGACCCTGAACCGCCAGGGCTACGGCCTGCTGAAAATGTTCTATTTCGGCTTCGGAGCGCTTCATTCCGCCTTGTATTACGGCCTGGGTAAAAAGCCGGTGGTGGTGCCGTCGCTCGGTTATGCGTCCGTATTCTATGATTACAGCAGCAAAACCATGACCGGCATGACCTATCAGGATTCAAACGGAAAACCGACAGACCTCGCTTCCGGTTATGCCGCGGTCAAACAGAAAACGGACAAGCGTTACCGGGTGATCGCCATCCGTTATGATCACGGGAACGGCAGCCCCGCAACCGGACCGGACGGCTGGTACCGGTGCGAGAAGAAACGTGACGACAAAGGCCGGATCATCAGCGTGAAATACTACGACGCAAACTCGGAACTGACCGACCGGGGAGCCGGGTATGCCTGGGAAGGATATACCTACGAAGGAGACAGCACAGTCAGAGTAACCCGGTATGATCTGAAGGGCGTACCGGTTGCCGACGGCACCGGCGTCACCACGGTGGTTCGCGATATGAAGAATGAACAGGTCGTGAGGGAACGCTTCCTGGACGGAAACGGGAAACGCGTCACAAACAGCCTGGCCGTCGGAGAGATCCTGTACAGCTATGATACGCAGGGCGCGCTTGAAAAAGTCACATACAGGGACCTGGAAGGCAACCCGGTCCGCTGCAGCGAAGGATACGCCGGATACCGCGACGCAAAGGACGGAGACGGCGCCACGGTCAGCCGCACCTACCTGAACACAGACGGCGCGCCCATGGAGGTCCCGGGCGGATACAGTGAAGTGAGATATATTTACGACGATACAAAAACGCTTACAGCAACACGGTATTACGACCTGAACGGACAGCAGGTACAGGCTGACTGAATCGCGGAGGGAAAAAGAATGGATATCGGCAGGCTCAACGCTCCCTATCAGATCACAGAGATCGATCCCTGGCTTGCGCCTCATGCGGGCGATATTGAACTGCGTATGGACCGGTTCAAGGAAAAACGCTGGCAGCTGGTCGGGGAAGCTCCCACACTGGAGAGCTTCGCGAACGGCCATATGTTTTTCGGCTTCCACCGGACAAAGGACGGATGGGTATTCCGGGAATGGATGCCCGGTGCGGACGAAGTGCGCCTTTTCGGCGAATTCAACGGATGGGATAAGGAAAGCCATCCGCTGGACCGGGGAGAGAACGGCGTATGGGAAATTGTGCTGAAAGGGAAAGAGAGCCTGAAGAACGGCCAGAAAATCAAGCTCTGGGTGCGCCGCGGAAACGACTGGTTTGCCCGGCTGCCCGCCTACAGCACGCGTGTTGTGATGGACGATGAGATGAAGACGCTGTGCACACTGGTCTGGGACCCGGAGGAAGCCTATCCCTGGACGGACGCGGAGTTCATCGCAGAAAAGCCCGACGCCCCCCTCATCTACGAGGCGCATGTCGGTATGAGCCAGGACAAGGAAGGCATCGGTACCTACCGTGAATTTGCGGAAAATGTTCTGCCCCGTGTCAGCGAACTGGGATACAATACGGTTCAGCTGATGGCGATTCAGGAGCATCCCTATTACGGCTCTTTCGGCTACCAGGTAACAAATTTCTTTGCGGCCGCTCACTGGTACGGAGATCCGGACGACCTGAAATACCTGGTGAACAAGGCGCACAGCCTGGGCATCCGCGTCCTGCTGGACGTCGTGCACAGCCACGCGTGCCCGAATGTCGGAGAGGGACTGCAGCTGCAGGATGGTACAGAGAACCAGTATTTCCTCGAGGGCGGGCAGGGATGGCATCCGGCCTGGGGCACAAAGCTGTTCAATTACAGCCGGGTTGAAGTCCTTCATTTCCTGCTGAGCAACCTGAAGTTCTGGCAGACGGAATACCATTTTGACGGTTTCCGGTTTGACGGAGTCACCAGCATGATCTATCACGATCACGGCCTTGGCAGCGCTTTCACCAATTACGATATGTATTTCAACATGAATACGGACCTTGAGGCGCTGAACTATCTCCAGCTCGCGAACGAGCTGATCCACGAAGTGAATCCGTATGCAACCACGGTATCCGAAGACATGAGCGGAATGCCCGGCATGTGCCTTCCGATCGAACAGGGCGGCATCGGTTTCGATTACCGGCTGGCCATGGGCGAACCGGATTACTGGATCAAGCTCCTGAAGGATGTCCGGGACGAAGACTGGAACATGAACGCCCTGTGGCATGAGATGACCACGCGCCGCCCCCAGGAAAAGGTGATCGGTTACTGCGAGAGCCACGACCAGGCGCTGGTGGGCGACAAGACGATCATCTTCCGTATGGCGGACGCCGAAATGTACACCGGCATGATGAAGGAATACCATTCCATCACCATGGACCGCGCGATCGAGCTGCACAAGATCATCCGGCTTTATACAATGAGCCTGGGCGGCAACGGATACCTCAATTTCATGGGCAATGAGTTCGGCCATCCGGAATGGATCGATTTCCCGCGGGAGGGCAACGGATGGAGCTACAAGTACTGCAGGCGCCAGTGGTCGCTTGTGGACGACCCGCGGCTGAAATACCAGTGGCTTAACGACTTTGACAAGGCGATGATCAACCTGGCCAGAGATAAAAAGCTGCTGAACGATCCCTACGCCGTCAGCCTGTGGATTGATCCGGAACGGAAGATCATCACCTTCAGCAGAGGCGGGCTGCTGTTTGTATTCAATTTTCATAACAGCTATTCCGAACAGCGGTTCTTCCTCCACGCCCATACAACGGGCGAAGGCACGTACCGCGTGATCCTGAGCTCCGACGAGGAACGCTTCGGCGGACCCGGACTGATCGACCACGGCTTTGAATACCATACCGCCTACGCTGAAGGCCGCGGACTTGGATTCGATGTTTACAGTCCCTGCCGTACCGCCATGGTGCTTGAACGAATCGCAGACTGACGGAGGTAACAGATGGTTTTTCTGAAAGACGGAAACAGCCTGACTGCCCGCCGCGGCGGGGAAACGCTGCGGATTGAAGGCTGGGGCAAGGACGCCCTGCGCGTCATCGCGTATATGGACGACAACCGCAGCGGACGAGACTGGGCGCTGACGGAGACGCCGGAGCAGGCTGCCTGCGGGATCCGGATCGGAGAAGAGGATTTCTGGGTCGGCGACGGAACGGTCTCAAAGGTGCCCTGTGCGGAGATTGTCAACGGACGGATCCGAGCGACGGTCAATTTTGCCGGTGTGATCAGCTTTTACCGGGACGGGAAGCTGATCCTGCGCGAATACTACCGCTCTTACGGCGGCACGCTGGTCAAAACCAGCCGCTGCCTGAAGATTGTGAACCGGGAGTGGAAGGGAAACATCGGTGCAGGCGACTATACGCTCACCGTGCGTTTTGATCCGAACCGGAATGAAAAAATCTTCGGCATGGGGCAGTATCAGCAGGAAGACATGAACCTGAAGGGAACAACGCTGGAACTGGCACAGCGGAACAGCCAGATTTCCGTTCCTTTTATGGTCAGCTCCCTTGGCTACGGCTTCCTGTGGAACAATCCCGCGGTGGGCCGGGTAACCTTTGCCAACAACATCACCGAATGGACCGCCCGCAGCACAAAACAGATGGATTACTGGATCTGCGCCGGGGAAAACCCGAAGGACATCCTGCAGAAGTATACCGCCGTGACGGGCCGCGCTCCCATGTTTCCGGACAGCCTGATGGGGCTGTGGCAGTGCAAGCTGCGCTACCGCACACAGGAAGAGGTGCTGTCCGTGGCCCGGCAGTATCAGCGTGAGGGCATCAAAATTGACCAGATTGTGATCGATTTCTTCCACTGGACCGTACAGGGAGACTGGAAGTTTGACAAAACCTACTGGCCTGATCCCAAAGCCATGGTGGATGAACTGCACAGCATGGGGATCCGCGTGATCGTTTCCGTCTGGCCGAGCGTTGACCGCAGGAGCGAGAACTTCGGACCGATGGCGGAGCGGGGGCTGCTGATCCGCACGGAACGCGGCGCGGCCCAGACATACGACTACCAGGGCGACTGCGTGGAGATTGACCCGTTCAATCCGGAAGCAAGGCAGTATATCTGGGACGTGTGCAAAAAGAACTATTACGACCTCGGAATCGACGGATTCTGGCTGGACAATTCTGAACCGGACTACGGCGTGTATGATTTTGAAAACTACCGCTATTATACAGGTCCCGCGCTGAGCTGCAGCAATCTTTACCCGCAGCTTTTTTCCCGCGCGTTTTTTGAACCCATGTCCGCAGAAAAAGGAACTGAGGCCGTGAACCTGCTGCGCTGCGGCTGGGCGGGAAGCCAGAAATACGGGAACGTGATCTGGTCCGGAGATGTGCCGAGCACCTTTGAATCGTTCAGGGAACAGATCCGCGCCGGCCTGAATATAGGCATTGCCGGAATTCCCTGGTGGACGACGGATATCGGCGGTTTTATGACGGATGACGTGAACGATCCGGATTTCCGGGAGCTGCTGATCCGCTGGTACCAGTTTGCCGTCTACAGCGCCGTGCTCCGGATGCACGGCGACCGCGGGCCGTACAATATTCCGCCGCTGGACGACCGCGACTGGGGAGGCGGGTACCTGCATACCGGCCAGCCGAACGAACTATGGAGCTACGGCGAAGAGAACTACCGCATTATGCGGAAATATTACGACGTGCGCGCCGGCATGAAGGACTATATCCGGAAACTGTATCTGGAAGCGCATGAAACCGGTGCGCCGCTGATCCGGACGATGTTCTTTGAATTCCCGGAGGATGAGAAATGCTGGTCGCTCGAGGACCAGTACATGTTCGGCGACAGGTACCTGGTCGCGCCCGTGCTGGAGCTGCATGCCGCGGAGCGCGAAGTTTACCTGCCGGCGGGGCGCTGGAAGGACGTAAATTCCGGGGAGGTCATCGAAGGCGGCCGGACTGTGACGGTCAGTACGCCGATCGATCAGATCCCTGTATTTGAAAAGGCCTGAAAAACGCTGAAAAATCCCTGCAACAACTGAAAAATAAGGCTTGCCATGCGACGGGATGTGTGTTATACTCCCGTCGTGCGGTTTTCCGTACGATTACAGCGGCTTAATGCCTTGAAAGAAGGGTTTAACGTAAGGAACGGAAACAGCCTGAAGGCCTTCGGAGTCCGGCGCCGGGAAGACATTCCCGGGATCGGTTCCGTCGGCTGATGGAGGGCTTGTTTTCCGCTCTTTTTCATTGCCCGGAAAGTAAGAGAGAGTGACAGATGGCAAAAGAGACCGGAACAGCCAGGCTGGAATCCGCATGCGAACCGATCGCGGAGCGGATGGGCTATGAGCTGGTGGATATCTGCATCGACAGGGAACCCACCGGAAAGTATCTGCGCTTTTATATCGACAAAGACGAGGGCGTGACCCTGGACGACTGCGAAGCTTTCCACAAAGCGGTCCGCGCGCTGGCCGACACTGTCGATTACGACTTCATGGAGGTGTCCTCCCCGGGCATCGACCGGCCGCTGAAAAAAGACCGCGATTTTGAACGGAACCTCGGCAGCGAGATCGAAGTGAAACTCTTCAGGGCCATTGACGGTACAAAGGTGCTCACCGGCGTGCTGGCCGGGCTTGACGGAGGAAACATCGTGATCGATACGGCTGAAGGGCGGACGCTTATTCCGCGCAAAGACGCGGCGCTTGTCAGGCCTGTCGTCGACATGGAGGGCATAGAGGACGTTGACCTGTCCGGAGACGATGAAGAACAATAACAGCATGATTACAACACGGATGAAACGTGAGAAAGGAAAGCAAACATGAAATCCGAAGTCATAGAAGCCATCAGGATGCTGGCGAAAGAAAAGGAAATTCCAGAGGAGACCCTGTTCCACACGATCGAGGAGGCGCTGAAGGCGGCGTATAAAAAGAACCTGCCCAAGAGCGAAACCGCCCCGAACAACCTGGATGTGACGGTGAACCGCCAGGACGGGTCCATCTCTGTATATGCGCGGAAGCTGATCCTTGAAGACGAAGAGATCGAGGATCCCACCAACCAGATTTCCCTGAAGGAAGCGCAGGAGATCAATCCTTCCTACCAGATGGGCGATATTGCCGAAGTGGACGTCACGCCCGGCGGATTCCTGCGCGTCGCGGCCCAGACCGCGAAGCAGGTGATTATCCAGCACATCCGCGAAGCGGAGCGCGGCAAGATCTATGACGAATACATCGAGAAGGAAAGCGAAATCCTGACCGGTATTGTGGAACGGATTGAACCCAAGGCCGCCTATATCGACCTGGGCCGGACCGAAGGCGTTCTTGAGCGGGATGAAATGATTCCCGGCGAAGAACTGCACGACGGCGACCACATCAAGGTTTATATCCTGGAAGTGCACAAAACCAGCCAGAACGCCGGCTACACACCCCAGGTCTATGTCAGCCGTATCCATCCGAACCTGGTCAAGCGCCTGTTCGAGATGGAGGTCCCGGAAATTGCCGGCGGCATTGTGACGATCAAGAATATCGCCCGGGAAGCCGGAAGCCGTACCAAGATCGCCGTACACAGCGCCGACGTGATGATCGATCCGGTAGGCGCCTGCGTCGGACAGCGGGGCGGCCGTGTGGACCGTGTGGTCACGGAACTGAAGGGCGAGAAGATCGACATCATCAAGTGGTCCAGCAACCCCGCGGAGTTCGTGGCTAACGCGCTGAACCCCGCCCACGTGCTGAGCGTATACCAGGCGAAAGATGAGAAGGCCTTCCGCGTGATCGTGCCGGACAACCAGCTGAGCCTGGCCATCGGCAAGGAAGGGCAGAACGCCCGCCTGGCCGCGAAACTGACCGGATGGAAGATCGACATCAAGAGCCAGAGCCAGGCGGCCGAGATGGACGACATGGTCGACGAAAACGGCGAGATGACCGAGTTTGTCCAGGTGGAGACGCCGAGCTACGACAGCTTCACGATGGACTTTGACGACAGCGTCGCCGGAGACGACGACACAATGTAAAGCGGAGAACAGAACCGTTCCCGCAGTGGAGGAACCTGATGAAGCCGAAGAAGATCCCGATGAGGATGTGCGTTGGCTGCCGTGAGATGAAGGAGAAGCGTGAGCTGATCCGTATCGTGCGTACCCCGGACGGAGAGGTCGCGCTGGACCCGACAGGCAAGAAATCAGGCCGGGGCGCATATGTCTGCAGGCAGGCGGAGTGCCTCAGGCGGTCTATCCGCCAGAAGCAACTTGAACGCCAGCTTGAGATCACGCTGACGCCGGAAGTTACCGACGCGCTGACAGCGGAGATGGAACGGCTGACAGCCGCAGGGAGCGAACCGCAGTGAACGAACAGAAACTGGCGGGCATGCTCGGGCTTGCGGTAAGGGCCCGGCAGGCGGCGGCGGGCATGGAAGCATGCAGAATCCTGGCAAAATCCGGGAAATGCGGCGTGATCCTGACCGACGCGGAAGCGGCCCCGGGCACCCGGGAAAAGGCCGAAGAGACTGCACGGCAGGCCGGAACGCAATCCGGAGTACTGCCGCCAGGAATGATCATGAAAGCCACAGGGAAAGACAACATGGTCATTGCGATCAGGGAAGGTTCCTTCTCTGAGCAGATTATCAGCATACTGTCCGGCCTGTGATCCGTTTCCGGCATCACGCGGAAAGCGGAAGCGGGCCGTTCACCAACAACCATTATGAGAGGCCGTAAAACGGCGGGGGGAAACAATACCGAATGGCAAACGTGAATTTGAAAGACGCCACAAAAGAACTGGTCGGAGAAGCCACCGGGATTCTGGAGGAAGCGACGCGGATCCGGAAGGAAGCGGACGGTCTGTTTGAGACGCTGAAACGCCTGGACATGGAAATGAACCGCCAGGCTGAAGAGGAAGCCGCACGCCGCAGGCAGCAGGAACAGATGAAGGCACAGTCTGCCCATACGAAGGCGTTCACCATGCTGGACGACGACGAGAAGCAGATGATGGAGGCTGCCCGGAAGGAAACGGAATCAAAGGAAAAAGAAGCTGAAGCGGCCAAGCCAGAAAAGAAGCCCTCCAAGCCGAAGAAAGCCGAGGAGGAAGCGGAAAGCGTTCCTGCAGAACCTGCCGCGGAGGAGAAAAAACCCGCGAAGAAGTTCGAATCCTATGTGGCGACTCCGGACGATCCGGATCCCACAAGGCCCGCCGCACCGAAAAAACCGGCGATTGGCCAGATCATGAGCCGGCCGGGAGACAATCCCAGGCCTGCCCGTCCCGCCGGACAGCCCGGTCCTTACGGACGTCCCGCCGGACAGCCCGGCCAGTACGGCCGTCCCGCCGGTCAGCAGGGACAATACGGACGTCCTGCCGGACAGCCCGGCCAGTATGGCCGCCCAGCCGGTCAGCAGGGACAGTACGGACGTCCCGCCGGACAGCCCGGCCAATACGGACGCCCCGCCGGAGGCCCCGCCGCGGCGCGCCCGCAGGGCGGATTCAATGCCCGCCAGGGCGGCATGGGCGGCATGGGCGGAAGCAGGCAGCGTACAGCAGAGCTTGCCGTTCCCATGGAAAAGGAACGGGTCTCCAATTATGACCCGAACAAGAAGAACTATGTCCGCCAGCACGATCCGGAGCACGTGAGCAAGGGCCGGAAACAGCAGGCGAGCCGCAACAACAGCCATTTCAACGGATACGACGATGAAGTGATCCGCGGCGGCAAACGTGCCCGCGCCAAGAAGCCCAGCGCGCAGCAGATGATGGCTCCGATCAAGATCGAAACCGCGTACATGGCCGGCGATACCATCACCGTGCGCGACCTGACGGAAAAGATCGGCAAATCCGCCAGCGAGATCATCAAGAAGCTGTTCCTGCTGGGGAACATGGCGACAATCAACAGCGAGATCGATTTTGATACGGCGCAGCTTGTCTGCTCCGATTTCGAAATCACGCTGGAACGCAAGCAGGAGCAGACCGCCGAGGCCGCACTCGTTGCAGAGGACTTCGACGACGTGGAGGAGAACCTGCAGCCGAGGCCGCCGGTAGTAACCATCATGGGCCACGTTGACCACGGCAAGACCAGCCTTCTGGACTATATCCGCAAGAGCCGCGTTACCGCCGGCGAAGCGGGCGGAATCACGCAGCACATAGGCGCCTATACCGTGGATGTGGACGGCAGGAAAATCACCTTCCTCGACACCCCCGGCCATGAAGCGTTTACCGCGATGCGCGCGCGCGGAACCCAGGCAACGGACATTGCCGTGCTGGTTGTTGCCGCGGACGATTCCGTCATGCCCCAGACCGTTGAATCCATCAACCACGCAAAGGCGGCGGAAGTACCTGTGATCGTCGCGATCAACAAGATGGACAAGCCGGACGCGAACCCCGACCGCGTCAAGCAGGACCTGACCCAGTACGGCCTGGTCTGCGAAGACTGGGGCGGCGAAACGATTTGCGTTCCCGTGTCCGCTGTGACCGGCCAGGGCGTGAACGAACTGCTTGAGATGATCCTGCTGCAGGCGGATATGCTGCAGCTTCAGGCGAACCCGAACCGCCTCGGCAAGGGCGTTATCATTGAAGCAAAACTGGACAAGGCACGCGGACCGCTTGCCACCGTGCTGCTGCAGAACGGTACGCTGCATGTGGGCGACAGTGTGATCGCCGGCCTTGCTTCGGGCAAGGTGCGCGCGCTGATCAACGATAAGGGCGAGCGCGTCAATGAAGCCGGTCCGTCCATGCCTGTGGAGATCATGGGATTTGACGACGTGCCGAGCGCAGGCGACGAAATGATCGCCGTCGGAGACGACCACCTGAGCCGCCAGGTCGCGGACGAACGCCGTGAAAAACTCAAAGCCAGCCGTGAGGCAACCATGGCCAAGATGAGCATGGAGAACCTGTTCTCGACCATCGAAGCGGGCAAGGTGACCACGCTGAACCTAATCATCAAGGCAGACGTCCAGGGCTCCGTGGAAGCGGTCAAGCAGGCCATGGAAAAACTGAGCAGCGACGAGGTCAAGATCCGCGTGCTGCACAGCGCGGCCGGCGCGATCACCAAGGACGACGTGAACCTGGCGTCCGCCTTCAACGCGATCATCATCGGCTTCAACATCCGGCCCGACGCTTCCGCCCGCGAAGCCGCGGAAAAGCAGAAGGTCGATATCCGGATGTATACGGTTATTTACAAGGCGATCGAGGATATGGAACTGGCTATGAAGGGCATGCTGGAACCGGAGTACCGCGAGGTGCTGCTGGGCCATGCGGAAGTCCGGAATGTGTTCAAGATCACCGGTTCCGGCATCATCGCCGGCTGCTATGTTACAGACGGCAAAGTGCAGCGGAACGCCGGCGTGCGCCTGCTGCGCGACAACGTGGTTGTGCACGAGGGCAAGCTGAGCAGCCTGCGCCACCTGAAAGACGATGTGAAGGAAATGGCCGCCGGATATGAGTGCGGTATGAGTCTGGAAGGCCATAACGACATCAAGGAAGGCGACGTGGTCGAGTGCTACATTATGGAGGAGATCCCGCGCTGAGATGAGCTACCAGAGAATAGACAGGATATCGGAGGAAGTCCGCCGCGAGGTGGACGCGATCATCCGGGAAGAGCTGCATGATCCGCGCGTCGGCGGCACATGGTCCGTGACGCGCGCGGAAGTGACCGGCGACCTGCGGTACGCGAAGATCTATATCAGCGTACTGGAGGACGACCGCCGGGACGCCCTGATGGACGCCCTGAAGAATGCAAAGGGCTACATCCGACGCGCGCTCGGAAAGCGCATGATCATCCGCTATACCCCCGAGCTGATTTTTGTCAGCGACAAGAATATTGAATACGGCGTGCATATCGCGAAAGTGCTTGCGGATGCAGTCCGGACGGAGGAAGAGTCCGATGGAAGCGAAGAGCAGGAATCCTGAAGCGGTTGCCAGGATGATCCGGGAAGCGCAGAAGATCGCTGTATGCAGCCATGTCAATCCTGACGGCGACACGCTCAGCTGCGCGGCCGCCATGCGGCTCGCGCTCCTGCGCCTGGGCAAGGACGTCAGCATCTTCTGCGACGGGAAGGTGCCGGACCAGCTTGACTTCCTGCCGGGTATCTCTGAAATGCGCGTACCTGCGGAAGATGACGGCCCGTTCGACCTGATGCTCGCGGTGGACGTCAGCACCCCGGAACGCCTCGGCGCCTGCGCGGACCTGATCGCCCGCAGCAGCCATACCGCGCAGATCGATCACCATCCGACCAATCCGGGATTCATGGAAGTGAACGACGTGGACGGAACCGCGCCCGCGGCCTGCATCCTGATCCGTGAACAGCTGAAGCTGCTGGGCATCGGACTGGACCGGGATCTGGCCATCTGCCTGTATACGGGGATCAGTACGGACACCGGGAACTTCGCGTTCGCCTCCACGAACGCGGCGTGTTTCAACATCATGAGCGAACTGATGGAAATGGACCTGCCCCTGGCCTGCCTGAACCGGATCCTGTTCCGCGAGCGTGAGATGCCCCAGGTCCGGCTTCTGGGCAAAGCCCTGAACGGGATACGGTATTATGAAAACGGAAAGATCGCTGTGATGACACTGACCATGCAGGATTTCCGGGACTGCAGCGCGTTTGCGGAACACGCCGATACGCTGGTCAACTTCGGGCTGGATACTGTGGGAACCCGGATGGCGCTGCTGGCCCGGGAGGATTGGAGCGGAAAGATCAAGCTGTCGCTTCGCGCCAAGGAGCCTGACAAAGTCAGCGATATCGCCCAGGCGTTCGGCGGAGGCGGGCATCCGCAGGCTGCAGGCATCACCATGGAAGGAACGCTGGATGAGGTTGCCGGCCGGGTGCTGGAGGCCATGATCAAAAAACTGAACGGATAAGCAATGAACGGATACTTCAATATAAATAAACCGACCGGCATGAGCAGCGCCGCCGTGGTGGCGGTGCTGCGCAGACTGACCGGCGTGAAGCGGATCGGCCATGCCGGCACGCTGGATCCGGAGGCCGCAGGCGTACTGCCCGTGATGACAGGAAAAGCCACGCGGCTTTTTGATTACCTGGCCGACAAGGAAAAGGAATATGTGGCCGTCTGCTCTTTCGGCGCCGCCACAGACACACAGGACGCCACCGGGAATGTGACGGAACGCGGGGAGAATTATCCGGACAGGGATACTTTTCTCCGGGCGGCTGCGCAGCTGACAGGCGAAATCACCCAGACGCCCAGTATCTACAGCGCCATCAAGGTGGGCGGCAAGCCCCTCTACCTGCGGGCGCGGCGCGGGGAAACCGTGGAAGTGCCGCAGCGCGTCGTGCGTATTGATTCAATTGAACTGATCCGCGAAACCGGGGATCACGGGTTTGAGATCCGTGTTAAATGCGGCAGGGGAACCTACATCAGGACCCTGTGCGATGACCTCGGAAAGCTGTGCGGCTGTCCGGCGCATATGCAGAGCCTGGTACGGACCCGCAGCGGCGCGTTCAGGATCGAAGACACGGTCAGCCCGGAGGAAGCACGGGAACTGGCCGGCACCGGAAAGCTTGCCGGGAAGCTTCTGCCCGCGGATTACGCACTCGGTCACCTTCCCAGGACAGATATGCCGGTAAAATACCGGAAAATGGTCATCAACGGGGCAAAAATGCCCCTGACGGACGACACCGCGGCCCTGAATGAGGGGGATCCGGTGCGGATCTATCTGGAAGGCAGCTTCTGGGGGATTGCCGCACGGCGGGAAGATGAACTGGTCTGGAAGGCGCAGATCGCGCCGGAAGAAGGACCGGAGGAGATGAACTGAGCATGCGCGTGATCCAGAATCCATGCGCCGCGGGGGCGCGTGTTGTCGCGCTCGGGACGTTTGACGGCGTTCACCGCGGGCACAGAAGCCTGATCAGAAGCGCGAAGAGAATGGCGAAAGAGATGGGTGTTCCGTTGCGGGTATGCACTTTCAACCGCCACCCGCTCGAGGTCCTGCGGCCCCAGGATCCGCCTGAACTGCTTTCGACCATGCCCGAGAAGGCGTCGCAGATGTGCCGGCTCGGCGTGGATGAAATGGAACTGATCGCTTTTGACCGCTCGGTTGCAGATATGGAGCCGGAGGTCTTCCTGGACAGGCTCCGGAATATGATGGATGTAATGGCTGTCGTCGCCGGGTGGAATTATACCTTCGGGAGAAAGGGACGCGGAAACGCCGCCCTGCTGACGGAAGACGGGCGGATTCACGGATACAGGACCCTGATCGTGCCGCCGGAATCCCTCGGGGACGGCACCGCGATTTCCAGCAGCCTGGTCAGGACAAAGCTCAGGGAGGGCAGCATCGCGGAAGCCGGCGATCTGCTCGGCTACGGGTATACGATTACGGGGACCGTTGCCCAGGGAAAGCACCAGGGACGTACGCTCGGCTTTCCGACGGCAAATATCTCACCCTGGAAACGGAAAGCGCTGCCGAAATACGGCGTATACACCTGCCTGCTTGAGACGGAAGGGGATACGCTGCCCGCCGTCGCGAACATCGGCGTCCAGCCGACGATCCCGTCCGGGAATGTGACCGTGGAAGCGCATATCCTGGGATCCAGTCCCGTCCTGTACGGGCAGAAGGTCCGGCTGATGCCGCTGGCCATGCTGCGCGAGGAGAGGAAGTTCGGTTCCCCGGAAGAACTCAAGGCCCAGATCGAAAAGGACAGGGAAGAAGCGCTGAAACTGTTTGACATGGCATAGATGGCCAAAATTCGACCTTTCTGTTGCCTTGTTGCGGCAGGAAGAAAATGGTACAATATATTGAATAATTCCGACCTTACAGATCGGGATTTTCACCGAAGCAGAAACACAGTGATTCGCTTGAAATGACCGGGAGGAACAACATGCCTGCTACGAAATTTGACAAGGAATCCATCAAAAATACGATCATCGGAAAGATCCAGCGGTATAACGGCCTGACCATCGACGAGGCCTCTCCGCAGCAGATCTACCGGGCCGTGGCTTCCACGGTGCGCGACCAGATCATGCAGAAACTGATGATCAGCCGGGAAGCCTGGAAAAAACAGAAGGGCAAGAGCCTGTATTATCTCAGCGTGGAATATCTGATGGGCCGCAGCATGTACTGCAACATGCTGAACCTGCTGTCCACAAAGGAATATACCCAGGCCCTGGAAGAACTGGGGATCGATATCAGGGACGTCCTGAAGGAAGAGCCGGAACCCGGGCTCGGCAACGGCGGCCTGGGACGCCTGGCAGCTTGTTTCCTGGACAGCCTGAGCTGCCTGGACCTGCCTGCAATGGGCTGCACAATCCGCTATGAATACGGCCTGTTCCGCCAGAAGATCGTGGACGGACAGCAGGTGGAAATGCCGGACAGCTGGCTGGAAAACGGCAACGTCTGGGAGACCGCTGTCATGGAAGACACCTGCGAGGTACACTTCGGCGGCCATGTGGACGAGATTGAGATCAACGGGCAGCAGAAATTCGTGACCCGCGACTACTATACCGTTGAAGCGGTGCCTTACGATATGCCTGTCGTCGGATATGACGCCACGATCGTGAACCCCCTGCGGATGTGGTCCGCCCGGAGCCCGAAAAAACTGGACCTGGGACGGTTCGGAGAGGGCCGGTTCGTCCAGGCTTCCGAAGAAATTGAGCTTGCCGAAGCGATCAGTAAAGTGCTCTATCCGGAAGACCGCCACTATGAAGGCAAGATGCTGCGCCTGAAACAGCATTACTTCTTCACCAGCGCATCCCTGCAGTATATCCTGAAGGATTACAAGAAGCGCTTCGGCAACGATATGAGCAAACTGCCGGAGAAGGTTGTCATCCATATCAATGATACGCATCCCGGCATGGCGATTCCCGAACTGATGCGCCTGCTTATTGACGAGGAAGGCCTGGGATGGGACGAAGCTTCCGCCATCGTACAGAAGACGATCGCCTATACCAACCACACCATCATGTCCGAAGCGCTTGAAAAATGGCCTGTGGGCATGGTGCAGCAGCTGCTGCCCCGCTGCTACCAGATCATCTGCGAAATGAACCGCAGGCTGTGCGAACGGCTGTGGAACTGCTTCCCGGGAGACTGGGACCGCATCGCGCATATGGCCATCATCAGCTATGACAATGTCCATATGGCCAATATGTGCGTAGCGATGAGCTATTCCGTGAACGGCGTCAGCCAACTTCACGGCGAAATCCTGAAGGCAGAGACATTCCACGACTATAACCTGGTGATGCCGGAGAAATTCTCCGCCATCACGAACGGTATTACGCACCGCCGCTGGCTGATGAGCTGCAATCCGGAGCTGACAGACCTGATCTGCCAGTCCATCGGGACCGGCTGGATCAAGGATCCGGAACGCCTGAGCGAGCTGCGCCCCTTTGCGGACGACGCCGCTTTCCGGAACGAGTTCGCGAAAATCAAGCAGCACAACAAGGAGAGGCTTGCCGTACTGCTGAAGGAACGCCAGGGAAGCACCGTGGATCCGTCGTTCATCTTTGACGTACAGGCCAAGCGCCTGCACGAGTACAAGCGGCAGATGCTGAATGCCCTGCATATCCTTGTGCTGTATAACCGCATTGTCAACGACGAGCACTTCACGATGGAGCCCAGGGTGTTCATCTTCGGCGCGAAGGCCAGCCCCGGATACTACCGCGCGAAGCAGATCATCCGCATGATCTGCGCCCTGAGCAGGCTGATTGAACAGCATCCCCGGGCCCGGAAGATGCTGCAGGTCGTATTCCTTGAGAATTATGACGTAAGCAGCGCCGAAGTGCTGATTCCGGCCGCGGAAGTATCTGAGCAGCTGTCCACAGCCAGCAAGGAAGCCAGCGGCACCGGCAACATGAAGTTCATGATGAACGGCGCGGTCACCATCGGCACGATGGACGGAGCGAATGTGGAAATCAGCCAGCAGGTCGGGATGGACAATATCTACATCTTCGGCATGCGTTCCGACACAGTCCGCGATATGTACCGCGAAAACAACTATAATCCGATGAACATCTTCGAAACGAACCAGGAGATCCGCCTGGCCATGACCCAGATGATCGACGGGACGCTGATGCCCGGAAACACCGCCGCGCTGCAGGACCTTTATCACAGCCTGCTGCTGGGCAACTGGGGATCGATGGGAGACAGCTATTTCGTCCTGAAGGATTTCGGATCCTACAGCATGGCTCAGCGTCGGCTGAACAACGATTATGCCGACCGGGAAAAATGGCTGAAAATGGCCGTTACAAACACGGCCATGTCCGGCATCTTCTCTTCGGACCGGACCATCCGCGAATATAACGACAGGATCTGGCATCTTGAACCGGTCAGCCGGGTTCCTGAAAAGAAAGCGGAACCCGAAGCAAAAAAAACAAACAGGACAAAGACGGCAAAATAAAAACCAAAAGACAAGGCGCAGCCCGGGCGGCTGCGCCTAGATTTTTCACGGAAAGATCAGCTCTTTTTGAAGAAGCCGAGGATTTTGCTCAGGAGACCGCCGGCTTCCTTTTTGGCGTTGCCGGTCAGATCGCCAAGCTGCCCGGTAACGCCCTTGACGACTTCGGACAGCTGGGAAGCGTCCAGATCGATGCCAAGCAGTTCCTTGACAACATCCAGGGGGTTAGAGGTGAATTTGGCGATCAGATCCTTGTTTCCGGTCAGTTTGCCAACCAGGTCAGAGATGATTTTCTGAATATCCATAACAGATCCTCCTTATTTGTTTTTCCGTTCCGCGTAAAGCCGGACGGCTTATCAGATATGGATATTATATTGCACGAACCGGTTAAATACAAGGGAAAAGGACAGAAAAAAGGCTTTTGCCAACTGGGGCTTGAAGCCGCGGGCTGAATGCGTTAAAATGTCTGTAAAGGCACAGCTTAATCAAATACAGGAGGGAACCATATGGCTACTGCAAAGAAAACAACCGCGACAGCAAAAAATGCGACGACTGCCGCTAAGAAAACAACCACCGCCGTAAAGAAGGAAGCGGCTTCCACCGCAAAGAAAACCACTGCCGCCGCTAAAAGCACGGCTGCCGCTGCAAAGAAGACCGCTGCCGTAAAGAAGACGGCCGCCGCCGCGAAGAAGACGACGACCGCAGCAAAGAAGACGGCCGCCGCCGCGAAGAAGACGACGACTGCAGCGAAGAAGACGACGACCGCCGCGAAGAAGCCGGCCACCGCCGCGAAGAAGACGACGACCGCCGCGAAGAAGACGACGACTGCCGCGAAGAAGACGACGACTGCCGCGAAGAAGCCGGCTGCCGCGAAGAAGACGACGACTGCGGCAAAGAAGACGACGACCGCCGCGAAGAAAACGACGGCTGCAAAGGTTCCGGCGAACGCCAATACCAGCATGAAAGTGACTGCCGCTGAGAAGAAGCTGATTGAAGCTTACCGCGGCGCGTCCGGAGACCTGAAGAAAGTCTCCCTGAAAGTACTCAAGGGCGAATACGCCGACGCGGCGATCAAGCTGCTTGATACCGTGGGCGGCGGCCTTGAATCCGGCGCGGACGGCATCGGCGGAGCAATCGGGAACCTGCTTGGCGGACTGATCAAATAACCGAGCTGCAAAAAAATCGGGCGTCTGAATCAATCAGACGCCCGTTTTGTATTGGACTGCTTTATCTGCACGCAATTTCCACGTCGCCGGTGACAATCAGCTGGAAACCCGGCTTGCCGGCGTTTACGGGTTCGCCGCCGTTGACCCGGTATCCTTTTTCAGCCATGTCGGCGCTTGCGGCGGATATGTTGATCTGGGCACCGGCAGGGACCTCGCCCTCCGTAACGGATACCAGCCTGCCGCGGACATATGTGAAAGAGCAGCCGATGCAGGTGACTTTGCACATATGGCTTTCATCCACAACGAGATCGGCAGCGGCTATACCGGCAGGAGCTTTTTCAGCAGGAGCTTCGCCGGCAGGGACTTCGTCTTCAGGAGTTTCATCTTCAGGGGATTTGTCCTCAGGGATCTCATCTTCAGGGATTTCATCCTCAGGAATCTCATCCTCAGGGACTTCATCCTCGGGGATCTCATCTTCAGGAACTTCATCCTCAGGAACTTCATCCTCGGGAACTTCATCTTCAGGAACTTCGCCGGCAGAATCTTCGCGCTGCACCTGTACATCAATGACCAGTTCGGAAGTGATGTTTGTGACCGAGAATTCATTCACGGGCTGATCCGGACGGATGCGGATTCCGTTCAGGGTCCAGCTGATGATCGGATCTGCGGAGGTGACAAGCACGCTGCCGCAATCGTCAAATTCGACAGAGCGGACGGGTTCGTCATCGACCGGTTCGCCGGATTCGTCCAGTTTGATCAGCACGTTGGAACCGGCGGTGACTGTGAAGGGCCCGGACGGCTGATCTTTCTCCGGCGTTTCATTTGCGGGAATTTCCGGCTCGTCAGGAACTTCATCTTCTGCACCGGTGCCGGCGGCGGCCGGAGGTTCTTCATCAGCGGGTTCTTCACCGGGCTGATCCTGAACCGGCGCTTCCATTCCGGCGATCAGCAGCTGAACGATATCCGAATCGAGCTTGTAGCCGTTGCCGTTCACATGGGCATATACCATCCAGCAGTGCATGGATTCAGGCACCTTGCTCAGCGTGATCTTTTTGCTGTTGGGCTTCTGAACCTTCAGGCCCTTGATAATTTTGGGCAGGTCCTTTCCGGTAACAGCCTCGTCGGTGGCAGGATTAACAAAATACCAGGTAACGGTTTTCACGGAGCCGGTGGTCTTGATCGAAAAGGAAACGGTGCCGCCCTTTTTGACTGTGGCGGAAACCGGCTGCTGGGTGATCTTTGGCTTACTGCCTGCGAACGCGTCAGACGCGGCGGCGAATACAAGGCTGAAAACCAGGACCAGCCCGATTATCTTCTTCATAGCATAGCCTCCTGTATGTCCACTAAATATTGTATCTATCATATCATGAAATCACTGTGAATACAAGATCTTGTAACAATTCCGGCGGGCTACCGGTTTTCGCGGAGCGACAGCAGCCGGATCACAACGGATTCGACGGCGCCTTCCTGCTGAATGCGTCCGGATTTCACCGCGTATTCTGCGTCGAAACAAATGCGGACGGCGTTTTTGACCTGGCTGCCGGTATAACCGGACGCCTGCCGCAGATACTGATCAACGGCAAAGGGAGGTACGCCGAGCGCTGAACGGATGAAATCACCGCTTTTCTTTTCATACTGCATGATCTTGATATGCTGCAGAAGACGGTACTGGCGTAAAAGCATCGCCAGGATTGCCATGCGGTCTGTACCGGCCAGGAGCTGATTGCGGAGGAGAAGAAGGGCGCGGCTTTTCTGTCCGTTGACGACGGCGTCCACCATCTGGAAGACAGTGCATTCCATGGAAGGCGTTGCCAGCGCCGCAATATCGGACGACAGGATGGCGGGACGGTCTCCCGCATACGACGCCAGTTTTGTGATTTCCGACCGTAAAAGGCCGGCGTCGTCGCCGACTGTGAAGATCAGGTGCTCGGCGGTGCGCTCGTCACACTCCTTGCCGGCCTGCCTGAAAGCGTCGGTTACGAAACGAACGAGTTCAGCGCCGCGAAGCGGCGCGAATGTAACAACGCCGCCGAGCTTTTTTACTGTGGTGTAGAGTTTTTTGCGGCCGTCCGGCTTGCCGGTGCAGTAGAACAGCAGAATGGTGCTTTCCGGTACGGAGGGAAGCCAGGAGATCAGCTTTTCATCCGCTTCCGCGCGCCCGGAAAGCGCCGGAAAGTCACGGACGACGACCAGGCGGCGGTCCGCCATGAACGGCTGGGTTTCCGCGTCCGCGATCAGGCGGTCGGTTTCCGGATTCTCGAGAACCGTTTCGTTCAGGGCTTCCATGCCGGCAGGAAGAACGGTGCTGCGCAGGGCGGAAAGAGCTTCCTGCTTCAGCTGCTCTTCCTCTCCTTCAAACAGGAGAACAGAAGGCAGAAGCCCCTGGGACAGCGCGCGGTCAAAATCTTTACGGTCCATGAAAGATCCCTCCGGTCATAAATCAGTCGGAAACAAACGGAATCAGGGAATATCCGCCTTCCTCAAAAAGGACGGTGACTGCGCCTGATTCGGGCGTGCCGTATACGGGAATGTCCCCGGCGCGTTCGCGGAATGCCTGAAGCCGGGATTTTTTCCTGCAGCTGAGCAGGACAGCGTCGGGTGAAACGGCGGAAAGGAACGGTTCCGTGGTGGATGAGGAGGAACCGTGATGCGCTGCTTTAAGCAGGTCGGCGGGAATTCCGCAATAGCGCTCATAGTTTCCTGTGATATCGCCGGTCTGAAGAAGGACAGTTCCTTTGAGGGTCAGGCGGAATACAAGGGAATAACTGTTCGCGTCCCCTCCGGGCCGTGTTTTGCCTTTTTCAGGCCAGAGAACGGCCAGTGTGCCGGAAGGCAGGGGGAGCACGTCCCCGCGGCCGAGTGTAATGATTTCTGTCCCGGAGTCTCGCAGCTGCCGCAGGAGCGTGAGAAAATCCGGATGGATATCCTGTGCTTCCGCTCCCTCCGGAAGATAAAGCCGGCGAACCGGGATCCCGTCGTCGATCATTGAAAGAAGGCCGCCCGCGTGGTCGGCATGCAGATGGGTCAGGATGACGGCATCCGGTATGAGCCGGTGCGCGCGCAGATAGCTGCTGAGGACAGCGTCATTTTCGCCGGCGTCAATCACATATACGCTGTCCCGGTCCCGGAGCACCGCGGCGTCCGCGTTTCCGGCACTGAACTGGATATACTCCGTGGACGTATGCGGGACGGGAAGCAGGGAAAAAACAATCGCGGCGATACCGGCGGCAATGAATGAGGCGCGGACCGGGCCGCGGATACGGACAAAGGCGCAGCAGCCCAGGAAAACGAGTATCACACCGGCGGCCGTGACTGCGTTCGGCATATGGATCCAAAGCGTCAGGCCAGGAACGGAGCCGAGGGAGCGTACGCCGCCAAGCAGCAGGCCTGTGGCCGCGGAAAGCGGGGAGGACAGAAGGGAGCAAAGCCCGGGAACAGGAAGGAGCAGCACCACCAGCCAGAACAGAAGGATCAGCACGCTGAAGACCAGCGTCGCGGGAAGGTTAATAAGGAACACGAGCAGGGGAAGGCGCTGGAAGAAAAACAGCTCGGGAAGGAGTATGGCCAGCTGCACGCCGAAGGTGACGGCCAGCGAGTCGAACAGGGCCCGCGGGATCTTTTTCCTGAAAGGGCAGAAGCGCCTGGACAGCGGGGCAAACCAGGCAATGCCGAATGTTGCGCAGAAGGTCAGCTGGAAAGACACGGAAGTGACCTGTACGGGGGAAAGAAGGGTCATGATGAACAATACGCCGCTGAGCAGGTGTATGCCGGAACGCGGACGGTTCAGAACCCTTCCTTCCGCCGAAAGCAGGAGCAGCAGGGACGCGCGGATTACAGGCTGGCTCATGCCGCACAGGGCGGCATAGGCAAAAAGGATCACCGAATAAAGAACGATCCGGATGCCCTGGCGGAGTCTGAGCAGGCGGAACAGGACGGCCAGCACACCGATCAGCACACCGACATGGAATCCGCTGACTGAAAGGATATGGGCGATTCCGAGATTCGAAAACGCCTGGCGGTCTTCGGAGGGAATCAGGGAGCGCATACCGAGCAGCAGGGCCGCCGCACAGGATCCGGTTTCCTCCCCGAGTACGCTGCGGAGTGAAACGGAGAGGCTGTGGCGTGCCGCGGCAAAAAAGCCGGAAAAGGAAAAATGATCCGGTTCAGAGACCGTAAGGTTTTCCTTTCCGTACAGGCCGACGGTGATTCCCCGCTGCAGAAGCGACTCCCGGGAATTATAGCCCTCCGGGTTCACAGCGCCGTCCGGATGATACAGCGAGGCGCGGAAGGACACAGCTTTTCCGGGCAGGAGATCAGCCCGGGACTCATCCGAATAGAAGGTCCACCACGCGCCGCCGGACAGAGGCCGGCCGTCCAGTTCCACATCTGACAGGCAAAGGCGGTACTGGCCGAAGGAACCGGCGGTTACTTCATCGGAGATCACGCCGCGGACATCGTATTCGTTTTCGGCGGGAAGCGCGGGATGAAAGGAAACGCACCCGGCGCACACGCCCAGCGTGAAACAGAAAAATACGCAGGCTGCAAAGCGAAGGCGGCCCTTCAGAAGGAAAGCGGAAACCAGCGCGGACAGCAGGGCGCACAAAGGGAAGACAATCCCGGCGGTTTCCCTTCCGAGAAAAACACCCGCAACCAGTGCAAGCGCTGCGGGCGGTAACAGCCAGCCCCGTTGCCGCTGCGTCATAGATCAATCACGGCGCCGGCTTCGGCAAGCTGTACGGAGTGATAAAGGGCACGGGCTTCCTCCAGGAGGATCCGGCGGGGAATAAACGGGTTCAGGTGGGTGACGACGAGCGCCTTTGCTTCCGCCTCCAGGGCAAGGCGCGCGGCGAGTTCCGCTGACAGATGCGGTTTGCCTTCGGCCCACGATTCGCGGGGGAACAGTCCGTCCGCAAGCAGCAGGTCGCATCCGAGAAAATCTTCCGCCAGGGAAGGCAGTGTATTCGTATCGCCGGTATACCCGAAGATTCTTCCCGAAAAGGAAACCGTATAGCCGACGGCGGGAACAGGATGGCGGGCTGCCGTAACGCGGACGGCGGCCTCTCCGGACTTCAGCGTACTGCCGGGAGAAACCTCTGTAAAGTCAAAACAGGGGACAGAGGAAACCAGCCGGTACAGCGCGGAATCCGGATCCGCGGGACCGTAGACGGGAAGGGTACGGTTCAGCGCCTGGAGGCGGTACATCAGCACCGGGACGTCTGCCGCGTGATCAAAATGCCAGTGGGAGATGAACAGCGCGGTAAGGGATTCCGGAGCCGTCAGCGCGGTCAGGACGCCAAGCACGCCGCTTCCCAGGTCAAACTGAAAAAGGTCGGCGCCGGCCTCCAGCAGATATCCGGAGGTTGCCCCGCGGCTTGCCGGGAAAGGACCGTTGACGCCGAGCAGGTGCAGCTTCATCATGTGCCGTCACAGCTCCTTTACGGTGCCGCCGTTGTCCCGGATGACCCGGGAAACCAGCGAGACGGCGGAGGCGACTTCATTTTGCCCGGGGTTAAGGATCCAGAGGTTGACCGTTTCCCTCATTTCACCCAGGCAGTCGTTCAGCGCATCGGCGTTCATGCCGTACCAGGACGGCAGCGCCAGCATTTTTTTCAGCGCGGCGTGCAGGTCCTGCGGCGCGGCATACATGGAACCGTCGATCATAATGGTCTGCATATTCTGATCCTCCGGAACGGAAATGATAGGGTTTGTACCTGTAAATTATATCATAGAAAACGGGCGGGGAACAAGGAAAAGAACAGAAAGGACAAACGAAAACGGACCTGTCAGAAAGACAGGTCCGGAAGATTCATATTCAGATGCCTTTGCCGGTCCGGACGGAGAAGGCAAGCATATATGCGGCGAATGCCGCTTCAATGGTAATGATCCGCGTGTCGCTGGTGGCAAGCAGGCGGAGAACCGGAAGATCCCGTCCGATCTGCTGGGAAGCAAGAAACT
Organism: Clostridia bacterium; assembly: GCA_017512985.1. GTDB lineage: Bacteria > Bacillota > Clostridia > Christensenellales > Aristaeellaceae > Aristaeella. The sequence goes on from JAFWEJ010000008.1 coordinate 237,614, forward strand.
GGTAGAGCAGCACCAGCAGGATGACAGCGGCGGGAATCCAAAGCAGCCAGGCAAAAGGCTCCCGCAGCCGCGTCGCCCCCGCAAGCGGCAGCAGCAGCGCAAGCAGCACGCCGAGCAGCATACCGAACAGCAGCGATCCGAAATAACCGTCCATCGAATAGAACAGGGGCGTCAGCAGGCATAATACCAGCAGCATGCAAAGGGGTGCCAGGAGCACCATCAGTTTTCTGAGGAACACGGGGCGTTCATCTCCTTCCTGATCGTTTCGAGCATTTTGCGGTCCTTATCATCCAGCGGGGCGGTTTCAAGAAGGTCCGGACGGTGTGCCAGCGTCGCCTTCAGGCTTTCCTTGCGCCGCCAGTCGCGGATCTTCGCATGGTCGCCGTTCAGGAGGACTTCAGGCACTTCCATCCCGTTCAGTTCCCGGGGCCGGGTATACTGGGGATATTCGAGCAGGCCGTCGGAAAAAGACTCCTCTTCCGGACTGTCGGCGCTGCCGAGTACGCCGGGGATGAACCGGGACACACAGTCGACAAGCACCATGGCGGCAGGTTCGCCGCCGGTCAGGATATAGTCGCCGATGGAGATTTCCTCATCCACGCACGTATCCAGCGCGCGCTGGTCAACGCCTTCATAATGGCCGCACAGGAGAATCAGTTCCTTTTCCCGCGCAAGCTCGCGGGCGAGGGAAGTTGTCAGGGCTTTTCCGCGGGGGCCGAGATAGATCCGGCGGGCGGAGGGATAATCGGCCCGCGCGGCAGACATCGCGTCCATGATGGGCTGCGCCATCATAACCATGCCGGCGCCGCCGCCGAAGGGATAATCGTCAGTGTTGTGATGCTTGCAGTCTGAAAAGGGACGGATGTCCGTCACGCGGACGTCCAGCAGGCCCTGTTCCCGGGCCCGGCCGAGGATGCTCGCGGAAAAGAAACTGTCAAACATCTCCGGGAAAATCGTCAGGATATTGACACGGAAAGGTTCGCTCATGAACGGACGGACACCTCCTCCAGCCGGTCCCGGACGGCAAGGATTTTCTTTGCGGCCGCGTCGACCTCCGGAAAGACAGCTTTGAGCGCAGGGGCCATCAGAGTACCGGTGCCGGTCTGAAAGACCCAGGTATCCACAGTGCCGTACTGCAGCACGTCAGTCAGCGTGCCGATCACTTCGCCGGATTCGTCACATGCTTCGCAGCCGATCAGATCCGCGATGAGTACGGCGTCCTCCTCCAGGGGAGCGGTATGGGCGCGATCCACATACAGATCGGTTCCGCGGAAGGCTTCCGCGGCTTCCGCGCTGTTGCTGCCGTCCAGGAAAGCATAGACAAACCCGTCCCGGATCCTCGCAGTCCGGACAGAAACCGGTTCAAAGCCTGCCGCGGTTTTTCGGTACAGGGTGCCCCAGCGGTGAAAAAGATCGATGTCAGCGGCATAGGAACGCAGTTTGCATTCCCCGCGGACGCCCTGGGGCTTGAGCACGGTGGCGATCATCAGGTAATCGTTCATCAGAAAAACCTTCCTTCGGTTAAAGCACGGCGGGATCCGTGTATCGGATCCCGCCGGACATGGCTGTCAATTTATTGGATCTCAACAAAAACAGGCTTGCTGTTCTTGAGCGTAGCGGCTTTGATTACGGCGCGGATCGCCTTGGCGATGCGGCCCTGCTTGCCGATTACCTTACCCATATCATCTTCAGCCACATGGAGCTCCAGAATCACTGCTTCAGGTCCTTCGGTCTCGGTAACGCTGACCTGTTCGGGATGCTCCACCAGAGACTGTGCCACAAAGGTTAGAAGTTCTTGCATGGGTACATCCTTTCTTGTCTCAGGCTCACTTTTCCTCGATCGCGCCGGACTTCTTCAGCAGAATACGAACGGTATCGGTGGGCTGGGCGCCGACGCCGAGCCAGTACTTGGCGCGTTCGTTGTCCACTTTGATTTCAGCAGGCTGGGTCATGGGATCGTAATAACCGATCTCTTCGATGAAGCGGCCGTCACGGGGGCTGCGGATATCAGCGACTACCACGCGATAGAAAGGCTTTTTCTTCATTCCCATTCTCTTCAGACGGATTTTAACGGACATTTGGGTTTTCCTCCTCTAAATAAGTGAATAATGATATATGGAAATCATATAGCGAGGTATATGAGTCCAATCAGTTAAATCCGGGAAATTTCATGCCGCGCATGGCGTGTTTCCCTTTGCGGCCCATCATCTGCTTCATCATCTGCTGGGCCTGTTCAAACTGGCGGATCAGCGTGTTCACGTCCTGCACCGTGGTGCCGGAGCCGGCGGCAATACGCTTGCGGCGGCTGGCGTTCAGGATGGAAGGATCGCGGCGCTCCTTCTGGGTCATTGAGCGGATGATGGCCTCCGGCTTTTTCATGGCGTTGTCGTCAACGTCGATATCCTTGCCGCTCATTCCGGGAAGCATATTGATCATGCTGCGCAGGCCGCCCATTTTCTTCATGCTCTGCATCTGGTCGAGGAAATCCTCCAGGGTGAGCTTGTTGCTCAGGCCTTTGCGGGCAAATTTTTCTGCGTCCTGCTGGTCGAAAGCCTCGGCCGCTTTGTCGATCAGGGTAAGCACGTCGCCCATGCCGAGGATGCGGCTTGCCATCCGGTCCGGATGGAAGGGCTCAATGTCTGTCAGCTTTTCGCCGATGCCGCTGAATTTGATCGGCTTTCCTGTGACGGCCTTGATGGACAGGGCGGCGCCGCCGCGGGTATCGCCGTCAAGCTTTGTCAGGATAACGCCGGTAACGCCGAGCTTTTCGTCGAACGCTTTGGCGACATTCACCGCGTCCTGGCCGGTCATCGCGTCAACCGTCAGCAGGATTTCCGTGGGCCCGACCGCTTCCCGGATGCGGAGCAGCTCGTCCATGAGCGCTTCGTCAATATGGAGGCGGCCGGCGGTATCGATAATCAGAACGTCCCTCTGATAGTACCGGGCGTATTCAATCGCTTCCTTCGCGGTTTTGACCGGGTCCTGCGTTCCTTTTTCAAAAACGGGAACGTTGACCTGCTGTCCGACAACCTGCAGCTGTTTGATGGCTGCGGGACGATAGATGTCGCAGGCGGCGAGCATGGGCTTTTTGCCCTGTTTGGTCAGGTATCCGGCGAGCTTGGCGCACATGGTGGTTTTGCCGGCGCCCTGAAGGCCGCAGAGCATAAAGATCGTCGGTACGGAAGAGGACCAGTTGAGGCGGGCGTTGGTGCTGCCCATGAGTTCGGTCATCTCTTCGTTCACAATCTTGATGACCTGCTGGCTCGGGGTAAGGGAAGAAAGCACATCAGAGCCGATACAGCGCTCTGTGACCTTTCGGATGAAATCCTTGGCAACAGCGTAGTTGACGTCGGCTTCCAGCAGCGCCATACGAACTTCGCGCATGCCGTCCTTCACAGCCTGCTCGGTCAGCCTGCCGCGCCCGGTCATTTTCCTCAGCGCGCCCTGCAGCTTTTCACTCAAGCCTTCAAATGCCATTGCTTTCCTCCGTCTCAATGCTGAGCAGTTCTTCGAGTATCTTTTCCGCCCTGCAATAATCACGCGTCCGCAGCAGCGAAAGCGCGTCTTCCAGGCCGGATTCCATGCGGCGGAACCGCTTTGCGACGCCGAGCGCGCTTTCCATCTCCGTCAGCTTTGCGGAAGCGCGGACAAGCGTTTCGTGGGCGGCCTGGCGGGAGATACCGACTTCTTCGGCGATTTCACCCAGGGAAAGATCCTCCTCACAGTGAAGGGAGAGAATGCGGCGCTGGTTTTCCGTCAGCATACCGCCGTAAAAGGCGGAAAGGAATGCCAGATCCACCTTTTTCCTGAGGTCTTCCCGCTCCATGATGTTTCCTCCGGTGTCAAGGCTTGTTCCCTGACACCGGCCCATTATACAACAATCCGGGACATTGTCAAGGGTTTTTCCCTGACAAACCCGTTTTTGTTCCGGTCTGCGGCGGATCGGGGGAGAATACAGACAAAAAACAATCAAAAAACATCAAATGGCAAGGATGAAACCATAAAGCAGAAGAGACGGAAAAGAGGCTGCCCGGCAGGACAGCCCTCTTTTCATATTTTCAGAACCGGTCAGGGAACATCTTCACCGGTCATCTTCTTCCATTTGGACCGGATGGTTTCCTGATTGGCAACGCCGTACTTCGGGTCATTCTGCCTGGCTTCATCCATATCCCGCAGGAAGTGCACACACAGATGGCCGTTGAAGTTGTTGTTCTTGATCGAACCTGACTGATGCGGCATATCGTGGGTGGACGCCAGGGACCAGCGGCCGTCAGGAAGCCGGACATAAACAGCTTTCTGGTTCCATGTATTGACACCGCCGAAAGCCGCGACCATTGTCCGCGTATCCTGCGCGGTCAGCGGTTCCGCGTCGCAGTGCCGTCCCCGTGAAAGGACCCGGAGCGTCCATGAGAGGCCTGAGGAAGGGTCGTAAACCAGCAGGTGCTGGCCGTTTGAAATGGAAGGCTTGACGTCGTTGAACCAGTGGAGCAGCTGAACGCTGCCCGGAGCGGAGATTCTCGCGTTCAGTTCGCCGTCGTCCGGAACAGGCGTGGGAGCAGGCGTCGCGGTGGGCGCGGGAGTCGGAGCAGGAGCCCCGGCTGCCTTTTCAGCGGCGGAGGACTTGCCGGAAAGGGCGGAAACGATCGCCGTCAGCGTTTTTTTGCCGGCAATTCCGTCCGCTGTCAGGCTTTTGCTTCGCTGAAAACCCTTAACGGCGTTTTTCGTTTTGTTTCCGAATACGCCGTCCGCTTTTCCGGAAAGAAAACCGAGCGTGATCAGCGACTGCTGAAGCGTTTTGACGCGGTCGCCCCTGTCTCCGCTGCGGATGGTGGCATATGATCCGAAAAGGGAGGAAGACTGGCTGCCTGACGACGACTGCGAGGCGGCCGCAGAAGCCGTCCCGGAAGCCGCCGGCGCAGGTGTCGCCGATGTCGCGGCGCTTTTCGACCGGGCTTTGCTCAGGATCAGCTTGCGCGTGGTTTTGCCTGCCAGCCCGTCCACTGAAAGCTTGTTGGCCTTCTGGAAACTGCGGACGGCGTTTTCCGTATTGTTTCCGAATACACCGTCAGCCTTGCCTTTCAGGTATCCCAGATCAATCAGGGCCTGCTGAAGCTCGCGCACTTCCTCGCCGCGGCTGCCGTTGAACAGCGTGGTTGATTCAAGTCCGAACGCATATTGCGGGAACTGCGCGCATACACAGACGCACAGCAGAACGGCAATCAGGCAGCGGATATGCAATCGCGGTTTTTTCATTGTTAATCTCCTTCTGACGGCGGAGCCGGTTGTACATCTGAACCGATCGGTAACAGGATACCGGACGCGAATCAAAATGTAAAGAAAATGTTACAACAATATAACGAAAGTTGGAAGCGAAATCTTTCCCGTTTATCTTTTTTCTTTTTTCTTTTTATGATATGATAAGCGTACAAACGATCCGGAGTGATCCCGGACAACAAAAGAAAAGGAGCAACAGATCAGCCATGAGAAAGATCGGCGTACTTACAAGCGGCGGAGACAGCCCCGGAATGAACGCTGCCGTGATGAGCGTGGCGCGCAGCGCCGCGATGTACGGTATTCCGCTGATCGGCGTCAAGCGCGGATATAACGGCCTGCTTCGAAAAAACGCCAACCTGAAGGATGACATGCAGGAACTGACGCTTGAACTTGTGCTGGATATAGCCGATGAACCGGGTACCTATCTGCGTACAGCCCGGTGCCTGGAGTTCAAGGAAAGAAAATACCAGGAGAAAGCGGTCAAAACGCTCAAGAGCATGCAGATCGACGGCCTGGTGGTAATCGGCGGCGACGGAAGCTTCCGCGGCGCGCAGGCGCTGTGCGAACTCGGCGTTCCCTGTATCGGTATTCCGGGAACAATCGACAACGACCTGCCATATACGGAGATCTCACTCGGATACGATACGGCCGTGAACGTATGCGTCGAAGCAATCCGGAAAATCCGGGCCACCTCCCGGAGCCACGACCGGCCCGCGGTGGTGGAGGTCATGGGACGGCACTGCGGCGATATCGCGCTGACTGCCGCTGTTTCAACGGGAAGCGAGATCGTCGTCGTACCGGAAGTCCCGTGGACCGTGGAGGGCGTCGCCAGGCAGCTGCAGCGGCAGCTGGACCGGGGAAACACCCGCGCCACGATCGTCGTAGCCGAGGGATGCTGGGAAGCCATGGCGCCGTTTGACCTGTTCACCTTCCTGACTTCCCGGGGAAAACCCTGCTATCCGGACGAGCCCATGTCCGCGGTGCGGTTTGCTTCCGTAATGAAGCGGATGTGCGGCATGGTGGAAGCCCGCGCGAACGTAATCGGCTATGTGCAGCGCGGCGCCGAGCCCACTGCCCGCGACAGCGCGTTTGCCTTTGAAGCCGGAAACCTGGCGGTACGCCTCCTGCGGGATGGCATTTCCAACCAGGTGATCGGCATGAAGAAGGGCAAAGTGTTCTATATGCCGATCGACAAAGCGCTGAAACAGGAGCGTTATTTCAACCGTCCGCTCTTTGACCTGGTCAACTCCCTCTGACCGGGGATAACAAAAAAGGTTCCTGAATTTCAGGAACCTTTTTCTTTTTCGGGAATCAGTTGCTGCCGCTGCCGGATGAGAAGCTGGCGGAAGAGGAACTGGCAGCACGGTCCGCCATCATATGCTGCAGCGTGACGAGGATCGCCACAACAATGCGCTCCTGTTCGGGCTGGTAGATATCCACGCAGTATTTATCGTGGAGGGACAGCATTTTCTGGCTGATGACGGCAATAATATTTTCATTGCCGTCGTAGAGCCGGAAATTCAGGCCGGCGATGTTTCCCTTCAGAACCCAGCCGAGGCCCTCAATGTTTGAAATGTCCCTGACAAGGTGCCACAGTTCGTTGGAAAGCTGGAACGCGGTACCGTCGGCCATGGTGATGAAATGGCGCTCGTGCAGGGTCAGCAGCTTCCGTTCGATATGCGCCACCTGCGCGCCGTCCCTGTCGGTAATATCTGTTTTATCGTGCAGGGACGGGAATTTTGTACGGGACTGGTAAACGATATTCTCCTGTTCGTCTGTGATATCCGTGGCCTTATGCAGCGACAGGACTTTTGAGGAAGTGAAAAGGGAACGGGCAGGCTGGCCGAATTCGGCGACGTTGTTGACGTTCGCCTCCTCGCCGGCTTCCCTGAAACGATGGTATTTGGAAAATACGCCCATATTGATGTCCTCCCGGTGAAAAATGATCATGATATTTTTCGACAGAGGGAAAAGGCGTCCCTGCCTGAATCCGAAAAACAAAGAAGAAAATCATTTTTTCCGGCTTGACAGGGGTTCTGCGATATGGTATGATCCCATCTGTTCGAAAGCAGAGGCTTGCCCGTCTCTCACCTTGTGCGGCTCACGCTGCCGGGTAAAGGCACTTTTCCATTGCGGAAACAGATTGTTCTGAGCGACGGGTCAACAGCCCGCCGCTCATTTTATTGGAGGTGCATGGACATCGCAAACGAACTGATGATCAATGAGGAAATCCGCGACAGAGAAGTTCGCCTGATCGATGAGAACGGTGAACAGCTCGGCGTCATGAGTACGCAGCAGGCCCTGCAGCTTGCCGAGGAGAGGGGATACGACCTGGCCAAGATCCAGCCGTCCGCCGTTCCGCCGGTATGCAAACTGCTCGACTATGACAAGTACCGCTATGAACAGGCGAAGCGGGAACGCGAGAACCGGAAGAATCAGCGCGTTGTCGATATCAAGGAAGTGCAGCTATCCGCCACCATCGAGGAAAACGATGTGAATACCAAGGCAAAGATGGCGATCCGCTTCCTGGAGAACGGCGACAAAGTGAAAGTATCCATTCGCTTCCGCGGCCGCCAGATCACCCACAGCGAAATCGGCCTGAAGGTCATGCAGGATTTCGCCGAACGGTGCAAGGACGTCAGCATGGTGGAACGCCGCCCGCTGCTCGATGGCCGCAATATGATCATGATCCTTGCTCCCAAAGCCATCAAGGCGTCCTTTGCCGAAAGAAAGGCAAAGAGGGAGAATGCCGCCTCGCAAGAGACGAAGGAGTAAACCGTTGGAAGGAGGACCAAACCATGCCTAAACAGAAATCCCATCGCGGAGCTGCCAAACGCTTTTCCTTTACCAAATCCGGTATCGTAAGGCATAAGCAGATGAACGCCAACCACCAGGTGCGTCTGAAGACCACCAAGCGCACCCGTCACCTGCGGAATCCCGGTGTTGTGGACAACGCTGCGGAAGCCCGGACCATTCACAAGTTACTGCCTTACAAATAAGCCAATTCACCGGCAAGGAGGAAAACAAACATGGCACGCATTAAGAGGGCCGTCAGCGCCCATAAGAGTCGCCGCAAAGTGATGAAGCTGGCGAAAGGCTACTGGGGAGCGAAATCCAAGCAGTACCGCGCCGCGAAAGAACAGGTTGCCCGCAGCCTGCGTTATGCGTTCATCGGACGCAAGCTCCGCAAGCGCGATTTCCGCCGCCTGTGGATCACCCGTATCAACGCTGCCGCCCGCCTGAACGGCATGAGCTATTCCACGTTCATCAACGGCCTGAAGAAAAAGAACGTTGAAGTGAACCGCAAGATGCTCGCCGATCTGGCTGTGAACGATCCCGCCGGCTTCGCAAAGCTCGTTGAGATCGCCAAAGCCTGATCTGATTACAGAAAAAAAGCGCCGTCAGGCGCTTTTTTCATTTTCTTTTATTTCAGGGTGCCGTTAACGGCGGGATCCGTGGAATCAATTCCCGTATACACCTCCGGGAACAGTCCGGCCGTGCTCCGGACTTCTCCGGCTGCTTCCAGATGCGTCAGGTCCCCGAGCTTCGTAACGCGGAAGGAGACTTCTCCCCGGACCCGCTCCTCCGTAACGACTTCCGTAACGGAAGAAGGAAGGCAGAGCGTGTGGTGCCAGAGAATCATCGGGGAAACGTCTGTGAGATAACCGAGGATGGCCATGGAGATTCCGAAATGGCAGAAAAGCGCGATCGTATAATCCCCGTTTTCAGCGCATTTCCACACCGGCCCGTTCTTCACGATTCCGTAACGGGCAAGCAGGGCGTCCACGCCGGCCGTGGTTTCCTTCCAGACCTCGCGCACGTCGCCTCCGTCAAATACAGGCGCGTCGCACCAGGTTTCGATCGACATGACCCCGGGAAATGCTTTCCAGATCCGCGGCCTGACATCCCATGCCACGATCCGGCGCTTTCCGGTTTCCGGATCCGGATAGGATCCTCTGAACTCCTGCAGCCAGGAAAGCACTTCGGCCTCGCGCACGGTCCTTTTCAGCGTATAGGCCGCCGTGTCCCTGGCCCGGCCGAGGGGAGACATATAAAAATCGCGGATATCGTACCGGCTCAGCCTGCGGCTGAGCAGTTCGGCTTCCGTATGCCCTTTCGGCGTCAGGGAGTCGATGCTGTAATCCGGTTCCGCATGGCGGATCAGGAGGATACGCAAAACAATGCACGTCCTTTCGGGATATGACCATATCCGGCATTTATTTTATCCGCTCCCGTTGATGACATCAAGAGGGCGTATCCGGACGTTAAATCCGTTGAAAAACAATGTTTCCGTTGACGAATTCATAAAAACGAAATATAATAATCAAAATTTTGTAATAACATACGCAACCGGAGGGAATGCCTATGCTGAAACGCCTGACAGCCATCATGCTGATAATCGTCATTGTGATCTCATGCGTCGGGATCGGAGAAGCGGCGTCGGCCAAAAGGCTGAAAAAGGGTTCCCGCGGCCCGGCGGTCAAAACGCTGCAGGCAGATCTCAGGGAACTGGGATTCTATTCGGGCAAGATTGACGGCATTTTCGGGAAGATGACCTTAAACGCCGTCAAGGCATTCCAGCGGAAAAACGGCCTGCAGGTGGACGGAATTGCCGGTCCGCTGACGCAGGCCCAGATCCGTGAAAAGAAGAACGGGAAAACGGATTCAGAAGTGCAGGAACCAGCAAGCCCTGAAGAAGATACCGGAGAGGCGCAGGCGGCAGATTCTCCCGGTTCATCCGTTCCGGGTGAGGCGCTTTCTTTCCTGCAGGGCATCGAGAAAAGCAGCGGCGCGGAATGCGGCGCGCTCGTGCTGTCAAAAGGAGGGAAGGTTTTCCTGACCTGGTCTTTCGGCGGCGCGGATGAAGATACCTGTTTCCGCATCGCTTCCGTTACAAAATGGGTTACGGCAATCGGCCTGATGACGCTGTATGACCAGGGAAAACTGGACCTGGACAAGGATATCAGCAGCTACCTCGGATTCAAGGTCCGCAATCCCGCTTTCCCGGACACGCCGGTTACGGCGCGGATGCTGCTGAGCCATACATCCTCGCTTTCCCCGGACGCGTCCAATTATCATCCGGACTGGGCCAGGATCGGGAAAAAGGGATACGACCCGATTTTCAATGAATCGGTTAAGCCGGGAACACAGTACGCGTATGCGGATTACAACGGCGCGCTTTTCGGCTGCCTGATCGAAGCAATTTCAAAGCAGAACGTGCAGAATTATATGAATCAGAAGGTTTTCAAACCGCTTGGCCTGACGGCGGGTTATTCTCCCAATTTCCTTCCGGCAGGCACAAAATGCATGGATCTTCTGAAAAAGAACGGGAAAGTTGACATTTCCGTGAAGAAGGACCGCAACCGCACCTACAACAACAAAGCGGATCCGAAGGGGAACAACGGTTACACTGTCGGCAAGCTGTACATCAACGCTTCATCCATGACAAAGCTTGCTCAGATGATGTACAACGGCGGTGAACTGGAAGGCGTCCGTATCCTGAAGTCCTCCACGGTAAAACTGATGGAATCAGACCAGAAACTGCTTGCGGACAGCCCGTACGGCCTGAGCACCGTGAGGCTGGAGCAGTTTGACCGCGGCACATGGTACGGCCATCAGGGACGTTACAGCGGCCTTTCCTCCAATGTCTATTACCAGCGGGAAACCGGGATCGCCATGGCGCTGATCATGGACGGATATGATTACCAGCTGCAGGACAATATCGTGATGCCGGCAGTCCGCATCCTCACGAACATGCAGAAGCTCGAGGAGATCTGCCTGGGAACGCCTTCGGAACAATGATCAGGAAAAAGAGAACAATACGGAGCTCTTCCCGCCGGGAAGAGCTTTTTTCTTCTGCGCCGCGCGACGGAAGGCATATGTTTTTCATGGACAGGATCCTTTAATGCATGATAAAATACGCATGATCATCCTGTAAGAGAGAGAACATATGTGCGGCAGAGTATATATGGCTCCGGCGGATCCTGAACTGCGGGAGCTTGTCAGGGAAATGAACCGTTCCGTCCTTGCGTCACGGTTCGGGAAAAAAGAAGGCATTCCCCTTCAGCCTGAAGGTGAGATCTTTCCTTCTTCCGTTCTTCCGGTACTGGCTGTAAACAAAGCGGGAGAGCAGCGTGTTTTTCCGATGAAATGGGGATTCAGCGGACCGAAGGGACTGCTGATCAACGCACGCGCGGAAACAGCCGCGGAAAAGGCGACTTTCCGGGAAGCATGGAAGGCGCACCGATGCGTAATTCCTGCTTCCTGGTATTTTGAGTGGGAACATGATGAAAAAAAGAAAGCCGGGCAGAAATACGCGCTGCGTCCGGAAGAACAGGGACTCATCTGGCTGGCCGGCCTGTACCGGATGGAAGAAGGCCTGCCTGTTTTTGTGGTACTCACCCGTCCGGCAGACGAAAGCATTGCCTGGATGCACGACCGTATGCCGGTTATGCTTCCCAGGTCCGGGATCGGCGAATGGATCCGTCCGGAAAGCGATCCGGATAACGCCCTGAAAACCTGCATCACGCGGGTCCTGTGGGAACGGGCGGGATAAATCTGCGGACCGGACGTATTAAGAAAGGAATGCCCCGCGCAAAGGAAACCGGCACATTTACCGGAAACCGTAAGGAACTGCGCGGAGAGCGTCAAAGGGTAACAATTGCTTGACAGCCTGCGTGATGTGCTTTATGATGGAGAAAAAGTACGGACAACCGGAGGACCCCCATGAAAACAGGAGCCTTTCAGACCGGAATATACCCGAATTATCTTGCTGAGATCGGCGTGACCGACGGGCAGGCCCGTGAAAAAGTGAACAAGGCATTCGAAACAATCTTCTTCGATCCGGAGGAGGGCTTCTGCCATCATACCGAAGAAGACGCCTGGTGCATGGTGGACACGGGCAACATCGACGCACGGACAGAGGGCATGAGCTACGGCATGATGATGTGCGTGCAGATGGACCGGAAGGACATCTTTGACAGGCTGTGGACCTTCTCGGAACGATACATGCTCATGAAGGACGGGCCGAACCGGGGGTATTTCCGCTGGTCTGTCCACATTGACGGCAGCACCAATTCCGAAGGCCCCGCTCCGGACGGCGAGGAGTATTTCGCCATGGCGCTGTTTATGGCTTCAGCGCGATGGGGAGACGGCGAAGGAAGTTTCAATTACTCCGCAAGGGCCAGGGAAATCCTGCGCCACGCCGTGCACCAGCATGAGATCGTGACCGGGGGAGAACCGATGTGGGAACCGGAGAACAAATATATCCGGTTCGTGCCCGGCATGAAGATATCGGATCCGAGCTATCATCTTCCGCATTTTTATGAGCTGTTTGCGCTGAAGGCGGATGAGGAGGACCGTCCGTTCTGGAAACAGGCGGCGGAAGCAAGCCGGAAGTACATCGAGATCTCCGCCCATCCGGAAACGGGGCTGAGCCCGGAATATGCCGATTACTACGGAAAAACGGTGCTCCTGTTCCGGAAGCCCTGGGTATACTATTCAGACGCGTACCGCGTGGCGGAGAACATCGCGCTGGACCATATCTGGTTCGGGCCGGAACCGGCGCTGGACGCCGTGGAAACGCGGATCCAGGACTTTTTTGACGGGCAGGACATGGAAGACCTGCGCGCATACGAGCTGGACGGAACTCCGCAGAACGAGCCGGCGATGCATCCCACCGCAATCAAGGCCGTCCTGGGCGCCGCGTCCGTCGGAAGCAGCTCAAAGGCAAGAACCCGTTTCCTGAAACAGTTTGCAGAAATGCCGCTGCGCAGGGGAGTCAGGCGCTATTATGACAACTGCCTGTATTTCTTCTGCCTGCTGATGCTGACCGGAAACTACAGGATCTACATTTAAGGAGGAAGCCGCACATGATCTATTATGTCAACGCCAATGCAGCCCGGGAAGGAAACGGACTGAAGGAAACCCCCTTCCGTTATATCAACGAAGCGGCTAAAATCGCCCGGCCGGGTGACGAGATCATTGTCGCGCCCGGCATATACCGCGAATATGTCAATCCCGTCCATGCGGGCGAGGAGGACGCGCGGATCGTCTACCGGAGTGAAAAGCCCCTGGGCGCGGTGATCACCGGCGCTGAGTTGCTGGGCGGCTGGACAAAGGTCAAGGGAAACACCTGGACCGCCCGGGTGAACAACAGCATTTTCGGAACCTACAATCCCTATGTTCAGAAGGTGGAAGGGGACTGGTACTTTTCCCCGGTCGTCCGCCACACGGGTTCGGTATACCTGAACGACGTGACCATGTACGAATGCTCCAGCCTGAAGGAATGCCAGGCCGGGAAACCCAATCCGTACGCCTGGAATGAAGCGGACGCCAAATACCTCTGGTATGCCGAACAGGACGGGGAAGAGACGGTGTTCTACGCCAACTTCCACGGCAAGGATCCGAATAAGGAAAAGGTGGAGATCAGCGTACGGCGCAACTGCTTCATGCCGGACAAAACCGGCGTGGGCTATATTACGGTCAGCGGATTCCTGATCACCAAGGCCGCCACGACCTGGGCGCCGCCCGCGGCATACCAGGACGGCATGATCGGCCCGCACTGGTCCAAAGGATGGATCATTGAAGACTGTGAAATCAGCAACAGCCGCTGCTGCGGTATCTCCCTCGGCAAATACCTGGATCCCGAGAACGACATGTACTTCTTCCACAAAAAGGTAAAGAGCCCGACCCAGATGGAACGCGACGCGGTATGCCGCGGACAGTATCACGGCTGGCTGAAGGAAAAGGTCGGGAGCCATATTGTCCGCCGCTGCAACGTACACCACTGCGAGCAGACGGGTATCGTCGGCCGGATGGGCGGCGTCTTCTCCATCATCGAGGACTGCCACATCCATCATATCTGCACAAGCCAGCAGCTGGGCGGTGCGGAAACCGCCGGGATCAAGCTGCATGCCGGCATTGACGTAACAATCCGCCGGAACCACATCCATGACTGCATTATGGGCGTCTGGCTCGACTGGGAGGCCCAGGGCGCGCGGATCAGCCAGAATCTGATGCACGACAACTGGCGCCCCGAAGGCAAGGAGCAGGCGCGGGGCGCGATGTTCTCCACGGATATCTTCATCGAAGTCGGCCACGGACCGACCCTGATTGACAACAATGTGCTGATGAGCCCGGTCAGCATCACGATCCCCTCCGAGGGTATCGCGTGCGTGCATAACCTGATCCTGGGCGGCTTCAGCCTCATCAACAGCGGCGTGGACAGCGTCGTGAACGGACAGCGCGAACCGCGTTATACGCCCTATCATATCCGCCACAGGACGGAAGTGGCCGGCTTTATGACGATCCTGCACGGGGACGACCGGATCTACAACAACCTGTTCATCCAGGCGTATCCCGTAAAGGACCTGGAAAAGAAACCCACCGATGCCGACCATTTCTTTGTCGGTACGGCTCCCTTTGATATTTTCCCGACCTATGAGGAGTGGATCGAACCCTTCACCGGGGAAGGCTGGCCGGATATGGGCGCGCTTGCCCGGACGCACTTCGGCCACCTGCCGGTATGGGTGGAGGGGAACGCGTATTTCAACGGCGCAACCGTCTGCAAACATGAAAAGAAAAAGCTGAGCGACAAACGCAGCAAGGTGACGGTTGAACTGATTGAAAAAGACGGGAAATACAGCCTGAAGACGAACGTGTACAGCAAGCTGAAGGATTTCAGGGACGCCGTTATCTGCACAGAAACGCTGGGCAAGGCGTTTGAGCCGGAACAGCGGTTCGAGAATCCGGACGGAACCGATATCGTGTTTGACAGAGACTACTTCGGCAACCACCGCGGAACGGAGACGATTCCCGGTCCGTTTGCGAGCGCGGAGGACGCGGAGAAGATCCTGTACTGAGAAAACAATAAAACAAGCGCTGTGGACCATGATCCACAGCGCTTTTGCGTATGCCCGGCAGGATTCGAACCTGTGACCTTCAGAGTCGGAGTCTGACACTCTATCCAACTGAGCTACGGGCACCCAGCGCGGGATATTGTATCTGTTTCCCGGTAAAATGTCAAGACAGAGATCAGCAGCGCTTTCTGAGGGTTCCGCCGATTTCGAAGGCGGAGGAATCATTGACGATGCCGGAAAGGCGGTATTCATTGCCCTTCAGGATGCGGCGGAGCGTGACAACATGATCGGGAAGCACCTCGTGGTTGTAATTGAGGATGATGCGTTCCGGCTCGTATTCGGTCATCAGCCCGATGCCGAGGGTGTTGCACAGCCAGTCGGCATAGCGGGTGTTGTTTACATGGCCGTTGACGTCCAGGTCCGTATAGACGGGGCGGCAGGTGGTTACAAACTCCTCGCCCTGGAGACTGCCGACCGTGGCGGGCAGGTTCATCGGAACGGAAAGATCCTTGTTGTCGGGGATCAGCTTTCCGACTTCGCCGGGCGGGAGCATGCGGCGCGTACCAAGGTCCAGCAGGAGCCAGAGCGTTCCGGCTTTCCCGACCATTTCCCCGCGGGCGTCGGTGAAGATATAGTACCGCGGGAAGAAGCAGATCCGCGTCGGCGTCGGGAAAGTATGGACGGTGATCTTTTCGCCGATGGCGGGATAGCGGTCCATGTGCAGCTCCGAACGGGACAGGACCCAGACGATATTCTGCCTGACCAGGTCCTCCCGGCCGCAGCCGAGAAGCAGGCTGTGGGATTCCGCGACATCCTGCATGGTTTCCAGGATCGCGCTCGGGCGCCATTTTCCGTTCAGGTCGCAGTCCCGCGGCCGCAGGGTAAAGGTTTCGTCATATGTGTTGACCATAATAAGCCTCGCGTTATTTCAGGGATTCCAGATATTCCGTCAGATCCGTGAAGGGATCAAGCGGAGAGTCTTTCTTCAGGTACAGGGGATGGTGCGGATGGCCTGCTTTGCTGCGCGGGCCGGCTGTGAACCAGCGGGCGCCGTAACGGCTGCCGGCGGCGGCCATATCCAGTACGCAGGCGGGCAGGTAAGGCCTTTTTTCAATAATCGATCCCCAGGCGGCCCAGAGGTCCGGCGGGGAGGGAACCTGTGACAGCAGCCATTCAAAGGCCTTCATGTTTTCCCGGTGGAGAACGGGATTGAGTTCCCGTTCCATGTCGTTCGGATCGGTGGCGCGCTGGGCGTATACGTTGAACATGACAAAGGAATCATATCCGTTGTACAGCGCGATCCGTTCGGCTGATTTCAGTGTGTTGTCCAGGCGGTCCGGGATCGCCGTGGAGGGATTGATGCCGATGCAGATGAGCGGGCGCTGTCCCCGGGTTCCGAGCAAATACCGGTATTCACTGTAATGATCCGGCACATAGAGCCAGCGGATGCGGTCGAAATCCGCAGCCGTCGGAATGAGCGCCTCCTCAAAGGTCAGCACGCCGGCATGGGCCGTATCAGACGAGGGAACGTGCCTCATATCATGAGAGGGGCCGGATCAGGATGAGGGGCGTAAGCTCGTCACCCTGGCCGGAGGGATTGTCAGCCATGGCATCCTGGATTTCCTCGTCGGTCAGCGGGAAGTCGTCGCATTTGCCCAGCTGGTTCTGGTCGATGTCGTTGGCGTCCATCAGAACTACGGGAATGCCGGTATCCTTCTCAAGCTGATTGCACAGCTCCACGGGATTCGGAGGGTTGATCAGCGCCAGTTCCTTGTAGCGGTCAAAACTGGAACGGAAATAGAACCCGTCGATGCCGGCAACGCCTTTTCCGCAGATTTTATAGAACAGCCCGTGCACGCCGAAGGGGCGGGTGACCGCGCTGATGAAAGCCGCAAACAGCACGCGGGGCAGGCCGCACATATCGATGACGAGCTGGAGCTTATAGGGCTCATGCATTCCGACGCCGGTTTCGTTGATGCCCGCGAAGGGGGCAAGCTTTTTCGCCCAGAAACCGGGATGCACTTCGTCCTTGGTCCGGACGTTTTTCGTGCACATGGCCATGACTTTTGCCCCGAAAGAGAGCACGTCCCCGTCCTGCGCAAGAGGGAGGACATATTTGCGGACAAGTTCAGCCTGGTCTTCGCCGACTTCGACGAAATGGGTCTGGATGGCGTAGCGGTCATATTTCCGGCCGTTCTTTCCGGTCAGGGTTCCGCGGTCAAAATAGACGATTCCGTCCTGCTCGCGGCGCTGGTCTTCAAGGTTCCTGGATGCGATAATGCCCATATATACCTCCCAATCATTCGGAACAGATATGATGATCCTGAATACAGGCCCGGATTCCAGTAAAATATTATAGAAGCATAGTTATTGTATGTCAATGAAAGAATGAACAATACATATTGTGTTTCCGGACGGAAAAGAGTATAATCATATACTGTATTAATATGGGTATGAAGCGGCATCGGAAGCAATGCCGGGAATCGGATCGGATATCCGGACGGCAGGGAGGAAGAAACGGATGGAGAAACATGCAGCGGAACAGGCAGTTATCCTGATTCCGTCGCTGGAGCCGGATCAGCGGCTTCCAGCGTATATACAGAAACTGAAAGAGGGCGGATTTGCCCACATCGTCGTGATTGACGACGGATCCGGAGAGGCATACCGCCCGATCTTTGACGAAGTGGACGCGGTGGAAAATACCGTTGTTCTCCGCCACGAGGTGAACCGCGGCAAGGGCGTCGCGCTGAAAACCGGATACACATACATCATGGAACATCTGCAGGACATCACCGGCGTGATTACCGCGGACGCGGACGGACAGCATACGGTAAAGGACTGCCTGCGGATGGCGGAACAGCTGGAGAGCGGAAAGCGGGCGCTGTACCTCGGCAGCCGCGATTTCAACCTGGAGAATATTCCGCCAAAGAGCCGGAGCGGGAACAAGATCACCTCGACCGTCTTTAAATTATTGTACGGCCAGTACCTGCCGGACACCCAGACCGGCCTGAGGGCTTTCCGGAAGGAAGAACTGCCCTTCATGGCAGAGGTCGAAGGTGAACGATACGAATATGAGATGAAGGTGCTGATCGCCTGCTCGCGCGCAAAGATCCCGATGATCCCGATCACAATCGAGACGATCTATGAGAACGCGAACGAAGGCACCCACTTCCATCCGGTCCGGGACAGCTGGCGGATCTACAAGGTGATCCTCGGAAGCTTCTTCAAATTTATGGCGTCCAGCCTGACTTGCTGGGCCATTGACCAGGGACTGTTCAACCTGATCAACAAAGTCATTCTGAACAACGCCGACGACAGCAATAAACCCGCCATATTCATCAGCAAGGCCGTTGCCAGAGTTGTCAGCGGGATTATCAATTTTACGCTGAACAAGAAATATGTATTCGGTGACAAGGATAAATCCCACAGAGCGTTTATCAGGTATATCATTCTGTGGAGCGCCATTCTGCTGCTGAGCAGTATGTTCACGACGCTGTTCAGCCTGCTGGGTATCAACAGCACCATTACAAGCATCATTGTCGATATGGTTCTGTATTTCGTCAGTTACCGCTTCCAGGAAAGCTGGGTGTTCAGGGAGGACGTGCCGCATGAGTGAGGTGCTCTTTGAAGCTGCCGGCGTCAGCGTGACCGTTACCGCGGTATACAGTGTGATTTCGGTCGTGGTGCTGTTTCTGTTCATGGCCCTGTGGCTGGCCGGCAAAAAAACAAGAACCGGCCGCGATATCTTTGCCGGACAGGTGATGAACGGAATCGGATTCGGGATTCTTCCGGCACTGTCGGTGCTCAAGGCCTTCCAGGAAGCCGAAACCGGCGCGGGGTCAAAGGTGCTTGAGCCGCTTCCGTGCGTCAGCTGGCTGAGCGTTTCGGGCCGTTATATGCCCGGCAGGATCGAAACCGCGGCAGCCGCCGTATTCTTCCTGCTGGTTTGCCTGTGGCTCATCCTCAGGAAGACGGAGCTTCCGGACAACGGGGACCTGATCATGGTTTCGGTCTCCATCTGGGCGGCGATCCGCCTTGTGACGGAAGATTTCAGGGCGGAACCGGCAGACCTGTTCCGTTATACATCCTGCGGGACGATCCTGTTCTGCGCGGTTGTCTGGTCAGTCAGGCGGGCACAGCGCGTGAGGATGCCCGTCAGGACGGCAGTGGACCTTGCGGCTGTATGCGTCTGCATCGCCGTGAACCTGGTCACCGCGGCACGGATTCTCACAGTCGGCAGCGGGATCGCGGATTTCGCTGTCAGGACGGGCAGCGCAGCCCTGATGCTGATGCTCACGCTGATGATCGGCGGAGATTTAAGAAGGATCATTCAGAAGAATGATCCCGGAATTCAGGGTGTTCCGAACGGAGATACGCAGGTTTTACAGAGGGTTTAACGCAGGTTATTTGCGGTTCGGGCAGGAAGATTTCGGACAGTTTTTGCAGCTGTCCAGGTCGATCAGATTACCCGGGATCATCATTTCAACCGCTTCCGTATCCTCTCCGGACTGCGGCTTCAGCCCGAGGCGCTCAAAGAAGCCGGTCACGTCCGCGGGGCAGCGGAGCCGCACCTCCCGCGCGGCATGGCTCTGGGCCTTGAAGAGCAGCAGGCGCAGCACGAGGTCCCCGAGCTTCCTGTGGCGGCAGGTCTCCAGCACGCCGATGCCGCCGAGCCAGAAGGCGCCGTTTTCCCACCAGATCCGGCCTGTTGCCGCAGGAATGGAATCATCATACACGAGGACATTCCAGCTGGAGGTATCCAGATCATCCCTGCCGCCGCCGAAAACCGCGGAACGGACGGGGATGAGTTCGGAAAGATCCGAACCGGGAGCGAACCATTTACCCTGAACCATAACTGCTCCTTTCAACATGACCCGGAGGCGGAGTGAAAACATGGACAAAAAGAAGATCGAGCGGATCAACGAACTGGCCCGGAAAAAGAAAGCCGGCGGCCTGACCGAAGAAGAAACCGCGGAACAGGCGGAACTGCGCCGTGAGTACCTTGCCGAATTCAGGGAAAACATGAAAGCGATGCTGGACAGCACCATTATCCAGGAGCCGGACGGCACCCGGCATGCCCTGAAACAGAAGGACAATCCGCCGGCTCAATGATAAGACCGGACCGGACGAAAGTCAACTTGTCAAAGGAGTACCCTTCGGTTATAATCTGTTGTTGTTTTCAGGCGCGGACGCGCTGAAAATAAAAGAGGAGGACAAAAAAATGGACGAGAATGAACTGAACAGCATGGAAGAGGATATCATCGATTTTGAGGATGAGGACGGCAATGTGATTCCCTTTGCTGTGATCGACTATGTATTCTATAACGGGGAAGAGTACGCCCTGCTGACCGAAGTGACGGACAGCGAAGAGGACGAGGAAAACCAGGAATGCATCGTCTGCCGCGTTGTACAGGACACGGAGGAAGACGGGGAAGAAACCGAAAGCTTTGTGCCGGTTGAGGACGAAGCCCTGGCGCAGAAACTGGTAGATATCTTTAACACCAAAATGGCTGACGAAGAGAAAGAGGAAGAATAACCATGAAAATGCCTGTGCGAATCCTGCTGATCCTGCTGTGCGCCGTGCTGATCATTGCGCTGCCCTTTACGGTTTCCTCGCCGAATATGCTCAACGATGTGAAAATGGAACTGATGAATGACGAGGACGACGGCGAGGAGATTGACTTCGGACGGCTGTTCCTTTCCACGGCGTGCGCCGAGGACGCGGAAGAAGTATACGAGGAAGAGGATCTTGATTCCGGAGAAGAAACCAGGAAAGCATCCCAATATGTGCTGCCGATCGATTTTTCCCCGGCTCCCGCTCCCGATCCGGCCCTTTTCACAGAGGACGGATATGAGGATGAGACGATCAGCGTAAAGATGGAGCACCGGGAGATGGATGACGGCACGCAGATATATATTGCCCGTGTCACCATCGCCGACGCGTCGCAGTTCCGCACAGGCGTGGCCAATCCGGAAAAGGTCGCGGCAAACACAACAAAATCCGTTTCCACCATGGCAAAGAAATACAACGCCGTCATTGCCCTGAACGGAGACAATTACGTTGACAAGCCCAGTAAAACGACTTTTGAATACCGGATGAAACAGAAAATCCGCAGCAAATCCAACCGGATGAAGGATATCCTGATCATCGACGACCAGGGCGATTTCCATCTGTATATCAAATCCGCGGGCATCGAAAACGCGCCCAAGGAACTGAAAGAAGCCGGCAGGAGCCTTGTGAACGCTTTCACATTCGGACCCGCGCTGGTGAAGGACGGAGAACTCCTGGAGATTGACAAGGAATACGGTTACAATCCCGGCGGGAAGGAGCCCCGCGCCGCCATCGGGCAGACCGGCCCGCTGAGTTATGTGATGGTCATCATCCAGGTAAAGCACAGGAACGACGGCTCAGGGTTCTCCCAGTATAAGCTTGCTGAGCTTATGTATGAACTCGGATGCGTACAGGCGTTCAACCTGGACGGCGGAAACAGCGCCGAAATGGTGATAGGCGACCGGATCATCAAGGGCATGCCGGGCGGAGATGAACGTTCGCTGAGCGATATCATTTACTTTGCCACGGCAAAACCGTGACGTGTCAGAAGAGGTTTATCAATGAATCTGATCGATGAAGCTGTAATCGTAGAGATATTCGGATTGCGGGTGTATGCCTTCGGCCTGTATATCGCCGTCGGCGCGCTGTTCGCCGTCATTGTGATGTGCATCGCGGGACGGGCGCTCGCCCTGAAAAAGGGGACTGTTCCGCTGGCGGCCCTGCTTGCAGGAATCTTCGGGGTTGTTGTATCGCGGCTCTGCTTCTGCCTGCTAAACCAGGAACTCGGACAGATGACGCCCGTCTCTTTCTGGCCGCAGCTGAGCGGCGGCGGATGGAGCATGTTCGGCCTGATCGGCGGAATCATGATCGGCGGATTTATCTGCGCGAAGATCGCGCATGAAAAAACCGGGAGAGTACTGGATATACTCAGCCTGGCGATGCTTCCGCTGATCGCGGCGGAGCGGATCGGCGAGAGCCGGATCGGGGATTTCGACATCAGCCGGGCGCTGGACAGCGAATTCCTGGCGAACAGTTTCCTTGCCGTCGGCGAGGACGAACCTTGCCTGGCAACCTATTATGTAGCCGCGGCGGTCGCGGCCGTGCTGTTCATTGTCCTGGCCTTCCGCTTTGCCAGGAAGGAGAGGAGCGGACGGCTGACAGTGGTTTTCCTGCTGCTGTTCGGCGCCGCTTCGATCATTACGGAAAGCCTGCGGTATGACCGGTTCCTGAGCATTTCCTTTGTCGGCCTGCAGCAGGTGGCCGCGGCGCTGATGCTGGCGCTCGGCGTGATCCTGGCAATCAGGAACAGCAACAGACCGAAGTCTGTTCCTGCGATCCTCGCGATCATCAGCCTGCCGCTGATGGTCGGCGCGGTGATCGGCCTGGAGTTTGCGCTGGACCGGACGAACTGGAACAAAATCCTGATTTACGCGCTGATGATTATCACGGTCGCAATCCCGGCGGGACTCGGGCTGAAACTTCTATCCCAGGGAAAAGGAACAGATGAAGCGTGAGTGAACAGTCAACAAAGACCGGACAGTCCTTCAGGAACCGGATTGTCAGCCTGAAGGAGAAGATCGTCACAGGAATGACAATCGGCATGCTTCGTCCGTTCAACCGCCACAGGATGGTCGACCTGGACCATGTGAAGGAGGATCCGGAAAACCCCCTTGTTTTCCTCGGCAATCATGCCGAGATATACGGACCGATCGCCAGTGCGCTGTGCTTTCCTGTCCCTGTGCGGTTCTGGGTCATCTCGAAGATGATGTTCAGAAAAAAGGACGTCAGGGCCTATATGTATGAAAACACGTTCAGCAAAAAGACCTACCTGCCTTTGTTTGTCCGGAAGCTGCTCGCGTGGTATCTCGGCTGGCTGAGCGTCAACATCATGAACGCGCTGCGGGCGATTCCCGTATACAGGGATTCGCCGATGAAACTGCGGCAGACCCTTCGGGAAAGCGTGGACGCGCTTGAACACGGCGAGAACCTGATGATCTTCCCGGAGCATCCTGAAGGAAAGTACGTCAAGGGCGGAATCAGCGAGCTTTCTCCCGGATTCCTGATGCTGGCTGAAGCCTGGTGGAAAAAATCAGGGAAGAAGCTTCGCATCATGCCGGTCTATGCAAACCGGGAAAAGCGTACCTTCACATTCGGCGACGAAATCCGTTATGAGCCGGAGAACGGATACGCCGCGGAGCAGGACCGGATTCTCAACGAAGCATACGAGCAGCTGGCCGCGCTTTCAGAGCGGTGAAGCGAGACTGAAAAGCGGAGCGTGAAAAGATGAAACGGATGATTGCCCGATTTATTGCCTGTATTCTGCTTCTTTCCGTTTCCGCTGCCGGCGCAGAAGGAATCCGCGACTGGTTCGGAATCACTTCAACCGGGACGCCTGCTGCGGCTGCGGCTACGCCGACGCCGGCTCCGAATGACTTCCGGTTCAGGGACGGGATCCGCTGGGGAATGAACAAAAGCCAGGTCAGCGCGCTGGAGACCGTACAGATGAGGGACCGCAGCATGCAGAACTGGTCCATCATGCTGACGAACGAAAAGGTGAACGTGAGCTGTTTCACGGCAGATCTCGTATTCATGTTCCGTGAAGACCGCCTGATGATGATTTCCTATGAGTTCCAGCAGGGAACGCAGGACAGCTTCCGGTACCTGTCCGGGGCGCTCAGTTCGCTGTACGGGGAAATGAAAGAAGCGGAACCGCTGAAGATCAAGGCGCTGATGGACGCGATCTTTCCGAGCCGTTACCGGATTGAACTGATTACGCAGGCCTGCGGATGGACGAACAGCGACGGAACGACCGTCTATCTGTATTACTATACCGCAACGGATTTCGCGATCATGTATGTCAGCCCGGAACTGGGCGCCCGGATCTATCAGACGAACGGACTGTAAACCGATTGCAATCACAGGACACAACCGCGGGACGGCAGGAAAAGCCGTCCTGTTTTTTCATCCGGTATTCACGCAGAATTCACGGAAAAACATGATGGAAAGTATTGACAAAGAGAGGGTACGGTGATACATTATGCCTGTGGTTAGCACTCGATGGTGTTGAGTGCTAACAACCGGAAAGAAAGGGGACGGTCAGATGCAGATGGACGATCGGAAACTGCGCATCCTGCGGGCGATCATAGACGACTATATCCTGACCGGCGTACCGGTCGGATCGCGTACGATCAGCCGCAAATACGAGACAAACCTTTCTTCCGCAACGATCCGCAATGAGATGAGCGATCTGGAAGAACTCGGATTCCTCGACCAGCCCCATGTCTCCGCCGGCCGGATTCCGTCCGCAAAGGCTTACCGGCTGTACGTCGATTCGCTGCTCCAGGCCGGCATCATTCCGGACAACAGCGCGGAAAGCGTGCTGAGCCACTTTTCCGGGCGCGTCCACCAGATGGAGGACGTGATCGACCACGCGGCCCGGGTGCTTTCAAGCCTGACCCAGTACACCGCCGTGGTGCTCTCACCCAAGGGCATGGAACCCCGGCTGCAGACGATTCAGATGGTGCCCGTTTCCGCGGGAAGCGCGCTGGTGGTCATTGTGACAGACCAGGGCGTGATCCGGGACAGCGTGATCCACATCAGCCCGGAAGTGGACGGAGATACGCTCTATGCAATCTCCCGGACGCTGACGAACGAACTGAGGGGATGCACGCTGAGCGGCGCGTGCAAGGCGCTGCCGGACCTGATTGCCAGAATGGAAGGCAACGACGAGGTGCTGCGCGGCCTGTACGGATACTTCACAGAAGGCCAGCAGCAGCCCAGAAGCCCCCATGTCGCGGTCGGCGGAACAAGCAATATGCTGAGCTATCCGGAATACAGCGACATGGACAAGGCCAGGACATTCCTGAGCCTGATGGAAACCCGCGACAAACTGGCGGACATCATCCGCGGCAGCGGAGAGCTCGCGTTTACCGTGCGGATCGGACCGGAAACGGGCGTGCCGGAAATGGCGGACTGCTCCATCGTGACGGCAACCTACTCCACCAGGGGCGGGCAGCAGGGCACGATCGGTGTAATCGGACCGACGCGGATGCGGTACTCCCGGGTCATCTCCATCCTGAACATGATGGGCCATGAACTGACCGATATGTTCACGGGGGACAACGGGGACGGGGATCAAAAATGAAAGGCGACAGCAAAATGAGCAAAAAGAAAAACACGGCGCCCGAAAACGAAACGGAAAAGAAGGAAACCGCTCCCGCCGCGGAAACGCTGGAAGCGGAGAACCCGGAAGCGGCCCCCCGGACTGAACAGGAAGACCCGGTTCAGAAGGCGCTGGATGAGGCGAATGCCAGGGCAGATGAATACCTTGCGCTGGCCCAGCGGGTGCAGGCGGATTTTGAAAACTTCCGCCGCAGAAACGAAAACGTCCGCACAGACGCTTACGCGGACGGAAGAAAAGACACGGCGGCGCTGATGCTGCCGGTGCTGGACAACCTCGAGCGCGCGGTGGAAGCCGCGGCCGGAAGCCCGGACGAAGCGCTCAGGAACGGCGTGGAAATGGTCCTCAAGCAGATGGCGGACGTATACGGGAAACTGGATGTAAAGCCCATCGACAGGCTTGGAGAGAAGTTCGATCCGAACCTGGAAAACGCGATCCTGCAGGGGACGGAAGAGGACGGCGAGCCCGGAACGGTCTGCCAGGTGCTTCAGAAAGGCTACCTGATCGGGGACAAGGTACTCAGGCACGCCATGGTCAAAGTTGTGCCGGAATAACGCGAAAGCGTTTTCGGATATAAAGAAAAAACCAACTTCAGCGGATGAAGATAAAACGGAGGGATCATTATGAGCAAGATTATCGGTATTGACCTGGGAACCACCAACAGCTGCGTTGCCGTGATGGAGGGCGGACAGCCCACCGTGATCGCCAATGCGGAAGGAAGCCGCACGACGCCTTCCGTCGTCGCTTTCACAAAGGACGGAGAGCGCCTGATCGGCCAGGTCGCGAAGCGGCAGGCTGTCACCAATCCGGACCGGACGGTGATCTCCATCAAGCGTGAGATGGGTACCGGCTATAAAGTGAATATTGACGGAAAACAGTATACTCCCCAGGACATCAGCGCGATGATCCTGACCAAAATGAAGGAAACCGCCGAGAGCTACCTGGGCGAGAAAGTCACGCAGGCCGTCATTACGGTGCCCGCGTACTTCAACGACAGCCAGCGCCAGGCGACCAAGGACGCCGGCCGTATCGCCGGCCTGGAAGTCCTCCGGATCATCAACGAGCCCACGGCCGCGTCCCTGGCCTACGGCCTGGACAAGGAAGAAAACCAGAAGATCCTGGTGTACGACCTGGGCGGCGGCACCTTCGACGTGAGCATCCTGGACATCGGCGACGGCGTGTTTGAAGTGCTGAGCACCAACGGCAACACCAGGCTGGGCGGCGACGACTTTGACCAGCGGATCATCGACTATGTGGCTGATCAGTTCAAGAAAGAGAACGGCATCGACCTGAAGCAGGACAAGATCGCGGCGCAGCGGCTGAAGGAAGCCGCCGAGAAGGCCAAGATCGAACTGAGCGGCACGACCACCGCGAACATCAATCTGCCCTTCATCACCGCGGACGCCACAGGCCCGAAGCACCTGGACGTTACCCTGACCCAGGCGAAGTTCAACGAACTGACCGCCGACCTGGTGGAAGCGACCATTGAACCCATGAGGAAGGCGCTGAAGGACGCCGGACTGACTGTCGACCAGATCAACAAGGTGATCCTCGTCGGCGGCAGCACCCGAATTCCTGCTGTGCAGGAAGCCGTGAAAAAGATCACCGGCAAAGAGCCCTTCAAGGGCATCAACCCCGATGAATGCGTCGCGATCGGCGCGGCCATCCAGGGCGGCGTGCTCGGCGGCGAAGTGAAAGACGTGCTGCTGCTGGACGTGACACCCCTGAGCCTGGGCCTGGAGACCGAAGGACATATCTTCACCAAGCTGATCGAACGGAACACCACGATCCCGACCAGCAAGAGCCAGGTCTTCTCCACCGCGGCGGACGGTCAGACGACAGTCGAGATCCATGTCCTGCAGGGCGAACGCCAGATGGCATACGACAACAAGACGCTCGGACGCTTCCAGCTGACCGGTATCGCGCCGGCGCCCAGGGGCGTACCGCAGATCGAGGTTACCTTCAGCATTGACAACAACGGCATCGTGAACGTCAGCGCCAAGGACAAGGCGACCAACAACGAGCAGCAGATCACAATCACCGCCAGCACGAACCTGACGGAAGAAGAGATAAACCAGCGCGTGAAGGAAGCCGAACAGTTCGCGGAGCAGGACAAGAAGCGCAAGGAAGAGGTTGAAACCCTGAACCACGCCGACAGCCTGATCTACGAAACCGAGAAGACCCTGCGCGAAAACGGCGACAAGCTGAGCGACGAAGACAAGAACGCCGTGCAGGCCGAAATCGACGCGTTCAAGAAGATCCGCGAAGGCAACAATGCCGACGAGATCAAAAACGCCATGGAAGGCTTCACCCAGAAGGTGTACGCCGTGTTCGGCAAGCTGTACCAGCAGCAGGCCGGCGCCCAGGGCGATCCGATGAACGGCGCCGGACCCCAGGCAGGCAGCATGAACGACGACGGCAGCGTCAACGCTGACGGCAGCGTAGAGTAAGCGATCAAGGTTTTACCATTGAAAGCAGGCCCGCCCTGAAGAGGGGTGGGCTTGCTTTGGGGAAGAAGGTGAGAAGGCTTTATGGCAGATAAGCGGGACTATTACGAAGTGCTGGGCGTCAGCAAGAACGCGACGGACGATGAGATCAAACGCGCTTATCGTAAGAAAGCCAAGGAATGCCATCCGGACCTGCATCCGGATGACAAGAGCGCCGTGGAACGCTTCAAGGAACTGAACGAAGCGAATGAAGTGCTGAGCGACCCGCAGAAACGGAAGCGGTACGACCAGTTCGGTTTTGAGGATCCGACGGACGGAATGGGCGGCGGCAATCCGTTCGCGGGCGGCTTCGATTTCGGCATGGGCGATATTTTCGACCAGCTGTTCAACGGCGGCATGGGAAGAAGTTCCCGGAACCAGGGCCCGGTGCAGGGAAACGACCTCCGGTATGAACTCAGGATTACTTTTGACGAAGCGGCAAAAGGCTGCGAAAAGAGCTTCGAGATCTTCCGGAACGAGCTGTGCGACACCTGCAAGGGCAGCGGCGCGAAACCCGGAACCAGCCCGGTCACCTGCACCACCTGTAAGGGAAGCGGCCAGATCCGCCAGAGCGGCGGCTGGATGACGACCGTAAGGACCTGCCCCACCTGCGGCGGCACGGGCAAAATGATCAAGGAAAAATGCCCGGGATGCGGCGGAACGGGACGTACGCGGAAGAAGCGTACGGTCACGGTGAAAGTGCCGGCCGGAATCGACAACGGCCAGACCATCATCATGAACGGGCAGGGCGAACCAGGCATGCGCGGCGGTCCGAACGGCGACCTGTATATCGTGGTGAGCGTGAAGCCGCATAACCTGTTCAGACGGGACGGATACAACCTCCTGCTCGATTTCCCGATCAGTTTTTCAACCGCGGCCCTCGGCGGAGACGTCCAGGTGCCTACGCTGAGCGGACCGATCAAGTACAGAATCCCGGAAGGAACGCAGCCCGGAACCGAATTCCGGATCAAAGGGCAGGGAATCCAGCAGCTCCGCGGAAGCGGCAAGGGGGACCTGGTCCTGCGGATTAAAGTGGAGATCCCGAAGCGGCTGACCAACAAGCAGAAGGATCTGCTGAGGGAGTTTGAAGCCACGACGAGCGACCGGGAATACGACAACCGGAAGAATTTCCTTGACAGGGTGAAAGAGCTGTTTCAGTGAAGGCTGAAACAGCTCCTTCTCTTTGTCTTGACGGAGCACGGGGGTAAAAGTACAATAAACGCGGAAAGATGAAAGGATGGCCGCAGGATCATGAAGACCGGATGGCAGGCTCCTGGGGTCAGGGCTGCGACGACGCTGCTGACACTGGCGCTGATGGTGATGATCTTCTGCTTCTCGATGGAGACGGCGGAGGATTCGGATAAACGCAGCGGCGTTCTTTCCGGCGGGATCATCAGCCTGCTGTATCCGGGATATGAGCAGATGGACCCGGCGGAGCAGCAGGCCGTTTACGACCGCGTGCAGCATGTGATCCGGAAGCTGGCCCATTTCACCGAATATATGATGCTCGGCTTTATGATCCGGCTGTGCCTGGAAAGCTGGTTCGGCCAAAGGATGAAAAGAAGCCGGGTCCTGACCCTTATCGGTTTCGGAGCCGGAACCGGTTACGCGTGTACGGACGAAGCGCATCAGCTGGCGATCGAAGGGCGGAGCGGACAGGTAACGGACGTCCTGGTGGACGCCGGCGGCGTGCTTGCCGGCGCGGTACTCGGCACGCTGCTGATCCGAAGCGTGAACAGGAAAATTCCGGGAACCCCTGACGGAAAGACAGCACAGGAGTGAAGAGGATGGCATATTTCAAAAGCAATGAGCAGAACGGAGAAAACCCGTATCCGGAGACCGGCGCTGCCGAAGCCGATTATGACGACGGCTTTGACGACCTTCAGGAAGAAGAGCAATATGTTCCGGAGCTGAGCCCGGAGGAAAAGGCGGAACGCACCAAAGGCCGCGTCAGGCTGGCAATGGGCGCGGGAAACCTGTTCGGCGTCATCGCCGGGGCTGTCCTGATCATGGTGCTGCTGACGCTGATCTTCAGCATCATTCACTTTGTAGTCAACGATATGGGACGGAGTTTCAGCCTGTTCCAGACAAATTTCTGACGGATAAACGAACAAAGGTATGAAGAATCGGATCTATCTGGACCACGCGGCGACAACACCGGTCAGCAGGGCGGTGCTGGATGCCATGCTGCCCTTCTTTTCCGAATGCCCGGGGAACGCCTCCGCGGTCTACGCAACGGGAAGGGAAGCCCGGAAAGCCGTTGAACAGGCGCGCCGGGAAACCGCGGCGGCCATCGGAGCCCAGCCGGCGGAGATCCTTTTCACCGGCAGCGGCAGTGAGAGCGACAACCTGGCGGTCAAGGGAACCGCGTTCGCGCTGAAAGAAAAGGGCCGGCATATCATCACGACGTCGATTGAACACCCCGCCGTGCTGAATACATGCAGATGGCTGGAGACGCAGGGCTTTGAAGTCACATATGTCAGTCCGGACAGAGAAGGCCGGATCGATCCGGAATCTGTCCGCGGCGCGATCCGCGGCGATACCGTCCTGATCAGCGTTATGGCCGCGAACAACGAGATCGGTACCATTGAACCGGTGGAGGAAATCGGCCGGATCGCCCGGGAGAAAGGAATCGTATTCCATACCGACGCGGTACAGGCGGTGGGCGCGATTCCAGCGGACGTGAACAGGTGGAATGCAGACCTGCTGAGCCTGAGCGCCCATAAATTCAATGGGCCGAAGGGAGCCGGCGCGCTTTATGTCAGGAAGGGAACGCGGATCGATCCGCTGATCAGCGGGGGACATCAGGAACGCGGCCTGCGCGCGGGTACGGAAAACGTTCCGGCGATCGTCGGGCTCGGAAAGGCTGTTACGGAAACCGTAAGGGAACAGCAGAAAAACGCGGAAAGGACCGCGGCCCTCAGGGACCGGCTCACGGAGGGAATCCTTTCCTCCGTTCCGGACGCGTTCCTGAACGGCTCCAAAACCGGGAGGCTCCCGAACAACTGCAGCATCCGCTTCAGCCGCATTGACGGGGAAGCGTTGCTCCTCCGGCTGGACCTCGCCGGGATCGCGGCCTCCAGCGGCAGCGCCTGCACGGCCGGCAGCCAGGAGATCAGCCATGTGCTCCGGGCAATCGGCCTGTCCGAAGAGGAGGCGAAGGGCAGCCTGCGCATGACAGCCGGCCCGGAAAACACGGAGCAGGAGATCGATGAAACGGTCCGGACGGTCAAAGAGATCGTGGAGGATCTCCGGAGCATGTTCCGGGGATAATCCAAAACATGAAAAAGACACAGATAAGGAACGGTCATGCTGTATAATACAGAATGACCCATTTTTATGAACGGAGGAATGAACCATGAAGAACAAAAAGGGACTGATTGCCATCATCGCGCTGGTTGTGATCATCATCGCAGCGCTTCTTATCTGGCAGCCCTGGAAGCCCGCCGAACCGGCCACTCCCGCCGCCACGGAAGCGCCCGCCACGGAAGCGCCTGCTGAAACGGAAGCGCCCGCCGAGACCGAAGCGCCCGCAGCCCAGGCCGGCCTGACCTTCACCACCGGCGGCCCTGCCGGCACCTACTATGCCTACGGTACCGTCCTCGCCAACTACGTCAGCAATAATTCTGACGTGGCCATCACAGCTGTGACCAGCAACGGTTCCGCTGACAACATCGACAAGCTGGACCTGAACGTGAAGGTCGCCCAGCTCGGTTTTGTCCAGAACGACGTGGCCTACTATGCCACCAAGGGTATCCGCCTGTACGAAGGCGATCCGATCAACTACTTCTCCGCCATTGCCGCGTTGTATACCGAAACCGTACAACTGGTGACCGTGAATCCGGAGATCAAGAGCGTTTCTGACCTGAAGGGCAAGAACGTTTCCATCGGTTCCCAGGGCTCCGGCGTGTACTTCAACGCGCTGGACTTCCTTGCCGCCTATGACATGACCGAAGCCGACATCAATCCCCAGTACCTCTCCTTCGGCGACTCCGCCGAAGCCCTGAAGGACGGCAAGATCGACGCGGCGTTCGTTGTGGCCGGCGCCCCGACTCCCGCTGTGACAGACCTTTCCACCAGCAAGGAAACCTACCTGGTCGCCCTGGACGAAGAGCATGTGAAGAAGCTGCAGGAGATCTCCTCCGCGTATGCTGAGAGCGTGATCCCCGCCGGCACCTATGACAAGCAGGACACGGATGTGCTGACCGTCGGCGTGAAAGCCACGATCATCGCCAACAGCCAGGTGACCGACGACCAGGCGTACGCCATCGTCAAGACGATCTTTGAAGGCAAGGACGCCATCACTGAAGCGCATGCGAAGGGTGCGGACCTGGATCTGGAATATGCTTCCGTCTGCGGCCTGGCCTATCATCCCGGCGCCGCGAAGTATTTCGCCGAGAAGGGCATCACCGTGGAGACCGCTTCCAACTGAGCACGTTTTACGGGAATCCGCTCTCCTTCAGGGACGGGCGGATTCCCGTTTGTTTTTTCTTTCCGGACTGAATGAGATTTTGAGGTGTGACATCTGTGAACAACAACGAGAAGGAACCCGGCTTCGTGCAGGACGCGGAAAACCAGAACATCGCAGCGGACGTGGACGCGATCATGCGGAAGTATGACCGGGAAAGCAACACCCGCATATGGGAGGGTGTCCCGAAGATTGTCGTTGGGATCATCCTCGCGGCTTTCTCCCTTTTCTGCATATATGTGACGCTGTTCGCCAATTTCCTGGAGCAGGTCAGGCTCAGCTCTTTCCTCGGGCTGGTTGTCGTGATGGGGTACCTGACTTATCCGGCCAGGAAGGGGCATGTCAAAGTCAACCATATCCCGTGGTACGATATTGTCCTGATGGTCCTGGGCGCCGCGGCGTTTTTCTATTACACGTTCCGAGCGCCCGCGTTGGCGGTGACGCGCGTCAAAGTGAAACTGACCGATCCGATGTATATCATTACCGGCATCATCGGGATCCTGGCCCTCTGCGAACTGTGCCGCAGGAGCGTCGGCTTGCCGATCCTCTGCGTCGCGGGCGTTTTCCTCGCCTATACGATCTGGTTCTACGTCAAGGACGGGAAACTGCTTTCCAATGTCGTGCATGAACTGTTCTACAATGAGAACGGGATCCTTTCCACGCCGATCAACGTCTGCTCCAAATACATTGTGGTATTCATCATCTTCGGCGCGTTCCTGGAGAAGACAGGCATCTCTGAATTCTTTATCGCGATGGCCAACGGCCTGACAGGCCGGTATGCCGGCGGCCCGGCCAAGGTCGCGGTCGTTTCCTCCGCCCTGTGCGGCATGGTATCCGGCTCCTCTGTGGGCAATACGGTCACCACGGGATCCATCACGATCCCCATGATGAAGAAGACAGGATACGACAAAAACTTCTCCGGCGCGGTCGAAGCCGCCGCCTCCACCGGCGGGCAGATCATGCCGCCGATCATGGGCGCCGCCGCCTTCCTGATGGCGGATTACCTGGGCGTTCCGTATTCGGATATCATCGTCCGGGCCATCCTTCCGGCGTGCCTGTATTTCCTCGGCGTGTTCCTGTCCGTGCACCTGGAGGCCAAGCGCCTCGGGCTGAAAGGTCTCAGCAAGGAGCAGCTTCCCAGGCTGAAGGAGCTGATGAAGGAAAGCTATCTGCTGCTCCCCCTGGCGATCCTGATCTATCTCGTCTGCTCCAATACAAGGACCATGCAGTTCTCCGCGGCGATCTCCATCCTGGCGACCATCGCCGTCGGTATCATCAGCAATATTCACCGGAACATCCGCCACGGCAAGCCGCTGGAGACCGGAGAGGGAACGCACAACCAGCGGTTCAGGGCCATCAATGTGTTTGAGGCGCTGGAAAACGGCGGGAAGAGCTGTATCTCCGTGGCGGTCGCCTGCGGCGTCGCCGGCCTGATCTGCGGCTGCCTGACGGTCACGGGCCTGGCCAGCACGGTGATTAACGCGATCGTGACCATCTCGCAGGGCAAGCTCTTTCTGGGCCTTGTGCTGACCATGATCTGCTGCATCATCCTGGGTATGGGTATCCCGACCACGGCAACGTACTGCATCATGGCGTCCACCTGCGCCCCGATTCTGATCCGGATGGGCGTTCCGATGGTCTGCGCGCATTTCTTCGTCTTTTACTACGGGATCGTGGCGGACATCACGCCGCCGGTCGCCCTGGCCGCCTATGCCGGTTCCGCCATTTCCGGCGGCAGCCCGATGAAGACCGGCGTGAACGCGACCCGGCTGGCCATCGCCGGATTCATCATCCCGTTCATCTTCGCGATGAGCCCGGACATGCTCCTGATCAATACCACCTGGTATGAGGTTGCCCTGATCACCGTTACCTCCATCATCGGAATGTACGGCGTGACATACGGCCTGAGCGGGTTCAGTGCCTTTGAGCGGGAAGGCTCAATGCGCGTCCTGGGCATCCTCCTGAGGATAGCCGCGATCGCCGGCGGACTGCTACTGATCTATCCAGGATATGTGACGGATATCATTGGCGTGGCCCTGGTCGGCGGCGTGCTGCTCTGGCAGAAGCTCGGACAACCGAAGAAAATGGCTGAAGCATAAACCACACCAATCGGAAACCGCATTCTCAACCGCACGGAAACGTGCGGTTTTTACTTGTCTTGAGCGCATAAAAACAGTATAATAAAAGATGGTATATTTTGCCCGTAAAGGAGGGAAAAGGGTGTTCTGTCAGGTGATCATCGACATCGTGCACGAGAACGTGGCAAGCCCTTTTACCTACCGCATCCCGGACGGAATGCACCTTGAACCGGGACAGCGGGTCGCCGTTCCCTTCGGGCGCCGCGAAAAGGAAGGCATCGTCCTGGACCTATCCGATTCCTGTGACATTGAGGAATCACGGATCAGGGATGTGCTGAAACCACTGGAGGAGTATCCCGCCGTACCGCCGGAACTTATGGATCTCGCGCGGCAGATGGCGGAAGACGTCCACTGCCCGCTGGCGGAAACGCTGCGCCTGATGCTTCCGGCGCAGATGCGCGGCGGACGGGTACGCGTCAAAACGGAACGGACGGCGAAGCTCGCCGTTTCCCCGGAGGAAGCGTTCGCGTCTGCGGACAGGGAGAAACGGAGCAGAAAGCGCGCGGATCTCCTGCGGATCCTTTCCGACGGGGAAGTCCACACCGTAAAGGAGCTGGCGGAACAGGTCAGGGATCCGAACGAAGCGCTGAAGAAGCTTTCCGGGGACGGCCTGGTTATCCTGTCGGACGAGGAAACGCTGCGGACGCCGGGCACCAACTTCGCGCAGCCGTCGGATCCGGGGTTCACGCTGACCCCGGGACAGGAGGAGGCGCTGGAGGAAATCCTGCCGTGCCTCAGGGGGAAAGGCGGACGTTTCCTGCTGCACGGCGTAACGGGCAGCGGAAAGACCGAAGTTTTCATGGCGGCGGTGCGGAACGTGCTGACGCTCGGGAAAAGCGCCATCATCCTGGTACCGGAGATTGCGCTTACGCCGCAGATGGTCGCCTGGTTCCGGGGCCGTTTCGGCCCAGTTGCAGCGGTGATTCATTCCCGGCTGAGCCCGGGAGAGCGTTTCGACGAATGGAGGCGCATCCGGCGCGGGGACGCGCGGGTTGTGATCGGCGCCCGGAGCGCTGTGTTCTCCCCGGCGCGGAATCTCGGCCTGATCGTCGTGGACGAGGAGCATGAGGGCACATACCTGAGCGACCACCATCCGCGATATGACGCGCGGGAGATCGCGAACAGCCGGTGTGAGCGCGAGAACGCCACGCTGATCCTGGCCAGCGCGACGCCCAGCGTGCTGAGCTTTGCCAGGGCGCGCCGCGGCGATTACATGCT
This sequence comes from Clostridia bacterium, assembly GCA_017512985.1. Classification (GTDB taxonomy): domain Bacteria; phylum Bacillota; class Clostridia; order Christensenellales; family Aristaeellaceae; genus Aristaeella. The sequence goes on from JAFWEJ010000008.1 coordinate 273,290, forward strand.
GCTTGAGATGCCCCGGCGGGTACAGGACCGGCCGCTTCCCGAGGTGGAGATCGTCGACATGCGGGAGGAGCTGGAAAACGGTAACCGCACGGTCCTCAGTATGGCGCTCCGCAAGGCGCTGAAGGAAACCGCCGCGCAGGGCGGGCAGGCGATGCTGCTCATGAACCGGCGCGGATACAATTCCTTCGTGTCCTGCAGAAGCTGCGGATATGTGGTCAAGTGTCCGAACTGTGACATCAGTATGACCTACCATATGGCGAGCGAGGACGGACTGCTCCGGTGCCATTACTGCGGCCATGCCATGAAGCCGCCCGCCGCGTGCCCGGAGTGCGGAGGAAAGTATATCCGTTATTTCGGCGCGGGTACGCAGAAGGTGGAGGAGGAAGTCGCGAAACTGCTGCCGGGCGTTCCCGCAATCCGGATGGACTACGACACGACAAGCGGCAAGGACGGGCACGGAAAGATCCTGGAGGAATTCCGGAGCGGCCGCGCCCGGATCCTGATCGGCACCCAGATGATTGCCAAGGGGCTGGATTTTCCCCGGGTGACGCTGGTGGGGGTCGTCGCCGCAGACATGACGCTGAACCTGCCGGACTACCGCAGCAGGGAAAGGACCTTCCAGCTCCTGACCCAGGTGGCCGGAAGAGCCGGGCGCGGGGAGCAGCCGGGAAAGGTGATCATCCAGACCTACAAGCCAGAGGATCCGGTTATCGGTTTCGCGGCGGCGCAGGATTACCGGTCCTTCTTTGAGGACGAATTCACCCGCCGCAGGAGGGGACTGTATCCGCCCTTCACGCTCCTGGCCCGGTTCCTGACCGAAAGCGTCAGCGAGGAAGCGGCGGCTGCCGCCGCGGACCGCCTGGAACAGGAAACGCGCAGGCTGGTCGATTCCCATCCCGCGTGGGGCAGGAAACTGCTGCTGATTTCCAACGATACGCCGGGCGTGAAAGTGCTGCGGGGAAAAAACAGGCGGCATGTGCTGATGAAAATGCTTGTGGGCCGCGAAGCGGACGAGATGATCGCCGCCATGACGGAACTGGCGCGCGGCGAATTTGAAAATACGGAAGTCTGGTTCGAAGTGAACCCGACCACCATGATGTAACACAGAAGAAGGATGAGAAAATGGGTATTCGGAAGATTGTGACCATCGGGGACGACACGCTCAGGAAGCACTGCAAACCGCAGGAGAAGTTTGACAAAAGGCTTGCCACGCTGCTGAAGGATATGGCGGACACCATGTACAAGGCGGAAGGCGTCGGCCTGGCCGCGCCGCAGGTAGGCATCCTCCGGCGCGCCGCCGTCGTGGATGTGACGGAAGACCACAGCGGACTGCTGGAAATGGTGAATCCGGAGATCGTCGAACGGGAAGGCGAACAGACCGGACGGGAAGGCTGCCTGAGCGTACCGGGCCGGCAGGGCGTCGTGACCCGGCCGATGAAGGTCAAAGTGCGCTACCAGGACAGGAACGGCGACATGTTTGAACTGGAGACGGAAGGATTTGAGGCGCGGGCAATCTGCCACGAGCTCGATCACCTGGACGGCCGCCTGTACATTGACGTGATGAACAGGGAACTGACCGAGGAAGAAATCCAGGGACACATACCGGAGGATGACGCGCAGTGAGGATTGTTTTCATGGGGACCCCGGAATTCGCGGTGCCCTGCCTGGAGATCATGGTCCGGAACAGACTGGACGTCGTCGGCGTTTTCACGCAGCCGGACAGGCCGAAGGGACGCGGCAACAAACTGACGCCGAGCTCTGTGAAAATCGCGGCGGAACAGGCAGGCATCCCCGTTTTCCAGCCTGAAAGGATCCGCCGGGACGGCGTGGAAGCATTGAAAGGGCTGAAGCCTGATCTCTGCGTGACGGCCGCCTTCGGACAGATCCTGAGCCAGGAGATCCTGGACATTCCGCCGCTGGGGAACATCAACGTCCACGCGTCCCTGCTGCCGAAGCACCGCGGCGCCGCACCGATCGCCTACGCAATCATGTGCGGCGACAGGGAAGCCGGAGTGACGACCATGATGATGGACGCCGGGATAGATACGGGCGACATGCTGCTGCAGGAGAAAACGGAGATCGGTGAGAGCGAAACCTGCGCCGAACTGACCGCCCGTCTCAGCGTGATCGGATCCGAACTGCTGATGCGCACGATCCGGGAGCTGGAGAACGGAACGCTCAGGCGTATCCCGCAGAACGAGACGGAAATGACCTATGACCCGATGCTCAACAAGGGCATGGGAACGGTGGACTTTACCGCGGAAGCGGATACCGTCCGCGGACAGATCAACGGACTGAACCCCTGGCCCTGCGTTTCCGTTCCGCTCGGCAGCGAGCGGCTGAAGCTGCTCCGGGCGGTCCGGACGGACGCCGGCGGCGAACCGGGAACCGTCATCTCCGCGGACCCGAAGAGCGGTCTGGTCATCGCGTGCGGAAGCGGATCGGTCAGGATCCTGGAGATCCAGGCTCCCGGCGGGAAAAGGATGAGACCTGAAGATTACCTGAGGGGACACAGCATCCCCGCGGGAACAGACCTGAAAGAGGACAGGATATGAAGGAACAGAAGCCCATGGACGGGCTTGCCTCCCGGAGGATCGCACTGAAGGTGATCCGCCAGGTTACGGAAGAGGGCGCCTACGCTTCGCTGGCCCTGGACGCGGCGCTGAAGAACTGCGGCCTGTCCGGCGCGGACAGGCGGCTGGTTTCCAGGCTGGTCTATGACACGCTGGATCACCTGATCCGGATCGACTGGGCGCTGGCGCAGGTGATGGCAAAGCCCGATACGGATATCAAGCTGAAGAATATCCTGCGCCTGGGTGCGTGCCAGATCCTCCTGGAGGACCGGATTCCGGACAGTGCGGCAACGAACCTCTGCGTACAGCTCTGCGCTGAACTGGGAATGCCCGGGCTGAAGGGCGTATGCAACGGGATTCTCCGCAATCTGATCCGGAGAAAGAATGAACTGCTCCTGCCGGAAGCAGAAACGGATCCCGTACGAAACGCTTCCATCCGCTACAGCGTTCCGGAGTGGCTGTATCTGAAGCTGCGGGAGGATTACGGCGATGAAGCGGACCGGATCCTGTCCTTCCGGAATCTTGATGACGGATGGACGCTCCGCCCGAACCTGACCAGGACGGATGACGCGGCTTTTGAGCAGCTGCTGTCAAAAAAAGTCTGGAAAAGCGAACGGACGGACATGCCCCATGCCTGGAAGATCACCGGCGCGATGGATATCGCGCGGGACGCGGATTACCAGGCGGGCAATTTCTCCATTCAGAGCGTCGGCAGTATGATCGCCTGCCTGGCCGTGGGCGTGAAGCGCGGACAGCAGATCCTGGACTGCTGCGCGGCGCCGGGAGGGAAAACCTGCTATCTGGCAGAGCTCATGGGCGGCACCGGACGGGTTCAGGCATGGGACATCCACGAACACCGCGTTGCGCTGATCGAGGCCCAGGCTAGACGCCTGGGGCTGGAAAACATCCGTCCGATGGTCCGGGACGCGGCAAAATCCCGGGAAGACCTGGAACGCTCTATGGACGCGGTGCTGCTGGACGCTCCCTGCTCCGGTCTGGGCTTTATGGCGCAGAAGCCGGATCTCAAGCTCCGGGTTACTGAGGAGAGCGTTCAGGAACTGACCGCGCTGCAGGAAAAGCTGCTGGACACGGTCTGCACGTATGTGAAACCGGGCGGCGTACTGGTTTACTCCACCTGCTCCATCCTGAAGGACGAGAACGAGCGGCAGGCCGCGCGCTTCCTTGAACGGCATCCTGAGTTCGAGGAAACGGCCCTGCCGGACAGCATACCGGAACGGTACAGGAGCAGTCGGGAACGGGGGCTTCAGCTGCTGGAGCACCGGGACGGCGTGGAAGGCTTCTATCTTATCAGGATGAGGAGAAAAGATGACTGAACTGACCGGAATGACCTGCGAAGAGCTGACGGCCTGGGTGAAGGAACAGGGGTATCCCGCCTTCCGGGGGAAGCAGATCTTCCGCTGGATCCATCAGGGAGCGGACTTTGACGGGATGACCAATCTCTCAAAGAACCTGCGGGAAGAGCTTGCCCAAAGGGCTGTTGCCCAGCCGGTGAGCATCCGCACGCAGCGCAGGAGCGAACTGGACGGCACCGTGAAGTTCCTGTACGAACTGAAGGACGGGAACTGTGTTGAAGGCGTCCTGATGCGATACAAATACGGCGTGAGCCTGTGCATCTCCACGCAGGTGGGATGCAGGATGGGCTGCCGCTTCTGCGCCTCCACGCTGGAGGGGCGCGTGCGGGATCTGACCGCCGGGGAAATGCTCGGGGAGATCCTCTGCGCAAACCGCTTCATGGCCCCGGAAGGCGAAAAGGTCAGCCATGTGGTGCTGATGGGCAGCGGGGAGCCGCTGGACAATTACGACAACGTGATCCGCTTCCTGCATCTCCTCCGGGAGGAGGAAGGCATCCGGCTCAGCCTGCGGAACGTGTCGCTGTCCACCTGCGGCATCGTGCCGAAGATGTACGCGCTCGCGGAGGAAAACCTGCCTGTGACGCTGTGCGTGTCCCTGCACGCGCCGAACGATGAAATCCGCCGCATGACGATGCCGGTCGCAAACACCTGGTCCATCGATGAGATCCTGAAGGCGTGCAGGTACTATATACGGAAAACCGGCAGGAGGGTCATTTTCGAGTACGCCCTGTCCGGCGGGATCAACGCCGGGGAGGAACAGGCAAGGGAACTGGCCGGCAGGCTCCGCGGCATGCAGTGCCATGTGAACCTGATCCCGCTGAATGTCGTCGAGGAGCGCGGCATGAAGGGAGTTACGGAAGAAAACGTTCGCCGTTTCCTGAAGGTGCTTCAGGAGGAAAACATCTCCGCCACAAGGCGGCGTGAGATGGGCGATGACATAGAAGGCGCATGCGGGCAGCTGCGCAGGAAGACGATCAACGCCGCAAGAGGAGAGTTGGCAGATGCGGAAGTTTAACCTGAAAGGAACCGTCGTGGAGCGGATGAAAGGCATTCAGCGCGAAGAGCCGAAGCCTTCCGACGCCGCTGCGGCAGCCGGAGACGGAAATCCTGAAATGAGCGCTGCTTTTACCGAAGAGCAGGGCGTGTTTACCGTTGCCTGGCGGACGGATGTCGGCAGGCTGCGCAGGAACAATCAGGACGCCGTAATCCTCGGAAACGGACTGGCCGGCGTCGCCGACGGCATGGGCGGGCATAACGGCGGGGAAATCGCCTCCGCCGGCCTTCGTGACGGCCTGCTGCGCGAGATCCGGGACCGCAAACCCGGGCATGATGCGCTGCGGGAAGCGGTTCAGACCGTCAACCGTACGCTGTGGGAACAGCAGGAAAAGGATATCTCCCTGGCCGGCATGGGAACGACGCTGACGATCGCCTGGCCGACGGCGAAAGAGATGATCATCGGACAGGTCGGGGACAGCCGCGCCTATCTGCTCCGCGGCGGTGAAATGACCCAGGTGACGGAAGACCACAGCATGGTGGCCGACATGGTCCGCAAAGGCGTGCTGACTGAGGAACAGGCCGCGTGCCATCCGATGCGGAACTATATTACCCGGGCGGTCGGAACAGAGGAAAACGTCGAGATCGATATCACCCTGCATGAACGCAGGAAGGGAGACCGCTGGCTCATCTGTTCGGACGGCCTGTACGGCATGGTGCCCAGGGCGGAACTGAAACAGATGCTGGAGGAGGAAAACCTGGAGACCGCCGCGGAGAAGATGCTACGTGCGGCGCTTGCAGGCGGCGGAAAAGACAATATTTCCATTGTGCTGCTTCAGGACGACACCGGTTCAGCCGCGGAAGAAAATGAGAACGAGAGCGCTGAAGGCCGGGCCTCTGAGGAGGTGAAGCCGCAGTGAAGGAAAAGATCCTTGCCAACCGCTACAGGCTGACCGAACAGATCGGCATGGGCGGCATGGCGATCGTTTACCGGGCGGTGGACCTCAGAACCGGGCATAACGTCGCCGTAAAAGTACTCCGTCCCGAATACAATGAAGACAGCGAGTTTATCAGCCGCTTCCAGCGTGAAGCCGAGGCGGCCAGCAAGATGACGCACCACAATATCGTCAATTTGCTGGACGTCGGCATGGACGGCGAAAACCGCTATCTGGTCATGGAATATGTACAGGGCAAAACCCTGAAGACCGTGATCCAGGAGCGCGGAAAGCTCAGCCCCGCCCTGGCGGGCCAGATCGCCATACGCATCCTGAGCGCCCTGGAGCACGCCCACCGGAACGGGATCGTACACCGGGACATCAAACCCCAGAACATCCTGGTCCACGCGGACGGGCATATCAAGGTCGCGGACTTCGGCATCGCACGGATCGCAAACAGCTCCACCCTGACCAAGGGCGACAACGTCATGGGCTCCGTCCACTATTTCTCTCCCGAACAGGCGAGGGGCGAAGGCGCGAACGCCACGAGCGACATTTATTCCACAGGCGTCGTCCTGTATGAGATGCTGACCGGGCGGGTGCCCTATGACGGAGACAACCCTGTGGCTGTCGCCATGCAGCACCTGCACGCCACGCCTGTGCCGATCCAGAACCTGGCGCCCGACGTGCCGCCGGCGCTGGTGCGCGTGTGCATGAAGGCAATGGAAAAAAATCCCGCTCTCCGTTACCAGACGGCGAGGGATATGGCGGCGGATATCCGCGCGGCGCTGGAAAACCGGCCTGAAAGGCCTGTCTATCCGGAGAAAGAACTGGACGTCCAGCAGCCGAAGCCCCAGATGATCAGGGAAGAGACGGGCAGGCAGCCGATCTCCGATACCGGAAGGAACAGGAACCAGGCTGCGCGCCGCAGGAAGATCTGGACAGTCATCATGACAACCGCGCTGGGCATTGCCCTCGGGGTCGGGCTGTTCTTCGGGATCACAGCGCTGATCAACAACATATATACTACAGTTTATGTGCCGTCCGTCATCGGACTGGACGTGAAAGACGCGGAAGAACTGTTAAGTAAAGAAGATATCAATTTTAAGGAAGTGTATTTTAATTCAGACGAAGTAAAAGCAAATATCGTTTTCTCCCAGAACCCGGAGGAAAGGGAAATCATCCGGAAAGGCGATACCGTTATCCTTTCAGTATCCAGCGGACCGGCCCAGCTGACGATGCCGAACGTGGTGGATATGAACGTGGATGAAGCGACAGAGCTTCTGAAGAGATACGGCTTCACCGTTACCATCCTTCCCGTGATCAGCGGGGACGCCACTGTCAACACCGTCGTATCGCAGACACCTGTCGCCAATGAAAAGGTGACCAAGGATACCCCCGTCAGCATTTACAAAAGCGGCGGCAAGACAACCGTTCCGCTGCTGAAGAACCTTACGCTCGCGGAAGCGGAGGAACTGCTGAAACAGAATGACCTGAGGATCGGAACGACGCTGACATACGTGGATACCAGGAGCGCAAAGGAGCACGGCAAGATCACCGGGCAGACCCCGGCTGAAAACCTGGAAGTCATGCTGGATTCCGAGGTCAGTCTCAGCATTTACCGTTATCCGACGGACCGGGCGGATTATTCCTTCGAGGTGACGTTGAACACGGCGGAGGCGGACGTAGCCCTCCGGATCACGCTTCAGGCCGACGAATCCGCTGTGGAGTTTGAAAGCTTCTCCCACACCTATCCGACGGATATGGAAAGGAAGCAGCCTGTAACGATCAACCTGCCTGATGCCAGGCACTATACCTGCCGGGTCTACCAGAACGGCGAAGTGACTGAAGAATTTGGGATCGGCGGGCAATGATGAACGGAAAAAGGAATCAGGAAGTGCAGCCGGAAGAAAAGCCATTGATGAAGGGAACGCTGATCAGGGGCATCGGAAGCTTCTATACGGTCAGGGACAGAGGCCGCCGGGAATACACGCTGCGCTGCAAGAAGAAGTTCAGGCGGGAGAATCTTTCGCCCCTGGTGGGCGACGAAGTACTGTTCTCTCCCGGCCAGGGAGAGGAACACGGATGGCTGGAGGAGATCCTTCCGAGAAGGACCGTATGCCTACGGCCTCCGGTCGCCAACGTAACGCGCCTCGTGATCGTGATCGCCCCGGTGCCCGAACCGGACATGCTGCTGGTGGACCGCCAGATCTCCCGGGCTTTCAGCCAGGGAATGGACGTCCTGATGGTCGTGAACAAATGCGACCTGGACGGTTCGCTTGCGGACCGGATGCGTCGGGAATATGAGCTTACCGGCATCCGCGTGATCGCCGCGAGCGCCAAAGACGGAACCGGAATCGAAGAGGTCCGCGGCGCGCTGGCCGGCGACGAACTGTGCTGTTTTACCGGACAGAGCGGCGCGGGGAAAAGCACCATGCTGAACGCCCTGCTCGATCTGAACCTGGAAACGGGAAACATCTCCGAAAAAATTTCCCGGGGAAAGAACACAACGCGGCACACCGAACTCATTGAGAAAAACGGGATTCGCGTGATGGATACGGCCGGGTTCAACCTGCTGGAAGCGGAAAACGACCTGGAGCCGGAAAAGCTCAGGGAACGGTATCCCGAATTCGCCCCGTATGAAGGAAAGTGCCGGTTCAGGGAATGCCTGCACGACCGGGAGCCCGGATGCGCCGTGGATGAAGCCGCAAGGAAGGGCATGATCAGCACGGGAAGGCTTGAAAGGTATAGGGCCCTGCTTGCTGAGACAAGAGAAGTCTGGAGGGAACGCTATGATTAAAATCGCGCCGAGCATTCTTGCGGCGGATCCGCTGAATCTCGAAAGAGATGTGAAGGCGGCTCAGAAAGCGGGATGCGACTGGATTCATGTGGATATCATGGACGCCCATTTTGTGCCGAACCTGGCCTATTCCGCGGAAACGGTCCGCAGGCTGCGCGAAGTGACGGATCTTCCCCTGGACGTTCATCTGATGATGGATAACCCGGAGATCATGGTCGACGCTTTCCTGGACGCCGGAGCTTCCTGCCTGACGATCCATGCCGAGATCGACCGGAATGTCCCGGCCCTGCTTGACCGGATCCGGAGCAGGGGACGGATGGCGGGCATTGCCCTGAGACCCGGTTCTCCCGTGGAGATGATTACCGGTATCCTGGACAGGACAGACCTGGCCCTGATGATGACGGTTGAACCCGGATTCGGCGGACAGAAACTGGACGCGCGGGTGATCAGCAAGATCCGCCAGCTGAAGGACATGGGTTACACGGGTGAAATCGAGGCGGACGGGGGAATCCGCGAGGATAACCTGGAAAGCCTTGTGACAAACGGCCTGACCGTCGCCGTGATGGGCACGGCGCTTTTCAGGAACGAGGATATGGCGGCCTGCGTGAAACGGCTGCACCGGATCGGCAGGGGAGAATGACCGCAAAGCGGGAAAAGGTATGATATACAGACAGGATACGATTGCGGCGATCGCTACAGCGCCGGGGAACGGCGGGATTGGAATCATCCGGATGAGCGGCCCGGACGCCGGCCGGATTCTTTCCGGGATATTTGTCCCCGCCGGACAGGCGGAGAACCCACCGGAGTCGCACCGCATGGTTTACGGCCGGATAGCGGACGGAGAGGAAACCGTGGATGAATGCATGGCTGTGTTCATGCGCGCTCCGCGCAGCTATACCCGGGAAGACGTAGCGGAGATCCAGATCCACGGCGGCAGCTTCGTCGTGAACCGCGTGCTGGAACTGTGCCTGAAGCAGGGCGCAAGGCTCGCAGAGGCGGGAGAATTCACACGCAGGGCCTTCCTGAACGGCCGGGTCGACCTGAGCCGGGCTGAAGCGGTCATGGAGCTGATCAACGCGCGGGGCGAGCAGGCGCACAAAGCGGCCGTCAGGCAGCTGAGCGGCGGAGCCTCCTCCTTCATTCATGTTTTTTCGGACAAACTGGCGGACCTGCAGGCCGGCCTTGCGGCGTGCATCGATTATCCCGAGGAGATCTCGGACGAAGAAGGCGCGGGCGCGCTGAAGGAAGGGCTTGAAAACCTGGTTTCCCGCCTGGAAAGCGCGATCGACGAACACGCCTCCCGACTGATCCACCAGGGTCTGCAGATTGCACTGATCGGCCGGCCGAACGTCGGCAAGAGCAGCCTGCTCAACGCGCTGCTCGGCGAGGAGCGCGCGATCGTGACGAACATTCCCGGAACGACCCGGGACACCGTACAGGGAGAAATGACCGTCAGGGGGGTCAGGGTCACGCTGACGGATACCGCCGGCATACACGAAACGGATGATCCGGTTGAAAAGATCGGTGTGGAGAGATCGGAAAAAGCGAGAAAAGAGGCGGACGCCTCCCTGCTGATCCTGGACGGCTCCGAACCAATGACGGATACAGACCGGGAACTGATCAGCAGATTCAGCGGAAAAGGCGCTGTCGTCATCAACAAGACAGACCTGCCCCAGGTGTTACGGGAGGAAGACATCCGCGGGATCCTGCCGGACGCGGAATGCATTACCGTCTGCGCGAACGATCCGGAAAGCCTGAAACCGCTTGTCCGGTACCTGGAACAGTTTGCCGAGGTTTCCGACCAGCTGGCGCTGACCCAGCCCAGGCACCTGGACGCCGCCCGGCGCGCGCTGGCCCATATGAAGGACGCGCTGAAAACCCTGGACAGCTTTACGCCGGACGTTGCGGCAACGGACCTGCAGGCCGCGCAGGCGGCGCTGGGAGAGATCACGGGCGAAAACGCGGATGAAAAACTGCTGGACCGCGTATTCTCCCGTTTCTGCGTCGGAAAGTAAAAAGAGCAAGGAGCATCGCCGCATGAGTGATTATCAGAAAGTGATCCGGGGACGGGAGAGCCTGAAAAAGCTTCCCGCCCTGATGGAAAAACTCGGTATCCGCAGGCCGATGATCGTAGGCATGGAACCGCTGACGGGAACAATCCTGAAAAAGAACCCCGCGCTGCTTTCCAGCCCGGTGTTTTCCGCATTCCATCCGAATCCGGACCTGTCCGACACGGAAGCCGGGGCGGTAGTTTTCCGCCGCGAAGGCTGCGACGGCCTGATCTCCATCGGCGGCGGATCCAGCATTGACACCGCCAAGGCGATCAAGGCCAGGATGAACGCGGGTTCCGAGGATGATATCATCCACAGCCGCCTCTCGTTTACGCAGCCCTGCCCGCATATCGCTGTTCCCGGCACAGCAGGGACAGGATCCGAGGCTACGCAGATCGCGGTTGTCTATGTGAACGGCAGCAAAGTCAGCCTGAACCATCCGGAGCTCAGGCCGGACGGCGTCGTGCTGGACGCTTCGCTCCTGGATTCGCTGCCCCTGTATCACAAAAAGTCCTGCGCGCTTGACGCGCTGGCGCAGGGGATTGAAAGCTACTGGAGCCGAGGCTCAAACGACGACAGCAAGGTGCATGCCTACCTGGCAGTCATCGGGGTGCTGGACAACCTGAAGGCCTATCTGGAAGGCGACCCGCACGCTGCGGAGGAAATGCTGGACGCCAGCTTCCAGAGCGGAAAGGCGATCCAGATCACCCGGACGACCGCGGCGCACGCCATGTCCTATATGCTTACAAAACGGCTGGGACTCGCGCACGGACACGCCTGCATGCTGACGCTTCCCACGCTGTGGGAGATGATGCAGGAACATGAAGAGATGCAGGATACGCTGAAGGACCTGAGCGCAAAGATGCGCCTTGGGGATATGCGCATGGCGCCGAAACTGCTGAAAGGGATCCTGTATGACCTGGAGATGGCGATCCCGCCGGTGCCGGGTGATGAAATGCTGGAGGAACTTGCTTCGTCTGTAAATACGGAAAGGCTGAACAACCATCCTGTCGTCATGACAAAGGACGAAATCCGGGAAGCGTACCGCCGCTCCATGACACCCCTGTGCGAAAACGAACGGCAGGCATGCCTGGATATCTGGAGATACTACGGGAGGGGATAACGAATGGCGGAATCGATGCATGCCGGACACCGCGAAAAGATGCGGAACCGTTTTATCCGGGAAAAAGGATTCGAGAACTTCGAGGATCACCAGATCCTTGAACTGCTGCTGTTCTATGCCAATACGCGCAGCGACACAAACCCGCTGGCCCATGAGCTGTTGAACACCTTCGGAAGCCTCAAGGGCGTGCTGGAAGCCCGCCCGGAGCAGCTGATGACGGTGAAGGGGATCGGGGAGCAACAGGCGGTCCTGCTCAGCATGGTCGTGCCGCTGACGCGCGTATGGCACCGGTGCGCCATGGGGGATCCGGAAAAGATCGGAAACAGCCGGGAAGCCGAGAATTACTGCCTTTCCATTCTCGCCGGGGAGAGGACCGAACGGTTCTATGTGATCTCCCTGAACGCCAAATGCCATGTGCTTGGAAGGAGGAAGATCTCCGAAGGCTCCCTGAGCGAAGTATCCGCCTATCCGCGGATGGTGATGGAAACAGCCCTGAACTATAACGCCCACAGCGTGCTGCTGTGCCACAACCACCCGGGCGGCACATGCGCACCGTCCCCGGAGGACATCTCCTCGACTATTCAGCTGCAGCGCCTGCTGAACGGCGTGGGCATTCTGGTGCTGGACCACATCATCGTTGCGGGAGACCGGACTTACAGCATGATCCAGCACGGGGATATCGATTACAGGATCAAGGGAAGGTAAAATATGAAAAGCAAAAGGAAACACCCCCTGCGCAGGCTGCTCGTTCTGCTGATCATTCTCGGAGCGGTCGTCTACGCGGGAATCGTCGGATATGTCTGCATTCGGGAAGGGAGTGTGCTGAAAACAGTGCCTGAGGCGGATAATTATGACGCGATCATTGTCCTCGGCGCACAGGTAACGCCGGACGGAAGCCCGAGCGTCCAGCTGGGCTGGCGGCTTGACGCCGCCTATGAGGCGTGGCAGCAGAAGCCCGTCCCGATCGTCGTGTGCGGCGCTCAGGGCGGGGATGAGCCCATGCCGGAAGCCGAAGCGATGGAAGCATACCTGCTCCGCAAAGGCGTTCCGCAAAGTAATATCCTGAAAGACCCGGACTCCTTCAATACCAACCAGAACCTGCAGAACGCCGCGGCGCTGCTCAGCAGCCTTCCGGATATAAAGACGGTCCTCATCGTCACAAGCGACTACCATTTGCCCCGCTCCCTGGCCATCGCTCAGGATCTCGGATTCGACGCCTGCGGCATGGGAAGCCCGTGTAAACCGGAATACTGGCTGAAGAACCACGCGAGGGAAGCGCTGGCATGGTGCAAATACTGGGGTAAGAAATACCTGCATCTGCCGCTGGAGTAAGAATGAACGAAAAAAAGATCAGGGCAGCCCTGGAGAGAAACGGGATTCCGTTTCCGGAAGAACTGCCGGAAAAACTGAATACATATTTTGCGCTGCTACAGGAATGGAACAGCAAAATCGACCTGACCGCCGTGACGGATAAGGATGAGATGCTGGACAAGCATTTCATCGACAGCCTGACCGTCCTGAAGACAGGAATGATCCAGAGCAACGCCGGCCTGATTGACGTCGGCACAGGCGCCGGTTTTCCCGGTCTGGTCCTGGCAATGGCACGTCCCGACCTGCAGGTTACGCTGCTGGATTCCCAGCAGAAGCGCCTGATGTTCCTAGAAAAAACAGCAGAAGCGACAGGCACAGAAAACATCACCGTCATTCACGCGAGGGCGGAAGACGGCGCCCGGAAACCGCAGCTGCGCGAACGCTTTGATTATGCCGCTGCGCGCGCGCTCGCCCCGGCAAACGTCCTGTGCGAATACCTGCTCCCGTATGTCAAGGTGGACGGATACGCGCTGTGCTGGAAAGGCCCGGCGCTCAGGGACGAGCTGGAAAGCGGAAGGAGAGCGGCGCATCTGCTCGGGGGAAGGCTTGAGATGCCCGTATCCTGCCCGGTGGCCGGCAGGGAATGGGAACACACAATCCTGCCGATCCGCAAGGTACAGCACACCGCTTCAACCTATCCGCGCAAAGCCGGAACCCCCAAGAGTAAACCGCTGGGCCTATAACCGTCAGATGACAGCTTGACGCTCTTTTCAGCCGGGTGATATACTATCCGCAACGCGGTTGTGGTGGAATGGCAGACACCGGGGACTTAAAATCCCCTGCCCATAAAGCGTGCGGGTTCGAGTCCCGCCAACCGCACATATCATAAACGAAAGAGCACGCCGCTTGCAGCGTGCTCTTTCTAATATATATAATCCAATTGGGTTATTCCTGCTCTTCCTCAAATGAGAACCGGAGATCATACAGCGTGCCCCTCCTGGAACTGATCCAGCCGGTTTTGCCGTTGGCCAGGCGGATCTTCAGCCAGATGCCGGGAGAGATGTCAAGCACTTCATATTCCGAGGAGGCGGAGGCGTGTCCGACCACTTTGCCGGAGGTGCCGGGCTCGCTGCGAACGTTCGGGTTATCCGTTGCCTGTACCCTGAAACGCAGGGTGTAAGTGCCGTTAGCAGAGGTCTCACCGGCTGAAGCGCCCGCGATTGTCTCGATGAACCATTGCTTCATCTGCAGCTTCTGGCTGTCAAAAGTCGTTTGGGCAGAGAGCAGTTCTTCAATACGGGATTTGAGTGAATCAAGCTCCTCGTCCTTTTCGGAAAGCTCGGCGGTGAGCCTGCCGTTTTCACCGGCGCGTTTGACGATATCGGCTTTCAGCGCTTCGATCTGGCCGTCACGGTTATACAGATCGGCGTTCAGGGTATCAATCTGTTCTTTTAACCCGGTCACTTCTGCAGTCAGTCTCGTTATATCCTGTTCCTGCAGATCATCCTGCTGCAGGGGATTGTCCTGTTCATACGGCTCGCCGGGTTCTTCGGTTGGGGCGGGTTCCGGAGTTTCCGTGACCGGGACAGTCCCGGTTCCGGTGTGTTCCTGAGAGCCTGCCGCTTCAAGAGACTGCTCAAGGTCTGCGATCTTCCTGTCTTTTTCCTCGGATGATGCCTTCATTTCCATGATCTGAGCGTCCTTTTCCTTAACCGAGGCTGTCAGCTTTTCAATCTCGACGGCCTGTTCCCGGTTCTCGGCGGAGAGGGAAGAAAGCGCGTTGTATTTTTCCTCAAGCGAGGAGGAAAGCGTGTCCGCTTTTTCCTGCTTTTCACTGACGGAGGATTCAAGTTCGGCTATCTTTGTTTCCCGGCCTGCGGATTCCTGTTCCAGCGCGGAGATCCGGGAAGTTTTCTCTTCCAGTTCGGTGCTGAGTGTTTCGATGGACGCATCCCGGGCGGCAAGCCCCTCTTCCAGGGAGTGAATTCGGGAAGTTTTTTCTTCCAGTTCGGTGTTCAGCATTTCGATGGAGGCGTCGCGGGAGGAAAGTTCCTTATTCAGTGAGTCAATGAGGGAAGCATTCTCTTCCAGTTCGGTGTTCAGCGTTTCGATGGAGGCGTCGCGGGAGGAAAGGTCCTTATTCAGTGAGTCGATGAGGGAAGTATTCTCTTCCAGCGCTGCGCTGAGCGTTTCGACGGATTCCTGGCTGGAGGCAAGATCCATGTTCATCGTTTCGATCCGCGCGGTCAGATCAGCCTGTTCGGCTTTCAGGTCTATCAGCTGGTTTTCCCTTTCGCTGATTACGGCACGCAGATCCTTTTCCTGCGTGCTGCTGCGGCCTGCTGCGCTGATATACAGAACGGCGAAGGAAATGCACAGTACAAGCAGCAGGGAAATGATGACGCCGGCCAGTCCTTTTTTCATGGAAGTATCCCTTTCTGAAACGTGTATCGACAACGGATAAAGACATCTTGTATTTTACACATCCTATCCTTCAATGTCAAACAACGCAGGGAAATACAGGCCTTCCGGATGTTGATGGGAGGGAGGCTGCTAAATACAACATCTTGTATTGACAATACAAAAATAAGACGTTATAATACATCTGATTTTACGGGTTTTTCCATACCCGTTTGCGTGACAGAAAAACAAATATCAAGGAGGAC
Source organism: Clostridia bacterium (assembly GCA_017512985.1). Classification (GTDB taxonomy): domain Bacteria; phylum Bacillota; class Clostridia; order Christensenellales; family Aristaeellaceae; genus Aristaeella. Next base: position 289,115 of record JAFWEJ010000008.1, read on the forward strand.
TATCATGGGCAGATATTTCGGAACAGACGGATTCCGCGGCAAAGCCGGCGTCGTCCTGACTGCGGAGCACGCGTTCAAGACCGGCCGGTATATCGGCTGGTATTATGGTAAAAAACACCTGGACGACAAAGCCAGGATCGTGATCGGCAAGGATACACGCCGTTCCTCGTATATGTATGAAAGCGCGCTGGCCGCCGGCATCACATCCTCGGGCGCCGACGCCTATCTGCTTCACGTGACCACCACGCCGTGCATAAGCTATATCACACGGACCGAAAACTTTGACTGCGGCGTGATGATCTCCGCCAGCCACAACGCGTTCTATGACAACGGCATCAAGCTGATGAACAGCAACGGCGAGAAGATGGACGACGACCTGCAGGACGCCATTGAGGACTACATTGACGGCAAGACGGAAGAGATCCCGTTCGCTTCCGAGGATAAGATCGGATGCACAGTTGACTTCTATACCGGCCGGAACCGGTATATCGGATACCTGACCAACCTGGCCATACGGCCGTTTGACGACCATAAGGTTGCGCTGGACTGCTCCAACGGCAGCAGCTGGATGATCGGGCCCGCGGTCTTCAACGCGCTGGGCGCCAAGACCTATGTCATCCACGACAAGCCCGACGGACTGAATATCAACAAGGGATGCGGCAGCACGCACATTGAATCCCTGAAGCAATACGTAAAGGAAAACAGGCTGGACGTCGGATTCGCGTTTGACGGCGACGCGGACCGCTGCCTGGCGGTTGACGAGAACGGCAACGAGGTCAATGGCGACAAGATCATGTATATCTGCGCCAGGCACATGAAGAGCAAAGGCCAGCTGCCGAGCAACACCGTGGTCACCACGATCATGAGCAACTTCGGCCTGTACAAGGCGCTGGACGCCGCCGGCATCAACTATGAGAAGACGGCGGTGGGCGACCGTTACGTTTACGAAAACATGAAGGCCTACAACCACCTGATCGGCGGAGAGCAGAGCGGGCACATCATCTTCCGCAAGCACGCCCGTACCGGCGACGGCCTGATCACGGCGATCATGCTGATGGAGGTTATGATTGAAACCCAGCTGCCGCTGTCCGTACTGGCCGAGGGATGCAAGATGTATCCGCAGGTGCTGAAGAACGTCATCGTGGACGACAAGGACGGCACCCTGGCGGAGCAGAAGGTTATGGACGCCGTGAACCACTGCACGGAAGAACTCGGAGACTCGGGCCGCGTGCTGCTGCGCAAGAGCGGTACCGAGCCGGTGCTGCGCGTCATGAGCGAAGCGACCACCCAGGAAGACTGCGAGAAATATGTCGACTATATCATCAACGCGATGAAGGAAAGCGGACATCTGATTGAGGTGAAGAAATAATGCTGAAGACAAAAGATCTGTATGACCTGACCCATACGAAGGCGGCCCCGATCCTGGAGAACACGGAATATCCCTGGGAAGCGCTGGACAAGATCAAGGACTTCATCATCAAGCTCGGGAAGACCCTTCCGAAGGACGAGTATGACGAAGTGAGCGAGAATGTCTGGATTGCCAAGGACGCGAAGATCTATCCCAACAACTATATCGGGGCGCCCGCGATCATCGGGCATGAGACGGAAGTGCGTCCGGGCGCCTTTGTGCGCGGCAGCGCACTGGTGGGCGACCACTGCGTGGTCGGGAACAGCACCGAACTGAAGAACGTGATCCTTTTTGACAATGTCCAGGTTCCGCATTACAATTATGTAGGAGACAGCATTCTGGGATACAAGAGCCACATGGGCGCGGGTTCCATCACCTCCAACGTGAAGAGCGACAAGCTGCTCGTTACGGTGAAGTGCGGGGACGAAAAGATCGAGACCGGCCGGAAAAAGATCGGCGCGATGCTCGGCGACCGCGTGGAAGTGGGCTGCAACAGCGTCCTGAATCCAGGCACGGTGATCGGGCGCGATTCCAACGTTTATCCGACGTCCTGCGTACGCGGAACGATCCCGGAAAAGAGCATCTGGAAGAACAACGGCAAGATCGTTGCGAAAAAATAAATAAAATTATCATTTCAAGGGGGAAATGACAATGAAGGTAATCATCGCGAAGGACTACGAAGACGGCGCCCGCAAAGCGGCGGACATCATTGAGAAGATTGTCCGGAAAAACCCGGAATGCACGCTCGGCCTAGCCACCGGTTCCAGCCCCGTGGGCATGTATAAGGAACTGGCCCGGCGCTGCAGGGAGGAAGGGCTTGACTTCAGCAGGATCCACAGCGTGAACCTGGATGAATACGTCGGCCTGGACGGCACCCATGACCAGAGCTACCGCTATTTCATGAACGACAACCTGTTTGACCATATCAACATCGACAAGGCGAACACGTATGTCGCGAAGGGCACCGGCGATGTTGCCGCCAACCTGAAAGAGTTCAACGAGATCCTGGACAGGACGGAGATTGAGATCCAGGTGCTGGGCGTCGGCCCGGACGGCCACCTCGGATTCAACGAGCCCGGTGAAACGCTGTATGACGGCGCGCATGAAGAGACGCTGGACGATTCCACGATCGAGGCGAACAAACGCTTCTTTGCCAGCAAGGAAGACGTGCCGACCCACGCCGTGACGATGGGCATGGGCAACATCATGCGGGCAAAGCGCCTGATCATGATCATCAGCGGAAACAAGCAGGAAGCGGCGACCAGGCTGCTGATCGAAGACAAGATCGATCCGAAGTGCCCCTGCACCTTTATGCGGATGCACCGCGACGCCACCGTTATCATTGAGCAGAAACTGGCGGACGAGATCGGATACAAGGGATAAGGCTTTACCGGATCAGCAGGGCAGTTGCGGAAGCAGCTGTCCTTTTCTCAGGAGGTAAAATATGTTCCAGGCCAATAAAGTATTTCCCGGAGTGACCCATATCACCGATTCGATGGGCGTCAGTTTTACGCTGATTGAAGGCAGCGAACGCGCTGTTCTGTTCGACACCGGATACGGGATGGAGGACGTGCGCGCGTATGTGGGCACCCTGACCGCCAGGCCGGTCACCGTGCTGCTTTCCCACGGGCATCACGACCACATGCTCGGCGCGAGGTGGTTCGGGAAAACCTGCCTGTGCGAAGAGGATATGGAAGAATTCCGTGAAAGGACCGGAGAGCTCCAGAGAACGAAGGTCATGAGGCAGGCGGCCGAACAGGGCGTCCAGGCGCCGGCGGACTTTATGGATGCTGAGATCCCGATGCCGGAAGCAATCCGTTTTCCTGAAAAGACGGCTTCTTTTGAAAGCAGGACCGAAGACCTGGGCGGACTGGAAATCCGCATCATTCACGTTCCGGGACATACGCCGGGGAGCATTGTGGTTTATGTGCCGGCATACGGCCTGCTGCTGACCGGGGACGACTGGAATCCGTGCACCTGGATGTGGTTCCCGACCTCCATGCGCGCCGACGGATGGCGGGAAAACATGAAAGAACTGATCGAAGCGCTTGAAGCGGATACGGGCGGGGAAATTTCGGCCGTACTGTGCTCCCACCAGCCGATGCTCCGGAAGGGAAAGGAACTGAAGGATTTCCTTGCCTATATGACGGATGAACGCCTGAAGGACGCCCCGGCGGTCGATATGGGCGCGCCGATCGACACGCATCATGTTCAGAAGGGTGAATGGACGCTGCTGTTTGACAGGGCGAAGATTGTGAAATAAAGGATCACTCAAAAGAAAAACTGCCGGACAGAAGTTCGGCAGTGCTTTTTTATTCGTCAGATGCTGAACAGCAGCTCGTCGTAGGTCGGGAACGGCCAGTAGCTGCGGTCGGTCAGCTTCTCAAGCGTATCGGCGGATTTCCGCAGGTCCGTCATGGCGGGAAGCACCGTGCCGTGCATGTAGCGGGCGTCCGCGAGCGGATCGTCTCCCGCGGGCCGTGCTCCGACGACGGATTCCAGGCGCTGCAGGTCCCTGCTGAGCTGATCCGTATAGGCGCTGAGCGAGGAGACCAGTTCCGTGCCGCTGGCGCAGTCCACGCCGATATCCCGGATGTTCCGGGAAGCGGCGGCGATATCTCCCGTGAAGCGCAGCACGGCGGGAAGGATCTGGCGGCGGGTCATCATGATCATGGTGTTCGCTTCGATCGCGATGATCTTCGCGTAGGAATCCAGGCCGATATCCCGGCGCGAACGCAGTTCCGTCTCGGAGAGAACCTTATGGGTCTCAAAGAGCCGGATGTTCTTTTCCGACGTATAGCAGGGAAGGGCATCCACCGTGGAATCGAGGCGGGAAAGGCCGCGCTTTTCGGCTTCTTTCAGCCATTCGTCCGTATAGTTGTTGCCGTTGAAAATGATTCGCTTGTGGTCGTGGATGGTGCGCACGATGAGGTCGTGGAGTGCGGAACGGAAATCCGCGGCGTTTTCCAGCTCGTCCGCGAACTGGCGAAGGCTCTCTGCGACGATCGTGTTGAGGACGACGTTGGCGTCGGAAATGGAATCGGAGGAGCCGAGGGAACGGAATTCAAATTTGTTGCCGGTAAAGGCGAAGGGAGAGGTGCGGTTCCGGTCCGTGGTGTCCTTCGGGAACTTCGGCAGCATATGGACGCCGATCGTCATGTCCGTTTTTTCACGGCCGTTGTAGATGGAGCCGGCTTCAAGCGCTTCCAGGATCTCTGTCAGCTCGTCGCCAAGGAAAATGCTGATCACCGCGGGAGGCGCTTCACAGCCGCCGAGCCGGTGGTCGTTGCCTGCGGACGCGACGGACGCGCGGAGCAGATCCTGGTAGTCGTCCACGGCCTTGATGACAGCGGTCAGGAACAGCAGGAACTGCGCACTTTCATGCGGGCTGTCGCCGGGCTCCAGCAGGTTGTAGCCGGTGTTGGTGGACATGGACCAGTTGTTGTGCTTGCCGCTGCCGTTGACGCCGGCAAAGGGCTTTTCAGACAGAAGGCAGTGCAGCCCGTGACGCCGGGCAACCTTCTTCATGATCTCCATGGTCAGCTGGTTGTGGTCGCAGGCGACGTTGACAATGGAGTGGATGGGCGCCATCTCATGCTGCGCGGGCGCGGTTTCATTGTGTTCCGTCTTGGCCAGCACGCCGACTTTCCAGAGCTCCTCGTTCAGCTCTGTCATGAAAGCCTGGACGCGCGTCTTGATCGTGCCGAAGAAATGATCCCCGAGCTCCTGACCCTTGGGCGCGGGAGCGCCGAAGAGCGTCCGGCCGGCGAAGATCAGATCGCTGCGGCGGTCGTACAGGGATTTCTCGATCAGGAAGTATTCCTGCTCCGGACCGACGGTGGGCGTAACACGGGTCGCGTCAAGGCGGCCGAAAAGCTTCAGGATACGGACGGCCTGCCTGTTCAGCGCTTCCATGGAACGAAGCAGGGGGGTTTTCTTGTCCAGCGCCTCTCCGCCGTAGGAGCAGTACGCGGTCGGAATGCACAGGACGTGTTCCTTGATAAAGGCATAGGAGGTCGGATCCCACGCGGTATATCCCCGCGCCTCGAAGGTGGAGCGCAGGCCGCCGCTGGGAAGGGAGGAGGCGTCCGCTTCGCCGCGGACAAGTTCCTTGCCGGAGAACTCCTGGATCACACGGCCGCCGTCCACGGGCGTGATAAAGGCGTCGTGCTTTTCAGCCGTGACGGAATTGAGCGGCTGGAACCAATGCGTATAATGCGTTGCTCCGCGCTCCAGCGCCCAGTCCTTCATCGCGTTGGCGACGACGCTGGCAACCTGCGGATCCAGCCTGCGTCCCTCGTCGATTGTCTTATGCAGGGTTTTGTATGTTTCTTTCGGGAGACGCTGGCGCATCACGGAATCATTGAACACATTGATACCGAAATTTTCATCGACAAACGCCATCGGAATCCCACCTTTCAACACATTGAATTAATTCAGTTTAGAAGAGATATACAAAGGTGTCAAGAGGAGAATTGGTTCCGGTGACATGAAAAACGCGGATTCATCCCGAAAACAGAAATGTGTGTAACCACAAAAACGTAACATTATTTACATATTTTTCCGGGCTGTTTTATGGTATCATATATTCGCACGCTAAAGTGTGAAATTATACGGGAAGTGACGTTATGTTTGAGCCGAAGATCAAGAACACGCAGACAGACCTCCTGATGAAGGCGATCCTTACGCTGAAGAACGAAGAGGACGCATACCGCTTTTTCGAGGATCTGTGCACCATCCCGGAGATCAAGAGCATCAGCCAGCGGCTTGAGGTTGCCTACCTGCTGGACAGGAAGGAAACCTACCAGAAGATCGCTGACGAAACCGGCGCCTCAAGCGCCACGATTTCGCGCGTGAACCGTTCGCTGACCTACGGAGCGGACGGATACCGCCGCGTACTCGAAGCGATGGGAGAAGAAAAGTAAGCATGGATCTTTCAGCACTGAATCCCGAACAAAGAAGGGCCGCAGAGACGCTGGACGGACCTGTGCTGATCCTGGCCGGCGCCGGAAGCGGCAAGACCAGGGCGCTGACCTACCGCGTCGCGAACCTGATCGACCATGGCGTTCCGGCATGGTCCATTCTTGCGCTGACTTTTACCAACAAGGCGGCAAAAGAAATGAAAACGCGCGTGGAAAGCCTGATCGGCGCGGAAAAAGCGGAGGAGGCGTGGATCAGCACATTTCATTCCACCTGCGCGCGCATTCTCCGGCGGGATATCGAAAAAATCGGCTACAGCCGTTCCTTTACCATTTTTGATGACGACGACCAGCAGCGCGTGCTGAAGGAAATCCTGAAACAGCTCAATATTGACGACCGCTTCCTGCCGGTTCGGGAAATCAAAGCCAGGATCAGCGACGCGAAGAATAAAATGATGACCCCGGACGAGTGGTTCGGCAAGAGTTTCCGGGACAGGCGGAACTCCATGATCCACGACGTCATGACCGAATATGAAAAGCGGATGCAGACGCTCAACGCACTGGATTTTGACGACCTGCTGCTGAAGACGCTCATCCTGCTCGCAGACCACCCGCCTGTCCTTGAGGTTTACCGCCGGCGCTTCCGGTATGTGCTGGTGGACGAATACCAGGACACAAACCGTACGCAGTATGAACTGCTGAGGCTCCTTACCGCGGAAAGCAGGAACCTGTGCGTCGTCGGCGACGACGACCAGAGCATCTACGGATGGCGGGGCGCTGACATCCGCAATATCCTGGAGTTTGAAAACGATTATCCGGACGCAGCGGTGATCAAACTGGAGCAGAATTACCGTTCCACCGGAAACATCCTGGATGCAGCGAACCAGGTGATCGCAAACAACGAGGGCCGGAAGGACAAGACGCTGTGGACGGAGCAGGGCGCGGGAGAAAGGATCACCGTATACTGCGCACAGGATGAACGGGACGAAGCAGCCTGGATCATCCGGAAGATCCAGGAGCTGAAAAAACAGGGCGAAGCGCTCGGTGAAACGGCGCTGCTGTACCGTACGAACGCGCAGAGCCGCATTCCCGAAGAAGTCCTTATGCAGGCCGGTATCCCGTACAGGGTGTTCGGCGGGCAGAAGTTCTATGAACGGAAAGAGATCAAGGACATCCTGGCTTATCTGCGCGTGATCGTCAATCCGGCGGACGATATCTCACTTGCGCGAATCATCAACGTACCGAAGCGGTCCATCGGGGACGCAACCGTACAGATCCTTACGGAGCATGCGCACAGGGAGGGAATTCCGCTCTTCGCTACGCTGGCTGTACTGCCGGACGAACTCGGCAGCAGGGCGAAGAACAGCGTGGCTGAATTCTTCAGGATGATGACGATGCTCAGCGCCATGAAGGAAAGCATGAGCCTGGAAGAGTTTGTGGATGAACTGATCCGGACGGCGGGGCTTGAGGAGCAGTACCGGAAAGAAGATACCGACGAGGCCATGAACCGGATTGAGAACATACAGGAATTCCGCGGTTCCGTACATGAGTTTGCCACGCTCGAAGAGGAGGCCACGCTTGAAAGCTATCTGGAGAACGTCGCGCTTGTGACGGACCTGGACAGGGCGGAAGACGCCAGCGGATATGTCACGCTGATGACGCTGCATTCCGCCAAGGGCCTGGAGTTTGACCATGTGTTCATTCCCGGCATGGAGGAAGGCATCTTCCCCTCATCCAGAAGCATGGAGGAAGACAACCGCCTGGAGGAAGAGCGAAGGCTGATGTATGTCGGCATCACGCGGGCGCGCAAACGGCTTTACCTGACCCGCGCGAACGAGCGGATGCTCTATAACCAGTACAGCCATAACCCGCCCAGCCGCTTTCTGGATGAGATCCCCGCCCGGCTCATCCGGGAGGAATTCTCCGGACACGCGCGGAGCGGATACGGACAGCGGAGCGAAAGACCGGCTTACGGAAAAGAATACGCGGGCGACGATTTCGGAATCCCCGAAAGCGCGCCGCGGGCCAGGATTTCCCTGTCCGACCTGGGGAAACCGAAACTGAAGATCAAGGGACACGACCTGGGAAGCATACCGGGCGTGACCCGCGGATTTGTCGCAAGCGGCGCGAACGCGCTGGCGGATTCCGCGATGCAGAAACTGTTTGCCCCGGGGGACCGGGTCAGGCATCCGAAATTCGGATTCGGCACCGTGGAAGAAGTGACCGGAGCCGGCAAGGAAGCAAGGATCAGGATCCTGTTTGACACAGCCGGTGAAAAGGAACTGGCGCTGAGCATGGCGCCGATCGTGAAAACGGAGGAAGAGGCATGAGCGGTACGCAGGAGCGGATGGAGGAACTGGTCAGGCGGCTGAACGAAACAGCGTACGCCTACTATGTGCTTGACAATCCGGTCATCTCCGACATGCAGTGGGATAAGCTGTACGACGAGCTGAAAAAGCTGGAGGCGGAAACGGGCACCGTGCTGCCGGATTCCCCGACGCGCAAGGTCGGGGGAGACCCGCTGAAGGGCTTTGAGGAGCACCGCCATATCAGCCGGCTCTGGTCCATGGACAAGGTGCAGAGCATGGAAGAGCTGGAGGCCTGGATCACGCGGACGGAGAAGCTGGCGGAGCGTGAAAACCTCCAGTATTATCTCGAATACAAGTTTGACGGGCTGACGCTGAACCTGACATACCGGGACGGCGTCCTCGTGCAGGCCGCCACGCGCGGAAACGGCGTGGTCGGCGAAGCAATCCTGCCGCAGGCAAGAACGATTCATAGCGTACCGAAAAGCATCCCTTACAAAGGCCTGCTGGAGGTGCAGGGCGAATGCATCATGCGGCTGAGCACCCTGGAGAAATACAACAAAACGGCGAAGGAACCGCTCAAGAACGCGCGCAACGCCGCGGCCGGCGCCCTGAGGAACCTGGATCCGGCGGTGACGGCATCCCGCCACCTGGACGCGTTCTTTTACCAGGTCGGGACGATTGAAAACCCGCCGTATGACAGCCAGCCGGGGATGCTGGATTTCCTCCGGCAAAATGGTTTCCAGATCAGTCCTTACCTCGGGAGCAGCAAGGGGCGCGAAGCGCTTGAAGCATGTATCCGGGATATTGAGAAGCACAGGAGCGAACTGGACTGGTTGATTGACGGCGTTGTAATCAAGGTCGGCGATTACACCCTGCGGGAGCAGATGGGATATACGGAGAAATTCCCGCGGTGGGCGGTCGCCTACAAATTCAAGGCGGAAGAATGCGTGACGAAACTCCTGGACGTAACCTGGGAGCTCGGCCGGACCGGAAAACTGACGCCGCTGGCGCATGTGGAGCCGGTGGATTTCTACGGCGTGACGGTGCGGAAGGCGACGCTGAACAATCTCGGGGATATCCAGCGGAAGGACGTCGCCATCGGCTGCAACGTCTGGATCCGGCGCAGCAACGACGTGATTCCGGAAATTATGGGCAGGGCGGGCGAACCGTCGCCGGATGAAAGGCCGATCGAAAAACCGGAGGTCTGTCCCGCCTGCGGTTCCAGGCTGATTGAGCGCGGAGCACACCTTTTCTGCATGAACCGGGAAACCTGCCGTCCGCAGGCCGTTGCCAGGCTGGCCCATTTTGCCGGACGGGAAGCGATGGATATCGACGGATTCAGCGAAAAGACCGCCGGACAGCTTTACGACCAGATGGGCATCCGACAGCCCGCGGACCTGTACGCGCTGACGCCGATGGATTTCCTGATGCTGGACGGCTTCAAGGAAAAGAAGGCCGGGAACCTGTCGGACGCGCTGGAAAAGAGCAAGCACTGCGAGCTGGACGCGTTCCTGTTCGCGCTGGGCATCCCGAACGTCGGACGGAAAACGGCCAGGGACCTGGCGCAGCATTTCGGAACGCTGGACAAACTGAAGGCAGCCGATGAGGCCGCGCTGACTGCGATTCCGGATATCGGGGATATTGTGGCCGGAAGCATCACAGAGTACTTCAGTTTTCCGGAAAATAACCAGATGATCGAGCGGCTGTTCGCAGCCGGCGTGCATCCGGCAGAAGCGGCAGCCGCTTCAGGCGGCGCGTTCTCGGGAATGAGCATTGTCGTAACCGGCACACTGCCGACGCTGAGCCGGAAGCAGGCTGAGGACCTGATCAGGAGCCGCGGCGGAAACGCGGCGGGCTCCGTCAGCAAAAAGACCGCGTTCGTCGTGGTTGGCGAGGACGCCGGCAGCAAGCTGGACAAAGCCCGGAGCCTGGGCATTGAGACCGTAGACGAGGCTGAATTGATACGCCGGGCCGGCGAATAAGGAGAGTTAGCTGATGTTTTCAGGAATTACAAGCATGCTGAACGGATTGACAAGAGATCCGGCGGGTACGATCCTCACGCTGGTATATGTCGCGGTCTGTATCCTTTTCAGCCTGATCCTTCGCGAATGTGCGCACGGCTACGTGGCCCTGAAATGCGGTGACCCGACCGCCAAATGGATGGGCAGGCTGACGCTGGACCCGAGAAAGCACCTGGATCCGCTGGGAACGATCTGCATGATCTTCATGCGGATCGGCTGGGCCAAGCCGGTACCGATCAACCCGCGGAATTTCCGCAATTACCGGAGGGATTACATCCTGGTATCGATCGCGGGAATTGTGACCAACCTGCTTCTCTGCCTGCTGAGCCTGGTGATTTCCGCCATTCTCGCAAAGATAATCTGGCAGCAGGGTCTGATTGATTACCTGAATGCTTCAGGGGACAGAGACCTGCTGATTAACATATATAAAGGGGCAATCGCCAACAATATTTACGCGGGGAGTTTTTCCGAGATCAGCGTTTACGCGCAGGTTCCGTGGCTTATGTACGTCCAGCGCCTGTTTCTGATGCTTGCGCAGATGAATCTCGGCCTGGCTGTGTTCAACCTGATTCCGGTTCCGCCGCTTGACGGATACCGTGTGCTGGATCAGTTTGTGTTTAAAGGCCGCCTGAACCTGAATCCTCAGACGATGATGTATATTCATATCGGGTTTCTTGTAGTCTGTATGAGCGGCATGCTTACAGGATTATTATATACAGTAAACAGCACCGTCATGGGAGCATTCACAGCGGTGATTTCGATGATGATATAAGATGGGGCTTTTATTCCGATGATCAACCGAGACTTTAAATTGAAGGATTTCGACGGGCCGCTGGACCTGCTGCTCACGCTGATCGGCAAGGCGCAGATCGATATCCGGGATATCTTCGTGAGCGAGATCACGGACCAGTATCTCGAGATTGTGCGGAACGCGCCGGACCTGGATATGGACGAGGCGAGCGATTTCCTGCTGATGGCGGCCACGCTGCTGGAGATCAAGAGCAGGGCGATGCTTCCCAGGCCGCCGAAATCCGACGACGAGATTGATCCGGAGACGGAGCTGATCCGCAGGCTGGAGGAATACAAGCGGTTCCGAGAGACAGCGGAGAGCATGAAGGATTTTGAGGAAGCGGCAAAAAGGGTTTTCACCAAGCTTCCGGAAGAATATCCGCTGCCGCCTCCCGAGATCGAACTGACCGGGCTGACGCTCCAGGGACTGCAGGAGGCATTCCTCCGGATCTGGCAGCGCAGGCCGCAGCTGGACGACGACCCGGAGAGCAACCATTACGCGCCGCGGAATATCCACCGGGACAGCCACACGGTTCAGGAATGCATGCTGAACCTGATCAGTCGGATCCGGAAGAAAAAGAGGATGAAGTTTGAGGAAGCGTTTTCAGAAGCGCCTACCCGGGAGGAAGTGGTCACCTATTTCCTGGCGGTGCTGGAGCTTCTGAAACTCGGCCAGATGCATGTAAGGCAGGACGATGTTTACGGCGGCATCGAACTGATTGCCGGAAAAGCAAGAAAGAAGAAACTGTCGGACCTGGCGGATATGGCCGGAGAGGGGGAACAGCGCCTTGAACAGTGAAGAGGGAACCCTGAAGGGGCGGATCGAGGCGATCCTGTATGTCGCGGGCGAAGCCGTTTCCGTCAGGGATCTGGCCCGCGCGCTGCAGACGAGAGAGGATGAGATCCGCGAAGCCGTCAGCAGCCTGCGGGATGAATACGATTACCAGCAGCGGGGGTTCATGCTGAAGCGGTTCAACGACAAGATCCAGCTGGCTACCCGTCCGCTGTACGCCGGAGACGTGATCCGGATGCTCCAGCCGGTTCAGCAGCAGAGCCTGAGCCAGGCGGCGATGGAAACGCTGGCCGTGGTCGCATACAAGCAGCCGGTGACGCGTGCAGAGGTTGAGCAGATCCGGGGCGTCAAGTGCGATTACAGCCTGCAGAGCCTGATCAACAAGGGACTGATCCGCGAGGCGGGAAGAAAGGATACGATCGGCCGGCCGATCCTGTTCTGCACGACGGACGAGTTCCTGAGCCATTTCGGCCTGGAAGGGCTCGACAATCTGCCGCCGATGCCGGAGCCGGAGGAAGCACAGGAAGCATCATTGACTGACGCATCAATCATCGGAAACGAATAGAAGGGAGCGGAAACCATGGACGAACAGAGAAAGCCGAGAGCCAGAGAGAAAAAGATCATCGGCGAAGGAAAAGGCGTAGAGAAGCAAGGCGAAGGCCTGGGCACAGGCCCGGTGAACAACACCGGCAATTACCAGGACCGGCGGGAACAGCAGGCAGCCGCGCAGCGGCCCCAGCAGGCACAGAATCCCTACGGCCAGCAGCGTCCGCAGCAGGGAAGCCCGTTCGGGCAGCAGAACCCCTTCGGCCAGCAGCGCCCGCAGTCGGGAAGCGGTTGTCCCTTCGGACAGGGCAGGCAGCAAAGCAGCCAGCAGAGCCCTTTCGGCGGGCAGCAGCGCCCGTCCGGATCACAGACCCCCTTCGGCATTCCCGGCGGTTCACAGAAGCAGTACAACAGCGCTGAAAGGCAGAACGGAACGGGCACACAGCGTTCCTCCGGATCCGGGATGGGCGGCGGAAAGCTCCTGCTGATTATCATCGCACTTGTCGTGCTGTTCGGCGGCGGAAAACTGGGCGGCCTGTTCGGCGGGAACGACAGCAGTACAACAGACGTGCTGCAGCAGACCGCCACGACTTCGACCACTTCCCAGCAGAGCACAACATCCTCCTCCGGCGGCAGCGGACTGGGCGATATCGGAAATCTGCTGAGCATGTTCATGGGATCCAGCGGATCCTCCGTATATGACTTTACCGGATCCGCGGGTAGCCTTCTTTCCGGCCTGGGCGGATCGGGCACCGGCACAACCCAGAGCGCGGATATCAGCCAGTATTTCACCTCCACGGCCACTACCGCAAACTCCGCGGGAGGCGGAGGCAATACCGCCACGCTGGATGAGACCGTGTCGAAAAAGGCGCGGGACAAATACACTGTGGTCCGCGGCGGAAACAAAGACACGGTTACGATCCTGGTCTATATGTGCGGCACAGATCTGGAAAGCCAGCAGGGCATGGCCACCTCCGACCTGAAAGAGATGGCCAACGCGACGATCGGGAAGAATGTGAACCTGATTGTTTATACCGGCGGATGCAGCAGGTGGCGGAACAACGTTATCTCCTCCAGCGTCAACCAGGTCTACAAAATCAGCGACGGCAAGTTCGAGTGCCTGGAAAAGAACGCAGGAAACGCCAGCATGGTGAATCCGGAGACACTCGCTTCCTTCATTTCCTACGGCAAGAATAACTTTCCGGCGGACCGGATGTGCCTGATCTTCTGGGATCACGGCGGCGGATCCGTCAGCGGATACGGATACGACGAAAAAGTCGGACATAACCAGTCCATGACGCTGGCCGGAATCAACAGCGCGCTGAAGAAGGCGAACGTGAAATTTGACTTCATCGGCTTTGATGCCTGCCTGATGGCCACGGTGGAGAACGGACTGATGCTCGGGCAGTACGCCGACTATATGATCGCCAGCGAAGAGACGGAACCCGGCGTCGGCTGGTACTACACAAACTGGCTGACGAAGCTGGGCAAGAATACCAGCATGCCGACGATCGAAATCGGAAAACTGATTGCAGACGACTTTGTGGACGTGTGCAACCGGCAGTGCCGCGGACAGGCGACAACGCTGAGCGTAGTGGACCTGGCGGAACTCCAGGCCACGATCCCGGATGAACTGAAGCAGTTCAGCATCGATACAAACGAACTGATTCAGAACAAGGAATACAAGAAGGTTGCCACCGCGCGCAGCAAGACGCGTGAATTTGCCCAGCAGAGCAGGATCGACCAGATCGACCTGGTGGATTTCGCGAAGAATATCGGCACAGCGGAAGGCAAGTCCCTGGCCAAGGCGCTGCAGGGCGCGGTAAAGTACAACCGGACCGGCGGCAGTATCAGCAACGCATACGGCCTGAGCATTTATTTCCCCTACAAGAAGACAAACAAGCTGAATCAGATGCTGTCGACCTATGAGGCCATCGGCATGGACGAAGAATACACCCGCTGCATTAAGGAATTCGCCAGCATGGAGGTCGCCGGACAGGTCAGCGCCGGTACGCCCCTGAGCTCATACAGCAGCGGCCAGTATTCCTCCTCCGGCCTGCTGGGAAGCCTGCTGGGGTCCAGCGGCGGATATACATCATCCTATTCCCAGGGCGGACTGGAAGAACTGCTGGGCGGCATGTACGGCGGCAGCGGCAGCGGATCCACCGGCAGCATCCTGGATCTGTTCATGGGCAGGTCGATGACGGCGCAAAAAGCGGCTGAAAGCATCATGGAAAACCACCTGGACGCTGCACAGCTGAAATGGCAGAACGGAAAGATCACACTGAGCAGGGAACAGTGGGCACTGGTGACAGACCTGCTTACCAATGTGTTCTATAACGACGGATCCGGGTTTATCGACCTGGGCATGGACACAACAGCCGAAACTGAAGGAGACAGCCTCCTGGCAAAATTTGACGGAACCTGGCTCTCCATCGACCGGCAGCCGATCGCGTACTACTACCTGAACACGGTGGAGGAAGGCGACAACTATGTGATCAGCGGTTATGTACCGGCCATGCTGAACGGTGTACAGGTCAAGCTGATCCTGAATTTCGACAGTGAACGGCCTGACGGCTATATTGCCGGCGCAATCAAGACTTACAAAGAGGACGGGTCGGACACCCAGGCCAAGGAACTCATTGCCATCGGAAAGGGAGACAGGCTGCAGTTCCTGTGCGATTACTACGACTACGACGGGAACTACCACGATACATACAGGCTCGGCAGTGAAATCACCCTCGGAGACACCGTGGAAATCGGAAACACGTACATTGACATGAGCAAGTGCAGCGTGACATTCCGGTTCACAGACATATACCAGAAAAATTACTGGACAACACCGATCAGTCAGTGACACATATTCCTGAAATGCATCGGACAGGCGGAAAAATGAGAAAAGACGAACTGAAAGAAGATCTGAACCAGAGATTTGAACGGGTGCTTGAAAAGGTTCAGAAGGCGCCGCGCTACACTGGCGGCGAGATGAATACGGCGGTCAAGGGCTGGGACGAATGCCCGCTTCATTTCGGGTTCTGTTTTCCGGATACCTATGAAGTGGGCATGAGCCACCTGGGGCTGAAGATCCTGTATGGCCTGATCAACCGGGAAAACTGGAGCCTCTGCGAGCGATTCTTCATGCCCTGGACCGACATGATGGCGCTTATGGAGGAGGAGCAGCTTCCGCTGCTTTCCATGGAAAGCAGGCATCCGCTGAACGAGTTTGACGTGGTCGGATTCACGCTGCAGTATGAGATGAGCTTCAGCAATATCCTGGCGATGCTGAAGATGGGCGGCATTCCGGTGGAGGGAAAGGATCGCGGAGAAAACGATCCGATCGTGGTGGCCGGCGGCCCCTGCGCATTCAATCCGGAACCGCTGGCTGATTTCATCGACGCGTTCATGATCGGCGACGGGGAAGACGTAATGACGGAACTGAACCGCGTGATCCTGGAGCGCAAGGAGAAAGGGATGAGCAGGGAAGCCTGCCTCCGGAACCTCGCGAAACTGGAAGGCGTGTATGTGCCGTCCCTTTACGACGTAGAATACAATGCGGACGGCACGGTTGCCTCCGTTACGCCGAACTGTCCCGAAGCTCCCGCTGCCGTAAGGAAGCGTGTGGTCACCGACCTGAACAGCACCTATTATCCGGAGGAGTTTCCGGTGCCCTACACCGAGGTGATCTTTGACCGGATCATGCTCGAGATCATGCGCGGATGCACACGCGGATGCCGTTTCTGCCAGGCGGGCATCCTTTACAGGCCCGTACGTGAACGCAGCCTGGAAAAACTGATCAAACTGGCCGAAAAACTGCAGAGCTCGACGGGGTATGAGGAGATCAGCCTGAGCAGCCTATCCAGCGGCGACTACAGCTGCCTGCCGGAACTGATCCGGGAGCTGATGAGGCGCATGAAAGACAAGCGTGTTTCCATATCCCTGCCGAGCCTGCGGATTGACAGCGTGCTGAAGGAAAGCCTTGAGGAAACGCAGCAGGTGAAGAAGACGAGCCTGACCTTCGCGCCGGAAGCGGGCACGCAGCGGATGCGCGACGTGATCAACAAGGGCGTTACGGAAGAGGACCTGCTCGGAAAGGTCAGGGACGCCTTCGAAGGCGGCTGGAGCAGCGTGAAGCTGTATTTCATGTCCGGCCTGCCGACCGAGACCACCGAAGACCTGGACGGCATCGCTGACCTGGCGCAGAAGGTGATCGCCGAATATTTCAATGTTCCGAAACCGCAGCGCGCGAAGGGCCTTCGGGTGACGGTCAGCGTCAGCGTATTCGTTCCGAAGCCGTTCACGCCCTTCCAGTGGGCCGCGCAGGATACGGTGGAAGCCGTAATTGCCAAGCAGGAGCACCTGAAGCAGGTGCTGAACATCAAGGGCGTGACCTTTCACTGGCACGAACCCTACGTCAGCTACCTGGAAGCGTGCTTCGCGCGGGGTGACCGGCGCATGGGCGCCGTGCTGAAACGCGCCTGGGAGAAGGGCTGCATTCTGGACGGGTGGAATGAAACATTCCGCTATGACCTGTGGATGGAAGCGTTCAGGGAATGCGGACTGGACCCGGCTTTCTACGCGAACCGGGAACGCCCGAAGGAGGAAATCCTGCCCTGGGATCACATCGACAGCGGCGTGACCAAGCAGTTCCTCTGGCGGGAAAAGGAAAAGAGCGAGCGCGCGGAAACGACAAAGGACTGCCGGAAGGGCTGCAACGGATGCGGACTCCAGCGGTGGAAAGGAGTATGCGCGTATGCGAATGCTGGCAGTGTTTGAAAAAGGGGAACGGATCCGGCATATCGGCCACCTGGACATCCAGCGGAGCGTCCAGCGCGGCCTGCGCAGGAGCGGCCTGCCGGTGGCCTATTCCAACGGTTTCAATCCCCATATCCTGATCACCTTCGCCAGCGCGCTGTCCACCGGTGCCTGCGGCAAAAGGGAAATCATGGACGTGACGATGGCTGAGGATGTCAGCTCCGAGGAATTCCTGGATCGGATGAACAAAGCGATGCCTCCCGAAATGCAGCTGAGCGAGGCGCGGCCGCTGGACCAGAAGCATCCGGCGCTCATGGCCAGCCTGCGGGCGGCGGAATACGACCTGCTGATCCGGGATCCGGGGCAGGCGGGAAAGCTGACTGCGGCCATTCCCGCCATGATGGCGAAGGAAACCGTTCCCGCGATGCGCAAGACCAAGACGGCGCTGAAGGAATGTGATATCAAGCCGCTGATTTATGAGCTGAAAGGCGAAGGGCAGCATATCCTCGCGACCCTCGTCCTGACGGAGAGGGAGGCCTGCAAGCCGGGTATGCTTATTGAAGCGCTGTCCCGGGAGGCCGGGATCGAGGGTGAGGAAGTCCGTATGCTGATCACCAGGACGGCCCTGCTGGGCATGGATGAAAACGACAGGCTTGTTCCCCTGGAGACGTTATGAAAACAGACAGAAAGATTATCTGCGGTTCCGGATTCTGCGCGGTGACGGAAGACGGCAGGCTCGTGGAATACATCTCTGCCGAATCAGATGACCGGAGCGGCTCCGTTCTTTTGGGGCGGATCGACAGAATGATGCCGGGCATGAACTGCGCGTTTGCCGATATCGGCCGGAAGAAGAACGGATTCCTGCCCCTGGACGAGGAAAGCGGAAGCTTCACGGGCGGGGAAATCCAGTCCGGGGATACGCTCGTGCTGCAGGTCAAAAAAGAGGAAACAGGCGATAAAGGGGCTTTCCTGACCAGGGACATCACCCTGCCGGGAAGCACGGTCATCCTGATGCCGATGAACCGGTATATCGGCGTCAGCAGCCGCGTCAGGGACGAAGCGGAACGCAAACGCCTGAAAGATACCGGCACGCAGATCGCTGACGGACGTTTCGGACTGGTGATGCGGAACGCGGCGGCGGAAACGGACGAAGAGACGATCAGGGCGGAAACAGACAGGCTCTTCGGCATCTGGGAAGACATCCGCCGCAGGGCGGCGGAAGGCGGAAAGCCGGGCACGGTATTCAGCGTTAACGACCCGCTGGCCAGGCTGAAGGAGGACTATGCCGCCGGCGGATACGAAACCGTCACTGTAACGGACGGCCCGGGGGATGAGATCAGCATGCAGCTGAAGCAGGCCTCCGAGAGGACGGTACGGCTTCCCGGAGGCGGAAACATCGTGATCGACCGATGCGAGGCGATGACCGTGATCGACGTGAACACGGCGTCCTCGAACGGAAAAGGATCAAAGGAAAGGACCTTCCTGGAGACCAACCTGGAGGCCTGCGGAGAGATTGCCAGACAGGCCAGGCTCAGGAACCTGGGCGGTATCATCCTGATCGACTTTATTGACATGGATTCAGAAACAGACCGGAGTCTGGTTTCTGACAGGCTGTATGAATGCTTCCGGAACGACCGGATCAAAACTGTGATCCACGGATGGACACGGCTCGGACTCATGGAAATGACCCGTAAAAGAACAGGAAAAGAAATCAGGCAGGAGAGGGAAAAATGGATCGCGGAGAAATGACCGTTCCGCAGGAGGAAATGGCCCGGCAGGCCGAATTTGCCGCCATGGTGCGCGCACTGCCGCACAGGCCGGGGAGCTATCACGTGGTGACCTACGGGTGCCAGATGAACGCGCACGATTCCGAAAAGATCGCCGGCATGCTGGAAGAGATGGGGATGGTGGCTTCCGAAAAGCGGGAGGACGCCGATTTTGTGATCTTCAATACGTGCTGCGTGCGGGAAAACGCGGAGCGCAGGGCGCTCGGCAACGTGACCTGGCTCAAAGAAGTCAGGAAACAGAAGCCGGACATGGTGATTGCCGTATGCGGATGCATGATCCAGGAACCCGGCATGGCGGAGACCATCCTGAAGAAATACAAATTCGTTGACCTCGCGTTCGGCACGGCAAACCTTCATAAACTGCCGGAAATGCTGTATGAGACGCTGAACGCCGGGAAACAGACCGTGAACGTGGAAGACCGGGACGTGATCGCCGAAGGACTTCCCGTCAGGCGGCTGCGGCAGGACGCGGCATACCTGACGGTCATGTACGGATGCGACAACTTCTGCAGTTACTGTATCGTTCCATATGTCCGCGGAAGGGAACGCAGCCGTGATCCGGAAACGATTCTCCGGGAAGCAGAGGAACTGGCGGCCTCCGGCGTGAAAGAAATCATGCTGCTGGGCCAGAATGTGAACAGCTACGGCAAAGGCCTTCCCGGCAATCCCACTTTTGCAGGGCTGCTGGAAAAGCTCGACGGCATCGGGATTCCCCGGATCCGCTTCATGACGAGCCATCCGAAGGACCTGAGCGACGACCTGATCGACGTCATGGCGAAAGGAAAGCATATCCTGCCGCAGTTCCATCTGCCGGTGCAAAGCGGAAACAACGAAATCCTGAAAAAGATGAACCGGCATTATACCCGGGAACAGTACCTGGACAGGGTCTCCAGGCTGCGCAGCGCGATCCCGGGCATCGGGCTGAGCACGGATATCATCATAAGTTTCCCGGGCGAGACGGAAGCCCAGTTTGAGGACACGATGAGCCTGGTGCGCGAGGTGAAGTTTGACAGTGCGTTCACATTCATTTACAGCCCGCGAACCGGCACAAAGGCGGCAGAAATGGAAGGAATCATCCCGGACGAGGTATCCACGGAAAGGATCCAGCGGCTGATCTCCCTGCAGGAGCAACTCCAGCAGGAAACGCTGAAACGCTTTATCGGACAGGAGGAGGAGATCCTGGTAGAAGGACTGAGCCGCCGGAGCCGCCTCGCCGTGTCCGGAAAAGGCCGCCACGCGGTTTCCGTGACGGTGGAAGGAACTGAACAGGACATCGGGCAGATCATGAAATGCAGGATCACAAACCTGAAGAACAATACTTTGGCAGGCGAAAGGATACCGGGAGGAAAAGCATGAGAAACGTGATGATGAAAGCCCAGGAGCTGGCTGAAGCCATCCTGGAAAGCGAAACATACCGGAAGATGAAGCAGCAGGAGAACGACGTGAAACGGGATCCTGACGCGGCAAAGGCCCTCGGGGATATGATCGAAAAAAGGAACCGGGTGGAAACGGTCCTGTCCTCCGCCAACATGAACCCGGAAGAACTGGCGGAAGCCAGCCGGGAAATGGAAGAAGCGGAGAACCGGATGAACGAAAATGAAATGATCCGGACGCTGAAGGATTACCGGAAAGATTTCCAGACGATGATGGACAACGTGAACAGGATCCTTCGCCTGGTTATTACGGGAGAAACGGAAGACGAAAACGGCGGCGGCTCCGGCTGCAGCGGAAACTGCAGCGGCTGCAGCGGATGCCGCTGAAAGAGGGAAAAGCATGGCACTATCACCCATGATGCAGCAGTACCTGCGGATTCATGACACGTATCCGGACTGCCTGCTCCTGTTCCGGCTCGGGGATTTCTACGAGCTGTTCTTTGAGGACGCGAAAACCGCGTCCAAAGAGCTCGAACTGACGCTGACGGGGAAAGACTGCGGACTGGAGGAACGCGCGCCGATGTGCGGCGTACCGTTCCACTCTGTCAATACATATATCGAAAAGCTGATCGCCCGGGGATACAAGGTCGCCATCTGCGAGCAGATGGAGGATCCGGCGCTCGCGAAAGGGCTGGTGGACCGGGACGTCGTCCGCGTGATCACTGCCGGTACGGTTACGGACCCGGCGATGCTTGAGGACAAGGCCAACAATTACATCATGTGCGTCTGCATAGACGGAAAGCAGGCGGGAATCGCATGGGCGGACGTTTCCACGGGCGAGTTCTTTGTCATGGAACCGGAGATGAACCTGCTTGCGTCCCAGATTGCCCGGATTCAGCCGATGGAAGTGATCTGCAACGACGCCGCGGCGCTGACCGCGGCAGCGGGCAGCGGGATCCGGGGACTGAACGGACAGCCCCAGGCCTGGTTCCAGCGCAAAAACGCAGAGGAGACCCTGTGCAGCCATTTCCACCTGACGCAGCTGACCTCGCTCGGCCTGGCGGAGAGAAAGAACGCGGCATGCGCTGCAGGCGCCCTGCTCCGCTACCTGCATGAAACCCAGAAAAACAGCCTGGAGCATATCCGGTCCGTGCGGTTCGCGGAAAACGGGCGGACCATGCTGCTTGACCAGAATACGCGAAGGAACCTTGAACTGACGGAAAGCCTGAGGGGCGAGAAACGGAAGGGCACGCTGCTCGGACTGATCGACAAAACCAGCACCGCCATGGGCGGGCGCCTGCTCCGGAGCTGGGTGGAACAGCCGCTGCTGGAAGCCGGGGAGATCAACAGCCGGCTGGACGCGGTGGAGGAGCTGGTCCGGGACCGGGTGCTCGGCATGACGCTTTCCGAAGAGCTGGAAGGCGTATACGACATGGAACGCCTGATGAACAAGGTTGCGTACAGGAACATGAACGCCCGGGACTGCCTGGCGCTCTGCGCCAGCCTGAAGAGGATCCCCGCGATACGCGACCTGCTCCGGGACGTCCGTTCCGGTGAAATGACGCAGATCCGCGACGAACTGGACCCGCTGGAAGACCTTACGGAACTGCTCGAGCGGGCGATCCATCCGGACGCGCCTGCCGTAATCACGGAAGGCGGAATCATCCGGGGCGGCTATTCGCCCATGCTGGACGAATACCGGGAGGCGCAGACCAACGGCAAGAAGTGGATCCTTGACCTGGAAGCCTCCGAGCGGGAAGCGACGGGGATCCGGAACCTGCGTATCCAGTACAACAAAGTATTCGGATATTATATTGAGATCACGAAAAGCTTCCTCAGCCAGGTGCCGGACCGCTATATCCGGAAGCAGACGCTGACGAACGCGGAACGGTTCATGACGCCCGAACTGAAGGAAGTGGAGCAGAAGATCATCGGCGCGCAGGAACAGAGCGTCCGGCTTGAGCTTCAGCTGTTCAGCGAGATCCGGGACCGTATCGCGGAGCGGATCGGCAGCATTCAGCAGACCGCGCAGGCCCTGAAGAAACTGGACGTGTTCCAGAGCCTGAGCAGGACGGCTTCCGAAAACCGGTACGTGCGCCCGTCCATCAACACCGAGGGGACGCTGTCCATTACGGAGGGCCGGCATCCCGTCGTGGAACGGAACATGAAGGACGGCGAGTTCATTCCGAACGACACGCTGCTGGACTGCGGCGAAAACCGGATGATGATCATCACCGGACCCAACATGGCCGGCAAGAGCACCTATATGCGGCAGGTGGCGCTGATCTGCCTGATGGCCCAGATCGGCAGCTTTGTACCCGCAAAGGAGGCCAGCCTGCCGGTATGCGACCGGATCTTCACGCGCGTGGGCGCCAGCGACGACCTTGCCAGCGGGCAGAGCACCTTCATGGTGGAGATGAGCGAGACCGCGCACATCCTGCGCAACGCCACGAAGAACAGCCTGATCATCCTGGACGAGATCGGGCGCGGAACGAGCACCTTTGACGGCCTGTCCATCGCGTGGGCTGTGGTTGAATACATCGCCGACAGGGAAAAAATCGGCGCGAAAACCCTGTTCGCGACGCATTACCATGAACTGAGCGAGCTGGAAGGGCACCTGGAGGGCGTCAAGAATTACTGCATATCCGTAAAGGAACACGGCGAGGACGTGATTTTCCTGCGGAAGATCGTCCGGGGCGGAGCGGACAGGAGCTTCGGCGTCCATGTCGCGCGGCTCGCAGGGGTTCCGCATCCGGTCATCGTGCGCGCGCATGAAATCCAGGCGCGCCTGGAGGTCAGCGATATCAACCAGAACACGATCGGCCAGAACATCCTCGGCGAGGAATCCGTAAACAGGAAGAACGAGCAGGTGGACCTGTTCGAATACAGGAAAGATGAGATCATTCAGGAGCTGCAGCAGATCGACGTGATGGCGATCACGCCGATGGACGCAATGAACATGCTGTTTGTCCTGAGGGAAAAAGCCAGAAAACTGTAAAAGGAGCAGCATATGGGCAGGATCAGACCGCTGAGTGAAAACCTGATCGGCAAGATCGCAGCCGGGGAAGTCGTCGAACGGCCGGCCGCTGCGATCAAGGAACTGGTCGAAAACAGCCTGGACGCCGGCGCGACCGCGGTGACGGTGGAGATCAGGGAAGGCGGCATGGATTACATCCGCGTGGCCGACAACGGGTGCGGGATAGACGAGAGCGATATCCGCATGGCGTTTGAGCGGCACGCGACCAGCAAAATCAGCCGGGAACAGGACCTGAACGCCATCGCGACGCTTGGGTTTCGCGGAGAAGCGCTCGCGAGCATCGCAGCCGTTTCAAAGGTGACGATGACGACGCGTACCGCCGAGCGGGAAACCGGGCTGAAAGTCACGAACGAAGGCGGAAAGATCACGGATATCCGGGAAACCGCCTGCCCCGTCGGAACGACCGTCGTC
This sequence comes from Clostridia bacterium, assembly GCA_017512985.1. GTDB lineage: Bacteria > Bacillota > Clostridia > Christensenellales > Aristaeellaceae > Aristaeella. Next base: position 313,260 of record JAFWEJ010000008.1, read on the forward strand.
GTGAACGACCTGTTCTACAACGTGCCGGTCCGGAAGGGCTTCATGAAAAAAGCGGGGCAGGAAGCGGCGGCCGTTCATGAACTGATGACGCAGCTGCTGCTGAGCAGGCCCGACATCAGTTTCCGTTATATTTCGGGCGGAAAAACGGAATTCCATTCCCCGGGCGACGGGCAGTCCGCCACGGCGCTGCAGACCGTCTACGGCAGCCGCGCGATGAAAGCCATGAAAACGGTGGACGATCACGGGAACGGACTGGTTATCCGGGGATTTGTCGGCATCGGGGAAAACGCGCGCGGGAACCGCAGCCAGGAACTGTTCTTTATCAACGGCCGGGTCATGCACAGCAAAATCCTGAACGAAGCGGTGGAGAACGCCTGCAGGGAGCGGGTCATGATCGGAAAGTTCCCGGTCTGCGCGCTGTATATCACGATTGCCTACGAAGCGGTGGACGTCAATGTCCATCCGAATAAACTGGAGGTCCGGTTCAGGGATGAAACGGGCGTATATGAAGCCGTACACAGCGCGGTCCTGACGGCGCTGAAGGAACGCGACGCGCTTGAGCATCCCACGGAGATGCCCCTGGTTAAAGAGAAGGAAGCAGAGCCGGCGCCTGCCGCGCCGCGGATCGTTGTTCCGAAAACGGATACGGTGGTCAGCGTCAGCAAAACGCTTCCCGCTGAGGCCGCGGCGGTTCCGCAGTCGGCTCCCTTCAGGCCCGCTCCTGAGTTCAGGGAAGTCAGGCCGGCTCCCGCAAAACAGGAGGAACAGCCGGCTCCCGCCGTACATTCCGTCCCGGTGATGCGTGAAAAGGCGGAGCAGGTCAGCACGATCCTTCCGGAAATGAAAAAGCCGCTGAAGGTATTCGGCGCGCTGTTCAACACGTTTATCCTTGCTGAGTATGAAGACCAGCTGCTGATGATCGACCAGCATGCTGTGCACGAACGCCTGCTGTTTGACCGGCTGATGAAGGAGCACATTAACGGAGACCAGGCCGGACAGGAGCTGCTCGTTCCCATTGTGGTCAGCGTGACGAACGCAGAACAGCGGCTGCTGGAGGACAACCGGGAGGCACTGGAAAGCATCGGCATGACCGTTGAATCCTTTGGGGAACGCGACGTGGCCGTACGCACGATCCCGATGATCCTGGGGGAAGCGCAGGCAAAGGATTTCATCAGGGACGTGATTGAGGAGCTGCAGAACGGACGGGATCCGACTTTCGAGAAAAAACGGACCGCGCTGCTGCAGACCGCCTGCAAGCACGCGGTAAAGGGCGGAGACGCGCTGACCGAAGACGAACTGCGGGATCTTCTCGATACGATGATCGAAAAGAAAGTGACGCCCACATGCCCACACGGGAGGCCGCTGGTCGTGGCGATCACCCACAGGGAGCTGGACAAAAAGTTCAGGCGGATCCAGAAATGACCGGGGCGGATATGACGGAAAAGATCGTCTGCAGGGTGCTGACCGGGCCCACCGCCAGCGGAAAGACGCAGATCGGCGTACAGCTCGCGAAGTCGGAAGGATGGCATATCATCTGCATGGACAGCATGCAGATCTACCGGCGGATGGATATCGGCACGGCCAAACCGACGGCGGAAGAAATGCAGGGCGTTCCGCACCACATGCTGGACATCTGTGAACCGGCAGACGCATACAGCGTGGCCGATTACAGGGATGCGGCGGAAAAGCTGATCCTTTCGCTGCACGATCGGAACCGGAAGGCCCTTTTTGTCGGCGGAACGGCGCTCTATCTGCAGGCAATGATGCATCCGATGTCCATGGGCGCCGTTCCGGCGGACGAGGCGCTGCGCGCGGAACTGAACACCGTTGCGCAGACGGAGGCGGGCAGGATTGAGCTGCACCGGGAACTGGCGGCGGTTGATCCGGTTACTGCCGGGAAGCTGCCTGTGAACGACGTCAGGCGCGTTATCCGGGCAATTGAAGTGTGGAAGGCAACCGGCGTTCCTTTCTCGGAGCAGCCGGCCCGGGAGAACGGAAACGACGGAAGATTCATATGGAAGGCCGTTTCCACGCAGATGGACCGGGCGGTGCTCTACGAGCGGATCAACAGCCGCGTCACCGGGATGATCCGAAGCGGGCTGCGGGAAGAGGTTGAAGCGCTGCTGAACGAGGGAGTACCGGAGAATGCGCAGAGCATGAGCGGACTCGGATACAAGGAGATGATCCCCTGTATCCGCGGCGAATACAGCATCGAAGACGCGGCGGAACGGATCCGGACGGGAACGCGGCACTACGCAAAGCGCCAGATGACGTTCCTGCGCCGGGAAGAAAGCATACAGTATGTCAGGACAGACAGGGAGGGCGCCCTGGACGAGATCAGGCGCCTGCTCGCATGAAGGAGTAAGGATGGACAGGATTGAACAGATGATCAGCACAGCGGAGAAGGAACTGGAGGGCTCTTTCTCCCTGATTGACGGGAATGAGGTGGTCCGGACAAGGCAGGTGCTGGACGCGTTCCGGAAGAAGGGCGTCAGCTACCGGCATTTTGCACCTTCGTCCGGATACGGTTATGACGATATCGGGCGAGATACGCTCGAAAGGATCTACGCGGATCTTTTCCACACCGAAGCGGCGCTCATGAGGCCGCACGTCTCCAGCGGAACCGCCGCGCTGAGCCTGACGCTGTTCGGGCTGACGCGCCCCGGCGACCGGATCGTCAGCGCCACGGGGATGCCCTATGATACGCTGCAGGGCGTGATCGGCACCGGGAAAGACACTCCTCCGGGATCCCTGAAGGAAATGGGCGTCAGCTTCGGATGTGTGGAGCTGAAGGACGGCAGGATCGATACAGCCGCAGTGGAACAGGCGATCACGGACAACACGACGCTTGTTATCGCGCAGCGCAGCCGCGGATACGCCTGGCGGCCGAGCCTTTTCCCGGAGGATTTTGAGGAACTGGCCGACATGATCCATACCCGCCATCCCGGCGTAACGCTGATGGTGGATAACTGCTACGGTGAATTTGTCTGCGCGGACGAACCGACTGATCACGGCGCCGACCTGTGCGTCGGAAGCCTGATCAAGAACCCGGGCGGCGGAATCGCCCCGACCGGCGGCTATGTGGCCGGGAAAAGGGAAGCGGTTGAACGGATCGCCGGCAGGCTGACCGCGCCCGGACTGGGCAGGGAGATCGGTTCCTATGAAGCCTCCTACCGTCCGTTCTACCAGGGACTGTTCATGGCCCCCCATACCGTGGCCCAGGCGCTGAAAACCGCTCTGCTCGCATCGAGGATATTTGAAAGGCTTGGTATGGAAACGACGCCTGCGTCCGCATCACGCCGGGCGGATATCATCCAGGCGATCAGAATGGAGACGCCGGAGCGCTTGGTCGCGTTCTGCCAGGGGATCCAGACCTCGAGCCCCGTGGACAGCATGGCGATGCCGGAACCCTGGGATATGCCGGGCTATGGGGACCAGGTCGTGATGGCAGCGGGAACGTTTGTGGCCGGCGCCAGCATTGAACTGAGCGCGGATGGACCGATACGGCCTCCGTACACCGCGTATATGCAGGGCGGACTGACGTATGTGCACGGACGGATCGCGCTGGCGGAAGCATTGAGAAGAATGACGGAAACAGGCGCCCTGACCCTGCCGGAATCTTGACAATGAATACACCGGAACATATAATATTTTATTGTGTAAACCCAATCAAAACACCTGATCGGAGGGACGGAAATGGACATTCAGACTCTTGAATCATACGCGCGGCAGGTGAGAAGAGACATCATTATCATGACTGCCGCCGCCGGTGCGGGGCATCCCGGCGGATCCCTTTCCAGCACGGAAGCTATGGTCGCACTGTATTTCGACGTGATGAACGTCGATCCAAAAGACGACAAAAACCCCGACCGTGACCGGTTTGTCCTTTCCAAGGGCCATTCCGCTCCCGCACTTTACGGCACGCTTTGCGAACGCGGTTTCTTCGGCCGGGAGGAGTTCGATCATTTCCGTCAGCTTCACGGCATTCTCCAGGGACATCCGGACACGAAAAAGTGCCCCGGCGTCGATGCTTCCACCGGATCCCTCGGACAGGGCATTTCCATCGCGGTCGGCATGGCGCTGGGCGCGAAGCATACCGGGAAAAAGTGCCACGTCTATACGATCATCGGTGACGGCGAAAGCCAGGAAGGCCTCGTCTGGGAAGCCAGCATGGCCGCCGCGCATTACAAACTGGACAACCTGACGGTCATTCTTGACCATAACGGGCTCCAGATTGACGGCACCAACGACGAGGTCATGAGCCTCGGCGACATCAAGGCCAAGGCGCTTGCATTCGGATACGACGTCATCGAAGTGGCCGACGGCAACGACATGAAACAGGTCGTCGAAGCGCTGCACGCGCCCGCGTGTCCCGGAAAGCCCAGATATATCATCCTCAACACGCTCAAGGGCAAGGGCGTCAGCTTTATGGAAGGCCAGGTCGGCTGGCACGGAAAAGCGCCGAACGCTGAACAGGCCGCTCAGGCACTGAAAGAACTGGAGGGCTGAGAAAATGGAAAAGAAAGCAGTACGTGTTGCTTACGGCGAAGCCCTTGTGAAACTGGGCGAAGAAAACGAAAAAGTCGTCGTGCTGGACGCTGACCTTGCCGGCGCGACCATGACAAACGGATTCAAGAAGGCTTATCCGGACCGGTTCTATGACTGCGGCATTGCCGAGGCGAACATGGTGGACGTGGCCGCCGGCATGAGCACGATGGGGCTGATTCCGTTCTGTTCCACGTTCGCGGTGTTTGCCGGACGGAACTACGACCAGATCCGGAACGGCGTGTGTTATCCGAAATTCAACGTAAAATTCGGTTTCAGCCATGCGGGCATCACCCTGGGTGAAGACGGCGGAAGCCATCAGGCCATCGAAGATATCGCCCTGATGCGCGTGCTTCCCGGGATGACCGTATTTGTTCCTTCCGACGCCAACGAGTGTTACCAGTGCGTCGAGGCCGCGGCGAAAATCGAAGGCCCCGTATATATCCGCACCGCAAGGCTTGCAACTCCCGTCTATGATCCCCGGCCCTTCACCGTCGGCAAGGGCGACGTGCTCCGCGACGGCACCGACTGCGCCATCTTTACCTGCGGGATCATGCTGGAACACGCTATCGAAGCGGCGGACATCCTCGCCGGGCAGGGCATCAATGCCGCGCTGGTTTCCTTCCATACGCTCAAGCCTTTTGACGAGGAACTGGCCCGGACATATACCGCAAAGTGTAAAAAAGTATTCACGGTGGAAGAACACTCCGTTATCGGAGGACTCGGGGACGCGGTCGCTTCTGCGATCATCGGCCACGGCGTTGAAAAATTCCTCAAGATCGGAATTAACGACGTATTCGGCCAGAGCGGCAAACCGGCAGACCTGCTGAAAGAGTACGAACTGACCGGTCCGCAGATCGCGGAAAAGATCCTGAAGAATCTGTGATCCTTTTTCCCCTTTCCGCCAGTCTGACTGACGCCGGAAAGGGGATTTTCTGCAAAAACGGACGGTCAGGGGTTAAAAGATGTATTACGCATTTATTGTAAATCCTGCAGCAGGCACCGGCTTTTCACTGTCAGTCATGCAGAAGCTTGAGGAAAAGCTTTCCGCGGACAACGTCGAATACCGGATCTTTCAGACCGAAAAACCCGGCCACGCTACGCAGATCGCCGCGGAGCTCGCGTCCGACCCGGATGCCGCGGCAGTGGTATCGGTGGGCGGAGACGGAACGGCGGGCGAAGTAGCCGCCGGGCTGACAGGCACGGGGAAAACGATGGGAATCATTCCCGCGGGAACCGGGAACGACTTTATCAAATCCGCCGGAATTCCCAATGATCCGTCCGCTGCGCTTCAGCTGATTCTGAGCGGGGAAGCCCGTCCGATTGATACCGGCACCGTGAACGACCGCTTTTTCCTGAATGTATGCGGCACAGGTTTTGACGTAACAGTGCTGGATTACGCGGAAAGCGAAAAAGAAAAGCACCGCGGGCTAACCCCTTATTTTCTGGGACTGATAAAAGCAATCTTTCACTACAAAAGCGTCAGGCTGACCGTTACGGCGGACGGAGAGGAAGAGACAGGCGAATACCTGATCTGTTCCATCGCGAACGGACGGTTTATCGGCGGGGGAATCCCGATCTGCCCTGCGGCGGATATCCGGGACGGGCTGCTCGACCTGGTCCTGATCCGCGGCATCGGAAGATGGCAGATACCGTTCCACCTTCCCGGGCTGATGCTTTCCCGAGCACTGAAATTCAGGATCACGCGGCACCGGAAAGTGAAGCGGGTCCTCATAGAGGGCAAGGACCTGAGAATTAACATAGATGGGGATATCGTGTCCCTGTCAAGCGTCGATTTCAGGATCAATCCTGCGTCGCTGCACCTGATCTGCTGAAGAAACACGGTTTCCGCATCCCATATCAAAAGGAGGAGATCCCCGTGACCGGAAAGCTGAACATCCGCGACAGGGCCAAATCGCTCTGGATCAAAGGAATGAAAGCTGTCGGAAACACAGCGGCAAACATTGCGAACAACACCAGGTACAAGGTGGATGAAGTGACCATTCAGAACCGCCGCAGGGAGGTCCTGAACGATCTTGCGCACAAAACCTATGCCCTTTGGCTGAAGGGGGAAACCTTTCCGGAAGCCATGACGAAGATGCTCTCGGAGCTGAAACAGCTCGACGAGCAGCTTAACGACATGCGGGCGGAAAAATACGCCTCTTCCAACAGGATGGTCCGGCCTGTAACGGAGGACATTCCTGCCGCTGCGGAAGACGAGGAAGAAATGGAAGAAGAGGAAGAAGAGGACGTCACGCCCGCCGAAGTACCGGATTCTCCGGTCAGCAATGAAATCAACGAACTGTTTGACGGCGCCGCTTCCGTCGGGAAAACGGCTGAAAAGGTGAACCAGTCCCTTGATCAGTTAAGCGACAGGATCCGGAATTTTCCGCAGAGCGCGGAAAGCACCGAAAATGAAAAAAGGCAGGAATGAACCCGCATGAAGATCAGAATCCTGCGGATTCCGGCACTGCTGATCCTCCTGATATGCTGCTGCGTTTCCGCGCTTTGCGAAGAAGCCGGCAGGGTAACGCTTGTTCCGGGTGAGGAATGGTCCTGGTCCAGAGGTGCATACAACACTTTCTCCGGACAAATCGGGCTGAAGGAACATACCGGAACAGAACTGACGGTTTCCATCCGCATGGAGCTGCCGTATACGGAAACGGAGGAGCAAAGCCTGCCGGTCTTTACCTCCGTGAACGGAAAACGGATCGTAATGACGAAACAGAGCGATACCGTTCATTTCACTCCCGATGCAGACTGCCCCGACATGGCGTTTACCGCAGCGTTCAGGCTGCCGGACAGTCAGTACGTCAGTTCCGTGCCAATGGTTTTCACAGTCACGGACGCAGACGGAAAAGAGCTGTGTACGATCCGCGGCAGAATCGATTCGGAGGACAACGGATCCGGCAAAGCCGGCAATCCCTTCCATATTCCTGCCGATATCGGACTGATCACAGCAGTTACTGCTGGCACTGCCGCGGGTATCTGGATCATTGTTATTATCAGGGGAATCCACAGAAAAAAGAAAAGAAGGACAGGAGCGTCATAATATATGCAGATCTATAACAGCATGACCCGGAAAAAGGAAACATTCACGCCGATCCATGAGGGGAAAGTCGGCATTTACGCCTGCGGACCCACCGTATACAACTATTTCCATATCGGCAACGCCAGGCCTTTCATCACATTTGACGTGCTGAGGCGGCAGCTGGAAAGGGAAGGATACCAGGTCACCTTTGTCCAGAACTTTACCGACATTGACGATAAGATGATCAAAAGGGCCAACGAGGAAGGAATTACCGTCAAGGAACTGGCGGACCGCTTCATCGCCGAATACTACAAGGACGCGGCCGCGCTCGGGATCCGTCCCGCAACGGTGCATCCCAAGGCAACGGAGCATATTCCGGAAATTATCAGCCTGATCGCCAGGCTGATCGAAAACGGCCGCGCCTACGCCACACCCTCCGGCGACGTCTACTACCGCGTATCCGCATTTCCCGGATACGGCAAGCTTTCCGGCCAGAGTACAGACGACCGGGAGAACGGAGCGAGCGAGCGCCTGAACGTCGAGACGGACAAGGAATCACCGGAAGATTTTGCGGTCTGGAAGGCAAAAAAGCCCGGAGAACCGTTCTGGGAAAGCCCGTGGGGCGAAGGCCGCCCGGGCTGGCATATCGAATGCTCCGCCATGAGCATGAAATATCTCGGCGAGACTTTTGACATTCACTGCGGCGGAAAGGACCTGCTGTTCCCGCATCATGAGAATGAGATTGCCCAGAGCGAAGGCGCGACGGGAAAACCGTTTGTCCGCTACTGGATGCACAACGGTTTCATCAATGTGGACAACCAGAAGATGAGCAAGAGCCTCAACAATTTCTTCACGGTCCGGGATATCGCGAAGGAATACGACCTGGAGGCAGTCCGCCTCTTTATGCTCAGCGCCCATTACCGCAGCCCGATCAATTTCAGCCGCGATCAGATTGAAGCCGCGAACGCAAGCCTGAACCGCCTGTATACCGCCAGAAACTCGCTGAAATTCCAGATGGACAACGGAGAAGACAGGCCGCTGAACGAGGAGGAAAAGGCCTTTACGGAGCGCCTGAAGGGATATGAAAAACGCTTTGACGACGCCATGGACGACGATATGAACACGGCGGACGCGCTCGGTGCCGTCTTTGAGCTGGTAAAGGACGCGAACGTGACAATCGGACAGGGCGCGTCACGCGAAGCGGCAAAGGCCGCGCTGGACAGCCTCGGAGCAATCTGCGACGTTCTCGGCATCCTCAGCAAGAAGGAGGAAGAACTTCCCGAGGAGATCGCGGAGCTTGTCCGTGAACGGGCTGAAGCAAGAAAGAACCGGGACTGGGCAAAGAGCGACGAACTCCGCGACCGGATCATCAAAGCCGGTTATATCCTTGAGGATACCAAACAGGGACAGAAAGTCAGGAAAGATGTCTGAGCGGATCAGAAAGGCCGCCGGCCTGGTCCTGCTGGTGGCCGGCCTTGCGGCCTGCGCGGTTCCCGCCCTCTGCGCACGGAAGGCGGGACCGGCCCGTTTTCGTTCCGGAGAGCGGCAGGACCAGGGGATTCCCGGAATTGCACCTGCGGGCAACGGAACCATAAACGTCAACGAGGCCGACGCAGAAGAACTGACCGCGCTGCCCGGCGTCGGGGAGACGATTGCCGCGCTGATCGTCGCGGAACGCCGCGAACACGGTCCCTTCCATTATCCGGAGGACCTGACAGCCGTAAAGGGCATCGGGCTGAAAACGCTGGAGAAATTCCGTGACATGATTTTAACCGAACAGAAAGAAAGCGGGGAATAAGATGGCATATCGCGCGCTATACCGGGAGTGGAGGCCGAAGGATTTCTCGCATGTCGTCGGACAGAACGCGATCATCGACACCCTGAGGAACCAGGTGATTGCAAAGAGAATCGCGCACGCTTACCTGTTCTGCGGCTCCCGCGGAACAGGTAAGACATCCACGGCAAAGATCCTCGCCAAAGCGATCAACTGCCTGGATCCGAAGAACGGCGATCCCTGCGGCGAATGTGAAAACTGCCTGCGTGCAGACAGGGAAGAAACCCTGGACGTGATCGAAATCGACGCAGCCAGCAACAACGGCGTTGATGAAATGCGCGAGCTCAGGGATACGGTCAAATATCCTCCGCAGTACGGCAACTATAAGGTATATATCATTGACGAAGTCCATATGCTGTCCACCTCCGCTTTCAACGCGCTGCTGAAAACGCTGGAGGAACCGCCGGCGCATGTCGTGTTCATCCTGGCGACCACGGAACCGCAGAAGCTTCCCGAAACGATCCTGAGCAGGTGCCAGCGTTTCGATTTCGGCAGAATTCCGATTCCGGAGATTGCGGGCCGGCTGAAGGAAGCGGCGGACGGAGCGGGCGCGGAAGTCACGAACGGCGCACTGATGCTGATTGCCAGGGCTGCCGAAGGCGGCATGCGCGACGCGCTGAGCATACTGGACATGTGCCTGGGATACAGCGACAAGGTGGACGAAAAACTGGTCCGCAGCATCCTCGGCACCAGCGACGCAGATTTCCTGTTTGAGTTCTGCGGCGCAATCGCTGAACGCGACGCGGGGAAGGCGTTCTCCATGATCGACCGGCTGATGCGTGAAGGAAAGGATCCGGCGGTATTCGCGAAAGACGTGTGCAGGCACGTCAGAACGCTGCTGATCGCCCAGGCGAGCCCGGGCGATCTTTCCAGGATCACGGATATCACGGACGAAGAAGCGGCAGAATATGTACGGCAGGGTGAACAGGTTACCCTCAGCAGGCTGATCAGGATCCTGGACCTGTTCATGTCGCTTGAAACAGAGATGAGATGGTCCTCCACGCCGCGGCTTGCGCTTGAGAACGCCGCGGTCAAGTGCTGCCTGAAGATTGACGAAGCGGACAACCGGTCCCTGACGGACCGGATCACCGAGCTTGAGAAGCGCATTGACGACCTGAGCGCGCGGATCAGCAGCGGAGCCGTCCAGGCGCCTTCAGAACAGAATCCCGCCCCGGCCGCAAAGAAGACAGTAAAGCCGGGAGATTCCGCTCCAAAAACCGCCTCGGTGAAAGCGATAAAAACCGCGGAATCCGGCGCGGTCTGGAAAGAGTTCATGTCCAGGATCCAGAAAGCGGATATCACCGCCTGGAGTTACCTTTCCCAGGGAAGCCTGATCAGCAGCAGCGGACAGCAGTATCACTGGCAGGCGAACCGGCAGGAAGGCGAACAGCAGTACATCGCCGCCCTGAACAAACCGGAAAGGAACAGCACCATCTGCACGATCCTGGGTGAGATCACGGGAAGCGAATGTTCCTTTTCGGCCGACAGGCATGATTCCGCCGCGGCAGACGACGGAAGCGACGAGACCTATCTCAGGTCGATCTATGAAACGTTCGGCAGGGAACCGGTGGACATTGTCGACAAAATATGAAAAGCAGCCCGGCTGATGCCGGGCTGCTTTATTGTATGGCTTTGATCAGTTGAGTTCCTGCGCGTCGTTCTCGATGGTGAGCTCCTCAACGCTGCGGATCGCCCAGCGGGCAACGACCATGCTCATGTTGTCCTTGCCGACGGACAGTGTGATCGTATCGTCCTTCAGGCCGGTGATTGTACCGTAGATACCGCCGATGGTGCAGATGCGGTCTCCGGCTTTCAGGTTGTTCAGCATTTCCTTTACCTGCTTGTCCTTTTTCCGCTGGGGACGGATCAGCATGAACCAGAAAACAACGAAGATCAGGATCAGCGGAAGGAAAGTGGTGGCCAGGGCGGCAATGGAGCTGACCTGCTGTGCAGCTTCTCCTTCTGCGGCTGCACCGGCGGCAGCAGTGCCGGCAGCGGCGGCGTCCTCGGCAACGGCGGCGGCGATACCGAAAAGTTTCTCAAACATGATGAAATAAAACTCCTTTCAAGCTCAGATGCCTGCTCATTATAACAGACAATACAGGACGTTACAAGACAAAGCAGTTAAAAAACAAAAGCCGCGTCTTCATTCCAGGCTGCGCGTCGCAACGATATCGGAGCCGGATCCGAGGACATCCCGCAGGATTACCTGTCCCGCGCGGACCGGCAGTGAAACGCTGACGCGGCCGAGTTCTTCCATAACAGAGCCGATCAGCTTTTTCGGCACAGGGTTGTTTGTTTTGACGGAAAGCGGCGTACGGCTGCCGCTGACCGGGATGACGGCGGTGATCATGCGCAGGGGCAGCGTACATTCCTGGCGGGCGTAAGACGCGCCGCGGGGGCAGGTGTTACCCGAAACGGATTCGAACTCGCCGCTGTCAGTAAGCGTCACGGTCATGCGGCATCCGACAGGGCAGTTGATACAGGTAATGATCTGTTCCATCTCTGTCAGCTCCTTTCAATCCGGACGGTGACCACGTCCTCCGGAAGGGAAGCAAGATCCTCCGGTTTCAGTGTGATCAGCGCCATTTCGCCGGGCGTAAAAATCATGGCTTTTTTCCGGCAGATTTCCCTGCCGCCGCATTCCACGACGGCCGCGCTGCCGCGGTATACGCCCGCGGGCCTGAACATCAGGCTGACAGGGCCGGCGGCCTCTTTCCGGATCTTCTGGGGAACCGTGCCCCGCACGCCGTCGCCGTCCAGGACCTTGATATACGGGCCGCCGCAGGAGCCGTGCAGGACATATTCCGCCGCCGCGGCGCCCGCTTTGAAGCTTTCTTCGGAAACATAGTCGACCAGGTCATGGACGTGGAGGACATTACCGCAGGAAAAGATTCCCGGGACACCGGTACAGAAACTGTCGTCCACGACAGCGCCGGAAGTGGCGGGAGACAGCTCAATCCCGGCGCCGGCCGTCAGCTCGTTTTCCGGAATCAGGCCGCAGGAAAGCAGAAGCGTATCGCAGTCCAAATCGATCTCTGTGCCCGGAACCGGATTCCTCTTTTCGTCAACCCTGGAAACGGTAACTCCCTCCAGCCTTTCCCGGCCGCGGATATCCGTCACGGTATGGCTGAGATAGAGCGGGATGCCGTAATCCTGAAGGCACTGGACAATATTCCGGTTCAGGCCGGAGGAATAGGGCATGATCTCCACGCAGGCGAGCACCTTTGCGCCCTGCAGCGTCATGCGACGGGCCATGATGAGGCCGATATCCCCGGAGCCCAGAATCACAACGCGCTTTCCGGGCATGTATCCTTCCAGGTTCACAAAACGCTGCGCTGTTCCGGCCGAGTAGATTCCGGCGCAGCGGGTGCCGGGGGTACAAAGCGCCCCGCGGGGACGTTCCCGGCAGCCCATGGCCAGGACAACGGCTTTGGCACGGATAACCTGCAGGCCGCGCGCCGAAGACAGGCAGACAGCGGTACAGTCCGGCGAAACGGAAAGCACCATGGTGGAGCATTCGATCGGGATATCCAGTTCCGCCGCACGGTCGATATCGCGCTGCGCATATTCCGGCCCTGTCAGTTCCTCTTTGAAACGATGCAGGCCGAAACCGTTGTGGATACACTGCCGGAGAATGCCGCCCGGCTCATTTTCCCGTTCGACGACGAGTACGGATCCGATTCCGCTTTCACGGGCGGCGATTGCGGCGGCCAGGCCCGCGGGACCGGCGCCGACGACCAGGATATCGACATTCCGCTCACTCATGTTCCGGCACCTCCTTCAGGAAAGATGAGACCGTTCCGGAAAGCAGGAAACTGTTTCCTCCGTTCTTGGTGATCTCCTCAAACGGCATTCCGGTTTCATCCGCAATGATTTCCGCAACGCGGGGAAGGCAGAAGCCGCCCTGGCACCGGCCCATGCCTGCCCGCGTGCGGCGTTTGACCGCGTCCACTGAGCGGGCGCCCACAGGACGGCGTATCGCGGCGCGGATCTCGGCTTCCGTGACCGTCTCGCAGCGGCAGATAATCTGCCCGTACGCGGGATCGGAACGGACCGCCTCTTCGCGTTCGGCCAGAGTCATGTCGTGGAACGGCTTCGGCGCAGGCACATAAGGAACCGTGCTGGTTTTTTGCGGAAGTTTAAGGAAGGAAGCAATCATCCCGGCCAGCTCGGCGCCGATCGCCGGGGCGGAAGAAAGGCCGGGGCTTTCGATTCCGATAGCTTCAAAATATCCGGGACAGCCTTCGCAGGGGCCGACAACAAAGTCATCAACGGTCAGATGCGCCCGGACGCCGCTGAAATTCGTGATATTGGTACGCACGGACAGGCCCGGCCAGGTGAGCACGGCCTTCCGAAGCACTTCGGCCAGGCCGGCGGAAGTGGTGGCGGTATCCATCGGATCGCTGATGTCCTCCGCATTCGGCCCGATGAGCAGGTTGCCGTGAACGGTCGGCGTGACAAGGACGCCTTTTCCCATGGCGGACGGGCACTGGAAAACGGTGCGGGAGAAGGGCTGCCTGTCTGATCTGTCCAGCAGATAGTACTGTCCGCGCCGGTGGACCATATGAAGCTTATCACCGGAAAGCATATTATGGATCTCCGCGCCGGAAGCGCCGGCGCAGTTCACGAGAACACGGCAGGCGTATGATGCGCCGCGCGTCTGTACGTCATATCTTCCGTCGGGGAGGACGGAAATCCGCAGAACCTCTTCGCCGAAGCGGAATGAAACCCCGTTGAGCGCCGCGTCATCAGCAAGCGCGAAGGCAAATTCGTAAGGGCTGACGATCGCGCCGTCCGGAACAGAAAGCGCGCAGACGACATCCGGATTCAGCGAGGGCTCCAGCGACAGAACGGCATCCCGTTCAAGGATCTCAAGCCTTTTGACGCCGTTTTTTTCACCGCGCTCTTTCAGCGCGAGGAGCGTGGAACGGTCGCCTTCGTTCAGGGCGATGACCAGCGAGCCGTTCCGCCGCCAGGGCACGCCGAGTTCCTCGCACAGCGCGGGAAACATCGCCGCGCCGCGCACATTGTAATATGCCTTGCGCGTTCCCGGCGCGGCGTCATAACCGGCATGGACAATTCCGCTGTTGGCTTTTGTGGCTCCCTCGGCCACGTCGCTTTCCCTGTCAAGCACGGTCACGGACGCCTCAAAGCGGGAAAGCTCCCTGGCCAGTGAGCAGCCTGTCACTCCGGAACCGATGATCAGGATATCCGATTCTGTATGCATGATGTCGCCTCCCAATAAACCAATTTTACCAAAAAATACCGGGATCTGCAATGAATAAAAGAAGCTGCGGACCTCATCCGGGCGGCAGGATGAGTTGCGCATGACAGGCCGGAATGGTATAATAATCTGAATTGAGTATGACGGAGGAAGCGGCATGATCACAACCATTTGCCTGAATCCATGCTTTGACAAAACCGTCAGCGTCGACAGGCTCCAGCCGGGACAGGTGAACCGGATCAGGGAGGCCCGCGTTGACCTGGGCGGAAAAGGCATCAATGTTGCCGTCGTCGCGAAACGCCTCGGCCTTGAAGTACAGTGCCTGGGCATTATGGGAGAGAACGGCGCGGCTGAACTGACCGCCCTGATGGACCGGGAGGAGCTCAGTCACCGTTTTATGACGGTGCCGGGCCATGTCAGGACCAATATGAAGGTGTACAGCCTGGACGGGCAGGGCGTTACGGAACTGAACGAGCCAGGTACCCCGCTGAACGAAAGCAGCCTGGCTGAGTTCACCCGGATTGCGGAAGAGGAAACGGCCGGCAGCGATATGGTCGTGCTGACGGGAAGCCTGCCGCCCGGATGTCCCGAAGGGACGTACAGGGACCTGCTGAAGGCGCTGGACGGAAAAAAATGCATTCTCGATACGGAAGGGAAAGAGCTTGAGCTTGCCGCAAAGGGCGCGCATCCCTTCCTGATCAAGCCCAATCTCCGCGAAATGGAAGCGACCCTCGGCATAGAGCTGAGAACCATGCGCGCAATCCGGGACGCGGCGCTCCTGTTTGTGCGCCTCGGGGTGCAGCATTCGGTTGTATCCATGGGCGCGATGGGCGCAATGTATATCTCCGCCGACAAAACGCTGTTCGCTCCCGCGCTGCGCGTGGAAACGAAGTCAACGGTCGGGGCGGGGGACGCGATGATCGGCGGCATGCTGCTCGGATACGAGATTGAAAAGGATATGGCAAAAGCATTCAGGTACGGCATCGCAGCCGGAGCCGCCAGCGTGATGACCGAAGGAACCCAGCTGATCGTCCGCTCCGATTTTGATGCGCTGCTGGACCAGGTCAGGATTCAGGAAGTGTAAGCATGCTGTTCCGACACAACAGACCCGAATATTCCGACGGCGTGATCGACCTGATCCCGATGCATATCGGCGCGCCGAACAGGGAACTCGGATTCGGGCACGAACAGGTCTGGAAGATCACGCTCCATAACGAGAGGCAGGAGATCGGGCAGATCAGCTACCGGGACGGGGAAAGCCGGTGCGTCTATTACTACGGGCATATCGGTTACCATATCGATCCGCCCTACCGGGGACGGCATTTCGCATACCGGGCCTGCAGGCTTATTGAGCGGGAAATAAGCCTTTCCGGAAAAACCTCTGTCGTGATCACCTGCGATCCCGACAATGAACCGAGCCGGAAAACCTGCGAAAAACTCGGATGCCTGTTTGAGCGGATTGCGAACGTACCGGAAGATATATACAGAAAATTTGAGATCAGTCAGCAGAAATGCCGGTACATCTGGCATCCTGCCGGAACGGACGAACAATGAAAGAGATTGTTAAAGGCGCGGAGATCTGTTACAGGATCGAAGGCGAAGGGAAGAGCAGGGTGTTGCTTCTTCACGGATGGGGCTGCGATATGAAAATGATGCAGCCTGTCGCCGACGCGCTGAAAAACGATCATATGACCCTGGCGGTTGACCTGCCCGGACACGGTGAAAGCGGCAGGCCCCCGGAACCATGGGGTGTGCCCGAATACGCGGAATGCGTCCTGGAGCTGCTTGAGAAGCTGTCCTATACGCCCTGCATGGTGGTGGCCCACAGTTTCGGATGCCGCATCGCGGCATGGATCGAAGCCGAACATCCCGGCATATTTGAAAAGATCGTTTTCACCGGCGCCGCCGGGATCCGGCCGAAGCAGACGGAAGAAGGCAGGAAACGCAGCGAAAAATACAAAAAGCTCAAAGGATACTGCGAAACGGCGAAAAAGATCCCGCTGATCGGGAAGGCCGCAGAAGGCTGGGAAGAAAAACTGCGGCAGAAATACGGCAGCCGCGATTACAACGCGCTGGATGAAGAAATGCGCAGGACCTTTGTCCGCGTCATAAACCTGGACCTGACGGATCTTTACGACCGGTTCCGCGCGCCCACGCTGCTGATCTGGGGCGACGCGGATACGGAAACGCCGCTCTGGATGGCGAAGGAAATGGAGAAAAGGATTCCGGACGCGGGCCTGGTGATTCTGGAGGGCGGCACCCACTTTGCCTACCTGGAGCAGGCGGCCCGTTTCAATACGATCGTAAGGCATTTTCTGAAGGAGGAGGCATAATATGATCCTGTCCATCCTTCACAGCCTCGCGGCCGCCGCCGGATGCCTGCTTGCAGCAAGGATCCTGCTGCATTATTTCCAGCTGGAAAGCTATCAGTTTCCCGGCTATTTCAGGACGCTGAAACGGAATCTGTTCAAATCGCTGCTGCCCGGCGTCTGCATGGCAGCCCTGACGGCCGTTTCCCTGTTTGTCCTTCGCCGGCTCACCGGAAACGCCTGGCTGCGCCTGGCCGCCGCCGCGGCCGTGCTGGCAGGGGGCGGTTACCTTACCGGAAAAAACTGCTCTGAAAAACACGCGAAAAAAGCGTTTGTCCTTACCGCCCGCGTGAAGCGGCTGTATGCCGTTTCCGCCATCGTTATGACGCTGGTTCTCCGCCTTGCCGTATTCGCGGCGGGTGAGAACGGGACCGCCGCCGACCTGGCCGTGATCCTGTTTCCGCTGTTCTTGCCGGCCTGGGTTGCCCTGTGCGGGCTTCTTGCCTGGCCTGTGGAAAAGGCGATCAGCGAAATGTATTTCCGCGACGCCCAGAGGATTCTCCGGGAGCGAAGCGACCTGATCCGCATCGGTATCACGGGAAGCTGGGGAAAGACCAGCGTGAAGTTTATCCTCGGCACGATCCTGGAGGAGAAATACCACACGCTGGTCACGCCGGCCAGCTTCAATACGCCCATGGGGGTCACCAAAGTGATCCGTTCCAGGCTGGAGCCTGCCCACCGCTTCTTTGTGGCGGAGATGGGAGCCCGGCATGTGGGCGATATTAAGGAAATGTGCCGCCTGGTCCATCCGCGGCTCGGCATCCTGACCTCCGTCGGCCCGCAGCACCTGGACACTTTCAAAACGGTGGAACGGGTTGCGAAAACCAAATACGAGCTGATTAACGCGCTGCCGGAGGAAGGAGAGGCTTTCTTTGCCGACGATCACGGAATCTGCGCGGAGCTGTATGAGAAAACACGGATCAGGAAACACCTGACCGGACTGGATCCGGAAAGGGATGAAATATGGGCGGAAGACATCCGCTATTCACCGGAAGGCAGTTCGTTCATCCTCTGTACCGGTGAAAAAAGGGTTCCCTGTGATACGCAGCTGCTGGGTGAACTGAACATCCGGAATATCCTTCTGTGCGCTTCCGTCGCGCTTTCAGTCGGCCTGAGCGCGGAACAGATTGCACGGGGGATTTCAAAGATTGCCCCGGTTGAGCACCGGCTTCAGCTGATTCGCCATCCGGGCGGGCCCAACGTGATTGACGACGCGTTCAACAGCAATATCCGCGGCGCGCAGCAGGCGTTCCAGGTACTGAAGCAGTTTCCGGGAAAACGGATGGTCATCACGCCCGGAATGGTGGAGCTGGGAGACCGGGAATATGAGATGAACCGGGAATTCGGCGCGGCGATGGCAGGATGCTGCGATATCGCCGTTCTGGTCGGCAGGAAACGCAGCGAAGCGATCGCGCAGGGACTGAAGGAAAAGGGTTTTCCGGAAGAATCCATCCGCGTGACGGGTTCCCTTGAGGAAGCGGCCGGCGTGATGCGCGAGCTGGCCGGGGCCGGGGATACAGTGCTTTTTGAAAACGACCTGCCGGATCACTATACAGAATCGTAACGGGGGATATGCGTATGAAAAAACAGATCGGCGTGATTTTCGGGAGCAGAAGCTGCGAAAGGGAAGTCGCGATCATCAGCGCTGTACAGCTGATGCGGCACGCTGACAGTGATAAATACGACGTGATTCCGGTGTATATCGACGAAAACGGCAGCTGGTATACGGGTGAAAAGCTGAAGGACATCAACGCGTACAGGCCGTTCAGGGCGGAGCAGGGCGGCATCACAAAGGTGTTTCCGGATCTTACCGCAGGGTCCGGCGCGCTGCTGAAGGTCAGCAAGGGAACAGGCCTGTTCAGCCGGGAGAAGGTTGAGATCGTTGCCCGGATCGACGCGTATATCATTGTGATGCACGGACTGAACGGCGAGGACGGAACGCTCCAGGGACTGATGGAACTGGCGAAGGTGCCCTATACGTCCACCGGGGTGGCGGGGAGCGCCATCGGCATGGACAAGATCATGATGAAACAATTCTTCCGCGGCGCGGGGCTGCCTGTCCTTCCGGGACTCTGGTTTTCCAGGTCCGCTTTTGAGCGGGACAGGGACGCCGTCCTGAAGCAGGTGGAAAAGGAACTGGGTTTTCCGGTGTTTGTCAAACCGGCGAATCTCGGATCCAGCATCGGCGTCAGCCGCGCGGACGATTCCGCGTCGCTTGCGGACAGCCTGGAGCTTGCCTTTGAATACGACCGGCGCGTGCTGGTTGAACAGGGCCTGGACAAGCCGATCGAGCTGAACTGCAGCGTGCTGGGATACGACGATGAAACCGAAGCGTCCCCGATTGAAATGCCCCTGGGAAACGGCGAATTACTCGACTTCAGCGACAAATACCTCGCTTCAGGCGGAAGCAAGGGGATGGCCAGCCTGCACCGGGTCCTGCCTGCGCCGATTGAGGACAGCCTCCGGGACGAAATACAGAAAATGAGCTGTGAGATCTTCCGGATGCTGGACTGCAAGGGAGTTGTCCGGATCGATTATATGTTCGACCGGAAAACAGAAAAGATCTATATCACAGAGATCAATACCATTCCGGGAAGCCTCGCGTTTTATCTCTGGGAGAACGCAGGATTATCCTACAGCAGGCTGATTGACCGGATGGTCGGATATGCCGAAAAGGCTTTTGAGGACAAAAACAGCGCAAATTTCGCCTATACGAGCGATATCCTGAAAGGCGTTTCCTTCGGGACAAAGGGAACCAAAGGCGCGAAAGGCAGCAAGGGAGCCAAATACTGAGAACAAAACCGCGAAAGGTCCGTTACAGTGATGCTTGAATCGATCCATTCCCCGCGGGACCTGGACAAACTGAGCTATGAACAGCTTGAAAGCCTGGCAGGGGAGATCCGCAACGAACTGATCACCACCGTTTCAGCGAACGGCGGCCATCTTGCGTCCAACCTGGGCATTGTGGAACTCACGCTGGCGCTGCACCGCGTGTTTCATATGCCCGA
Organism: Clostridia bacterium; assembly: GCA_017512985.1. Taxonomy (GTDB): domain Bacteria; phylum Bacillota; class Clostridia; order Christensenellales; family Aristaeellaceae; genus Aristaeella. Next base: position 333,274 of record JAFWEJ010000008.1, read on the forward strand.
AGACAGGATTGTTTTTGACGTCGGCCACCAGAGCTATGTGCACAAGATGGTCACCGGACGGTACGACCGGTTTTCCACCCTCCGTTCCTACGGGGGTATCTCCGGATTTCCGAAACGGTGCGAAAGCGAATACGACTGTTTTGAGACCGGGCACGCCAGCACAGCTATCTCCGCCGCCCTCGGCATGGCCCGGGCCCGGGATTACCGGAAAGAACAGTATGAAGTGATCGCTGTCGTCGGAGACGGAGCGCTGACAGGCGGCATGTGCTATGAGGCGCTGAACGACGCGGGGAACAGCGGGACGAAGATGATCGTTATCCTGAACGACAATGAAATGAGCATTGCCCCGAACGTCGGCGCCCTGTCAAACTATCTTACGAATCTACGGATCAGCGCGGGTTGGCAGAGCGCCAAGCGGAAAGTCAGGCACCTGAACAGCATTCCCGTGATCGGCAGGCCGCTGTACAGGATGATTCACGGCGCCAAGAAGCTGATCAGGACAGTGCTTTTACGGTACAGCGAACTCGGATTCTTTGAAGCGCTCGGATTTTCCTACTTCGGGCCGATCAGCGGGCACGACCTGGCCGGCATGGAAAACGCTTTCCGGCAGGCGCAGATGTATAAAGGACCCTGCGTGATCCATGTGCTGACAAAAAAAGGATACGGATACGACAAGGCGGAAGAACGGCCGGAAGCCTTCCACGGCACTCCGCCCTTCTATATTGAAACCGGAAACCGCGTCGACAAGCCTGACAGGCCGTCCCTGGGCCACGTCATGGCCGATACGCTGGCCGACATGACGGAAAAGGATCCGCGGATCGTAGCCATTACAGCCGCCATGAAACTCGGCACCGGGCTGGATCATTTCGCGGAAAAGTTCCCGGACAGGCTCATTGACGTAGGCATAGCGGAAGAGCACGCAGCCACCATGGCAGCCGGCCTTGCCGCGGGCGGCATGAGGCCGTATGTCGCTGTATACGCCAGCTTCTTCCAGCGCTGTTACGACCAGATGCTGCACGACGTCTGCATGCAGCAGCTCCCGGTGACATTCCTGCTGGACAGGAGCGGAATCGGCGGCGAAGACGGACAAACCCATCACGGACTGTTTGACCTTTCAATGACCATACCGGTTCCTGGACTGACGGTTCTGGCTCCCTGCTCATCGGAGGAACTCGTGTCCATGCTCAGATGGACAGCCGGACAGGACGGCCCGTGCGTCATCAGATATCCGAAATCCCTGGGCACTTTTGAAACAGACCTGCCGTACCTGCCTTTTACAGTGGGCACCTGGCACGCGCTGAACGAAATGTCCGGCGTAATCCTGCTGGCGACAGGTTCCATGACGGCAAGGGCGGTCCGGGCAAGGGACATCCTCGGGAAACAGGGCATTGCCGCTGCGGTCGTCAATTGCTCCACCGTCAAGCCGCTTGACGAACAGTTCCTTGCCTCCGTTCCTGAGACAGCAAAGGTATTTACGCTGGAAGAACATATGCTGAACGGCGGATTCGGCGCATATGTGTCGCAGACCTGCCTCAGCCGCGGATGGACAGTGCCTGTCCGCTGCTTCGGGGTGGAAGATACATTCATACAGCACGGCGACCATGAGCATCTGATGCAGGACGCCGGCCTCAGCGCGGAACAGATTGCGGAAAAAATCGCCGCCGACGTGAAGGGAGAAGGAACGCTTGGCTGAAAAAATGAGGGCGGATGTCGCGCTTGTCCGGCAGCAGCTGTGTGAAAGCAGGGAACGGGCCCAGGCCGCTATCATGGAAGGCCGGGTTTTTCTTGCTGAAAAGCGGATCAATAAAGCCTCGGAAATGATCGGTGACGGAGAGATCCTGACGCTGAAGACTGCCGAAAGCGAATATGTCAGCCGCGGAGCGCTCAAACTGGAGAAAGCGATCCGGGTTTTCAACGCGGATCTTGCCGGAAAAGTCGTCATGGATATCGGATCCAGCACAGGCGGTTTTACGGATGTATGCCTGCGCAGCGGCGCTTCCCGGGTTTATTCAATCGATGTCGGTTACGGACAGCTGGATTGGAAGCTGAGAAACGATCCGCGCGTAACGGTGATGGAGAGGACAAACGCACGATACCTGGAACAGGATATGTTTCCGGAAAGGCCTTCCGTCACCGTTATGGACGTCAGCTTTATTTCCATCCGGCTGATCCTTCCGGTTGCCGCCGGCATTATGGGAGACAGCGGCGTCTTTTATACGCTGATCAAACCGCAGTTTGAAGCAGGCAGGGAGCATGTTGGCAAGAACGGCGTCGTACGCGACAGGGCAACGCATTGTAATGTACTCAACGGGATTATCCGGTTTACGGAGCAGATGGGATGGAACACCGTCGCGATGGATTATTCCCCGATCACAGGGCCGAAGGGCAATATCGAATTTCTCGCGGAGATCCGGAAGCAGGACGGAACAACGGCTGCTTTTACGGAGGAAAAAGTAAATGCGCTTGTGTCGCAAGCGCATGAGATGATGCTGAAATAATTATTTCCGGGAAGAAAACAGATTCCATGGAAAAACGGATGGCGGCGCAGAACGGACGCAGACTGCGCCGCTTTTTCCGTCCGGATGCGGGAAACCGATCTCTGAAGACCAGAGCGCGACCGTGTCCGCAGGGACCCGGGATCCGTATTTCCTGTCACCGACAAGCGGAAACTTCCTGGACGCGAACTGAACGCGGATCTGATGGGTTCTGCCGGTATGCAGCCTGACGCGGACCAGGGAAAGCGTCTGTCCGCCGTACTGAACAGAGGAAAGGATTTCCCATTCGCATCGGGCTTCCTTTACTCCCTTTCTCGGGCTTTTCACGACATATGTCTTATTGCGGGTCCTGTCGTGCCAGAGAAGATCCTCCCAGATCCCGAAGGATTCCGCGGGAAGACCGGATACGACGGCCAGGTATTCCTTGTTGACTTCACTGTTCAGGAACAGACGCTGGAGCGCCGCGCAGCATTGGGATGAAAGGGCAAAGACGACAACGCCCCCCGTACCCTGATCCAGGCGGTGGACGGGCCATACCTTCAGTCCGGCCTGTTCACTGAGCAGTTCCGGAAGGCCCGGCGATTCGGAAGATACGCCGACAGGTTTTTCACAGACGATCAGGGAAGAATCCCGGTGCAGAATCATGACGCTCACGGACAAAACCCCTTTTCCTGTGAATACCGGCGGTATAAATATCCATTATCAATGAAAAACAACCCTCCGGCTTGAGTAAATATACACATTGTGGTACTATTCTGTCAAACAGCTGAAAGGGAAGAAACGTATGCTGAAAGCAGCCGGACTGGTCCTGAACAGGCAGAATGAAAAAGCGGTACGGTACGCGGGAAAAGCAGCCGCGTTCCTTCGGGAAAACCGGATCACAGCCTTTGATCTTCAGCATGATGATCCGGATACGGTTCCGGACCTGATCGTCACCTTCGGCGGAGACGGCACCCTCCTGATGGGAGCAGGATACGCGCTGCGGTATGATATCCCGCTGCTGGGCATCAATCTGGGGACGGTAGGTTTCCTGACGGAAGAGGATCCCGACCATCTTGAGGAAGCGCTCGGTGCGATCATCAGGGGAGATTACCAGCTTGAAACAAGAAGCCTTCTCCGGGTACTGAACGGAAAGACCGGGGAATGTTTTTACGCGCTGAACGACGCGGTCATCACCCGGGGAGGATATGCCCGGCTGATCCGGGTGGATGCTTCAGTAAACGGAAAGGAATACGCATCCTTTACGGCAGACGGAATTATTGCCGCCACGCCGACCGGGTCCACCGGCTATTCCCTGTCCGCCGGCGGCCCGATCATCGAGCCGGGCATGAACTGTATCGTTATTACGCCGGTCTGTCCGCACAGCATGATGCACTGCCCGTGCATTGTACCCGAGGACGCGGACATCCGCTTCCTCCTGAATCCGGACAGGGAACAGACGGCTGAACTTCAGATAGACGGGCGCAGCATGGGAAGCCTGAACGCGGGAGATGAGATCCACGTAACGGGCACGGAAAAAAAGATCCGGCTGATCAGGCTTCACGAATATGATTTCTTTGGCCTTACACGGCGGAAACTGAGCGAATGGGGATCCTGAGAACGGAGGTTTCGAAGCATGAAAACAAAACGCCAGAATGAAATTGTACGCCTGATCGCATCCGGGGATATCGAGACCCAGGAGGAACTGGCGTCCGCGTTGCGTGCGCTGGGATATAAAGTGACGCAGGCCACCGTTTCCAGGGACATCCGTGAGCTTCGGCTGATCAAGGTGCCCGCCAAAGGCGGCGGATTCAAATACGCAAAACCGGAAAGGCATGAGACCGCCGTCAGTGAAAGGCTGGCAAGAATCCTGTCAGACTCGCTTGTGAACGTCGATTCATCCGGCAACATGATTGTCGTCAAAACACTGAGTGGTTCGGCCAATGTGGCGGCCGAAGCACTTGACAACCTTGGCTGGAGCGAGATTCTCGGCACGATCGCCGGAGACAATACAATCTTCATCGTCGTCCGGAACGAGGCCGATACAGCGGAGATCACCGGCAGGATCCGCAGGCTGACGGATCAGCGGTAAAGGCCAGGAGAGGAATATGCTTGAAAGTTTAACGATCCGCCAGGTTGCGCTGATCGACGAAGTCACGATCCGGTTTCACCGGGGCATGCAGGTGCTTACCGGAGAAACGGGTGCGGGCAAAAGCATCGTGGTTGATTCCGTCAACCTGATTCTGGGCGGGCGCGCCGACAGGGATCTTATCCGTTCCGGAAGCGATAAAGCGACGGTGGAAGCGGTCTTTAACACGGCGGGAAATTCCGGCGTGAAGGCTTTCATGGAACAGGAGAATATTGAATACGACGGGGAAACCGTAACGGTATTCAGGGAGATTTCCGCAGGCGGAAGAAACCTGTGCCGCGTATGCGGTGTGCTGATCCCCGTATCCAGGCTGAAGGACCTTGCCGTACACCTGATGGACCTGCACGGGCAGAGCGAACACCAGTTCCTTGCCGATCCGGAGCGGCACATGGCTTTCCTGGACCAGACAGGGGACGTAAAGCATACGGAGCTGCTCGAACAGGTCCGGAAGGATTACGGGCAGTTTATCGGCAATCACCGGGCCTACGCGAAACTGGTGAAACAGAACGAGAACCGCGAATCCCGTATGCTTTCGCTGGAAAGGGACCTGGAGGAGCTTAAAAAAGCCGCTGTCCGTCCCGGTGAAGCCGCCGAGCTCGCCGAACGGCGGAAACAGCTGGAAAAAGCGGAAAAGGAATCGGAATCTTACCGGTCCGTATCCGAACTCTTGTCCGGCACGGACGGAAAAGGAGGCCTGCCGGATGTAAAACAGGCCGTTTCAGAACTGAAGGCGCTTGCCCAGCGGGATGAATCGGTCAGGGAGATCAGCGCACGGTGCGAAACGCTGTATTATGAGCTGGAAGACGTCGCATACCGGATCAGCATGAAATGCAGCGAAACGGAATATGATCCTGCGGAGCTGGAGAAAACCGACAGCAGGCTTGACCGTATTCACCGGCTGGAGAGAAAATTCGGCACGGACGCGGATTCACTTTCTGGGATGCTGGAAAAGACAGAATCGGAATACCGGCTGCTCGCCGGACTGGAGAGCGAGATCGGCAGGATGTCGGCGGAGCACAAAAAACTGCTCGCTGCATACCGGAATACCGCAAGGCAACTGACAGAATCCAGGAAACGGCTCGCGTCGGCGTTCGAGGAAAAAATGACGGGGGAGCTTTCCCAGCTCGGCATGGAAAACACCCGCTTCAGGGTCGAATTCAAGCAGAACGATACCGGCAGGCCGACGATGCCGACGCCGGACGGGGACGACAGGATTGAATTCCTGATCAGCCCGAATCCGGGAGAACCGCTTAAGCCGCTTGCGCGGATCGCATCCGGCGGCGAGCTGAGCAGGCTTATGCTGGCAGTCAAGACGCTGGAATCTTCCCGATCCGGAACAGACGCAATGGTTTTCGATGAGATAGACACCGGAATCAGCGGCAGGATGGCACAGGCGGTGGCTGAAAAGATGGTTGCGATCTCCGCGGACAGGCAGGTAATCTGCGTGACGCATCTGCCTCAGATCGCGGCGGCGGCCGATTACCATTATCTGGTCCGGAAATCCGTGGCGGACGGAAGGACGCACACTTCCGTGGGAGAACTGGACCTGCAGGGAAGGACAGGCGAACTGAGCCGTATGATCAGCGGCGCGGATGGCGTGACGCAGGAGTCAGACGCCTACGCGGCCAGCATGCTCCAGGCGGCCGCCGAACTCAGGCATAAAAGCTTCATCGCGGCAGGGGCCGATTGTCTTAACAAATCTGAAACAAATTGAGCAAAAACACTTGCAATCATGGTGCTCACTCTATATAATTAAATAATACAATAGCGCTTCGGATCTCCATACAGGACTGTCCGATCTGCGAAAAAAATCGGGGAGGAATTTTTGAATGTCCAAAAAGTATCTGTACCTCTTCACAGAAGGCGACGCCACCATGCGTGAACTGCTGGGCGGCAAAGGCGCGAATCTGGCAGAAATGACTAAGGTCGGCCTTCCTGTCCCGCAGGGCTTTACGATTTCCACAGAAGCCTGCACACAGTATTATGAAGACGGTCGTCAGATCAATGATGAGATCCAGGCGCAGATCATTGAATATATTGCCAAAATGGAGGAGATCAACGGCAAGAAATTCGGCGATCTGAAGAACCCGCTGCTGGTTTCCGTCCGTTCCGGCGCGCGCGCGTCCATGCCCGGCATGATGGATACCATCCTTAACCTCGGCCTGAACGACGCTGTCGTTGAAGCGATGATCGCGGGAAACAGCGACCCCAAATTCGCCCGCTTCGTTTATGACAGCTACCGCCGTTTCATCCAGATGTATTCCGACGTCGTTATGGAAGTCGGGAAAAAATATTTCGAGCAGCTGATTGACGAAATGAAAGCCAGGAAAGGCGTCACATACGACGTCGAGCTGACCGCGGAAGACCTGAAGGAACTGGCTTCCCAGTTCAAGGCGGAATATAAGTCCAAGATCGGCGCAGATTTCCCCTCCGACCCGAAGGAACAGCTGATGGGCGCAATCAAAGCCGTATTCCGTTCCTGGGACAATCCCCGCGCGAACGTTTACCGCCGCGACAACGACATTCCCTACAGCTGGGGTACTGCCGTCAACGTCATGCCGATGGTATTCGGCAACCTGAACGACAATTCCGGCACGGGCGTCGCCTTCACGCGCGATCCCGCCACCGGTGAAAACAAGCTGATGGGCGAATTCCTGGTTAACGCCCAGGGCGAAGACGTCGTTGCCGGCGTACGTACGCCGATGCCGATCTCCCAGATGAAGGACCAGTTCCCGGAAGCTTACGCTGAATTTGAAAAAGTATGCGCGCTGCTGGAAAACCACTACCGCGACATGCAGGACATGGAATTCACCGTTGAGAACGGAAAGCTTTACATGCTCCAGTGCCGCAACGGCAAGCGCACCGCGCAGGCGGCGCTGAAAATCGCGTGCGACCTCGTGGATGAAGGCATGCGGACGGAAGAAGAAGCCGTTTCCATGATCGATCCCCGCAACCTGGATACGCTGCTGCATCCCCAGTTCGATACCGCCGCACTGAAAAAGGCGACGCCCATCGGCAAGGGACTCGGCGCTTCCCCCGGAGCCGCCTGCGGTAAGATCGTGTTTACGGCTGAGGACGCCGAAGCATGGGCAAAGCGCGGTGAAAAGGTGGTCCTGGTCCGCCTGGAAACTTCTCCCGAAGACATTACCGGCATGAAGAGCGCCCAGGGTATCCTGACCGTCCGCGGCGGCATGACCAGCCACGCGGCCGTTGTGGCCCGCGGCATGGGAACCTGCTGCGTTTCCGGCTGCGGCGACATCGCCATGGACGAAGAAAACAAGAAGTTCACGCTGGCCGGAAAGACCTTCCGCGAAGGCGATTTCATTTCCATTGACGGTACGACCGGCAATATCTACGACGGCCTGATCCCGACTGTTGACGCCAAGATTGCCGGCGAATTCGGCCGCATCATGGCCTGGGCGGACAAATACCGCAGGCTGAAGGTACGGACCAACGCGGATACGCCCGCTGACGCGAGGAAAGCGCGTGAACTCGGCGCCGAGGGTATCGGACTGTGCCGTACCGAGCATATGTTCTTTGAGCCGGAAAGGATCGCCGCTTTCCGTGAAATGATCTGCTCCGACACCGCGGAAGAACGTGAAGCCGCGCTGAACAAGATCCTTCCTTACCAGCAGAGCGACTTTGAAAAACTCTACGAAGCGCTTGAGGGATATCCGGTATGCATCCGCTTCCTGGATCCGCCGCTGCACGAGTTTGTTCCCTCCACGGAGGAAGACATCAAACTGCTCGCCGATTCACAGGGCAAGAGCGTCGAAACGATCAAGAACATTATTGCTTCGCTGCACGAATTCAACCCGATGATGGGCCACCGCGGATGCCGCCTGGCCGTCACCTATCCCGAAATCGCCCGGATGCAGACCAAGGCTGTCATCCGTGCTGCCATCAAAACGCAGAAAGCACATCCCGACTGGAATATCAGGCCCGAAATCATGATTCCGCTTGTCTGCGAAGTCAAGGAACTGAAATATGTCAAGAAGACGGTTGTGGAAACCGCGGACGCAGAGATCAAAGAAGCCGGCGTCACCCTGGAGTATGAGGTCGGCACGATGATCGAAATCCCGCGCGCCGCGCTGACCGCCGATGAAATCGCGAAGGAAGCCGATTTCTTCTGCTTCGGCACGAACGACCTGACCCAGATGACCTTCGGCTTCAGCCGTGACGATGCCGGCAAGTTCCTGGGCGCCTACTACGAATCCAAGATCTTCGAGAGCGATCCGTTTGCAAGGCTGGATCAGACCGGCGTCGGCAAGCTGATGGAAATGGCCATCACGCTCGGACGCCCTGTGAATCCGAAGCTCCATGTCGGTATCTGTGGCGAACACGGCGGCGATCCGAGCTCTGTAGAATTCTGCCACAGGATCGGACTGGATTACGTCAGCTGTTCTCCCTTCCGCGTTCCGATTGCCCGCCTCGCCGCCGCACAGGCCGCGATTGCAGCCAAAAAATAAATCAGGGGAAAAAATCCTGCCCGGACACCGGTCCGGGCAGATTTTTTATTCTGTTTCTTCTTCAGCCTCCCGGCACGCTTTTCCGGCTGTTTCCCAGTCGTATCCTTTCCTGACCAGGGAAGCAATCACTTTCTGCCGGTTTTTCCGCATATCTCCGGCAGTGCCGACGCGTTTCCAAGCCTTACGCGCCAGCGCGGCGGCATTGTTCTCCTGTTCGCCTGTATCGGATGCCCCGAGAATCATTTCGATCATCCCGTCGGGAATTCCTTTCATTTTCAGTTCCCGGCGGATCACGGAAGGCCCGTAACCCTTCGAAAGCCTGTAACGGACCCACTGGCTGCAGAAATCTTCATCGTTGAGGAGCTTTTCTTTTTCGAGTTTATAAACGACCAGTTCCGCGACGTCTTCCGTATAGCGCAGCCTGACCAGGCGCGAGGTAATTTCCTTCCTGCTGCAGGGCCTGCGCGCAAGCATCGATACGGCATGGTTCAGAGCGCGCGGATACTGGGAAAGACGGATCTTCTGAAGGAAACCCTCCCTTCCGAGGGACAGCCCTGCACGGAGCCCGGTTCCGGGCAGGTCCGCTTCCCGAAGCCAGAACTTTTCTCCGCTGTCCAGCAGGATGCATACTGACGCGCGGACGCGGGTAATTTCACTGACCGTTACCATGAGGGCAGCTCCTTTCGGAAGGCCCAGCGGAGCAGGTCCCGGTTCAGCAGCCCCAGGCGTCCGATCCGCGCTTCACTGGAACCGCCATTGAGCATAATGACGCTCCGGCCGGTATCCGCCTCCCAGAAAGCCCCGTCCGCACAGCCGTAAGCGAATCCCTGATGGCCCAGGATCAGGCTGCCGGATATTGAAGGCTCAGATATCCTGAGCAATCCGTATCCGTAGGAAAGGGTCGGGGAGAGCGCACCGTAGGAAGCATGCTGCGCGCACATGTCAGCCACCCTGCCTTCGGACAGGAATTCTTTCCCTTTGCAGATCAGCACATCAAGAAGAATCTGAAGGGAAGAAATATCCGTATACATGCTGCCGGCCGTATGCCCGTAATGCCGGAGCGGATCAGCGGAGTTGAGCGGAACGGAACCGAGAGGCGTAAGGATCAGGTCACAACCCTTATGATACGGAAGGATCCGTGTTACGGGCATGATCCGGCCGGCCGGCAGCCGGCAGCCTTCCAGCGTCGCGTTCATTCCGAGGGGCTCAAAAAGGCGTTCCCGGAAAAGCGCGCCGACCGGCTGTCCGGTTACGGCTTCCATGACGGATCCGATCAGGCCGAAACCGAGATTGGAATAGTGAAATGATTCTCCGGGCTGAAAACGCCGGGCGTCCGGGAGAAGATCAGGAAAAGGGACGCCCTTTTCAAGGGATGATTCCAGGCCGGGCGGGTCGACAAGGCCGGAAGTATGGGAAAGCAGATGCCTGAGGGTAATCCCCTCCAGCACGGACCCGGCGGCCGAATCAAAAAAGGCGCTTACGGGACGGTCCGGATCAAGGACCTGTTCGTCAAAAAGGCGTGAAGCTAGAACGGCAGCCGCCGTTTTGGTGATTGAAGCGACACGGAAGTATGTGTCCGGCACAGCCTCATGTCTCGGAGAGGCGGACGACGTACAGATCAGGGAGGAATCCGCGCCGGACTGCAGCAGAACCGCGGAACCGAGCACGTGATGCCGGCGCAGCATCCCTTCGAATTCTTTCCGGCAGACAAGGGAACGGCCGGAGACTGAAGATAAGGGACGCGGTCCGCAGGATGGCGCGAAGAAAGGAAGCATGAAACGGTATGCCGCGTTTTTAAATCTTGTTGTCGGCATGATGCACCTCCCCGGCATTACAGGACCTGAAAACGGCGAAGAAAACGAGAATCAGAAGCACAGCGCAGCCTGAAAGAAACGGAACGACCTGGGAGACAGGAAGGCCGGACAGGAACGCCCCGGAAAGCGTATACAGAAGCAGGAAAAGCGCAACGGCCAGCGCGGCGGGAACCGCGGTGAAACAAAGGACAGCGGAACGCCGCCGGGAGCGGTACAGAAGAAAAGAATAACGCAGCAGCACAAAAACGCAGAGGATGACGCTGAGCAGCTGGCTGACCCTGACAGAAGAGCCGGCATACAGGGAATCCAGGCGCAGTTCTTCGACCACAAGCCTTCCGGCGCCGTAAAGAAAAAGATAGGAGAAGAAAGCGTCACCCTGTCTCCGGAAAGATTTCCGGCGTGCCAGAATCAAATAAAGAAAGATCAGGAAATCCCACAGGGATTCATAGAAGAATGTTGCAAGATGCCATGCATAACCGTCGTCGGGAATCTGCACGGCCAGCGGAAAAAAGCAGAGGGCGGGATTGCTTACCGCAGCTCCGTAGGCTTCCATATTGAACCAGTTTCCCCATCGCCCGATGCACTGGGCCAGCGCGAGCCCGGGGACGATCAGGTCGCAGACCTGCAGGGAAGGAAGCCTGCGAACCCTGCAGAAAACAAACAGGACGATCACTCCGGCGATGATCCCGCCGTAGATGGCGATTCCGCCTTCCCAGATCCGGAAGATTGAAAGAAGATCGTTCCGGAAACTGTCCCATGAAAAAACGACGTAATAGATTCTTGCGCCAACGATGCCGCAGGGAAGAAGCCACAGGGCAAGATCGATAACGGTATCCCGGGGCAGGCCCGACCTGCGCTCCCCGCGGCAGGCCAAAAGGATCGCCAGGACAACTCCGGTGACGATCAGAAAACTGTACCACGGTACCGGCCCGACAAGATAACGGGAATAAGGGACTGATGACATAAACAGACTCCGGTAAAAGAATAAAACCATTATAAAATCCACGGTTGCCGGTGTCAACGAAAAGAGAAAAAACCGCTCCGGAATCATTGCGAAGGAGGACGGTTTCTGATAAAATATTCAGAAGGAATCATACCGTGAAATCTTTGCGAGGAGGAACAATTCCATGAGTAAAGTAGTCGTATTCGATCATCCTCTGATTCAGCACAAACTGAGCATCATGCGCGACAAGAAGACAGGCACGAAGGAATTCCGCGAACTGCTTTCAGAAATCGCCATGCTGATGGTATTTGAGGTCACCAGGGATCTGGAAACCAAAGAAGTAGAAGTGGAAACGCCGATCACCACCTGCAAATGCAGGATGCTGTCCGGAAAGAAGCTCGGCATTGTGCCGATTCTCCGGGCCGGCCTGGGCATGGTGGACGGCGTGATCAATCTGGTTCCTGCCGCGCGCGTCGGCCATATCGGACTTTACCGTGATCCGAAGACGCTTGAACCTGTGGAATACTACTGCAAGCTTCCCGAGGACAGCGTGAACCGAGAGCTTCTGATCCTGGATCCCATGCTTGCGACCGGCGGAAGCGCCAGCGCCGCAATCAATTTTATCAAGCAGAGGGGCTGCCATCACATGAGGCTGGTCAACCTGATTGCCGCGCCGGAAGGAATTGCCCGGATCCAGAAGGACCATCCGGATGTTGACATCTATGTGGCTGCCCTGGACGATCATCTGAACGAGCACGGTTATATTGTTCCCGGTCTCGGAGACGCGGGCGACCGGCTGTTCGGGACGAAATAACCATGCCCCAGAAACAGACATTCAGCCGTCCGCCTGTACTGAACATATCCTGTTCTTTTCCGGCCGCAGGCACAGTCAGGACATCGGACAGCCGCATTAGCAGACTCTATCGGAAAACCGGAAGCTATATTGAGCAGCCCTGTGTATGGGAGGGCCTGTTCAGGCTTGCCTGCATGGTTAAAAGCAAACCGCTGGAGGAACCGGTTACCGCCCGTATCGCGGACGCATGCGGGGAAACGGAAAACGGTTCATTCCCGGGCACTTTAACGGACCAGGTCTCTGTTGCGCGCGCCGCCCTTGCGCTGTATGAATACAATACGGACAGGAATATCCTGAAGCGGATCGCAGAATGGCTCAGGTATATCGAGATCGAATTTGATACGGTCGTGACGCAGGACGGCATTCTTTACAGGCCGGCCGACCTGATGGAATTTCTTGTACGGTATTATCAGGCGTCCGGCGTCAGATCCGCGCTGAGGATCTGCGCCAGGATCCGTTCCGAAGCGTTCGACTGGACCACCGCACTGCACACTTTCCAGCAGTCCATACCGATTCCGGGCAGCGAAAAGGACGGTAAATACCCGATCCCCGGCGTCAGCCCGGAACAGATCGAATACGATCAGAAGGAAAAACTCATCAACCACGCGGAACTGCTGGCGGACGGATTCAGATATACGCTGTTTGCCGGAATCTTCAGCGGACACGGCCAGGATCTTTCCTCCGGCCGTTCCGCCTGGGCATATCTCGAAAAACACCATCACGCTCTTTGCGGCGGAACAACAGGCGATCCGTACCTGAGCGGAAACGCTCCGGATCAGCCGGTGAGCACCATGGCGCTTTGCGCGTGGGCCGAAGCCTTCGCCTCGCAGATGCTCCTGACAGACAGCCTGTGGGCTGCCGCGGAGCTTACACGCATCGTATACAACGGATTTGACGACTGCCTGAACCGCGATCCGGTTCCCGGAATACAATACGTCAATACCGTCCGCAGAGAAGAAACCGGTCCGCAGGAGCCTGCCGTGCTCTATGCCAGGCTTTCCCGGGCTGCAGCTTCCGTTTTCCATTACGCGGTTTCGACGACAGAAAAAGGCATCCGGATCAACTGCCTGCTCCCGGCAAAATATATGCTCATGGTTCAGAAGCAGACGCTGATCCTTCATACGGATCTGTCGTCAGTATCCTTCCAGTGCCGGAAGCCCGTTTCCGCGCAGCTTGAACTTTATATTTCGCCTTTCTGCAGCTGCAGCATTCACCTGACCAGGGATGGACAGGCCGCGCGATCCGCGGAAGGAGGCGGCTACCGGGACGGCGGAAGACTCCTTACGACGGATGATATCTGGCAGAACGGCGACAGGATCGAGCTTATTCCGGACGACCGGGTCCTTTCGGCTGCTACGCACCACCAGGGAGTCTGCTATATGCATATGAACAGGCTGCTGTGCATTCCCGCCGATGAGGAAGGGTTTGCGAGGGCGGCCTGCGGTGAAACTTCCATGGAAAACGGTAAAGGATCCGTGCTGACGGCCGCGGCTGAGAAATGGCACCTCAGGGAAGGCGGCATCCCGGCGGATATTCCGGTACTTCCCGAAACCAAAGGAGAACCCGTAAAAACCGAACTGACAGAATATGCTTCAGGCCGGCAGCGGATCACAATGATTCCGAGGGCAAAATAACCATGTTTGAGGTTCGACTTGCACCGATGTGCGGGATCACCGACCATATTTTCAGGACGCTCTGCTATGAAATGGGCTGCGACCTGGCATATACGGAAATGATCAGCGCCATGGGTTATCTCTGTGCGCCTGAACAGCGGGCGACAAAGGAACTTATGATCCGCGGGGAGAATGAGCCGAAGCTGGTTCTGCAGCTTTTCGGAAGGGATCCTGACACTGTCGCGGAAGCGGCAGGACGGATCTGCGCGCTCGGTATATACGACGGGATTGACCTGAATATGGGGTGCCCGGCAAAGAAGATCGCGCCGTCCGGTGAAGGATGCGGGCTGATGCGTACGCCGGAAACCGCCTTCAGCATGATGAAAAAGACGGTTGCCGCATGCAGTGTTCCGGTCAGCGTAAAAATGCGGACCGGTTATGACAGGGATCATATCAACGTGCTTGAATTTGCCGGGATGGCGGAAGAAGCGGGGGTCAGTTCCATCACCGTGCACGGGCGAACCCGGGAACAGCAGTACAGCGGAGAGGCGGACTGGGAGATTATTGCGGCTGTCCGTGACCGCGTACATATTCCCGTATACGGAAACGGCGACATTTTCACAGCGGAAGACGCGCTGCAGAAACAGGCTGCGGGGCATACAGACGGCGTCATGATCGGCAGGGGAGCCATGGGAAATCCATGGATTTTCAGGGAAATCAGGGACCTGCAGGCCGGCCGTGAACCGAAAGCGTTAACGCCTGAAGAGAAACGGGATATGATCGTCAGGCATTACGGAATGATGCTGGCGTCAAGGCCGGAGAAGATCGCCGTCCGGGAAATGAGAAAGCATATCGGCTGGTATATCAGGGGAATGAAAGGCGCGGCGCAGTTCAGGGCGGAGATCAACCGCTGCCCAGATGCGAAACAGGCGCTGAAACTGATCGGGCAGTTTTTTGAAAACCTGCAGGAGGAGGAAGCATGAGAAACAGAAGATTCATCCATACGGCTGTTCTTTTGATTTCCGCCTTCCTGATCGGCTCAGCGCATGCCGCTTACGCGGACGGTATCGGATCGGACGCCCTGATGACAGGAAGGACGGACTTTCCTATAACAGTAAAAGTTTCAGAACCTGTATTCAGGCTGATTGCCAGGTTCGGAGCAGACAGAACAGAAAGCTTTAACAAAATCCTGAAGCATATCGGTTTCTCTGTTACGGTCGATGGCGATCTTTCGGAAACGGTCATTTCCGTGGACAGCGAGCCGGCATTTTCATACCTGGAGACTTCAGGAGACGGAGAAAAGAGAACCGTTTATTCATTTGATCCGGATACGGCGTATATCTGCGGGAACGACGGTGCGGAGAAGGAAGAAAACGGAATCACAGGTTTTCTCGAAGATCACTTCTTTACGCTGAACAGGCTGCTTGACGGCTTTTATCCCTTCTTTGAAAAAACCGCGGAAACATTCAGCGAATTCAGCAAATCAACCAAAACCAGCCTCAATTTCAGCGGTTACGGAAGAGGCGTACGACAGATTTCGATCGTACTTCCGGCCCAATATGTGAGCGAGCACTTACCGGAAGCCTGTGCAGCCATTGCGGACGCGGAAGACATCCGGCAGTTTGTCGGCAGGCTCATTTTCAAAGGGACTCAGAAGATTATGCTCCTTTATGACCAGGAAGACCGGCTGCTCCGGATCAGATATGACGGGGAGGCGGGTTTCAGCGAAGATTCCATGCGCAGCGTGTCCGCCGCCTGGAGATGCGTGAGGAACGGGAATGAGAAAAAGGACCATCTCACACTGAAAACGCCGGCAAAAAAAGGTGGAGACAGGTATAACCTGACCTATGAAAGGGCAGTCAGCCTGCAGGACGATTCAACGCAGAAAATCAGCTGGGATCTCCAGATTGATCTGAAGGACGGGGAACTCCGTGAAAAGGATTCATTTACCGGTGAGCTGTCCGCAGGGGATCAGCTGAACGGAAATATCGTTTATTCTCGAAAAACGGACGGAACGGAACAGACGGTCACGATCGTTCCGGCAATGAAAAAAGAAAATGGGGACGAATACGCGGGTGCTCTTGAAATTAAAGAGAATTCGGGTAAAATAATTACAAGCAGTTTCACGGCTCAGCTGTCGGTCGGTCCCGGCGTCAGCCTGACCGCTCCCGAATACGTGAAAGAATATATTCCGGAAACGCAGGATCCGGATGATGAAAATAAAGCGGACCCGGTTCAGGACAGGATCGCCGGCATACTCATCACGAAACTGCTTGCCCTTCCGCAGGAAGATCTCGGATACTTCAGCATGGATATTCCTGCCGACACCTGGAATTCGCTTTTGCAATCATATTGATAGGAGATCTCATCATGAAAAAGAAAGTATTTTCCATGATCATCATGCTGATCATCCTTGTGACAGGCACCTGTCATGCGGCCAGCTATACGCTTCAGGAGAAGATGTACAATCAGCTGTCCATCGGAAGCGGGCTGAAGGGCACCTTCAGCATTAAAGCGGAAGGGGAAAAATTCCGTACTCCATTCCTGGACGCCGTGACGGACGCTGAATGGTCGCTCCGCGGAATACAATCCGGCAGCGACCTGCATTATTATGTCTTCCAGACCAACGAACAGGAAGAGCAGTCCGCGTTTTCCGAACTGTACCGCAAAGAAGGCACCTATTATTTCAAAAGCGATATGGTCCAGGGAAAAATCCTTTCTTTTCCTGTCCTCAGCCAGATTCTGGAATCCCTTTTTCCGGCAGGAGGGGAAAACGGAACTTCCACTTCGTTTATCTCAAAAATCATTTCCCTGCCTGAAAACACACGGAAGGAAAAATGGGAGCCTGTCATCCAGCGTTATCAGAACGAACTGGAGATGTGGCTTGCGGATTTCACGGTCAAGGCAGACACCGTAAAA
Organism: Clostridia bacterium; assembly: GCA_017512985.1. Lineage (GTDB taxonomy): Bacteria > Bacillota > Clostridia > Christensenellales > Aristaeellaceae > Aristaeella. Next base: position 350,508 of record JAFWEJ010000008.1, read on the forward strand.
ATGGAGAACAATCTTTCCGCACTTGATTTTTCATATGAGATTCCGACGGAAAGCATCAATGAGGAAACCGTTAAGATCCTGGGCAGGATTATGTCGGACCAGGACGCGACTGCGCTGCTGGATACCGTGATGACAGAAGAGGAAAAAAAGATTTACCTGAATCCCAACCTGCTCTATTTCTATGCGGAAACGCTTCAGTCCCTCCGGATTGTACAGCCCGTCCGCATGTCGAAAAGGGTATCTGCAATCGGCGACCTGATCAGGTTCCGCCTTGAGCTTCCGCTTGACGAGAATTCCACAGGCTACCGTTCCGTCTGTATCGAGATGATCGGCCAGCTGACGGTTATCACGCTGGTCAAGACCGGCGAAACGATGCTTGTCAGTTTCATGTCCGCGGACAAGCTGAAACAGCCTGCTTTTGAACAGTCCTTCTGGTATGCGCGCATCAATTCCGACCCGGAAAAGGCAAAGGACAACAAAGCGGTGCGGATCGACGTCAAAAAAACCACCGATTCCTATGAAAAAGACGAAAAATCCCATGAAACCGAGCATTATGATATTTCAATCCTGCAGGATACCGCATATCTTCCCGCAGACACGGATCTTTCCCTCCTGACAGATTACGATCCGGTCACGGCGGCGGTGGAACTTCATTATTCCAGCAAATATGCCCAGAACAGCGCCACGACGCTGGAGTTTTCCGCAGATATTCAGCAGGCGGATTCCCGGATGAAGATTGCCGGAAAGCTTAAAACAGCCGCGCCATGGCTCTTCATGCCATTTGAGGTCAATGATCCTGTGCCGGTCGGTACGGACAGGGAAAAGGTCCTGGATCCGTATATCACAGACTGGATCAGCAACGCGGCGTCCCTGGTTCATCATACGGCAGCGGACGCGGAAGAAACTTCCGGGCCTGCCGAAACGGAACAGCAGGCGGAAGAACCCGCTCCTGAAGAAGAATCCGCTCCCGAAGAAGAACCGACCGGTAATGAGGACGGCGGTCAGGAAGCGGAAACTGTGCCGCTGGATGTTCAGGGCGAAGAATAAAATTGTCTGACACACAATTGGTTTTGAGGAGAAAAATGAGAAGGACAGTCTGTTTTCTGGCCGTTATCGCGCTGCTCTGCGGATCATGTGCCTGCGCGGACCTGCATTCGGATATAAAGTGCGTGCCGGCCGGGAAATCCGGAACGGCGGTAACATTCGATCTGTATGAACAGGAAGGCGCTGTCTATACGGTTTCATCGCTTTTTCCGGACCATGTATATGTATACCGGAATGATTCAGGGATATCCTTCACGGTAACGGATTTCACGGTAATGCTCTCGCAGCGTTCCGAACTGGCTGCCGCGGCGGATACCCTGATCGGATCCCGGTTCGCGCAATGGATCGGGAAAAGGCTTTCGGAGCCTCAGTACGGCGTCTGGACCGGGGAGCTTTTTGACCGCGCGTCTTCTGTGAGAAACGCGGAATTCGGGATAGATGAACTCATTTCTTTCCTTGACGTGCAGACAGATCCGCAGGATCCGGAGGGATCCCCGTTAAGGTATGTGCGGCTGCTGGCTTACAAAGCGGCTCTTAACCTGGCAAATTCCGGCATGACTGTTTCCGTACGTTCCTTTGACGAAGGAAAGTACCTTTCCGCAGAAGTGCATCAGCAGGACGACGTAATCATGACGGTTTCCGCAGACTGCTCGGAGAGCAGCGCAAAACACATACGGATCATTTACAGGGAAGAGGGAAGGTATTATTTCAGGGACATCTCGTTCCGCTGCGACGGTGAACGCTTTACGGCGGAAACCGCGCTGCGGAGCAGCGACGCTTCATCCTTTGCCGGAGCCAAAGACGGACTGCTTTTCAGCGAAACGTTTACAGCAAATGACGGAACGGATCAGTCCGTCGGTTTTGAATGGAGATTTGAGGCGCCGGCGCTTAAGGATCTTCTGATCGTTTCCGGATCGGCAAAAACGGAGGGAACTGACAGCGCCCGCGTTGACGCCTCCGTTTCCATCGGCGAACCCGGGAATACAGTTCTCCTCATTTCCGCTTCAGACGAACCGCTGGCCAGGCCGGTGTCGTTCACTGACAAGGAAGAGGTTACGGCAGACAACAAAACCGGAAGCGACTGGATTCAACTCTCAGCCACATCCGGCCTGATGATGTTTGCGGCTGAGATCATTCCCGCGCTTCCGGCTCCGTATCAGAAAATCATCTGGAATCTGCTCGGTCAATAGGGCAGATTCATTTTTTCTCTGTGACCGTACAGACCGCATAGGAGGATATTCCCTCCATACGCCCTTCAAAACCAAGATGTTCCGTGGTTGTCGCTTTTACGCTGACACGGTCAACGGGAAGGCCGAGGGCTGCGGCGACGTTTTCCTTCATAAGGGGAATAAAAGGAAGCAGTTTCGGCTTCTGGGCGGCAACGGTGATATCGGCATTGTACAGCACATATCCGTGTTCATCCAGGATATGTGCTGTTTCTTTCAGTAAAAGCAGGGAAGAAATGCCTTCAAAACGCTCATCATGATCCGGGAAATGCGTGCCGATATCTCCAAGGGCGCAGGCGCCGAGCATGGCGTCCATCAGCGCGTGAAGCGCCACGTCGGCGTCGCTGTGGCCCAGAAGGCCCAGCTCAAACGGAATTTCAACCCCGCAAAGGATCAGTTTTCTGTCCTTCACCAGGCGGTGAACATCATAACCCATTCCGATACGCACAGGAGAAACAGCTCCTTCCAGGATATTCCTTGCACGGGCAAGGTCTTCCGGTTCTGTCAGTTTGATGTTGGCGGGATCGCCGCGGATGACTTTCACGGGAATATGATAATGTTCAAGAACTCCGGCGTCATCCGTGCAGTCAATTCCATCACGGGCGGCCTTGCGGGAAGCGGATATGACAGTTTCCGCGCGGAAACCCTGCGGCGTCTGGATTTCATACAGGAGAGAGCGGTCGGGCGTATACTCAGCAAAGCCGTCCGGATCGCAGACCTTGAAGGTGCTGGAAGCGGGAACGCCCGGAACGCAGGCTCCGTATTTCAGGACACCGTCCGCAACGCGCCCGGCCACATCGGGAGTGACAAGACACCTGGCCGCGTCGTGAATCAGGATGATGTCATCCGGATCGGGAGAGATTGAACCAAGGCCGTTCAGCACGGATCCCTGCCGGGTTTTTCCCGCTTCCGCAAAACGGACAGGGAAGGGGAACGCGATTTCTTTCATGGCGGAGAGGATTACAGGCTGTTCATCCGCGCGCGCGACGATCACCATTTCATCCGCTATGGTCACAAACGCTTCCATGCTCCTGATAATCACGGGCTTTCCGCACACGGGCAGAAGGATCTTGTTTACAGGCGCGCCCATTCTCTCACCTTTGCCGCCGGCGAGCATGATCACATAAGTTTTCATGTTTTGCTCCGTTCCGCCGAAAGGAAAGCGTCCTCATTCAGTACTTTATACATTTCAGCGGCATGGTCTTTGGAAACGGTTTCCGCAACGGCAAGCACCTCATAATGCCCCGTATGTTCGCCGAAGCGGATGCTGATCACATCTCCGGGATTTACAGGGGACGCGGGCTTCGCCACCTTATCGTTGATCATCACTCTTCCGCCGCTGCATGCATCGGAGGCGACAGTACGGCGCTTGATGATCCTGGATACTTTCAGATATTTGTCAATACGCATGATGTCCTCACATAATAAAACCCGCAGGAAGCATGTTCCTGCGGGCAGAAACGATTTATTATTTCTTGGCCTTTTTCTTGGTGTTGACCTTGTCCTTCAGCGCTTTGCCGGCCTTGAAGGTAGGAGCCTTGGAAGCCTTGATTTTGATCTCGGCGCCGGTCCGCGGATTACGTGCGGTACGGGCGGGACGCTTTTTCACATCGAAGGTGCCGAATCCAATCAGCTGTACCTTTTCGCCCTTGGCGAGCGCGCCGTTGATGGTGTCAACGAAGGCGTTGAGGGCCTTCTCGGCATTCTTCTTGGAGAGCTGGGTTTTGTCAGCCAGAGCATTGATCAGTTCGCTTTTGTTCACAGGTTATTCCTCCTTGTTTTTATGCGATCGCATAAAAGAATATAGGTATGCCAAAGACAGGAATTATTCAATTTCGCCTTCAACATGGTTTAAGTATACACCTAGTTCGCTGAAAGTCAAGTGTTCCAATGATTTTCCATCTTCATTTATTGCTTTTTCCGCTGTTTTCAGCCTGCTTTTCAGATGATCTACAGCCTGATGGAGCAGGATTTCCCCGTCTTCGCCCAGGACGTGGCAAAGTTCAGCGCAGAGAAGGAGCAGGCAGCCCGGCGCGTTTTTATCAGGATCGCCGGTTCCGGCAGCCATAGCGGATACAAGGCGAAGGATATCATCCAGGACCGGTCCGGCTTCCTGCCTGACAGCGGCGGTTGAGGAAAGCTTTTTCAATACCTTTGCCGCGTATTTCAGCGAGGGCAGGCCGGAAACGACGTCGTCAAGTCCGGAGACGACGGTCTGATGACCGTTCTCCTCCTGCTTGATCTGTTCCCAGGCAGCCCGGACGCTATCGGGATCCTTCAGATTGCGGTTTCCGAAAACGTGCGGGTGCCTGCGGATCATCTTGCTGCAGATCGATGAGACGACGTCGTTGAAAGTAAACTCGTCAAACGCCTTTCCGATGGATGAATGAAAAACGACCTGGAACAGAAGATCTCCCAGCTCCTCGCCGAGATGGTCCGTGTCCTCCTGATCGATGCTCGCGATACATTCCCAGGCTTCCTCGATCATATAGGATCGAAGGGATTCGTGCGTCTGGATCCTGTCCCAGGGACAGCCGGAAGGGGAACGGAGGCGGTCCATAATCGCCGTCAGGTCATTCATGACAAAACGGCCGCGTTCCAGATAACCGCTGCCGGGAATCAGGACGGCGGAGCTGTGGTCGATGCCGGGCTGCCTGTCCAGCTGCCAGAGCTGAATCCGGAGGGGCTCTCCGCCCTCCCGGAGCAGGAGGACCTGATGTTCATCCTCCAGCAGCTCTGAAAGGAACAGTTTGACCTGTCCTGCCAGGATGCCGTTATCCAGTTCGGTGACCAGCAGGGTTCGGTTCGGATCATAGGAAAACTCTTCTGTCAGATCGGCCGCGGGCACGACAGTAACCGCTGCGTCCGGCAGCGAGGACAGGGACGCGGAGAGAAAACGGTCATACGCGCTTACTCCGGGAATGACAGATACGGAAACACGGGCCGTTTTCACGGCACAAAGGGCAGCCACGCTCCGGTCCGTCAGCGCGTCCGGAACGGCATATACGACGCGGCCATTTTCCGCCAGGCTGACCAGGTGTTCAGCAATCCGCAGATTCAGGCGGTCAAAGTCCTCACATTCATCATAGAGGCTGTCCAGCGTGGAAAAAGAAATACATTTTTCCTGCAGCCAGGAGACCAGCGGGTGTTTTCCTGTGCGAAGAACAAGCGTTTCACTTTCCTGAAGCGCGCGGACCGTTTTAACGTTCAGCAGTTCCGGATCCCCTGAACCGACGGATACGACAATGATGCCGGAATTCATACTTTTCTTCCTTTTCTTCGGATCATTTTCCTGATATCGCTGACCGAAACAACTTTCAGCAGGACGGCGGCTGCTGCGTATACGGCTATGCCTGCAGCAATTTCAACGATCGTACAGAAACGATTCATGGGAAGCAGACGCTGAAGCAGCCATACGGTGACGCCCATTACGGCGGCCGCAGCGCCGGGACGCAGCACCCATTCAATGATATTAAACCGCATATTCGTATACTTGCATAAATAATATGTATTAATAATCATTACTACCGAATAGCAGGCAATGGACGCGTAAGGACCGCCGTGGATATGGATGCCGGGCGTCCCGATCAGGATGTAATTCAGCAGGATTTTGACTGCCACACCCGCGATCATCGTATACATGGGAATCTTCTGCTTACGAAGGCCCTGGAGAATGCTGCTGGTCGCCTGTACAACAGTGAATAATACAACAGTCATGGCAGAAAAAGTCAGAAGTTCAGAAGCCAGAATCATCTTTGCTTCTGAAAACCCGCTTACATTACCATAAAAGAAATATACGATTTGTTTGGCCAGGATGCTCATGCCGACTGAGCATGGAAAACCAATGATAAAAGCATATCGCATGCCGGTATGAGTTTCCCTGCAGATACCGGCATGATCGTCTTTAGCTTTATATGCGGATATTGCCGGCACCAAACTCATGGAAATTGCAAGCGCAAGAGCTGTCGGAATATTGATCAGCCGAATTACGACGCTGGTAAAAATCCCGTAATATGCTTTGGCAACGTCTCTTTCAATTCCCGAAAACACCATTCTGTTGACCATCATCGCAGAATCAACAAACTGTGAAAAGGGAATAATGCAGGCGCTGATGGTGATTGGTATTGAGATCATAACCAGGCGGGAGAGGAGCGCTTTCCGGGGAGATTCCGCAAGATCAGGATCCTGCGGATAGCTGTCGAATTCCTTCTTTTTCACATAGAAGCGGATTACGATATAAGCCAGCGCGATGGTTTCGGAAAGCGTTATACCGAGCAGCGCGCCCGCGGCGCCCGCGGTTACGCTCTGCTTCAGCCCGAGCGCGGCCAGGGGCAGGGAAAGGGCGACTTTTCCGACCTGCTCCATGACCTGGGACACCGCGGTCGGTACCATGTTCTGCTGGCCCTGGAACAGGCCGCGGAAAGCGGAAAGGACGCAGACGATGACCACGCAGGGAGCGATTGCATAATAGCCTGCGGACGTTTCCTCCACGCCGACCATATTCACCAGCATCCGGTTGCAGAGGATCATCAGTATGGAGAAGAAGAGACCGACGGTGAAAAGCGTCATCAGCGCGCAGCGGAACGTATTCCACGCGTTCCTGCGGTCATTCCGGGCGAGGTAGCCGGCAACGAGCCTGGATACGGCAACCGGAAGTCCGGCGCTGGAAATGGTCAGCAGGAGGGTGTAAGTCGGATAGACAAGATAGAAATCTGCTGCAACATCCGTACTGATCATATTCAGCGGAATGGAAAAAAGCACTCCGATGAATTTGCAGATGATGCCGGCGATGCTCAGCACGGAAACGCTTTTTACGACGGATTTCGTTTTTTCTGACATGGAACTCCTCGCTTCCCGGTGATCCCGGATCAGTATTTATGCCACGCGGAACGCGTAAAGAGAATGAACAGCGGAAGCAGTTCAAGCCGGCCGAAGAGCATCAGGAAGGACGCTACGATCTTGGCGTGAACCGTATAACCGGAGTAATTGAATACCGGTCCGACCGATCCCAGCCCGGGACCGACGTTGCTGACGCAGGTCAGGGCGGCGGAAAGGTTGGTTGTCAGGTCATATCCGCTGCCGAGGGACATGATGAACCCGCCGATCAGGATCAGGACAATATACATGAAAACGAACTGGGCGATCTGGGAAAGCATGTGTTCGTCAACGGCTTTCCCGTCAAGGCGGATAACGTCCATTTTCTTGGGCTGGCCTGTCGCACGGATATTGCGCCGGGAAAGCTTGGTGAGCAGGATAATCCGGATTACCTTGATGCCGCCTGCCGTCGAACCGGCGCAGGAGCCGATCAGCATTGCAATCACAATAATGATGTGCGAAGAGGCAGGCCACTGGTTGAAGTCATAGGTCACAAAACCGGTCGTCGACATGATCGAACTGATCTGGAATGAACCGTAACGCAGGGATGTCAGGAAATCTCCCTGATAATGCTCCAGATTGAGCAGGGATACAATCAGCATGAATCCGACTGCAAAAATGAAATACCAGCGAAATTCCTCATCCCTGAAAAACGCTTTGAAGCGTTCTCCGATAAGAAACCTGTAATACAGCGCAAAGTTCACGCCGAACATGAACATGAAAATCGTTATGGCAACTTCCACAGGCACGCTGTTGAAATGGGCGATACTGTCCCCGTAACTGCTGAAACCGCCGGTACCCGCGGTCGCCATGGTGTGGATCGCCGCGTCATAGGGAGAAAGGCCGCAGATCAGGAGCGTGACGAATTCGATCAGCGAAAGGAGAATATAGATTTTATAAAGGATCTTGGCTGTGGTTCCTGTTTTGGGAACCAGTTTGCTCAGGGAGGGACCCGGGCTTTCCGCCTTGACCAGGTGAGCCGTCCGTCCGGTCAGTTTGGGAAGCAGCGCAAGCGTAAGCACCAGCACACCCATGCCGCCGATCCAGTGAGTGGTGGCGCGCCAGAACATAACCCCTTTGGGGAAACGTTCAAACATCTCAGCGGTGACAATGCTGGCACCTGTCGTGGTAAGGCCGGAAACCGTCTCAAAAAATGCTTCCTCAAAGCGCGGAATGATTCCGGAAAGCATAAAGGGAACCGCGCCGAAAAGCCCGAGGAAGATCCAGCCGAGGGCTGTGATGATAAAGCCTTCCTTCAGGCGCAGATGCGAGTCCCGGTCCCTTCCTGGCAGAAAACTGAGGGCCGAACCGGCCACGATATTGATCAGGATGCTGTAACCAAGCGCGGAAGCGTCCCCGCTCCGGAACCAGAGCGCAATAAGCAGCGCCGGCACCATTGCGGCCGCTTCGATCAGGAGCAGGGCGCCGAGCATTCTGATGATCAGTCTGCGGTTCATTTGTAGAGCACCTCATTCAGGTCGGAGATACCCGGTTCAACAGATATGATCACGACGTGGTCGTTTTCCTCAATATGGTCGTTTCCGAAGGGAACAATGATTTTTCCCTGATGTACGATAATGGATACCAGGGAGCCTTTTTTGAGGTTCAGGTCCTTCAGCGGAATCCCGATATAGGAATCGCTCTTTCTGGCGATGAATTCAATGGCTTCCGCCTTGCCGCCCACGAGCCGGTACAGCCTTTCGATCTTCGTTCCGTTGCTGTTCAGGCGGGCACGGACATAACGCAGAATGGTGGAGGAAGTGATGAACTGCGGACTGATTACCGAGTCCAGGCCGAGATCGTTCAGGATTTCCTGATAGCCCATCCGGCTGTTTTTCGCGATGACTTTCGGTACGCCGCAGCGGGCCGCATGCATGCCGCAGATCAGGTTTTCCTCATCCCGGTTGCTGAGGGAAACGAAGGCGTCCATCTGGGAAAGCCCCTGTTCCTCAAGCAGGTCCTGATCCGTTCCGTCGCCCAAGATCACGTCCACTTTGGGAAGCTGTTCGCTGAGCGTACGGGCTTTCTGCGGATTAATTTCAAAAAGCGTTACATGAATGCCCATTGGCACGATCAGGCGGGAGAGATAATAGGAAATCCTGCCGCCGCCGAGAAGCATGACGCTGCGGATTTTATGCTTGTTTCTTCCGAGAAAGCGGAAATATTCAGTGATGGTCATCATATCACCGGAAACAAACACCTTGTCCCCCGGCTGGATCGCAAAATCTCCGCCCGGGGTTACGACGGTGCTGTTCCGTTCCACCATCGCATAAAGGATTCGGGGCAGGCGCGGCACTTTCGCGGCAAGATCCTTCATGGGAATGCCGATGAAACAGTCTTCTTCCTGGGCGCGGAATTCAACCATCTCCACGAGGCCCTTGGCAAACGATTCGATACTGCCGGCAAAGGGATAGCGGAGCAGCCGGCTGATTTCCAGCGCGGTGGCGCGTTCGGGATTGATAGCGACGTCAATGCCCAGTTCGTTCTGGAGCAGCGTCTGGCTTTCGTTGAATTCCGGATCGCGGATCCGGGCAATGGTGTAGCTGGCGCCGAGGCGCTTGGAGATGAGGCAGGCCAGCATGTTTGTCTCATCGCTCTCTGTGGACGCAATCACGATATTGGCTTTATCAACGCCGGCTTCAAGAAGGACCTTTGCGTTGGCGCCGTTTCCTTTGATGCACAGGGCGTCCAGAGCACCGCTGCATCTTTCGATTACTTCATCGTCCTTGTCGATGATGATGACATCATGTTCTTCCGCGATGAGATGTTCAGCCAGCGTATAACCGACTTTTCCCGCGCCGATGACAATGATTCTCATGCCAGGACCTCCAATAATAAATCAAATAATTTTACCATTTTTCACGGATAAAAGAAAGAAAAAAATAACAGTGCAGACGAATCTGCACTGTATGGCGGAGAGTCAGGGATTTGAACCCTGGGTGAGGTATCACCCCACACACGATTTCCAGTCGTGCGCCTTAGACCACTCAGCCAACTCTCCACAGCGGGCGAATGCTCACATGAGAGCATTATAGTTTGTTTTCTGCTTTTGTCAAGGTCTGAGTTTTGTGATCTCCTCATCGGTCAGCTTTCTCCACATCCCGGAAGGGAGGTCTCCGAGATATACAGGACCGAACCGGACCCTTTTCAGGCGGACAACCTGATGGCCGACAGCAGATACCATTTTCCTCACCTGGCGGTTCCGGCCTTCATGAATGGTAATGAGCAGTTCGGTCGAAAAAGCGTCGTGACGGATAAGCCTGACTTCAGCGGGGGAGGTCATCCTTCCGTCGATCAGGACGCCTTTACGGAGGGTACGGATCTCCTCATCGGTCACGTTGTTGGAAACCCTGGTCAGATAGGACTTCGGAATTTCAAAACTCGGATGAAGAAGCCTGTTCATCAGGTCGCCGTCGTTGGTCAGGATCAGAAGGCCTTCACTGTCATAGTCCAGGCGGCCGACAGGGAAAAGCCGGACAGGATAATCCCTGAAGCGGTCCAGCACCGTCGCGCGTCCTTCCGGATCGCTGACGGTCGTTACTTCACCGACGGGTTTGTTGTAAGCGATATAATGTTTTTCCTCTTCGGGATGAACCGGAAGGCCGTCCACGGTGACGGCATCGTGTTCGCCGTCCACCTGTGTTCCCAGTTCGGTTACGATCACTCCGTTTACAGTGATCCGGCCTTCGGTGATCATTTTTTCAGCGTTTCTTCTGGACGCTACCCCGCAGGACGCGAGGAATTTCTGCAGACGAATCATCATATCCCTTTCACCGGTCAGTACGGGCAATTCTCAGACAGCGGCCTGTGCGTGTAGACGACGGATCCGTCTTTGACTTCCTTCATGGTCTGGCCTGAACCGATCAGTTTGTACTTATAGGTGGTAAGGCCTTCCAGGCCCATCGGGCCCCTGGCATGAAGCTTGCCGGTTGCGATGCCGACTTCCGCCCCGAGGCCGTATACAAAACCGTCCGCAAAGCGTGTGGATACATTCCAGTATACGCCGGCGCTGTCGACGCTGTTCATGAATTCAGAGGCCGCGGCGGCGTCCTTTGTGACAATACAGTCAGTATGATGCGATCCGAAGCGGTTGATGTGTTCGACGGCTTCCCGAAGAGATGAAACGATCCGGACGGAAACGATATAATCAAGATATTCGGATGACCAGTCCGACTCCGTCGCGGGAACACAGGGAATCAGCGCCTGAACTTCAGCGTCCCCGCGAACTTCAACATTTGCGGCGGAATACCGCGCGGCGATTTCCGGCAGGAAAGAGGGCGCGATATCGCGGTGGACGAGAAGGGTTTCCATTGCATTGCAGACGGAAACATTCTGAACCTTGCTGTCCAGGGCGATTTTGACGGCGGTCCCGGGATCCGCGTCCCGGTCTATATATACATGGCAGATTCCATCTGAATGGCCGAGCACAGGAATCCGGCTGTTGTCCATGATATAACGGACAAAGCTGTTGCTGCCGCGCGGTATAATCAGGTCGATCAGCGTATCTTCCTTCAGCATCTGCGCCACGTCTTCCCGGCTTTCAAGAAGCTGCGCCGTATCGGCCGGAAGCTCCGCCTGCTCCAGCGCTTTGCGGACGAGCCCGCAAAGGACCTGGTTGGTTTTCAGGGCTTCGCGTCCGCCCTTGAGCAGGACGGCATTACCGCTTTTGATGCACAGGGAGGAAATCTGAATCAACGCGTCAGGGCGGCTTTCAAAAATGACGCCGATCACGCCGATCGGGCAGGATACCCGGTACAGTTTGAGGGAATCCGCCAGTTCTGTTGAGCAGAGGGTTCTGTTGATCGGATCCGGCAGGCCGCAAAGCGCCTGCAGTCCGCGGATGACCTGGTTCAGCTTTTCCTCTCCGAAAGCAAGGCGGTGAAGCAGCGGCGCAGCCAGGTTTTCCGCCGAGGCAGCCTCCAGATCGGCGCGGTTGGCCTCAAAAACCTGCTCCTTTTCAGCGGAAAGCAGGCCGGCAAGCGCGGAAAGCGCTTCATTCCTTTTTTCATGGGAAGCAACGGAAACAGTATAAAACGCGCTGCGCGCACGGGATGACATTTCATGCAGGTCTTTCAAGCAAACCCCCTCCTTTGCAGGGATTATAGCAGACAATTCGGCGATTGAAAAGGGAAGGACGAAGTGTTATAATTTTTCCGGGAGGACTGCCTTATGCCGCATCAACAGGGAATCAAAACCGTCGCGCAGAACCGCAAAGCATATCACGATTATTTTGTCGAGGAAAAGTATGAATGCGGCATCGCCCTTTTCGGAACAGAGGTCAAAAGCATCCGACAGGGGAAAGTGAACCTGAAGGAAAGCTGGGCACAGATCCGGAAAGGGGAGGTCTGGGTCGAAGGAATGCACATCAGCCCCTATGAGCAGGGAAACATTTACAACCGTGATCCGCTCAGGGCAAAGAAACTCCTGCTTCACAGAAGCGAAATCCGCAAGCTGGACGGGCTGGTCATGCGGCAGGGATTCACGCTGATTCCGCTGGAAATGTATCTGAAAGACGGAAGGGTAAAGGTTCAGCTCGGGCTATGTAAAGGCAAGCAGCTTCACGACAAGCGGGACAGCATGGCTAAGAAGGATTCGGAGCGCGAGATCCAGCGCGCTCTGAGGCAAAGGCAGAAATAAAACGCTGTTGTCAGAAACAAATATTCGGGGATGATCCGGTTTCGACGGGGACATCAGAGGAAGGATAAGCGAGCCGCAGCCCCTGTACTGCGTATCAACGGGGAAAAACAATAACTGACAATAGCAATTACGCTTTCGCGGCTTAATGCCGCGCGTCGGCCCTGACCGCCTGCAGATCAGGCAACCGGCGTCATTAATGCAGGGAACGAGTTTCGCCTAAGCTTTGCAGCGGGATCCGTAATTATGAAGCTACTTCATCTTCTGTTTTTCCGCGGACAGTCCATGAAGGAATTTTAATCACGGAATGCGCTCGGAGAAAGTCCTTCTGAAGGGTTTTCGGACAGGGGTTCGACTCCCCTCATCTCCACAAGAAACGCCGCCGGCTGTAAAGCCGGCGGCGTTGTATATTAAAAGGTTCCGGATATGCATCCGGAACCCTGTGTGCGGTCGACGGGACTTGAACCCGTACCCGTTGCCGGACACGCCCCTCAAACGTGCGCGTATGCCGATTCCGCCACGACCGCGAACAAACATCGAAATTATAAAGCCGAGTTTTTGCTTTGTCAAGCTGAATGGAAAAACTTGCGGTGAAATGAGGAAAGAAGTAAGATAAGCATAACAAATGAAAGGAGCCCGTACAGATGCGCCCGAATGCAAGGCTGATCCCCGCGATTCTGGTTTTTGTGCTGCTTGCCCTCATCAGTATCGCTTTTACCGGATCCGGAGAAGAAACTTATGCAGTCAGGCGGATCGGAAACATTCATCCGTACGCGGACAATTCCTTTCAGGTCACCGCGCCGGAAAGCGGCATGCTCGAAATCAGGATACATGACAATATTTGCGTTTACCGTGTACTTCGACAGCAGGTGGAAGCGGGGGAAACCGTTATTCACTGGGACGGCTGCGGATACAACCGTGAAAAGCTGTATGAAAAAACATATACGGTCACGGCCGAACTGACAGGCGGATCAGGACAGACCTTCACGGTTTCCTACGATTCTCCGGTGGAATATCCCGCGCAATGCCTTCAGTACGCGCTTCCTTCCTCCGAAAACCTGTACCTTGACGACGCCGATTCCTGGTTTCTGGAATTCAGGACCGTAAAAAAAGGAACCGTCGTGATCACTGTCCGGTCGAACGCCGATCCGGATGATGTATATTCCTATTCGGTCGCTGCGGCGGGCGGAAAAATCAGCAGAAAGAACTTTACTGAGCTTGCCGGCAAAAAGAAAATTCCGGCGGCGGGCGAATATACGCTGTGCATATCGGAAAGCTCCATACCGGAAGAAGTATATGAATATCCGCTGCATATCACGGAATCCGCGCCTGAACGCGAACCGGTCACGGTGACCGGGGAGATTCTTCCCGAGCGGGGTATGTCCGACAGCGAGATCTGGGAACTGATGATGAAACCGTCGGTTGTGATCGATATTGATTCTTTCAGGCATCAGGAGGTCCATGCGTCGCCGGATCCCGAAAGCCCTTCGTTGGGTACGCTCCACGGACAGAGCCAGGGTGTAAAGGTGATCCGGATCGAGAATGAATGGGCGATGATCGGGGCATGGAACCATGAAGAAGCCGCATATGTGGAAGGATGGGTACCGCTTTCAAAGCTGAAAACCGAAGCGCCCCGGGGTGAGTACGGGCTTCTGATCGACAAGCAGAAACAGACGCTGACCGTATACCGGAACGGGGAAGCGATTGATACGCTGCTTGTATCCACCGGCAGGGCGGAAAAGGGCAGCCTTTATCAGGAGACGTCGGCAGGATGTTTCCTGACCGGATATCACCGGGTCAATTTCTCGATGAACGGAAAAAAATACGATTACGTCATCCAGTACGACGGCGGAAACCTGCTGCACCAGACGCCGTACGACTGGGGCCAGCAAAAGAAGGATTTCACCCTCGGCAGGGGATATCTCGGAGCGAAGGCTTCCCACGCGTGCATACGCATCCAGCCTGAACCGGGGCAGGGCGGACTGAACGCGTACTGGCTGTTTACGCATATCCCGTACCATACGCGCGTCATGATCCTGGACGATCCGTGGGAACGGGAATCCGCAGCGGAGAAACTGAAAAGGGGAAAGAACGACGACGTCGACGTTTCTGCGCTCCGCGGGACCGATTCCTTCGGCAGCGGATCCGGCGGCACCGTGGAGATCACATTCGCAGGTTCCTTTATTCCCGGAGGAGACAGGGCTTTCAACCAGCGGAAGGAAAGCTTTGCTTCCTTCTGCAGCCAGCAGGGATATGATTCCGTCATCGGAAGCCTGGAGGATATTTTCCGGAGCGACGACCTGACCTGCGTCAGCCTCGGATGCGTGATCCAGAAGTCTCCGGACGTTATTCCGGAACAGAAAGGGACGTTGTTCGCGCCTGCGGGAGCTGAAAAGATCTTTGATAACGCTTCCGTCGAACTGGTGCAGATGACGGACGAAAGGCTTGCTCTTTCAGGCGGCGGTTTCGAAGCGGATACAGCCGACCTGATCCGGCCCGGGGCGGAAGTCCTGGAACGGAACGGAACCGCAGCCGTAAGGCTGAAAGGCCACCTGTTCGGTTTTGCAGGATGCGCCGAAAGCGATTACCTGAAGGAACCGGGGATCATCGATTCCCTGATCGGAGAGCTTCGGGAAGCCGGATGCGAAAAGATCATCATGCTGTTCAGCTGGTCCGAATCACGGGAGCAGCAGCATACGATTGTGCATGAAGCCATGGCGCACAGAAGCATACGCGCCGGTGCGGACCTTGTCGTCGGGAACATCCGCGGCGCGGTACGCGGAATTGACTTCATGGAAGGCGTTCCGGTTGTCTACAGCACCGGCGACCTGCTGAACGGAAGCACATCCGCCAGGCCGAAATCCCAGCAGGGCATCCTGGTCCGGGCCGCTTTCTGTTTTAATGAGAAAGAAGAGCTTTCCGTGACCGTTATCCCGATCCTGCCATACGGAAGCGCTGATTCGAACCGGAACGAATACAGCCCCGCGTCGGAGATGAATCCGGAAGAGCGCAGAAAGACATTCAGGAACGTCTGGCAGGATTCCTCCGAAGCAGCCCTGAAGAAAATTCAGTTCTATATGGATGATCAGTTGTAGATATAATAGACGCATTCCAGCCGGCCGTTATACAGCCGGCGTTTTTTGTCCGCTTTTTTCCCGAAACTTCTTTCAAAGGCGGGATCCGATGAGATGGCGCAAAGGCGCCATCCGGGATGGCGGCCTTTCAGAAGGAACAGGTCGTGATAAAGCGCCCGGCACTGCTTCTGGTCGCCGAGGCGTTCCCCGTAAGGAGGATTGCAGATAAAAACCCCGTTTTCAGCCTCCAGCTTCAGTTCCTGAAGCGGAATGCATTCCAGGCTTACCGTGCCGTCTCCGAGGCCGGCCTGGCGCATATGCCGGCGCGCCAGCTCCAGCGCTTCCGGATCAATATCTGATCCGCTGATCCCGCTGACCCGGGAAATATCCGCCTGGGAAAGGACGGTCTGACGGATCTGTTCCAGGCTTAACTTCCGGAAACAGGAAAAGGATTCCATCGCAAAAGGCCTGTCAGAACCGGGCGCCTTGCCTGCAGCCATCAGGGCAGCTTCGGCAAGGATTGTGCCGGTACCGCAGCACGGATCGTGAAGAGGCTGTCCGGGACGCCATCCGCTCAGTTCAACAAGCGCGGCCGCAAGCGTTTCACGGAGGGGCGCTTCGCCGTTCCAGGTTCTGTAACCGCGCCGTGAAAGCGCTTTTCCGGAAGTGTTCAGCATGATCATAGCCTCGTCGTTCCGGATTGACAGATGAACAGGAAGGGAAGAGCCGGTTTCCGGGAAAACCTGCCGCCCCGTTTTCCGCCTGAGTTTTTCGATAATCGATTTCTTTGTGATGGACTGGCAGTCCCGGGGGCTCATCAGAACGCTGCGCGTGCATTTGCAGGTTACGTCAATTGATTCATCCCCGGAGAAGAAGGAGGGCCAGTCGATTTCCTGAACCAGGGTGAAAAGCTGCTCAAAGGAACGGCAGGGACCCCTGTAAAGAACGATGAAAAGCCTGTCGGTAAAGTGCATGAGCAGGTTCAGCCGGAAAAGTTCCTGCGCGGACGCGCTGAAACATACGCCTCCGTTTTCAGCTGAAACATTACCGGCGCCCGTTCTTTTCAATTCTCCCGCGACAAGGCCTTCCATTCCGAAAGCGGAAGCGGCATAGCACTGATAAACGTCATTCACCGCGGCATCCCTCCCGGAACAGTTTACAGGCTTTTGCGGGATGTGTAAAGAACAGATCCTAGAAGAGGACACATGCCGGAAACTTGCTTTTATTCCTCATTCAGCGTATAATTTTTCAAATAAATCAGGGAGGGGATGAAAGACCGTGAAGCTCATCATCGCCGTAGTACAGGACGAGGATTCTTCAAGGCTTCTGTCTGTTCTTATGCAGCAGGGTTTCGGCGTTACAAAGCTGGCAACGACAGGCGGATTTCTGAAAGCCGGCAATACGACGCTGCTTCTGGGCGTCGACGACAGCAGGCTGGATGAAGCGATCGCCGCGATTGAATCTGTCTGCAAGAGCAGGAAACAGATCTCCACAGCAGCTTCCACGCTGGTCGGCGGAATGACGCAGGGAGAATACACCGCCTTCCCGATTGAGGTGACGGTCGGCGGCGCCACGCTGTTTGTACTGACCGTGGATCAGTTCCTGAAAGTGTAACATGAAGGATATGATCTGTTTTGAGGATTTCCTGCCGCAGGGAGAGGAAGTCACATCACTGCAGAGCAGGATCGCGGAAGGAAAGCTTGTTCATGCCCTGATGATCACCGGTGAACCCGGGACCGGCAAGCGTACGCTGGCCGCACTGACCGCTTCCGCGCTGATGTGCAGGGCGCAGACAGGAATTCCGTGCGGAGAATGCGCGGGATGCAGGATGGCCGCTTCCGGCGAGCATCCGGATATTACCGTCATCGAGAAGGGCGTTCCGCTTTCTCCGGAAACCGCAAAAGGGCGTTCCACCATTCCTGTGGATGATATCCGCGAAATGATCCGCATCTGCAGCCAGTACCCTTTTGAGGGCGGAAACCGGGCCGTTATCATCCGCGACGCCGAAAACATGACGCCCCAGGCGCAGAACTGCCTGCTTAAAATCCTGGAGGAACCGCCGCAGAACACATATTTCATCCTTACGACCTCCCATCCGGATCAGATGCTAACCACGGTCAGAAGCAGATGCCGGCAGGTTAAACTGAGTCCATGGGATGAATCCTTCATTGAAACAGTGCTGATCCGGTCCGGAACTGAAAAGGAAAAAGCAAAGAAAGCCGCTTCCGTTTCAGCGGGTTCCATCGGAAACGCCATACGGCTTGTTTCGGACGACGGATACTGGCAGCTTCGCGAAGAAGTGATGAACGCTTTTTTCAGGAACAGGAAACGCAGTGAGATCCTGGCGGTATCCACTTCCTGGAAAGACAGGAAAACGGACGCCGACACGGTATTCTCGATCCTGGAGGACGATATGCGCCGACTGATGAGGTACCGGATCGTTCCGGACAGCAAACCGGACATCGGCGAATTTCCCGCAGAATGGCAGCGCTTCGCGGCTGAAGCGGCTCCGGAACGCTTTGCAAACCTGAACGACAGGATCCGGGAAGCCAGGAAACAGAACGCGTTCAACGTGAATTTCCAGGCAATTATCGAGCGGCTGCTCTTAACATTTACAGGAGAAAGTGACCTATGGCTAAACTGATTGGAGTACAGTTCCAGAAAAACGGAAAACTGTATTATTTTGACGCGAACGGATTTGAAGTGAAACCCGGCGATTATGTCATCGTCGATACCGCGCGCGGGCACGACCTGGGCGAGGTGACAATGGGCCCCCGCGAAGCAGATGAAGAAACATGGCGCAGCCCGCTCAAAAAAACGATACGCATCGCCACGGAGCAGGATATCCAGCATGGCGTGGAAAACAGGCAGAAGGAAAAGGAAGCCTTCTCGGTATGCCAGAAAAAGATCGCAGAGCACAAGCTCGAGATGAAACTGGTATCCGTTGAATACGCTTTTGACAACAGCAAGATCCTGTTCTTCTTCACCGCCAACGGACGCGTTGATTTCCGCGCCCTTGTCAAGGACCTGGCTTCCATCTTCAAAATGAGGATTGAACTGCGGCAGATCGGCGTACGGGATGAGGCAAAAATGCTGGGCGGGCTCGGACCCTGCGGCAGGCCGATCTGCTGCGGGACATTCCTGGATCAGTTCCAGCCCGTATCCATCAAGATGGCCAAGGAACAGAACCTTTCCCTTAATCCGACAAAGATCAGCGGCGTATGCGGAAGACTGATGTGCTGCCTGAAATATGAACAGGAGCACTATGAGATGACGCGGAAGAAGATGCCCAAGATCGGCCGGGAAGTGATCACACCCGACGGGGCAGGCCCCGTTACAGACCTCAATATCGTTAAGGAAACGGTGTTTGTACGCCTGACAAACGGCGATACCAGCGAGATAAAGGAATATCCGCTTGAAGCGGTAACACGGCCGCAGGAACCCCAGCAGTGGCAGGAGTCCGTAAAGAAACACCCAGTCAGGGAGGAAAAGGATGAACTTCCCGACGAAACCGTGATTATTGAAGAAACGGAATACGCGATCCGGGAAGACGCGGCTGAAGAGGCCCCCGCTGCAGACGCGCCTGTGCCTTGCCCCGACAGGGAAAGAAACCGCGCGAAATTCCGAAAAGGCGTCCTGGGACAGCCGGTAAGGCGTGAGAACCCGAACCGGACGGACATTCCCGCGGCAGGCGCTGCTCCCGAACCGGAGAAAGGGAAGGCCGGGCCGGGGGCCGCGCCGGCGGCGGAAACCGCGCCTGCGGACACCGGACTGAAAGGCGCCTGGGCGGACGCGCTCGAGAAAGCCATACAGGCGATCAGCCAGGATAAATGATATATTGATTTTCCACATATTCAATGCTATAATCCAGTCAGATTCTCACGTGAACACGTGATTATAATGAGGAGGTTTTCCAATGGCTTACAAGATTTCCGACGAATGCATCAGCTGCGGTGCCTGTGCCGCTGAATGTCCCGTTTCCGCGATCAGCGAAGGCGACGGCAAGTATGAGATCAATCCCGAAGTCTGCATCGAATGCGGCGCCTGCGCCGAGACCTGCCCGGTCGGCGCTCCTGCCCAGGCATAAGAGATCAGAATGAAAAACAGCCGTCATCCGACGGCTGTTTTTTTCTTCCGATGCAAAAAGAAAAACCGGAAGCCTGACGCTTCCGGTTGCTGTACACCATTAGGGACTCGAACCCTAGACACCCTGATTAAGAGTCAGGTGCTCTACCAACTGAGCTAATGGTGCTCACGCAGCAAAAGTTATTATACACAATATTGATTCACTGTCAAGCAATTTTTTCACCGGCAGATATCGTTTCCCGGGAAGGTTTATGATATAATGCTTTTATCATGCCGATGGGGGATAAATCGTTGAGCCTTCGTTTCGAAAGAATGATGGAAGAACACGAAGCTGCGCAGATGAACGCGCTTCAGCTGGCCTACCTGGGGGACTCCGTATGGGAACTGATCATCCGGTATGACCTGACTGTCCGGAAGCTGAACGTGCACAACATGCATAAAAACTGCGTAAACATGGTCAACGCCCGTTCCCAGTCGCAGATTCTTTTCTCCATATATGATATTCTCTACGAAAGGGAACAGGAGATTGTCCGCAGGGGCCGGAACGCCCACGCAAAGCATCCGGTGCCGAAAAACCAGAACCCGGACGATTATGCCCAGGCCACAGGCTTCGAAGCCCTGTTCGGATATCTGTATGTAACGGGACAGAACGAAAGAATACAACAGCTGGTCAATCATATGAAAGAGGTGAATCCGGATGCCTGAACAGAAAAAACTGAAAGTTATCCTTCTACGCCATACGCTGTCTCCGGAAGAAACAGTCGCGCTTGCGGCGAAACTCTGCTATTCAAAATCCACCATATCCGACCTGAATGAAAAGATTTCCAGCAAGGACCAGTCCGATTTCATCGGAAAGCTGATGGATATGGGCCATGAATCCGTCCTGGAGCACGCCTCGTTCACTTTCGGCGTGGAGGGTGTGAGCCGGGTCCTGCTCGCCCAGCTGACCAGGCACAGGATCGCCAGCTTTTCAGTCCAGAGCCAGCGCTATGTATCCTATGAAAATGGATTCGGGTATATCATTCCGGAGAGCATCGCAGCGCTCGGAGACGATTATGCCGCCAGGTTCCATGAGCAGATGAAAACGATCGAATCCTGGTATACAGACTGGCAGAAACTGCTCGGAAAGGGCGAAAAATCCAACGAGGACGCGCGTTTTGTCCTGCCCAACGCCTGCGAGACAAGGATAATGGTCACCATGAACGTACGCGAACTGCGCCACTTCTTCTCCCTGAGAATGTGCAACCGCGCGCAGTGGGAAATCAGGAAAATGGCGGAAGAGATGTTCAGGCTCTGCTTTGAAACGGCGCCGGCGCTGTTTATGAACGCAGGCCCCGCCTGCATTCGCGGAAAATGCCCCGAAGGAGAAAAAAGCTGCGGCCAGGCCGCAAGAATCCGGGAAGAACGTGAAAAGCTGATCAGGGAAGCAGCAAAGGAGAACTGAAAATGCCTTACGATCCGAAAAAGAACACCCGGTCCTCATACCGGAACCGGAACGACCGGACTGAGAGCAGAAAACCGGGTACGTCCGGAAACAGGAGAAACAGCCCTGTCCGTTTTTCCGACACGGAAGAAAAAGACAGATACCGCCGCTATGAATACAAACCGGCAGAAGCTGTATTCCGTCCGGAAAAAACCGAAGAGGCGAACGAGTATATCCTGACCGGGCGCAACCCGATCCGCGAAGCCCTGAGAAACGGGCATGACCTGGAAAAAATGCTTGTGCAGAAAGGCGAACTCTCCGGCTCCGCCAGGGAGATCGTCCAGAAAGCAAAAGAGCAGAAGGTACAGATCCAGGTTGTTGAAAAAAGCAGGCTGGACGCAATCGCGCCGAATCACCAGGGGCTGATCGCCTTTGCTTCCGCCTACCAGTATTCAACGGTGGAAGACATTCTGCGGACCGCGGAAGAAAAAGGGGAGAAACCTTTTCTGATTGTCCTGGACGGAATCACCGACCCGCACAATCTCGGCGCGATCATCCGCACCGCCGAATGCGCCGGCGTTCACGGGATTATCATTCCCCAGCACCGGAGCGTAGGGCTTTCGCCGGCGGCAGTCAAATCCTCCGCGGGAGCGGTTGAATATGTAAAGGTCGCCCGGGTAAACAACCTCAGCCGGACAATCGAACAGCTTCAGAAGGAAGGCGTCTGGTTCTACGCGGTCACCATGAACGGGACCGACTACCGGAAGGTCGCCTTCGACGGGGGAGTGGCGCTTGTGATCGGTGCGGAGGAAGACGGAATCAGCCGCCTGGTGCTTGAAAAATGCGATCAGGCCGTTTCCCTGCCGATGACTGGAAAAATTGAAAGCCTGAACGCGTCGGTCGCAGCGGGCATCATGATGTACCGTGTCTTTGACAGCAGACGGTAAATGCGTCCCCGGCTATTCTTCACATACGGAGTTGATAGGATGACAAACGGGAAAAGGAATGAGATAAAGCAGGCTGATGTGCAGCGCGGGATCCTGAACGATACCCGGGCGGCGGATGAGCATGCAGAGGATCCGATCCCTTTCAAAGATACATTCGGCTCGATGCCGGATGAAGAGATCGTACAGCTATGCCATGAGGGAAACGCGGACGCGGAAGAATACCTGCTCAACAAATACAAAAATTTTGTTAGATCAAAGGCCCGCAGTTATTTCCTGATCGGCGCAGACCATGAAGATATTGTCCAGGAAGGTATGATTGGCCTGTATAAGGCTATCAGGGATTTCAAGCATGAAAAGCTGAGTTCTTTCCGGGCGTTTGCCGAACTGTGCATCACCCGGCAGATCATTACCGCGATCAAGACAGCCACCCGTCAGAAGCATATTCCCCTGAACAGCTATGTTTCGCTGAACAAGCCGCTGTATGATGAAGAAAGCGACCGGACGCTGCTTGATATCATCATGGAAGGAAGCGCCGGCAATCCGGAGGACATGATCATCAACCAGGAGAACCTGGGCAATATCCACCAGAAGATCAACGAGGTGCTTTCCGGGCTGGAACAGGAAGTGCTGTCCGCGTACCTGGACGGAAAAAGCTACCAGGAGATCGCTGAATCCCTTGGAAGGCATGTGAAATCGATCGATAACGCTTTGCAGAGAGTGAAAAGGAAACTGGAAAAATACCTTGAAGAAAACGGCCGTTTCTGACGGCCGTTTGTTTATGCGTTTTATTCCTTTATGCTGCTGAAGAATTCCGGACAGTACCAGCATTGGCCGTCCCCGTCAAAGAGATACGGATCCGCTGCGGTAAAAATGAATTCCGTGCCGTCTGAAAGCTTCAGGACCAGGCGTTCCTGCCCTGAGGACTCACCGGAATCGGCATTTTCGGCCGTCCCGGAAAGAACGGCGGCGAGGGAAGCGCATTTTTCAG
Organism: Clostridia bacterium; assembly: GCA_017512985.1. GTDB lineage: Bacteria > Bacillota > Clostridia > Christensenellales > Aristaeellaceae > Aristaeella. The sequence goes on from JAFWEJ010000008.1 coordinate 373,805, forward strand.
CGTCCGTAACAGCGGAAGAACCTTCGAGTTCAACGGAAACCACGGAACCAGGATCAAAACCGTCCCGGAAGAGGGAGGCGTTTTCCGAACCGGTACCGCCGGCCGCGAAGACATTGATTTCACCGGGGCCGCCGGGCCGGACGGGCTGAAGCGTGTTCAGCGCCAGAACCATGACAGCCAGTGCTGCGAGCGCGCCGCAGAGGGCGGTTACGGTGCGGAAGGTAAACCGGCGGCGCGGTTCCTGTTCGGAGGAAACTTTTTGAAGAATCCTGAACTTAAGGGAATCGTCAGCGATAAGCCCGTGAAGCGTATTGTCCGTAACACGGCGCAGGTCTTCTATCCTGTTCACTGATCTTCATCTCCTTTCAGTTCTTTCTGGAGTTTTTCCCTTGCCCTGCTGAGCCTGGAGGAAACGGTCCCTTCGGCGATCCCGAGCATGTCTGCGATCTCGGCGACGCTGAAACCCTGATAATAGAACAGGAGGACGACTTCCTTGAATTCCGGTTTCAGGCGGTTCACCGCCTCGGAAAGCGTCTGCTGGTCCGCCAGGCTGCCGATCATATCAGGAGCGGGGAAACACTCAAAACCGGGATGCCCGAGAACCACTTTTTTGATCCAGGAGCTTCTCCACAGATCCCGGCAGCGGTTCAGGGCCACCTTCAGAAGCCAGGCCTTCTCCCGTCCCGCCTCCAGCGAAGGACAGTTTGTCAGAAGCTTGACAAACACGTCCTGCGTAACGTCCTCAGCCAGTTCACGGTTGCCCAGATAATAGTACGCGACACGAAGCACATCCGTCGCATAGTTCTGGTACAGCTCGTCAAAAGAGAGAGAACAGGAAGGGCGGTCTGCAGATCCGGCTGGAAACGTCACGCTACATCCACCTCTTCCAAACAATATAACGGATCATTCCTGATCCGCATTCCGGAGCTTTCCGGAAAAAATCAAAAATTTCGATATGTATTATACCATAATCACAGGAGTGAGCAAACGTTTTTTCAGGCGGTTCCCGCAACGCCCGCGCATAAAGAAAATGATTGCATTCCGGCGAAATAAGACTTGACGAATCCGTTTGTGAAAAGGTACAATAATGTAAACCAAAAAAAGATATCTTATTCCTTCGTGGACTGAGAGATCATTTATTGCATTGAAAAACATTCGAAGGAGAGTGTAAAACCGTGTTCAGAAAAAAAACATGCATTGCAATGCTTTTGGCCGGCGGTCAGGGAAGCCGTCTTGGAATCCTGACCAAGAAAGTCGCCAAGCCTGCCGTTCCTTACGGCGGAAAGTATCGCATCATTGATTTCCCGCTGAGCAACTGCACCAACAGCGGAATAGATACAGTCGGCGTGCTGACCCAGTATCAGCCGCTGGAACTCAATGCCTACATCGGAAGCGGCGCGCCCTGGGACCTGGACATCTCCAACGGCGGCGTATTTGTCCTTCCGCCTTACCAGACCGGAAAAAGCGGCGAATGGTACCGCGGAACCGCCAACGCGATCTATCAGAACATGGCCTTTATTGAACAGTATCATCCGGACTATGTCCTGATCCTGAGCGGCGACCACATCTATAAAATGGATTACAACGCCATGCTGGATTACCATATCCGCCACGGCGCGGACGCCACGATCGCCGTACGTGAAGTGCCGTGGGAGGAAGCGTCCCGCTTCGGCATCATGAATACGGACGCTGACGGAAAAATCGTCGAATTTGAGGAAAAACCGAAGAATCCGAAGAGCAACAAGGCTTCCATGGGCGTCTATATTTTCACCTGGGAAAAACTCCGCCAGTACCTGACACAGGACGAAGAAGACAAGAACAGTTCAAATGATTTCGGCAAAAACATCATCCCGAATATGCTCAACGACAAGCAGGTTCTTGTCGCATATGATTTCAACGGCTACTGGAAGGACGTAGGAACCATTGAAAGCCTCTGGGAGGCAAACATGGACCTGATCGACAATCCGATGCCGATGAACATGCACGATAAAAAGTGGCGCATCTATTCCAAAAATCCCGGCATGCCGCCGCACTATATCGCCGAAGGCGCTGTCGTGACGGACACGCTGATTACCGAAGGTTGCGAAGTATACGGAAAAGTCAACCATTCCATCCTCTTCGCGGGCGTCGTGGTTGAAGAAGGCGCGGACGTTGAATACAGCGTGGTCATGCCCGGAAGCGTCATCAAACGCGGTTCCATCGTCAGGCGTTCCATTATCGCTGAAAACGCCACGGTCGGCGCCGGATCGATCGTGGGCGAAAACGAAGGCAATATCGCCGTAGTCGGCCAGGGCGTAACCCTTCCCGCAGGAGTTTCCGTCACCGCCGGGCAGCAGGTTGACGAAACCACCGCTTTCTGAGAACAACGAGACTGCAAGAAAGGAAGAACACAGCGATGAAGGATGTAATGGGAATTATATATACAGGGGAAAACGACGCCCGCCTGCGCGAGCTTACGATCATCAGGGCGATCGCGGCGCTTCCTGTCGCCGGACGGTTCAGGGTCATTGACTTCCTGGTATCCAGCATGGTGAACGGCGGGATGAAGAATATCGGCGTAATCATGCAGAAGAACTACCACAGCCTGATGGACCATCTGGGATCAGGCAAGGAATGGGACCTGCACGGAAAGAACAACGGACTGCATATCCTGCCGCCCTTCCTGACAAGGGAGAACGTCGGACTCTATCCCGGCGTGCTGGACGCGCTCCGGTCCAATACAGACTATGTGAACCGCAGCAAGCAGGAGCTGGTGGTGCTGAGCAACAGCAACATCATCTATAACGCGAACTTCAAGGAAATGATCGCGTACTATGAGTCCACCGAAGCAGACGTCACGCTGATGTATACGAAGGATCCGTCCATGAAACGCGACGAGTTCGGCACATACATCGCGGTGGATAAAAACGGGACGGTCACGGATATTGAAGTGGAACCCACACACCCGACCTATGACAATACCTTCATGCAGGTAATCCTCATGAAGCGCGAATTTCTGAAGGACCTGGTCGACAAGGCTGTTGCCCACGGCCTGCACGATCTGGCAAAGGATCTCCTGCTGCGGCTGGTCCAGGAAAAACAGGCGAAAGTCAACGCGTTTGAGTATCAGGGCGTCTGCTGGAACATCGATTCCGTACAGAGCTATTTCAAGTTCAACATGGACATCCTGAAGCCTGAAATCCGCAAACGCCTGTTTGTGGATGAACTGCCGGTCTTCACCAAAGTCCGGGATGAAATGCCGGCGTTTTACAGCAACGAATCCAGGACTGTGAATTCCCTGATCGCGGACGGCTGCGTCATCGAGGGCACGGTTGAAAACAGCGTGCTTTTCCGCGGCGTGAAGGTCGCTCCCAACGCGCACGTCAAGAACTGCATCATCATGCAGGACGGCCAGGTACAGGAGGGCGCCTATATTGAAAACTGTATCCTGGACAAGCAGACGCTGATCAAGCGCAACTCCAAACTGATCGGACCGGAAGCCTATCCGATCGTTATCGCCAAGAATGTAGTTATCTGATTATCAAGGAGGAATGTTACGGATGAAGATTCTTTTTGCCGCCAGCGAGTCCGTTCCTTTTGTCAAGACAGGCGGACTGGCCGATGTGGTCGGAGCACTTGCCCCGGTCCTGGCAAAAGAAGGTCACGACGTGCGCGTGATTATTCCGCAGTTCAGCGCGATTCCGCAGGAATACCTGCAGCAGATGACCCATGTATGCGATTTTGAAGTCCAGCTGGGATGGAGAAGGCAGTACTGCGGGATTGAGATGATCCGGAAAGACGGCGTTACATGGTATTTTATGGACAATAAATACTATTTCGGCCGTCCCTATATCTACGGCATGGGCGGGGATGAATACGAACGCTTCGGTTTCTTCTGCCGCGGCGTGCTGAATATGCTTCCGCTTGTCGGATTCCAGCCCGACGTGATCCATGCGCATGACTGGCAAAGCGGCATGATTCCCGCGCTGCTGAAAATCCAGTATGCCCATCTTCCGTTCTATTCCAATATCAAAACAGTATTCACGATCCACAACCTCCAGTACCAGGGCATCTTCGGCATCCGGGAAGTGCAGGACATCCTCGGCCTGGGCGACAGCCTCTGGACGGACGACAAACTGGAATGTTTCGGCTGCGCCAACTTCATGAAGGCTGCGCTGGTCTATACGGATCTGATCACCACTGTGAGCCCGTCCTACGCGGAAGAGATCCAGACCGCCTATTACGGAGAGCGGCTTGACGGCATTCTCCGGGCGAGAAGCCGTGAACTGTCCGGCGTGCTCAACGGCATCGATATGAACGAATATGATCCTTCAAAGGACAGCAGGATCATACAGAATTATTCCTTCGAACATATAGAGGGCAAGGCTGCCTGCAAAAAAGCACTGCAGGAGGAGCTCGGACTTGACGTGAAGGCGGATACGCCTGTGATCGGCATGGTCGGACGGCTGAGCAACCAGAAGGGACTGGACCTGGTCGATTACGTCATCACCGATATCATGCGGCAGGATGTGCAGCTGGTTGTGCTCGGCATGGGCGAAGGTCGGTATTTCAACCTGTTCAGCTGGGCGGAAACAGAATACAAGGGGCGCGTAGCCGCACGCTTTACCATGGACCACAACTTGGCGCACAAGATTTATGCCGGCACGGATATGTTCCTGATGCCGAGCCAGTTTGAACCGTGCGGACTGAGCCAGATGATCGCCATGCGGTACGGTTCCGTGCCGATTGTCCGTGAAACCGGAGGACTGCGCGATACCGTGCTGAGCTACAACGAATTCAACGGCGAAGGAAACGGCTTTACCTTCTTCAACTACAACGCACACGATATGCTGCACACGATCGAAAGAGCATCGGATTACTACCGCAGCCATCCGGACGTCTGGAAAACGCTCCAGAAACGAGGAATGGAAGGGGATTACAGCTGGACTCATTCGGCAAAGGAATATATCAGGCTGTATGAATCCCTCTTTGCGGAAAAAGAACCCGAAAAAGAAGAACCCAAAGAACCGAATCCGGTTGTTGTCGATATCTGATCCGAAACGGCCGGAACCATCACCCGGGGATGTGCCGCGCGCACATCCCTGTTTTAAGGAGAAACCCTTGGCGGAACAACAGCTGCTTGAAAATGAAACGATCGAGGACCTTCAGCTGAACGGCCTGCGCCTGATCCAGAAAAAGGATGCCTTCCGGTTCGGGATGGATACGGTGCTGCTTGCCGATTTTGCGGATATCCGTACCCGGGATACGGTGGCGGATCTCGGTACGGGAAACGGCGCTCTGATCTTTCTGCTTTACGGACGGGGGAAGGGCAGCCGCTATATCGCAATCGATATTCTGCAGGAAGCGACCGAACTGGTGCGCAGGAACGCCGTGATCAACGGACTGGAAGACCGGATTACAGCCATCAACGCGGACGTCCTGGACGCGGCGGGCCGCATCATTCCGTGTTCCGTGGACGCGGCCGTGTGCAACCCTCCGTACGGACAGCCGGATGCTTCGCTTTCCAGCCCGGTGAAGACCCGGGCTGCCGCGCGGAGCCAGGAAAGGGATACACTGGAGCATCTGCTCACCGGAGCGTTCAGAATCCTGAAAGGAAAAGGCAGTCTTTTCCTGGTATATCCGGCCGCGCAGATGCTTTACCTGATGGAATTCCTGCAGGCGCATCATCTTGAACCGAAACGGTTTCGGCTCGTTTATCCGCGCGCGGACAAGCCCGCGAATCTGGTTCTGGTTGAGGCAGTGAAGGACGCGAAACCCATGCTTCATCCGATGCCGCCCCTGGTTGTCTATGAGCCGGACGGTTCCTTAACAAACGAACTGAAGTCTGTTTATCATATATAAGAACAGACCGGATTCTATTTTTGAAGGTGCATCAATTGAACCTGAAATATGATGTAATCGTCATCGGCGGCGGAGCCGCGGGGATGACCGCCGCCGTCAGTGCGGCCGAAAGGCACAGGAATGTGCTGCTTCTTGAAAAAGCGGACCGTCCTGGACGGAAGATCCTCGCATCGGGAAACGGCCGCTGCAACCTGATGAACAGCGGGAAACCGCGTTATTACGGGGATCCTGAGTTCGCCCGGAAAGTCCTCAGCGCGTGCACACAGAAAGATCTGGCAGATTTTTTCCGCCGCTGCGGCCTTTTCCTGACCGAAGAGAGCGAAGGACGCATCTATCCGTCCACAAATCAGTCTTCCACAGTCCTTTCCGTCCTGAAGAACGCGCTTGCCATGAACGGCGTTACCGTTAAAACGAACTGCCGTGTTGAAAACGCTGTCAGGAAGGATAAGCTGTTCAGGGTTCATACGTCTTCCGGGGAAACCGCGGAAGCGGAAAAGATCATTGTTTCCTGCGGCGGAGCAGCCCAGCCGAAGCTGGGCGGCACGACCGACGGATATACTCTGCTCAGTTCTTTTGGGCACAGGCTGATTTCACCGGAACCTTCCCTCGTACCGCTGAATACAGACGCTAAAAGCGTTTCCGGTCTTTCCGGTCTCAGGATCCGATGCGCCGTCAGCCTGGTGCGGGACGGCGAAACGATCCGCCGGGAAGAAGGGGAAGTGCTGTTTACGGATTACGGGGTCAGCGGCATCTGCGTAATGCAGTGCGCGCGCTTTATCACGGAAAACGGATACTGCCTGCTGCTCGACCTGCTGGGCCATACGCTGCCGGACAGGAATGACGCCGTCATGGAACTGATGCAAAGAAAAGAACGTTTCGCTTCCTGCTCTCCGGTATGGCTCCTGAACGGGATCCTTCCCGAAAAGCTTTCCTATGCGGTCCTGAAGCAGGCCGGCCTGCCGCTCCGGGGAGAAACAGCCGGGGAAACAGACCGGAAGACCGTTGAAAAAATCGTTGATACGGCTTACGCCTACCGGATCGCTGTTACCGGAAGCAGGGGACTGGAATACGCACAGGTGACAGCCGGCGGCACCGACTGCAGCGAGTTTGATCCTTCCACGATGGAATCAGGGATTGTGCCCGGACTGTATGCCGCGGGTGAAGTCCTGAACGTGGACGGAGACTGCGGCGGATTTAACCTGATGTTCGCATTCGCTTCCGGCCGGATCGCCGGCAGCGCGGTATGACGGACGAAAGGAGGCGGCAGAATTGAAGAAAGGCGACCTGAAAAAGCAGGAGATACTTTCTACGGCGGAAGAGATGTTCTGCCAAAAGGGATATGAGCGGACAGGCATACAGGATATCATCGACAGGCTGAATACCAGCAAAGGCAGTTTTTATCATCATTTTACCGGCAAGGAAGCGCTTCTTGAGGGCATCTGCGCAAACCGGGCGGCCCAGATCTGGTCCTCCGCCTCCTCAGAAGCGGCCAGAGCCTCCGGCAACCCGGACAAGCTGAATATCCTGCTGTCCGGCATGATTCCCTTACGGGAGGAAAAGATTTCTTTCCTGCTGATGCTTCTGCCGGTATTTGCGACGCCCGAAGGAAGAACCGTCAGGGAGTATTACAGCGAAGCGCTGATTGATCTTTTCCGCTGCCCCGTATGCAGCCTGATCCGCGCAGGCAGCGAATCCGGCGAGTTGGCCTGCGACGATCCGGAAAATGCGGCGGACCTGATTCTTTCCATTGTCAGCAGGATGTGGATCAGGATCACGGATATGATCATTGAAGCGGAAAACCGCCATGCCGAGCCGGATCTTTCCGACTTGCTGCGCCTTATCGATTCCTGCCGGACCTGCATTGAACGGTTTCTGTTCCTTCCGTACGGATCCATATGGCTGGCAGATATCGCTTCACTCAGCCTCACGATCAGCCGGATCCAAAACCATTGGGTGCAATAAATCGACATAGAATGAATAAACAAGGAGGCAAGAATATGAGTTCCAATATCCCGACCCCCCATATCATCGCTCCGGCCGGCGCCTTTGCCGAAACCGTACTGATGCCGGGGGATCCGCTCCGCGCCCGGTTTATCGCCGAGAATTATCTTGAGCAGGCCGAACTGGTCAACAACGTCCGCGGGATACAGGGGTATACCGGCCTGTACCGGGGACGGAAGGTTTCCGTCATGGCCAGCGGCATGGGCTGCCCTTCCATCGGCATTTATTCCTATGAACTTTTTAACTTTTACGATGTCAAAAACATCATCAGGATCGGTTCTGCCGGAGCGATCTCCCCGAAGCTCAGGCTGAAGGATATCGTGATCGGAATGAGCGCCTATACAAATTCCGGATATATCGACAGTTTCGGCTTCCGCGGAAACGCCGCGCCATGCTGCAGTTACGAGCTGCTTGCCAAAGCCATGGAAAACGCGAAAAACCTTCCGTGCAACGTTGTATGCGGCCCGCTGTTCTCTTCCGACGCTTTCTATTCGGACGAGAGCCAGACGGAGCTTCTTTCCAGACTCGGCGTCCTCGCGGTCGAAATGGAAGCGGCCGCACTGTATATGAACGCGGCAAGGGCAGGGAAGAACGCGCTCGCGATCTGTTCAATTTCGGACAGCCTGGTTACAGGCGAGGAACTGCCCGCGGAAGAAAGGCAGAACGGATTCCGTAACATGATGGAGCTCGGGCTGTCCCTGATCTGAACAGGACTGAAAAACGCTGCCGGAAGGCAGCGCTTTTTCTATTCCGTTTTCCAGGGGGAAAAGCATTCGTCCAGCGGTATGGATTCCATCATCCGGCCGGAAGCCTCCAGCACCGCCGGGAGTACCGTATCCCGGTCGCAGGACCTGAAACTGAGGGTAAAACTGACGGAAGAACCGTAACGGATGTTTTCAATCCTGACAGGAAGATGCTCCGCGGCATAGCGCACCCTGTCCCATACCGAATAGGGGATTTCGCATTCCTCGGCCGAGGTAAGCTCTATCCTGGCGAGGCCTGCCGCCCCGAGCGCCGCCTGGGCGCTTTGCGTATAGGCGCGGACAAGGCCTCCGGTTCCGAGCAGCACGCCGCCGAAATAGCGGACGACGACAATGCAACAGTTCACGACGCTTTTTGCGCGCATAACGTCCATGATCGGCATACCGGCAGTTCCGCCGGGCTCCCCGTCGTCGCTGTAGCGCATGATTCCGCTGTTTTCGCCGACAATATAGGCGTAGCAGTGATGCGTCGCCGTTTTGTGTTCATCGCGGATTCCCTGGAGAAACGCGAGCGCTTCCGTCTCTGACTCACAGGGCGCGCAATAACCGATGAAACGGCTTTTATTGATCAGGATCTCCTCGCGGGACGTTCCCGATACAGTGATATATGAGCTGATCATCTGATCACGATACGGCAGAAACCTTTCTTGCCTTTTTTGAGCATTGCTCCGTTTTCACCGATGTCTTCCCGGGCGAGCGCGGCGGAAGGATCCGAGATCTTCTCATCGTTGACGGAAACCGCGTTCTGTTCAATCTGCTTGCGGGCGTCGCTCTGGCTTTTGCACAGCCCCGACCTGACCAGCATGGTCGAAACGCGGGCGTCCTGCGTGAAATCCGCTTCCGTCAGTTCGACTGTCGGAACGTTTTCAGCGGACGCTCCGCTGCCGAACAGCGCCTGGGCGGCTTCGGAAGCCTTGCGCGCTTCCTCTTCCCCGTGTACAAGCTTTGTCACTTCGTACGCGAGAACCTTCTTTGCCTCGTTGATTTCGGCGTCCTTCAGCGCGCCGAGCCTGCGCACTTCATCCATCGGGAGGAAGGTCAGCAGCGCCAGGCATTTTTCGACGTCCTTGTCGTCCACATTGCGCCAGTACTGATAGAAATTGTAGGGGGTTGTTTTGACCGGATCAAGCCAGAGCGCTCCGGCTTCTGTCTTGCCCATCTTCCTGCCGTCATGGGTCAGGAGCAGCTGGAACGTGCAGGCAAACGCCTTTTCGTTTTCCTTTTTCCGGACGAGGTCTGCGCCGCCGAGCATATTGCTCCACTGGTCGTTGCCGCCCATTTCCAGTCGGCATCCGTAGCGGTGGAACAGCTCCAGGAAGTCGTAGCTCTGCATGAGCATGTAGGTGAACTCCAGGAAACTCAGGCCGTTTTCCGTGGCCATACGGGCTTTGTAACAGTCCGCGGTCAGCATCCGGTTGACGGAAAACTGCGATCCGATCTCGCGCATGAACTCAATGAAATTCAGATGGCGGAGCCAGTCGCCGTTGTTGACGATCAGCGCCTTTCCCTCGCTGAAATCCAGGAAACGGGACATCTGTTTTTTGATGCATTCCACATTGTGATCAATCGTCTCTACGGTCAGCATTTTCCGCATGTCCGTTTTCCCGGAAGGATCGCCGATCATGGCGGTTCCGCCGCCCATCAACGCGATCGGCTTGTGGCCCGCCCGCTGCATATGCGCCATGGCCATGATCGGAATATAATGGCCGATATGCAGGCTGTCGGCGGTGGGATCAAAACCGACGTAGAAGGTGGTGGGGGACTTCAGCTGTTCATAAAGCTCGTCCTCAAAAGTCATCTGCGCCAGAAAACCGCGCTCTTTCAGGACATCAAGAATGTGTTCCATAAATAACCGATCTCCTTTTCTTATTGCTGTTCAATGATCTCCCGGATGATATTCATGCCGGTTTCAATCTGTTCGGGCGTACTGTTGGAAAAATTCAGCCTGATGGTGTTCAGGTGGGCGCCGTCCACACAGAAATAGGTGCCGGGAACATAGGCGACCTTCTTTTCCACCGCGGCGGACAGCATCCTGACCGCGTCGATCCTTTCCGGAAGCTCCGCCCAGATGAAGAGGCCGCCCTGGGGACGGGTGAAGCGGACGCCTTCCGGAAATTTCTCCAGGCAGTCCAGCATCAGGCGCATCTTGGCCCCGTATCCCTCGCAGATTGAACTGATGTGCGAAGGAAGCAGGTCCCGGCGGAGATACTGGTCCACGATGGCCTGGTTCAGGTTGGCGGTATGCACGTCCGTGGACTGCTTTCCCACGGTGCATTTCCGGATTACACCGGCGTCGCCCGCGATATATCCGACGCGCAGTCCGGGAGAAATGACCTTGCTGAAGCTGCCGAGGAACATGACCCAGCCGCCCCGGTCGTAATACTTGATCGCGCGGCAGGGCGTCCCTTCATAACGGAGATCACGGTAGGGATCGTCCTCGGCCACGAGCATGCCGTATTTGTTCGCCAGTTCCGCCACCGCTTTCCGGCGGTCTTCCGGAAGGGTTTTGCCTGTCGGATTCTGGAAGGTCGGGATCGTATAGAGCATCTTCGGATGATACTGAAGGATCTTCTTTTCCAGGTCGTCCGGCAGGAGGCCGTTCTCATCGCTTTCCACGGGCACGAGGTTCGCCTGGTAAAGCTTCATGCACTGCAGGTTGCCCAGGAAGGAAGGATTCTCTACCAGAATGGTGTCGCCCGGATCGATCATGGCCTTGCAGAGCAGGTCCATGGCCTGGGTGGAGCCGGTCACCGGCAGCACGGCGGGCACTTCCACACCGATCTGCTTTTCCACATAGGCCTTGAGGCTCTGCAGGAAGGGGGCGTAACCTTCCGTGGCTCCGTACTGGAGCAGCGCTTTGCCGTCCTGCGCAAGCACGTCCCGGGCCAGGTCGCTGACCTGGGCGTCCGGAAGCGCGTCCAGCGACGGATTGCCTCCGGCAAAGGAGATCATACCGGGCTGGGCGATGACCTTGAAGATCTCGCGGATCGCGCTTCCCGTCACTTTGTCGAACCTGGTGGCAAAACGGATCTGACTGATGTCCATAATGTGTATCCTCCGGATAAAAAATTGAAGCGGCTTTCGCCGGAAGGCGAAAACCGCGGTACCACTTCCATTCAGCAGGGGAAATCCTGCTCTCTGAAACGCTGTAAACGGCGAACCGTGTACACCCTAATGAGACATATGTCCGTTCAGGCGACCGCTCCGGGATGTACTTTGCCAGGCGCTGTCTGTTTCCTCGCAGCGACCGGAAACTCTCTGAAAAACAGGTGCCGGGCTACTCTTCCCTTCATTGCATGAATAATTATGTTCAATTTATATGCGCTTGTCAAGGGGAACTGAAACGGCTTGATAAAAAATCGGGATTACGGTATAATATTTTGGTCCTGTTCCGGCATTCCGCATAAACCGGCGGAAGCCTGCAACCTTTGTTACGGGAGGGAATCTCATGGAGTGCAAGGTTAAGAACGAAAACGGCACAATCTATATCGCAGAGGACGTCATGCTGAAGGTCGTCGGCTACGCCGCGCTCGAATGCTACGGCATCGTCGCCATGTCCGGTCAGAAAGCCACGGACGGTATCGTGGAATGGCTCGGACGCGAAAACCTGACCAAGGGCGTCCAGATCCGCAATGTCGGCGATATGCTGGACGTTGACCTGTACATCATTGTCGAATACGGAATCTCCATATCCGAAGTATGCAAGACCATTGTTGAGACAGTGCGATACAAGCTTGAAAGCCTGACCGGCGTGAAGGTCAGGAAAGTCAGCATCTCTGTCGAAGGCATCCGGGTATAATGCCCGCAGCCCAACAATCATGAAAACGGAGGAATATTCCTTTGATACAGTTTAAAACGATTGACGGTCTGCTCCTGCGGGATATGGTGATGGCGGGTACGGCAATCCTGGAGAAAAACAGGGAAGCCGTGGACGCGCTCAACGTTTTCCCGGTTCCTGACGGCGATACCGGAACAAATATGTCGCTGACAATGCAGTCTGCGACCAGAGAACTGAACAGCAGGGAATTCCTGAGGGCCGACGAAGCGGCCAGCGCGTTGGCTAAAGGCGCGCTGAAGGGCGCGCGCGGCAACTCGGGCGTTATTACCAGCCAGCTCCTGCGCGGCTTCGCAAAGGCCCTGAACGGCGTTGAAAAGATCACCCCGGTACAGTTTGCCGAAGCCCTGATGAAGGGCTCTGAAATGGCCTATAAAGCCGTTATGAAGCCGAAGGAAGGCACAATCCTGACCGTGGCGCGCGTCGTTGCCGAAGACGCGATGAAACAGGCGCAGAAAGCTCCGGACGACTACGACCAGCTGATCTCCGTGATTCTGAAGAGCGGCGAGGCAATCCTGAAAAAGACGCCCGACATGCTGCCCGCGTTAAAGCAGGCAGGCGTGGTCGATTCCGGCGGACGCGGCCTGATGCTGATTTACCAGGGATACGCCGCCGTACTGCGCGGCGAGGATATCTCCGCGGCGGACGACGTCATGCAGGACGACGTACAGACGGTATCGGACGACTGCCACGACCTGACAAAGGACCTGACCTTTACATACTGCGTATCCTTTACGTTGACCAGTTTCCGAGAAGACTGCGACGAGCATGACCTGGATTCCTTCAGGCGCCGCCTGAACCGGATCGGAGACGCGGTTTCCGTAACCGGCGACCTGAACCGCGCCGAAGTGCACGTTCATACCGACAATCCGGGTTTCGCACTGGATTACGGCGTAGAGCTGGCTGAGATCACCGATATCAAAATCGACAATCTTGCCGCCATGAAACGGGCGCTCGAGACTGCCGAAGATGAAAAATCCGCGTCGGGAAGCGAAACCGCGGCTCCGCAGGAACCGGAGAAGAAATACGGGTTTGTCGCCGTTTCCCTCGGGAACGGTTTCTCCCAATTCTTCCACGACCTGAACGTGGACCAGATCGTAGAGGGCGGCCAGACCATGAACCCCTCCGTGGACGACCTGATGAACGCCATCAGCCAGGTGAACGCGGAATGCGTATTTGTGCTGCCGAACAACGGAAATGTAATTTTCGCGGCCAACCAGGCGGCTGAACTTTCCTCCAAGGACGTCCGCGTCATTCCGACCAAGAACGTCGCGATGGGCATCGCTGCCGCGATCGCTTTCCAGAACGATATCGGGCCGGATGAAAACATGGAAAAAATGAACGAAGCGGCCCAGCATGTCAAGACGGCGATGGTCACCTACGCCATCCGGGACAGCGAATACAACGGCATTGAGATCAAGCAGGGCGATATCATCGGCCTGCACAACGGCCAGATCGAGTTTTCCGGTTCATCCATCCACGACGTCGTGCTTGAAATGATGAAGCAGATCATCACGGACGAGGACGAACTGATCACCGTCTATTACGGCGCGGACGTATCAGAGGAAGACGCGAAACAGATTGCCGGGGAAATCGAAAGCCAGTACGGGGACTGCGATGTGGAATACCATAACGGAGGCCAGCCGCTGTATTATTATCTGATCTCCGTGGAGTAAAGAATGGAACTGACGGAACTTTCCGGAATCGGCCCGGTCAGGGCGGAAACATTGCGCGCAATGGGAATTTTCTCATTGCGCGATTTGCTGTACACGCTTCCTGTACGGTATGAGGACCATCAGACAGTTTCACCGTGCAATACCAAAAAGGAAGGCCCGGTGCTCGTTCGCGGCACCCTCGTCCAGGCGCCGAGGCTGTCCTTTTACCACGGGCTGAAAAAGGTGACTGCCACGGTCGAAGACGCTTCCGGAAAAATGCCCGTCTGCTGGTACAATATGCCCTGGATTGCCGGCGAACTGAAGCAGGGGCAGGAAGTACGCCTGTACGGACGCCTGACAGTGAAGAATAACCGGAGAGTGCTGCAGAATCCGAAATTCGCAGCGGAAGATGAAGGGCTCGTTCCGGTTTACCGCACGATGAAGGGCTTTCCGGCAAAGTCCTTCCGTAACCTGATCCGGAACGCGCTCGAATGCGTTGACGACTGCTGCCCCGAAACACTTCCTTCCGGATTCCGGATCAGGAACCGGTTGTGCGAGCTGAACTACGCCATCCGGCAGGCTCATTTTCCGGACGGTTATGAGGCGCTCCGGATCGCACGGAGAAGGCTCTCCTTTGAACAGATTCTTCTTTACCTGACATATGTTACCGTTGCCCGTTCCGCAGGACAGCCCGGCATCCCGTTTGATTTCGACGAAGGAGCTCCCGCCCGGTACTGGGATTCGCTTCCTTACAGGCCCACAGGCGCACAGGAGAAAGTGCTCAGGGACATTGCCGCCGACCTGCGGAAAAATAACGCGATGAGCAGGCTCGTCCAGGGCGACGTCGGGTGCGGAAAAACAGCGGTGGCATTCGGCGCGGTTTATCTTTCCGCAGTATCCGGATTCCAGAGCTGTATGATGGCCCCGACAGAGATTCTTGCCGTTCAGCATTATGAGAACGCGCGCAGGACGCTGGAACCGCTCGGAATCAGGTGCAGGCTGCTGACAGGAAGCACAAAGGCAAAGGACCGGAAGGCAATTCTGAGGGAACTGAAGGAGCACGAGTGCGATGCGGTTTTCGGCACGCACGCGCTGATAAGCCGGGATGTGGAATACGGCAGGCTGGGACTGATTATAACGGACGAACAGCACAGGTTCGGCGTAAACCAGAGAAGCTCTCTTCAGATGAAAGGAAAAAAGGATGAGGCGTTTCCGCATGTGCTGGTCATGTCCGCCACACCCATTCCGCGTACGCTGGCGCTGATCCTATACGGGGATCTTGACCTTTCCGTGATCGATGAAATGCCGGGCGGACGGATACCCGTCAAAACGCGCATGGTTCCTGAAGCGAAGCGGGACGATATGTACCGTTTCCTGCGTAAAGAGATCGGTAAAGGGAAACAGGCCTATATTGTCTGTCCCCTGGTAGAGGACGACGAGGAATCCGGCGACCTGCGCAGCGCGAAGGCGCTGTTTGCCAGCCTGAAGGAAAACGAACTGAAAGGACTGCGGATCGGTCTGACGTGGGGATCGCAGAAATCCGAAGACAAGAACAAGGTGCTGCTTGAGTTTGCCGCGGGCACGTACGACGTCCTGGTATCGACGACCGTGATTGAGGTCGGCGTCAACAATCCCAACGCAACGATCATGATTATTGAGAACGCTGAACGCTACGGGCTCAGCCAGCTGCACCAGCTCCGCGGCAGGGTCGGCCGGGGAAAGGATGAGAGCTGGTGCTTCCTCTTTGCCGAGCCGTCTGAAAAACTGCGCGTTTTCTGTTCGACAAACGACGGCTTTATCATCGCGCAGAAGGATCTGGAACTGCGCGGTCCCGGAGACCTGACCGGTACGCGCCAGTCCGGCGAAGCGGGCAGCGACATACTGTTTACGGATATCCGGCTGCTGGATGAAGTATCCGAATGCGTCAGGCAGCTTCACAGGAATCCTTCGATGAAGCAGGAGCTTTCGGAAATCGAGGCGCTCGCAGTATCCTATTTTGCCGGAGAAGGGCACAGCATCGCGTTGAACTGAATCACTCTTCCATCAGTTCGACAAGCACACTGTTCTGAATATCAAATCCGCGCGCGGTCAGCTTCCATGCGTCGCCTTCATGAAGCATCAGGCCGCGCTTTTTCAATGTTTCCAGTTTTCCGCCGAAGCAGCTGCCGATCGTTACGCCGTGTTTTCTGTAAAAATCCCGTTCGCTGACGCCCCGGTTCATACGAAGACCGAGCATCACGGTTTCAAAGCGCGCGTCCGAGGGGGAAATCCGTTCGGCTTCCGGCGTAATGCCCGAGAGAACCTGCTGTTCATATACCGTGATTGTATCCGGATTGACGCTGCGGAAATAGGTCATTCCTTCATCGCTGAAGCTGATTCCCGTCATGGACGCGGCTGAAACCCCCAGTCCGAGATAGGGAACCTGCGTCCAGTAGCCGATGTTGTGAACGCATTCACGGTTTTCCCGCGCGAAACTGGAGATTTCATACTGGTGAAATCCGGATAAGGCTGTTTTTTCGCAGGCCAGGCTGTACATGTCCCGCTCAAGGTCCGGATCAGGCAGCGTAAGGCGCCCCGCGTCCAGATCGTGCATCAGCGGCGTTCCTTCCTCCGGAATCAGTCCGTAAGCGCTGATATGCGACGGATCAAGTGAAAGCGCCGCATCCAGCGTGTTATTCCAGTCTTCGCCGGTCTGACCGGGAATCCCGAAAATCAGATCAAGGCTGATATTGCTTATTCCGGCTTTTCGGGCCAGGTGAACGCAAGTCCTGACATCCTCAAAGGTATGGATTCTGCCGAGCAGACGAAGGAGGTTCTCCTGATACGCCTGCATGCCGAAGGAAACGCGGCTGACGCCGCAGGAAACAGCCGCGTCAAACCACTCTCCGGTAACCGTGCCGGGATTGGCCTCCGAAGTAAACTCCGTAACCCCGTCCAGATCAAATACTTCCCTCAGGCCCGCAATCAGCACGGACAGCTGGGATGGAGAAAGCAGGGAAGGCGTTCCTCCGCCAATATAGACCGTACTGACGGGTCCGGAAACTTCCTGTTTCCTGTTTCGCGCTTCCGTCAGCAGAAGTTCAATGTATTTTTCACGGTAGGATTCCTGTCCCGCAAAAGACGCAAAGGCACAGTAACGGCATTTTTGTCTGCAGAAGGGGATATGTACATACAGTTCCATGGATTTTTCCTCATCGTCCGGCAGGGGGTGTACCGGAACCACGGAATGAACCGGTCAGTCCATCTTCAGGACGGCAAGGAAAGCCTCGCTCGGCACCTGAACCGTACCGAACTGGCGCATCCGCTTTTTGCCTTCCTTCTGTTTTTCAAGCAGTTTCTTTTTCCGTGTGATATCGCCGCCGTAGCATTTCGCAAGCACGTCCTTGCGCATGGCCTTGACGGTTTCCCTTGCGATCACTTTTCCGCCGATGGCGGCCTGGATCGGAATTTCGAACATCTGCCGCGGGATAACGTCCTTCAGTTTTTCCGCGATACCGCGGCCGCGCGCATAGGCCTTTTCCCGGTGGACGATGATGGAGAACGCGTCACAGATATCCCCGTTGAGCAGGATATCGAGCTTGACGAGATCGCTTTCCCGGTAATCCTTCAGTTCGTAATCGAAGGAGGCATATCCGCGGCTCCTGCTCTTGACCTGGTCGAAAAAGTCGAAAATGATTTCGTTCAGCGGCATGTCATAGTTCAGCTTGACGCGGGTTCCCTCATACTGCATATCGATGAAAACTCCGCGTTTTTCCTGGCAGAGCTCCATCAGCGTACCGACGTATTCCTGGGGCGTATAGATCGTCGCGTGGACGAAGGGCTCCTCCATGAGCGCGATCTCTCCCACGGGAGGAAGGTTGGTGGGATTGTCGATCATGAGGACGGTTCCGTTTGTTTTTGTGACCCGGTAGATAACGCTTGGCGCGGTGGTCACGAGATTCAGGTCAAATTCCCGCTCCAGCCGCGTCGTCATGATATCCATGTGCAGCAGGCCCAGGAAACCACAGCGGAAACCGTAGCCGAGGGCAACCGACGTTTCCGGTTCAAAAGAAAGGGAGGCGTCGTTCATGCGCAGTTTTTCCAGCGCGTCCTTCAGCGCGGGATAATCCGCACCGTCCGCCGGATAAATGCCGCAGTATACCATCGGCGTGACATGCCGGTAACCGGGAAGGGGTTCCGGCGCGGGATCGGCGGCGTCGGTGATCGTATCGCCCACGCGCGTATCCCGGACGTCCTTGATGGAAGCGGATACATATCCTACGTCTCCGGCTTTCAGCTCGTCGCAGGGCCTGTAGCCCGGATCAAACGTTCCGACCTCGACGACGTCAAATTCGCTGCCCGTTGCCATCAGGCGCATTTTCATGCCGGGGCGGAGCGTGCCGTCCATAATCCTGACAAAACAGATGGCGCCGCGGTAATTATCGTAATAAGCGTCAAAAATCAGGGCTTTCAGCGGCTTGTCCGGATCTCCGGCAGGATATGGGATGTGCTCCACGATCGCCTCGAGCACGTCCTCCACATTCAGGCCGGTTTTTGCGGAGATACAGGGGGCAAAAGAGGCGTCCAGACCGATTACGTCCTCAATCTCCCGCCGCACTTCTTCCGGCCTTGCGGAAGGAAGATCAATCTTGTTGATAACCGGGATTGTCTCGAGGTTGTGCTCAAGCGCCATATAGACGTTCGCGAGCGTCTGGGCCTCGATTCCCTGGGTCGCGTCCACCACCAGCAACGCCCCCTCGCAGGCGGCGAGCGCGCGGCTGACTTCATAGGTAAAGTCGACATGGCCGGGGGTATCGATCAGGTTGAGGATATATTCGTTTCCGTCCTTGGCACGGTAGGTCATATGGACGGCTTTGCTTTTGATCGTGATACCGCGCTCCCGTTCCAGTTCCATGCTGTCCAGGATCTGGTCAACCATCTCGCGCTTCTCAAAAACGCCGGTCTTTTCAAGAATACGGTCCGCAAGCGTGCTTTTTCCGTGGTCGATATGCGCCACGATGCAGAAGTTGCGGATGCGTTTCATATCATTGGTCATGGAGTCCTCCGGATGGATTTGTTTTATTGCCGAGCCGGTTTTCCGTGCCGTGGATCAGGCGTCCGATGTTGGCGTGGTGCCTGGCGACGCACATGACCATCAGTAAAGCCGCCCAGATAATCACACAGGGATTTCCTCCGCTGAAGGCAAAGGAAAGCCCGAAAAACACGATAACCAGCAGCATGCTTCCGACGGAGATATAGCGGAACGCAGCAATGACCGCGACTGTGATCGCGATGCAGATCAGCGCGGGCAGGGGATAGCAGTAGAGCATGACGGCGCCGGTCGTGGCGACGCCCTTTCCGCCGCGGAAGCGGAAGAATACGGGCCAGTTATGTCCGATCACGCAGCAAAGGCCAGCAAGCAGCGACGCAAAATGGCTGCCTGTGATGACCCAGGCAATCAGGCAGGAAAGAATTCCCTTGACAGCGTCAAAAAAGAAGGTCAGGATTCCGTATTTCCAGCCCATGGTCCGCTGGACGTTGCTGGCGCCGGTGCTTTTGCTGCCGACAGTATGCAGGTCCGGTCCGCCGGCCAGACGGGAAATGATAATTCCTCCGGAAAGGGAACCGAGCAGATAGGCAATGATACAGGAAACAGCGATCAGCAGTTCTTTCAGCATGGCGGTCAGTCCTCCTTTTTCTTTTCACGAAGGATGAACCTGATGGGTGTTCCTTCAAGCTGGAAAGACTTCCTGAAAAAGTTTTCGAGATAGCGTTCATAGGAGAAGAACATCAGTTTCTCCTCGTTGACAAACAGGACAAAGGACGGGGGCTGTACTCCGCCCTGGGTGGCGTAATAGATCTTCAGGCGCTTACCGCCCTGCATGGGCGGCTGGAGCGCGTTTACGGCGTCGCTGAGCACATCGTTCAGCACGCCGGTCGTAATTCTGCGGCAGGCTGTGGTATAGACTTCCTTCACCTTGCCGAGGACGGTCGATACGCGCTGTCCGGATTTCGCGGAGATGAACAGCACCGGCGCGTAGGTCATGAATTTGAGGTCGTCCAGCACCTTTTTCCGGTAGTTTTCATAGGTGCCGGTTTCCTTGTCAAGCATGTCCCATTTGTTGACGATGACGATCACGGCTTTTCCCTCGTCGTGAATGAGGCCGGCAATCTTCGTGTCCTGTTCTGTGACGCCGTCGTTGGCGTCGATCAGCAGCAGCGCGACGTCGCATCTCCTTATGGCGGCGATGGAGCGCAGAACGCTGTAACGCTCCAGCGTCTCATCCTCAACGGCGCGTTTCCTGCGGATGCCGGCCGTATCGATGATATTGAAAACGGTTCCGTCCCCGTCCGTATAGAGGGAGTCGATCGCGTCACGCGTGGTGCCGGCGATCTCGGACACCATGGTCCGGTTTTCACCGAGCAGGCGGTTGGTCAGGGAGCTTTTTCCGACATTCGGCCGTCCGACAATAGCCAGCTGGATGGGCGCCTGTTCCTCCGCGTCTCCCTGTTTGTCAGCGGGAAAGAGCGAAATCAGACGGTCGAGCAGATCGCCGAAGCCGAGCATGTTCACGCTGCTGATCCCGATGGGATCGCCCAGGCCCAGCTCATAGAATTCGTAAAGATTGTCGTTCAGTCCGAGATAATCCATCTTGTTGACAACCAGCAGAACAGGTTTGGACGTTTTACGCAGCATGTTTGCGACGTCCTTGTCGTCCTCTGTCAGGCCGTCCCGCGCGTCTGTAAAGAAACAGATCACGTCCGCAAGATCCATGGCGATCTCGGCCTGTTCCCGCATCTGGGCAAGCAGGACGTCGTCGCTTTTCGGATCGATACCGCCGGTGTCGATGAGCGTAAATGAATGGCCGAGCCATTCCGCGTCCGCCGTGATGCGGTCGCGCGTCACGCCGGGCATATCGTCCACAATGCTGATTCTTTTCCCGGCCATTTTGTTGAAAAAGGTTGATTTGCCGACATTGGGCCGGCCAACGACTGCAACAAGCGGTTTAGCCATCTGTATCCTCCATTTCCCATAAAGCCCTGATGAGCGATTCCCCGTTGTTGCGGACGATCCGGACCGGCCTGCCCAGCGCCTGCCGGACTTCCTCCACTGTCGTGTCGTCCAGGAAACGGTCTGTCTGATCGCGGAGCATCGTATCGCAGAGCATGATGCTGTCGCAGGGGATGCCTTTCAGCGTATCGATCAGGTCCCGTCCGACAATCAACCCGGTGACGGTGATTGTTTCCCCGAAAAACCGGTTGATGACAGGGATAACCCTGATATGCGTACTGTCCGGCCTGTAGTGGTTGACGATTTTTTCAATAAACGGTTGCGCCGATACCCCGGTCGGGATCAGGACCGTCCTCTCCCCGGGATCGGCGGGTATTCCGTCCTGAAACAGGAATTCCCAGGCTTCTTCGCATTCCTGCTCAAGAAGCCGAAGCATCCCTACGCCGTTCTCGATCTGCGGGTAATCCTCGTATTCGCTGTCCTGCGGGAGCGGTTCCCCGCAGATGCAGTAGAATTCATCCGATGGAAAAACAAACCTAGTCCCGAATTCCCGCAGAAAACGCTGCTGGTATCCTTTCACAAAGGAAATCAGCGCGGCAGCAGACAACGCGTCAAATCCCTTCAGCGCGGCGAGGCCTTCCCGGTGCTTTGTCAGGCCTACGGGAACGATCGCAAGGGAGCGCGACGCCGGATAGAGGGAAGAAAGGTCCTCGATCGTCCGCGCAAGGACGTCTCCGTCGTTGACGCCGGGACAGAGCACGACCTGGGAATGGAATTCGAGGCCGTGCTCCTTCAGCCTTGTCAGCCTTTCCATCAGCGTGCCGGCGTTCCGGTTGCGGAGCATCTCGCAGCGGATCTGCGGATCCGTTGCGTGTACCGATATGAAAAGGGGAGAAGCTCTTCTCGCGAGAATGCGCCCGAATTCTTCGTCGCTGACGTTGGTCAGGGTTACGTAATTGCCCATCATCAGGCTCAGCCGCCAGTCGTCGTCCTTGACATAGAGCGTATCCCGCATACCCCGGGGCAGCTGGTCAACAAAGCAGAACAGGCAGCGATTCCTGCAGTGGCGCGGTTTCATGGCTTCGGTTTCGTCCAGGCAAAGTCCGAGCGGCTCCCATTCGTCCTTGCGGACCGCGAGGGAACGCGGATCCTGCCCGTTTTCACCGCTGACGAGGATTTTAAGCTTCTCCGCGGCGGAAAGGGACTGGTAGTCGATTTCATCCGTCACCGGTTCGCCGTTGATGGAGACAATGCGTTCGCCGGCCCTGATCCCGGCCTTCCAGGCCGGAGAGCCCTCCGTAACGGCAAAGATCCTGACAGACAAGGGGGAACACCTCACACATGAAAATTACCACATTATATTATGCTTTGTTCATATTCCGTTGTCAAGAAAACCGGCCAGGCGGCGCACGCCGGAAAGGTTGTTTTTTTGGCCTGATGATGATATGATTTTCCGGTAAAACGGAAGATGATGAAAGGATCTCATCATGGCTCAGACGAATGACATCGCGATCGATCTCGGCACATCCAACGTAGTGATATATATGAAGGGACGCGGCATCGTATTCCGCGAGCCTTCCGTCGTCGCGGTCGACCGTGAGACACAGAATATCATCGCCTTCGGGCTTGAAGCGTACCGCATGATCGGACGCACGCCCGCCAACGTCAATGTGGTGCGTCCGCTTGCCCAGGGCGAGCTGCTCGATTTTGACCTGACCAGCGCCATGCTCCGCTATTTTGTCTCGTCTGTCGTCGGCAAGCACCTGATCGCCCGTCCCCGCGCGGTTATGGCCGTTCCGACAGGCGTAAAGGATATGGAGAAAAAGGCACTCATCAGCACCATGTTTGACGCCGGCGTCCGCCGGACCCAACTGCTTGACAAGAACATCGCGGCTGCCCTTGGCGCCCAGCTGAATTTCCTGGGGCCCTACGGAAGCCTGGTCGTGGACATCAGCGCCGGAAACACGGACCTGGCTGTGCTGTATAACAGCTCCGTTTCCGTGATCAGTTCCGTACATATCGGCGGCGACCATTTTGACGACGCGATTATCCGTTATCTGCGGAAAAAATACAATATGCTGATCGGCGAACGCACCGCCGAGCAGATCAAGATCACCCTCGGGGGCGCGGTGCGCCGCGATCCGGCCGTCGTTATGGACATCACAGGAAGGAACCTGATTTCCGGCCTTCCGAAAACAATGAGCGTGGAGTCCGACGAAATTTATGAGGCAGTCCTTGACCAGGTCAACGACCTGATTGAAGCCGTACAGGTCGTGGTTGAGCGTACGCCTCCGCAGCTCGCTTCAGACGTTTTTGACAGCGGCGTCACGCTGACAGGGGGAGGCGCGCTCCTGTACGGGCTTGCAGAAGCCGTCGGAAACGCGCTGAATATTCCGTGCCGGGTTTCGCCGGACGCGCGCGACTGCGTAGTGATGGGTTGCGCAAGGGTACTCTCAGATCCTTCCGGCATGCGTCACCTGCTTGCCCATTCATAAAAACCAAATCCGGCAGAACGGTGTTCTGCCGGATTTCTTTTACTGTTTGACCCCGCCGGCCGTATCGATGCCCGCCGCGCCGACCAGTCCGAGCCTTTGCGCCGCTTCTTCGCGCATTTTGTATTTCAGCACCTTGCCGGCGGCGTTCATCGGGAAAGAATCCACGAATTCAATATACTGCGGCACTTTATGCCGCGCCATGTGGGACTTGATATATTCCGTCATCTCTTCCTTTGTGGCCTGCATACCGGGCTTCAGGACGATGCAGGCCATCACAGCCTCGCCGTACCGGGCGTCCGGAACGCCGATCACCTGGACGTCCGCAACCGCAGGATGGGTATAGATGAATTCCTCGATCTCCTTGGGATAGATGTTTTCTCCGCCGCGGATGATCATGTCCTTCAGGCGTCCCGTAATCAGGTATGTCCCGTCCGGATTCCTGCGGGCCAGGTCGCCGGAATGGAGCCAGCCGTCCGCGTCGATCGCCTGGCTGGTGGCGTCCGGCATTTTGTAATATCCTTTCATGATGTGATATCCCCTGGAGCAGAATTCCCCGTCCTGCCCGTCGGGAAGCTCTTTTCCCGTTTCCGGATCAATCACCTTTGTCTGCACATGGGGGAAGGAATAGCCGACGGTTTCCGTACGCAGGTCCAGCGGATCCGTCCAGGCGGACATCGTGCTGCCGGGGGAGGATTCTGTCTGGCCGTAAACGCTGACAATGCCCCGCATGTTCATCTCGTCCGGCTGGGCAGCCCGTTTCATAAGTTCAGGCGGGCAGCCTGATCCGGCCATGATTCCCGTCCGCATATAGGAGAAGTCCGTTTTCCGGTAATCCTCATGATTGAACATGGCGATAAACATGGTCGGAACGCCGTGAAAGCAGGTGATCCGTTCCTGGTTGATGCAGGCAAGGGAATTTTTCGCGGAGAAATAGGGCAGCGGACAGAGCGTCGTGCCGTGCGTCATGGACGCGGTCATGGCGAG
Source organism: Clostridia bacterium (assembly GCA_017512985.1). Taxonomy (GTDB): domain Bacteria; phylum Bacillota; class Clostridia; order Christensenellales; family Aristaeellaceae; genus Aristaeella. Next base: position 398,368 of record JAFWEJ010000008.1, read on the forward strand.
CACCATACCGAAGCAATGGAACATCGGAACCTGGATCATCATACGGTCCGCCGTGGAAAGACCCATCCGGTCACCGATGCATTTTCCGTCGTTCACCACGTTGTAATGCGTCAGCATGACGCCCTTCGGGAAACCGGTGGTGCCGGAAGTATACTGCATATTGCACACGTCGTCCGGCTGGACGCGCTGCGCCATCGCGTCCAGCGTTTCCACAGGAACGGAATCGGCGCGCTTCATCGCTTCCTCGAAGGTCAGGCATCCCTGCTGCGCATAGCCGACAGTGATGACGTTCCGGAGGAAGGGAAGCTTCTTGCAGTGCAGCGAGGAGCCGGTCTTCGTCTCCACAATCTCCGGGCAAAGCTCGTTGATAATCGCACGGTAATTGCTGTCAAGCGCGCTTTCAATCATGACCAGCGTATGCGTATCGCTCTGCCGGAGCAGGTATTCCGCTTCATGGATCTTGTAAGCTGTATTGACCGTAACGAGAACAGCGCCGATCTTTGTGGCGGCCCAGAAAGTGATATACCAGGCAGGAACATTCGTCGCCCAGATCGCGACCTTTGACCCTGCCCGGACGCCCATGGAAATCAGTGCGCGGGCAAATCGGTCCACGTCGTCACGGAATTCGGAATATGTCCGCGTATAGTCCAGGGTCGTGTACCTGAAGGCATACTGGTCCGGGAATTCCTCAACAAGCCTGTCCAGGACGCGGCCGAAGGTGTAATCGATCAGTTCGTCCTTTTTCCAGATATATTTGCCTGTGCCGTCTTCGTTGAAGTACAGGTTTTTTTTCTTTCCGCGCGGGTTTTCAAACCGGTTCATATAGTTCAGGAAATGGGGAAAGATGATCTCCCTGTCCGGAATATCCCTGATCCAGTCCGGTTTCCATTCAAGCGAAATAAAACCGTTGTAATCAATGGACGAAAGCGCGTTCATCATTCCGCGGATCGGCAGCGTTCCTTCGCCGATCAGGTTGTAGCTCAGGTCGTCATCCGAATCTCGCAGATGAACATGCTTTACATATCCGCCGAGGTTGCGGATCGTCTTGTCAGGATCTTCGCCAAAGTCCCTGTAGGGATGATGCATGTCCCACAGCGCGGCCAGGCCGTCGCAGGCATAGCTGTCCATCAGCGTACGGAGCCTGGCTGTATCCGCGTAAATGCCGACGGTCTTGACCAGGATGCAGACCTCTTCGCCTGTTTTTTCCAGGAGGGCGTCCAGGTTGGCGCGTACGGTGTCCTCATCGTCGCGAAGCGCGCAGAAGGCGATATACGGAACCTTCATAAACGATGCGGTCCTGATCAGGTATTCGGTTTTCTCCGGCTCATCACACGGCAGGGAAAGATCGATGGACGTATCAAAGCAGGGAAGGACAAGCTTGTTCTTTTTCAGGTCCCGGAGCGTCTCGTTCTGCATATAGGCATGAAAAGCGCCGCCTTTTCCTGAAAGGGAAGGAAATTCCTGGATGTTGTAGGGTTCGATACCCCGGAATCCCATTTCCTCCGCGTCACGGACCTGGTTCTCCCAGGGAAGGGAATTCCATCCGCGGGTTGAAAAAGAGAGATTCATGCCTCTTCCTCCTCATAGACGATCTTGTTTACAGCGTTGATATAGGCCATGATGCCGGCGCCGACGATATCGGTTGAGATACCGCGTCCGGAATACAGCTTTCCCTCCCAGCGGAGCCGGACGATGGTTTCGCCCATGGCCTCGCGGCCTTCCGTAACGGAACGGATCTGGAAATCATCCAGTTCAAAGTGGCGGCCGGTTGCCTGTTCCACGGAATTGAACGCCGCGTCGATCGCTCCGTCGCCGGAAGCAACGCCCTCAATCTCCTGGTTGTGGAACATCAGTTTCATGCGGGCCATGGCGCCGATCTGGTTGTCCGTGTTGATGACATAACGGATATCGTGGTAGGCCGGCGGGACCTGCATGGCTTCCGCGGCGATGATCGCCTCCAGTTCCTTCAGCGTGACGGTTTCCTTTTTCTCTGCGGTCTGGCAGAAAGATTTCCATACTTTCTGCTGATCGTCGGCATTCAGGTCATAACCCAGCTTTTCGGCCGCATGGATCACAGTTTCAATCGAATCGTGCCTGCTCAGCAGGATATCGCTCTCATGCGATTCCTCTTCCTGCTCGAAGGCGGTTTTTCTTCTGCCGGACGTCCTGCAGATCATCTCAACCTGTCCGGTAATCCGGCGGATCTGTTCCACGCCGACGGCGGAATATACGCCCATCGAAGCGCCGCGGATGCTGAGAAGCCGGATGATATTGGACAGGGAGATTGCCGTGTCGCTGCAGGTTGTGGCCTTGATTTCACGTACGCCTGCGCGGATGGCTGCGACAGCATTCGCGTCAGACATGTTCAGGTCGCCCCGGCAGGAGAATCCGACAATCACCCCGGAAAGCGCGGGAATCTCTTTTTTCAGGTTTTCAAACCAGGCCGCGATCTCGTCCGGCATCATCAGTCCGGCAGAATCGCAGAGCGTGACCGTGGCCGCGCCGGCTTCGACAGCGGCCGTGATCAGTCTGGCCAGGAACGCGGGATCACTGCGCGTCGCGTCCCGCGCAATCAGTTCCACATTAGTGGTCAACTGCCTGCATTCCCGCACCGCCAGATCCACCTTTTTGACCATGGCGTCCGGTTTCGTGTGGAAAAGATACTCCATCTGAACCGAACTGACAGGAACCGCAACCTGAAGGCGCGGATTCACGGCTTCCTTCAGGGCCTCCCATGTAAACTGAACGGAATCTTCGTCCGTGATATCCACAGGAACGGCGACGGAAGCGTTCTTGACTGCGGAACAGATCGATTTGACAAGCAGACGGTCCGTTTTTTTCTGACGGATCGGGCACAGATCGATGGCAGAAACGCCCAGTTTGTCGATCATCCTGCATAACTCTATTTTTTCACGGAAGCTCAGTTCATAATGGTCCTCCGCAGCGAGCATGGTGCAATCGCTCACATGGACAAGTTCCCGTTCGTTCATTTTCAAAATCCTCCCTTGGAATAATAAAACCCTGAAGCCTTTATGCCTCAGGGACGAAATAACATTTCCGCGGTACCACCCGAATTACTCTGGATCAGAGTCTCTCTTGAACTCAGACAAGTTCTCAGCCTGTTACGGGGCGCCCGGGTTTCCTTACTGGCCTGCACGGCGTTCACGAAACCAACTCCGGAAGCAGTATCCTCTCACTCTGCACCGTCTCGCAGCATCCGACGGCTCTCTGAAGCGTCTGTGGAAAGGGTTATCATCCATCATTGTCTTTCACAGCTATGAAATTAATTGGATACTAACACAGAACAAAAACCGTGTCAATAATACAGATCCCACTTTATCCCGTACTTTTATTGTCTTTTCCAGTGCCTTTTAAACAGATCCGCTTTTCGCACCCTTCCGGACCTGTATTTCCTTATATCATGCAGACCGGAGGGCATGCGCTTTCCGTTTGACAAACCCGAATAATTCAGTATCATAATATTAATAAGAAAGTACTCTGAAAGGAAGTTAAGGATTTGCCTGAAGATACCGATATTGAACTGTCTGCCGATTCCATGGACGCCTATGTTTCGCTTTTCGGACTGAACGATCAGAATATCGCGCTGATTGAGCAGGAGTGCAGCGTGAATGTAGCGCTCAGGCATAATCATCTTGTTATCACAGGTTCTGAAAAAGACAAACAGCTGGCCCAGCAGGTCATTATGCTCCTGCTGGAGATGATCCGGCGCAACGAGCATGTGGACAGGATCCGCATCCGCTATACAATCGCGATGGTCCGGGAAGGGAAGACCGGCCAGATCGAGGAAAGCCTGCGGCGCGTCATTGCAGTTACGCACCGCGGCAAGGAAATCACCTGCAAGACCGTAGGCCAGCGCCAGTATGTCGACACAATCCGGAACCACGTGCTGACCTTCGCAATCGGACCTGCCGGCACAGGCAAAACCTATCTGGCCATGGCCCTTGCCGTGATGGCGCTGAAAAACAAGGAAGTTGAGCGTATTATCCTTACCCGTCCTGCCGTGGAAGCCGGCGAAAAACTCGGTTTCCTGCCCGGCGACCTGACGCAGAAGGTTGATCCGTATCTTCGCCCGCTCTACGACGCCATGTATGATTTCATGGGCGCTGACGCCTATACCAAGCTGATTGAAAGAGGCATTGTCGAAGTGGCTCCGCTTGCGTATATGCGCGGGCGCACCCTTTCGGACGCGTTCATCATCCTGGATGAAGCGCAGAACACCACTTCCGAACAGATGAAAATGTTCCTGACCCGTATGGGATTCCGCTCCCGCGTCGTCGTCACGGGCGATATCACCCAGACCGACCTTCCCGCCGGGAAAAAGTCCGGACTGGCCGAAGCGGTACAGATCCTTCGTCCCATTCCTGAAATCGGCATCGTCGAAATGACCGGTAAAGATATCGTCCGCCATGAACTTGTTCAGCAGATCGTGGAAGCATATGAATCTTCCGCCACAGCGGATCACGCTTCCGGAAAGGACTGACGCATGACAGTGAATAAGCCGGAAAAGGAAAAAACCGCAATCCGGGCAATCCGGGACTGGCTGCATTCCCAGAAAAGCATCTGTGCGCTGATGATTTTCGGCGCGTTCCTGATTGTGATCGCGGTTTTCTTCTGTGTATGCACGCCGAAGAAGTATGACCTGCGAGTCGGATCGATTTCCCATGAGACGATCGACGCCACGAAGGATATCGTTGACGAAGTCACAACTGAAGAAAAAAGGAATGCCGCAGCCGAAACGGTGGAACCGACCTATCATTTCCAGCAGGGCGTGAAGGAAGAGGTTCTTTCTTCCCTCGGAAGCGCTTTCCAGGAGCTGCGCACAATCCAGCAGTACGGCCTTACGCTCCGGCCCGATGAAGAACAGACCGGCAGGGCAAGCAGGCCTTTCTCTGAAGAAGAAATTGACTACGCGTATTCGCTGACGGATATGCTGGACCTGAGCCGGACGCAGCTGACCACGCTGATGCGGATCGATACGAACGCTTTTGAGGAAATGGTCAGCACGGTAACCGTTGCCGTTGAAAACTCCCTGAACACCACAATCCGGGAGGGCCAGGTTTCCCAGTCCATCATGACCATACAGCAGATCGTCGGATACAAGCTGGACGTATCCCTGACGCAGAATATCATTCCAACGGTCCTGCGAACCTGTATCAAACCGAATATGATCATCGACGAGGAGACGACTGAGGAAGCCCGGCAGAAAGCCCGGGAGGCCGTCGAGCCCGTTATTTACCTGCAGGGCCAGAACATTATCCGTGAAGGCGACCGTATCACAAACAGCCAGCTCGAGATGCTGCGCGGACTGGGGCTTCTGAACGACGACCATTACGATTATTCCGTTTACGGCGGAGCGCTGATCCTGACGGTGCTTGCCATGATCTCACTCCTGATGATGCTGCGGCTTCTGATGAAGGACGTGCTGTCAGATATCCGCAAACTGGCCGTAATCCTGATCATCCTGGTGCTTTGTTTCGGATTCGCGTCTCTTTCTACGCTGCTGCCAAGCCTGTATATCATTCCGATCGCCCTCGGCATGATCATGGGCACCGTGCTGATCGGCTACCGTGCCGGGCTTGTGATGACTGTTCCGCTGGCACTGCTGTTCGCAGGAATCACTTCTGTCGCCAGCTCCACCACTTTTTACGACGTGGTGCTGATCATGGCCAATACACTTTCCTGCGGCGTCACCACCGTCTGGTTCCTCAAGGGCAGGCCCCAGCGCGTCCGCGTCCTTGTGGCCGGACTGATCTCCGCGGTATTCTCGCTGATCATGATCGTCGGCGTCAAACTCCTGACCTCTGCCGAAACCCTCGATATGATCCATACCGGGATCTGGTCCCTTGTCGGCAGCGTGCTGAGCGGCGTCCTTGCGGTCGCGCTGCAGCCCGTGTTTGAAGCACTCTTCCACCTGGCCACTCCCAGCCGCCTGCTGGAGATCACCAATCCCAATCAGCCGCTGATGAAGCGCCTGATGCTGGAAGCCCCGGGAACCTACCACCATTCCATCATCGTTGCCAACCTGGCTGAATCGGCTGCGGACAAAATCGGGGCCAACGCGTATCTTGCCAGGGCCGGCGCATATTATCACGATATCGGCAAACTGAAGCGGCCCGGATATTTCAGTGAAAACGTCCGCGGCGGCAATCCGCATGAGAACACGGATCCGTATGTTTCGGCGGCGATCCTGACTGCCCATACGCGGGACGGCGCGCTGATCGCGCAGAAGGAACACCTGCCGCCCGAGGTGCAGGACATCATCCTGCAGCACCACGGCGTAACGCCGGTCATGTTCTTCTATCACAAGGCCCTTCAGATGGCGGACGGAAACCATGTGGACATCAACGACTTCCGCTACACAGGGCCCAAACCGCAGACAAGGGAAGCATCCATCGTTATGCTGGCGGACACGATCGAGGCCGCCGTCCGCTCCATGAAGGACCCGACGCCGAAGGGAATCGACCAGTTCATTGAACGTCTGATCCGCGGAAAACTGGAGGACGGCCAGCTGAGCGACTGCCAGCTGTCTCTTCGGGATATCGACCAGATCTGCAGTTCCTTCTCAGGCATCCTGAAGGGCGTTTACCACGAGCGGATTGAATATCCGAAGGTTCAGCAGTTTGAGGTCAGGAACGAAACCAAACCCGCCGCTCAGAGCGACGCCGAAACCGGGAAGGACGATCAGCCTGCAACGCCGGAAAAACCCGACGCCCAGCCGGCAAAACCAGCAGAGGAGCTTCCGCAGGAAAGTGTTCCCGGGGAGAAAAACACGGAAGATTCCTCCGCGAAAGGAGACTCCGTCAATGCTGATTGATTGGAATATCCTTTCCGGAATGGGCAGTGATATCCTTGCACGGATGCAGGAGGCCGCCGACGCATGCCTGGACGCGGAAAAGGTGAACGTCCCCTGCATGATCTCCGTATGCCTGTGCGGCGACGATTATATACGGGATATCAACCGACAGTTCAGGAACATGGACAGCGCGACAGACGTTCTGTCCTTTCCTACGGTATCCTATCCCGCCGGCCGGACAGCCGGATCCTGTGAGTCCCTGCTCAGGCATGAATATGACGCGGACAGCGGCGCCTGTTTTATCGGGGATCTATTCATCTCAACAGAGCATGTGGCATCCCAGGCCGCGGAATACGGCCATTCGCAGATGCGCGAGGCTGTTTACCTGCTGGTGCACGGGATCTGCCACCTGATGGGATATGACCACATTGAACCACAGGACAAGGAGAGAATGAGAAATATGGAAGAAAAGATCCTTTCCTCCGTGGATGTACGCCGCGACGGGGAAGACGGAACGGACGACGAAAAACTCCTGTCCCTTGCCCGCGAGGCGATGACGCGCAGTTATTCGCCCTATTCGTCCTATCCTGTCGGTGCTGCGCTGCGCTGCACAGACGGAAGGATATATCTGGGATGCAACATTGAAAACGCCTCGTTCAGCCTGACGAACTGCGCGGAACGAACGGCTGTTTTCAAGGCGGTCAGCGAAGGCGCGCGCTCCTTTGACACAATCGCGATCGCCGCAAAGACAAAAGCCTGGCCCTGCGGCGCCTGCCGCCAGGTGCTGAACGAATTTGCGCCGGAAATCCGGGTGCTTGTCACCTGGGACGGCCATGTGGAGGAAAAGAAACTCTCAGAACTGCTGCCGGAAGGATTCGGTCCCCGGAGCATGGATCAGAACACACAGGAGTAAAGACATGAATCAGCAGGAAAACGCTTTCCATTCCGGATTTGTAACCATTGTGGGCCGTCCCAACGTCGGGAAATCCTCATTGATGAACCGGATGATCGGCGAAAAGATCGCCATTGTTTCCGCAAGACCGCAGACCACCCGCAGCCGCATCATGGGCGTCCTGACAGGAGATGATTACCAGGCTGTATTTCTGGACACGCCAGGTATCCATGATCCAAGGACAAAACTCGGTGAATTCATGATGCATTCCGTACGCGACGCCATGGACGGAATGGACGCCGCGCTTGTGATCCTGGATGTAACCCGTATTACGCCGGATGACCTGCAGATTGCCGCCGACATGAAAGGGAAGAAAATACCCGTTGTCCTTGCGCTGAACAAGATCGATCTCGTTTCTCCCGAGCAGATCCTTGCCGCAACGGCAAAAGCAGCCGAAACAGGGCTGGAGGAGATCATTCCGGTCAGCGCAAAGACAGGAAGCGGCGTTGACGAACTGGTTTCCTGCCTGCGTAACCATCTTCCCGCAGGGCCGAAGTATTTTCCGGACGACATGATCACCGACCAGCCTGAACGCATCCTGTGCGCCGAAATTATCCGAGAAAAAGCACTTCGCCATCTGAGGGACGAAGTGCCGCACGGGATCGGTGTTGAGATCATGAAAATTGAAACGCTCAGCGACCGCCTGACCGAGATCAACGTGACCGTCTACTGCGAACGCGACGCGCACAAAGCGATCATCATCGGAAAGCACGGGTCCATGCTCCAGACCATCGGAACGGAAGCGAGGCTCGATATTGAAAAACTGCTGGACACCCACGTCAACCTGAAGCTCTGGGTCAAGATCCGTCCGGACTGGCGCAACAACGCTTCCGACCTGAAAAATCTGGGATACGATTCCTGATATACAGCGGAAAACCGCCAATCATCCGTTCATCGGAAAAACCTGATACATGCCGCATTTCAGATACTGTGTTTCGCGTGCGTAGGGAAGGATCGGATGATCCTTTCCCTGGGTGCGGAATTCCACAAGCCTGAGAAGGACTTTCGCGTCCTTTGCGGCGTCCAGCACCATTTCCCGGAACATCTCCGGCAGCACATGCTGGCTGCAGGAACAGGTAATCAGGTATCCGCCGGGGGAAATCATCTTCATGGCCCGGAGATTGATTTCCTTATACCCGCGGATCGCGCTCTCAACGGCGCCGCGGGATTTTGTGAAGGCAGGCGGATCCAGAATCACAGTATCATACTTAATGCCCTGCCTGCTCTGCTCTGAAAGCAGGTCAAAAGCGTTGGCCGTGACGAAATGCACCCTGTCCTCCAGTTCGTTCAGCCTGGCGTTTTCCGCGGCAAAAAGGCAGGCGTATTCACTGATATCGACGCCGGTGACTTCCTTTGCGCCGTATTTCCCGGCATGCAGGGCAAAGGACCCGGTATGCGTGAAGCAGTCCAGCACCGTCCTGTCCCTGACAAACGGAGCGATCGCTGCGCGGTTTTCCTTCTGGTCCAGGAAGAAACCGGTTTTCTGCCCCTCTTTGACATCCACCCAGAATTTTACGCCGTTTTCCGTCATCAGCACCCTGTCCGGCACTTCGCCGTAAAGCAGGCCCGTATTCATCTCAAGCCCCTCAAGCTTCCGGACGGGAACGTCGTTACGCTCCCAGATTCCCTGCGGGTGAATTTCCTCCGCCAGCGCGTCTACGACGTCCTGCTTGAACCGTTCCATACCCAGCGCGAGGCACTGGAGCACCAGGACGTCGCCGAAGGCGTCAACGATCAGCGCGGGAAGGCGGTCGCTTTCCGCAAACACGAGCCTGCAGCTTTTCAGGTCCGCGAATGTACGTCTGTATTCAATGGCTTCGTGAATCCTGCGGAAGATAAGAGCCCGGTCCACGGCCTCATCCTCCCGGTAGGTCATGATCCGGAGCGCGATCTGGCTGTTGGGATTATAGTATCCGCGGGCAAGGAACCGCCCTTTGGAACTGACGATATCAACGACGTCACCCGGCAGGCAGTCTCCCTCCACCCTGGCAATATCGCTGCGGAATATCCACGGATGGCAGGTAAAAACTCTTTTTTCCTTTCCAGGAAGCAGCACCGTCCGCGCCATATTCAATCATCCTCCTTCAGTGTCCTGGTATAAACATATCTGTCCTCCCTGGATCCGTCGGGCAGTTCAAACGCCCCGGGAACCATTTCCGTCAGGGAGAATCCGAGCTTTTCAAAAACGTGCATCATCCGCCGGTTCCTGCCCATTGTGTCGCCGATAATCGTTTCCATTCCGTATTGGTCCCGGGCGATTTTCATTCCGGCCCGGATTGCCTCTGTTCCGATGCCTTTGTTTTTCACGCTGTCGTCCTGCAGAATGATGCCGAATTCACACTGCTTTTTTTCGGGGTCCATCCGTTTGAGCTGGAATGATCCGACGGGCCGGTTATCCAGAAAAACGCCGAAATGCACGTAATTCTCCCTGTAACCGCCGTGATTGTAAGCATAGGACCTGGAGATCTGCTCCCGGTTGTAACGGAAAGGGGAGGGATCCATCAAAGGATCCGGCTGATAACGCCTGAAAAAAACGTGGTATTCCTCTTCCGTAAAAGTGCGCAATTCGAGTCCGCTCAAACTTGACCTTCCTTTCAAAGGGGTTGTATAATCAGGGAAAGGGGAGGTGTTCCGGAATATGGCCGAAAAGAGGCAGTGCGTCCTGTACGACCGTGAATGCATCGGCTGCGGCGAATGTGACCGCTGCGATCTTGATCCGGAGAAAATCTGCGACAACTGCATGAAATGCGTGAACGGCGACGCGGAATACCGCGGGATCAATATCGACGGCATTTTCCTTGAGAGCGAAAAAACCGTCAAAGACAGACCGGGACCGCCCGTATCATTATAAATTGGACCCGATTCTTTTGCAAACAGATATCCGACAGGAGAGATGCTGAAATATGAAGATCACTTTTCTCGGAGCCGCGCACCAGGTTACGGGCAGCCATACCCTTGTTGAATGGAAGGATCAGAGTTATTTTCTCGTGGATTACGGCATGGAGCAGGGAGAAAACGATCTCGATATGGCGGATATGCCTGTCGCTCCCTCAGCGGTCGAATACGTTTTCCTGACCCATGCGCATATAGACCATTCCGGTCTGCTTCCGTTGCTTTACAGGCAGGGCTTCCGGGGAAAAATCTACGCCACGGCTGAAACGACGAACCTCTGTTCGATCATGCTCGCCGACAGCGCGCATATACAGGAGACCGACGCGTCCAATGAAACAAAAAAGAATCTCCGCCACGGCGGCGAAGAGGTGGAACCTCTCTATACAGTCGACGATGCGGCGGCCGTGATGACGCTTTTCCGGCCCTGCACATACGGTGAGACGATTATGGTGGACGACGGCCTGTCCGTCCGTTTTACGGACGCCGGCCACCTTCTCGGATCTTCCTTTATCGAGTTTTTCCTGGAGGACATGAGAGAATCGCGCGTCCTTGTTTGCAGCGGCGATGTCGGCAACATGAACCAGCCGATTATCAACAATCCGCATCCCGTGCCGGAAGCGGATTTCCTGCTGATTGAATCCACATACGGCACGCGGCTGCACGAATCCGCCGTATCGCCGATTCCTTTCCTTACCGACCTGCTGCGCCGCACCTTTGGAAGGGGAGGATCGGTGATCATTCCTTCCTTTGCCGTCGGCAGGACGCAGGAACTGCTTTATTTCTTCCGCGAGATCAAGGAAAACCATCTGCTGCCTGAATATGAACATTTCCCGGTATATGTGGACAGTCCGCTGGCCAATGAGGCGACGGCAATCTTCCTCCAGTGCGATCCGGTCTGCCTTGACCAGGAAACAAGGAAGGTCATGGCTTCCGGAGTGAATCCCATATGGTTTGACGGACTGAATACCACCGTTACGTCCGAAGAATCAAAGGCGCTGAACACAGATACGTCCTGCAAGGTGATCATTTCTTCCGGCGGCATGTGCGAAGGCGGCCGGATCCGCCATCATCTGAAACATAACCTGTGGGACAGCCGCAATACGATTCTGTTTGCCGGTTACCAGGCGAACGGCACGCTGGGCAGGATCATCTACGACGGAGCGGAAACGGTAAAGATTTTCGGTGAAGAAATCGATGTAAAAGCTGAAAAGGCGCTGCTTGCGGGTATCTCCGGCCACGCGGACAGGGACGGCCTGCTCGGCTGGATCGACGCTTTTACAAGAAAACCCGCTATGGTTTTTGTTAATCATGGGGATGATGAATCCTGCACCGGGTTTGCCCGTATTGTTACCGACCGTTTCGGGATTCCGTGCGCCGCCCCGTATTCAGGGTCTTCCTATGATCTGCTGAAAAAAGAATGGATCCGTATTACGGACCCTGTATACAAAGCGAAAGGGAAGACTGAATCCGGCAGTCCAGACGCGCGCAGAAAGAAAGAATCCGCCTATTCTGAGCTCAGGGACGCCGTACAGGCGCTGGATAACTTTACATCAACGCTCAGCGGGCACAGCAACCATGAACTGAAGCGGCTTGCGGAAGCGATCCGCGCGCTGATCAGCGGTCCGGACTGAAATCCGGATCCCCGGGCAGGTGTACGTGCTCCGCGGCCATGCGCCTGCGTGCGTCCGTCATGTCTGCGTAATGCTTGCGTGTTGTATCGACGGAAGTATGGCCGAGCACATCGGCCACGAGATAAATATCTCCGGTCTCATTGTACAGATTGGTCGCATAGGTGCTCCTGAGCTTGTGGGGGCTGATCCGCGTTTTTAGCGGAGCCGCCACCGCAGCGTATTTTTTCACCAGATTCTGTACAGCCCGCTGCGTGATCCTGCGCCGCTGGAGGCTGAGGAAAAGGGCGTCTTCGTGGCCGGGAACCGTTTCAATCCGCTCCCGTTCATCCATATATTCCGCCAGGGCCTCTGCCACTTCAGGCGGGAAATAGAGCACGACCTGGTTGCCGCCTTTCCGGGTTACGATGAAAGCATTATTTTCCAGGTCCACGTCTCCGATATTCATTCCGATGCACTCGCTGACGCGGATTCCCGTGCCCAGAAAAAGGGAAAGGATTGCGTAATCGCGTTTGGCGGTGATTTTCTGGAATTTCTGCTGTATAGCGGTCAGCTGGTCGCCGCTTTGGGCCTGTTCAAGCATCCGGACCATCTCGTCCTTGTTCAGGCGGATAATCGGTTTTTCATGCACCTTGGGGAGGGGAACGAGCTCCGTTACATTGGAAGCGATGCGCTGGTTTTTGAACAGGTAATCGTAAAACGAGCGGATCGTGCATAGTTTCCGTTTGATGGCGAGCTCATGATTGACAATCACTTTGTTAGGTACCGAATCATCCTCTGCGTTTTTCAGGTAGTAGGTCAGGTACTCGGTGTAGGCGATGATGTCGTTCCGGGTCAGCTTTTCAAGATCCTGATCATTCATCAGCTTTAAATCTTTTGCGGAGAAATCAATCCGTTCCTCATGCAGGAAAGTGAAAAAAGTGTTCAGATCGATAGCGTAGGCAAGGCGCGTCAGCGAACTGGTCGATATTGCAATCGACCGGAGGAAGTCTGAGCAAGCCTGAGGGAGGCCGCGGGTAATCTCCCGGATCTGGAGAATCCGTTTCGCGTCCATTTCATCCCTGTATCGGTTTGTGCGTTCAGCCATCCTGAAAGCCCCCTGACGTATCTGTTCCGTATAGGATTGTCATTTCCTGTCCAACTATTCGTAAAACTGTGGTTTAGCGAATAGTTATATCAACATGGCCATCATATCATGAAGCCGGACGGATGTCAATCACCGCCCGGCTTTTTATACGCTGTTTTCTGTTTGCAGCTTTTTTCTTATACGTCTTCTTCCCCTTTCAGCATAACGGTGCGGAAAGAGTGTTCCACTGCCGGAAGAAAGACCCTGATCAGGTCATCCGTTTTCATCTTCAGGCTGGATGTGCAGACGCAGGGATGGCACCCGATATATTCCCCTTTCAGCACATCCTCGTCGATCAGCTGCTGCACAGCGCGGCTTTTGTCGTTCATCAGGCCCATGACGCTGACCGCGCCGGGTTCGATATCCAGATACCTGAGCATATCCTCAGGCCCGGCAAAGGAAAGGCGCGCGGAACTGATCTGCGATGACAGCTCCTTTGTTTTGAATTTCTTGTCTCCCGGCATCATCAGCAGGTAAAACGCTGTTTTCTGGCGGTTGCAGAGAAACAGGTTCTTGCAGATCAGGACGCCGAGTACGGCGTCAATGACATTGCAGGCTTCCATATTGTCCGCCGGCTCATGATCGGTCCGCTGATAGGATATGCCCAGGGCGTCCAGAAAATCATATGTCCGGATCTCCCGGGGCAGCCTGCCTGCCGGATCCGCCGGTCTTCCGTTATACAGTTCCATTTCCCGCTCCGTTCTGTTCCGGCTGTGCGGACGCGGATTCATCAGAGCCGCCGTTTTCCTGGTTGATCCGCCTGTATTCATCTATCGCCGCCCGCGCCAGCTCGTCACAGCGGTTGTTTTCGGGATGGTCCGAATGTCCTTTGACCTTCAGAAAACGGATATTGTGCTTCTTTGCCTGCGCGGTCAGGATGAACCAGAGGTCCTGGTTCTCCACCTTCCCGCCCCCGCTTGTTTTCCATCCGTTCTTCATCCAGTTTTCAATCCAGTGCTCGTTGAACGCCTGGACAAGATAGTTGCTGTCGGAATACAGATTGACATTGCAGGGTTCCTTCAGCGCGCCAAGCCCGCTGATTGCCGCGAAAAGTTCCATCCGGTTATTGGTTGTGCCGGCCATATATCCGCTCAGTTCCTTCCGGTGCGGGCCGAATTCAAGGATCGCAGCCCAGCCGCCCGGACCTGGATTGCCGCTGCAGGCGCCGTCCGTATAGATATTGACCGTTTTTCTGTTCTCTTCCATGTCTGTCAGGCCTCAGTCGGATTCTTTGGACATCTCGCGGCTTTTCCTTGCGCAGGCGTCCATGGCGGACATGATTGCGGCGCGGAATCCCTTGCGTTCAAGCTCTTCAACGGCTTCGATGGTCGTTCCGCCGGGAGAGCACACAGCGTCTTTCAGCGCCGCGGGATGCGTTCCTGAGGACAGGACCATCAGTGCGCTGCCCAGTACGCTCTGGGCTGCCATTTCATAGGCGTATACGCGTGGAATCCCCTGCTTTACGGCCGCGTCAGCCATAGCTTCGATCATCATGTATACATAGGCGGGACTGCTTCCGCTGACTGCGACGACGCCGTCGAATAGCCTTTCAGGCAGGACTTTTGTCTTGCCGACAGAATCAAAGATGCCTTTGGCATAGTTAAAATCCTCTTTGGAGAAAGTTGTGTTGTCGCAGATGGCGGTCATTCCCTCCCCGACCAGTGCCGGCGTATTGGGCATGACGCGCAGATAGGTGGCAGTGGTGCCGTACAGCGCGTTTTCCAGCATACTCACGGTCCATCCGGCCGCAATGCTCAGCACGGCCTTGTCATTCAGCGCTGGGCGGATTTCGTCGATCACATCTTTTACATAGATCGGTTTAACGGCCAGGATGATCATGTCCGCCTTTTCGGCGACCTCAAGGCAGTCCCGGGCAATCATGACGCCGGGGATATCCTCTTCCAGTTCGCTGAGGCGCCGGCTGCTGGTATCATACGCAACGATCATGGACGCTTTGACGTATTCGGCCTCGACGATTCCGCGCAGAATCGCAGAACCCATATTGCCTGTTCCGATCATGCCGATGGTGTTGATCATGATGTGATCCTCCCTGTGGTTTGATTGAGTGGATTATATCACGAAAAAAGCCGCCTGCATAGCGCCGGGCAGCTTTGGATATTTATATTTACAGGATGAATTTACGGATATCCTTGGGCCGGTTTTCGCCTTTCAGATGTTCGTTGACATAGGCGTCGTCCAGATTCAGGTCAAAGGGAGGCATATTCTCATCACCGGCGTTGAACAGCACGTCTTCCAGCAGTTGTTCAAAGATGGCATGCAGCCTTCTCGCTCCGATATCCTCGGCGTTTTCATTGGCGTTGCAGGCTGCTTCGGCGATTGCGTCGATCGCGCTGTCTTCGAAAGTCAGCATGACTTTGTCCACGGCAAGCAGCGCCTGGTACTGCTTTGTGAGAGCATTCTCCGGAACGGTCATGATCTGCTTGAAATCTTCCTTTGTCAGGCTTTTCAGTTTTACATGCACCGGAAAGCGCCCCTGCAGTTCCGGGATCAGGTCGGACACCTTGCTAACATGGAAAGCGCCGGCGGCGATAAAGAGCATATGATCCGTTTTGACTGCACCGTACTTGGTGTTTACGGTACATCCCTCCACAATGGGCAGGATATCCCTCTGAACGCCTTCCCTGCTGACGTCCGGCCCGTGGGCGTTGGAACTGCTTGCAATTTTGTCGATTTCATCAATGAACACGATTCCGTTCTGTTCCGTGCGCCGGACAGCTTCCTCCTGGACAGCGTCGCTGTCGATCAGTTTGGCGGCCTCCTGGTCGGTCAGGATCCTGCGCGCATCACGGACTTTGACGTGGCGCATCCGGGTCCGCCGGGGCATCATGTTACCCATCATGTCCCCGAGGCTAATGCTGCTTCCTCCGACTTCGAGTGTGGGAGCTTCCTCTTCCACTTCCAGTTCCAGCTCAGTGTCTTCGATTTCGCCGCGCATGAGCTGCTGGCGGATATCTTCCTTCCGCCGGGCCAGGGCTGTCACTTCCTCGCTGCTGGGCTGATGTTCCTTCTGCTTTCCGAGAAGGAAATCCAGCGGGTTGCCTGCAGGTTGGCTCTTTTTCGGACCGTGGGCGAGAATATCGCTCAGCCGTTCCTCGGCAAGCACCCTCGCGCGCGGCATAACCCGTTCCTCATGTTCCTTCCGGACCATGCGTACGGCGTTTTCGGTCAGATCCCTGACAATGCTTTCCACGTCCCGTCCGACATATCCCACTTCCGTGAACTTGGTTGCCTCCACTTTGATAAAAGGGGCGCACACAAGCCTGGACAGGCGGCGGGCAATCTCCGTTTTGCCGACGCCCGTCGGTCCGATCATCAGGATGTTCTTGGGAATGATCTCGTCCCGGAGATTATCTCCCACCCTGCTTCGGCGGTAGCGGTTGCGAAGCGCGATCGCAACGGCTTTTTTCGCTTCGTCCTGTCCTACAATGAACCGGTCCAGTTCATGCACGATCTGTCTCGGTGTCAGCTGCTGTTCGTTCATATGCCTGTACTCCTGTGCTGTTATCAGATGGTTTCAACAATAATATGATCGTTCGTATAGACGCAGATGCTGGCCGCGATGTGCAGCGCCTTCTCCGCGATCTGAGGCGCGTCCAGGTCCGTATTCTGCAGCAGCGCGCGCGCCGCTGCAAGGGCATAGTTTCCGCCGGATCCGATGGCGGCGATTCCCTCGTCCGGATCGATGACTTCTCCCGTTCCGCTCAGGATAAGCAGGCGTTCGCTGTTTGCCGCGATCATCATGGATTCCAGCTGCCTCATCGTCTGGTCCCCGCGCCAGTTCTGTGCGAGCGCGACGGCTGCTTTTTCCAGGTTTCCGTTGCATTGCTGCAGTTTTTCCTCAAACTTTTCGCAAAGCGTGAATGCGTCGGCCACGCTTCCCGCAAATCCGACCACCACTTCATTGTTATACAGCCGGCGGACTTTTCGCGCCGTCGTCTTGAAGATGGTATGCTCCCCCATCGTCACCTGCCCGTCACCCGCGATCGCGGTTACGCCGTTCCTGCGTACAGCGCAGATGGTGGTTCCTCTGAATGGACTTGACATCTTTTATCCTCCTGTCTGTTTGCTCAGTTCTCTGATACAGGACAATGCCCTTTCAGCGATTGCCTGGTAACGTTCTTCTTTTTTGCGGATCTTCCTCTGCCCCGGTACGGCTGGCAGCGGATCAATCAGGCCGAAAGAACAGTTCATCGGCTGGTAATTGACATCCGGTGTGGATACATGGCGTCCCATGGCGCCCAGAGCTGTACAGGACGGGAATACGGGAATTTCCCGGCCGTTCAGTTCCGCGGCCAGCGTGATTCCGGCCACGAGTCCGCTGCCGGCGCTTTCCACATATCCTTCAACGCCGGTGATCTGGCCGGCAAAGAAGCATTGCTTCCTGCCGATCATTTCAAAGGAAGCGTTCAGGAATCCGGGACTGTTCAGGAATGTATTGCGGTGCATCACGCCGTAGCGCGCGTATTCCGCGTTTTCAAGGCCCGGGATCAGGCCGAAAACACGTCTCTGTTCGGGAAATTTCAGCCTGGTCTGGAATCCGACGATATTGTACATCGTATCGGACGCATTGTCCTGCCTGAGCTGAACGACGGCAAAAGGCTCCTTTCCCGTCCGCGGATCAACCAGTCCGACGGGTTTCATCGGACCGAAAGCGGGAACCATAAAACCGCGCTTCGCCATGCTCTCAATCGGCATACACCCTTCAAACACGCGTTTTTCCTCAAAACCGTGCACCTCAGCGGTTTCCGCATGGATCAGTTCACGGATGAATACGGTGTACTCCTCTTCCGTCATCGGCGCGTTCAGGTAGTCATTCCCCCGGTTATACCTGCTGAGGCGGAACATCTTATCCTCTTCCAGTGAATCACGGTAGACGATCGGTGCTGCGGCGTCGTAAAAATTCAGCGTGCCGAGCCCGGGAATATTCCGGATAGCTTCCGCCAGGGTGTCGCTGGTCAGGGGCCCTGTCGCGATGATCACCGGCCCGTCCGGGATCCCGCAGGCTTCCTCCCTGACCAGGTCTATCAGCGGATGTTCGGTAACTTCCTTTGTAACGCGCGCGGAAAACGAATCCCGGTCAACAGCCAGCGCGCCTCCGGCGGGAACGCGCGTTTCGTCAGCGCAGCGCATGATCAGCGAACCCATGACCCGCATTTCTTCCTTCAGGAGTCCGACCGCATTGGTCAGCCGGTCGCCCCGGAAACTGTTGGAACAGACCAGTTCGGCAAGCTGTTCCGAATGATGCGCCGGGGACATCCGGACGGGCTTCATCTCAACCAGCCTGACGCGGATCCCCCGTGCTGCAAGCTGCCACGCAGCCTCGCATCCGGCAAGTCCTGCGCCGATGACTGTCGCGGCAGGATCAGTCATTGGCCTCTTCCTCGTTCTTTGCGGCGACAGTTCTGAATCTGCAGCTCTCGTTGGTGCAGAGATGCAGGATCTCGCCCCTGTTATTCTTCTTTTCGATCATATAATGGCCGCATTTGGGGCATTTTTCTTCAACGGGTTTGTCCCAGCTGACGAAATCGCATTCCGGATAACCTTCGCATCCGTAGAAGCGGCGGTTCTTTTTGCTTGTTTTTTCAAGAAGACGTTTCCCGCATACCGGACAGGGCGCGTTGATATAGTTCAGGATGGGCATGGTGTTGCGGCATTCCGGGAAATTGGGACACGCGAGAAAACGGCCGTATTTTCCCATCTTGTATACCATCATCGCGCCGCATTTGTCGCAGGCAACGTCGCTGACGTCGTCCTTTACTTCCACCTTTTCAATCTCTTTTTCAGCAACGGACAGCGTAGCCTCAAAATCAGGATAGAATTCACGGAGCACCTGCTTCCAGTCCAGCTTTCCCTCCTCCACCTCGTCGAGACGTTCCTCCATGTTGGCCGTAAACTCCGTATCGACGATTCGGGTGAAATACTTTTCCATCATTTCCGTAACCATAATCCCGAGTTCCGTCGGAAACAGGCGTTTTTTCTCGCGGGAAACATATCCGCGTCCGATGATCGTCGTGATGGTCGGCGCATAGGTGGAGGGCCTGCCGATTCCGTTTTCTTCAAGCGTACGGACGAGGCTGGCTTCCGTATAGCGGCTCGGCGGCTGCGTAAAATGCTGGTCGGTATGGACTTTGCGGATGTCGATCTTCTGTCCTTCCTTCAGGACAGGCAGGTTCATCTCGACGCTGTCCGTCGTTTCATCCGTACTCTCTTCGTACAGGACTGTAAATCCGGCGAATACTTTATGCTCGCCGTACAGGCGCAGGCCGATGCGCCTGTCAGTGATTTCCGCGGAAAGCGTTTCATAGACGGCGGGTGCCATCTGGCTGGCCACATAGCGGTTGTAAATCAGCCGGTACAGCATGAACTGCTCCCTGCTCAGGGAGTTCTTTATGGAATCCGGCGTCCTGCTGACGTCTGTCGGGCGGATGGCCTCATGAGCGTCCTGCGCGTTTTTGCGGCCCCTGAACTCATTCTTTTCCTCGGGCAGGTATTCCTTTCCGAATTTTTCAGGGATAAAGGCGCGCAGCGCCGCCATGGCTTCGTCGCTGATCCGGACGCTGTCGGTACGGATATAGGTTACAAGGCCCTGGGCTCCTTCTCCCTGGAGATCGACGCCTTCGTAAAGCTGCTGGACGACCTGCATGGTCTTGGCAGTTGTGAAGCTGAGCTTTCTTCCTGCTTCCTGCTGGAGGCTGGAGGTCGTGAACGGCGGCGCGGGCTGCCTCTTTTTTTCTTTTTTCCGGATATCCGTTACCGTGAATTCGCCTTCCTCAATGAGGGAACGGACCATATCCGCCTCATCAGAACTGCGGACTGTTGTCTTTTTTCCATCAAGGGATACAAAACGGGCGGTGAATCCCTCGTTTCTTTTTCCGCCGTGAGCAGCGCATTCCGCGTTGATATCCCAGTATTCCTCCGGAATGAAATGGTCGATTTCACGCTCACGGTCTACGACCATCCTGGTCGCGACGCTCTGCACACGTCCTGCGGACAGGCCTTTTTTGACTTTTACCCAGAGGAGCGGGCTGATCTTGTAGCCGACCAGGCGGTCCAGGGCACGGCGCGCCTGCTGCGCGTCAATCCTTCCCATATCAAGCCTGCGCGGGTTTTTGATCGCTGCCTGCACGGCTTTTTTGGTTACTTCGTTGAATTCGATCCTGCAGGGAGTTTTTTCGTCAACGCCGAGAACATGGTAAAGATGCCAGCTGATCGCTTCTCCTTCGCGGTCAGGGTCTGTCGCGAAATAAACCTGTGAAGCGTTCTTTGCTTCTTTCCGGATCCGGCTCAGAATATCTCCCCGTCCGCGGATTGTAATATATTTCAGGTCAAAATCCCTGCCGACATCCACGCCGAGCTGGCTTTTCGGAAGGTCGCAGACGTGCCCCTGGGAGGCTTCGACCTTATATCCTTTTCCGAGATATTTTCCGATGGTTTTCGCTTTAGCGGGCGATTCGACAATGATCAGTTTCTGTTTTGCGGTCGACATACTGTTTCATCCCTCCGGATTGGATTAATGCTTCAGCCGGTATTGTTTGCCCGGCAGCGATTCGACAATTCCGCTGATCTGCAGGATTGTCAGCGTGCTCATCAGCGCTGGCGGATCAAGCTGCGTTTTTTCAAGAAGCTGTTCAAAGCCCAGGGAGCCCGGGCTCAGCGAACGGATGACAGCAGCCTGTTCCGGTGTATCTGCTTTGATCTCCGTACAGCAATCGCTATTTTGCCTTACCTCGGTTTGATTGTCAAGCCAGTGAAGATCAGCGAGGATATCATCGGCTGAGGTAAAATAGATGCCACCCTCCCGAAGCAGCTGATGGTTCCCCTCAAAATGTTCCGACTCGGGATCACCCGGCCATACAAAAACGTCTTTCCCCTGGTCCAGCGCATGCTGTACAGAGGTCATGCTGCCACTCCTGATCCGGGCTTCAACCAGGACCAGCGCCTGCCCGAGTCCGGCAATGATCCTGTTTCGGAATGGAAAATGCCAGCCTGCCGGTTTTTCTCCCGGGGCATATTCCGTCAGGATCACTCCGTTCTTCTCAAGGATCTCATTCCTGAGCCTGATATTGTCCCGCGGATAGACCGTGTCCAGGCCGCAGGCTGTTACCGCGGCTGTCGGGCTTCCGCCTTCAATACATCCCTGATGCGACGCGGCGTCGATACCGCAGGCAAGGCCGCTGACGATGCTGACGCCCAGGCTGCTCAGATCATGCGCCAGTTTGCGGGCTGCTTTCTGCCCGGTATAGGATGCGGCCCTGCTTCCGACCATGCCGAGCATCCGGCCGGACAGGCAGGAAAGATTTCCCTGGAAGAACAGGATCGCGGGTGCCTGGTCGATATATTTCAGGGATACGGGATATTCCGGATCGCCGTACCTGATCACGAAAATGCGGTGCTTTTCGATCAGCGCCTGCGTTGATTCCATCCATCTTCCGGCGCCGGACACCCGGAGCGCGCTGGCATATCTCGGACTGACAGCGATCCGGAACGGTTCCTCTCCCTGCTGAAATGCCCGGAAGGCAGCTTCAGGCGTTTTATACACGTCAAGCAGCCGCCGTACAAGATCCGGCGGCATGCCGGCTGAAGCAAGCCAGGCGTCATACACCGCTTCGCAGGGCTTTGTTGTCATTTGTTTCATCTCCAGTACTTCTGATCCAGTTCACGGTACTGAACAGCTTCCGCAATATGGGCGGACAGAATCCTATCTGATCCTTCAAGGTCGGCGATGGTTCTTGACACTTTCAGGATGCGCTGGTATGCGCGCATACTGAGATGGAGGGAATCAAGGGCAGTGTTAAGCAGGCGGACCGCCTCCTCATCCGGCGTGCAGTACCGTTTTACATCCGCGTTGTCCAGCTGCGCGTTGCAGTGCTTTCCTGTGCCCCTGTACCTTTCGAGCTGGATGCTGCGGGCTTTGCTTACGCGTGCGGCAACAGACGCGGAGTTTTCAGATGGTTCGGAGCTGCTGATTTCCTGAAGCGGAACGGAGTCCACTTCAATCTGCAGGTCAATCCGGTCAAGCAGCGGGCCGGAAATCCTGTCCAGGTATTTTCTGATCTCCGGCGGAGTGCACCGGCAGGCCCGCCTGTTGCTGCCGTAAAAACCGCATGGGCAGGGATTCATTGCCGCGACCAGCATGAATGAGGATTGATATCTCGCCTGCTTTTTGACGCGGGCAACGGATACCATACCGTCCTCCAGCGGCTGGCGCAGCGCTTCGAGCGCACTGCGGCTGAATTCCGGCAGTTCGTCAAGAAACAGCACTCCGTTATGGGCCAGGGATACTTCTCCCGGCCTTGCATCCTGTCCCCCGCCGATCAGCGACGCAACAGACGCGTTATGATGGGGCGCGCAGAAAGGTCTTGTAACCATCAGGCCGCTGCCCGGAGGAAGCTTTCCGCTGATGGAATGAATCCGCGTGGTCTCAAGGGATTCTTCAAAGCTCATCGGCGGCAGGATGCCGGGTATGCAACGCGCCAGCATGGTTTTGCCGCTTCCCGGTACGCCGATCATGAGCATATTGTGGCCTCCGGCAGCTGCCACTTCAATTGCCCGCCGCGCGCCTTTCTGTCCCCTGATCTGGCACATATCCGTACCGGTAACCGCATCGTTCAGAAGCGTATCAAAGGCAGTCTGCTCCTGTTCCGTGATCCCGGTCTGCTTTTCAAGCCAGCAGATTACTTCAGAAAGGTTTGAGACGGGCAGGATATGCATCCCCTGGATGCAGGAAACTTCCCTGGCGTTCCTGTCCGGCAGAATGACAGTCCTGATACCGTTTTCCTTCGCGCTGATCACCATTGGCAGCGCGCCGTTAACCGGCTGAATGCTTCCGTCAAGGCTCAGTTCCCCGAAAAATGCGATCTGATCCGAGTCAACACCCGGAGCGGGATGCAGCATATCCGTTGCGATCATTACGCCAAGCGCTATCGGAAGGTCAAAGGAAGGACCTTCCTTTTTGATGTCAGCGGGCGCAAGATTTACGGTAATACGGGCTGTACTGCCGCCCCTTCCGCTGTTTGCGATCGCGGCGGTAACACGGTTTTTGCTTTCGCGCACGGAAGTATCCGGGAGGCCGATGATTTCCATCATCGGCAATCCGCCGGTTGCGAATACTTCAACATGAACAGGGAATCCATTCACCCCTGCAACGCCGAAAGTCAGGACTTTTGCCAGGATCTCTGCCATATATGATCCTCCTCAGTACCAGATCCGCGCAAGGTGTTTACCGATTTCCAGCCATGCATCCGGTACATTTATACCGCTTGCGTACGGGAACAGCAGGACAAAGAACACTGCTGCAACGACGATGACAGCTGAAACAAGACAGATACTCAGGATGTTCTGCCAGCGTTTTACCGTTCTGAAATCAAAGCAGAGGCAAATGGACGCCATCAAAAACGGCAGGCTGGCAAAATAATGGTAGATATAGGTTCCGCGGGGTACCGGCACCCATGGCAGGTACTGGGCAAGCAGCCCGACCAGGACGAACATGTACCGTACGTCAAAGGTTGCCGGAGAAAGGTGCCAGTGAAGTTCGCTTCCCTGTATCCGGAATCTCCTGCGGATCACGGTAAAGGATACGCAGAAGCAAAGCGCGACGAGTCCGCCGAACCAGACGGCCGGATTGCCGAAGGCAAATATGCTGTGATGGACCGGATAATCAGCCGGGAGGTACAGCTTTGACGCATAGTACATCGGCTTGCCCATGACAGGCCATTCCCACCAGGGCGAATAGAACGGATGATCCATGCCGAGCCCCGGCGTATTGTGGTAATTGAACATGCCGATCTGGCACCGCCATACCGCCGCCAGGTAGTCGGCTGCTGAATGAATCTGCTTGTTATATGCCATATACGGGATATAACTGAGCAGATAAATCGCAGCGGGTATGATCACGAAGAAAAGAACGCACCAGGCGCAGATCACAGCTGTCCGCTTCAAAGCGTCCTTTGTGCCGCCGGAGACAGTCATCTCCGTAAGTTTTTTCCGATCCTGTTCCGGTATATTTTCCTGTGCGCTCAGTTTTTCGGCGCTGTTCCGGATCCGGATCATGCGGATGCAATGCCAGAAGAATAGTACAGCAAGTCCCGCGCCCGCGTAGATCCCGATCCATTTGCTTGCAATGGAAAAACCCATGAACAGGCCGCTGAGTCCCAGGCTGAACAGGCATACATGATTCTTTTCGCTCAAATAATCCGTCTGGATAAAACGAAGCATGAAGAAATATGCGAAAATAATGAACAGTACAGGGAAACTGTCGATCGTCGCGATCTGGGTCTGCGTCAGGTGCATGCAGTCCAGCGCCATCAGCATGCAGGCCAGGACGGCGATCCGCGTCTTTTTTGTCAGCTGTTTCGCGATCAGGTACATGCCGGGCAGCATCAGGATGCCCGCCAGCGCGCCGGCAAAACGCCATCCGAAGGGCGTCATGCCGAACAGGGCTATCCCGGCGCTCATCAGGACTTTTCCGAGCGGAGGATGGCTTGTCTCATACGGAACGGAGGCATGCAGGAATTCATATCCTGTCCTGGCGTGGTAGATCTCGTCAAAATAGGTGCTGTTCCACCAGCTGGGCTGGATCTTTCCGTTTGCTGTTTCTTCTGTCTGCGGAATCGCGGGAAGGTTCTCCATGGAATCCTGCTCGTCAATCAGCGCTTCCGGGTCGGAATAAAGCTCGGATTCCGTTTCAGCACCGGTACGCGCACTGATCCGCACCGGAAGAACCCGGCCGTCCCTGCTGCGGAACAGGATTTCATTGAGCTTCAGGGAGAACTGCTGTGCAGTCAGGCGGAAATAACGCCCGCTGAAACGTACGATATTGTTTTCATCATTGTAGTATGTACGGGAACCGTTTGCCGTTTCGTACGATTCCGTGACATATTTCCATTTCCAGCACTGCCCCTGGTCCATCTGCGCCCAGGTTTCTTCATCCCACTTTTCCCCGTCTTCACTTGAGGAAATGGAGAAATCGTTCCGGCTGACCTGCGCGAAATAAAGGATCTCAACATCGTCCATGGATTCACCAAGATCGAACACAATCTGTTCCTCGGGACTGCTGGAAATCCATACGGTCTGGGGCGCTTTGGCGCTTCCGAGCGTCAGCAGGGTGATCACTGCGTAAACAGCGGTAACCAGCGACAGCAGGACAGTGTCCTTCCGTTTCCAGTGAAGTTTCCGGTCGCTTTTCCAGTCAAGCGGGCTGCGCTGCTTTATATATGATACTGGGCGCTGTTTCCCGGGAAGAAACAGATCTGTCCCGAGCCACACCGCATACACTGATCCGGCAACATTCAGGATGCTCAGCAAATCGGCGAACCAAACGGTATCCCTGTTCAGATGGCCGAGTTCGGAGCCGAGGCGGATGCTGTTGTCCAGAACGATGTATTCATTCATGAACAGCGTAAAGGAGAACAGCAGGGTTACATACAGGATGCGCCTGTCCCTGCCGAGGATCCAGGCTGAAGCGAGGAGCAGCAGCGCCGGGAAGATATAGCGTTCATGCATCTTGACGCCGAACACATACAGTAGGATGAAAAGCAGTCCTCCTAGCCATGGGAGCAGGCGTATATTCCTGCTGCGTACCGCTGGGCTGAGTACGATCACAAACGCGAAGGCCATTGCAAACGCGCCCGTCCAGGCCCAGGACAGGCCAAGGCACGCCAGTACGATGAATACGGCTGAGAAAGCAAAGCTGACAGCGGATTCAATCCAGTGCTTTTTCTGGCCGCGGGCGCGCAGAAGCCACCAGACGCCGTATCCAGCGGAAAGAACGCTCATTATAACCGGTGCCAGGACATGGGAAGCCTTGTCCACGGCGGACCAGTTTCCGCCGAGGATATAGTACAGGTTAGCTGTGTTGACCGTCGCGTAGCGGTATGAACCCAGGGTCCTGGCATACAACTGGATCAGCCAGTCCCATTCCTGGCGAATGCTGAATGGAATCACTCCTGCGGCCAGAACCAGGATACTGATTCCAGTTCCGGCCAGAATCCTTTTCCGGGAAGAAGGTTCAGTGATCCAGGTGATCACAATATACGCAAGTCCGAGCGGCCCGAGCATAAGCGCCTGCGGTTTAACCAGGACAGCAATGACATAAACCGGCAGCGCTGCCGTCCATTTGCCCTTGACGGCATACAGCGCAACGCACGCCAGCAGCAGGCACAGCACGCTGTCCATCTGGCCCCAGGCGGCGCTGTTGAGGATCATGGCGGGATTGAACAGCGTAAAAGCGAGGAACAGAAGGCAGGAGCGCCTGTTCAGCGTCTTCTCCCGGATCAGGATCCGGTACAGCATCCAGCTTCCGGCCACATCGCACAGAGACGGAATCAGCCGGAACACGATCCGCTGTATCTGCTCAGTTCCTCCGAGCATTCGTGATACAATCGAATTCAGGGCAAGAACATATGTGTAGAGCGGCGGATAATCACAGAAACTGGTCGCCTCATAGAAACCGGCGGGTCCGACGGAAGCCATTGTATGGCCCCAGCTCAGGAAACAGTTGACGTCGACCATGTATCCTTTGACAAACCAGCTCAGGATCAGGCGGAACGCCAGCGAAAAGAGCAGCAGTGCCGCTGTAGCAAGGAAATATATCCGCCCGTTTCCGGCACAGGGCATTTCGGGTTTCCTGTAAGCCCGGCAGATCACATACAGGGCTGCAGCCGTATATGCAAGGACAACGATAAGCATAAGATACCGGCGGCTTCCGGGAGTCTCCGGTTCTTCTTCATATTCATCGTCATATTCGTCGTCATCATCTTCATACAGATCCGCCCTGTACCAACGGTCAAAAATCCCGTCGTCCGGGAAACTGTCCGCTTTTTTCAGGGACAGATCGGCAAAGGCAGCCGATCCTGTGCTTTCACCGCTGTATCCGCCCAGCCTCGCGAATACAGTAATCTCATCCTGCTCCGGGCCGGTTTCCCCGTAATACTCTATATATTCCCATTCGCCTTCTGTATCGTAGCACTTATCACTGAATGCATAGACGCCTTCCACGCTGAAATTCGCTCCGTGGCCGCCCTTCACATTCTCCGCGCGGATAAAACCGCTGAGGCAGTAAAGGGAGTCGGGTTCCACCTCAACTGTCTGCGCAAATCTTGCGTCGTTTTCCCCGATATTCCTGATCGATACGGCGGCGGGGTGGTCCATGTCCCCTTCATACTTGCCGAAAACGGTGTAGCCGGGTTCAAGAATATATGCGTCCGTATACCAGCCTTCCGGAAGTCCGTCGGAACCGATCTCAGAAAAATCCGCGTTTTTCAGGAGGTTTTCGCCGGACGCCTGACAGCAGGCGCTTACCGCTAGCAGCGTCAGGAATACTGCAATGAATACGGTCAGCTTTTTCATTCTCATTCCCTGTTTCTGTATCCTTTCTCCTTATCTGTAAAACATGTTTCCGGGCTGGAACGCGCCGGGAACATGGATGACTTCAGCGCCGGACACTTCCACCGCGTCAAAGCGGATTCTCCTGTCCAGCCATCCTTTTTCAATCAGATACAGCATGGCTGATCTGGCGATACGCTGTTGTTTTTTCCGGTCAACCGCCATCAGGCCGCAGCCCGGAACGGCGTTCAGCCGCGTTTTCACTTCGATAAAGGCAACTGTTTCACCGTCCAGCATAATCAGGTCGATCTCTCCGGCCCTGTTCCTGTGCCTTGTTTCCAGGAGCTTCATGCCTTTATGCTTTTCCAGCCATTCGGACGCAGTCTTTTCGCCGAATATGCCTGTTTCGTAAGTGTTTTTCATACAAAATGGGTAATGAAACTCTGTCTGTGCACCGGGCAGGGTCCATACTGCTTCAGCGCGTCAATGTGCTCCCTGGTCCCGTATCCCTTGTTCCGGGCAAACCCGTATTCGGGATAGAGGCTGTCCAGGCTGATCATCTGCCTGTCCCGCGTCACTTTGGCGACAATGCTGGCAGCGGCAATTGAATAGGACGTGGCGTCGCCTTTGATGATGGGGACTTCCTTCCCCTTCAGCCCAAGCTTTGTCACCGCGTCGATCAGGAAAACATCCGCGGGAACTTCTGAAGCGGCCATGCGCATTGCCTTTCGCGTTGCCTCGAGGATGTTGATCTCATCGATCTCTTCGGGAGAAACCTCCCCGATCCCCACATAGAGCGCATGGTTCAAAATTTCCTCGTATACTTTTTCACGGCGGCTTTCGCTGAGTTTCTTGCTGTCGTCCACCCAGATCAGGACCGGTTCCTCGGGCATGACGACGCAGGCGGTAACAACAGGACCCGCAAGAGGCCCCCTTCCGACTTCGTCCATTCCGGCAACAACGAGCCCGCCTGC
This sequence comes from Clostridia bacterium, assembly GCA_017512985.1. Lineage (GTDB taxonomy): Bacteria > Bacillota > Clostridia > Christensenellales > Aristaeellaceae > Aristaeella. Next base: position 427,097 of record JAFWEJ010000008.1, read on the forward strand.
TTTGTAAGGCAGGTCAAACGCCATCAGTTCTGACGCCCTCAGTTCACGCCCGGCCATCTGTCATTTTCTCCCTGTCTTCGCCTTCCGGCGGTTTTTCCATGGTGATCCGGCCGAGCTTTCCGGCGCGGAATTCATCCAGTACCACGCTGCAGCATCTGTCATAGTCGTACTGCGCGCCTTTCAGGAGCCATCCCCTGCCGGCGCAGACCGCGTCCAGCAGTGCGGCGCCTCTCAGCCCGGTATCGCTGATCCTGAATCTGTCCTTCACGCTTTGCGGAACGGTTTCACACAGCTCTTCAAGCAGATGAATGGTCAGGTCCGGAAGATCGACCACGTCGTCCTTTATGCAGCCGATATAGCAGAGCCTGCGCGCTGCGGCCTGGTCGTCAAGCCTCGGCCACAGCAGTCCTGGTGTATCGAGCAGTTCCAGGTAAGGGGATACCTTTACCCATTGATTGCTTTTTGTAACGCCGGGACGGTCGCCGATCTGCGCGACAGATCTTCCGTACAGGCGGTTGATCAGCGTGCTTTTACCGACGTTCGGAATCCCGACAATCATTGCCCTGACCGTCTTTCGGACTCCTTTTTCAAGCGCTTTCTCAACAATTTCTTTTGTTGCGCGCTCAATGAGCCCGATCGTTTCCTTTCCGCGCATCCGGACTGCGTCGGTCAGGTAGGCCTCTGTTCCCAGCTTCCGGAAATACCGGATCCATGCCTGGCTGATATCCGGGTCAGCCATGTCTGATTTGTTAAGGAACAGAAGCCTGCGCTTATGGGAAATCATCCTGTCCAGGTCCGGATTTCTGCTTGAAAAAGGCAGGCGTGCGTCACACAGTTCAATAATCAGGTCAATGCGCCTGATCTGATCCTGAAGGAGGCGTTTTGTCTTTGCCATATGGCCCGGATACCAGTTGATCAGGGTTTGATTCTCGTTCATATTTCATCCTTCAAAAAAAATTACTTCATTATATTATTCAAAATCGGAACATCAGTCAAGGCGAACAAATCGCCCTTCCTTTCGTCGTTCATTCCGTAATCCTGTATAGAATAAAAAACGGCCGGATTCTTTATCCGGCCGTCTGGTCTTCCGAAAACAGGATCTCGAATTCATAATGCCTTTCCCCGAAACTCTCCAGCCATTGCAGGATTGTTTCCCTGAAAGCTTTTTCTGTGTCTTCCCTGGTTTTCAAGGAATGCTGCTTTTCTGTCAGGTACTGTTCACGGCATTTGGCGCGCTGTTCTGAAAGAAGGGTTTCAACACTCTTTTCAATTGCTTTTGAGAACAGGTTTTTTTTGTTGATTTCCAGTGCTTCAATCCCGTCGTTCAGGATTTCGATGCCGGGCAAAATAAATATGATCCTGTCGCTGTCCGTTGTCATGACAACCCTGCTCAGATCAATTCCGGCGCTGGCAGTATAGCGGTATCGGATCGTCGTGGTTCCCACCGTTCCGAATATGATCACGCTGGTATCCGCCCGAAGGATTCCCTCTTCATCAATCTTTGTGACCTCAAGCCGCTGGCTGGATTCAAGCTTTTGTTCAATAATCTCACTCTGTTTCCGGATTTCGCCCGTCACATCGGGCAGCAGCAGAGCGATGAAGTTCCTGGCAAAGGGCAGAAGGACAACCACGAGAATGATTACAATCACCCTCGAAATGACTGACAGAAACCATTTTCCGGTTTTTTTCATCTTTTTATCCCTTCGGCGTCAGGCCGGCCAGAATGGGCATCAGCACATAGGTAATCAGAAAATACAGGACAGTCAACAGTCCGATGAGCATCAGGATCAGGGCAGCCAGGGGCATCCTGCGCCGCGGTTCACGGTGCGGATCATGACGCGGATCTCTTCTGCGGAATCTTCCGAACATCTTATTAAACCTGCTTTCCTTGTTTTTCACGTCTGCGGCATTTCATCGGCGCATCCGCGCAGCAACCGATACATCGGCTCAAGCGCGAGAAAATCCTTTCGGACTTCCTTCAGGACCCTCCCGCTGAAAGCCCACTGCCGCGGCGGATCATATCGGCTGATATAGAGTTCCCGGGCTGTATACCATCGTTTCAGTCTTTCCGGGATCTCCGCCGGGATTTCCATTCTTTTGAATGATGATCCGCCCGGAATCAGCTTTTTCCCCGGCAGATCCATATCGTCAATCATGGCAAGGATTCCGTTCGGATTCGCTCTCATTTTCCTGCGAAGCAGATCCATCAGTTCCCTGTTTTCTCCCCAGATTCCCAGGCCCCAGTCGAGCCTGTCCGGCCCGAATTCAAAATAATAGAAAAGGCATTTGTCCCGCGGTTCCGCCGCCCGGCGGAAAAGGAACCAGTGATGGTCCCTGTACGGACTCTTGTCCCGGGAAAACCGCGTGTCACGGTGAATTCTGGACAGGCATTTATACGGCCGGATCTCCATCAGCGGATCGATTTTCCTCATGTCCGGGGCAAGCGCTTCGATCATATCGTAAAACGGGGTCTGTACCGTTTCAATATAACGCTCATGCTGCTCATGAAAATAGGTGGTATTGTTGTGGAATTTCAGATCCATGAGAAACCGGACTGTGTCGTCTGTGAATCCTGTAAACACGGTAACCTCCGGATTGTTTCTGTTTTTTTAATCAGACTTCGGTCTGTTTCCTGATTTCGAGCGGTTGGACTCCGCACAGTCCGGCGCTGAACTGATCCGGCTGGCTCAGTCCTATATACAACGTGTATCCGCTGCATTTGATTTCATCCCCTGTATCTGTGACCACTGTGTCGGTCAGCGGATCAAGCGGTACGGATATGGTTCCCCTCTGCCCGGGCATGAGGCTTATCCGCCCGAATCCGCAAAGTCGCGGATTGCGGGGCGCAAAAAGACTGTCGCAGCGGACATAAACCTGCACAAGCGCGTCTCCGGCCATCTTTCCTTCGTTGACGACGTCGGTCCGCACGGCTGAATCCTCAAGTGAAGCGCCGGATACGGAAAACCGGGTATAACTCAGCCCGTGGCCGAAAGGATACAGGGGCGTTCCGCTGAAATAACGGTAGGTCCTGTTTTCCATGCTGTAATCCTCGAACGGAGGAAGATCGTTCACATCCCGGTAGAATGTGAGCGGCAGGTGTCCGCTGAAATTCTTTTCTCCGAAAAGCAGTTCGGCCAGTGCAGTGCCTCCGGCCTGTCCCGGATACCATGCAAATACTTTCGCGTTTCCGCCCCGGACGTTCAGGCTTGAACCCGCGGCGATAACGGTGACCAGCTTTTTTGCGCTTTTTTCAAGGGCTGAAAGAAGCCTTCGCTGGGATTCAGGAATGAGCAAATCCTTTTTGTCCCCGCTGAAAAATTCGTTTCCGGTGTCTCCTTCTTCTCCTTCGAGCCCGGCGTCCAGGCCGACGCAGGCAATCGTGACGTCTGCGGCTTCGGCGTACATCGCAGCTTCTGCGAGCCTGTCGTCAGCCTGCGCCAGATTGGAAGTCCTGTCCTTGAAAAGATGGCAGCCAAGGCTGTAAAGAAGTCGGATGCCGTGTTTTTCGCAGTAACGGCGAAGTCCCGCAAGGAATGTGACATACCGGCTGCTGGTGCCGTTATAGTTGCCTTCCAGCGCCGCAACGCTGTCGGCGTTGGGGCCGATCACGGCAAGGGTCCTCACACTGCCGGCGTCCAGGGGAAGAACGCCGTCGTTTTCCAGCAGCACCATGCTCTTTTCCGCCGCCTCCAGCGCCAGGGCATCATGCCCGTCCGTATCTGTCTCAGTAACGGGAATACTGTCGTATTCGCAGTCTTCCGCGGACAATCCGAGCAGGAACCGGGTGGTAAACAGTCTTTCACAGGCTGTTGTGATATCCTCTTCGCTGACAAGTCCTTCCTGCAGGGCTTCAAGGATATGCAGATAGGTATGTCCGCAGTTCAGGTCGCATCCGTTTTTCAGCGCAAGCGCAGCGCTTTCCGGAGCTGTTGCGGTCACTTTATGGTTATCGTGAAAATCGCGGATTGCCCAGCAGTCGCTGACCACATGGCCCTGGAATCCCCACTTTTCACGGAGTATCTCCTTCAGCAGCGTCCTGCTCCCGCATGCCGGTTCACCGTTCACGCGGTTATAGGCGCCCATGACCGATTCAACCTCTCCTTCCTGAACGGTCAGGCGGAATGCGGACAGATATGTTTCATTAAGGTCTTTTGCATTGACTTTTGCGTCAAATTCATGCCGGACCGCCTCCGGACCGGAATGTACGGCAAAATGCTTGCTGCAGGCGGCAACCTTGAGGTATTTTCCGTTGCCCTGAAGGCCGCGGATAAAGCGTACGCCCAGCCTGCCGGTCAGATAAGGGTCTTCGCCGTATGTCTCATGGCCCCTGCCCCAGCGCGGATCCCTGAAAATATTGATATTCGGACTCCACACGGTCAGTCCTTTATAGATATCGCGGTCTCCGTGCTTGCTCTGCCCGTTGTATTTGGCACGTGCCTCGTCTGAAATCACACCTGCGATCTTTTCCTGCATTTCCTCGTCAAACATGGCGGCCAGGCCGATCGCCTGGGGAAATACGGTGGCGGTACCGGCACGGGCAACGCCGTGAAGCGCCTCATTCCACCAGTTGTACGCCGGGATTCCGAGACGCTCGATTGCCGGCGCGTTGTAACGGAGCTGGGAAGCTTTTTCCTCCAGCGTCATCCGGCTGACAAGTTTCTTTGCCTTTTCTTTCGCTTCGGTTCTGTCTCTCATTGTGATCCTCCTTCCGGAGTATGTTCATATCAATAAAATATTCAACAATCCGATGAATGATTCCTTCTGTCCCTTTTTCAGCGGAAGTACAAAAAAACGGCTGCCGCATGAAGCAGCAGTCGTTTCCGTGCACAAATCACACACGTTTGACTTCCTTGATCTTGGCCGCTTTTCCCTGGCGTTCGCGCAGGTAGTACAGCTTTGCACGGCGGACCTTACCACGGCGGATAATTTCAACATGATCCACACGGGGGGAATTGATCGGGAAAGTACGTTCCACGCCAATGCCATAGGACACGCGGCGAACAGTGAATGTTTCGCGGATGCCGCCGTTGCGCTTGGCGATAACAGTGCCTTCGAAAGCCTGCAGGCGCTCGCGGTTGCCTTCAACAACCTTGACCCAGACGCGTACGGTATCGCCGACGTTGAACTGGGGCAGATCGCTGCGGATCTGTTTTGCTTCTATGGAACGGATGATTTCGTTCATGGTTTGTGCCTCCTTCCCTCTTAGACGTTCGTGCTCCGGCGGTTCATCCGAACGGATGAATCTTTGATTCCGGACAGAGGACCGTCCGCATAACATTGGTAATCTACCACAATTCCTGTTATTATGCAAGCATTATTTGCCGCATTACAGATCAATAAATTTCTCAAACTCCGGCAGGATGCCGATTCCGTCCGGATAATGTGCCGCAAACTGGGGAATCGCATGGGACGGGAAGCTGTTTCCCTCAATAAAGGTCGGTCCGTTCTCCGTAATGGCTACGTCCCAGGCGATAAACCGCATCTGCGGAATTTTCATGGCTGCGGCCATGCACATTTTCTTTGCCTCTTCCCAGTAAGGAATCTGGAAACCGATGATGCTGGTATCCGTCATCGGATGCTTGATAAAAGTATTGCCCTGTTTGTCCGCTCCGACTGTCTGCAGCTTGCCGGTTTCCAGGTTGATTCGGGAAGCCATGCCGCCGCAGTCGACGTTATCCATCACTTTTCCGTTTCCGATGCGGAGAAATGCATATACAATTCCCTGCTGTTTATCTCCGAGCAGCGTCGCGATTCTGCAGGTATTCACCGACGTCGGGCAGAGGGACGCCATCTTCGGATGCTGCACAACGATCTCCTCAAGAATCCCGATCCCGTCCGAGCGCAGCCTGTCCAGGAACGCTTCAGGGCCGTCCTTCCAGTCCTCTTCGGAATATTTCCGGATTCCTACGCCACTGGATCCTTCCAGCGGTTTTCCGATCAGCTGGCTGAAATTCCGGCACAGCGCGAAAATATCTTCCGGAGCGGTCTGCTCATTGATCCTGAGCCATTTGCGCGGGATCCATTCCTTAAAAAATTCATTGAATTCAGCCTTGTCGTCAAATGTATGCCAGTATTCCTTCGGATTCATCCGGCGGACAATGTCGTTGGAAATGCCGCGCGTAATGACGGTTTTCCGCTGTGCGTCGTTCAGCCTGTACATCTGTGCAATCTTGTAATCGATATATCCGGCGTTGTACCTGATCCCGCAGCGTAGCATGTCTGTCATCAGCCAGATCCTGCCCTTGCCGCTGCGCTTCTTCAGCAGGCCCGTGGTTTTCCACATGGCCTTCCAGTCCATTTTCATCAGGCGTTTCCGGAAATACTGCAGTCTGGACATATGGATCTCCCTTTCTTTATACGTTGAAACGGAACAGTGTAATGTCCCCGTCCTTCATGACATAATCCTTGCCTTCGCTCCGTACAAGCCCTTTTTCCCGGCATGCGTTCATGCTTCCAAGCTCTGCCAGCGTTTCAAAGGGAACAATCTCCGCACGGATAAATCCCTTTTCAAAATCCGTATGGATTTTCCCCGCGGCCTGCGGCGCCTTTGTCCCGTTTACAATGGTCCAGGCGCGGCATTCGTCCTCTCCCGCAGTCAGGAAGGAGATCAGGCCGAGCAGCTGATAGCTGGCTGTGATCAGGCGGTCCAGTCCGCTCTGTCCGATACCGAGATCATCAAGGAATTCTTTTTTCTCTTCCGGACTCATGGAAGCTATATCCTGCTCAATGGCTGCGGAGATCACAATCACACCGGCGTTTTCCGCGGAAGCCACCTCACGGACCTGGCCGACATACGGAATACCAGCTTCGTCTTTGCCGAGGTCGTCTTCGGATATGTTAGCCGCATAGATCACCGGCTTTGTCGTCAGAAGAAACCAGCTCTGCATAATCTGTTTTTCATCGTCCGTGCAAGGCAGCGTCCGCGCAGGTTTCCCGCTTTCCAGGTGCGCGTATAGCTTCTGCGCCAGTTCGACTTCCGCGCCCGCTTTTTTGTCGCCGCCTCGGAAGCTTTTTTCCGCCTTGTCCCTGCGCTTCTGGACCGTGTCCATATCCGCAAAGATCAGTTCGAGATTGATGGTGTCGATATCGCGGGAAGGATTAACGCTGCCGTCCACATGGATGATGTTGTCGTCGTCAAAGCAGCGGACAACATGGACAATTGCGTCAACCTCGCGGATGTGGGAAAGGAACTTGTTTCCCAGGCCTTCCCCGCGGCTCGCTCCCTTAACAAGCCCTGCGATGTCAACAAACTCGATCGCTGTGGGCGTAACCTTTTTCGGATGATACATTTCTGCAAGCACATCCAGCCTGCGGTCAGGCACAGGAACGACCCCTGTGTTCGGTTCAATGGTGCAGAAAGGATAATTTTCCGCCGAAGCTCCGGCATTGGTGATCGCATTGAACAACGTGCTCTTGCCGACATTCGGCAGGCCGACGACACCGAGTTTCATGACAATTCAGCGCTCCTTCTGAAAGCTGTTTCCGTGCTGTTTCCAGTGGAAAATTATATCCGCTGGCACAGGAACAGTCAAGCTTTCCAAACGTTTATCAATATGGTAGAATACAATGACCACATTTCGGGAGGCCGGTATATGTCAATCCTTCAGAGCGCTTTTCTCGGACTGATCCAGGGCCTGGGAGAATTCCTTCCGGTTTCCTCCAGCGGGCATCTCCTGCTCTGCCGCATCTTCCTCGGCATCCAGACAGACTCGCCCGCAATGAAGATGCTTGATATCCTGCTGCACATCGGTACGCTGATCCCGATTCTGATCGTGTTCCGGAAGGACTGGCTCGAAATGATCCTGCATCCCTTCCGCAACAAAACGCTCCTGCTGCTGGTCATTGCCTCGGTTCCGACATTGCTTGTCTATCTTGCGGCAAAGAAGCTTTTTCCGGCGGTCAACGGCTTTGCGGTATTCGACAGCGGATGGTTCCTCGGGTCCTCTTTCCTGATTACCTCCCTTTTCCTTCTGCTTTGCGACCGGATCTCTTTCAGCAGAAGAGACCGCGGCAGCGGCAAAATCGGTATTCCCCAGGCGGTTGTCATGGGGCTTTTTCAGGGAATCGGGATGATTCCCGGCGTTTCCAGGAGCGGTTCCACCATCCTCGGCGGAGTTTCCACCGGAATGAACAGGACAAACGCCGCCAAGTTCTCCTTCATGATGAGCGCTCCGGCTATCCTCGGCTCCCTTCTGATGGAGGGAAAAGACGCCGTTGAACTCGGATATATCAATGACATCGCTGCGATTCCTTCGCTTGTCGGAATCGTTGTCGCCGCCGCGGTCGGTTACCTGGCGATCCGGTTCATGCTGAAGATTATTTCCCGTGTCCCTCTTTCCTGGTTTGCCCTGTATCTCGCCGTCATCGGCATCGTTTTCCTGCTGCTGCAGATTACAGGCGTTTCATCCGTACCCGCCTTTGCGGTTCCGGCTTCCGTATAATTCCGCGTTTTCCGTTCCCCGTATGTTTAAAAGGAGGTGAATCGATTGAAAAAACTGACAGCGCTGCTGTTTGTCTTTTTGATCCTCTGCACCTCCCTGCCTTCCGCACTGGCCGCCAAAAAACAGGATACACCGGAAGTTACAAGCGAGCCCATCCCGGAACCGACGCTTTCACCGGACGCCGCTGATTATGACCCGGAACATCCGGAAGATCTTTCTCCGGACCAGCTCTATGCGCTGTCCGCTGTCCTGATGACGCAGGATAAGGGTGAAATCATTTTTGAAAAAGACGCGGATACCATCCGGTATCCGGCTTCCATGACCAAGATCCTCACCGTTCTGCTCGCCCTGATGTATGTGGACGACCTGGACCAGACAGTTATCGTATCCGAAACAGCCGTTGCCGTTCCGGAAGACTCTTCCACCATGTATCTGCAGGCCGGCGAGGAAGTCCGTTTTATCGATATCCTTTACGGAACCATGCTCCTTTCCGCCAATGACGGCGCCAATGTCATCGCCGAAACTGTATCGGGAAGTATCCCACGCTTCGTGGCGCTGATGAACGACACGGCGAATGCCCTGGGCTGCTACAGTACCCATTTTGTCAATCCCCACGGGTACCATGACGACAATCATTATTCCACAGCGCGGGATATTGCTGTCATTGCCCGTGAAGCAATGAAAAACGATACATTCCGCACGATTGCCGGAACCGTCACCTACCAGATTCCAAAGACCAACCTTCATCGTGCCCGTACCATCACCACGAAATCGGAATACATGCTGACCGGCTCCGAAGACAAGCCCAATAAGTATTATTATGAATATGCGACAGGCCTGAAAACAGGTTCGCATTCGCGTTCCGGTTACTGTTTCTGCGGTTCCGCTTCCAAAAACGGCGTGGACCTGATTTCGGTCGTGATGTTTACCGGAAAACGCGCGCGCTGGGCCGATACGATCAAACTGATGAACTACGGTTTCAGCCAGTATATGAGCGTTACGCCCGTCGAACTTTACAACATGAACCCGATCACGATCGAAACCAGCAATTATTCCACGTCCGATACGGGCCAGGGCAAGGTCAGGCTGATCTGTTCACCTGCCGAAGGAACCGGCAAAGTCTATATCGTTTCCACAAAATCCGATATAAAACGGATGGCCGACAACCTGAAAAAAATCGTTCTGATCCAGTATACACGGGATTTCCAGGCTCCTGTCTCCGCCGGCGAGCAGCTCGGCATCATGACATATTACAATGACAAAGGCGAAGCCTCAGTCTACTCTCTTACCGCGTCAAGGGACGTCGCGCAGCGCGAAAATGTTCCGAAAACCCTCGAACAGATTATCAGTGAAACCTATGCCGACCCGAATCCCTTCCCTCCTTTCAGCTTTGAGCTGGCTCTGATTCTCTTCGGCCCTCCGCTGCTGATCGTCGGGCTGATCGCGTTTTTCGTGATCCGCCGCAAAAGAAAAAGAGCGCACAGGCTGCGCGCTCCCAAACCGGTCAACAGATATGTGAAATAGCTTTTACTGAACGTCTTCCGGCAGCAGCACCGAGAAGATTGTTCCCGCTCCTGGCTTCGACCGTACGCGGATTTTTCCGTTATGCGCGATCACAATGATCCGGGCGATACTCAGCCCCAGCCCGTGTCCGCCGGTTTCGGACTTTCTTGCCTTGTCGCTCCTGTAGAAACGGTCAAAAATCTTCGGCAGGTCTTCCTGCGGAATGCCCTGCCCTTGGTCCTTCACGGAGAGGCAGCACATTCCGTCTTTTTCTTTTGTGCAGGCAAGGGTTACCGCAGTGCCGGGCTGTGAGTACTTGACGGCATTGTCGCACAGGATCCGGAGCACCTGTTTCATCATGTTCCGGTCTGCTTTGATCTGCATGGATTCCATCCCGTTTGTTTCGAACCTGTATTCGGTATGGACCATGGTCTCTTCCCGGATCACTTCATTCACCAGCTCGGAAGGATCAAAAGCCGAGATTTCCATCATCAGCGTTTTTTTGTCATGCCGGGCCAGGAAAAGAAGGCTCTCCACCAGGTCCTTCATTCCTTCCGTTTCCTGCGAGATCGCCGCGATCCCTTCATCAAGAACTTCGGGATCGTCCTTTCCCCATCTCCTGAGCATATCCGTATATCCCCGGATCACGGAAATAGGCGTCCGCAGCTCGTGGCTCGCGTCTGAAACAAACTGTTTCTGGCTGTTGTAACTTCTTTCAATCCGGTCCAGCATCCGGTTGATTACCGTCGCAAGATCCTTCAGTTCGTTTTTTGTTCCGGCAATATTGATGCGGTTGGAAAGATTGCTTTCGGACAGCGTTTCAGCCATGGATGCGATATCCCGGATCGGGGAAAGAACGCGTTTGTTCAGCCTCTGGTCGTGCCGGAAGAAATAGATCATCCGGAATATATCGCAAAAGATGACGCCGCCCATCATCATCATCCAGAATATCCACAGGTCATGGATATTCAGGCAGACAAGCCATCCTTCGCTTCCGTCCGGAGAATAGTAGAACCGGACTTCCTCACGGCTGAACACATTGCTGAAAAAAGCCGGACACTGCTGGCCGATCCAGGGAAAGAAATCCTTTTCCGGAAGAACTTCAGTCCGGACAGCGGACAGATAACCGTTTTCGATCGGCAGCCCGTTTTCTTCCGTTCCCGCTGGAATCATCCGCCTCAGCTCCCGGGAAACCGGATAGCTGATGAACAGACACATCAGGACAGACAGGATCAGTGCGACAGGAATAAAGCTCCTGAACAGTTGAACACAGTAATGCAGTGCGATCCTGAATGTCAGGGACAGCCTGATCCGGCTCAGTCCGCCGTGAACCTTACCGCTGACCCTGTTGGCGATCACAAGGTCGCGCGTACCGTTTACGGCCGTTTCTTTCTGTTTTTTCTGCTTATGCCTGTTCTTCATAATCAAATAAATACCCGACCGAACGGATGGTATGGATTGTCTTGATCCCGTACTGGTCGTCAATCTTATGCCTCAGATAACGGATATACACATCGACGATATTGGAATCCCCGATATAATCGTATCCCCAGACTTCATTCATCAGTTGGTCCCGGGTCACGGCAGTGCCGCGGTGTTCCATCAGGTACCTGAGCGTATCGAATTCCTTTCTTGTCAGGGCAACCGGCTCTTCCCTGACGTGTACCTGCCAGGATGCGGTATCTATTGATACACATCCGATTTTCAGCACGTGATCCTGGCCATCCGGCTTCTGCATATCCTTTGCCCTGCGTTTTTTCAGCGCCACCCGGATCCTCGCGAGCAGTTCCTCGATCGCGAACGGCTTCGTGACATAATCGTCGGCGCCCATATCGAGTCCCATCACTTTGTCGGAAACGTCGTCCTTCGCCGTAAGCATGATGATCGGTACATCGCTGCTGTGGCGCAGGCGCCGGCAGACTTCAATGCCGCTGAGTTCGGGCAGCATCAGGTCGAGGATCAGAAGATCCGGATCGGCTTCCAGCGCGGTATCCAGCCCGCTTCTTCCGTCAAATGCAGTCAGAACGTCATATCCCTCGTGCTTCAGTTCAAGCTCCAGGAAACGCGCGATTTTCTTTTCGTCTTCGACAATAAGTATGCTTGCCATCCGGTTTCAGACCCTCCTGTTTTTACTGGAAACACGAAAACGGCATACCTTCCGGAAGCCGTTTTCCGCGAATGTTTATCCGATTGTCACGGAGGAATATCCGTCCTGATCGTCTTCTTTTGTCACTTCGCCGTCACGGGTCTCGGTCTGTACAGGGACCTGGATGGTCGGAACGCTGGAAGCAGCCGCTGAATAAGCGCTGTGGAAACTGGTTGCGGCAGGATTGCTTTCAAAGAAGGAATCCATGGTTTCTTCCAGTTCCTTTGCCTGATCGCGGAGGCTTTGAGCCTGCGCGGCGAATTCAGCGTCTTCCGTTGCTGATGCTGTCTTCACAGGATCTTCGGCGCGTTCCTTTACCGGCTTTGCTTCGGGCTTTGCGCTGTTTTTCTTCTGCAGTTCTTTTGTTTCGCTTGTAATCGTCTGGACAACGCTGGAAACGGAAGATTTGGCGTTCTGCGCGGCGCTCTTGACCATTTTTTCAAGACTGTCGGATGCAAAATCAGGATCCATTCCGGTGAAGGAGAACTGATAGCCGAGGATCATGGAAACAATGATACCGGCTATCGTCATATGGGGCGCCAGGATCAGGCACAGGCCTGCAAACAGGACGGAAACGTTGAAGATGTTCGTATCGCCCTTACGGATTTTTACCCTGCTGCGATACAGCTTCTGTAAAAAATTCAGCGCTTTTTCCTTTGTTTCGCTCTTTTTCGTGTTTCCGTTCATATTCCTTGTTCCTTCTTTCATGTTGTTCTCTTCATTCTTCAGTTTGCCGTGTTTTTCAAGATCGATCAGCGCGCGCGCCAGACTGCCGCTGTGGTAATCCAGCAGGGCGACCGCTTCCTGATAACTCAGTCCGCTTTTCTTCCTGAGCAGTTCGATATCTTCGATCGTATAGGGTTCCATCGGTGAATCTCCTTTCCCGCCGTTTCATCCGGCAGGGTCATATTATCATACCACGGCACACTTGTTCTGAAAAGCAGAGGAGAACTTCATGAAAATCAGATTAAAAGTTTGTTTTTCCCCGAGCGGGATTGCTTCCGTAAAAGAATCTTCATCTTTACAGACCATACCCGATGTGATACGATTCTTTATATATTATAGGTAATGATTTACAGGGGGATATACAGCCATGAGTATCGAAGAGATCAGAAACGGTTCTGCCATCCTGGGAATTGAATTCGGTTCCACCCGGATCAAAAGCGTCCTTATCGGCCGCGATCATCAGGTGATCGCAAGCGGCAGCCATGAGTGGGAAAATGATTATGTGGACGGAATCTGGACCTACAGCGAAGAAGCAATCATTGCGGGCCTTCAGGCCAGTTATGCAGACCTGAAATCCGACGTTCTTTCCAGGTATCAGCTCCCCCTGGCAAAAATCGGCGGTCTCGGTATCAGCGCCATGATGCACGGCTATCTTCCTTTTGACGCGGGTATGAAACTGCTTGTACCTTTCCGCACCTGGCGCAACACCATGACAGGACCTGCCTCTGAAAAGCTCACTGGCCTTTTCTCCTTCAACATGCCCCAGCGCTGGAGCCTCAGCCACCTGTACCAGGCCATTCTGAACGATGAGCCGCACGTGAAGGATATTGCTTTCCTGACAACGCTTGCCGGATGGATCCACTACCTCCTTACAGGCCGGAAAGTCCTGGGTGTGGGAGACGCAAGCGGCATGATGCCTATCGATTCAGATACCTGCACTTATAACGCGGCTATGGTTAACGCATTTGACCGGCTGGTCGCGGACAGGCATTATCCCTGGAAGCTTGCTGATATTCTTCCCTCCGTTCTTTGCGCCGGACAGAATGCCGGCACGCTGACTGAAGAGGGCGCCAGGCTGCTTGATCCTTCCGGGGAGCTTCTTCCCGGCTGTCCGCTCTGCCCGCCCGAAGGCGACGCGGGAACCGGAATGACCGCCACCAACAGCGTCCGTGCCAGGACAGGCAATGTCAGTGCGGGCACCTCCATTTTCAGTATGATCGTCCTTGAAAAGCCGATGAGTAAAGTATATCCGGAAATCGATATCGTTACGACCCCGACCGGTAAACAGGTCGGTATGGTTCATTGCAACAGCTGCACAAGCGATATCAACGCTTGGGTCTCCCTGTTCCGTGAATTCGCGTCCCTGATGGGCCTGCAGACCGAAGCGGGAGATGTATTCACCAGGCTCTTCAGGAAATCCCTGGAAGGTGATCCGGACTGCGGCGGACTGGTCAACTTCAATTACCTTGCCGGCGAACCGGTTACCGGCCTTTCGGAAGGCCGCCCTATGTTCGTCCGCCTTCCCGACGCGGCGATGAACCTTGCCAATTTCATGCGCGCGCAGATTTATGCAAGTATGGAAACGCTCAAGTACGGCATGGAAATCATGAACCGTGAGAACGTAGCAATAGACTGTGTTTACGGCCATGGCGGACTTTTCAAAACAGAAGGCGTCGGCCAGAATTATCTTGCAGCCGCTATCCATGCGCCGGTTACCGTAATGGAAACCGCCGGAGAAGGCGGCGCATGGGGAATCGCTCTCCTGGCGGATTATATGGTGTACCGTGCTGAAAATGAATCCCTTGAAGATTATCTTCAGAACCATGTCTTTACCGGTATGAAACAGATGACCGTATCTCCGGATTCCGAGGACGAGTCCGGATTCAACCGTTATATGGAACGTTTTGTCAGCTGCATCCCTGCCCAGAAAGCTGCGGCGGAACATTTCCGTAACTGATGGATGGGCGTATCCTGAAACCGGGCGCAGTCGCTTTTGACCTGGACGATACGCTGTTGCGCGATGACCTGACCATATCCGAATTTTCGGTACGGGTCCTGCAGGCGCTGCATGATAAAGGCGTGCATATCATTCCGGCCAGCGGACGTTCCCGGTTCAGCATGAAACCCTATGTGGAGCAGATCGGCTGTGTTTCAGCCTATATTTCCAGCAACGGAGCGGAAATCTGGGAGGTTCCTTCGGAACATCTGATCTTCCGGGAACTTCTTCCTGTGGGTCTGTCCCTGGAGATCGCCCGTTTCGCGGAGGCTCATTCCTGCTATGCGCAGGTATATGACGAAGACTGTTTCTATTTCAACCGGTACGGTCCCTGGTCTGAACGCTATGCATCCGCGACACGCCTGACCGGCGTATTTGCAGGTAGGCTGAGCGAATTCATCCATGAACCCAGAAACAAGATTCTTCTGATTGACAGCCCCGAACGTGTTTCTTCCATGTACGCCGAAGCCGTCATACAGTTTAAGGGACGCGCTTCTGTTACGTGTTCCAAACCGGTCTACCTGGAATTCAATCCGCTTAACGCGGTCAAGGGTAGAGCACTGCAGACAGCCTGTGCCTGTCTCGGGACCGACGCCGCGCATACCGTTGCTTTCGGCGACAGCCTGAACGACCTTACCATGCTGCAGTCCGCCGGGCTCGGAGTGATGGTCTCCAACGGATGGCAGGAGATCAGGCAGTACTGTGACGACGTTTGCCTGAGCAATAATGAAGACGGGCCGGCGCATTACCTGAACCAACATTTTCTGAACGGCGAGGTGGACCCGTGATTTCCGCAAAAGACTTTGAATCGGCTCTCCGTCTGGAATGCCTTGTACCTTCCACAAAAACCGAATGGGATATCCGTACGCCTGATCTGAACAGGCCGGGAATCCAGTTCTGCGGGTTTTATGAATTTTTCGCCTTTGAGCGTCCCCAGCTGATCGGGAAAGCGGAAATGGCTTACCTGGAAGAACAGGTTCCGGAAAAACGCAGAGAGATTCTTGAAAAGTATTTCAGTTATCCGATTCCCTGCATCATTATCTGCCGGAGCCTTACTCCTCCTCCGGAGCTGCTTGAAGCAGCTGTTTCCCACGATGTGCCCGTTTATTCCAGCCCGATGGTTACAAGCAAGTTTACCGCGCTGGCGATCAATTACCTGAACCGGTGCCTTGCTCCGCATATCACCAGGCACGGCGTGCTGGTAGACGTATACGGCATCGGCGTTTTCCTGTCCGGTAAAAGCGGTGTAGGAAAAAGCGAGGCCGCGATTGAACTGATCAAACGCGGGCACCAGCTGGTAGCAGACGATGTTGTCGACATCTGCCGGATATCCGACGACCGCCTCATCGGAAGCTGTCCGGAAAAGATCCGCTACCTGATGGAAATCCGGGGCATCGGAGTGATCGATATCAAGGCCATGTTCGGCATCGGCGCTGTGACAAAGAGCAAATCGATCGACCTGATTATTGAGCTAGAAGCCTGGGATGAAAACAAGGCTTATGACCGGATCGGCATCCAGGATGACGAGATCGAAATTATGGGCGTAAAGGTTCCCCATCAGCTGATGCCGATCAAGCCCGGACGGAATCTTGCCATCATCGTTGAGGTGGCAGCCAGGAACCTGAGCCTGAAACGTACAGGCTACAATGCAGCACGTGAGCTGTCATCCCTTTTTCAGGATGACGCGAATGATTAAGGAGGATACATATTCATGATCAGGATTGGCGTTGATGTCGGCGGAACAGGTATTCAGATCGGCGTTGTGGACGAAGGTTACAACATCATCCGGGAAAGCTCCATTCCCACCCGTGCGGATCTTCCTTTTGAAGAACAGGTCAGGCAGATCGCGGACTGCATCGTTTCCACAGTCCGGGACGCCGGCTTTGCTGAGAATGATATTGAATCCGTTGGCGTCGGCATTCCCGGAATTGCGTCCGCAAAGACCGGCGAAATCATCAAATGCACGAATATGGGCTGGTTCCATGTCCCCTTCCGTGAGGTCTTCCGTCGTTTTCTGGATAAACCTGTACATATTGACAACGACGCGAATGTCGCCGCTCTGGCCGAAAGCGTTGCCGGTGTCAGCGCGGGTACATCCTCCAGCGTGTTCATCACCATCGGAACCGGAATCGGAAGCGGAATTATTATCGACGGCCGGATCTGGAGCGGCGCCCATCATATCGGCGGCGAACTCGGCCACGTGATCTTTGATCTGGACGGCGTTCCGTGCACCTGCGGCAATCACGGCTGCCTGGAACGCTACTGTTCCGCGACGGCACTGATCAGGATGGCGCGTGAAGCAGTCGCGGAACATCCTGATTCCCTGATCCTGACCTCTGTCGGGAACGATCCGTCCAGGATTGAAGCAAAAACGGTTTTTGATGCCGCCCGCGCAGAAGACCCTCTTGCGCTTTCTGTTTACAGCCGATATATTGACTGCCTTGCCCAGGCAATCGGCAGCGTGGTCAATCTGCTGGATCCGGAGGTAATCGTTCTCGGCGGCGGTGTCAGCAAAGCCGGCAGTTTTCTGCTCGATCCCTTGACCCGGGAATATTCCAGATACGTTCTGTTCAATGATCAGCCCCTGCCGCCTGTCAGGCTGGCGGTGCTCGGCTCTGAGGCCGGAATCATCGGCGCGGCGATGCTTTCCTGATTATGTCTGCATTCCGGATCAGTGAAGGAGGTCCTGCATGTCAGATTTTACGTTCAGCAAAAAAAGAGACGGAACATATCAGCTGGAAAAGTATGAGGGGGCTTCCCTTGACCTTTCCATCCCGTCCGAATATGAAGGCAATCCGGTCACATCTATTGCCGACAATGCTTTCTCATGGTCGGACCGCATTCAGCGGGTTTCCATTCCGGATACGGTTACCCAGATCGGAGAGGCCGCCTTTTCCTGGTGTGAATCTCTCCGGGAAATCCTGATCCCCGATTCCGTCAAAACAATCGGCGAATGGGCTTTTATCGGATGTGTTTCCATGAAGAGCATCCGACTTCCCTCCGGACTGAAAAAGATCAATTATTCAACCTTCCAGTCCTGTTCCTCCCTCGTATCTGTTGAAATTCCGGATTCTGTCCGCTCAATCGGGCCGGAAGCCTTTTCAGAGTGCAGGAACCTGAAATCGGTTATCCTTTCTTCTTCCCTTACATCCATCGGGGATAACGCCTTCTCTGCCTGCGAGTCGCTGACGCTCGTCAATCTTCCTGATCAGCTGACTGAATTCGGCAGCAACGTCTTTTCCGGATGTATTTCCCTGTCTTCATTTACCGTATCACCTTCCCATCCTGTATTCCGGAATGCGGACGACGGTATCCTGATCAACAAAAAAGAAAAAAAGCTGCTCTTCTATCCTTTTGACCGGAGAGTACGGACTGCGGAAATTCCTGACGGGATCGAAGTTATTGCAGAGGAAGCCTTTTCCGGGCGGAACCATCTGGAATCGGTCATCCTCCCCGACACCGTCAAAATCATTGAGTCCAAAGCTTTTTACAGCTGCCGGGCTCTGAAGCAGATCAATCTTCCTGATTCCGTCCAGCGGATCGGCAGCAGCGCTTTCCACAGCTGTTCTTCGCTGCAGAGCGTTTCGCTTCCCGCCGAACTGCCTGTGATTGATTATTCCGTCTTTTACGCGTGCAGTTCGCTTGCGTCAGTGACCTTCCCTGCAAATCTTCGCCTCATTGCCCCCTGCGCTTTCAGCGGCTGCGGATCTCTTTCTTCCATCTCCTTCCCCGACACGCTGATCGACATTGGAGATTCCGCTTTTGAAGGATGCAGATCCATCGAGGAACTGGTACTTCCGTCCTCCCTTGAGTCGCTTGGAGCCCATGCATTCGGATCCTGCGTCATGCTTGACAGCGCTGTGATCAATCCCGGGCTCAAAGCAATCCCCGCACAAGCTTTCTCCCGTTGTGAAAACCTGAACCGCGTCGTTCTTCCGGAAGGAGTGGAAGAAATCCGTACTGAAGCTTTTGAGAGCTGTGAAAACCTGCTGACGCTTCAGATTCCTGTTTCAGTCAATGAAATCGATCCTTCCGCCTTCTCCGGATGCAGGCATATCATGCTGTTTGTCTATCCCGGTTCATATGCCCATAATTATGCCAGGGATACCGGGATTATGTTTTCCGAACTGTAATCTTTCCCCGGATAAAAGAAAAGGAACTGCCTATCCGCAGTTCCTTTTCTTTATTTGCGCTATTACTGTTTTGCACCGCATTCGGGGCAGAATTTGGTGCCGGCGGGAATCTCCTTGCCGCAGCTGGTGCAGAAGCTTCCTGCAGCCTGCTTCGTACCGCATTCGGGACAGAATTTTGAATCGGCGGCAATCTTCGCTCCGCAGGCCGCGCATACGGCGGTCGCAGCGGCGGGAGCAGCGGCTGCCTGGGGAGCGGCAGGATTCATGCTCTGGGCAAACATCTGGCCCATCGCGGCTCCGGCGCCCATGCCCACGCCCATACCGGCAACGCCGTTCTGGTTGTTGGCGGCGTCCCGCATGGCTTCCGCAGCCTGATACTTGGCATACTGGTCCATATTGCCGAGCACGCCCATGGAAGTCCGCTTGTCAATGCTCTTCTCCACTTCTTCGGGAAGGGAAATGTTTTCGATGACAAAGCTGCAGAGCGTCAGGCCCAGTTCGGCCAGCTTGGGATTGATGGCCTGCATGGCATAGGCGGACAGTTCTTCGTAATTGGCGGCCAGATCCAGCGCGGGGATTTTGCTCTCGGCGATCGCATCGCTCAGTCCGCTGACCAGCGTGCGTTTGATCTGGCCTTCGACGCCTTCCACAGTAAACAGCGCGGCGGTTCCGAATACTTCCTTCAGGAATTTTGCGGCGTCGGATACACGAAAGCTGTAGATACCGAAGGCGCGGACGCGGATCATTCCGAATTCGGCGTCGCGCATCATGACAGGATTGCTGGTTCCCCACTTCATGTCAAGGAACTGCTTGGTGTTGACAAAATACACGTCGGATTTGAACGGGCTGTTGAAACCGTATTTCCAGCTCTTCAGTGCGGTCAGGATCGGCATGTTGCTGGTCTTCAGCTCATACCTGCCGGGCTCAAACACGTCGGCCAGTTCGCCTTCGTTGACAAAGATCGCAACCTGGCTTTCGCGCACGGTCAGCTGCGCGCCCATCATTATCTCTTTGCCGTTCATGTCGTATTTGTGCACCATGGTCTTGCCGGAATTGTCGGACCATTCGATCACATCGATCAGTTGCCCTTTGATTGCGTCCAGAATACCCATTTTCTTTCCTCCTTGTTGTTTATGCTTCATCCGTATTTTCGCACATCGCAGTCAGTGCCGGAAATACGCGGATTCCTGATATATGCAGTTCCAGTCCGAAATATTCTTTCATGTGTTCGATGCTGTCTGCGGTATACGATGTGAGCATGGCGGTCATGGTGTCAACCGTCATGTCCGTATCGACTCCGTGAAGCGGGCAGGCCAGCACAAGGATCCTGCCGTCTGAATGGACTGTCGGTAGAATATGGATCCCGTTCAGGTCTCCGGCAAAAGAAGTCCTGAGCGCAATCTCAAGCTGTTCCTTGCCGTAATGCCATCTGCCTTCAAGCTTGTCGAACGGAGCGGACTGATCCAGTTCAATGAGCAGGCAGGGACGGTCTGCGTCCATTCTGCTGCGGAGCAGGCGCATATTGCGGTGAAGATCCGTGCTGTTTTTGATTTTTCCGTTGATCACTTTACGGAAAAACTCGTGGCGGCACATCTGAAGAATGTCCCGTGTATTGGTCCGTTCGTTGTAGAAATCCGCATGAATCCGGTTCAGCAGGATTTTCAGTTCACTCAGATACCTGAGAACCTCTTCTTCATTGTGTCCCGCTTCAAAAATGGATACATTCGGAAAATTCTGCTGCAGATATGCAAGAATCAGTTCTTCCTGATCGTGATTCACAGCAATGCAGATGCCGTCCGCATGATGTTTTGCAAGGCTGTCCTTTGTGCCCTCAAAATCATGGCGGATATGCGGCTGCTTGAAACCCAGCATTTCCCAGTTCTGTATACCGGCAAATGCGTTCAGCACATCCTCCTGATCAGATACCAGCAAAAGCTTGTACATCCAATGACCTCCGGGGCGTTATAGCAGCATTTCACTCGGGTATTATATCCTACTTGATGACAATATGCAAATGGATTCGTCTTTTAGCTGTTCTGAAAACGCCATCAGTGAAGGGATCACCCGTGCGTAAAAGGCGCTTACGCTTTACTCTTTTTTCCTGATTGCCTTCTTCAGAGCCCCGACAATGATGATCAGTGCGGCAGCTGCCGCGGCAATGATCGCGATATTTGCCGGTGTCAGGAATTTGTCCGTTTTTTCACTGCTGCCGGCTTCAGATGATTTTTCGGGAGTATTCTCTTCCTGTTTCTTTTCCCCGTTTTTTTGTTCCGCGTCGCCGGCTGCTTCGTTTAGGGCCTCGGTCGGCAGCTCAGTCGGCTGTTCGGCAGGCTGCTCAGTCGGCTGTTCGGTTGCCGCTGCACTCTGTTCCAGTTTCTTCGCTATTTCGCTCACATCGACAGCGCCGTCAGACTGAAGCACTTCATTCATGACTGCCTGCGCTTTGATCAGCTGAACGTCACGCTTCAGGTCTGCGAATTCGTACATACCATTATCCCCTTCCGGAAGGGATACTTCAAAATCCGGTGTAATTCCGATCTTGTGAACCGCCGAACCGTTCGGGGTATAGTACTGCGCGATCGTCATCTGGTATCCGGCACCTTTGTTTCCGACCTGATAGACGCCCTGAATGATCCCTTTCCCAAAGCTCTTCACACCGACGGTAACAGCGCCGGCACAGTCGCGCAGTGCGCCTGTGAGAATTTCGGAAGAGCTGGCTGTGTTTTCATTGATGAGGATAACCAGTTTTACATCAACTTTTCCGTCTTTCGTCAGATATTCGGTATGGTCCTCATCATCCCGGTATTTCAGGTAGCACAGTTCTCCCTTATCCATGAACAGGTCTGCAATATACCTGGCCTGGTCAACCCAACCGCCGGTATTGTCGCGCAGATCGATAATGACACCCTTTGCGCCCTGGGAAATAAGTTTGTTCAGGTCGTTTTCAAATTCCTTTTCACACTGTCCCGCGAACTGATACAGAGCAATGTATCCGACTGAATCGTCGATCATCCTGCTTTCAACCTGGTTGACATTGACCTCTTTGCGGGTGATGGTATATGTGATCTCTTCGTCTCCGCGGATGAATGTGACGTCTACGTCCGTATCCGGAACGCCCCGCATGATATCTACGGCTTCCTGCAGGTTGTTCGCGTTCACAAAAAGATCATCGCCTACCTTATAGAGGATATCCCCGCGCTGTACGCCGGCAGCTTCAGCCGGTCCGCCTTTAAAAACGCGTACGATCGTGCACTTCTGTGTATCCATGTTGGACTGGATCAGCACGCCGATTCCGACATAGTTGCCTTCGTCGTCTTCCCACAGTTCCTCGTATTCTTTCGGATTATAATAGAATGAATACGGATCGTCCAGTCCGTTCATCAGGCCCCTGATGGCATATTCTGTCATCTTGTCCGTATCAGGTTCCTGGTAGAAGTAATTCTTTGCAAAATCATAGATTTCGAACATTTCGGAAAACTGACGGTATTTGTCATATTCTTCCCTGCTGATTGTAACCGTGTCCGAAACGGATCCTGCCGGTTCAGTTCCCGGTGCGGCAGTGGACTGGGGTTCGGAACCGGAGCCTGAGCTGATGTTCGTTTCGCGATCCGTCCTGAACATAGCTTCCAGCCTGGAAGCGGGAATCACCGTGCAGGAGCATAACAGCGCTGCGCAGAGAAGGACGGTCAGGATAAGCAGTTTTTTCTTCATGTGTCGGACTCCTTTCAGTTCCTTGTTTCAGGCGGAATTTCGGATGCGATTTCGGACATGATCCTGAATATAACCGCGTCGCTGAAAGAACGCAGGTCCAGTCCGAAATCCTTTTTGATCTTATCAAGACGGTAATTCAGGGTATTGCGGTGAATGAACAGCTGTTTGGAGGCGGCTGTCAGATTGAGGTCGTTCCGGAAGAAAACCCGCACTGTTTCAATCATCTCATCGCTAAACCCGGATGAACGGTCTTCTCCGAAAAAGATCTTTTTCAGGCTGTTTTTCTTTTCAGCCGGAATCGCGTCAATAATCCGCTCAAGCATCTGTTCCGAATAAACGGAAACATGGTCTTCGGGATGATAACGGTTTCCGAGATCAAGCGCCTTAAGCGCTTCGGTATACCCTTTGCGGATGCCGTCTTCGCCGGCATATGCCCCGCCGATCCCGGCGCGGATATCAACGATGCCTTCGGCTTCCATGGTGCCGATCAGCGCTTCCGCGAATTCCTTTATCTCATTCTCCGGGTGTACGGAAGCTTCCTTTATAAAAAGCGCAGTCTGATAATCGATCGGGATCAGAACGTCCGCTGCTTCCATCGGCGCCATGGAACAGATAACTGAACACAGGTCCTTTTCCAGCGGAGAATATGACCGGAATGCGAGGAGATAACGAAGAGCTTCCCGGACGATTCCGTATTGTCTCAGCATGGACGGATCAGCGCGGTAGTTTTCGTCGTGCAGGATTTTCTCATACAGTTCCGCTGCGCTGCCGGGCTTCGACAGGCCGCTGTTCCGTATGTGGGCAACAGCGTATGCGAGCGCTTTCCCGGAAGGATTATTCGGAAGGATGCAGACTGTCCGGCCAAGCAGAAGATAAATACTGTCGTCCGAACAGAACATATGATCCGGCGCTGCCGCCAGTTTCTTACGGATCTCTTCAGAAAGATCGTCTGAACTGCAGACCCCGGCCTGTATGATATCTCTTTCCATCCGCACGCCCTCCCTGTTCCATAGTTATATTATTATATCACAAATCATTCCTGAGGAAAATAAAACGGAATAGTTTGACGAACTTTCATTGTCTTGAAAGGAATATGCCTGTTGCATATAATATAATTGGAATAAACATAGGGAGGTCCGGAATATTGAGGCACGTCAGAACGCTTGCTGCTTTTCTGCTTATGCTTTGCCTTTCCTTGCCTGTGTCTTCTGCTTTTTCCGATTTTCTTTTCTCCGATGACCGTTTCAGGAATGATCTTTCGACGAAAAACCTGGACTCGATCATTGAAGCATACGAACTTTATGACGGCTGGTACTGGACGACACAGGCGGATGTCAGTCAGGATTTTCACGGCCATCCGGATTCTCCGGGATGGACAACCTCCGCAGTTGCAGCCGGGAGAAAGAGTTACCTGAAAGGATGGTACGGATGCCGCTGGCCGATTGATCATGTCAGGCGTTATGCTCCCGGTGCGGGCGGCTATGCGGAATGCTTCGGTTTTGCCAACTTTATCGGTTATCTGCTCTCCGGTGAAATCAATCCCCAGCACAACTGGAAATTTTATTATTCCGTTAAGGCTTCCGGACCGCTGCAGGTTGGGGATATTGTCCGTGTGGAATACAGGAAAAACAGGCGCAGCATTTATCACAGCGCCGTCGTCTATGCTGTCAACGGAGACGAACTTCTTTTCCTTCAGGTTTCCGGCGGAAACTACAACAGGATTTCTGTCGGCCAGGGCTTTACGGACGGTGTTGTCGTCGACGCCAGATCCATCGAAGAAATCTCAGCAATTCCAGGCCTGAAAATATCGCGCTTTATTCTTCCCGAATAAAACAGGCGCCCCGGTTTCCGGGGCGCCTGTATGATTTTTGCAGATAATCCTTATTTGCTGAGGATCGTCTTTTCCGTTTCTTTGTCGAAGAAATGGAGATGGTTGGTATCCAGGGCGATCTTGATCTTCTGGCCGGCCTTGCTGGAAGTGCGGGGATCAACGCGGGCAATGATGTTGCCTTCCTTGCCGGTGGTGCTCAGGTACAGGTAGGTTTCGGAACCCATCAGTTCTGTCACTTCAACGTCAACGTCAACAGTGGCGGTCGCGTATTCTGCGAGCTTCTGTTCGTCGTCGTGGATGTTTTCGGGGCGGATGCCCATGATGACTTCCTTGCCGATGTAGCTTTCATCAACGAATTTTGCGACCTTGCTTTCCGGAACCACGATCTTGTTGTCTCCGAAGGAAGCGACGACGTCCTGTCCTTCGCGGTCAAGCTTGACGTTGAAGAAGTTCATCTGGGGGCTTCCGATGAAGCCGGCGACAAACTCGTTGGCGGGATAGTCGTACAGGTTCTGGGGAGTATCTACCTGCTGGATCACGCCGTCCTTCATAACGACGATACGGCTTGCCATTGTCATGGCTTCAGTCTGGTCATGTGTAACGTAGATAAAGGTTGTCTGCAGTCTCTGATGCAGCTTGGTGATCTCGGTACGCATGGCAACGCGCAGTTTGGCGTCCAGGTTGGACAGCGGTTCGTCGAACAGGAAGACTTTCGGCTCACGGACGATGGCGCGGCCCAGGGCAACTCGCTGGCGCTGACCGCCGGACAGGGCCTTCGGTTTCCGGGTCAGGAGGTGGGCAATGTCCAGGATCTTGGCAGCTTCTTCGACGCGGCGCTTGATCTCGTCCTTGGGGGTCTTGCGCAGCTTCAGGCCGAACGCCATGTTGTCATATACGGTCATATGGGGATACAGGGCGTAGTTCTGGAAAACCATAGCGATATCGCGGTCTTTGGGAGCGACGTCGTTTACCAGCTTATCGCCGATATACAGTTCGCCGTCGGAGATTTCCTCCAGGCCGGCCACCATGCGCAGCGTGGTGGATTTTCCGCAGCCGGAAGGACCGACCAGAACGATAAACTCTTTGTCTTCAATGTCCAGGCAGAAATCGCTGACCGCGGTTACGTTTCCGGTATAAACCTTGTAGATGTGCTGAAGGGATACGCTTGCCATATTCTTGTTCCTCCTCTGAATTCGGGTCTGGCCCTTTATGGAGATATTATACAGAAACGGCATAAAAAAAGGAATTGCCTGTTTGTACAAGAATTCCCTTTTGTTTTGTGCAATTGTGACATCATTTGTATGGTCAGCGATGATTCCGGATCTCGTTCCGTTCAAGGCGGATGTTGTTGATCAGTTCACTGAGCTTCCTGTCGGTCTCCGCCAGAAGCGAATCCATATAATCCAGCGTGTTTTTGTGGAGTTCCGCCGCTTCCTGCCTGGCGCTCTCCCTGAGTTCGTCGCATTCCACCCTGGCACGGCGGACGATGCTTTCCTCTTCGACAAGCTGCTGCGCCTTTTTCTCCGCGTCTGAAAGCATCCTGTTCGTTTCCGCGGCCGCGGATTCCATTCTTGCGGTTGCTTCCTTTGTCGCCCTGTCCACCAGGTCATTCGCTTCACGGTTCGCCTGGTCCATGATCTGCTGCGCGTTCTTCGAAGCCTCGTTCACCATATTCTGGGCCTGTACTGAAGCATTCTCCAGTATTTCCCGTTTTTTCTGTTCCGTTTCATTCCGGATTGTTTCTTCTTCCTGTACAATCGCGGCGGCCTTTTTGACCGTATCCGGCAGGTTGTCGCGGAGATATTCAAGCTGCGCCTGCATCAGGTTCCGGTTGACAATGCATCCTTCGCTGCTGATCAGGCTCCGTTTCGCGTTCTTCAGTTCTTCAAAGAGGATATTGACTGCCTTCAGGCATTCTTCCGAGCTTTTGATATCGTTTGCCATGATCCGTATCTCCTTTGCTTACACATTTCCCTTATCCTGTTTATTCACTTGTTCGACAGAAGCCCTTTAATTTCCTCTGTCAGTTCGCCTGGAACAAACGGACTGATATCTCCTCCGAAAGCCGCGATTTCACGGACTGCTGAGGAAGATATGCCGTTCATCTGAGGATCGCACGGCAGGAATACGGTTTCAATGCCGCTGTTCAGCATACGGTTTGCGGCGCTTGACTGCATTTCGTGTTCCGCCTCAGCTCCGCTTCGGATGCCGCGGATGACAATTTTTTCCCGCCTTGCATCCATATAATCGGCAAGCAGTCCGTCCCATTGTTCAACGCTGACATTGGGATATGCGGCGCATATCTTCCGGAGCATATCGATCCTTTTTTCCACAGGGATTGATCCGCGTTTGCTTATGTTTACCATGACCGTAACCGTAACATGGTCAAACATGGAGGAAGCCCTTGAAATCAGATCCAGATGGCCCTTTGTCACAGGATCAAAAGAACCGGGGAAAACGCACGATACCATTTCTGTCACACTCCTTCTTCCGATAGCTGATAGATCGTCACCGCACAAAAACCCCAGGACCTGTCCCTGATAACCGTAAACCGGTCCGGAACCTCCGGATTCCGGCCCGCCTCATGTTCAAGAATGAACAGCGTATCTTTTCCGGCCAGAGGAATCAGGGAAAGGAATACTTCCCTCATATCCTGCATGGAATAGGGCGGATCGAGAAAGACCAGGTCAAAAACTTCCCTTTCCTTCCGAAGCTCTTCGACCGCTGCGCGCCAGTCGCACCGGAACTGCCTGGCCCGATCCTGATAACGCAGCAGGGAGATATTCCTTTTCTGCGTTTCCGACGCGTTCCGGTCGTTGTCCGCCAGAACTGCAAAAGCTGCTCCGCGGCTCAGCGCCTCAAGGCTTAAAGCGCCGCTGCCTGCAAACAGGTCCAGCAACCTGCTTCCGGGAACGTTTGCCTGAATCATATTGAACAGGTTTTCCCGGACGCGGTCAAGCGTCGGCCGGGTATGTCTCCCGGGCGGCGCTTCGATCACCCTTCCCCTTGCTTCGCCTGCAATAATGCGCATGTTTTTCCCTTTTTTCTCCGTTCGTTCAGTTCAGCTGTTCCGGCTCCCTGTTCCGTGCGGATGTATTCCTTGCGGTTTTTTTCTTTTCCCTGCGAATTCTCTTCCGGTTGTTCTCCGAGATCATGGTATGGATCCTGGTACGCGCCTTCTTTCCGCTCAGGTATCCTGTTCCGTATGCCGCTGCCGGCAGAAGCAGGATCAGCGGCGAAAGGCGTTCAACCAGGAGAATGCCGGAACTGTTGGATGGTCCGGCAAGATTCACAAACGGCATAATCATGACGCGGACGATTGCACGGATAAAATCAATCAGTTTCATTCCTTCCGGCTGGGTATAACTGATCAGCGCGTTTCCGATATCACTTCTGCCGAGATACGCCTGCATCCAGGATGGCAGCGTTCCCGCGTCAGTCGTCTGAACCGTTGTATTTACAGCAAGATAGATGGCCGGTATGAGCAAAGGAATTGATCCGATCAGGCCGATGAGGAATCCCTTCAACGGATGAAAGCATATTTTCCGCTGGCCTTCACTGAACGGCTTCCCGTTTTCTTTTTTCTGCCATATGATCTCCCCTTTTGCCACGTCGTCCGCGCCGCGCCTGGCACCATTGTTGTAAAGAATAAGCAGGACGAGAAGGATCACAGCGGTGTTGACACCGATTCTCAGGATAATGCTGTCAAAGGATGCAGACACGCATGCAATGAATGCGACAAGGAATATGATGAGCATTGTGCCGAAAAAAGCAAGACTGTTCCTGACCGTACGCTCATCACAGGGAGTACCGGTCATGAACGGTTTCCTGACTTCAGTGATTCCGTTGTTTTTCCTCGTCGTTTTACGGTTCGTCATATTTGTTCCACTCCCATCCGGACTCATGATTGGAAAATTCTGTCAACCCGGCTTCCCACGCTCAGCAGGATTTCATAGCTGATCGTTCCCGCCCAGGCCGCAAGATCCTCGGCGGTGATCTGTTCTTCTCCGGACCTCCCGATCAGGACCGCCTCGTCGCCGACAGAAACGTTTTCGTTGTCTGTAATGTCAGCCATCATCTGGTCCATGCATACCCTTCCGATAATTTTGGCGCGCTTTCCGCCGATCAGGACATATCCTTCTCTCCCGGCGGCCCGGAAATAACCGTCACCGTATCCGCAGGTAATCGTCGCAGCACGGACAGCCTTCCCGCTTCGGTATGTTCTTCCGTAACTGACATATGATCCCGCGGGCAGATCCTTGATATAGCTTATATCCGCGGTCCATGTCATACAAGGTTTCAGCGGAAGCTCTGTCGTAACGGGCGGATATCCGTACAGGCTGATGCCCGCACGAACCATATCCATAGACATATCCGGAAACCGGTGGATCGCCGCGGAATTGCAGCAGTGCCTGATGATTCCTTCGGGCAGGGGTGCGGTCAGTTCCTGGAAACGCAGATACTGTTCCTTTGTATAACGTATGCCTTCTTCGTCGCCGTCTGCGTCGGAAAAATGGGTAAACGCACCGGTCAGCCTGACATTTCCGCAATTCCCAAGTTCTCTCAGGACTGCGTCCCGTTCGGCTTCATTCCTGACGCCGATTCTGCCCATCCCTGTATCGAATTTCAAATGGACTTCGGTCTGTTTTTGAAGTTCTTTTGCCGCATTCTCACACAGGCGGACCATATCGGCGGAACATACCGTCTGGATCAGATCATACCTGACGCCTTCCGATACGTCGCTCTCCGTCACCGCGCCGAGAACGAGGACCGGCGCTTCGATTCCCTGTTCCCTGAGCTGCCTTCCTTCCCCCGCAGACGCGACCGCAAGCATATCCGCTCCCCCGCGGATCGCTGCCTGCGCGGTCTCAGCCGCGCCGTGGCCGTAACCGTCCGCCTTGACCACCGCCATCATCCGGGCGTGGGACGGTACTGCGGAACGGAGCATTCTCATGTTTTCCTCGATCGCCGAAAGATCAATGACCCTTCTGTTGCGCGGTATCATGTTTCATTTTTCCTTTCCTTCGGATTCCTGAAAATGCCGGTGAATCTGGTCGTTCAGCAGATTGATGTCCCCGCATCCCATCGTGATAACAAGGTCACCGGGCTGCCAGTGTTCCTTCAGATATGATTCCGTATCATCAAACGACGGCGTCCATACGGCATTGATCCCGTGTTCCCGCATGCCCTGTACGAGCATTCCGCTGTTGAGGTCTCCAGGGTCTTTTTCGCGTGCGGCGCATATATCTGTCACAAGCGTGAAATCCGCCTCTTCCGTACAGGTCAGGTACTGCCCGAACAGCGTCCTTACACGGCTGAACGTATGGGGTTGCATAACGGCCCAAAGTCGTCCTTTGCAGCGTTTCCTGGCAATGGAAACAGCATTCCTCATCTCTGCCGGGTTATGCCCGTAGTCGTGAAAGATCTCCACACCGTCTATGCTGTCGGTCAGTTCAAATCTCCTGTGCGCGCCGGAAAAGCGTCCGAGCGTTTCGGCAGCCTTTTCCGGATCAACCCCCAGATGAACGGCTGCCGCAACGGACGCAAGGGCATTCATGACATTGAACCTGCCGGGAACATTCATCCGGACGGCAGCCACCGCTTTACCGTTATGGAACAGGTCAAAAGCGGCATATCCCCGGTCGTCTTCCGTCATGTTTTCGGGATGCCATTCACAGGCGCGGTCCATGCCGAAAAGGATCGTTCTGCATTTCAGTTTGCCGAAGCAGCGGACAATCCGCGGATCGTCTCCGTTGCCGATCGCCGTTCCGTCATTCGGAAGCAGGGACAGGAACTGTCCGAACGTCTGTTCGATCTCATCAATATCCCTGTAACAGTCCAGGTGATCCGCGTCGATATTCAGCACAACGGCGACCGTCGGGGAAAGATGCAGGAAACTGCGGTTATATTCGCACGCTTCGGCAACAAATATGGAACTGTGGCCGACGCGCGTGCTTCCGCCGATGGCGTCAAGCCGTCCGCCGATATGGATACTCGGGTCCAGGCCGCTTTCCATCAGCATCTGGCTGAGCATGGAGGTTACGGTCGTTTTTCCGTGCGCGCCGCAAACGCCGACAGCGCTCGGATATCCCTCCATCAGTTGTCCGAGAAGTGTTGCCCTTTCAATGCAGGGAATGCCGAGCCTTTCAGCTTCGGCCCGTTCCGGATTGTCCTTTGAAATCGCGGCGGAATAAACGACAAGATCCGCTCCGCGGACATTTTCAGCCTTATGGCCGATAAAAACTTCCGCGTTTTTCTCACGGACATAATGGACAAGATAGGTTTCATCCCTGTCGCTTCCGGAAACACGGTATCCCTGGTCAATGAGCATCTCGGCCAGTCCGCTCATGCTGCTGCCGCCGATTCCGATCATATGGATCCTGCCGCCCGGATAGTCCCTGATATGGGCTGTTTTCACGCCACTCAACTCCCTGCTGTCAGTCGATCGTGATCCGCGGGTTCTCGCGGCTCGGACGGTACATTACAAAACGGCGTCCGATAAACTGGATCGGTTCCGCTCCGGTTTTTTCACAAAGAATGGTAAGCGCGCTTTTCGCGTCCAGCGGGGCGCCCTGCTGGACGCAGCCCTTGATCAGTTCCCGGGCTTCCAGCGCGTCATAAACTTCTTTCACAACGTGATCGGTAACGCCTTCTTTTCCGATATATATGATTGTATCCAGCGGATTGGCCATCTTTCTGAGCGTTGCCCTCTGTTTGCCGGTCATGGCTGTCCCTCCGTTTCTTTATTCAACAAAATCGAATTCCATATCCGCGATGCGAACCGCAGATCCTTCCTGCGCTCCCGCGCTGCGCAGCGCGTCGATCACGCCGAGCCTGCGAAGCGTACGGTGGAACCAGTTGAGGCTTTCCTGATCTTCGAAATTCACGCTGTCGATCAGCCGATCCATACCGGGCCCGGATACAATGAACACCCCGTCATCCCTGCTGATCTCAAAGGCGTCGTAATCTTCCTTTTCTTCCGGGATCTCTTCTTCCTGATAGTGAAGGACAGGAGGCAGGCTTTCAAGCAAGCGCGCCGTCTCGTCAAGCAGTTCGTCAAATCCCTGATGCGCAGCAGCGCTGACAGGAAACACGGGACATCCCATCCCGTCCGCGAGTACACGGATCCTTCTGAGGTTTTCTTCCGAGCCCGGCAGATCCATCTTGTTGCATACGATGATCTGCGGACGTTTTCCCAGGTCGCCGTACCTGTCCAGTTCCGAATTGATACGGTCCAGGTCGTCAACAGGATCTCTGCCCTCGCTGCCTGAAATATCGACAACATGGAGCAGAAGCCTGGTGCGTTCAACATGCCGTAGAAAATCATGACCCAGCCCGGCGCCTTCCGCAGCGCCTTCAATCAGTCCCGGAATATCGGCCAGAACAATGTCCTTTCCGAACCTGCGGACAATCCCCAGGTTTGGAGTGAGCGTAGTGAAATGATAGTTCCCAACTTTCGGGCGCGCGCTTGTCACGACGCTGAGGATAGAACTTTTCCCGACGTTGGGATAACCGATCAGTCCGACATCGGCAATGGTTTTCAGCTCCAGGCGAAGCGTCCTGACCTCCGTCTTTATGCCCGGCCTGGCAAAATTCGGGGCCTGCCGCGTCGGCGTTGCAAAGTGCTGGTTTCCCCATCCGCCTTTCCCGCCGCGCAGGAGCAGCCTCGTTTCTCCCGGCTGGTCCATATCCGCCATCACGCGGTCAGTCGGATCGTCAAGGATGACAGTTCCGACAGGAACCTTGATCAGGAGGTCGTTTCCTCTCCGTCCGGTGCAGCGGTTGGCTTTTCCGTCTTCCCCGTTCTCTGCCGTGTATTTGCTTTTGAACCGGAAATCAAGAAGCGTGTGCATGTTGGGATCCGCAAAAAACAGGATATCCCCGCCGCATCCGCCGTCTCCGCCGTCCGGTCCGCCGTTGATCACAAACTTTTCACGGTGGAATGAAGTGGAGCCGTTACCGCCGTTTCCGGCTTTCGCGGTAATTGTAACATGATCGACAAAATTACCCATGCTTTTTCCTCGTTATCGTTCAGTTTCTCATGGAATGAAGCGGTGCGGGAATCCTGCCGCCTCTGTTGATGAACGCCTCGTTGCGGAAACTGTTGACGGGCATGACCGGCGCATGGCCGAGCAGGCCTCCGAATTCGACCGTGTCCCCCGCTTTTTTGCCGACGGCAGGAATCACGCGCACGGCGGTCGTTTTGTTGTTGATCATTCCGATCGCAGCCTCATCCGCTATAATTCCGCTGATTGTTTCTGCCGGAGTTTCTCCCGGGATTGCGATCATGTCCAGGCCGACAGAGCAGACGCAGGTCATGGCTTCCAGTTTTTCAAGCGACAGCGCTCCGGCAGCAGCCGCTTCGATCATACCGATATCCTCGCTGACAGGAATGAATGCGCCGCTGAGACCGCCCACATGGTTGCTGGCCATGATGCCGCCCTTTTTCACCGCGTCGTTCAGCAGGGCAAGCGCGGCTGTCGTTCCGGGCGCGCCGGCATATTCAAGCCCCATCTCGGTAAGTATATGCGCAACGGAGTCGCCTCGCGCGGGCGTCGGCGCCAGGCTCAGGTCAACAATGCCGAACGGGATGTTCAGCCTTCTGCTGGCCTCCCTTGCAACAAGCTGGCCGACCCTTGTGATCTTGAATGCCGTACGCTTGATTGTTTCTGCCACTACGTCAAAAGGTTGACCCTTGACGCTCTCCAGTGCAACCTTCACGACGCCCGGTCCGGAAACGCCGACATTGATCGCGCATTCGGGTTCTCCGACGCCGCAGAATGCGCCGGCCATAAACGGATTGTCTTCCACAGCGTTCGCGAACACGACCAGTTTGGCACAGCCGAGGCCGTCTGATGAGGCCGTCATCGCTGCTGTCTTTTTTATAATCTGCCCCATTTCACGAACAGCGTTCATATTGATTCCGGCCCGCGTGGAAGCTACATTAACACTGGAACAAAGCAGATTTGTTTCACTGAGCACCTGCGGAATCGAGGCAAGCAGCCTTTCATCAGCGTTCGTCGCGCCCTTGTGCATCAGGGCCGAATATCCGCCGAGGAAATTCACGCCCACTTCCCTGGCGGCACGGTCCAGCGCCCGGGCAATCGGAACGGGATCCCCCTGGGCGATCATGCTGATCGGGGTGACGCTGATGCGCTTGTTAACAATCGGGATGCCGAATTCCTTTTCGATTTCTTCCCCTGTGTGGACCAGATTTCTGGCGGTATAGCAGATTTTATCATATACGCGGTCCGCACAGCGGTCTGCCTCCGGTTCGGAACAGTCCAGCAAATTAATTCCGAGCGTAATTGTCCTGATATCAAAGTTCTCTTCCTGGATCATCCGCATCGTCTGGAGTATTTCACCTGTTTCAATCATGGTATTTCCTCCTCAGATACGGTGCATGGCGTCAAAGATATCCATACGCTGCATATGGATGGTCATTTTCAGTTCGTCCCTTACGGGCTGGAGTTCCCTGTCTATCTCCTCAAAGCGGAGATGGGCGCCGTCCAGGTCAACGACCATCATCATTGTAAAATACCCGTCCAGGATCGTCTGCGAGATGTCCAGGATGTTGATATTCATCTCGCTGAGCTTTGTCGCAACTTTGGCGATAATGCCTGTGGAATCAAGTCCTGTAACGGAAATCAGCGCCTTTGTCATAAGTCCATTTCCCTCCGGATCGTTTATCGCTTCATTATAGTGACCGCGCTGTGTGTTTGTCAATTTTACTTTTTTTTCAACGCTCATTATGATATAATAATCAGGTTCAGATTATGCGGGAAGGAGGATCAGGATGAGCGGACTGATATTGGCATCACGCTCTCCGCGCCGGTGCGAACTGCTTTCCCGGCTGGGCCTTTCCTTCGAAACGGATGCTCCTGACGTTGATGAAAGCTGCAGCCTTCCCGCAGAGGAAGCCGTACAGCAGCTGTCTCTCCGGAAAGCTTCCGCTGCCGCTTCAGCGCATCCCGGCTGCTGGATTCTCGGAGCTGACACGCTGGTCTCTCTGGATGGACAGTCCCTCGGGAAACCGGCTGACGAAAAAGACGCTTTCCGAATGCTCCGGATGCTTTCCGGCCATACACATCAGGTCTGTACCGGCGTCACGGTTATCTCGCCTTCAGGTGATATCCTGACCGGTTTTGACTGTACCGACGTGACCTTCGATCTTCTGGATGACAGTGAGATTGAATCCTATGTGCGTTCGGGAGAACCGATGGACAAGGCAGGGGCTTATGCGTTGCAGGGAAAAGCCGGATCATGGGTTACCCGTATCAACGGGTCGGATACCTCCGTTATCGGACTTCCGCTTTACCTGGTCCGCCGGATGCTGATCCGGTCCGGTTTCCCGCTGAATGATGATTCCTCCACACCAAACTGACTAAAGGATGATTGTATTATGCCTTTTCTGGCACCCGATATCGGCATTGACCTCGGCACCGAGAACATCAACGTTTATGTTCGCGGCCGCGGCATTGTGATCTCCGAACCTTCCCTCGTTGTTCTCGACCGTGAAAACAGGCACACTGTCCGCGCGGTCGGTGATGAAGCCCGGTTTCTTTACGGGCGCTCCCCGGATCAGCTGATTGCGGTTTCACCGATCCACAACGGCCAGGTCGCCGATTTTGACATTGCCGAGCTCATGTTCAAGTATTTTATCCGGAAGGCGATCGGCGTTTCATATCTCGGAAAGCCGCGGATCATTGTTTCCGTTCCCTGCGGAATGGATGACGTCAACCGCAAAGCGCTGACTGAGGCAATCCGCATGGCCGGTTCCAAACATGTATTCCTGATCGAAAAGCCTTTTGCTTCGGCTATCGGGACAGGCCTTCCTGTGTACGATCCGATCGGAAGCCTGGTTGTGGATATCGGCGCCGGAACGACCGACGTCGCGGTAATTTCGCTCGGCGGGCTGGTCGTATCCCAGAGCGTCCAGGTCGGAGGAAACAAGTTCAATGAAGCGATTGCCGAATACCTTCGCAAGGAGTGCAGCATCCTGATCGGCGAGCAGACGGCCGACAATATCAAAAAGGATCTCGCTGCCGCCCTTCCCCTTGACGAACCCCGGTCGATCCTGGTACGCGGCGTCAACCAGCTTAACACATCCGCCGGCACCGTGCAGTTTTCTTCGCAGCAGGCCTATGAGGCTGTGAAGAATCCGTGCAAGGCAATCGTAAAGACCGTCCGATGGGTTCTTGAAAGAACACCGCCCGAACTGGCTGCTGACATCATGAAGAGCGGCATCCACCTGACCGGTGACGGGGCAAGGCTTTTTGCGCTGGACCGCTATATATCCGAAAGTCTCGGTATGCCAGTACTTCTTGCGCGCGATCCCGGAGACTGCTGCATTCTGGGCATCGGATACCTGACAGAGAATATCCAGCTTGTGACGCCGCAGGACAAAAGATCCCGCCCTTCGATGAAATAACCCGGGACACAAACCCGTTTTACTTTTCGGAAAGGAGGTGAGCGCCGTCCATGGCAGGCAAAAGACGCTCCGATCGGAAAACCGATGACCGTCGTCCCGTTGTAACAGACGATTTTATCTATAATGATCCGGATACGGATGAATCCGGCGATGCCGTCAGCGAACCGGTTTCCGATACGCCTGAGGAAGCCATACGAAAGCTTCGCCGCAGGAACGCCGCTTCTTCTCCTGATGCCGGTCCTGACCGGTCCTCCCCCGAATCATCCCCTTCCGCGGAAACTGATTCCGGTTCTGCGGAAAAACGCACGGTCTATTCTTCCGGGATCATGCTGGATGAAAACCTTCAGCCTGTCCAGCCCGCCGGAAAGAAA
Organism: Clostridia bacterium; assembly: GCA_017512985.1. Classification (GTDB taxonomy): domain Bacteria; phylum Bacillota; class Clostridia; order Christensenellales; family Aristaeellaceae; genus Aristaeella. Next base: position 463,386 of record JAFWEJ010000008.1, read on the forward strand.
ATCCGGCGTGCCCATCCCGTAATCCGCGGCTTTATCCTCGTTTCTGTTACACTCGTGCTGATCCTGACCGTTGCTTCCTATATTTTCCATCGGATCTCTGACACAACGCCGGGGCTCGACATCCCCGAAAAAGCGATCGGCACAGTCGTAACGCCGGTCCAGGATTTCTTTTCCGGCCTTACGGAAACGCTGTTCGGTTATTTCCGGTCCATGAAGCTGCGCGCCAATATCGAGGCGGAATACAACGAGCTTCGCGCCCGCAATGAGCAGCTTGAATATAAGGCAATGCTTGCCGACGAACTGCAGAACACGCTTCAGCAGTATGAGGACATGCAGGCTGAGATTGAGGCAAACAAAGCCATGTCCCCTGTTGTCTGTACCGTCATCGGCAGATCGGATTCCAACTATTTTTCCACGCTGACAATCAACAAAGGGACTGCAGACGGTATTACGGATTATATGGCCGTCACGATTTCCGGTGCGCTGGTGGGCTATACGGAAAGCACCCAGGCCCATAAGGCAACCGTCCGTACAATCATTGACTCCGACGCTTCCATTGCCGCGCTGATCCAGTCCTCCCGCGACCAGGGAACCGTCCGGGGTACGCTCGGTATAGACGGAAAGCCGATGTGCAGGATGTATTATCTGCCGGATGACAACCTGCCGCGGCCCGGAGACCTGGTGGTTACTTCCAACGTCGGCCTGTCCTTTCCCAAGGGAATCCCGATCGGCACCGTTCAGGAAAGTACCCGCGGCATGGACGCGAACAAGCAGTATATTGTTATCAGCCCGAAGGTCGATTTCCAGCACCTGGAATATGTAATCGTCCTCCGGTACAAGCCTGAACCGGAGGCAATAGAAGGCCGGGAGAACGGGCGGACAAATGTTCAGCTTCAGCCGCTTGAAAGCGCCAGGCCTTCCCCTGTTGTTCCCGAGATTGCTTCTTCCCTGTTTGATTCTCAGGAAAGCGTAAGCCCTGATCCCAACGCAACAGTGACTCCTTCCCCGACGCCCACCGAAACGCCTACGCCCACCCCGACGCCGACGCCTGTTCCGACGCCGACATCTGACGAAACTCCGCTGCTTTACAACATTTTCAATCTGCGCGGTGATCCGACGCCCACTCCGACGCCGATATCTGCGCCGACGAGCACGCCTTATTTTACCCCCGATCCCGACGGAATGACATTCGAGGAGGATGAATAGGCATGCAGAGAACCTCCTCACGCCAGTACCAGACAGGCTTCTTCAGGCGCTATGTCTCCCTTGCCCTCATTATCATCTTCGGCTACCTCTTCGAGGTAAGTGTAATTCCTTATATCAGGCCGTTCGGCGTCTCCCCGAACCTGCTTTATGTTGTGATCGGCATCATTACCGTCGCGTGCGGCAAGCTCCGCGCTTTCTGGGCCGGCATGATCTACGGACTGCTGATGGAGATCATGCTTCCGTCTGTCACATTCCTTAACCTGGCAATCTACCCGATCACCACGCTTTTCTGTTCTTTTGCCTTTGCCGACAAGCCGCTGAAGACGATCGAATATGAAAGGGCAACAAATAAAAGCACCAAAGAGCTTCCCGCCTGGCTCAGGACAGTGCTGTGCACCGCCCTGAACACCCTTGTTTTTGAGATCGTAAATGTAACCTATATCTATCTTGGAGGCTCCGTGCTTCAGGCCGGGCACTTTATCCGGGCCTTTGCCGCTGTTGTGCTGACCTCCTGCCTCTGTTTCATCCTTCTGTTCCCCCTCAGGCGGATTCTCCTCGGGCGCAAAACGGAAGTCCTTGTCCTGAAGAGCGCACCGGTCGTTTTCCGCAGGACCTGATCTGATTCAGGCCTTCTGCAGTCTTTAATTCCCGGAGAAAGGAGCGAATATAAATGGACAAGAAAAACAGAACTGCTGAATTCTGGCGTTATGCCGGTTTTCTGGTTGTGCTTTTCGGCATTTTTATCTGGCTCGTTTCCGGTTTGGTGAATCTTCAGCTGAAACAATCCGATGAAATGCTTGAAAAAGCGGACGATACAAAAACCAAGACGATCGCGCTGCGCGGCAAGCGCGGCAACATATCCACCTCCGACTCTGTTATTATGGCGGAGGATGAACTGATCTATAATGTGACTTTCCAGAAGGACGCATCTGCCAACACAGCCGAACTGTATTCAAAGTACACTGCTTCCATTCTCGAAACAATCGATATTGTCGAAAAAAACGGCGGAAAGATTGCTGTTTCCTTTGTTATTGAACGCAACCCCGAACCCACGCCGGAAAACCCGGAGGAATGGATCTTCAATTTCGGATCCGGCGTATCCGAATCCGTGCTTGAAACGAGAGAACGCCAATGGCGTTCCAACAATTACCTGACAAACAAGGAAAAATACAAGACGGCCACCCAGTGTATTGAAAGACTGAAGTCAAGATATCAGATCACAGATGACGTTTCGGAAGAAAACATGCTTAAGATCATGGCAATCTATTCCGAGATGCAGATGAACATCTTCAATTCCCAGCCGATCGTCATCGCGAAGGATGTTCGCTATGAAACGGTTATCGAAATCGAGACGCGTTCCATGATGCTTCCGGGCATGAGTATTGAGATAGGCACAAAACGCGTGTATCCCCGTTCCAATCTTGCCTCCCAGATTATCGGCTATACCGGTGCAATTCCCTCCAGGGCCATGTGGCTGACGCTGCAGGCGAAAGGCTATTCCTATAACGATACAATCGGCCGCGACGGAATTGAATCCTCCATGGAGGACTGGCTGACCCAGAATTCTTCGCTCCGCAAAGGCCAGCGGGTTGTTGAGCGCGACCAGATGTCCCGTATTGTCCGGGAACTGAACGAATATCATGTCGATCCGAAGGACGGCAACAACGTCAAGCTGACGCTCAACGCCGCCTATCAGCAGGAAGCGGAAAGATGTATCCGCAACAACGTCATCACAGTCCGCAATAACCAGGAAAAAAAGCTTGCTTCCGAATCCTGGCTTGAAGCGAATAAAAACGATATCCATAACCGCGACTGGGCCAAATATCCCCTTGAACTGGCTGAGCACGGATGCCTGATTGTTCTGGATATGCAGTGCCGCGTACTTGCGCTGGCGAATTATCCGACCTACGACCTGAACGCGCTGGTCGCAGGCGGAAAAGACGCCATGGCCATCCTGGGCGATTCCAGAAATCTTCTTCTGAACTACGGAATCCATGCGCGCGGAACGCCCGGATCGATCTTTAAGATGGTTACCGGCATGGGCGCCCTGTCCGAAGGCGAGCTCAAGCTGACCGAACGCATATCCGATATGGGTTATTACACAAAGTACAACCAGGACCTTACAACAGCGCCGAAATGCTGGATCAACAAGAATTACAGATGGCAGCACGCCAATCAGACCATCGTCGAAGGGCTGACCAACTCCTGCAATTACTTCTTCTATGAGCTTTCATCCCGTCTCGGCGAGGAACGCCTTTACCGTTACGCGCAGCTGTTCGGCCTGACTTCCAAAACCGGAATCGACCTCCCCGGTGAAGTCCGTTCCGTTGTCGGGTGCCAGAATACCCTGTATGATCCTACCAAAGCTGTCAATGAAGCCAATCAGGACACGTCCCTCCCCATCATCGTATTCAACTCGATCAAGAAACATCTTAGAAACTGCGGTCAGTCGCGGAACATTGAATATGATGACGAGCGCCTTTCCATCTGCGCCAAGCGACTTATGGATATGGCCGTCAACAAGAATGAGAGCGAATGGCTGGAGAACATGCGCACAATCCTGATGGAAGAGCTCAACATGACCAAGGAAATGGTCTATCTGCAGTCTGTCATCGGCGATACATACAACTATATGAACGATATCAAGTGGGGCGGCGGCCAGACCATTCTGACCGGCATCGGCCAGTCCGTAACGGTTCTGACCCCCATTGCGGTAGCCCGTTACGTCTGTACCGTTGCAAACGACGGCCGTCTGTACAACGTTTCACTGATCGACTCCATTACTTCCCCGTCGGGTGAAATCCTTTCCCAGCGCGAGCCCAAGCTCCAGCACAGGCTCGAGCATTCGGACGAGTATCTTTGCAAGATCCGTGAAGGGATGAAAGGCGTGGTTGACGAGTCCGGTACCGCGAAGAAATATTTCCGGAACTGGCCTTATCAGGAACAGATCGCCGCTAAAACCGGAACCGCCCAGGTTACTTCCATCGATCTGGAGAACAATGCGTGGTTTGTATGCTTTGCCCCCTATGACAACCCTGAAATCGCGGTGGCCTGTTTCATTCCGAACGGCTATTCCGGTTCTGAGTCCTCTATTGCCCCGCGTGATTTTATTGAATGGTATATGAAACAGAAAACCCTGCGCGACGTTGATATTGTCCTTCCGCTGGGCAATACGCTCGCGCCCTGATCTTGATCGGAGGAATAGCATGTCAAAGTGTTTTGCTGTCGCGTCGGGTAAGGGCGGAGTAGGCAAATCCGTTCTTACCGCGAATCTGGCTGCTGCGCTTGCTTCCAACGGAACGCGTGTCCTCATTGTTGACGCCGATATCGGGCTGCGCTCTCAGGATGCTCTCCTTTCGCTTGAAAACCGTGTTGTTTATGATCTGATCGATGTATCAAACAGGGAATGCAGGCCGGACCAAGCGGTTCTTTCATGCGAATCCGTTCCTTCCCTTCACCTGCTTCCTGCCGCCCAGTTTGCAAGGGCCAAGGAACTGGAGCCGAAAATGCTTTTCCGGATAATCCGTTACCTTCGGCCTTCCTATGATTATATTTTTATCGACTGCCCGGCTGGGATTGAACGGGGGCTGCGCAACGTGCTGAACGCCGGTGTGGATGAAACTCTTCTGATCGTCACGCCGGACGATATTTCCATCCGCAGCGCCGAAAGAACCGCCCAGCTCATCGCTGCAAAAAATGCCCCTCGTCCCCGCCTGATTGTAAACAGGCTTGACTCACAGCTGATCCGCAGCGGAGAAATGTATTCCGCCGCCACCGTATCCCAGGTGCTTGATCTTCAGCTGCTCGGTGCCATTCCGGAGGATCCGGCCGTATACCGTTCCCAGCTGAAACATGACCTTTTCATCCATTATGACTGCGAAGCGAGAAACGCAGTCCTCAGGATCGCTTCACGCCTTCAGGGGCGCAATGTGCCTGTTGCGGAATACGGGAGGAAGAAAAACAGTTTCTTCCGTAAGATGTTCTCCAGGCCTTTGAAGGAGGTGCTGCCGATTGACGATCACTGAAAACCGGCACTCCCGCGCCCACGTAGATCTCGTCCTGATCGCAATGGTTTTCGCCATGGCGCTTTTCGGCATTGTCGCTGTGTGTGTGGCGACCTATTCTCCCCAGTCCTCTTCCGATACTTCCTTTCTGAATCATGTTTTCGAATCGGACTATGCCAAGAAGCAATGCCTGTTCGTTCTTGTAGCGCCCCTTGTTATCGGTGTCATCATGGCTTTTCCCTTCGATATCCTGCGGCGCCGGGCTGAAATCTTTTACTGGGCAGCATTCATCCTGCTTGCCGTTACGACGGTCTTCAACCGTGCGACGGGCGTTAAAGCCTGGCTGGATACGTTGTGGGGATATACTATTCAGCCTTCTGAGTTCGCCAAGCTTTCAATGATCCTGATTCTTGCAAAAAACCTTTCGCGCCATGACCGGCCGATGGCTGACATGAAATCCTTCATCCATGTTTTCATGCTCGTTATCGTTCCCGGCGTTGTCATTCTGATGCAGGGCGAAACCGGATCCCTGCTGGTCATCATATTCATGTTCGCTGTGATGATGTACTTCTCCAATGTTTCCATGAAGATGCTGGGCGTTCTGGCCGCTCTTGCCCTGCTGGGAATCCTGGCGCTGTACGGTTTCCTGCTCGCTTCCAATTCAACAGATTACCGCTTTGCGCGTATCCTGGGGTGGCTGAACCCGGAATTGTATTCTTCTTCCGACGCCTACCAGCAAACCATGTCCAAGATGACGATCGGATCAGGCGGACTCTCCGGAAACGGAATGTTTGTCAACGGTGCCATTTCTCAGCTGAATTATGTTCCGGCTGACTGGACAGACTTTATTTATTCCACCATCGGTGAAACCTGGGGATTCATTGGCTGTGTGGCTGTCCTTATCGGTTATGTCCTGATCATTCTCAGGATGCTCTACCTGGCATGGTTTACGCGTGATAAATTCGGGCGTCTGATTATTATCGGCGTGATGGGTATGCTGTTGTTTCACGTCCTGGAAAACATCGCGATGACGCTCGGCCTGATGCCGATCACCGGTATTCCGCTTCCCTTTCTTTCCTACGGCGGTTCCAATATGATGACAAATATGGGCGGCGTGGGACTGGTCCTCAACGTGACGCGAAACCGTTCCCTGAATGTTTCCGTCAATACGCCGCAGACATTCTACAATCCTTACAATATCCGCAAACGTTTCAAGACCAAATCTGTCTGACCGCTGAACCGGCAGGAGTTTAATCTGATGAATGATCTTTTCAATGAGGATTATCTGGTCCTCGCCTCATCCTACGCAGATACCATGAACAGTACCGTCCTGCCCTGGCTCAGGGAGAAGGAACGTGTATCCATGGTTCCGGGTTTTGAAGGCCGCTCGCTGTACTGCGTATCATACGAAGCGGAAAACCCGGTTGCCTCCGTCCTGTTTGTTCACGGGTTCACTGAGAACGCCTATAAATATGCCGAACTGATCTGGTCGCTGCTTCATCTCCGCTTCTCTGTGGTTGCCTTTGACCAGCGCGGGCACGGCCGTTCCTGGCGCAGTGAAGGAATCCCCCATCCATCGGTTACGCATGTTGACCGGTTTTCCGATTATGTCAGTGATCTGAAGATCGTATGCGACGCATACCGTCCCGGACCTTCACAGCCGTTCTTTGTTTTTGCGCATTCCATGGGCGGCGCTGTCGCGTCCCTGCTCATGGAGCAGTATCCGGAAATCTTTTCCGCGGCTGTGCTTTCTTCCCCGATGATCGCCCCGTACACGGGAGGCATTCCGGTTCCTGTCGCCTCCGCTGTCGGAAAAATCGCCGGTTTACTCGGAAAGAAGAAAAAGTATCCTTTTTTCATGAAACCCTACAGCGGCCCGGAAGATTTTGCTTCATCCTGCGCCGCCGATCCGGAGCGTTTTGCCTGGTATGATGCTGTTAAAGCGTCGCGGGCAGATTTCCAGAACAGCGTTCCGTCCTATCAGTGGTCTTATGAAGCGCTTCATGTAACAGAAAAGATCCTTGCCCCCGGCGCCCCGGAAAGGATTGCCTGCCCTGTCCTTCTTTTCTCGGCGGATCATGATTCAAGCGTTCTTCCCGCTCCCCAGGAATCATTCATAAAAAGGGTGGCTGACGGCAAACTCGTCCGTGTGCCGGATTCCCGCCATGAGATCTTCAGGTCTTCTGATGACGTGCTCTTTCCCTGGTGGCATGAAGTCGTCGGTTTTTATACGGAAAACGTTTCCCGGTTCCATGTGAAAGGAGGCAATGCTAAATGAAACGCAGACAATTCCTGCCCGTCCTTTTTTCGCTGGTTATGTTGATCTGCGTTCTGTTCCTGATCTGGTACCTTCCCTCTTTCGGCGAACGCCGGTTCCGCCTGGAAGATATACAGAAAAGCATTGAGACCAGCCTCGGTCGCGAACGCAAACAGCAGCACGAATATGACGAAACTGTTGCTGCGATCCCCCTGACAGAGGCTGAGCTTGAGCGTGTGGCTCCTCTGGCGAAGGAGACTCAGAAAGAAGTCAGGGAACTGAAAAAGGAAAGAAAGAATCTGCGGAAGGAAAGGAAAGAGCTGACCGGTACCGATCCTTCCGAAACGCAGGAGGTGGCAGGCGATGAATAAGCATCTCCGGATCACCGTATATATCGTCATGGCCGCCGCGATTGCCATGATTGCTCTCTGTTCCATGAATTATATCAATCTCGGAAAAAAATTGCATTCTTTTGAAGAACAGCTTGCTCAAAGCCGTATGGCTTGGGAAACGACAGCGGCCGAAAAGGAGAAGCTTCAGGACGAACTCAAAGCCAAGCAGAAGGAGCTGAACATCGCGCAGCTCGAACTGGACAACTCAAACCGGGAGGCCGAAACAATCAGGGCTGAGATCGAAGCGCTGAAATTTGAGATTGAAGCGCTGAAGCAGGACAGGTAATGCGGCTGAAAGCATACGTAAAAAAACGGCTGGACGAATAAACGTTCAGCCGTTTCCTTTGTATCTTTTCTTATTTATTCCCGTCCTGCCGGATCGTATTCATCACTTTTTTCTCGTCATACGCAAACAGGATCAGTGCGCCGAGAACACAGAAACAAACTGCAGCAATCGCCACAATACGCAGTCCTTCCGCCGAAGCGGTCAGCTCATTCATTCCTGTTTCCTGTTTTGCGCCAAGCACAGCCAGTGAAGTAAACACCAGCATGGCGACGGATTGTCCGAATTTCATCGCAAATGTCCTTGCGGCAAAGAACATGCCTTCCCGGTTCTCTCCGGTCAGCTTTGCGTCCTCTTCCGCAACGTCCGCGACGATCGCCTGGGGGATGATCCCGAGCAGGGCCATCGGGAAGGCGGAGATAATCACGATCATGATACCCGGTATCATGGATTCGGTGGGCAGTACGACACCGATCAGCGCCGTGATCAGATATGCGAGCGCCAGCCCGAAGAACCCGGCAATAACAAGCTTCTTTTTCCCGTGCTTTGCAACAAGCCTCGACACGAACGGATAGAAGCAGGCAGAAAGGACAGTCATACCGCCCATGAACAGCATGGTGTTCGATTCGTTGATATGCATGGAGACTTTGACGAAGAACGGAAGACCCGTCTGGAAAAGCGTCAGGCCTACCCAGTACATGATATCGGATGCGGAAAACTTCCTGAATTCGGTGTTTTTAAATGTTTTGACAAGGCTGCTGAAAGCGTTGCTTTCACTGGGTTCTGCGTCCACAAAATCCTTTTCGTTCAGTTTGAATACAGGGATCAGCATACAGATCAGAGCGACCGCAGCCAGGAAGATGAACCAGACGCGGTAGCTCCACGCGTAACCAAGGATTCCCTGCAGCGGACCGGCCAGCGCAAAAGGCAGATAGGCCATCAGCGTACCGAAAAAGAAGGTCAGCGAGATTGCAGTGCTGATATACATCCGGTCTTCCTGCGTTTTACCGAATTCCGAGATCAGCGCGTTATACGGCGTGCAGTACATTGTCATGAAGAGGTAGAACAGAATCAGCGTCACCAGAATCCAGGCGATATTCAAAGGATTTGTGGAACCGGATTTGACGCCGCCGAAAGGCGTGCAGAACACAAGCACCGTCACAATCGCAAACGGAATTGCCGCGCGCCGCATGAACGGAATGCGCCTTCCTTTGGGATGCCGGCTCCGGTCGGACATGGACGCGATCCAGGGATCTGTCACTGCGTCAAAAATCCGACAGATAAAAGTAATCAGTCCCAGGATCGTCAGAACGCCGAAGATCACCAGTCCGGTCGGTACATAGAACAAGGCTCCCGAATCATTCACAGCGTCCGCTGTGGGCAGATAGAACGTGACAAGCCATGTGCCGATGATGCCGCTGAGAATGGACCATCCCAGCTGACCGATGGCAAATATCCGCATTTCCTTTTTGGTCAGGCGTCTGGTTTTCATATGAAATACCTGCTTTCTATCATAATTTTCCTTATATTATAATTATACAGAAAAACAATATAAAAACAAGAAGAAGTTTGTTCCGGCCTGCATTGTTGACATATTTCCGGTCTGAACAAAAAGCCTTGACACTGGCGGATCTTCGTAATATAATCGTTGCGTTCGCTGAAAAGCGGATATCTGGGTGTGGCGCAGTTTGGTAGCGTGCTTGAATGGGGTTCAAGAGGCCGGAGGTTCGAATCCTCTCACCCAGACGCAGACTTCCTGATCTGATCAGGAAGTTTTTTCATGGATCGGAAAACGGTTTGCCTCCCGGTCATGATTCTTGTCATGTCAATCCATCTGATGTAAAATATATTAATGTATATCCTTATTGAAAGGAAGAAACAGGTTATGACAAAACTTGAAACATCCCTTCTGGATATCCTTCAGGAAGACTGCCGCACACCGCTGGAGAAAATGGCTGTGATGACCGGCGCTTCGCTGGAAGAAGTTGCCGAAGCGATTGATACCCTGGAAAAAAGAAAAATCATCCTGCGCTACAGTCCTGTAATCAACTGGGACCGTACAGACCGTGAACGGGTGGAAGCCATGATTGAAGTCCGTGTCACACCCCAGCGCGACATGGGATTTGACGCGATCGCCAGAAGGATTTACCGGTTTGACGAGGTCAAGAGCGTCTACCTGATGTCCGGTTCCTACGATCTGCTTGTCCTGGTGGAAGCGCGCACGCTGAAGGAACTGGCCGCCTTCGTCTCCGGGAAGCTTTCCCCGCTTGAAACGGTCACCGGAACCGCAACAAGCTTTGTTCTGAAAAGATATAAAGAAGAAGGCGTCATCTTCGAAAACGATGATACCGACCGCAGGCTGGTGATCTCCCCGTGATTTATGACCGCTATCTGAACGAACGGATCGCCTCTGTGCCTCCGAGCGGAATACGTCGCTTTTTCGATCTGGCCGCCTCCAGGAAAGACGCGATTTCCCTCGGCGTCGGCGAACCGGATTTCAAAACACCCTATCTGATCCGCGACGCGGCAATCAATTCCCTGATCGACGGAGAAACGCAGTATACCGCCAACCGCGGACTGATCGAGCTTCGCGAAGAAGTCGCGTACTACCTTGCTTCACGGTACAATATCTCCTACCGTCCTGAAGAAGAGATTCTGATCACGATCGGCGCTTCCGAAGCGATTGACCTGGCGCTTCGCGCTCTGATTTCGGACGGAGATGAAGTACTTGTTCCGGACCCGAGCTATGTTTCCTATGCTCCGGGTGTTGTTTTTGCCGGCGGTGTTCCGGTTCCGATACGGACAAGGCAGGAAGATGAATTCAGGCTTAAGGCTGAAGCCCTTGAAAAAGCGGTGACAGGAAAGACAAAACTGCTGATCCTTCCCTATCCGAACAATCCGACCGGCGCGATTATGGAAAAATGCGATCTCGAAGCGGTCGCTGAAGTGGTCGCCCGCCACGATCTGCTTGTGATTTCGGATGAAATCTATTCCGAACTGGTTTATGACGGTCATGAGCATGTTTCCTTTGCAGCGCTTCCGGGTATGTATGAAAGAACCGTTACCATCAATGGATTCAGCAAAGCCTTTGCAATGACCGGATGGCGCGTCGGCTATGCATGCGGGGCCAAGGAAATCATTGCCGTAATGAACAAGATTCATCAGTACGCAATCATGTGCGCTCCCCGCCAGGGACAAGTTGCGGCCGCGGCTGCCCTTCGTCTCGGGAGGGAAAACCGTTATGAAAGCGTCCTTGCCATGCGGGAGAGCTATGACCGCAGGCGCAGGCTGATGGTCGACGCTTTCCGTTCAATGGGCCTTGATTGTTTTGAACCTTACGGCGCGTTTTATGTTTTTCCTTCGATCCGCAAAACAGGCATGAGCAGCGAGGAATTCTGCTCCTCCCTCCTGCAGGAAAAAGACGTGGCTGCTGTTCCCGGAAACGCCTTCGGTGCTTCCGGAGAAGGAAACATCCGCTGCTGCTACGCCACCGCGGTCGACAAAATCAATATTGCGCTTGACCGTATGGCTGATTTTGTTGCTTCCCACACATGATTTCACGGAGGACGGTATATGATAAAGCGTTGTTTGTCTCTTCTTCTTTCACTGTTTCTTATGTTCATATGCTGCGCTGCCTCCGCGGAACTGCAGGAGGAAGAACTGTATATTGAAGACTGGGAATTCAATCCGGACGATGTGAATGAGCTCGGCATTGTCGAGACCGACGGCTCCCGGACGATTACAGTCACCTGCACGGGCGACTTCACAATCGGCGGGGACAATTATCACAAAAAGGGAAAAAATTTTTATGGCGCGCTTGAAAAAAATAATAACAATATCAGCTTCACGATGGCAAACGTCCGGGACATTTTCAGGCGCGACGACCTGACGCTGGTAAATTTTGAGGGAACTTTCACAAACACCAAGTATGTCCCTTCAAACAAAACCGGAAACCAGTTTCTCTTCAATATTGATCCCAAATATGTATCCGTTCTGACAGACAATTTTATCGAGGCTGTCAGCCTGGAAAACAACCATGTGATGGATCACGGTGATGAAGGGTTCAACGACACGGTCAACACGCTCCGGGACGCAGGAATCATTTATTCCACGTCCAGGCAGATCGGGGTCTTCTCCGTTGACGGTACCAATATTGCTATGCTCAGCTACCTCTGTATCGACCGCTATGACAAGCCGGTCGACGGATATGCCAATCTTTATGACAAGGTTGCCGCTGATATCGCTTATGCCAAGCAGGATCTCAGATATGATATTGTGATTGTTTCCTTCCACTGGGGAAACGAAAAGGACTATTACCCGACGGAACGCCAGATAAAAATGGGCAGGCTGGCTGTTGACAGCGGAGCGGACCTTGTAGTCGGCCATCATTCGCACCGAATCAACCCGATCGAAGAATACAAAGGCGTATATATCTGCTATTCCCTCGGAAATTTCTGCTTTTCCGGACATGACAAACCGTCAGATATGTCCTCCTTCCTTTTCCAGATCCGTTTCCGTGTGGCAAAAGACAGGACAATCACCACCCGCGGCTTCAGGATCATTCCGATCCGTATCTCCTCCCTGGAGACGAAAAATGATTATATTCCCACTCCGCTCACAGACGATTTCAGTATCGAGAGTGTTCTGAAAACTCTGAAAGAAAACGGCAATAAACACCTCGATTATCATGTGGCGGAATACCCGCTTGAGTGGAAGGATTAAGGAGGAGTTGGCGATGCAGGCCTCCCTGTTGCTCGACGCATGCCGGAAGTACGGGATTGATTTCTTTACCGGCGTTCCCGATTCCCTGCTGAAAGGACTGTGCAACGAACTGTATGACCGTTTTGGAACAGAGGGTGATACGCATGTCGTCGCGCATAATGAAGGCGGTGCGATCGGCCTGTGCGCCGGTCATTATCTTGCGTCAGGAAAGCCCGGACTCTGCTATATGCAGAACAGCGGCATCGGAAACGCCGTAAATCCGCTCGTTTCTCTTATGGATACGGATGTGTACGCGATTCCCTGCCTGCTGGTCATCGGATGGCGCGGCGAACCCGGAGTCAAAGATGAACCCCAGCATATGAAACAGGGGAAGATCACTTTAGGCCAGCTCGATCTGATGGATATTCCTTACCGCATCCTTTCTTCCGATACAACGGAAGCAGGTTTCCTGGCATATTTTGACGAGCTTGCTTCCCTGATGGATTCCGGAAAAACCGTTGCCTTTGTTGTCCGGAAAGGAGCTCTTGAATCCTCCCGAAAACCCGTTTACGGAAACGGTTATGCCATGACCCGTGAATCGGCAGTCGGCAGGATCCTGTCCTCTGACGATGCAGGCAGCGTTTTTATCTGTACGACCGGAAAACTGTCCCGCGAGGTTTTTGAACTTCGCGAAGCCCGCGGTGAAGATCATTCCAGGGATTTCCTGACGGTCGGATCCATGGGCCACGCCAGTATGATAGCTCTGCGGATTGCCGTTGAAAAGCCAAACCGCCGTGTCTGGTGCCTGGACGGAGACGGAGCAAGCCTGATGCATCTTGGCGCTCTGCCGGTTATCGGAAAACGGGCTCCCTCAAACCTGATCCATGTGGTCATCAATAACGGCGCTCATGAAACAGTCGGCGGAATGCCGGTCTGCTCCGGATCGATGGACATCGCTTCGCTGGCTTCCGCCGCCGGATATACCTGCGTGCTGACAGCAGATTCGGAGTCGTCACTCGACCGCGCTCTTGCTGAAGCAGAAAAGCCGCACTCAGGTCCTGTTCTGATTGAAGTTCGCTGTGCCTGCGGTTCGCGGTCCGATCTGGGGCGCCCGACAACAACCCCCGTTATGAACCGTGATGCGCTGATGTCATTCATCAGATAAAACATTACAAAAAGTTAACATTTTTGACCACAACATGTAGTATGAATATGTTGACCTGAATCATATATTTAGATAATATGATAAAAGTAATGATTCAGGTTGGGGGGATATGTCATGATTGCCGGGTACGGAAGCAAACCGGTCTTTCAGTACAAATTTCGTCCCCTGATGCAGGACCAGCGAGTTATGGACGGCGGTTTCTGTGTGATCCTGTATGAAAACCGAATCCTTTCATTCAGCACATACCGGACTGACGGCACCTTTATGGACGAACTGTGCTTCTCGCTTCCCGTAAGGGTAATCCAGTGCTTCTACAGTCTTCTCCGCAATGCGTCCAGCTGGCTGGGAGACACGCCGTGTGATCTTCGCGGATCCGGTATGACGCCTTATGCTTCCTCCTTTGCCTTTGACGGATACGATCCCATCCGTGTCTGGGGCATCAACGACCTGCTTTGCCAGCCTTCCGGTTCCCAGGCCGGATTCTTCACCCGTCATCTGTATGTCCTGTTTGAGGATGTTGCAAACCTGCTGGCGGAAAACGGAATCCGCATGACGCTGGACGGCTTTACCTGGGACGCAAACAAAATCCGGCCCTTCCGGAAAAGCCAGATGTATTCATCCGGCCAGCAGGGCGTAGTATGATCCCTGCGGCGCACTGCACAGTGCGCTTTATTTTTTGAAAGGAAAACCTTCCCTATGTCAGTAGCCGAAAAATACCGGGACTGGACCTGCTGCCCGGCGATGACAGATGAACTGCTTTCCGAACTCCGCACCATGGATGAGGATACAAAAAACGATTCCTTTTACCGTGATCTTGCCTTCGGCACCGGCGGGCTGCGCGGTGTTCTCGGCGCCGGAACAAACCGGATGAACCTCTTCACTGTTATGAAGGCGACGCGGGGACTGGGATTCTGGCTGCTTGAATCATATCCGAACCCTTCCTGTGCCGTCAGCTGTGACAGCCGGATCCATTCCCGGGATTTTGCGGAACTGACCGCGGCGGTTCTTGCGGAAATGGGAATCCGCGTCCTGATCTATCCGGACCTTGAGCCTACTCCGATGCTCAGTTTTGCCGTCCGTCATCTTTCCGCTTCCGCCGGCGTTATGATCACCGCCTCGCACAACCCTGCGAAGTATAACGGATACAAAGTATACGGACCTGACGGATGCCAGATCACGCCGGAAGCTGCCTCTCTGATCCAGCGTTACATCGGACAGCAGAATGATCTTTCCGACCGTCTTCCCTCTTTTGAACAGTATCTGTCATCCGGAATGATTCGTTATATCACAGAGAATACAATTGAATCGTATTTCAGATCTGTCCGGAGCCTGCGGGTATGCCCGTGTTCCCAGCCACTGCATGTTGTCTATACGCCCCTGAACGGTGCGGGAAATGTCCCTGTCAGGGAGATTATGCGGCGTATGGGCAATATCCTTGTAGAGGTTGTCGCGGAGCAGGAACTGCCCGACGGTCGCTTCCCCACCTGCCCCTATCCGAACCCGGAAATCCGGGAAGCCATGAGCCTGGCCATTGAAAAAACAATCCGGACCGGCGCCGATCTTTGTTTTGCAACAGATCCGGACTGCGACAGGATGGGCGCAGGCGTCAGGGTCGGTGAAGAAGTGATCCTGATCAGCGGAAACGACATGGGAATCCTGATGCTCGACTATCTGTGCCGGCATACAGAAAGGAAGGGAAACCTTCCGCCGGTCGTTGTGAAAACCATTGTCACGACAGAGATGGCTTCCGCCCTTTGCCGTAAATACGGGCTTGAACTGCGCAACGTACTGACAGGATTCAAATATATCGGTGAACAGATCGGCCGTCTCGAGGCAGAGGGAATGGAAAACCGCTTTCTTTTCGGCTTTGAAGAGAGTTACGGTTATCTGTCCGGCACCGACGTCCGTGACAAGGACGCGGTCAATGCCGCGCTGCTGCTCTGTGACATGGCGGCAGAACTGAAGTCCCGCGGGCTGACGCTGCTTGACCGCCTGCACGCGCTGCAGAAGGAGTTCGGCCTGTATGTCCAGCGCCTGCTGACCTACGAATACGAAGGGCGCGACGGTTTGCTGCGTATGCAGGAAATCATGGCCTGCCTGCGCATGTCCCCGGATCTTTTTGACAATTCCTTCCTTCGCGGCGCGGAACGCGTCGACTACCTGCATGACGATACCGGGCTTCCGCAAAGCGATGTAATTTCCTTTTCCCTGCCGGATGACAACCGGTTTATCGTCCGGCCTTCCGGGACGGAACCCAAGCTGAAAGCCTATCTTTTCACCCGGGCCCGGACCGCTGAGGAAGCGTCCCGGAAACTGGACCTCCTCCAGGCAGCAGTCGATCGCCTGTGCAGGTAAAAAAACGGACTGCCTTCAAATCAGGCAGTCCGTTTTGCTTTTGATCCGATCAGAACCGGTTCTGACGCTGCGCTTCGAAGCAGTCGCGGCAGTACACAGGACGATCTCCGCGGGGCTGGAAAGGAACCTGGGTTTCGCATCCGCAGCCGTCGCAGATTACGGTGTACATCTGCCGGGGAGCGCCGCCGTTGCCGTTCTGGGCCTTGCGGGCGTCGCGGCAGGCTTTGCACCGGCGGGGCTCATTCTGGAAGCCCTTTTCGGCGTAGAATTCCTGTTCGCTGGCAGAGAAAATAAATTCGTTTCCGCAGTCACAGCAGGTCAGAGTCTTGTCTTCGTACATGGATCATACCCTCCTAATAATGTTGTTTACCCGCGCCATTGGTGATGAATCGTGCCCCGTTCCAGACAATGGTTATGAGAAACAACCATAGAGGAAATGAACCGTGGTTACGACCAGGGGTTGGGTTTACTGTAGCAGTATATCATGATGTTTTTCGTTTGTACAGAATTTTTTACATTTTCTGTATGTTGCGAAGGGTTTCAGGACTTCATGAAAAAACCGCTGCTTCTGCAGCGGTGATTCTGAGAGGTGCCATCCAGATTCGAACTGGAGAATAAAGGTTTTGCAGACCTTCGCCTTACCACTTGGCTATGGCACCGTAAAAAAATGGAGCGGTAGACGGGACTCGGACCCGCGACATCCACCTTGGCAAGGTGGCACTCTACCAACTGAGCTACTACCGCATAAAATGTGCCTTGGGGCGGAATCGAACCACCGACACTGTGATTTTCAGTCACATGCTCTACCGACTGAGCTACCAAGGCAGATATGGCGACCCGGAAGGGGCTCGAACCCTCGACCTCCAGCGTGACAGGCTGGCGCTCTAACCAACTGAGCTACCGGGCCGGATTAATGGTGGGAACAACAGGGCTCGAACCTGTGACCCTTTGCTTGTAAGGCAAATGCTCTCCCAGCTGAGCTATGCTCCCGCTTCCTTGACCGATGCGTTCAGGACCCGGCTTTCCGCAAGCGGCCTTGTTATCTTATCTTATTCAAATTTGTTTGTCAAGACATTTTTCCATGCGTTTTTTCATATTCATAGTTTATGAAATTGTCACAGAAACGAAATGGAATATGCTTACTGTTTATGATATCATTCTAATGGTGGGTCTTTAAGACGGCACGGGATGCCGACAAGATGCGACCGATGGCCACTGGCCATGGAAAAGATGATCGTAGCTTGCCGTTGCAGCCGGCAGGCTTTTTTCATGTCATTGACCCCCATATTTAAAAAGGAGGACGTAAGCTATGAAACTCATCTATCAGATCAAGGACAAACCCAAATTCCTTCAGATTATCCTGTTTGCTCTCCAGCAGGTGCTGGCCATCATGGCGGCTACAATTGCCGTTCCCGCAATTATCAATCAGGCCACAGGTTCTGAACTGACCGCTTCCGCAGCGCTGTTCGGCGCGGGCGTAGGTTCGATCATCTACCTGCTCTGCACCAAGAGTTCAAGCCCTGTCTTCCTCGGCTCATCATTTGCTTTCATTGGCTCGATGCTTTCCGCCTTCGGCGGCGCGGCTTCCATGACCGTAGGCTATATCGGCCTCATCATCGGTGCCGTCATGGCCGGTCTTGTTTATGTAATTATCGCGATCGTAGTCAAGTATGCCGGAGTGAAGTGGATCAACAAACTGATGCCTCCCGTTATCATCGGACCGACCGTCGCCATCATCGGTCTTTCTCTTTCCGGAAACGCTGTCGGCGACCTGATGTCCTCAAGCGTTCAGGGCGGTTCCTCTTATGTCGCACTGATCTGCGGACTGGTCACGCTGTTCGTTACAATGCTTACGTCCACATACGGCAAAAAGACTTTCCGTATGATTCCGTTCATCATCGGCATCCTGGCCGGTTATGCGGTCGCCTCCATTTTTGCCCTGATCGGCAATGCAACCGGCAACGCTGCCCTGACGGTTATCAACTACAAAGCGTTTGAAAACTGCGGCGTATTTGCCGTTCCCGGATTCACCTTCATCAAGGGCGGTCAGGAAGGACTGTCCGGCATCAACGCTTCCTATCTCCTGACGCTGTTCGCTGCCTATGCACCTGTTGCGTTCGTTGTTTTCGCAGAGCATCTGGCCGATCATAAGAACCTTTCCTCCATCATCGGTACCGATCTGCTCGAAGAGCCCGGACTTACCCGTACGCTTTTAGGTGACGGCGTCGGTTCCATGTTCGGCGCTTTCTTCGGCGGCTGCCCGAATACCACTTACGGTGAATCAATCGCCTGCGTGGCTATTACACGCAACGCTTCAAGTGTCAGCATCTGGGGCGCTGCTCTCATGTGCATTATCTTCTCCTTCCTGAGCCCCCTGATGGCCTTCCTGGAATCCATTCCCAGCTGCGTCATGGGCGGTGTCTGTGTGGCGCTGTACGGATTCATCGCTGTCAGTGGTTTCAAAATGTTCCAGCAGGTTGACCTGAACAAGAACCGCAACCTGTTTGTCGCCTCTGTTGTTTTCATCACAGGCGTCGGCGGAATGGTTGTTTCCTTCGGCAAGGTTGAAATCCGCACCGTCGCGTGCGCCCTGATCCTTGGTATTGTAACGAATCTCATGCTTTCCGGGGAAAAGGAAGAAAACTGATCCATATCAATGTGAAAGGATCTGGCGGGGTACGATCCTGTACCCCGCCTTTTACATCAATGCAACTGAAATCCATTATCATGGATGAGGCGGCCGTGCTTCGCAGTATGAAGCGCATCACCCATGAAATCATTGAAAAGAATAACGGCGCCGCCGATATTGTTCTCCTGGGGATCCATCGCAGGGGTATGCCGCTTGCCGCCATGCTGAAGGATAACATTCGCAGCTTTGAAGGAACGGACGTTCCGCTCGGCAGTATCGACATTTCCCTGTACCGCGATGATCTGACGGAACTGAACGATCTTCCGGAGACCGGAAACACCGTCATTCCCTGCGATATTTCAGGAAAAAAGGTAATCCTGGTAGATGACGTGATCTATACAGGCCGTACGGTACGGGCCGCGATCGAAGCCGTTTTCCATTACGGCCGTCCGCAGACCATCCAGCTCGCCGTTCTGATCGACCGGGGGCACCGGGAACTGCCCATTCGCCCCGATTATGTCGGAAAGAACATTCCGACAAGCCACAGTGAAGTGGTATCCGTTATGGTTCATGAATACGACGGAAAAGCCGGCGTCGCGCTGTATCAGCTGTAACACATTATTTCTTATTTAATGGTTTACAAACAGTTGTTTTTTTGCTATTATATACGTCGTTCCGCAAATGAACCGTCTGCTCAGGTTATCGACTCTCCGACGATACTCCGGGTTCACGGCAATTGGCGGACAGATCATACCGGCTCTGTCCGGTTCATCATTAAAGGAGGAAACCCATGAACAAGTCCGAGATCATTGCCGCTTATGCACAGCATGAGGGCGACACCGGATCCCCCGAGGTGCAGATTGCTCTGCTCACCGAGCGGATCAACCACCTGAACGAGCATCTGAAGGTAAATAAAAACGACCACCACTCCAACCGTGGTCTGCTGCTGATGGTCGGCCGCCGCCGCAACATGCTCGAGTACCTGAAGAAGACGGATATTGAGCGTTACCGTTCCCTGATTTCCAGGCTGAACCTGCGCAAGTAATTCCAGGTTTTCCCGGTACCAAGTCGCTTTTCAAAGCCGCCGGATGAATCATTTCTCCGGCGGTTTTTTGAAAGATTTCCGGAACGCGGAGTATCGTATGTTATCCCTTGAAAACCCACGGGGTTTTCATATGATAGCATACGGCGCTCCGGAGAATAAAAAAAAGGAGTGAAACGTATGGAATCCAAATCTTACACCATGGATTTTGCCGGACGCCCGCTGACACTGGAATTCGGCAAATACTGTGAACAGGCGAACGGATCTGTCTGGGTCCATCTCGGCGATACCGTCGTGATGGTCAACGCGACCATGGCGCCTGCCCCCCGTGACGGCGTGGACTTCTTCCCGCTGGCTGTCGATGTTGAGGAAAAGCAGTACTCCGTCGGCAAAATTCCCGGTGGATTCATCAAGCGTGAGGGCCGCCCTTCGGAGAAAGCGACCCTGACCTGCCGCCTGATTGACCGTCCGCTTCGTCCTCTGTTTGACAAGGGGATGCGGAATGATGTCCAGGTTGTTGTAACCGTGCTGAGCGTGGAACAGGATGTTCCGCCGGAAATCCCCGCCATGATCGGTTCCTCCGTCGCCCTGGCTGTCAGCGATATTCCGTGGAACGGTCCCACCGGTGCCGTGCTCGTAGGACGCGTTGACGGAAAATTCGTGATCTGCCCCGATGAGGAGCAGCGCGCCGCAAGCGACCTGAGCCTTTATGTCGCAGGGACGGAAGACGCCATCATGATGGTTGAAGCCGGTGCCCGTGAGCTTTCCGAAGACACCATGCTTGACGCGATCCTCTTCGGCCACGAAGAGATCAAGAAGCTTGTCGCCTTCCAGAAGCAGATCATTGCTGAGATCGGCAAGGAAAAGCAGGTTGTCCCGCTGATCACCACCGGCGAGGATATCAAGGCTGCCGTGCGCGAGTTTGCCTATGACAAGTGCGTTTGGACCTTTGCCACCTTCGAACGCAAGGAGCGCCAGAAACGCGAGGCGCAGACCAGGGAAGAAACCCTGGCCGCCCTGGCTGAAAAGTTCCCCGGAAGGGAAAGCGAGATCGAGGACGCGCTGTACTACCTGAACAAGGAAGTCATGCGTGCGAAGATCCTGAACGAAGGCATCCGTCCCGACGGCCGCAAGGTTACCGAGATCCGGCCCATCTGGTGTGACGTCGGCGTTCTGCCCCGCACCCACGGCAGCGCGATCTTTACCCGCGGCCAGACCCAGGCGCTGACCGTCACCACCCTCGGCACCGTCAGCGAAGGCCAGACGCTTGACGGCCTCAGCAGCGAGGATTTCAAGCGCTACATTCACCATTACAATATGCCGCCGTACGCCACCGGTGAAGCCGGACGCCTCAAGAGCCCCGGACGCCGTGAGATCGGTCACGGCGCCCTGGCGGAACGCGCCCTGCTTCCCGTCATCCCGACCGAGGAAGAATTCCCCTATGCGCTGCGCCTTGTGAGCGAGATTCTTTCTTCCAACGGTTCCTCCTCCATGGCTTCCGTCTGCGGCTCCACCCTGAGCCTGATGGACGCGGGCGTTCCGATTCATGCTCCCGTTGCCGGCGTTGCCATGGGCCTGATCACCGACAAGGAAAGCGGAAAGCTTGCCGTGCTGACTGATATCCAGGGTCTGGAAGACTTCCTGGGCGACATGGACTTCAAGGTTGCCGGCTCCATGAACGGTATCACTGCACTGCAGATGGATATCAAAATTGCCGGCATTAACCGTGCCATCCTGCAGCAGGCGCTTCGCCAGGCTCTTGAAGGACGGCTCTATATCCTGAAGATCATGCTGGATACGCTCGGTCAGCCCAGGACTGAGCTGAGCCCCTACGCGCCCAAGATCATCCGCTTCACGATCAACCCCGAAAAGATCCGTGAAGTCATCGGACCTGGCGGAAAGATGATCAACAAGATCATTGCCGAAACCGGCGTCAAGATCGACATCGAAGACGACGGCAGCGTGTTCATCTCCACGCCCGACCAGGAAGCCGCTGATAAAGCGCGTCATATCATCGAAGGTATTGCCAAGGATATCGAAGTCGGCGACGTATACACCGGCAAGGTCGTCCGGATCATGAACTTCGGCGCGTTCGTTGAGCTCGCCCCCGGCAAGGACGGCATGATCCACATCTCCAAGCTCGATACAAAGCGTGTTGAGAAGGTTGAAGACGTGGTCAACATCGGCGATGAGCTCGAGGTCAAAGTATGTGAAATCGATGCCCAGGGCCGGATCAACCTGATCCGTAACGACATCGAGTACGCTGCGGGCGCAGACGCTCCGCGTCGTGACGGCAACCGCCGTCCTCCCCGCCGCACCAGCAGCCACGACTGATAAAGGAACGCCTCCGGAGCGCCTGCATAAAGCTTTCCGGAGGCGTGCTTTTCTTGATGCATATGAATGAGCGAATCGTTTGCCTCGATATCGGGGACGTTCGGATCGGTGTGGCAGTTTCTGATCCGACCGGAACCATTGCGTCGCCGGTTGAAGTAATCACACGCGTCGGATGGGGACCGGACACGCAGAAAATCCGCTCGGTCTGCGAACGTTACAATACAGACCGGATCCTTTCCGGGCTTCCGCTGAATATGGACGGATCGGAAGGATTCCAGGCTCGGAAAGTACGTGATTTCTGCGCACAGCTGGAAAAAGCCGGACTGAATGTAATCTTTCAGGATGAGCGCCTTTCCACCGTGTCCGCCGAAGAAGCCCTGATCGAAGGCGGCGTTTCACGCAGCGACCGCCGTAAAACGGTTGATAAAGTAGCGGCCTCAGTCATTCTTCAGCAATGGCTGGACGCTCAGAATCATAAGGAGGTATCACCATGAGTGACGAAATGGACAATATGAATTCCTTTGATCCCGAAGAAGAGATCAACGCCCTGGAAGAAGGGGATATCATCGAGATGATCGGTGACGACGGCGAGACCGTTTCTTTCATCTTTGTTGATGCGCTTGAATATGAAGGAGATCTCTATCTGGCGCTCGCTGAGCCCGAGGAAGACGATGCTGTGTTCTTCCTGAAGGTTGAGCAGGACGAGGCCGGAAATGACGTTTACAATGCTCCGGACGAAGCGCTTGAGGACATTCTTTTCAAAAAGTTCTCCGAAATGCGTTCCGGTGATGACAACGAACAGTAATTCCCTGATGGTATAAAAGGCTGAAACCGGTCGGTTTCAGCCTTTTTTCTTACAGTGAGGGATCCGGTTTGATATCGTCCTTGCGCCTGCCGTATTTCCTTTTATTCTTATCCGCATACATGGCCCGGTCCGCCATTGTCATAAAGATATCGATGTTGTCTTCTTTCTGCGGAACGGCGGCATGGACGCCGAAGCTTGCGCTGATATTGCAGATCCAGGGATCTTCTTCATTGATCCGCTTCAGTTCCTCATTCACGTATGCAGTCATGTTTCCTGCTTCTTCCGGATCATCAACTGTCCCGTAGGCAAGGAATTCGTCTCCGCTGATATGGACCGGAGTCATCCCGTGCTTTTCCAGGCACCGGAGCGCGCGTCCCATCCTGCATATGGCTTCGTCGCCGGACAGGTGGCCGTACTGGTCGTTGATATCCTTCATATGGTCCATATCGGCGCTGAGCAGGATAAATACCCTTCCCTGCTGCCGTGCCTGCTCAAGCAGAACCGGCGCGCGCTCCATATATCCCCTCCGGTTCAGCATGCCTGTCATAATGTCTTCAATAGCCATCCGTTCAATCGTTGCCGCGGACCGTTTGATATTCGTCTGCAGGTAAAGGCTCATGAGTGCGCCGTTCAGGAGCATCAGCACCGGATACAGTGCCGATCCGGTTCCGTTGCCCAGATCCATGGCAACATACCCGAGATTCCGGTCACGGTAATACAGCGGGCAGAAAACCAGGCAGACTGCGTTTTTTCGCATTTCCTGAAGCACCGGCGTCAGGTCAAAGGTGGGGATCATCTGGAAATCATACTGTTTTCCGCTTCTTACGCCGTAAAGCAGAAGCATTTCATCCGGATAGTCAAACCCGCCTGAGGCGCTTTTGACGTCCCTGCAGATGGATGGATCAACGCACAGGTAGAATTCACGGATATTCCAGTTTTTCACAAAATCATGGATCTTTTCGTGGGCTTCCGTTTCGTCGCCCACACCGGCCATGGTGCCGGAAAACATGCTGACGCGTGTGAGGGTCGCTTCCATATTCCATCTTTCGGAACCGAGGGCACGGAGTTTTTCGTTGATATGTTCCATGCTTTGCGTACAGCCGCAGCTGTCGCCGAAAATTGGAATGGTGGAAAGAATGACTGTTTTTTCTTTCGGCTCTTCTCCCTCAATCCAGCTGTTCAGGATCTCAATCGCCTTCCGGGCGGAACGGTCAATCGGCCGGCAGATGGTAGTCAGGCCGCGCATGATCGCTTCACGCAGCGCGTCGAATCCTGTAACGGCGATATCCTTGGGCACGCGGATCCCATGCTCGTTCAGGCACTCAATCACGCTCAGCGCCATATCGTCATTGCCGCACATGATTGCGTCCGGCAGTTCTCCGCCGAGATCCAGCAGCTTCTCCGCGGCGTTCCGTCCGCCGATACGGGTCCACTGTCCGTCAAAGATCATCCTGTCTTCCAGTTCCAGGCCATGCCGCTTCATGACGTTCCTGCACGCTTCCACGCGTTCCGTCGCGACACTGGAATTAAGCGGACCGCTGACAAAGGCAATTTTCCGCGCGTTATGTTCTGAAATAAGATGCTCCGTCATTTCCTCCATGCTGATCCGGTCGTTGAACAGGATTGTCACGGCGCCTTCCTGCGGAACGTCGATCGAAATATGCGGTTTTCCCTTCATCGGTGCAAGGACTTCGTATACCTTTTTGAGGGCAACATCGCTGCCCATGGTGGCAGGCATTGAAATGATGCCGTCAAAATCATTCAGGTCGGGAAGGTCATAGATCATGCTCTCCCCGACCTCACTGGTCGAGATGGCAACGTTCATATGTCCCTGGCTGTTGAAGATACATACATCCATGCCAAGCTTCGAACCGGCGGAAGCCAGTCCGGATGCAAAATCCTGCTGATATTCGCGGTCAATACTGGCCATCAGAACAGCAATTTTTTTACGGAGCATAAATGTTTTTTGTCCTTCCCGATGTATGTATGTGATGATCAATACTTTTTATTATATTTTATCATGGTATGTCAATTCCCGCAAGGCATCAAAAAAGACCGGCCTGAGCCGGTCTTTTGCAGTGCCTGTCTTTAAGCTTTCTTTCCCGTAAGCATGTTGATTCCGAACAGGGCGGCGAGCATCAGGATAATTGCTGCCGGAAGCGCAATTACGGCGTTCGGAACAAATCCCGCGATAATATAAGCAACAAACGACACGCCGGCGCAGGTAACAGCATAGGGCAGCTGCGTGTTGACATGATTGACGTGGTCGCACTGCGCGCCTGCGGAGGACATGATCGTCGTATCGGAAATCGGCGAGCAGTGGTCGCCGCAGACTGCGCCGGCCATGCAGGCGGAAATGCAGACGATCGCGAGCGGGTTGCTCATCGGGAATACGCTCTGGACGATCGGAATCAGCATACCGAAGGTGCCCCAGCTGGTGCCGGTGGCAAAGCTGAGCAGGCAGGCGATCGCAAAGATGATCGCGGGCAGGAAATTCTGGAAGGCGCCGGCGCTGTTCTGCACAATATCGTGCACGTAGGTCTTCGCGCCCAGCTCGATCGTGATATCTTTCAGCGTCCAGGCAAAGATGAGGATCAGGATGGCGGGAACCATTGCCTTGAAACCGTTCGGCAGGCACTCCATGATATCCTTGAACTTCATGGCTTTGCTGATCAGGTAGTAGACCGCGGTGAACACAATCGCGAAGAAGGAACCAAGCATCAGGCCGATCGATGCGTCGGAATTGGAGAAAGCTGTAATGAAATTCTCCCCGCTGAAGAAGCCGCCCGTGTAGAGCATGCCAAGTGTGCAGAAAACGATCAGGACGATTACAGGCAGGACCAGGTAGAGCAGGCTGCCCTTTTCTTCCGCGGGTTCATCGCTTTCAGCCGTGGCATAGGGATTCTTGCCGGAGAAGAGGTCGCCGTTCTCAACGGCGTTCTTTTCAAAGCGCTTCATGGGGCCGTATTCCTTCTTCAGAAGCACCATACCGATCATCATGACAATGGTCAGCAGGGCATAAAAGTTGAAAGGAATCGCGTCAACAAAAAGCTTCAGGCCGACGCCGTCATCCGCAAAGGCAGCGACCGCTGCAGCCCATGAGCTGATCGGCGCGATGATGCAGACGGGTGCCGCGGTTGCGTCAATCAGGTAAGCCAGTTTTGCCCTGGAGATCTTATGCTTGTCCGTTACAGGGCGCATGACGGTGCCGACTGTGAGACAGTTGAAATAGTCGTCGATAAAGATCAGGATACCGAGCAGAATCGTGGCAAGCTGCGCGCCCACACGGCTCCTGATGTGCTTCTGCGCCCAGCGACCGAACGCCGCGCTGCCGCCCGCCTTGTTCATCAGCGCAACCATCATGCCGAGCAGGACCAGGAACACGAGAATGCCGATGTAGTAGGCATTCGTGACGGAAGCGATAAATCCGCCCGTGAAAAGCCGGTTCATGGAATTTTCCAGATGGAAATTGTTCAGCAGCAGCGCACCGGCGGCGATGCCGATGAACAGGGAGGAATAAACCTCTTTTGTAATCAATGCCAGTACTATGGCAATGATCGGCGGCACCAGCGCCCAGAAGGTATTCAGGAAAGGACTGGCAGCCTCGGCGGCTTCAGCGCCTTCCGCTGCTTCTTCCGCGAAGCAGGGAATGCATACGGCGGCAATTGCCAGCAGCATGCAAAGGAGCATGATAATGACACGCTTGTTTTTCATCTATTTCCCTCCAAAATATAACGTCCCTGTCGGATTCATATGTAATTTTATATGGAAGGGTCAGCCTGTACAAGTTTTTTTCATGTACAGTTTTGTATGCTGTAAGGCATATATGTCATTCCTTCTGCATGGCCTTCCGTTTCCGGGCCTCGCGCCTGAGGATGATCTTCTCCAGCAGGATTGTGAACACGCCTACGATCAGATACAGGTAATAGGTAAAGAAACGCCAGATCAGCAGGGCCAGGCCGATGGTACCGTTCCGGAAAATATCACGGAAATAGAGCAGGAAGCCGCCTTCCTGCGCGCCGCTGGCGCCGGGAAGCGGCGTATAGCTGGCGCTGACAAACAGCAGGCAGCTGATCGTAAGCACATGGTACCAGGGCGTTCCGGACATGCCGAACGCATAATAAACGAATACAGTTGTCCCGAACAAAGCCAGCAGCCCGATGGTGGAACAGGCAAACTGAAGCAGGATCTGTCCGGGCGAATGCATCAGATCCAGCAGCGCCGTATGATAGGTATCGAGTACTTCCGTAACCTTGGAAACAGCAGCTTCCCTGTTTCGGATCAGATGGAGCCTGTAAAGGCATCTGATCAGCATTTCAGCCAGTTTCTGCACCCAGTTCCGTTTAAACGCAGCCAGCAGAACCAGCGGGACCGCGGCAAAATTGATCATCCATCCGATCCGGACAAGCCAGATTGCTCCCTCCAGCTGCTGCCGGACAAAATCCCTGTTCAGGAAATACAGCACCAGCGCGATTACGGAGGTCATTGTCTGGTTTGTGATAAATCGGATCGTAACGGCCATGGTACCGTATCCGACAGGAATGCCGGCTTTTCTCATGGAATTGACCTGCATCGGCTGTCCGCCGGCGGAACTTGGCGTAATATTGCAGTAATAAAACCCGATCAGGGCGACGTTCACTGCCCTGCCGATGCTGATTTTGAATCCCTGTCCGCGGAGATAGAACCAGTAGTTCATGCCGTCGCATACGGTATAAACCAGCCAGCAGGCAAAAATACCGGCCAGCCAGAACAGGTTCATCTGTTTGATCGCGTCCCATGCGTTTGTCAGGTCTTCATTGCTGAATGCGATAAAAAATACGGCGGTAATGGAAAGAGCGATGAACAGAAAACTCAGGATTTTCTTGAGTCCGGAACTCATACGCTCCTCCTTTCGCCGCATCGGATGCGAAATCAGTATATTTGATATATTTTATCTTATTCTTTCTTGTCTGTCCAGCTTTCGGGCCTGTAAAACCGGAACGCTTCGAAATCAAATGCGCTTCCCGGGAGGAATACAAAAGACACGGTACATTTTCCTGCAGGCGTTTCCAGCCTGAAGCTCTGTATCCCTTTGCCGCCTCCTTCAAATTCCGCGGCGGATACCGTTTCATCTCCGCTGCCGTTCCTGATCATGATACTGACAGTGTTCACAGGCAGCGGCGTGCTTCCTTCCATTTCAAGCATGATGTCCCCCGCGCCGCCAAAGTCCATTTCTGTCCAGGAAAGCGTGACGTTGTTGCCGATTCCCTTCACATACTCCCCTTCCCTGTGGAAAGAATCCCCGTAGATACTGTCGGCGCTCCCGGCAGTATGCCGGATGAAGGCATTCATCTGTTTTTCAAAACGGAACCCCTTCATATGAACCTTGTCCCTCATCCTGAAATAAATCGACTGTATGCCGGTCAGCCGTACCGGAAGCTTCCACGTCTCAGGCTGATAGACATTCCAGATGCTTGGTTTCCGGTAATGAAGCACGTCGATCGTTCTCGGTTTTTCGTTTCCGGAAGCAGCCAGGAGTTCCAGTTCATACTCGTCGCCGTTGAGCGCAAAAATGTCAGCGGTGATCGTATCCGATCCTGTTTTCCCGAAATCTACGCAGCTGAATCCGGCCATGCTCTCCCCATCCCGCTGGAAAGCGATGCCTTTTTCATTCCCGGCACCAATCTCTCCTTCATGCACGTCATACAGTCCTGCTGAAATGTAGGAATAGGGGTCCAGTGCGGGCATACCGAGTCCGGAAGCGGTGAATTCAGTCTGGCTGATGAATGTACAGTTATTTCCTTCCGTGCAGAGCGCGCGGAGATAGTACATTCCGTCTCCCTGGGCGCGTACTTTGATCATATCCTTATCCTTTTTGATCTCCGCATAAGGCGACTCGATTCCCGCGGCGTTCGCCGCCTGCCAGGTGATTTTCACCGGGGAAGCATTCGCGGGAAGAACGGAAAACCGGAAAGCGCATTCCGGATTCCCGGCACCCAGGGTGGTTGATCCGAGAGGCTCAATACATATTTTCCGGGCGTGAACCGTTTCCGGAAGATCCCGATGATATACCTGCTGCAGGCATGAAATCCCGGGTTTGGCCGGTACAGCACGGACGGGAATTGTAAGACTGGCTTCTTTGCCGTCAGCAGTTTTAACCGATACTTCCGCGTTTTTCTCAATGCCGCTGGAAGCAATGATGAGCAGGAGTTTCCCGGAAAACAGCCTTCTGCAGTCCGTCTTGTATCCGTCGGGATCTGTGGAATCGCCGTTGTCTGTCCCGATCAGCCTGCCGCCGCCGGTTACGGTGATCTGTACCCTGTCCCTTGCGTTTTCGACGGGGCGGCCGTTCCGGTCTTCTGCGGAAACAGTAACAAACGCCAGGTCCCATCCGTCCGAAAGAAGATACAGGTCTTCACAGCAAAGGGAAAGCCGTTCCGTATCCCCGAATGAATAACGCCTGTCTTCGCATATGACTCCGCCCTCGCTGTCATATCCGGCAGCATATAATTCCCCGGGCCTGTACGGTACTTTCCATACCGGAACGCCTTTGTCCGGATCATCCTGATCCGCCTTTTTCCGCCCGAGCGATTCTCCGTTCAGGAACAGTTCCGCTTCAAGGCAGTTTGTGATCACCGGGACATCGATCATCTGGCCCGGGTTCCAGTCCCAGCTCACGCCGATATGGACCATCTTTGTCCCTTTCCAGTAGCTTTGGAACAGATAAAAAGGATCTTTTGGGAAGCAGGCCGTATCCGCCTGTCCGAAATAGCATGACCTGGTATGGTACGGTGTCGGCTCGCCGATATAATCGATCCCGCTCCAGATGAACTGCCCCATGCTGAATGTCTGCCGTTTATCGTCGGCAAGGATTTTTTTCAGGCTTTCCGCGCCCCAGCTGGTGTTGCTGTTTCCGAGCGCGGAGCATTGCCTGTCCGCCTCGCTCATAATGCTCTGTCCGGCAGGAAAATGATAAATGCCCCTGCTGGAAAGAACGCTGGCGGTCTCGCTTCCGTAAATCGCCCAGGAGGGATGCGCGGCGTGATGCTTCTCATACAGTTTCTCACCGTAATTGTATCCCACTGCGTCCACATATTCCGCGCAGCGCTGGCCGCCTTCCCAGGGCATATAATTACAGCCGAATGTGGTAAGGGCGTGCTTTTCCGGATCATGGATCCGGACCTGTTCCGTCAGGAGCCTGGTGACTTCCGTTCCCCTGAGATCTGCATGGATATCGTAGATCTCATTTCCGACCGACCACATGATCACGCTGGGATGCAGGCGGTCCCTCCTGATCCATGAAGCGACATCCTGCCTGAACCACGACGGAAAGAACCTGGCATAGTCGTATTCGGTTTTCGGTCTTTCCCACATGTCGAATGCCTCATCGACTACAAGAATGCCCATTTCATCACAAAGATCAAGAAATTTGGATGCGGGCGGGTTATGGCTTGTCCTGACCGCGTTGGCTCCCATCTTCTTCATGAGATTCAGCTGTCGTTTTGCGGCTTTTTCATGGAAAGCAGCGCCCATCGCGCCAAGATCGTGATGCAGGCAGACCCCTTTCAGTTTCAGGGGCGTTCCGTTGAGCATAAATCCCTTGTCCGGATCAGCCAGAACAGACCGGAGTCCGATTTTCCTGATTTCCGTATGCTGTCCGTAGGTGACTGTCAGCATATAGAGATACGGATCGTCCGGAGACCATGTCCGCCCGTCCGGGATGGTCAGTACAGCTTCCGCCTTTCCTTCCGTGCAGGTTCCTTCTGCCATGGCGGCAACCGTACCGCCGGCGTCTGCCAATGTGCATGAAAAAGGCTGACGCACAGATCCTGCAAGTTCGGCAGACACGTTCAGCACCCATTCCCCTTCTTTTTCTTTTTCAGACACATAAAGGCTGTCCGGAATCATATGGTTTTCCGGAAGAATGACAAGGAAAACGTCCCTGAAAATGCCGCTTCCCGAATACCATCTGGAATTGGGACTCCGGTGTCTGATATGTACGGAAAGAATGTTTTCTCCTTCCTGCACACAGCCGGTGAGGGGCGCATCAAAGGCAGTATATCCGTAAGGATGCGTGCAGATCACCCTGCCGTTCAGCAGGACGTCGCAGTCCATATAAACGCCGTCAAAGCGGACTGCCACATACGGATTATGCCCTTCCGGAAGCACAATCCTGCGCCTGTACCATACGTCGGCAGTTTCATAAAGATCGTTTTCCTGCCAGATCAGCCAGTCGTGCGGCAGATCTACGGGTTTATATTCCGCTTTTACAGCATCGTCAAACGTGCTGCCGGAAGGAATTTTTGCAAAGGACCATCCGTCATTAATCAGTATCTGCATGTTTTTCCCTGCTCCTTAAATTATTCCATTTTCAGGCTTCTGCCCATCAGTTCCCTGACGACGTCAGAAGGCTGCGCGTTTTCACAGACAACAGCGCGGACCGCGCTGATCAGAGGCATATCCATGCCGAATTTATCGCATAGTTCAACAGCAGCCGGCAGCGCGTTCATTCCTTCCACCACCATGCCAATCTCACGTATCGCCTCGTCCACGGTCTTTCCCTGGCCGATCAGGAAGCCGGCGCGGTTGTTCCTGGAATGCCGGCTGGTTGCGGTCACAATCAGATCGCCGATTCCGGCAAGTCCGAAAAATGTCTTTTCCCTGCATCCCATTGCCAGGCCCAGGCGGCGTATTTCTTCCATGCCCCTGGTAATCATGGCCGCACAGGTATTGTCGCCGTATCCGAGTCCCCTGGCGATACCAACAGCAAGCGCCTCCACATTCTTGAGCGCCCCGCAGATCTGTACGCCCTTCGCGTCCGGATTGACATAAGGACGGATACACGTGCCGTCAAACAGCTGCTGAACCTTCCCTGCCGCGTCAAGATCCTCACAGGCGCAGACGATCAGTGTCGGAAGGTCCCGGGCTACTTCTTCCGCGTGCGTGGGGCCGCTCAGCGCTACAGCCGTGTTGGCTTTTCCTTCTTTTTTCAGCTCCTCACAGATCACTTCCGTAAGTGTCATCAGCGTTGAGCTCTCAATTCCTTTTGCCGCGCTGATCAGGATCGTCCTGTCTTCGATATACGGGGCAAAATCCTTTGACGTTTCCCGGGTGTATACGGACGGAACGGCCATGATCAGGAAGTCTGCGCCGGACGCCGCCGTTTCTGTGTCAGATGTGAATAGGATCGTCTCAGGGATAACGCTTCCCGGAAGATTCGGATGCGTTCTGGTTGCTGACAGCCTGTCCGCCTCTTCCCGGAACCGGCTCCAGATGCAGACGTCCAGCCCTTTCAGCGCCAGGATCCTTCCGAGTGCGGTTCCCCAGGTGCCTGCTCCGGCAACAGTGATTTTCATGGCTCAGTTCCCCTTTTTCTTTTCCTGTTTTCCCTGTTCCGCTTTGTATTCCAGATG
This sequence comes from Clostridia bacterium, assembly GCA_017512985.1. Lineage (GTDB taxonomy): Bacteria > Bacillota > Clostridia > Christensenellales > Aristaeellaceae > Aristaeella. Next base: position 495,951 of record JAFWEJ010000008.1, read on the forward strand.
GAGTTCGTTCGTCGACGCGTAGTTTCCCTGAATATTTAGCTGGTATTTCAGGTGGATATTCCCTTCAGAGCTTCCGAACCTGCAGGCAGCCTCTTTTGTAAAGACCGCCATATCCATCTCACCGTATGGTGTATGGTAGACGCCTTCAAACCGCTGCCCTTTTGCGAAGACCATGATATTGGCAAACTCTCCCTTCCGTTCCATGGTGATTTTTCCGTCGTGAAGCGAAAGGGAAATATCGGAGTTCATGATCTCGCCTGTTTCTTCATCCTGCTGGGATTCCACATACTGGAGCAGCGCCTCATCAGGATTGGAATAGCTCAGTTTCCCGACGGTCATAAACTGGATGGGATAATCGGGCATATGGTCATACCTGGCGATCGCCAGGAGATTGATAAATACCGGTGTATGGCTGTTCACCCTGTCCGGTCTCCTTTCCCTTGATACTGTAAGTTTACATCCGAAACAGGACCTTTGCAAGCCGGAAGCGCATCCGGCAGTGATATCGGTATTCTTGCGTTTTCCGGTCTGCGGCTGTATCATGCATGTATCAGCATGTCGGAGGGAAACATGATTCTGGAAGCGTTTGCGAAGATCAACTGGTCTCTTGATATCACAGGAGTGCGGGAAGATGGTTATCATCTGATGGATATGATCATGCAGCCGGTCTCTCTCGCGGATGAGATCACTCTGATTCCGTCCCCTTTTCTCAGCATTACGACAGGCGGATGGCCTCCCTCCCGTGCAGATGAAACCAACCTCGCATACCGCGCCGCGCTCGCCCTGAAAAACGAAACCGGTTACCCCGGCGGTGTACGGATCCATGTGGAAAAACATATCCCGATCGGAGCAGGTATGGGTGGCGGCAGCACCGACGCGGCCGCCGTGCTTATCGGGCTGAACCGTATGTGGAACACCGGACTGACTCAGGACAGTCTGGAGCGTATCGGTCTGTCGCTTGGAGCAGATGTTCCTTTCTTTATCCGCGGCGGACTGACGCGAACGCGCGGGATCGGCGAAATACTTGAGAATCGCGAATGCATGTATAATTACTGGCTGGTCGCAATCCAGCCCTGCCCGGGCCTGAGCACAGCACAGGTCTTTAGTCTCTGGCACCGGAGCGGGCAGGCACGTCGTCCTGATACCGAAAAAGCGCTTCATGCGCTTGAGACCGGCAGCCTGGCAACTCTCTGCAGTAATCTTGGCAATGTCCTCCAGCCTGTTTCGGAATCGCTCCGGCCTGAAATAAGCAGGGCCTGTAAAGCGCTTTCTGCCAGTGGAGCGTCATTTGCCGGAATGACCGGCAGCGGAAGCGCTGTTTTCGGTGTTTTCCGCTCCTCCGCATACGCTGAGTCAGCTTACCGTAAACTGTCTCCGGATTACCGGACGATCTTCCTTTGCCATACCCAGCACGACAGTGTTCGGATCACGTCCGAATAAGGAGAAACGCGCATGAAAAAGACGCTTGGTTGCCTTCGCAGGGCGGATCAGGATTTCCGCCTGATCGAAACCGGAGATCGGATCGCTGTCGGCGTTTCCGGTGGCAAGGATTCCCTCCTGCTGCTGCATGCGCTGAGCTTGTACCGTAAATTTTCCCACAAGGATTTCTCTCTCCTCGCAGTAACGGTCACCATGGGTATGCAGCCCTTTGACCTGACCGAAATCAGCCGGCTTTGCGCGCAGCTCGGGATCGAATACTGCGTTAAGGAAACCGAGATCGGCAAGATCATTTTTGACTACCGCAAGGAAAAGAACCCCTGCGCGCTCTGCGCTAAAATGCGCCGGGCTGTTCTGGCAAATACCTGCGTTGAACAGGGGTACAGCAAACTTGCTCTCGGCCACCATCGTGAAGACGCGATTGAAACGCTGCTGATGTCCCTTTTCTATGAAGGCCGTTTTCATACTTTCCATCCGAAAACCACCATGAGCCGGACCGGAATCACTGTGATCAGGCCGCTGGTTTACCTTCCTGAGAGCCATGTAAAGCATATGGCACGCGTCCTTGAACTGCCGGTGGTCAAATCTCCCTGCCCCGCCAACGGTGAAACGCGGCGGGCCGAGATGAAGGAACTGATGCGCCGCCTGCGCCTGATTTATCCCGATGCGAACGAGCGCTTCCTGCACGCTCTTCAGCAGGACCGTTACGACCTCTGGCAGAAGGAAAATATACCGGATCAGGATAGTTCTGATGAGATGAATTCTTAGCGTATTTTAATCGGTTTTTCCTTTCTTTTATATAATTGATGTGTTATAATCTCTTTTGATATTCAGGCAAGGAGTCAGAGACGTACGTGAGTAGCAAGAATCCCAACAGTAACAGAAAATCCGGCGGCGCCGGTTTTATCATTACACTGCTCATCCTTTCATCCCTCAGCGGTTTTTCTTTCGGCGGTATCGTCGCCGGAGTGCTGCTCGGACTGGGAATCGGAAAAATTACCAGCATTATCGGAAGCGGGCTGGATACTACCACACATAACCGTCGTGACCGCGAACGGCAGGCCGCCGAGGAAGAAACCGCCAGCAGGCAGGCCGAAGAACGCGCCCGCCAGCTTGCCGCCGAAGCAGAAGCCCGGAAACGTGAGGATGCCAGCCGCATTCCGCTGACCGGCGACAAAATTGCTGACCAGGTAATCACCACCGGACAGGATATGCTCACCACCATCCGGAAAGAAAACGCGGCGATTCCTGACCGGGAACTGTCAGAACAGATGGACAACCTCAGCATCAAATGCGAACAGATCTTCCGTACCGTGTCGGAATCTCCCGCCAAGGCTCCCCAGGTCCGCAAGTTCATGAACTACTACCTGCCGACCACGCTGAAGATGCTGGCAAACTACCGTACCATGCAGCAGCGCGGCGTTTCATACGGTGAGATGAAAAACGCCCGGGACACGACGGTTCACGGCATGAACCTGATCCTCACCGCCTGCCAGAAACAGATCGACAACCTGCATCGTGAAAACATGCTCGACATCTCCACGGATATCGACGTGCTCGAGCAGATGCTTAAACGTGACGGCTATACTGATAACGAGATCGTTGAGAACGCACGCACCGCCGCGGAAGCCCAGATGAGGTATTCCTCCGCGCCCGTTATGAATTTTCCCATCGAATCCGACGGAGACGATGCGGCGTCCGGATCTTCTTCGATGATCCGGCAGGAATGACCATACATGCCAAACAGACAGAAGGAGGAAAAAAACATGTCCGAATCCAATTCCATGCCTCAGCTTTCCCTGGCTCCCAGCGCTCCCGTTCCGGAAACCGAAGCCGCTCCTGCTGACAGCATTCAGCAGACTGCCACCCCCGCTGCGGAAGAGCAGGCTCCCGGCCTGGATGAAAGCCAGCTGACTGAAGCTGAAAAGAAGGCGATAGAAGAATTCATTGCCAAGGTGGATGTCACCAATCCCGACCATGTTCTCCTCTTTGGCGCAGATGCCCAGAAAAGGATCGCCGATTTCTCCCAGACCGCACTGGACGCTGTCAAGACGCAGGAAACCGGTGAAGTCGGCAACATGCTCGTCAATCTCGTGTCCGAGCTGAAAGGCTTCAAAAAGGACACTGAAGAACCCAAGGGCATCGCTAAGCTTTTCGGTAAAGCAGAGGACAAGATCGTCCGGATGAAAGCGCGTTATAACAAAGTATCCGTCAATGTCGAGAGTATCGCCTCCTCTCTTGAAGGATACCAGGCGCAGCTGCTCAAGGACGTCGCCATGTTCGACCGCCTGTACGACCAGAACAACGATTATTTCCACCAGCTGACCCTCTATATCATCGCGGGCGACAAAAAGCTGAAACAGATCCGCGAGAACGATCTGAAGGAACTGCTGGAAAAGGCGAAAGCAAGCGGAGACGCCATGGACGCGCAGAAAGCCAACGATCTGGCCGCCCAGTGCGACCGTTTCGAAAAGAAGCTGTACGACCTGAAGCTGACCCGTCAGGTTGCCATTCAGATGGCTCCACAGATCCGTCTGCTTCAAAATAATGACAGCCTGCTCGTCGAGCGCATCCAGTCCACGCTTTCAAATACACTGCCGCTCTGGAAGAGCCAGATGGTTCTTGCGCTCGGCCTGCATCACTCCCAGGAAGCGCTCAAGGCCCAGACTGCTGTAACCGATATGACCAACGAGCTTCTCAAGCAGAATGCCCAGGCCCTCAAGATCGGAACAATACAGACCGCGAAGGAAGCCGAGCGCGGCATCATCGATATCGAAACCCTGATCCAGACCAACCAGGATCTGATCGATACGATCAACGATGTCATGGAGATCCAGTCCCAGGGTCACGCAAAACGCATCGAAGCCGAAAAAACCCTGTACTCCATGGAAGCTGAACTGAAAAAGAAGCTCCTGTCGACCAGGATCTGATCGGTATTCATCCCGGCACGGCATGTCTTGCAATGCCGTGCCGGTTTTACTTTTATTGAAAGGAACAGATCTCCATGCGCCTGATCGGGATCACGGGAAGCATTGCCTGCGGAAAATCCACCGTCAGCCGCGAACTGTCCCGCAGGGGATATGCGGTCATTGACGGGGATGCGCTTTCCAGGGAACTGACCGGGCCCGGCGGCGCCGCCATGCCGGAGATCCGTTCTGTTTTCGGAAACCGCTTCGTTCTGCAGGACGGTTCCCTGAACCGCCGGGAAATGGGCAGCCTCGTCTTTTCGGACCCGCTTGCGCGGGAACGTCTGGACCGTGTCATGGCTCCTTACCTGAAAGCGCTCACATCCGAAAGGATTGAAGCCGTCCGGTCTTCCGGGGCCTTGCTCTGTTTTCTGGATTTTCCGCTGCTGTATGAAAAAGGATACGACAGGTACTGTGATACGGTCTGGTGTGTGTGGCTCCCCGAAGATCTTCAGCTTCGGCGCCTGATGGACCGTGACGGTTATTCACGCGAAGAGGCGCTGAACCGCATGAACGCGGTCATGTCGTCAGATGAAAAGGCAAACCTGTCTCCGGTCGTGATCGACAATTCCGGCCCTGTGGAGGACACGCTGCAGCAGGTTGAGGATCAGCTGAACATTGAATTGTCCCGTACGGGTGCGGGGCCCCGCCGCCGCAGATCCGCCGCCCCGGAGTCTGCTTCCGCATCGGTTCAGCAGGTTCCTCTGTCCTTTTCCTCTTCGCAGAATATACCTTATGACGGGATCGAACGTTCAGAATTGAGCAGGAAAAAACCGTCTGCAAGAAAAGCCTCCTGGCAGATGCCCGCCCCGTTCCGTTCCGTCCTGGTTTGTCTCGCGGTCATCCTGGCTGTTTCCTTTACGGCCCAGATGCTTATGGACGCATATCTCTCCAGGCAGCGGCAAACGCACGAGGAGGAACAGCGTGCCATTGACCGGGCATACCCGCTGATGTATGAAAACCTGATCCGCTCGGTTTCCGCGGAATATAACCTTTCCCCTTCCCTGATCGCCGCTGTGATCCTCAATGAAAGCTCCTTCAGGCCCGGAATCGAATCGACGGTCGGTGCGCGCGGGCTCATGCAGCTCATGCCTGATACGGCGGAATGGATTGCCCATAAGCTCAGGATGGACAAATATCATTTTGATCAGCTGCTGGATCCCGAAACCAATATCCGCTTCGGATGCTGGTACCTGAACTACCTGAGTACGCTGTTCAACGGAGACCCGCTGTGCGTTGTCTGCGCCTATCACGCCGGTCAGGGTGAAATTGCTTCCTGGCTTTCCAATCCCATGTACAGCAGTGACGGCCGTACGCTGAACCGCGACAGTCTGCCTGATGGGCCGACAAAAATCTATGCAGGGAGAGTAACCAGAGATTATGGCATATACAAAGCGAAGTATTTTGATCAGACTGATCTCATTCCTTCTTCTGGCAGTCCTGCTGCTGCCGATTGATCCGTCATCAGCGGAAAACGTCGGAACAAGCATCACCATCGGGATCCAGAGCACAAAAACGCTGGCAATACGTCCTTTCGAACCGCTTGAAAGGGATATTCTCTCCGTATATAACGTGATTTATGAGAGCCTGGTCACAATTGACGACGATTATATGCCCCAAGGCTGCATTGCACAGAGCTGGGAGGAAAGCGGCAATGGAAAATACTGGACTTTCCATCTGCGCAACGACGTCCGTTTTTCAGACGGTACCCCGCTGACAGCCGCTGACGTGGTAGCGTCCGCCAATTATATACTGGACAGAGCCAAAGATGAAAATATCACGGATCACGGATTCTACAGCAACCTGAAGTATTTTGTAAAAACCATCTCTGCCAAGGACGATTACACGGTTGTTGTAACTGCGAATTCCTCCAAATCCACCAAGCAGCCCACAAGAACCTGTTTCGGACTGCTTTATGAAATGACTTTTCCGATTGTTCCCGCGTCTCAGGTGTCCTCAGATTCTCCGCCCGGCTCCGGCCCGTATGTCGTCAGCCAGTTTTCCGCCGGCGACTTTATGACGCTGGAGGTTAATCCCAACTGGTGGAAGCTGCCGCCCTTTGTGCGCCAGATCATGATATCCTTCCACGATACACAGAGAGCCGTCATTGACAGCTATGAGTTTAACCGTGTGGACGCGGTTTTTACGCGTTCCACGGCGGGCGCGCAGTATAAAACCGGTACCTTGTCCGTTTCCATGGGTTACCGGACCAGCCAGCTGGACTGCCTGCTCACAAACAACCAGTCCGGCGAACTGACGCCCGAAGTCCGAAGGGCTATCCGTTATGTGGTCGACCGCCAGAAAATCATCAGCAACATTTATTCAGGCATGGCGGTCCTCACAAACTTTCCCTTCTATCCTGGCACCTGGATGTATAACGACAGTCTGGACTCGCAGTTCACAGTCAACCTGGATGAAGCGAGAAGGCTTCTGGAACAGGCCGGCTGGGAAGACACTGACGATAACGGAGTTCTCGACCGCCTCAACAATGAAGGCAAGCTGAGGGAACTGAGCCTCCGCTTCTATGTTTATGAGGAACCTGACAACGACGTACGCCTTGAAGCGGCCAACCTGATAAAGGAACAGCTTGCCCAGGTCGGTATTGAGTGCCGGATTGAGGCCATGACATATGCGAATGTCAGGGAAAAGCTGTCAGCAGGGTCTTTCGACCTGGCACTGGTTTCTTTTTCCATGGACGTCTGCCCGGATCCGGGATTTCTGCTGATGAGGGGCAATACCTGCAACTATGTCCGCTATAAGAGCGACCGGATGACATCCCTTTGTCATGATCTCCGCAAGGAATACTCACAGACCGGTTACCGCCAGAAGCTGATGGAGATCCAGGCCCTCTTCGCGGAAGACTGCCCGTTCATCTGCCTGTATTACAGAACCGGCTTCGTGATCACGCGCTATATGTACACGACCTGCAGGGATGTACGTGAATATGAACTGCTGCGCGGTATCTCTGCATTCAATCCATGATTCCCGGTTGAAAGGAGTTTCTCCATGGAATGGATCGAACTGATCGTACATACGACCACAGAAGGCACTGACAGCGTATCCGGCCTCCTGATGGACTGCGGCGCTGCCGGAACCATGATCGAGGACCGCTCGGATATTCCTGATCCGAATCAACCCCACGGAATCTGGGAGATCATTGATCCCGCGCTGCTGGACAGCATGCCGGAGGATGTCCTCGTCCATGCCTGGTTTGAGGAAAGCCCTTCGCTGCCTTCCCTGCTGGATTCAATCCGCAGCAGGCTTTCTGAACTGTCCGCCGGATCTTCCGCAGGCTTGGATTACGGATCATTGCAGCTTGATACACGTTCAGTGAATGATCAGGCATGGACCGATGTCTGGAAAAAGTATTTCAAACCGTTCCATGCCGGAACGCATCTTGTGATCAAACCGACGTGGGAACCGTTCTCCCCCGCGCCGGATGACCTTGTCATTGAGATAGATCCCGGAATGGCTTTCGGCAGCGGTACGCATGAAACCACAGGCATGTGCCTTTCCCTGCTCGAAGAAGTCATTGCCGGCGGCGAGGAAATCATCGATGTCGGCACCGGCAGCGGAATCCTGGCCATCGGCGCAGCGCTGCTCGGCGCGGGCCGTGTGCTTGCCGTCGATATTGATCCGGACGCGGTTAAGGTTGCACAGGAAAATGTGAAGCATAACCGCGTTGAGCAGATTGTTTCAGTTCAGCAGGGCAATCTGCTCGACCGCGTGTCAGATACCTGTGATATCTGTGTGGCCAATATCATATCCGATGTGATCATCTCTTTCGCAGCCCCGCTTATGTCCCATATTCGTCCGGGCGGCCTTTTCATCTGCAGCGGCATCGTTTCGCAGAGAAGCGATGAGGTGGCGGAAGCGCTCAATGCGGCGGGATACCGGATCCTGCGGAAAGTTACCCGGGGTGAATGGACCGCTTTCCTGTCCGGGAGGAACTGATAATGCACAGATTTTATGCCGATCCTGATCGCTCCGGCGGTGAAACGGCCTTCCTGACGCAGGAGGATGCCCGTCATGCGCTGACGGTGCTCCGTCTGAAACCCGGCGACCATATAGAGATCATTCTGGACGGCATTCGTTCTGAAGCGGAGATCACCTGTGTGGACAGCCGGGATGTTTCCGTGCGGATTCTCTGCCCGCTTCCTTCGACAGAACCGTCGCTTTCTGTCACCCTCTTCCAGGGACTTCCCAAAGCTGACAAGATGGATCTGATCGTCCAGAAGTCCACAGAGCTCGGCGTCAGCAGGATCGTTCCTGTGCTTATGAGCCGCTGCGTATCACGTCCCGATCCGAAGGATATGTCACGCAAACTGGAACGTTGGAGGAAGATTGCCCGTGAAGCAGGTAAACAGTCCGGGCGCTGCCTTGTCACCGAGATTACCGAAGCGGTCAGCCTGAACAGGCTTGCTGAAGCTGTTCCCCTGCCCGCGTCGAATATTGTGCCGTGGGAAGAAGCTTCCGGTTTCGGCCCTCTGGCTTTCCGGGAAAGCCATCCTGTCCTGTCTTCCCTTGGAATCCTGATCGGTCCCGAGGGTGGCATTGAAAAAGAAGAAATCCGGTTTCTGCAGTCTGAGGGCTTCACACCCGTCACGCTCGGAAAGCGGATCCTCCGGACAGAAACAGCCGGACTTGCCGCTGTTTCTGCCTTTATGAGTCTTTACGGAGAAATGGAGTAATCATGCCTACCATCGCCGCTCACACGCTCGGCTGCAAAGTGAACCAGTATGACACCCAGGCGATGCTTGAACTGTTCCTGCAGGAGGGATATCACAGCGTTTCCATGGATCAGCAGGCTGACGTGTATCTTATCAATACCTGTACGGTCACCGGAACCGGAGATAAGAAATCCCTTCAGCTGATCCGGAAAATCAGGAGGGAACATCCCTCTTCCCTGCTGGTTGTTTGCGGATGTATGGCCCAGCAGCGCGGTGAAGAGCTTTTGTCCACAGGAGCAGACCTGGTTATCGGTACTCAGCGACGTCATGAAGTCACTGCCCTGCTCAGGCAGGTTGCCATAACCGGCAAACCGTTATGCGCTGTCGCTCCGCTGCAGAATGACCAGCCTTTTGAATGCCTTTCCGTAAGTGCGCTCAGCGAACACACCCGGGCTGTTCTGAAAATCCAGGAGGGATGCGGAAATCATTGTTCCTACTGCATTATTCCTTCCGTCCGCGGACCGGTCCGTTCCAGGCCGCTTAATGATATCAGGAATGAGGTCCTGCGGCTGGCCGGTGCCGGTTTCTGTGAGGTTGTACTGACAGGAATCCATCTCTGCTCCTATGGCAGGGATCTGGATTCTTCCCTTTCCCTGCTTGACGTAATCAGGACTGTCCAGGATACGGAAGGTATTCTCCGGATCCGTCTGGGTTCCCTGGAGCCTACCGTCGCTACGCCTTCCTTCGCTGCCGAGCTGCGCAAAGCGGACAAAATCTGCCCTCAGTTCCATCTGGCGCTCCAGTCCGGCAGCGATACCGTGCTGGCCAGAATGCGCCGCCGTTATAATACCTCGCAGTATCTTACAGGGGTGGAAAACCTTCGACGGGAGTTCCCGCACGCGGCTTTCACCACGGATATCCTGACAGGTTTTCCGGGTGAAACCAGGGAGGAGTTTGAGGAAACAAAGCAAATGATCGAAACCGTCGGGTTTGCGCGGATCCATGTTTTCCCCTATTCGCCCCGCCCCGGTACTCCGGCCGCTTCCATGCCCGGACAGCTGCCTTCCGGAATAAAGGAACAGCGTGCGCGTGAACTGATTGCGCTCGGTCATGCCGTTGCGGACAGATATCTTGAAACCTGGACCGGAGCGGAAACGACTCTTATACCGGAAGAAAAGGTCGGTACATGCTGGGAAGGATATACTCCGGAGTATATCCGCGTACGCCTGCGTGAAAATGATCGCTGTCTTCCCGGCAAACCCGTCCGGATCAGGCTGCTGAAAGCGGATCCCCGCGTCATGAGCGCTGAGATTATAGACAATACAGACAGAAAGGATGACTGAACCAATGGATAACTGCCTTTTTTGCAGGATCATGAAGGGTGAGATCCCCTCGGCCAAAGTGTATGAAAACGACTATGTTTATGCTTTCCGTGACATCAATCCCCAGGCTCCGGTTCACGTGCTTGTGATCCCCAAAAAGCACTTTTCTTCCCTGAACGATACAGCTGCTGCGGATGACCGTGACCTGGCCGAATGCCTTCGCGCGATTCCTGTGATCGCGGCTCAGGAAAAGCTGGAAACCGGATACCGTGTCGTGTCCAACTGCGGTCCGGACGCCTGCCAGTCTGTACAGCATCTGCATTTTCACATCCTCGGCGGCGCTCAGATGAGTGAAAAAATGTCCTGAAACACCATCTGATTACGCTTTTCCCTGTCCCCGGACTCGTTTTTGAAACATCTTGACTCAGCATGGCTTTGGCTGTATAATGTTTTATGGTTTCCAGATTTCACAGCGATGTCTACAGGCCATTGTATTGAGCGAGGGGAGGGATAACAGTGTCCGAGGTACGTATCCGCGAAAATGAGTCCCTGGAAAGTGCGCTCAAACGGTTTAAGCGGCAGTGCGCCCGCAGCGGCGTTCTCCAGGAAGTGCGCAAGCGCGAGCATTACGAGAAGCCCAGCGTTAAACGCAAGAAAAAGGCTGAAGCCGCCCGTAAGCGCAAATGGTAATGCTTTGAAAAACTCCCTTCTCATCTGAGAAGGGTTTTTCTTTTTCCATTTCTTCCCTTCAAAAAAATGGTGAAAACCTTGTCATTCAACAGATTATTTGTTATACTGTATTAAGCTTCTGAAGAAAAGAGGATCTCATGGTCTATTCGTTTGAGCTGATCAAACATGCCAATATACGCTATCGTGAATCCCTTCCTGCTTTAGCCCGTTGTGAACTGTTTGCCATGCTGTTTTCGCTCGGGATTTCCTGCGACATCTCGCCGGAAAGCATGGGCGGTTCAGTTTTTCTCACATTTGAATGCCGCGAACTCACGGAAAAGGAATTGTCTTTCCTGTCCGGCCACAGTTCTGTCGTTTTCATTGCGGAAAAAAAAGGCGGTTTTCTCAGGCCTCTGTCCGCTCCTTCAGCCGCCCGGCTGCCGGATGATCTTCCGGAAGTATTGAAATACAAAGGAAAGACCGGGGTCACATTTACGCGGATGATGATCAACACCGCAGCGGCCATTTCTTTTTTTCATGATCCCGACCATCCCCTCACCTTCTTCGATCCGCTGTGCGGCAAGGGCACCGGGTGCTTCTGCGCGCTGACAGCAGGTATGAACGCTGTCGGGATTGATGTGGACCGGAAAGACATCCGGGAAGCAGCTGATTATTTTTCCCGTTACCTTCAGTTTCACAAACTGAAACACGAGATAAAGAACCGGTCCGAAACTGTTTCAAAGCAGGCTGTACCGGTCACGACGTTCAGTTTTGCGGCGACAAAGGAGGATTTCCAGTCCGGCAACGTCCGCACCCTGACGCTGGCCTGCGCCGACACAGCCGAATCTCCTGCCCTTTTCCGCAGGAACAAGGCCCATATCATTGCGGCAGATCTTCCCTACGGGATCCAGCACGCCCCCCAGGCCGGTGCCAGGCCCGAGTCCATGCAGCGATTTCTTGCCCGTATCCTTCCCGCCTGGAAACAGGCTCTCCGGCCGGGCGGTGCAATCGCAGTAAGTTTCAATACGCTTACGCTTCCGGCTGATCAGGTAAAACAGGCGCTGGTCGCCTCAGGCTTCCGTCTTCCGAAGAACGAGCTGTTCTGGTGTCTCCGTCACGATGTCGAACACGCGGTTGTCCGTGATGTTGTTTTTGCCCTTAATACAGAGGAGGAATCTGTTATATGACCTTCAACGAACTGAATGAAATGACCGTGCTCCAGCTTCGCAAGCTTGCCAGGGAGCATTCCGTTGTCCTTGGTGCCGGTATTGACAAGGCAGGAATTATTGAAAAACTGCTTCCTGTCGTCAGTAATGATACAGCCGCCGAACCGGCTGAAACCGCCGGCGACCGCCTTGCCGAGCCAAAGTTTCAGGCTGCCTGGCACAATTCCGACGCGCCAAGGTACAATGCCAGGCCTGCCTACCAGGCTCCCGGGGCCGCACCCCGTCCCGCCTGGCAGAATACGACGCCGTCCGGCCAGCATCTGACCCATGAGCAGCAGCATGCTCAGCCGCTCCGTCCGGGTGGTTTTGCTCCCCGCTTCGGGCCTGCTTCAAGCATTCAGCCCGCTGCGCCCGCTCCCGCCGAAAGTACAGAACCGGCGCCGGCGGTTCCGTCTTCTCCGATACCGGAAAAGCGGATCAGTCATGGTATGGAATCCGGTTTCGGACCCCGCGCATTCGGGCCGATCTCAACGACCCAGCAGCGTACGCCAGAACCTTTTTCTCCGATTCAGACGCAGGATACCGGCATCCAGGCGCCTACGCTTGAGGAACTCCTTTCTTCCGGTGACTATGAAGAGGGCGGCGGTATCCTTGAACTGCATCCGGATGGATACGGTTTCCTTCGCAATGCCAATTTCCAGCCTTCTACAAAGGATATCTACGTTTCCATGGCGCAGATCCGGCGTTTCGGCCTTCGTACCGGCGATATGATCAGCGGAAAGATCCGTCCGCAGCGGGAAGGCGACAAATACGCTGCGCTTCTCTATATCTCCAGTGTAAACGGCGTACCGGAAGAGGATGCGTTCAATCGTCCTTTGTTTGATGAGTTGACGCCTGTCTATCCTTCCCGCAGGATCTCACTGGAAAGCAGGGACGGAAAATCTTTCCCCGATATGCGACTGATTGACCTGATCGCTCCGCTTGGTTTCGGTCAGCGGGGTCTGATGCTCTGCCCGCCCAACACGGGCAAAACGGAAATCATGAAGCATTTTGCGTCCGTTGTCAGCGAAAACTATCCGGATGTCAGTGTGCTCATGCTCCTGATCGACGTAAATCCTGAAGACGTAACGCTTCTGCGCGATTCAGTCCCCTGTTCGGTGCTCGCTTCCACGTTTGACCAGACGCCCGAGGCGCATCTCAGGCTGTCTGAAATCGTGCTGGAACGTGCCATGAGGCTTGTCGAACAGAAGAAGGACGTCGTCCTCATCGTGGACAGCCTGACCCGCCTTGCCAAAATCTATACTACAGCCGCAGCTCAGCAGGGCCGCAGCCTGCCGGGCATGGTCAATCCTTCCAGTCTTTTCCGTGCGAAACGCCTGTTCGGCGCCGCCCGCGCGTGCAAGGAAGGCGGCAGCCTGACCGTCCTGGCGGCCATGGACATTGCCACCGGCTCCAAGGTCGATGATTCAGTTGTCGAGGAGTTCAAGGGAACGGCGAATATGGAACTGACCCTTGACCAGAATGTTGCCCGGGCCGGTGTCACGCCTCCGCTCAACCTGCAGCAAAGCTATACCAAGAATGCGGACATCCTGCTGGATGACCGCCAGAAGGAAGGTCTTACCCTGATCAGGACTATGCTCGGCAGCACATCCTCTTCTGTGGCTATTCCGCAGCTTGTTTCCATGATGGATAAGACGGATACCAACTCTGCCCTGCTCCTGAAAATGAAAGACTGGTTTGCCCTGATGAACCGCTGATAGGGAGGTTTCAAATGGACGCGGTATATGTGATCGGCCACAAAAACCCGGACACTGATTCAGTGGTTTCCGCGATGGCCTACGCGGCACTGCAGAACGCTCTCGGCGGAAAGAACTATATTGCCGCGCGTTACGGACATCTGAATACAGAAACCGCTTTCCTGCTGAGCCGTTTCGGGTTTCAGCCTCCTGTTTATCTCCGTTCAGTAAGAACCCAGGTCCTTGATATTGATTATGATACCCCTCCGGCGATCGGGGCGGGCGTTCCTATCTCATATGCCTGGCAGGTCATTCATACCGACAACAACCGTGTATCGGGGCTGCCGATCATTCATGAGGACGGCCGCCTTTTCGGCCTGGTCACAGCCGGCGCCATGGCGGAAAATGACATGAAATCAGTCTCTGATCCTGTTGTTTCTTCCGTTCCGGTCTTTAATCTGCTCAGTGCGCTGGAAGGGCATATCATCAACTCTGATTCTGACAGCTTCGACGAGATTTCCGGTGAGGTGACCATAGCGCTTCCCGGAGATATGATGCAGATCCGGGCCGGCTCCGTCGTGCTCTGCGGAGATCAGAAAGACGTTGCGGACCGGGCGCTTGAAACCGGAGCCTCCTGCGTGATCTTCTGCGGAACCTCCCTCGGTGAACAGTACCGGGGAAGATCTTCCTCAACCTGCATGATCGTTACGCCCTTTGACGCGTACCGGGCATCACGGCTTATTTTCCAGTCTGTTCCTGTCGGCCGCATCGCGTGTACGCAGGGCCTTCAGTTTTTCCATCTGACCGATTACCTGGATGATGTCCGTGAATCGGTAATCCAGAGCCGTTTCCGTTCCTATCCGGTTCTGGACGAGGAAGACAGGGTGGTCGGAACGCTTTCCCGCTACCATCTGATCCGTCCGCGCCGAAAGAAAGTGGTCCTTGTTGATCACAACGAACTCGGGCAGGCGGTTGCCGGACTGGAACAGGCAGAGATCATCGGTATCATCGACCACCACCGTCTGGCGGATGTCCAGACAGGAAATCCTGTATATATGCGCAATGAACCGGTTGGCTCCACAACCTCCATCATTGCCGCAATGTATCAGGAACACGGCCTGATGCCGTCTCCCGCCCTGGCCGGACTGATGGCCGCGGCGATTATTTCTGACACGGTTATGTTTAAGAGCCCGACCTGTACGCCTCACGACAAAACGCTTGCGGAAAGGCTGGCACGCTATGCCGGTGTCGATTGTGAGGAACTTGGCAGGGCCATGTTCTCACGCGGCGCCTCTTCCGATATGCCCGCCGATGACCTTCTGAAATATGACCTGAAGGAATTCCATCTCACGTCCCATTCCCTTTCGATCTCCCAGATCACGACTGTCGATTCCGGACCTTTCCTTCTCAAAAAGGACGCGTTTATCGAATCCCTTGATAAACTCCGCAGGGAAAAGCATTATGATATAGCGGTTATGATGATTACCAATGTTCTGAAAGAAGGAACCGAACTGCTTTTCGCAGGGGATCCGGAGATTATCCGTAACGCTTTCGCGCTGGATGATCTTCGCGGAAATCATGTTTTTCTCCCCCAGGTGCTCTCCCGGAAAAAGCAGGTTGTTCCCGCACTGTCCCAGATCTGGGGTTAACACAAAGAAAAAAAGCGCATGCTGTTTTACCGGCATACGCTTTTTTGTTTATATACTTTATATATCGGATACACTGATAACTTCTCCGCTGTACTCCAGCAGAACGCTTCTTCCGCTGTTGTATGTCACTTCAATACCGCTCGGGGTCAGCGTGATCAGGGTCGGTTCATAGACTTCGGGATCGTTGATACTCGCCCGCCACAGGATCGTTCCTTCAGAAGAAACAGCGATCGGATCCGGCCCGTTTGTTCCCGCAATATAAAGGATTCCGGTATCGCTGCGTACCCTGACGACCGCAGCGTCGCCAAATTCGCATTCTTCCTTCAGGATCGTCCACATTTCCATGCCGTCCATCAGGTCCAGCATCATGAGTCCGTATGCTTCATCATATATATAGACCATCGGCTCGTCATCCGTTCCGCCCATGAACGCTTTCATCGTGACCGGTTTTTCATTCAGTTTGACGGCTTCCGTGAATCCCCAGTTCGGCATATCGTTGATAAAGCAGCCCACACGGACAAACTCCCAGGATTCGTTGTCAATAACCGTTTCTTCATATGTGGCCAGAACCGATACATTGAATTCAGTCCAGTCGAGGATAACCTCGCCGTGGCTGAGAATCTCCTCCCGGGTCATTTTATCGGTTTTTTCCATTGTTTCCGCAGGCTCACACTCAGGGGCAGGCCGTAGGTACTTTTTCAGGATATACCCTTCCTGTCCTTCATATTCACAGCGGATGAACATTTCTGCCTGTTTCCTGTATTTTGCCGGTGCGTATTTGTATATGTTTTTGCTGCAGTAAAGGACAATCGAGTCCGGCGGTACCTTGGCCAGAACAGTACCGGTTTTGTCCGGTGTTTCGCGGAGCGAAACATAATCCTTGCAGTTCACGACGCGCATGGCGCCGATATAAAATATGTCTTTGACGACTTCTTTTCTTGCCGCGGCAGTGCATACTGAACAGGACGCACAGAGAACCAGCGCAATCAGTAATGCAGCAATCCTTTTCATCGGTTCTCCTCCTTCCAGTTTTTGCATCTTGATTTATTGTACTCCAAATATTGTTATTTCTCAAGCAAGAACAGGAAAAAAACCATCCTGCCCTTGCTCTGCCATTCTTTATCATTATAATGTCTAATGTATACAGGATTCACACATATGAAAGTGGTGGTTTTCATGAGCAACACAACTGAACTGGTCGTCTTTATCATCTATCTCGTCTGCATGATCGGAATTGGTGTTTTTTTCTTCCTTCGTTCCCGTAACGGCGGTGAGAAAGAATACTTCCTCGGCGGGCGCAAGATGGGTCCCTGGGTTTCAGCCCTATCTGCCGGCGCTTCCGATATGAGCGCCTGGGTTCTGATGGGTCTTCCTGCCTCTGTCTATGCGTTGGGCATCGGACAGGCCTGGATCGCTGTCGGTCTGGCAATCGGATATGCGCTGAGCTGGATTTTTGAGGCGCCCCGCCTTCGCTCTTTCTCCATTGCAGCCGATGACTCCATTACCATTCCGCAGTACCTGACCAACCGTTTCAAGTCCAAATCCCATTCACTGCAGGTTGTCTGCGCGGTAATCTTCCTTCTGGCCTACACAATCTACGCCGCTTCCAGCATCAAGGCAGCCGGCACGCTGTTCAATACCGTGCTGGGTGTTGATACGAACGTGGCAATGTACATAGCCGCTTTCATTATTGTAGCGTATACTTTCCTGGGCGGTTTTTCCGCGGTCTGCTGGACCGACTTTTTCCAGGGCATGCTCATGCTCGGTGCGCTGCTGCTGGCTCCGATCTTTGCTGTTTCCCACCTGTCCGGCAGCACCGCACAGATCACTCAGGAAGTGCCCAACTTCTTCTCCCCCTTCGCATCCTGGCAGGATATTGTTTCCGGTTTCGGTTGGGGCCTGGGTTATTTCGGAATGCCTCATATTATCATCCGTTTTATGTCTCTTGAAAGCCAGAAATCCCTGAAGCGCTCCGCAAAGATCGGCATCACCTGGACAACCCTGATCCTGATCTTCGCTGTTCTGGTCGGTATCATTGGCCGGATGTATCTGGGCTTTGATGAAACTGTTTCCAAAAACAGCCTGGTGTTTATCACAATGGTCCGTCAGCTGTTCCCTTCCCTGATTTCAGGCATCCTGCTGTCCGCCATTCTTGCGGCGGCAATGTCCACAGCCGACAGTCAGCTCCTGTCCGCGGCCTCTTCGTTCTCCAGCGATGTGTATAAGCCCCTGATCCGCAAGAACCAGACGTCTGACGGTGAAATGCTCTGGAACAGCCGCCTTGTAGTGCTTGTAATCGCGCTTCTGGCGCTGATCCTTGCCACAAATCCGAACACAGGCTCCATCATGGATCTCGTTTCCAACGCCTGGGGCGTATTCGGTGCTGCGTTCGGACCCGCCATCCTGCTGAGCCTCTTCTGGAGAAGGTTTACTTTCAAAGGTGCGATTGCCGGTATTTCTGTCGGTGCTTTGGTTGATATCCTTTGGCTCATATTCCTCTCCTCCACAGGCGTTTATGAAATCATCCCCGGTTTCATCGCCGGCCTGATCGCTGCGGTAACCGTCACACTGATCGACAAAGAGCCCTCTGATGAAGTCAAAGCCCTGTTCGATCGTGCCTGTTCCGGCGAGATCGAATGATTTCTTCCTGAATGACACAACCGGTCCGGCTGTACGCCGGACCGGTTTTATGATATGAAAAGAGCGCGCCTTTTCGGTGCGCCCGCAGGAAAACTTATTCAATATTGAAGCGCTTCTTGAAACGATCAACACGGCCGCCCGTGTCAACCAGCTTCTGCTTGCCGGTATAGAAAGGATGGCACTTGGAACAGATATCCACCTTCATCTCTTTCTTGGTAGAGCCGGTTTCAAAAGTTTCACCGCATACGCAGCGAACCACGCACTTACCATACTGGGGATGAATATTTTCCTTCATTGCTGTTTCACCTCTTTCGCGTATGCAATGGCGGATAAACCGCAAAATGTATATTAGCATATTCATGAATCCATTGCAAGCATTTTTTGAGATAATATGATATAATTCACCTGTCTTTTCCCGGAGGTGATCGTTTGGCTTCTGACAGACTTCCCGTGTTTTCCCCGGAGGAACAGGCCGTGTACTCCCTGATCTCTTCCCGCGGCGGCGTCATGGCAAAGGAGATCGCTTCTGCTCTTGGCCTCACCCGTCAGGCTGTCAATCATCTGCTCTTTTCTTCCCCGCTGATGCACGAACTCTGCTATCAGGATGAATCTTTCCGCTGGCATGCACTGATCCGCCAGGCACCCGTTCATGAGGGGCTGTATGAGTTTTCCGGCTGGTACGGAACCGTACGCGAATTTCTGGACACACGGGAGGATGAATGGCTTTCCGGGCTGCAGGAAGGCTGCAGAAGGATCGGAAGGAATCTGAATGACGCACGCGGGCTGTTCCATTCCTTCCTTGATTGCCGTGAAGTAATGCGAATTTTGTTCCGGGACCTTTCCGGAATGACAGATCCGTCTTTCCTCAACTGGGAGCTTGTTTTTGAGCTGAGGATCAATCGGGCCAGGATGATTCGCATATATGCGGACGTGTTGGTGATCACTCCGGATCATGTATTCAGTCTGGAATTCAAGATGAAAGACAAAGTCAATCCGGATGAAGTGCTTCAGGCAGCTAAATACTGCCCTTTTCTTGAGGTTGTTTTCGGTCCGCACTGTGAGATCTGCCCGGCGCTTGTCCTGACCGCCTCGTCGGATCTGTTTGATTTTGTTCCCATCGGAAAGACGGATATGCTGCTTCCCGTCTGTTCCGGAGATATGCTGTTCAACGTCTTTAATGAGTACCTCGGATTTCTTGCCTGACAACGGCATGAAGCCGATGTGAAAATTGGGTGAAGCAAAGGGAATACTCATCAGGATGTCGAACAAAACAGAGTTGATTTATTTGAAAGGACGGTTAATCCGGTGATGAACAGAACAGAACAGGACCGGCATTTCGACGTAGGCGGGCAGGCCGTCATGGAAGGCGTGATGATGCGTTCCCCTGTCGCCACTGCGGTTACGGTCAGGCGTCCTGACGGTACCATGGTAACAAAACTGACGCCCTTTGTTCCGCTTAAACAAAAGCATCCCTGGATGGGGAAGCCTTTTATCCGCGGTATCATCAATATGGCCACCATGCTCTATTACGGGATGAACACGCTGGAAGATTCCACCAAAATGCTCGGAATGCTGGACGAGGAACCGACGAAGTTTGAAAAATGGCTTGCCGATAAGCTTGGAAAAGGTGTGGACAAGATCGTCATGGCTTTCGCGATCATTCTGGCGGTCGTTCTCTCCGTTGCCCTGTTCATCGCGCTGCCTGCCGGCGTCGAAAGCCTGCTGCGTAACGCCGGTATGCCGGTCATCGGGTATACGCTGATCGGCGGCCTGGTCAAAATCCTGCTGCTGGTCGGTTATATGATTTTCTGCGGCTTTGTCCCGGATGTCAGAAGAACCTTCCAGTATCATGGTGCGGAACACAAATCCGTTCACTGCCACGAATCCGGATTGTCCCTGACGCCGGAAAATGCTCAGACTTTTTCCCGCCTTCATCCCCGCTGCGGTACAGCTTTTCTCCTGATCGTTTTTTTAATCAGTATCGTCCTTTTCCTCATATTGAATGTACTCGTTCCCATCCCTAATTTCTTCCTGCGGTTCCTGTTCCACCTGGCAATGCTCCCCATCGTTGCCGGGATCAGTTACGAAGTGCTCATGGGTCTTGCGCATTCAGACAGCAAAGCTGCTTGTGTCCTTCGCTGGCCCGGTATGCAGATGCAGCGCCTGACAACGCGGGAACCTGACGAAAAAATGCTCGAATGTGCGATCGTATCCGTTAACGTGGTTCTGAACGGTATCCCGGATCATGCGCGGAAAACGCCTGAAGGCTGGGCTGTTTTCAGGAATTATCATGAATCCGAACCCGGATATGTACCGCCTGTGGATGACGGGCCCGCTGCCGATACGGAAGGCAGCATCGATTCGGAACCTGTTCCGGAAGTATGACGCCGCGTGAACTGATCCGCCTTACGGCGCAGCAATTCCGGAACAGCGGGATCCCTGATCCGGAAAATGACGCCGCGCTGCTGCTTGCCCATCTGACCGGCAGGCCTGTGCTGGAACTGAGGCTGGATACGGACACTCATCCGGATCCCGCTGTCCTTTCTGCTTATCAGGTTCTTGCAGAAAAAAGGATGAACCGGATTCCGCTGCAGTATCTTCTCGGAGAGGCTCCTTTCTGCAGCCGGCTGTTCAAAGTGGATTCCAGGGTACTCATCCCCCGGCCTGAAACCGAACTGCTTTGTGAATGGGCGCTTGATGTCATCAGAGATATCCCTGTGCCGCGTGTACTCGACCTGTGCTGCGGAAGCGGCTGTATTGGCCTGACCGTCAAGGCGGATCGTCCGGATGCCTGTGTAACGTTATCGGACCTGTCTGAGGACGCGCTGAACGTGACGGCTGTTAATGCCGTGCGTCTGTCACTGGATGTATCGGTTTGCCGGTCCGATCTCCTGGACGGTCTGTCCGGTTCTTCTTTTGATCTGATCGTCAGCAATCCCCCGTATATTCCGTCATCTGTATGTGATCATCTCCAGCCAGAAGTAATGAAGGAGCCGCGGCTCGCGCTTGACGGCGGCCCTGACGGATGCTCGCTTTACCGCCGGATCATCGAAAAAGCTCCGTCAGTTCTTGTCCCCGGCGGAAAACTGATGCTGGAGATCGGCTTCAATGAAGCTGAATGCCTGTCCGCCCTGCTTGCACAGAAGGGATTCCGGCACATTGAAATCCGTAAAGATTATTCCGGCATTGAAAGAATGATACTGGCAGTTTTACCCTGATAAACGGAGGATTTATGTTCGATAGACTTGAGGCGGTTACCGAACGTTACCGTGAACTTTCCGAGGCCATTGCCCAACCGGAAGTTATACAGGATTTCCCGCGTTACCAGACCTTCTTAAAAGAGCGTTCTGCCCTGGAACCCCTCGTGCTGAAATACGAAAACTACCGTCAGGTTGAAAAACATATCGCAGAAGCACGTGAACTGACCCTTGATCCGGATTTTGCCGCCGAGGCGGAATCAGAGCTGGCTGCGCTGTCCGATGAGCGCCGCCTCCTGCTTGACGAACTGAAGCTCCTGCTTGTTCCTCCGGATCCGCTTGACGACAGGAATGTGATTATGGAAATCCGCGCGGGAGTCGGCGGTGAGGAAGCTGCTCTCTTCGCGGGCGATCTTTTGCGGATGTATCTGAAATATGCAGACAGAAACCAGCTTCAGGCGTCTATTCTTTCCCTCAGCGATACGGACCTCGGCGGTGTCAATGAAGCGCTTCTGCTGATCTCGGGATCTGAAGCCTTTGCGCGGATGAAGTTTGAAAGCGGTGTTCACTGTGTCAAGCGTGTTCCGGTTACGGAAAGCGGCGGCCGGATCCACACCTCAACCGTTACCGTCGCGGTCTTTCCGGAAGCGGAGGAAGTCGAGCTGACCATTGACCCCGCTGATCTTCGCATTGATGTCTTTCATGCTTCCGGCCATGGCGGCCAGGGCGTCAACACAACCGACAGTGCGGTCCGGATCACCCACATTCCTTCCGGAACGGTCGTCACCTGCCAGGATGAACGCAGCCAGCTTGAAAACAAATCCAAAGCGCTCCGTGTACTGCGTTCCCGGCTGCTTGACAGGATGAGGGAAGAGCAGGAATCCGCTCTTGCGGAGGACAGGAAAAACCAGATCAGGTGGGGCGAGCGGAGCGATCGGATCCGCACCTACTATTTCAACCATGATTATGTGGTGGATCACCGCCTGAACCTTACGGTCAACAGGACCGCCAATGTGATGAACGGAGACCTTGCTCCGTTTATCGACGCGCTCCGACTTGCCGAAAAAACGGAAAGAATGAATCTCAGAACCGGAAGTGATCATCCTTGAATACCCAGCTGCTTTCTCCGGGTACAGATACCTATATCCTCGCTTCAGATATCCTGAAAAGCGGTGGCCTCGTCGCCTTTCCGACTGAAACTGTATATGGCCTTGGTTCAAACGCACTGGACCGTGAAGCGGTATTGTCCATATTCGCTGCCAAAGGACGCCCGGCCGACAATCCGCTCATTGTTCATATTCATGACAGGAAACAGCTTGAATCGATCTGCGAAGTCCCGGAACGGGCTTTCCCTCTGATGGATGCCTTCTGGCCCGGTCCGCTGACCATTCTCTGCGTCAGGAAACCTGCCATTCCGGACGAAGTAACGGCGGGCCTTCCGACAGTTGCTGTCCGTATGCCTTCCCATCCAGTTGCCCGTGCGATGCTTCAAGCCTGCAACCTGCCCGTTGCCGCTCCTTCCGCGAACAGTTCAGGTCGGCCCAGCCCGACTACGGCGGCCCATGTGATGGAAGACATGAATGGTAAAATTCCGCTGATCATTGATGGCGGCATGTGCGATGTCGGGTTGGAATCAACGGTGCTTGACCTTTGTCATGGCGATCCGGTAATCCTGCGTCCGGGCGGCGTAACACGGGAAATGATCAGCAGCGTATTGAAATGTGATGTTTCCGTTGCGGGAAGCGTGCTGCGTCCTCTCCGTGAAAACGAGAAGGCGCTTTCCCCCGGTATGCGTTACAGGCATTATGCGCCAAAGGCTGTCGTCACGCTTGTCCAGGGGCCTGAAGACCATGTTGTTCCGTTGCTGCGGAAACTGTGTCTGGAACAGGAAGCCAGGGGAAAAAAAGCCTGTGTGCTCTGTTTCTCCGAACATGTTGAACAGCTTTCTGCGTGCCACCCCCACGATATCGGTCCTTCTTCCTCCCCGACTGAAATCGCGCACCGTCTTTTTGACGTCCTCCGTCGTCTGGACGAAGAAGGCATGGAGATGGTTTTCAGTGAGGTCGTTCCGCCTGAAGGAGTCGGCCTGGCGGTAATGAACCGTCTCGGTCGGGCAGCCTCCTTCCGTACCATTCAGGCATAAAAACTGCCGGTCCCGTATCCGGGACCGGCAGTTCCTGTTCGCACATCTGAAAAACAGGACAATTCAGCTGTCAGATCTTCAGCAGGTCGCTGATTTCTTTCAGTGCCCCTTCCGTTTCATGCGCCAGCACGCGCTTGGCAAGCACCTTGCCCAGCTGTACCCCTTCCTGGTCAAAACTGTTCAGGTTCCACAGGAATCCCTGGAACATGACCTTGTTCTCAAAATGGGCAAGCAGCGCGCCGAGTGCTTCAGGCGTCAGGCGGTCGCCGATAATGATACTGGAAGGACGGTTTCCCTCAAAACGCTTGTTCAGGTTTTCATCCTCCTTGCCGCAGGCAAAGGCCATAATCTGGGCGGCCACATTGGCGCAAAGCTTTTGCTGGCTGGTACTCCCCTGGATTGTAACATCGACTTCAGCCTGATTGTTGACAAAGCCGATAAACTGAAGCGGGATGATGTCCGTTCCCTGGTGAAGCAGCTGATAAAAGGAATGCTGGCCGTTTGTTCCGGGTTCTCCGAAGATGATTGGTCCTGTCGGATAGGATACCGGTTCTCCCCTTCTGTTTACGCTTTTTCCGTTCGATTCCATATCAAGCTGCTGCAGATGGGCCGGAAAGCGGCTCAGAGCCTGGGAATAAGGCAGTACAGCGGTAGCCGGATAGCCCAGCGCGTTTCGCTCATAGACACCGATCAGTGCGTCCAGCATGGCGGCGTTCTGCATCGGGTCGTCTCCGGCGGACAGCCTGTCTTCTTCAGCCGCGCCGTTCAGGAAACGGGCAAAGATTTCAGGTCCGAAGGCAAGCGACAGCACGGCTCCGCCGACGGAGGACGTGGAGGAATACCTGCCGCCGATATAGTCGTCCATAAAGAATGCATCAAGATAATCACTGTTGCCCGCCAGCGGAGAAGTCTCGCTTGTCACGGCGATCATATGCCTTGACGCATCCAGGCCGGCCTTCTTCAGGGCGTCCTTTACAAACGCTTCGTTTGTCAGCGTTTCGAGCGTCGTGCCGGATTTGGAAACCAGGATAAAGATGGTCCTGGAAGGATCAATGGAACCGAGTACACCGGCGGCGTCATCCGGGTCCACATTGCTGATGAACTTTGCTTCCATCCGGAAGCATCCGTTTTTCTTTGCCCAGTTTTCAAGCGCAAGGTACATGGCCCGCGGACCAAGATCGCTTCCGCCGATACCGATCTGAACGACGGTATTGAACTTCTCCCCTTTTTCATTCAGGATTTGTCCGTCGTGCACCTTCCCGGCAAAGGAAGCGATCTTCTGCTGCTGTTCAGTATAGAACGCGCGCTTATCTTTACCGTCTGCATTGACAGCCTTCCCGAGCTGTCCGCGGGTCAGGTGATGCAGGACCAGGCGCTTTTCGCCGGTATTGATTACGGCGCCGTTGTACAGTTCTTCAAACTTGGAAGCAAGCTGCGCCTCTTTCGCCAGTTCACAAAGGACCGCCAGGATCCTGTCGTCCACCTGCTTTGCTGCATAGGAATAAGTCAGGCCCGCCGCCATCGGTGCTTTATACTTCCTGACCCTCTCAGTTCCCTCTGCTCCGTTCATCACTTTTGTCAGGTCGACATGTTCAGCCTGAGCGACGTTCCGCCAGGATGCAAGCTTGTCCAGATTGATCCATTGATTCATTTTCCGGAACCTCCGTCCATAATTTGTATGACAGGGATATTATAACTTTCGTTCTGTCCGCTTTCAAGCGGTTTATCATGAAAAAACCCTGTACCGTGAGGTACAGGGATGAAAAAGCAGATCCTTGATCAGCGCTTGCTGAACTGCGGAGCCCGGCGGGCAGCTTTCAGACCGTACTTCTTGCGTTCCTTCATACGAGGATCGCGGGTCAGCAGGCCGGCCTTCTTCAGGGTGCCGCGCATTTCGGGATCAGCCTTGCACAGGGCGCGGCTGATGCCGTGACGGATCGCGCCGGCCTGGCCGGTCAGACCGCCGCCGTTCACATTGACGAACACGTCAAAGTTACCGGTATTGGTCAGGGTCAGGGGCTGACGGACTGTCATCTTCAGCGTTTCCAGACCGAAATAATTGTCGATATCACGCTTGTTGATCGTGATCTTTCCATCGCCGGCAACCAGACGGACGCGGGCAACGGCTTTCTTACGGCGACCAACTGCACTGTATTCTACCTTAGCCATTCTCTTTTACTCCTTTCCACGTCACTTCAGGTCCAGCACTTCAGGCTTCTGAGCGGCCTGCTCGTGCTCGGCTCCGGCATAAACCTTAAGCTTCCGGGCCATCTGACGTCCCAGCGGTCCCTTGGGCAGCATGCCCACGACAGCGCGGCGCACGGCAAACTCGGGCTTCTCGGCCATCAGCTTGCGGTACTTGGTCTCTTTCAGGCCGCCGGCATATCCGCTGTGGTGATAATAGATCTTCTGATCCAGCTTCTTGCCGGTCAGTACGGCTTTGGAAGCGTTGATGATGATTACATAGTCTCCGGTATCCATATTCGGGGTATAGATCGGCTTGTTCTTGCCGCGAAGGATGTTCGCAACCTGGCTCGCCAGACGGCCCAGTACCATCCCATCCGCGTCGACAACGTACCATTTGCGGTCGATGTCAGCAGCCTTAGGAATAAATGTCTTCAAAGTACTTCCTCCTTGGGTTGTTGGTTGAAGTTCTCCGTTCATGATGGTCGCATGTCCGGAATTGTGTCAATGGCTACCGGGGCTAGCGGAGCTATTGATTGCCAACCGCTATTTTACGTCAAACAGCAAATGAAGTCAAGCATTTTCTGCATGAAAAAGGCTGTCTGCATGATATGCAGACAGCCGGAAAGAAAAGATCAGATCATTTTACATCAATTTTCCCTGTGGCAGTCAGTCGTCCGTTCACACGGGAGAACAGGGTAGCGCCGTCTCCGGTAAAGCGCAGGCGGATTTTTTCTCCGATCTTGTATGTGATACCACCGAAGATCACGCTGGTCAGCAGGAAATTTCCCACCCTGATCCGGACTGTTGTTTCCATACCGGTAGGCATGGCCGAGAATACTTCTCCTTCAATCGGTCCATCATCGCAGATGCTGACAAATTCCGGACGGACACCGACTACCCAGTCTTCCTTGTCCGGTGTTCTTTCATCAGGCATATCCGTTACCATCGCAATCGGATAATTGAACGGCACGTCCTTATTTGTCTTTTCCGCCGGGCGTTGCTTGGCCTCAAATGCTGCAATTTCTTTTTCTGCTTCTGCATACCATTCGTCAGCCTTCACAGGTTCACTCGGAGTGAAAGATGCCTTATAGTCGCTCAGAAGCGTCAGTTCGAAGCTGCCGTCCTCCTTCTGTGTTCCCCTGGCATTCATGAAGTTGATGGCCGGATTGCCGACAAAGTCGGCTACAAACGTGTTGTTCGGTTTGTTGTAAACTGTCAGCGGCGCGTCATACTGCTGAAGCACGCCGTTGGATATCAGGCAGATCCGCGTAGCCAGCGTCATGGCTTCCATCTGGTCATGTGTAACATATACAAACGTGCTGCCGGTGGACAGATGCAGGCGCTGCAGTTCCGAACGCATCTCCAGACGGAGTTTTGCGTCAAGGTTGGAAAGAGGCTCGTCCATAAACAGAACCTTCGGCCCGGGAGCAAGCGTACGGGCTATGGCTACACGCTGCTGCTGGCCGCCGGACAGTTCTCCGGGATATCGGTCCATGAACGGCTGAATCTTAACAATCGCGCTGACCCGGGCGACGATCTTTTTGATCTCTTCCTTTGTCAGTTTTCGTGGCGTTCCGTCTGCATCGGGATTGCGTATGATCTCCCCTTCAGGAGAAACGGACAGCCCCGTTTCCTTGATGTTGCTCAGTCCGAACGCGATATTCTGGAACACCGTCATATTCGGCCACAGGGCATAATTCTGGAACAGAAAACCAACCCTGCGCTTGTTTGCCGGAATATTGATTCCTGCTTCGCTGTCAAACACAACGGTATCGTCAATGGTGATCCTTCCTGTCGTCGGTGTTTCAAGCCCGGCGATCATACGCAGCGTAGTGGTTTTTCCGCATCCGGAAGGGCCCAGCAGCGTAACAAAAGCGTTGTCTTCAATCAGCAGGTCCAGGTCGTCCACCGCGTAGAAGCCGCCCCAGCGTTTTGTCACATGCGTTAACTCTATTCTAGCCATATTCACTCATCCTCTCTGTTATTTGGCGTCTCCGCCGATTCCGCTGTCGATACTGGCGCCGGTCAGTTTGTTTACCAGCGCGTTGAACGCGAGGATCACAAGGACCAGGATCAGGTTGATACCGCTTGAGAATGCGTACAGTCCCATTTCGTCAAAATAATCCAGAAGTGTGGTAATAATCTTCGCCTGGCTGCACAACAGCATGAACAGGGTCAGTTCTCTGAGGCATGTCATGAATGGAAGCAGATATCCGCTGATAATGCTCGATTTCTGGATTGGAATGATAATTCTCAGCATCCGTTTCCACCAGGGAACATCCTGAATGATGGCCGCCTCCTCTATTTCGCCGGAAAGCTGCATCATCGAATTCAATGCGCTTCTGCTGGCAAATGGAATGTACTTGATCGTACCCGCAAGAATCAGAAGCAGGAACGTGTTATAGATACCTACGGAGGAACCGAATTTGGCAAATGCGACGCCGACAGCAAGCGCGGGCATCAGGTAAGGCAGGAATGCCATATTGTTGACGTATGCGGCCCATTTGCTTCTGCGGTTTTTGCTGACGCAGTATCCGACAAGGGTGCCGATCGTTCCGGCAACCAGCGCACAGACAAGGGCAACAAGCAGCGTGCCGCCGAAAGCGTTCCAGATGGTTTCGTTGAACAGCATGCCTTTCTGTCCGTACATTCCGTTCTCCGAAACATTCTCCGCCGTAGCCCACCACTTGGTTGTCATATGGCCGGCAATTCCGCCGGTAATAAATGAATAATCACCCGGATTCGGCAGGAAGGTTTCGACCGCAAACAGCAGGATCGGGATTATGCCGGTGAACAGTGTGGTCAGGATATAGATAAAGGACAGGATATATTTCCCGATTCCAAGGTTGACCACGCTGCTCTGTCCTGATTTTCCGGTAACGGTCGTAAAGTTTTTCCGTCCGGATGTGGTCCGCTGATTCACAATCAGGATCATAATCCCGAACAGCATCATGATCACAGCCAGAATGCTGGCTTCGCCCGTACGCTGAACGTTCATCTCCACATACTTGGTGGACAGGGTGGAAAGTTTCAGGTAATGCGGAATGGGGTATGAACCCATTGCGCTGGAAAACACCAGCAGAATAGTGGAGAGAATGGCCGGTTTCACCAGCGGCAGCGTTACCCGCAGGAATGTTTTCCACTTTGGGGTGTTCAGAATGGTGGCGGCCTCTTCCAGATTGGCGTCCATATTCCGGAAAATACCGCCGATCAGGATATATGCGAACGGCGCATAATGCAGTGCCAGCACTACCGCGCTTGGAAACATGCCCTGGCACCACCATGCCGGCATGTTGATTCCGAAGACCGATGCAAACAATCCGTCCGCGCCTTTGGTGACCGCATGGCTGTTGAACAGGTTGCGCCAGATCACAGCCAGCGTCCACTGAGGCATAATGTACGGAAAGATAAAAATCGAACTCAGGTATTTCTTGAATTTCAGGTTGGTACGTGTAACCAGATAGGCAAACAGACCGCCGTATAAGATTGACCCGATACACGCAAAAATGCTCAGCAGGACTGAGTTGAGCAGCGGAGTCCATAGGTTTATGACAGCGAGCTTCTGGGCTGTTTTTGTCGCCGGCGCGAAAAGGTCCGTCCAGTTGAATGTTGTATATACCTGTCCTGCTTCAGCGCCGCGGGTATCAACCGTACCCTGGTGGATCGTGACGGTATCACGGACAATGGTGAATGCCGGCCAGATTGTAGTGACGGTAAGGATGATACCCAGGGCAAGCAGGATGGCGTTCTGCGGCTTTGACAGGTAAGTAAGGATCCTGTTCAGCCTTCTCTTCCACGGGGATGCTTTGATGGCAAGCGAAGTCATTATCCTGTCCCCTTTCGGTTGTGGTCCGGTATATTTATCAGTATGGTATCGGTAAAAGAGAGTCAATTAACAGGGACAGGCGGCGTATCGGCCTCTCCGATGCGCCGCCTGCCGTATGGTTGTTTTTTCCGAATTACTTCATACCGATCTGGAGGTCAATCCAGTCGCCCATTACATCAGCAACGGAAGCGCAGTAAGCCGGGTCTTCAACAACGAGCTTGCCGGTGTTCAGCCACCAGTCATAGCCGCGGTCGTTCTTGGCCGGGAACTCGTCACCGCCGTCATTGCTGTGGTCCTGCATGCATGCCGGAACAGGAGCGTATCCGCCCATATCCTTGCCCCAGGCTTTGAAGCCCTCCTGGGTGGTGGTGATGTATGCGATGAACGCGCAGGCAGTCCACGGATACTGGGTTGCCTTGGGGATCATCATATAATGCTTGTAGGCATAGCCGCCGAAACCTTCATAGCCGTCCTGGTAAGCGGCAACGGTCACATTGTTCACGGAAACGGATTCGCTTTCCTCAACGCTGCGGAGCTTGGAATAAACCAGCAGGCCGGCCTGTCCGGCAGCGCTCTTGTCAACCAGCGTATTGCAGATCGGGCCGTCATCCGTTTCTTCCTGATACTGTGTGCACCACAGCTTGATCCAGGCCAGCGCATACTTGGCATTTTCTCCGGTCAGTTCCAGATCGGCAGCTTCCGCTTCCATTTCTTCGATGGTCGGAGCAAAAATCGCCTGTTTGTCGGCATCAAGCTTGTCATAAGCATCTTTTACAACGGCGGCATAATCGTCACGGGTCAGCATATACAGGAAGTTCTTGCCGACAGGTTCGGAGTTGACGCCCATGAACAGCGGATGCACGTCAGGAGCAACGAAATCCCAGCAGTTCATGTAGGTCTTGTCACCCTGGTTGTTGAATTCGAACACCTTGTTCAGCGTCTGCAGGGCCAGCGGATTTTCATTGTTCTCTTTGGCAACGCCTTCCGCGTTCGCCCAGTCGAGCGGAACAAAATTCAGAAGTTCGCCAGTGTTGATCATCTTGCTCTGGATCTGGTTGCCGTCCTGGATCAGGGTAACAAAGTACTCGCTGGATCCGGTCAGCGCTTCAAAAATGGAGTTGTTCTTCGGCTGTGTCCATTCGATCGTCGTATCATAGGAAGGATCTATGGACTTCAGCAGCTCAATGAAAGTTTCCTTGGCGGTCTTGCCGCGGCTGGAGTTGCCGATACCGAGCAGGGTCTTGCCGTTGGATTCTTCGATGGCCTTCTTGTACAGTTCCTCATTGGTCATTGTCTGAGCCTGTGCGATGATTTCTTCCAGAGTCTCGGCAGACGCCAGAGAGCATACGGAAATAACCATGGCAAGCACAAGCAGAATGGATAACAGTTTTTTCATACAGATATCTCCTTTTATTTCTTTTTGCGGCACATGCCGTTGACTAAGGATATTATAATCTAATACGAAAAAAATGCAACAGTAAAAATGTATAAAAAGTAATGATTATTTCCCATAGAGAACAGGTGAAATCGTTGGAAACGTTACCGATCAAGCCCTTCAGCAATTTAACCGTATTCCATTTATTGTCAGTTTTTTCTTCAGTTCTTCCGCGTCCCCGTGAAAGACAATTCCTTTCCAGCCGCATTGGACCGCGGCAGCCACATTCGCGGGCAGATCGTCAATAAACAGGCACTCTGACGGTTCGAGCCCGAACTGCTGAATAAAAATCCGGTAAATTTCCGGATTCGGTTTTACAATCCCGTAGTCGCAGGAAATCAGTTTCCCGTCAAACAGTTTGCTCATCGGAAATTGCGGCCAGTATCGGTGTTGTGATACGCTTGCATTGCTGAGCAGGAAAATCCTGTACCCGGAATCCTTCAGGGTTTTGACCAGTTCTTCCATTCCCGGAATGCAGGCTCTGCCTTCCCACCAGCAGTGAAGCAAATGGTTCACCGGTTCCGCCAGACGTACGGGAATCCTCTCCAGGATAATGGGTGCGGCGCTTTCTTCTGTCAGAACGCCGAGATCCATCTGCGCCCATTCCGTGCTTTGGAACAGTTCGCGCAGTATGAGTTTCCTGTCCTCCGGATCTTCAATCCCTTCCACATCCATAAAGCGTTCCGGATCAAACAGTATAAGGACATTTCCCATGTCAAAAACAATATTCCTGATCATCCTGTCCTCCTTTTTACGGAACAAACTGCAGTCCTCTCAGCCCTTTCGGATAATGGTTTTTGACGATTCCTCCGCTGGCTTTCCCCCAACCGACAGTCAGGCCCTTATAGCGCATCAGAATCCATCCGGCCGCGTCTCCGGGAACAGTTTCACCGGCCATATACTTCACGGCTTCTTCCGGGCCGAGATCAAACGTCTTAATCTCCGGCGTACGGAAACAAAGCGCTGCCGCATGATCCGGAACGGCAACTTTTCCTTTTACTTCTCCCAGATGCAGGCCGATTCGGAATGCCCTGATTCCTTTCATGTCAGGCAGTTCCGAAATGGTAACCAGTGTTTTGCCGAAAAGATGCGTTGCCTTCGGGAATGACGGAAACGCGGCTTCAAATATAGCGGAGTCTGATCCGGTCGGCTTCAGTATGGAATGATCCGCCGGCAGGGAAGCCGGTTTATCCCCCGCCCTTCTGAACAGCGCGACAAACTGACCCTCGCCCTTGATGCGGTGCGGATAACAGGTATACATACCGTCCGGCGCTTCAATACCCGGCATCCGGAAAGTTTCTGTATGGAAATCCGGATAGCTGTCCGTCAGCCAGCGGACGTTTTCTTCATTCTCTGCCGGGTTGTATGTGCACGTGGAATACACAAGCCTGCCGCCCGGACGGACAAGGCGTACGGCTGCCTCCAGGATCTCGCGCTGCCGTACTGCGCAGCCTTCCGATCTCTCCGCGGTCCATTCTTTTCTGGTTTCCGGGTCCCTGCGGAACATGCCCTCTCCTGAGCAGGGTGCATCTACGAGTACAGCGTCGAATCCATCCGGCCATCTGTCCGCCAGCCTGTCCGGCCATTCGTTCGTGACCACTGTGTTCGGCAGTCCCATACGTTCAATGTTTCCGCTGAGAATCATCGCGCGTTTGGGAACCGGTTCGTTGCATACGAGTAATCCGTTACCCCGCATCGCGCAGCCGATCTGCGTGGATTTCCCGCCCGGCGCTGCGCACAGGTCCAGGATCCTCTCCCCCGGTTTTGCGTTCAGGATCGCTGCCGGGAGCATTGCGCCGGGTTCCTGGATATAAAAAGCTCCTGCCGCATGCAGGATGCTTGCACCTGCGTCCGATCCGGCTTCCAGGTAATACCCGTTTTCTTCCCAGGGGATCCGTCCGTCTTCAGTGTACTTCAGGGCAGCATCAGTCGTTTTCAGAGGATTCAGGCGGATTCCCCTGACAGGAGGTTTATCCAGGGAATGCAAAAAAGCGGACAGCTCTTCCCCGAGCTGCAGCCGCATCCTGCTGACAAATGCTTCCGGGAGCTGTCCGTTCATACCTGTTCCATCCATTCCGGCGCCATATATCTCCTGATCTTCAGTGTCGGTGTCTGAAGACGGCACTTTTCCAGGAGTTCCTCTTTCCCGGCGGTAATCACTTCGCTCACGCCGAGTTTTTCAGCGCAGGAAAGCGTCACCCGTTCTCCGTTTTCGATCATTCCCGGTTCCGTCATGTCCGCCAGGTTGGTATTGTTGATCAGCATATCGATCTTCAGCCGGCCCCGGTTGCAGATCCGTTCAGCAAGATCAACAATCTCCTCCGGTTCCCTGGTAAGGGGTCTCATACAGTTGATCACAAGGATCATTTTTGTTTCTTCCCGCCTTGCCATGAACGAGGGATAATACCTGCCCAGCGCTGCTGCGCCAGTATCGTCCCCGCCGACGTCAAAGATTACTCTGTCCGAGGGGACTTCAAAAACGCTCTGAATCTCCGCCGGCAGGGCCGGAATATCCACCGTGGTCATTGCGTATGTCGGCATCAGCATCCTGACGCCGGCCCGCTTCATTTCTTCCGCTTTTTCCCCGCTTCTGAAATACGGATTGACGATATCCAGGTCAACCAGCGTGGTCTGAAACTGCTGTGAAAAGCGCAGCGCCAGATTGAGTGCCAGTTCGGTCTTCCCGCTTCCGTAATTGCCGGTCAGCACAAGGTAACGGCAGCCCTGAAGAAGATCTGTCATTCTTCTTTGTCCTCACTTTTTTTCCATCCGCTCGGATAGACCGGTTCACGGTATGCCCTGCGGCTGTCGATCACGTTTTGCGGCGCGTCAAACTGCTTCAGTTCTTCTTCGGGATCAGTAAACAGTTCTGCTACGTTTACCCTTTTCCGTCTTCTTGGTACGACGGGATTCTGTTCGTTCCTGTCCGGTCCGGCAGCCTGGCTTTCTGTTCTCTCAGGTTCCTCTGCCGGCAGTATATTTGTATGCGTTTTTTCCGCGGGTCTGCGGTAAGGGCTGTCCTCCGGAACAATATAACCTGCATTGGTGACCATCGCCGGTTTTTCGGCAGGCTGTATGTCCGTTTGGTTCGGTTTTTCAGTTTCGTCCTCCCATTGGGAGAAATCCGGCTCCTGAACACGCCTTTCATGATATGCCGGCACCGGTTCCGGAACCGGATCCCTTCGGGGTTGCCTCACCGGCCTGGAGGTATTGTCAGCGGAAAAAGTCTCCTGTTCTTCATATTCCGGCTCTTCGGATTTTTTACTGTTTCCGGACAAAAAGCTCTTCCAGACCTTGAACGGTTTCCATCGGAAGAGGTATACGCACAGATCGGCAGCCAGGCCGACCACGCACAGTATGCCCGCAATCAGGAGCCAGTTCCTGCCGATCCAGTTGAACAGAGAATACCCTTTTTCATTTGTAAAAGCGGACCATACTGCTGAAACAGCTCCCTGAAGCCATCCCAGCATGATCTTGAACAGAGAGTTTGCAAAGCTTCCCATCTGATACTCCTTACGGGTCTTCCGCTTCGATCTCGACGGTTACCGTAATGGTGTCGTTGGAGAGGATCGCGTCGTCGGAAGGCTTCTGAACTTTCAGTTGGAAAGGCGTGGTCTCCTTCAGGTTTCTCACATTGATTGTATTGCGTTCAAGGGACAGGTCTGTCATCTGTTCGAGGACTTCCTCCCTGGCGGCAACCGTCACGGTTTCGGGACTGATACGGATGTTTTTGATATGATAGCCTTTTGCCGCCGTTCCGGTTGTCTGGATGAGGTCAACGGTATCAAACGTCTTGCTTGGAAGGATATTCAGCTCAATCAGTACGCTGTCAATCGTCAGGGAAGAGCTTGTCATGCTGACCAGAGAGCTTTTTACCGCTTCTCCTGCACGGTTGTACAGTACGATTTCTGAGCTGGTAACGATCTGTCCTTCTTTCCACTCGATATCTTCCGTCCTGATATAGGCGCGGGCACGGGAAACATTCGTTACAATGGACTTCGGACCGCTGACAGCAATAAGGGCCGGATCCACGGAAGGCGTAGACATATACCATCCCTCGGGGATGTCTCCTTCCACAGAGACGGAAACCGGGATTCTCTGGCGTACAATATAGTCTTCGACCATAACCTTGACCGAAGATGGATTGGTGGATGTGACCTTGCCGTATGTGGAGGAATTGGTGCTCTGGAGCCTGATCTCCTGCTCGCCCGTTCCTTTGATCCTGCTCAGGTCAAGGCGCACGTTGTATGAGGACGCTTCTGCACGGTCATACTGTTTCTGCGGAACCGCGGCTGTAATGCTGACATCGTCCAGCAGTTCATCCAGATCGGACACGACAATCAAACTGTTGCTTTTCAGGGCTTCAGTGCCTGATACCGAAACGGCTACATTCTGGAATGTCTTGTCCCGGGTGATCGTCTCATCCTGTGAGATCAGTCCGGCCCAGAGCAGAATGGAAATCAGGATGGCAAGTGCTTTGAGCCATCCGTTATGGAGTACCAGGTGCCTGAGTCCGTCAACCAGCGCGTTCAGGTATCTTTTGAAGTTTATCTTCTTTTTGTTCTCGCTCATTTTTTCTTTTCCACCGCTCCTTTTCTGACGAAATTCCGGAGGATGGATCCAAGCCCGGTGACTTTGGCCCTGTACAGTCCGTTCAGGAATGCTCTCAGTTCGTCAACTGTAAAAGGCCGCTTCAGGGTTCCGTCTGCAGCCAGGCTGACAATACCGGTCTCCTCGGACACAACAATTACGGCAGCGTCTGTGTTTTCAGTAATACCGACAGCTGCGCGGTGACGCGTTCCCAGCTCCCGGCTGACGCCGCTGGCTTCGGCAAGCGGCAGGATACAGGCGGCAGCCATGATTTGTTCGTTCCGGATTACGACGGCGCCGTCGTGCAGGGGCGTATTCGGTTCAAATATGTTTTCCAGCAGGGGGGCGGATATCTCCGCGTTCAGCTGCGTTCCGGTCTCAATCACATCCTGCAGGCCGGTTTTCCGTTCAAAAACGATAAGCGCTCCGACGCGCCTGCGGCTGAGGTCGACGACTGTCTGCACGATCTCGTTGATGATGATCCCGCTGTCGTCATCCAGTATCCATTTGCTCCTCTTGGTAATGATCCTGCTCCGCCCCAGCCGCTCAAGCATCTTACGGATCTCCGGCTGGAAGAGGATCACCAGGACCAGCGCGCCGTTCTGCAGAATAACCATCAGAAGCCAGTTCAGGCTTGTCAGACCAAGCACGTTGCTGACAATCACGATCAGTATCAGCAGAAACAGGCCCTTCAGCAGGGCGCTTCCGCGGGTATGTCTTGTCAGCAGGAGCAGTTCATATACGATCACAGCCACGATCAGGATATCGATGATGTCGATGATTCCGAGACGATGGGTCAGGTTCCACGTCATATTGCGGATCGTTGACCAGATATCGTTCACAGAATCACCCCCGTTCTCCTTTCAATTATACACGAGAACGGAATAATTGAAAAGGGAATCAATACAGATAAATAACAAAAAGAAACGGGGCTGAACCTGCGTACAGCCCCTGTTTAATAGTGTATCTGACTCCTAACGTCTTGACGGATCGTATGGTATGCCTTCTGCTTTCGGAGCCCTTGAACTCTTTGAGGTAAAGGCAAGAACAACCAGTGTGATCAGATATGGCAGCATTCTGTAGAAATGCGAGCTGATGCCAATATCTGCAAGCCAATATTTCCCGTCTGCGTTGATATCCAGCGTGTTGTATGTAGCAGCAATGCATTTAAAGATACCAAACAGGAAAGCACCGCCAGCAATAGGAAGCGGTTTCCAGTTCCCGAAAATCATAACTGCGAGTGCGAGGAAACCAAATCCAGCAACTTCTCCGTTTGCGGTACAGTTGGCAGTCGTGACTGCATACACGCATCCTCCTAAACCTGCCAATGCGCCGGAAATCATAACGCCTGCATAACGCATTCTGATCACATTGATGCCCAGCGAAGCGGATGCCTGTGGATTCTCTCCGCAGGAGCGAAGGCGGATGCCGAACCTGGTCTTGTATAGGATTATAGACATAATGACAAAAAGAACGATACATATATAGGTTGTTAAATAAACCTTGTTCAGCAATGCGTCGCCTATCCAGCTGAGCTTATAGCTTTTGTCAAATCCCCACATGGATTTTTTGATCATGAACCAGGTAGCAGAATCGCCTGTGGAAAGCAGAAGCGCGTTCTGTTTTGCAGTGATCCGGACAAGAAACAGCACAAGCGCCGGCGCCAACATATTCAGTGCAGTACCGCCGATGGTCTGGTCCGCTTTCAAGTTGATTGCCGCAAAAGCCAGAAGCAGCGAGAAAATGCTTCCCGCGACAGCAGCGATCAGCATTGCCAGAAGAAGAAGCCATTGCATTGTCCACATGTTACCTGAAGCCTTGACAGCGCTGAACCATCCAAGATCGACCATTACATTCAGGCATACTACGCCGATGTATGCGCCGAAAATCATCATACCTTCAAGCGCAAGATTGATAATACCGCTGCGCTCGGCAAATACACCGGCCAAAGCAACAATCATCAGCGGCACCATATACATAAGAGTTTGACGGATCAGGAACGCCATTACTTCTTCACCTCCCCTTCCCGGACCGGACTTACGGAAATCTTTCTTTTCCTTCCGAGCCACATCTTAAACATGAGCATAAATGCTGACAAATATACGATTACTGCAATAATGACATCCGTTATATATTCGTTGTACGATGTCATCTTTGTCAGCTGCTGTCCGTTGATATTGAGGAACGACATAAACGTTCCGGTGAAGATGACGCCTATTGGGTTATTCACTGCAAGCAAAGCTACTGCGATGCCCGTAAAACCAACGGCAGGAAGGCTTTGATAAGTGGTCCAGAAGAACTCTGTATTTCCGCTCAGTGCATAAAGTGAACCAGCCGCTCCTGCCATTGCACCCGCCAGAGCCATGCTCAGTACGATATTCCGTTTGTCTTTGATACCGGCATATTTTGCTGCGTGACGGTTGGATCCGCAGGCTTTCAGCTGATAACCAAGCGTGGTCTTCTCCATAATGATATAGAAAATGATGGCCAGCAGGATTGCGATCAGAATTCCCCCGTTAACCTGGCTGCCGGAAAACAGCCTGTCCAGTCCCATCTTGTCTGTGGCAACTCCGCCACGGGTGGACACAACCTCGGCGCCAGCTGGCAGATTTGTTCCTGAAATGGTTCTTGTTCCGTCCACAATGATATCGTTGATTATGGAGGAAGTTTTGTATATATATCCGGTCTTGGTCCCTTCAAGCATATTTTTCAGGTTGCTGATATCAAACACCCATGTTACCAGGCTGGCTGCAAGCCAGTTTGTCATGATACAGGCAATGACTTCATTAATATTCAGCAGGGATTTCAGCAGACCAGGAATACATCCCCAGAGTGCGCCGGCGATCATACCGCCGAAAAATGCGATGATCCACACCAGCCATGCCGGAACTGAAGATGTCGGGATACTCAAAGCCAGAAACAAAGTGGTACAAATCCCGGCCAGATATTGTCCCGGAGCTCCAATATTGAACAGCCCGGTCTTGTATGCAATGGCAACTGATAATCCGGTCAGGATCAAAGGCATTGCACGGAACAGCATATTGCCAAAGAAGGTCGGATTAAAGCCGAAAGTCAGCGCCCCAGCTGCATCGCGGCCTGTGTTGAAAACACCCAGAAAAATGAGACGTACGCCATCCCATATGATATTTGAACTGATCGACGGATTGAGAAGGCCCACCACAACGACGACTACCGTACCGGCAAGCAATCCGACAAGGATCGCGATTAGTGAAGCAAAAACAGTCCTGACGCTGTCCCGCTGCAGCAATGACTTTATGTTCATTATGCCTCAACCTCCTTTCGATCCTGTCGTTTTGCGCCTGTCATATATAGGCCCAGTTCCTGGATTGTGGTTTGTTTAGGATTGAATTCCCCGACGATTTCGCCTTCATACATCACCAGGATTCTGTCCGAAAGGTTCATTACTTCGTCCAGTTCCAGGCTGACCAGCAGGACCGCCTTCCCTTTGTCCCGTTCTTTCACAAGCTGTTTATGAATATACTCAATCGCCCCGACGTCCAATCCGCGCGTCGGCTGGACCGCAATAATCAGTTTCTTGTCACGATCCAGTTCTCTGGCAACAATGGCCTTTTGCTGGTTTCCGCCGGACATGGAACGGACTTTTGTGACCGGTCCCTGTCCACTGCGGACATCAAACTGTTCAATCAGCCTTTCCGCATAGGAACGGACTTCCGCAAAACGGATAAACTGCCCCTTCTGGAACTCCGGTTCCATAAACCGCTGTAGAACCATATTCTGTTCAAGAGTAAAATCCAGCACCAGGCCGTGTTTATGGCGGTCCTCCGGAATATGACTCATATTGTTTCCGCGGTTTTTAATTGAAAGATGCGTAATATCCTGTCCGCAGAGAGTTACTGTTCCTCCGTTGGATTTCTCAATGCCGGTGAGTCCGTAAATAAAATCCGTCTGTCCGTTTCCATCTATGCCGGCAATGCAGACGATCTCGCCTTCACGAACCTGAAAACTGACGTCATTCACTGCGTTTCTGGAATGAAGTTTGCTTGGTACACAGAAATGCGAAATGTCAAGGATCACTTCTCCCGGATTAGCGGATTCCTTTTGCACTTCAAGCTGAACAGGACGGCCGACCATCATGTTGGACAGGCTTTGCTTGTCTGTATCGGCCGTATTGACCGTTCCGATATGCTTTCCTTTCCGAAGCACCGTCACCCGGTCAGAAACCTGCATGATTTCATTCAGTTTGTGGCTTATGAACAGGATGCTTTTTCCT
Source organism: Clostridia bacterium (assembly GCA_017512985.1). Lineage (GTDB taxonomy): Bacteria > Bacillota > Clostridia > Christensenellales > Aristaeellaceae > Aristaeella. The sequence goes on from JAFWEJ010000008.1 coordinate 535,836, forward strand.
TCCGCAGCCAGGTTCTTCATGATCTGCATTAATTCGTCGATTTCCTGAGGTGTCAGCACGGCAGTCGGTTCGTCAAAGATCAAAATCTCGTTGTCGCGATACAGCATCTTCAGAATCTCAACCCGTTGCTGCATACCGACTGTAATATCCTCGATTTTTGCGTCCAGGTCAACCTTCAGCCCGTACTTTTCACTTAGTTCGGATACTTTCTTACGTGCAGCTTTCTTGGACAGGAATCCGGCCTTTGTATCTTCTGCGCCAAGGATAATATTATCGAGAACGGTAAACACATCAATCAATTTAAAGTGCTGATGAACCATACCGATTTGCAGAGCCGTGGCATCATTGGGGTCATTGATCTGAACGACCTTTCCGTTCTTTCGGATCTCGCCTTTTTCCGGTTTGTACAGCCCGAACAGAACGCTCATCAGTGTGGATTTTCCGGCGCCGTTTTCGCCTAGAAGAGCATGTATTTCTCCTTTTTTTAACTGTAGGGTGATGTCGTCATTGGCGATGATACCGGGAAATTCTTTGGTGATATGGTTCATTTCAATGACATATTCCGAAGTTTCCGGCCGTACTTCTTCCATATATGCCGTCCTCCTTGCGGTTTTTTCTCTGTAATATATTATACCAGAGTCAATCAAAAAAAGGAAGGGCGCAAGGCCCTCCCTTCGGGAATCTCCCATGTTATTTTACAATTTCGATCTTCAGATTCGGATACTCTTCCTTCTGGTTTTCGTATTTGTTGTCAATCTTGATTTCTCCGGAAAGAACAGCTTCAACCATCTTGTTGTAGTCTTCAACCGTGAACTTCTTGAAGCGCCAGGATTCCTCGGAAGTGGGCAGCGCAATCGCGCCTTCCTTGGTACCGTAAACAGGGCTGGTTCCGCCGAATTCATCCCATTTGCCTTCATAATAAGCCTTCAGGATATCATAGGTTGCAGCGCCCACGCCCTTCAACGGAGAAGTCAGCACCCATTCGGATTTGCTCGCATAGTCAGAGTCAACGCCCATCGTCCAGGCTTCGTTGGCCGCGGCTGCAGCGAAGCAGCTCTTATACATCTGTCCGCCGCAGGGGAAGATCACTTCAGTTCCACTCTCATACCAGCCATTCAGCATCGCTTGAAGTTCCGGAGAGTCGGTAAAGGTTGCGCCATACAGCCAGGAGAACTTCATTTCAACCTGGACCCCGAGCTCTTCAGCTGCAGCTTCTGCTCCCTGAACAAATCCATATCCATAACGGCAGCACGCAGGGTTCGTTCCACCGCCGCCGCCGGAGAAGCCCAGCTTGGTAAATCCATCTTTAACCGTTGCATAGCCAGCGAAATAGCCACATTCTTCCTCACGGAAAGAAATACCGATCGTATTCTTTTCGAAGGGTTCGCCGTCCATGTAGGATTCGCCATCAACCCACACCCATTTTACTTGTGAATACAGTTTTGCCAGTTTTTCAACTTCGACCTGAGCCATAAAACCAGATACGACGACAATTTCCGCACCGTTGTTCACAGCAGCAAGCATTGCATCATAACGGTCGTCGCCGGTTGCTTCCTGACCGTTAGCGGGCTGATAATACTTGTATGCAATGTTGTTTTCAGACGCAAAACGTTTTACGCCGTTGAAGATTCCTTCGTTGAAAGAACCGTCTTTCAGTTGCCCGACGTCGGTAACAAAAGCAATGGGATATTTCCCGTTATCAGAAGTCATCTCGTCAGGAATCGCGTCATAATCCACTGCTTCCGCAAACACGGATGCGCATCCGAGAATCATGACCACTGCCAGCAGAATAGCAAACAGCTTTTTCATAAATGGTTTCCCCTTTCTGATTGTCGGCATATTGCCGTTTCTTTGTCAGAATTATAGCAAAAACCGGTACACTTGGAAAGAGTGTACCGGTAATTTTGTTTTGATTTTGTTTTTCGAAAAACAAATGAAACAAACTGTAATAATTTGGTCAGTGGATGTCTGTCGTCGTGGCCGGCGCGCCTCCGTCATAGATGAACTGGCGCATCATATAACCGTAGTATCCGTTGATCTGGATGAAATACCAGTTCGTAAAGCGGGTGATTACAGTCAGTGGAGTACCGACCTTGAATGATTTGATGATCGCACTGGCCGTGGTTGCCTCTGTTCTCAGGTTGACGCTTTTCCCGTTTGCGCTGACGACATAGGCAGAGCCCGGAATAATCGGATGAACGGGTTCCGTTTCGATCAGGAACTGGGTCATCATGTACCCGTACCGGTTTCCTATACGGATATAGCTCCAGGTTTTCCCTTTCGTGATCATCGCGGCCGGCGTTCCGACGCTGTAGAATCCGATGCTGGGATAAGATTTGCCCGGGCTGGATCTCAGGTTGACGCCCTTCCCGTTTTTACTGGTCACATATACCTGATATTCCCCGGAAGGACTCGGCTTCGGGGTCGGCGTGGGAGCGCTGGGTGTATTGGTCAGATACCGGGTCATCATATAACCGGTATAGGAACCGATCTGGATCCGGCACCAGTTATTGCCGGCGGAAAGGATCGTGCACTTTGTGCCGGGGGCATAGGAAGCAAGGATGGAGTATCCTTTTCCGGGTCCGCTCCTCAGGCGGACGTTCAGTCCGTTCGTGCTGGTGACATAGGCTGTGGTCTCAACCGGGAGGATCCCGCCTCCGTTATAGATCTGCAGGTAATCCCCGAGCATGTATCCGGTCATTCCGTCCGGCGTTGTGACTGCATACCACGATCCGATCTGGCCTGTGATTGTGACGGTGGTACCGCTGGGATAACTGGATTTGATGGTTCCGCTGAACGACGGTGCTGCGCGGAGTATCAGCCAGCCTCCCTTAACAATGCCTTTCTTTTCAGCCAGGGCAGTCGTGCAGGGCAGGCAGGCTGTCAGCAGAATCACAATTGCGGCGATCAGTGCAGCCCGTTTTCTGTATTTCATCATACGGTTCATTCCTTCCCGGTGAGTAAATTCAGTTTATCCCAGATCCGTTTCGTTTGTTTCCATCGTGTTGATCATATATTCGATATAGATGGAATAGGTTCCTTGTTCTTCGGCAGGGTAACAGATGGTGATATGATGAAGGCTGGTTTTAGTCAGGAGATACAGGTCTGTCTGCCCGGTCTTTCCTTCGTTTATAATCATGTCCCTCCGCAGGCATCCGTTCTGTTCGTTCTCATTCACCGCTGCGTTCGGAGCTTCTTTACCGATGGCGGCAAGAAGCATTTCCCTCGCGGCAAGGAGCATTTCCTCATCCAGTTCGTTCTGGTTAATTATGTTTTCAATGTTAAGCGTTGCTTTTCCGTCGGCTGTGGCCGCAAAGTCTGCCCTCTGATCTTCGTCAAACTGGAAAACCGAAGGATACTGCATGCTGAACCCGGTAGCGCTGTCCAGATATTCGTTCATGGCGGATTCCGCGAAGGCTTCCGTCATCTCTTCCAGGCTCATTCCTTCCTTTTCATCCACGTCCGTGATTTCAAGAAGCTGACGGATCTCATCCAGGCCCTGCTCTGCGTCGCCGGTCTGTGCTTCCGCGAGAGCGGCTGCGGTAAACAAAACCGAAACCAGCAGGGCAATCATAATGACCAGTTTTGTATATCTGTTCATGATTCTGCACATCCTTTCCTGTCATAAAGACGAATTGCAGCTGCCTGTTATTCCCGAAAACGGAAAAACCCCTTCCGTTTTGAAGGAAGGGAGTTTATCACACGCGATATTCCGGCTTACTCGGCCACAGCTTTATTCAGCTGCTTGGCCAGACGAGCCTTTTTCCGATTGGCGGCGTTCTTATGGATCACGCCCTTGGACGCGGCCTTATCGATCACTGCGGAAGTCGCGGACAGCTGCTCATTGGCGTTCTTTGCGTCAGCGGCAACGGCGGCGTCAAACTTCCGGATGGAAGTACGCATTCCGCTCTTCACAATACGGTTGCGAAGATTCTTTTTCTCGCTGACCTTAACGCGCTTCTTGGCGGACTGGATGTTCGGCAACTCGGTTCACCTCCCCTTAGGATCCTTAAAAAACCATCGCATGAAATAATATCACGATGAAAATGAAAAAGCAAGCTTTTCCTTTAATTTTCTTTATAAAACATCTTCCCTATCCATTCGTTTTCGATTATAATATTCCGGACAGCAAACAGGAGGATATCTTTCTTGTCCAAGCAGCGCATCGGTATTCTGGGCGGCACCTTTGATCCCATACACAGCGGTCATCTCCGTATGGGGATCAGCGTGCTTGAATCCGGATGCCTTGACCGGCTGCTTGTGCTTCCTTCCGGCCGGCCGCCGCACAAATCCTGCGGAGCGCCGGCAGAGGACCGGTGGAAGATGGTCGTTGCCGCCTGCGCCTGTGACGAAAGACTGGTTCCTTCCCGTCTGGAGATGGACCGGCCCGGAAAGATCTATACATATGATACGCTGACGGCTATTAGGCGTCAGTTCCCTGATGCGGAACTTTTTTATGTGATCGGCGCGGATACGGTCCTGCAGCTGCGCTCCTGGTACCGGTCCGAAGATGTGCTTCCCCTGTGCACTTTCCTTGTCTGTCCGCGGCAGGACAGTTCAGAACCGGATGAATATAAATCTGAACTGAAAAAGCTTTCCTCCCGGGGAGGAAAGTTCCGTACTGTTCCCATGGAATCTGTCTCTGTTTCTTCCACCGAAATTCGTTCCGCGCTGGCTTTGGGAAAGATACCGGAAAACCTGCCGGTGCCCGTGCGGGAATACTGCCGGTGCAAAGGACTGTACGGATTGTCAGGAAAACTGGAAGGGATCGATTCCTGGCTTGACAGGCTGTTTGCGGCGCTGAAACCTGGGCGCTTTGCCCATTCTCTGAGTGTCGCCCTGACAGCTGTAAAACTGGCTTCTCTCTATGGCGAAGATCCTCTTCGTGCGGAGCAGGCCGGGCTCCTTCACGACTGCGCGAAGTATTACCCCCTTGAGGATATGTGCCGTATCGCAAAGGAGCATTCCCTGACGGACGATCCCGCGTTTCTTGGCAGCAGTGCCCTGCTTCATTCACTCATCGGCGCGCAGGTTGCGCAGGATGAGTATGGCATGCATGACCCGGCTGTTCTGGATGCAATCAGATACCATAATACCGGCTGCCCCGGAATGTCCCGCCTTGCCATGTGCGTATGCCTTGCCGATTCAATCGAACCCCTTCGCCGGAGCTATCCGCTTCTCGATGAAGTCCGTTCTCTTTCAGAAAAGTCACTCGAGCGTGCCCTTCTCCTTTCGCTTGAAGGCACAGCGAAATATGTGAAATCCCGCGGCAGGTATCTTCACCCCCGCACAAAGAATACGATCCGCTGGCTCAGAAGCCAGGTCGGATCCGAATAACAGTCAGAGTATGGCCCGATGCCCTGAAATATTTTTTTATGGAGGGAAAAACATGCAGGATCAGGAAACCGTTCTCCGTCTCGCCCGTTTGCTCTATGACCGTAAAGCGCAGGATATCGTCGTCCTGGACGTATCCCATCTGACCGTTCTGTGCGACCATATGGTCATCGCGTCAGGCCGGACCGACACCCAGGTTTCATCCCTTGCGGACGCCGTGGATGAGATGCTGGCAAAGGAAGGCCTCGTTCTCCGCAGGAGTGAAGGACGCCGTGAGGGGCGCTGGGTAATTCTTGATTACGGACATGTTATCGTCCACATCTTTCACCGGGACGAGCGTGCTTTCTATGGTCTGGACCGTCTCTGGAATGACGGTACGAACGCAGTGGCCCTTCCCTTTGACCAGACAGTTGCGGACTGAGCAGTATTGCGAAACCGCGGCAGCCGTTGCTGCCGCGGTTGTTTTATGTTCTTAATGCAAGGATCCTGTCCAGGATAACGTCTGCCAGCTGTCGCTTTGTCTGCAGGGGAAGCGCTTCGGACCCTTCCTTTGTGATCAGGGTGGCGATATTCGTATCCACATTGAATCCGGCGCCCGGCGCAGTCACATCGTTGGCAACGATCATATCCAGATTCTTCTTCTTCAGCTTGGAAACGGCATTCTTTTGAACATGATCCGTTTCGGCGGCAAACCCGACCAGCGTCTGGCCCTTTTTCCTGTTCCTGCCGACTGCCATGGCCACGTCGGGGTTTTCTGTGAGGGTCAGCGTCAGTGGCTGCCCTTCGGCCTTTTTGATCTTTGTGGCGCTCTGTTTCTCCACACGGTAATCGCACACGGCGGCGGCCTGGATGATTACATCCTGTTCCGGCGCTTCGCGGATCATCGCGTCATACAGATCCTGCGCTGATTCAATGCGGACGGTACGGACTCCTTCCGGAACCGGTACGGAAACGCTGCCGCAGACAACTGTCACTTCCGCTCCCCTGTCCCTGGCGGCTTCGGCAAGGGCAAATCCCATCTTTCCGCTGGAGTCGTTGGTAATGAACCGTACAGGATCCAGCCTTTCCCTTGTCGCTCCGGCGGTAACAAGCACCCTGAGCCCGGCCATGTCTGCCGCACGGTTCAGGATACGGCATATTTCCTCCGCGATGGCTTCCGGTTCGCTCATGCGGCCGGCGCCTTCGTCACCGCAGGCAAGCATACCGCTATCAGGACCGATAAAGAGGACGCCGCGTTCACGCAGTGTCTTCACATTGGCGCGTGTGGCTTCCGCAGTCCACATTCCGGTGTTCATGGCAGGCGCGGCCAATACCGGCGCTTTGGTTGCCAGTACGGTGGTGGAAAGCATATCGTCCGCGATACCGGCGGCCATTTTTGCGAGGATATTCGCGGTTGCGGGCGCGATGACAAAAACCTCGGCCAGCCTGGCCAGGGCCACATGCTCCACATTCCAGTATTCCGGCGCCTGAAAAGTATCCGTTACGACCTGGTTCGCCGAAAGCGTCTGAAACGTCAGCGGGGAAACGAATTCCGTCGCGTTGCGGGTCATGATCACATGGACTTCCGCGCCCAGATGACGCAAACGGGAGACAAGCTCCGCGCTTTTATACGCCGCAATGCCTCCCGTCACTCCCAGCACGATCTTTCTGCCGGTCAGATCCATATCAGTTCTGCTCCTCCTGCTCAACCGGGTTGTCATAGGTCAGCAGCCCGCGGTTGATCTCCTCAACGGCGGTTTTCAGCGGTTTCATTCCTTCCGCGTCAATCATCGGCAGTGCGCCGTTCACGATTTCGCGTCCGCGTTTGCTCGCTTCGACGACCAGGGTATAGCGGCTGTCCGCATGATTCAGCAGTTCAAGTACGCTCGGATCAACAATAGACATTTCTTTTCCTCCTCAGGTATTTTCTGTTCATTCCTCAATTTCGGGGAAATAGCGGACTGTGTTCTGTTTTTCCGCCCTCACGATGGCAGCCAGCTGTTCGAATGCAAGTTCAAGATTGTCGTTCACGACCAGGTACCTGTACCGGTCCATCTGGCGGATCTCTCCCCTGGCATTGTTCAGCCTGCGCTGGATCTCTTCCTCGTTCTCGGTGTTCCGTGTATGAAGCCTTACCTTCAGGTCATGATAGCTCGGCGGAAGAATGAACACGCTGACGCAGTCCTTTTCCTTGGCCATGACTTCCCGGGCACCCTGGGGATCGATATCGAGCAGGACGTTCTGGCCCTTTTCCATCCGGTCGTACACTTCTGATTTCAGTGTGCCGTAACGGTGTCCGTGGACGCTTGCATGCTCGATGAACGCATCCTCGGCAAGCAGTTTATCATATTCCTCTTCAGAAATAAAGTGGTAATGAACATCTTCGATCTCATTTTCACGCCGTCCCCTGGTCGTCACGCTGACCGAAAAACAGAAAGAGGGGTCTTTCTCCAGCAGTCTGGCGACAAGCGTGCCCTTTCCGGCGCCGGACGGACCAGAAATGACCAGCAGCATTCCTTTCCTTGTTTCTTTCATGCTTCTTCCTCCGTCCCTTTGTGTTCATCGATCCGGGCAGCTACTGTCTCGGGCAGCAGCGGTGAAAGAATAATATGTTCCGAATCCGTGACGATCACGGCGCGGGTCTTGTGACCGCAGGTTGCGTCGATTACCCTGCCGGTATCTCTGGCGTCCTGGATCATCCTGCGGATCGGCGCGGCGTCCGGTGAAACGACTGCCACCAGCCTGTCAGCCGCGAGCATATTGCCGTATCCGATGTTTACCAGTTTCATAGCCGTCACTCCACGTTCTGAATCTGTTCGCGCAGTTTTTCAATTTCACTCTTCAGGTCAACCACATATTGTGCAATGGCGGCGTCCGAAGCCTTGGAGCCGATCGTATTGGCTTCCCGGTTCATCTCCTGAATCAGAAAGTCCATTTTCTTTCCGATCTCGTTTTCATTGTCCAGGTATTTGCGCATCTGGCGGATATGGCTGTCCAGCCGTGCCAGCTCCTCGTCGATCGCGCATCTGTCTGCAATGATCGCAACCTCCTGCGCCAGCCGCTGTGGTTCAACCGATTCCGTCAGCAGGTTTTTCAGGCGGGTTTCCAGTTTTTCCCGATATTCGTCCACAACTGCCGGCGCCCGTTTCAGAATCAGCGTCCTCAGGGCGTCCGCAGCATCCAGGTGAACAGTCAGGTCTTCCTTCAGGTGCGCGCCTTCACGTTCGCGCATCTGCACCAGCTGGGCTGCGGCAATTTCCGTTGCTTCCGCGCAGATGGCGGCAACCAGTTCCTCATCCATCTCCCGCTCGTTCAGAGTCAGCACGCCTTCCATCTTCATCAGGCGGCTTACGGTCAGGTCGTTCACAACTCCGGTCTTCCGGGCGATCTGTTCCGCCGCCTCCAGGTATCTTCCGGCCAGTTCTTCGTCACATACAACGTCGGCAGCGGAAGCGTCCGTTCTTTTGACTGTCAGGAATACATCCGCGTGTCCCCGGCTGATCTTCTTTCCCAGGCCGTCCCGGACTGTCTGTTCCAGGAAAGACAGGTTGCGCGGAAGCCGCATTCCGATATCAAGGAAACGGTGGTTGACTGTCTTCAGGTCGACAGTTACCTCCCATCCGTCCTGCTGTACTTTTCCGCTTCCGCATCCCGTCATGCTGCGCATGTCGGCTTCACCTCTCTTTATTGTTTGAGATTATATCATTCAGGTTACCGGTTGGCAACTTTCACCGTTTTCGGTGATGACGCCTTTCATCTGCCAGTCCCGCGACCAGCGGGTCAGTACTCCCGGGCTGCCGGGCACCATATGTCCGGCGACATCCTCGCCGATGGATTCCGCGGGTGTTGAAATGCACATCGCGCACGCTTCGAGCGGATCCGCCCCGTAACGCGTGATCAGGTTAAGAAGTGCCTGCGGCATCGTCAGCACAGATCCGGCAAGCGTACCGTCTTCCAGCCTGGCGGCGCCGCCGGCAACATTGACTTTCTGTCCTCCGAGCGCGTATTCCCCGTCAGGCATGCCGGCCGCCTCCATCGCGTCCGTGATGGCCACGGCACGGGACGCGCCTTTGCACCGGATAAGAAGGCGGATAATGTCTTCATGCAGATGAATGCCGTCGCAGATCATCTCGCAGTAAAACCGGCCGTCTGTAAGCGCCGCGCCCGGAACACCCGGTTCGCGGTGATGGATCGGAGTCTGGGCGTTGAAGGTATGCGTCACATGATCTGCTCCCCAGTCTCCGGCGGAGTGAACCTGTGCAGCCGTTGCGTCCGTATGTCCGACAGAAATCCGGATACCAGCCGCTGCGGCACGGCGGATAAACGCTTCGCTTCCATTCCGCTCCGGAGCCATCGTAATCAGCCGGACAGAGGATGGATCACCCGCCATGCGCAGGAAAACCTGCCAGTCCGGATCCGTAAAATACTGTTTGAGCTGTGCGCCGGCTCTGCCCTCACTGAGGAACGGCGCTTCCATATGTGCGCCAAGGACGCGCGCCCCGTTCCTTTCCGGCCGGTCCATCACGGCGCGCACTCCGTCCAGCGCGTTCTTCGTTTCCGTTTCAGAAGCGCTCATTGTTGTCGGGCAGAACGCTCCTGTGCCGAATTTGGCAAGTTCCCTGCACATCCTGCGTATATCGGCTTCTCCGCGCATTGCGTCTGATCCGCGGAATGCATGAATGTGGACGTCAACAAAACCCGGAAGCAGATAATCACCTTCCAGGTCGATCCTGCCCTCTCCGTTCTCAGCAGCAGTCTTTTCTCCCACTTCGGACACGATCCCGTTCTGAATCCGGACCGAAATACCTTTCACAAAACGGTCGCCTGTAAATACGGTTCCGTTCTCAATCAGCATAATGCTGTCCTTTCTTTCCTGAAATTGCTTTCAGTCGACGCCCCTCAGTTCAACCGCCGGTACCGCCGGACGGACAATGTCCGCCCAGTGCCTCATCCGTTCCTCTGCCGGCGCGTGAAGTCCCTCAAACGGGACCGTATCCCGGTCGGTAAACCGCTGCAGATAATAGCGCCTGGCGCCCCTGATCCATTGCCCGATCTGCTCAAAGCTGCTGTCGTCGTGCAGCTCTTCTACGGCTGTGGTCCTGAATTCATAATCGACTGTTCCTTCGAGCAGCATGGCTGCGCTTTCCCGGATGGGACCCATATCGAGATTGTCCAGGCCTGCCGTTTCCGCGTAACGGTCGGGGCTGTTTTTGATATCCATTGCCACATACTGGACGAGTCCGTCCCGAATCATTCTGCCGAGCCTTTCGGGATGCGTCCCGTTCGTATCCAGTTTGACGGGATATCCGAGTTCCTGTACCCGTTTAGCAAGATCCGGAAGGTCTTTCTGAAGCAGGGGTTCCCCGCCTGTAAACGCGACGCCGTCGAGCAGGCCCTGCCGTTTTTTCAGGAATCCGATCAGCTCCTCCTCGTCCATAACCGCCGGGGCTGATCCGTCCAGAAGTTCCGCATTATGGCAAAAAGGGCAGCGCATATCGCAGCCCCCGAAAAACACAGTACACGCGACTCTGCCCGGAAAATCAAGCAGTGTCATTTTCTGCAGCCCGTGAATCTTCAATTCCGGATCCTCCTTACTGCCATTTCTCCCAGACTTCCGGTTTATATCCGGTTGTCATCTGGCTGCCGTTCCGTACAATCGGCAGCTTCAGCAGCCACGGATTTTCCTGAATTGCAGGAATCAGCAGTTCCGCCCTGTCGTAATAGCAGGCCGGATGTTCTTTTACTTTCTTATCGTCACGGTCAATCAGTTCCTGCAGTCCGATCGCGGAAATCATCAGGCGGATCTCACGTTCTCCGAGTTTGTGTTTTTTCAGGTCCAGGCTTTGAAACGGGATCCTGCGTTCCTTAAAATACCGCTCGGCCTTCTGCGCGTCAAAGTTTTTCTTCCCGCTGTAGATTTGGATGTTCATGCTTTCAGGTTTCCTCCGACCCGGATATCCCTGCCGATCAGGTTCATTACTTTGCAACAGCGGCTGTCCCGCAGCCTGGAAGCCACCCGCTCCGTATAGCGTTCCCGGAATTTGGCCATATCCAGATTCGTGGAGATCACGGTGGACAGGTTCCGGTTCTGCCGTTCGTTCAGCAGATTGAACAGCTGTTCCACCGTCACGTTCTGCATCAGCGGTTCGCTTCCCAGATCATCAATCATGAGCACGTCCGCGTCAAGCAGTTCAGAGGACCCCTGGTCGTTTTCAAAATAACTCTTCCGAAGCACTTCCAGCATACGGTACGCGCTGATGAGCAGAACGTTGATATCCCTTTCGATCAGTCGGTCGGCCATGGCATGCAGCAGGAATGTTTTGCCCAGGCCTGTGCTTCCCGTCAGGACAAGGTCACGGTATGTGCTGTCCGGATATTCTTCCGCCCATTTCCTGCACGTTGCCAGATGGACCCTCATCAGCTCCCGCTGGCTGAAGGACTGTCCGGGAATCTTCTCCTCCGGAAAGACGCTCAGGTCAAAGCTTTCAAAGGTTTCATTCTTTCCGCTGTCCAGGCCGATTTTCCCGCGCAGTTTCTGCTGATATGCTTTTTTCAGGCATGCGCACGGTTCTTTTACCGGATCTCCGGTGCGTCCGGTATCCCTGCAGACCGGGCAGCGGTATACCGGCGCAAGATAATCAGCCGAAAACCCCTTTTCTTCCAGTTTTGAACGGATCTCGGCTGACAGTTCCTTCATCCGGGCGGCAAGGTTTCCCGCGTCCGCGGGTCCCCTGAGGGCATTGCGCAGAGTACCGAATATCAGTTCCTCCCTCTGCCGGACAAGCGCATAGATTTCAGGCTCTTCCGCCATGATCTGTTCCCTGCGCCGCTGTTCTTCGCGTTCGTTTGCGAAACGGACCTGGTCGTATTCAAGCTCCAGTTCCTTCAGCAGATCCTCACGCATCGGATTCGCCTCCGTTTTCATTCATAAAGGCCCGTACTTCATCTTCCAGGTTCCTGATCATCTCTTCCGGTACGCCGTCATAATTGCGCTGCGCAAAATCCTGGCCCGGCAGCACCTTCGCCGTTTTATTCCTTCCGTTTCCGCGGTTCTTTTCATGTTCCTGCTGAACCTGCTCGGGGGTAGTGATTCCTTTGGACTGATAGTCTGTCAGGATACTGTCAAGATATGCCATCGGCTGTTTCGCTTCCGAAGCGTATGTGGCGGCTGCCAGGATAACATCCCTGCCGAATCCCATTTCTTTTTGCCATTTCTGAACCAGACTCCGGTCTGTTTTGCCGATGCGGGATTCGTCTGTTCCCCATGTCTTCTTCAACTGCCGGATCAACGCAGTCTGGTCGTGGAAATCCTGTACATAGGTTTCCACTTCTTTCAGGCTGTTCAGTCCCTTTTCCTTCCAGGCCTGCAGCAGTCTCAGCGTATCCTCCGCGCCCTTGCCGGAATGCCCGCATTCGCGCGCAGCGATAAGGATCACTTCCTGCGGGTACATCTCCAGCATCTGGTCGTATACTTTCAGGTTCTTCTGGCTGACTTCGCCCCTGCCAAGTTCCTTCAGCACTTCACGGAAATGATCAGCCTTTTGGGATGAGTTCCGGATCCCGGACGGCGTCATGGAACCGTCCTGTTTCAGGCTGCTGAGGATTCCGTCCAGATAGCCCATGCTCGGGTCGCCCTTTGCCGTCAGTTCCACTGCGGCTTCAATTGCCTCCTGCGAAAAGCCCCAGTCCCGGGTCCATTTTCGGTAAAGGCTGGCCTGCGCTTCGGAAGGAGCATACTTTTTCCCCAGCATCTTCAGTATCTTTCTGAGTCCTGCGGAAGCCTGTTCATCCCTGGAAAAGAACTCTTCGGCGGACTCCACCGTCCGGATATCCTCTCCGGCCATCTGGGCCGCTACCTTATCCGCGTCGTTGATCCGGAAATTTCTGCCCTTGACGGATACCATATGGTTGAGCAGCATGATAATCACTTCTGTGGGAAGTCTGAGATCCTCATGCCATTCAAAGCAGGTGTTCAGTTCGCTGCCGTGCAGGCGCCGTACTTTATCAAACGCTTCATACAGCGCATTGGCAAATTCGGCATAGTCCGGATCCGGTGCGACGTCGCCTTCCGTGCTGATCTGTTTGATGTTGACATACTGCCACTTCGGAGGATTATCGCTGATCCTGCGGACAAGCCTCCTCCTTTCCCAGAAACCGAACGCATTGATCACGTCCTCCCGGGTCATGTTCAGTTCGTGGCTCATCCGGTCCAGGTTCATGTCTTCTTCGGGATGATAGCAGCGCATGAGGCCGTAAAGGTAGACCTTGACATAGTCTCCCTTGGCCGCCGGCAGGTATTCCAGGATGAACTGGTTTTCCACCGGTGTGATATCAAACATAGCGTACTTTGTATCAAACCCGAACATGCATCCTGTTCCTTTCTGCAGGCAGCCTCTCAGGGATGATCCTCCAGGATGGCCGCCGCCGCTTTCTTCCCGGCGCCCATAGCCAGGATAACCGTTGCCGCGCCGGTTACGGCGTCACCGCCGGCATAGACGTTCTTTTTCCCGGTTCTGCCGTTCTCATCGGTCTGGATGCCGCCCCACCGTTCCGTGGGCAGGTCCGGCGTGGTCTTTTTAATCAGCGGATTCGGGCTGTTGCCGATCGCGATGATGACCGTTTCCATAGGCAGTTCGTATTCGCTGCCCTCCACCGGCACAGGGCGTCTCCGTCCGCGTTCGTCCGGCTCTCCGAGCTTCATCTCGATGCATCGGATGGATTTCACAAAACCGTTCTCATCTCCCTCGATGGAGATCGGAGCAGTCAGCATATGGAATTGAATTCCCTCTTCCTTCGCATGGTGAACTTCCTCTGCCCGTGCAGGCATTTCCGCCTCGCTCCGGCGGTAAAGGATGGTGACTTCGGCGCCCAGTCGTTTTGCGCAGCGGGCGGCGTCCATGGCGACGTTGCCGCCGCCGACCACGGCGACGCGGCTGCCGATCTTGACCGGCGTGTCATGCTCCGGGAAGGTATATGCCTTCATCAGGTTCAGCCGGGTCAGGAATTCGTTTGCCGAATACACGCCGCAAAGGCTCTCTCCCGGGATCTTCTGGAAATTCGGGAGTCCGGCGCCGCTGCCGATAAACACAGCGTCGTTTCCCTCCGCAAGCAGTTCGTCCACCGTGAAAGCTTTTCCGGCCACCGCGTTGGTTATGATCTTCACGCCCAGGTCCTTCAGGCTGCTGATCTCGCGCTCCACGAGCGCTTTGGGCAGGCGGAATTCGGGAATGCCGTACATCAGCACGCCGCCGGCTGTGTGCAGCGCTTCATAAATGGTCACGTCCCAGCCTGCCTTGGCCAGTTCTCCCGCGCAGGTCAGTCCCGCGGGGCCGCTGCCGATCACGGCCGCACGTTTCCCGCACGCAGGCGCCGCTTCCGCTTTTGCCGCTCCCTGCGCCATGGCAGTGTCCGCGGCGAAGCGTTCCAGACGGCCAATACCGACAGGTTCTCCCTTGATCCCGCGTACGCATTTGCTTTCACACTGGGACTCCTGGGGACATACGCGCCCGCAGATCGCCGGCAGGGCGTTCTGGGAACGGATTACCTGGTAAGCGCCGTTAAAATCCCCTTCCCTGATCCGGTCAATAAAGTCAGGAATCGGCACGTTCACCGGGCATCCGGTCACGCAGGGAGCGTTTTTGCAGTGCAGGCAGCGCTGCGCTTCATCCACGGCGATATCTGCCGTATAGCCGAGTGCAACTTCTTTGAAATTGCCGGAGCGGATCTGCGGATCCTGCTCGGGCATCGGATTTTTCTGAAGACTCATGTTCGCCATTGTCAACGCGCCTCCCCTGTCAGCCTGCAAAGGTGTTTTTCCCTGGCCCTGGCCTCTTCGGGGCGGAACATGCGTCCGCGGGCCATCGCTTCGTCAAAATCGACCAGGTGTCCGTCAAAGTCAGGCCCGTCGACACAGGCAAACTTCGTTTCCCCGCCCACGGTCAGCCTGCATCCGCCGCACATGCCTGTTCCGTCGATCATAATCGGGTTCATGCTGACGATGGTTCTGATCTTTGGCTCCCGGGTCATATCGCACACCGCTTTCATCATCGGCAGCGGGCCGATGGCGATCACCGTGTCATAATCCCTGCCCGCGTCCAGCTGTTTCTGCAGCGCCTGGGTCACAAAGCCCTTGTTGCCGTTGCTTCCGTCATCCGTCATAATGATCAGGTTGGTGCAGGCTGCCTGCAGTTCATCCTTCAGGATAATCAGATGCTCGTTCCGGAATCCGACGATCAGGTCCACCTCCGCGCCCGCATCATGGAGCGCCTTGGCCTGCGGATAGGCAATAGCGACGCCCAGTCCGCCGCCGATCACGGCGCAGCGGTGGATTCCTTCTGTTTTTGTAGGCTCGCCGAGCGGTCCCACAAAATCCAGCAGGCTGTCTCCCTCGTTCAGGGTATCAAGTTTTTCCGTCGTATAGCCAACTTTCTGGAATATGATCGTAACGGTACCCTTCTCCCGGTCGTAACCGGCGATGGTAAGCGGAACCCGTTCTCCTTCCTCGTCGATCCGGAAAATGATGAACTGTCCGGGCATGGCTTTCCGGGCAACCAGCGGCGCCCCGATCTCCATCAGGGTCACAGTCTCGTTCAGTACGCGCTTTTTTACAATAGGATACATAGCTTCTCCTCCAAATATACGGATACAGAATATTTTACCCTATTCAATTTTCTTTCGCAACTTGTTTTCGCCTTTCCTTCGTATTCTTTCCGTACCTCTTTTTCCTTTTTCCGTCATCGTTTTTTCAGCGTTTTCCCTTTTCATCCATGGTCTCCTGTGATATAATCCGTTTATCAAAGACGAAGGAGGGTTCCTTTCCATGCCACTCGTAACAACCACTGAAATGTTTAAGAAGGCCTATGACGGCGGATATGCTGTCGGCGCTTTCAACGTCAACAACATGGAGATCATCCAGGGCATCACCGAAGCCGCCGGCGAGCTCAAGGCTCCCGTCATCCTGCAGGTTTCCAAGGGTGCCCGCGCCTATGCCAACCATACCTACCTGGTCAAGCTGGTTGAGGCTGCCGTGATCGAAAATCCTGAGATCCCGATCGCGCTGCATCTTGACCACGGCGACAGCTTCGAGCTCTGCAAGAGCTGCATTGACGGCGGTTTCACCTCTGTCATGATCGACGCTTCTTCCAAGCCCTATGAAGAAAACATCGCCCTGACCAAAAAGGTCGTTGAGTACGCCCACGATCACGGTGTTGTGGTTGAGGCCGAACTCGGTACCCTGGCCGGCGTGGAGGACGAAGTTTCCGTCGAAGCAGACAAAGCCATGTACACCCATCCCGAAGAAGTGGTCGACTTTGCGACCCGCACCGGCTGTGACTCCCTGGCCATCGCCATCGGTACCAGCCACGGCGCCTACAAGTTCAAGCCCGGCACCAAGCCCCAGCTCCGGTTCGACGTGCTCGAAGAATGCGCGAAACAGCTGCCCGGCTTCCCGATCGTGCTTCACGGTTCTTCTTCCGTGCCGCAGGAATTCGTTGCAGAGATCAACAAGTACGGCGGCAATATGCCCGGCGCCATCGGCATTCCGGAAGAACAGCTCCGCCAGGCTGCGCGCAGCGCGGTCTGCAAGATCAACATCGACTCTGATATCCGCCTGGCCATGACCGCTGTGATCCGCAAGTATTTCGCGGAACATCCGGATCATTTCGATCCCAGGCAGTATCTCAAGCCCGCCCGCCAGGCGGTCAAGGAAATGGTCGCGCACAAGATCGTGGACGTGCTCGGCTGCGACGGAAAAGCCTGATTTTCCCGCTGACAGTTCAACGGCCTCCGGATTGTTCCGGAGGCCGTTCTTTTGTCCTTGTTATTTCAGTTCCTGTCCTTCACGCCGACGTAGATCACTTCAGCCTTTTCGTCGTATCTGTCCGTATACAGCAGTTTCCGGTTCGTCTGTACGCCGCTGGTGTATTCCACCAGGTAGCTCTTTACCACATATCCTTCCTTGGCTGCTGAAACGCTCTTCTGCTGGTCTTTATAGGTTACGTATGTTCCGTTGGTATCTTTCCTGTAAACCGGATTGAATGGTGCCGGGATCGTGTCCGTGATCTCGGATTCGATCTCGTATTTCACGTCTCCCATATCAAGCCCATAGATCGCAACCGTGGCATTCAGGCGTTTCTTGTTGCTGGAATCCTGTTTTACCGCCGCGACGATGTATATGGTGCTGTCCGTATTGTTCCTGAACGTCAGGTCGATCCGCCGCTTTCCGTACCAGTATACCGTTGCGTCCTTGCCCAGGTCTGTATAGCTTACCTTGTCGGAATGCGGTTCCCGTTTCAGGATCTGGAGGCCGGCGCATACGGCCGCCTGGTACAGCGTAGTGCTGGCCTGGCATACGCCGCCGCCGTATCCTTCCACATGCTCTCCGTAAACATATTCGATGGCGGGGAAAAAACCGTTCTCCGGAGTCCGCTCGCCTACCACATTGTTGAAACTGAAGGTCTTCCCGGGCTCCAGTCTGTATCCGTTTATAAATTCAAAGGCTCTCCGGATATTGTTGTTCCGCTCATCTGTGGAGTGCCTGTCGATCGGCGTGGACGCATAGGAACGCAGCATGTACTTCTGCATCAGGTCCGCTTTCCGCACATCAGGATCAATCCGCTCCGGTATCAGGTTAACCGCTCCGCTTTCCATTGTGGAGACCATCTGGTACAGGCGTTCCTTGACAGGCTCCGTATTGAGGCTGTATCCGTAAGCCTCGTCGCTGATATCAAACGGATAAGCCAGAGAAGGATCAAACGCTTTCAGTACAGCGTCCGCCGCGGGCGTATCAATCTTCGCCTTGATCCGGGCCAGTTCCTCATCAATGGCCTTCGTGTTGCCTCCGGGATGGGCCGTGTAGGCTGTATAGGGTTCCTGCTCCAGCTTCAGCATCGCTTCATAGCGCTGCTCCCGATCGCCTGTATGTCCCTGCTGCCACGCTTCGTTCAGGACGCCCCGCGGATCCACGCTGAATTCCAGCATATTCGCGTCAATTTCAGAAATCTGCTCCCCGTTATAAATCAGCTGCACCTTCCAGGCGTCATGCCGCTGGCGGATCCTGGCTTCAACGGCTTCCAGGGCTTCTGTCGGCGTCATACCGCCGAGGTGGATCCCATCAACATAAACACCCGGGCAGAACAGTGCCTCATAGGGATCAACTTTCTCGCTGATCTCTTTGTTTTTCAGATAGGAGCTGGCCGCAAAATAGCCTCCGGTTCCCAGCGCAGCAAGCAGGAAAATCACAAGAAATGTAATCAGTCCGGTCTTCTTTTTCTTTGACGGCTTGCTGACCGGTGCGCTGTTCAGGACAAAACCCCTCTGGCTTCCGGTGACCGGAGACTGTCCGGGATAGTATTGCTGCGGATTCTGCCCGTAATAGCCGCTGCCCTGGAAAGGCTGCACGCGGTCGGTCTCAGGCGGGATATATCCTCTTCTCGGGCCGGAGAAAGGCTGGTTTACCATTGACTGCGCCGCGTTTTCCACACGCCGGGGGATCTGGTTCCCTTTGTTTGCCGTGTTCCCTCGGTTCTGTTGCTGCCGCGCCATCCTGCCTTCCTCCTTTCCCTGTATATTCTTTGTGTTCGGGTCCGGTTATACTCCCGGCACTGTTTCCTCTTCAGAAACCGGATTCTCTTCGTCGGGAATCACAGTCTCCTGTGCGTCTTCCTGCTTTTCCTGCTGAAGGATCTCCGCTGTTGTTCTCGGTTTGTCTTCCGCTGCGTTTTCCGGAAGCATACCGGTTTCCATCAGCGAAACAAATTCAGCGCGGTTCAGGGTTTCCTGCTCTAGTAGCGCGTCCGCCAGCATTTCCAGCTTGTCTTTGTTTTCGGTCAGGATCTTCTTGGCGTTCTCGTAGCACTTTGCAAGGATGGAAGCAACTTCCCTGTCAATCTTTGCCGCAATTTCCTCGCTGTATTCACGGCTCTGGCCGAATTCCATACCGACAAACACTTCCTGGTCGCTGCCAAGGTAAATGGTGCCGATATTGTCACTCATACCGAACTGGGTAACCATCTTCCGGCAGATCTCTGTTGCCCGTTTCAGGTCGCTTGAGGAACCCGTATAGATTTCACCCAGCCCGACTTCCTCAGCGGCATGTCCGCCCAGCATCATCGTGATCTGGTCCAGCAGCTGGCTGCGGCTCATGTTGTCATGTTCTTCAGCAGGAAGCGCCAGCGTGTGTCCGGCGGCCTGTCCCCGGGGTACGATGGTAATCAGGTGTACCTCGTCGCAGCCCTCCAGCAGATGGCCGACGATCGCATGCCCGCCTTCATGAACGGCAACCATCTTCCGGTCTTTCTCGTTAACCTTGTGGCTCTTCTTTTCAGGGCCCATCTGAACCCGGGCGATCGCGTCGATCAGCAGCTGCTGGTCGATCTTTTTCTTGCGTGCGCGCGCGGCGAGGATAGCCGCCTCGTTCATCACGTTTTCCAGGTCCGCGCCGGTTGCGTAAGGCATCCGTTTTGCAATATTGTCAAGGTCCACATGCTCGTCCAGCGTTTTCCCTTTGCTGTGCACCTTCAGGATAGCTACGCGTCCGTTCTGGTCAGGATAATTCACGGTAACCTGCCTGTCGAAGCGTCCCGGACGCATAAGCGCCGGATCCAGAATATCGCGGCGGTTAGTGGCCGCCATCACGATGATTCCTTCGTTCACGGCAAATCCATCCATCTCAACCAGTAGCTGGTTAAGGGTCTGCTCACGTTCGTCGTGTCCGCCGCCGAGGCCGGCTCCGCGGTGGCGTCCGACAGCGTCGATCTCATCGATAAACACGATTGCGGGCGCAACTTTCTTTGCCTGGTCAAACAGGTCGCGTACGCGGCTGGCGCCTACGCCGACAAACATCTCGACAAAGTCGCTGCCGCTGATGGAGAAGAACGGAACGCCGGCTTCCCCGGCAACCGCCTTCGCAAGCAGCGTTTTTCCGGTGCCGGGAGGTCCGACAAGCAGCACGCCCTTAGGGATCCTGGCGCCGAGTTCAGTATAGTTTCTCGGATTTTTGAGGAAGTCCACCATCTCCTGGAGTTCTTCCTTTTCTTCATCCGCGCCGGCTACGTCGGCAAAAGTGATCTTGTTCTTTGACGGGTCCTGCATGCGGGCACGGCTTTTGCCGAAATTCATCACCTTGCCGCCGCCACCGGCCTGGGACCGGATCATCACAAACCAGATCACGGCCATGATGACCAGCATGATCAGATACGGCAGGAAATCATACCACCACGGCACAACAACGGGAGCGCGATATTCCAGTTTGAAGGACAGCTTGTCCACGGTGATCTGGTCCAGCGCCACGCCCTGTTTGTTCGCTTCGATCTGTCTTACGGTCTCAAGGAAATCCTCGCCGATCGTCGTTTCATAATCGTAACTGCGTTCCGGAAAGTCCTCAGCCCTGATTTCTGTGTCATTTTTTACAAGGACCAGAGAATTATTCCTGATGGCGACACGCCCGACCTCTCCATTCTTGATCATCTCAAGGAGTTTCGGGTATTCGATCCTGCGGTTCACAGTCTGGTTCAGGCCGCCGTTCAGCAGGATCGCTATCAGCAGCAGGGTGGAAAGCAGCACGACATATCCGACTATGCCTCTGGACGGTTTTCTATTCAAAAGGGTTTCCTCCTTGTTTTTTCATTCCGGATAATCATTTGCCTTCATAGACCTTCGGGGAAAGAACGCCTATATCAGGCAGGTTCCGGTATGTCTGGTCGTAATCCAGCCCGTAGCCTACCACAAAGGCGTCTGGAATGTCAAAGCAGACATAGTCGACCTTCAGATCCTTGACTGTGCGGCGGGCTGTTTTGTCCAGCAGGGCGGCGATCCGGATGGAAGCGGCGCCCCGGTGGGCCAGCATGCTTTTCAGGTAGTTCAGCGTCACTCCGGTGTCCACGATGTCCTCAACAATGATCACGTCCCTGCCGACAATATCCTTGTCCAGGTCCTTCAGCACACGGACTACGCCGCTGGTCTTGGTCGCGCTTCCGTAACTGGATATAGCCATAAAATCCGCCGTCAGCGGAAGGTCAATCTCACGGATCAGGTCGGAGAAAAACACGACGGCGCCTTTCAGGATACATACCAGGACGGGTTCTTTTCCGGCATAATCCGCTGTAATCTTCTGCCCCAGTTCCCTGACCTTCCGGCTTATCTCTTCCTTGGTAACCAGGATTCGGTCCAGGTCCTGGTATATTCTGGCGTTCTGTTCCATGTCTTTATCCTCTCTTTTTCAGTCTTTCCATGGCGCCTTTCCGTGCCAGGTCAGCCTCACAGGCTTTGAACTCTCATCCCATCGGGGAATATTGCCGGCTCCGACGCCGCAGACAAGAAGCACTTCCCTTTCCCGGCACAAAAGCGGAATCCGGTCGCGGAACGGTTCCGCAATCCGTCTGTCTGTGAAGTAGTCCTGCAGTTTTTTGCTGCCGGAGCTTCCGAACGGCCTGATCCGGTCTCCCGGCTGCCTGGTCCGGATCACACATCCGCGGGTAAAACCGGCCGGTACTTCCTGGGCTATTTTTCCGTCTCCGGGATTCCCTTCCGATCCTGATTCCGCCAGCCGGAAAGTTCCGAAAACGGTATCCGGCCCTGTGACCTCAACCGGCGCCGGGGCAGTTGTTTCCGATCCTGTCAGGAAAAGGAATCTGCCGTCCCTGACGGCATGCATGCCGCCGGGAAGATTGACCTTCCCCTTTGAACAGTCCAGCAGGCTTTCAAATGCCATGGTATGTACCGCGCTCAGCGCGTGCTCACTCAGCGCGGGGCCCTGTTCCTGCCACCAGGCTCGTAAAGCCCTCCTGCGCAGGGCGGCCGGTTCGCCGGCGAGGGATTCCGCGTCCAGGACGTCTCCTTCCGATGTCCTTTCCAGGATGCTCCGGGCCTGCATGTCCAGGACGAGGTTGTCCTCGCCTGTCAGCAAGGCGGCGGTGCAGATCTTTTCAACTGCGGTGTCTGAGATGCCGGTGAGTACAGGAATCAGTTCCTTCCTGATCCTGTTCCGCAGGAACGCGGTGTCCTGGTTTGACGCGTCTTCCCGCCAGGGAATCCCGTCTGTCCGAAGGGCTTCCCGGATCTCTTCTCTCCGCAGGGACAGCATCGGGCGCAGGATTCTCATGGGCCCGACGTATTCGTCTGATTTCATGCATGCGAGCCCGTCCGGACCGGCTCCGCGCAGCAGCCTCATCAGAAAAGTTTCCGCCTGGTCGTCGGCGTGATGCGCCAGGATCAGCCCGTCAGTTCCGATTTCCTCATAGCGTTTTCTGAAAACAGCGTATCTGGCTTCCCGTGCAGACGCTTCATCCGTCCTGCCCGAGAGATCTGCGCCGCAGACATGCAGCGGAATCCCTTCCTTTTCGCACAAAGCGATGCAGAAACGCTCGTCCTCATCAGACTCCTCTCCGCGAAGGCCGTGGTTCACATGGATAGCCTCCACGTAAATCTGCTTATCGCGGACAGCCGGAAGAAGCATCATCAGCAGGGCAACGCTGTCAGCTCCGCCGGAAAGGCCCAGCAGGTAGCGTCCGTTTTTTACCGCTGCAAGTTTTCCGCGAAGTGATTCAATAGACGCGCACATGGTTATGGTCTCAGAGGCGCGCCGCAGACCGCGTGCGGTTTCAGTTTCTTGTACGGCTCTTCGTTAATCTGAGAGTACTTGAAATGACCCTGCAGCGGAAGGTACTTCTCAGCAATGCTTTTGCAGTTCGGGTCCAGATGATAGTATTCGCCCTTGCCCGGATTGTAATACAGCATTGTATCGGGATATACGACCGGTTCGTCTGTAGGCGCGGGGGTATTGGTGATTGAAGGATCCGGCGTGTCGGCGTCTTCATAGGAAAGCAGGCTCTTCGGATCCACATACCACAATCCGTCTGATTCCTTCTCCATCATGATATTCATTCTGTATTTCACAGGATCCTTGCCGTTGTTCCGGTCCATCAGGGCTGTGATCGTCACGGTCCGGCTGGTGTCATTGACGGTGCCGGAAACGCTCTCTTCTTTATAATCTTTGGGTGTTCTGTTCCGAAGCAGAGTGAACAGCGCGTTTTTCGGGTTTTCTTCCGTGCGCTTCCACGACGGAGAGCACAGCGTCAGCATATCGTCCTGGCGGTTGAGCGCCCAGTATTCAAAGAATGTCCTCAGCCTCTGAATCACTTCGTAGTCCGCATTGGGTTCCGGTGTGCTGGTTACGGACGGTGTGACCTGGACCGCCTGCTGCTGCGTTCCGTTCTGGCTTTGGCTGGTCTGCCCCGAAACTGCTGTATTAACCGGATTCTTTATGTTGGTATTCTGATCATCAGGAGTTCCGCCGGCTGATATGCCCGATACGACAATACTGATCACGGTCACCAGCGTCAGCAGGCCGAATACAATTGTGTAACACAGGCGCTTATTATTGTCGATCATCGGTTTGACCCACAGCAGGGCGGTGGTTCCGGCTGCCAGTACGAGAAACACCCATTTCAGGGCATTGATGTCTTTCATCATGCCCAGGGCAAACAGACCCAGCAGTACGGCGCAGGCGATCAACAGATAGGCGTCTGTCAGTACAAACGGCTTTCTGCGCACAGGTACGGGCTGCGGAACATATCCGCCGCCGTTCAGCGGGACCTGGCCGCCAGTTTCCTGCTGCGGATTGACCGGCATCTGGGATGACCGTCCCATCTGAGTGTAGGCGTTATATCCCTGCGGATAAACGCCCGGTTGATATCCGGGTGATGTATATCCCTGGCTGTAAGGCGTCTGCGGAATATAGCTGCCTGCCGGAGCCTGGCCGGACGGGTATCCGTATCCGTTTGTACCGTAAGCGGCGGGCTGCTGGTATCCGCCGGCCGGGGCATAGGACTGTCCGGGATATCCGCCGGATGCCTGCGCATATCCCTGCTGCGTATATCCGTTCTGTGAAAAAGCTCCCTGGCCGGTATAGGCGGCTGACTGATCCCGGTTTCCGGCAGCCTGCTGGCTGGCTGTCACCTGAGGAGTCTGATAGCTCCGTGAAGCGGTAAAGCCCTGCGGCTGGCTGTAGCCCTGTGGCTGGGAGTACCCCTGGTTCATCGGGTAGCCCTGCGGCTGGCCGTATCCCTGCTGATTGTATCCCTGCTGGTTGTATCCCTGCGGCGCCTGGTATCCCTGGTACGGAGTTCCTGCCGGATAGGCGTTCCGCGCATATCCGTTGGATTGCGGATAACCGGTATACTGGGACTGGTTCTGGTCGTTTTGCTTCATATTTTTTTCCTTTCCGCGGACGCGGTGATCATCAGAAACAGGATTGAGAAGTTGTAAAAGCATACAACAACTCAATATATAATTTTATCATCCGGCCGCGTTCTTGTAAACTCTTTTTCCTCTCATTGACACCTGTTTTCGCTCCGTGATAAAATATGATAGTTTTATGGGAAATGGAGGGGTTCCGGTTGCCTTCACGGAGTCGCTCATTTCATCAGGCGAAAACAGATATCCTGATCGGCGTCATGTCGGTCGCACTTTATATAATCCTCGGACTTGCTTTTTTTCTCTTTCTTTCCATCACCAATATCTTCCTTCGCAACGTCAACCGTACCCTGGCGTCCACGCTGCTTACTTTCAGCGCCATGGCCGTAGCGATGCATGCCGTATACGGCGGTTTTGACGTAGGCAGGAAAAAAAGCAAACCTGTGATTTCTGCCATGATCTCCGGAATTGCCGTCACTGACCTGGTTACTTATTTCCAGCTGGAAATCATGAACGTCAACGAAAATTATAACGATCATCTCGTACTCTTTGGTCCCGATTTGCTTTGGCTGCTGCTGTGTTATGTCGTCCAGGTGCTCGTAATCATCCTTTTCGTCCGCATCGGCAACCAGTTATACTTCCATTTTACCCCGCCCCGCAGCTGCCTGCTGATCCTCGGCTCTCCCTCCCAGGAAGACGCGCTGCGCGCAAAGATCGGCCGTTATCAGCTGCAGTGGCGTATTGACGACGTGGTTCTCTACAACGTTCCCGATCTGAGGGACAGGATCGAAAAATCCGACGTAATCTTCCTCGGGCAGGTCCCGGAAGACGCAAAGTTCCCCCTTCTGAAGATCTGTTATGATGACCGCAAGGATGTTATGTGCAAAGCAGACCTGGAGGAGATCATGCTCTGCAACTCCCGGCCTGCCATCGTCGATGACGCTGCCTTTCTGTCCATGGAATATAACAAAACAACGCTGTTCCAGCGTTTTGCCAAGCGGTTCGGCGATATCGTCATTTCTCTCCTGGCCCTGCTCTTTTTCACGCCCTTCATCATTATCATCTCCCTGCTGATCAAACTTGAGGACGGCGGTCCTGTCATCTTCAGGCAGGCAAGGCTGACCGCCGCAGGCCGTCCTTTCACAATCCGTAAATTCAGGACCATGATCCCCCACAGCGAAGTGGAAGATCAGCAGGTCTCCGTTGCGATGGACGACCCCAGAATCACAAAAGTCGGATCTTTTCTCCGCCGTTATCGGCTGGACGAGATCCCCCAGTTTTTCAATATTCTGATCGGAGACATGTCCCTTGTGGGGCCGCGGCCTGAGATGATGTCCAACGTCGCCCGTTACAAAATGAACCTTCCGTCGTTTGTATACCGTGAAAAAATGAAAGCCGGCCTGACCGGCTATGCGCAGATTGAGGGGCGTTACAATACTTCCGCGGAAGACAAGCTCATGCTTGATATGATGTATATTGAGAGCTTCTCGATCTGGCTGGATGTAAAGCTGTTGCTCAGGACCTTCACCGTCCTTCTGAAAAAAGATTCAACCCAGGGCTTCCGGAACAGCCCCGGTTCGAATACTAAAGAGAATAAAAGAGGAGAAATCAGATCATGAACACAACGCTTCTGATTATGGCCGCAGGTCTCGGCTCCAGGTATGGCGGAAACAAACAGATAGATAGGATCGGTCCCAATGGCGAGATTCTGATGGAATATTCCATTCACGATGCTGTGGAAGCCGGTTTTGACAAGGTGGTTTTTGTCATCCGCAAAAGCATGGACGAACTGTTCCGTTCCATGATCGGCGACAAGATCAGCAAAAAGGTTAAAGTGGAGTATGCTTTCCAGGAATATGATTCCCTGCCCGGTGGATTCGTGCCTCCGGCCGACCGCATCAAGCCCTACGGTACTGTTCATGCGGTTATGTGTGCCAGGGACCTGATCCATGAGCCGTTCGCCGTGATCAACGCGGACGACTATTACGGGCGGGACGCGTTCAAAGCGATGGCTGATGCTCTTCATCGCCTGCAGCATGAAGAAAACAAGGCCTATATGGTCGCTTATTATCTGAAGAACACTGTATCAAAGCACGGGCATGTGACGCGCGGCGTGTGTACCACGGATAAAACGGGCCACCTGGTTAAAGTGACAGAAACGTTCAGTATCCTTCCCTTCCCGGACGGCACCATCCGCGATATCCACGACGATCCCGACGGGATCATCCTGGATCCGGATGCGCTTGTCTCCATGAACCTCTGGGGATTTGATCCTTCCTTCTTTGATTCGGGAATGAAGTATCTCTCCGACTTCCTGAAAGACGGTTCCGGTGATCCGCTGAAAAAGGAATGCCTGCTTCCCGCGCTGGTTGACTCGCTTATGCATACGGAAGGCCTGAAGGTCGAAGTTCTTTCCACTGACGCCGTCTGGTTCGGCGTAACCTATAAGGAAGACAAGGATTATGTTGCCGCCGAACTGCGGAAGCTCCACGATGACGGCACCTATCCTGCTGTACTGTAAAGGAGGCTGATCCATGAAAATTCTTCTGACCGGCGGAGCCGGCTTTATCGGATCCCACACCTGTGTGGAACTGTGCGACGCTGGTCATGATCCGGTCATCGTCGATAACTATGTCAACAGTTCCGCCGAGTCCATACGCCGCATCGAACAGATCGTCGGCCGGCCTGTTCCGCATTACGAAGCGGACGTCGCCGATAAGGCGGCGATGGACCGGATCTTCAGCGAAAACAGCTTTGACTGCGTGATCCATTTTGCCGGGCTTAAAGCCGTCGGGGAAAGTGTCGCCCAGCCGCTGAGGTATTACCGCAACAATCTGGACACGACGCTGACCCTGTGCGAAGTCATGCAGGCCCATGGCGTAAAGAAGATTGTCTTTTCCTCGTCCGCCACGGTCTATGGCAGCCAGCCTGTCGTTCCGTACAGGGAAGATATGCAGTCCGCAGGCTGCACCAATCCTTACGGATGGACCAAATATATGATAGAGAAGATCCTGGAAAGCCAGGCTGCGGCTGATCCGGAGTGGAGCGTCGTTCTCCTGCGCTATTTCAACCCCATCGGCGCGCACTCCTCCGGCCTGATCGGGGAAGATCCCGCCGGGATCCCGAACAACCTCATGCCTTATATCGCCAAGGTAGCCGTCGGTGAGCTGGAAAAGCTGTCCGTCTTCGGCAATGACTATCCCACGCCGGACGGCACCGGCGTGCGCGATTTCATCCATGTGGTTGACCTGGCCCGCGGCCATGTCAAAGCCTGCGGATATGCAGCGCAGCACACCGGTTCGGAGATCATAAATCTCGGCACCGGACACGGGTATTCAGTGCTCGATCTCGTCAGCACCTTTACCCGGGTGAACGGAGTGCCTGTCCCCTATGAGTTCGCTCCCCGCCGTCCCGGAGATATTGCTGAAAACTATGCCGATCCGTCCAAAGCTGAGCAGCTTCTCGGCTGGAAAGCAGAAAAAACGCTGGAAGATATGTGCAGGGACACTTATCGCTTCCAGCTGAAAAACCCCAAAGGATACCGTTCCTGAAAACCGTGTAAAAAAGGCGGCGGTTCGTTACTGATCCGCCGCTTTTTTCTCTTCTGTCTCATTCGGTTCGTTTTTCGTTTTCATCCATACCGCTCCGGTAATACCGAGTCCTGCCAGGAAAGCGATACTGCCTGCCACCGTCATCCATTCCTTCACATTCCCGGTCAGGTTCAGTCCGGTAATAAAAGCCGCAAGGCCGACGATCCAGAGCGTGCACCCTGCAGCAGCCCATTTTTTCATATACTCCTGTCCCCTTCCTTTTCTCTTTTGTCCGCAGGAATTATAGCATAACCACACCGGGCAGACAACATACCGCCGCCAGGATACCGCGGTCTGCCGGAACCGGTATGCAGGGTTTCTTTCTGTTTTTGTAGAATATTTTATTGTTATATACTTGGAAAGAGAGGGGCCTCTTTTGAAGTCGTTTTTTCTTCCGGTCGGCCGCTCTGCCGGCACATCCCTGCCTACGGTCGTCTCAGCTATGTCCTGCGGCGCAGCGCTTCCGGTAACCGGCCTGGATATACTGCATATTGCTGATCAGGAACCTGATCCCGTGCTTCCCGCCCTGATCCGGGACCTGAACAGTGCTGATTCCCTGTTTTCTCGTTCAGGCAACCTTTCTCTGTTCCCGTCTTCTTTTTCATATGAAAGTTTCAGGCCTCAGCTTCCTTCTGTCCGGAGCCTATCAGAAGACGCTTCTTCTGCCGCGCTTTTAGGCGCACTCCGCGGGAAAGGGATCCCGCTTTCCTACAAAACGGACCGGGAAGCGGTCGAATGGGCTTTTTCTTCATATCTCAGCCTGCCGGAAAACGGGGCGGCCGCGCCGTTAATGAACTGGGTTCAGAAAATCCGCGATTGCCAGGCCAAAGATGAAGCGTTCAGGATTGCTGTCTGCTGTGACCTTTGCGATCCTTTTTCTTCCGGAATCGCTTTTGCGATGCTGCGGTATCTTGCGGAGTCTGTGAAACCGGATCCGTCCGATGTCGCGCTGTTCTGCCTTGGAATCGGTTCGGATTCCTCCGGTTCCTTTAATGCTGAAATGCTTTCTTCATCCCTGCACGCCATGGCCGGGCAGAATCTTACTGCCGGCCCTGATCAGCCCGGTTCTTCCTGCGCTGACGCCGTATGGCTGCTTGGGCTTCCTTCCTCGCTGATCAGTTCCGGCGATTCGCTCCGTGTCCTGTATGTTGTGCTTGCCCGGCTTCTGGCCAGATTCTGTGTCAGTGAGAAAAAGCCTGCGTCCGGTCTTCATACAGTCAGCCTGCCCGGCGTGCTGACGCTTCATTCCCTTGGCGATGAGGCAGCTCCTTTCGCCGCATTCCTTCACGCTGCTTCCTGGCTTTTGTCCGATCTGATCCCGGCCTTCCGTGATTACATTGATCATCCTGCCGCTCTTCGCGGACTCGCGCCGAATACCAGGAACGGCCTTTTCCGCAAACTGCTGCACGGAACCGCGCCCGCGCCTGATCAGGCCGATTTGGTCACAGTGCTTGACCGCGTGCTTCGCGCTGTTCTTTCAGAAGCGCTTTCCCTGATCCGTTTCCTGCCGGATCCCCTTCGCCTTGCCGAAGTTTCTGATCCGCTCTGGAAGCAGATCGTGGACGCCTGTGGAAAGACGGTCACGGTTGCGTCGGAGTATTCCGTTTCACTCGCTGAAGCGGAGGAAGGCGGTTTTCTTGACGTCAAACCTGTCCACCGCGTATCTATGGCAGATACGGTGGAGGAAATTGCCGGCCGGCGCCTGAAGGATATTGCCCTCCAGCTGAAAGATGAAGAGGAAGCACGGAACAGGCTGTTCAGTTCTTCCGGCTTCTGGGCCGGACTTGCTTTGCGCGACTGCCGTACACGCTGCCAGGATGCCCTCAGCCGCGCCAGGGAGCAGCAGAAATCCCGTGGTGCGGATGAGGATCGTCTTTCCTCTGCTGCTCTTTCACGCAGAATCCGGCTTCTTGAAGCTGCTGTGTCCCGCTGTGACGCGGATCTTTCAAATGCGGATCTGCTCACGGCCGTGTCTGCCGGAGCTTCCGGTTTGACTGACGGTATGAATCCTTTTTCCGGCCAGATCCTCAATGCGGAAGCGGCGGAAAAACTCTCCCTGCTTTTAACGTCATCCGATGATTCTTCTGATTCCGTCCGGAAAGAGATAATGGCTCTCATGCCTTCTCTCCTGTTCG
The DNA here is from genome assembly GCA_017512985.1 of Clostridia bacterium. Classification (GTDB taxonomy): domain Bacteria; phylum Bacillota; class Clostridia; order Christensenellales; family Aristaeellaceae; genus Aristaeella. The sequence goes on from JAFWEJ010000008.1 coordinate 566,065, forward strand.
GTTTCAGCCTGTCAGATACAAAAGCGCTCTTCAGGAAACTGCTTTCCTCCTGCAGCGCAGAGTCAAAGGACGCTCCGTTTGTAAACCTCATTCTTGCCGCGCTGGATGTCAGCCGGGATGAGGTCGGTTCCCTTCGTTTCCTCTCTTCCGGCGATGTACCTCCGATCCCGGTACTGCCGGATCTCCGTCCCTTCTCAGGTTCTTTGCTGACCGTGGCCTCCCTTCTTCCTCTGCTGCCCGAAACGCAATCCGCTGTTGCTGATAGCGCATCGGAAAAGCGCGGGCTTCTGGCGATGATACTGCTACGGCAGTACCGCATGCGGTTTTCTGATGAATCCTCGCTTTCTCTGGACAGGTATTCTTCCGGGGATTCACCGGTTCTTCACGCATGGCTGGCTTCCCGGAATTCAGACTGCGTCTGGATCCTCTCCCTTGGCAGCGGTGATGAACGACTGCCCTTTGCCCTGATTCTTCCGGGCCGGGATCTGATTCCTGCCAGAATCACTGTCTCCCATGTGTCCTTCCTTCCCACCTTTGCCGCTCCCTGGTTCGATCCGGAAACGCTGTCTTTTTCTGATCCGTGCGGTCTTCTGGGCGAGGGTGACCGGACTGTGCTGACCGAACGCCTTGGCGCGTTGGAAGGCAGCCGGAAAAACTGTTCTGACGAATTCATCGCTTTCCTGAAGGCTTTCCGGCTGGATCTGGAGGCATCATCCGGTGCAGTTGCTGTCCCTGGGCGTCTGGACCTCCGTCTCCGCTCCGCTTTCGGTCTGAGGCTGCTTCCTGCTTTTCAGCCCGTGCTTGTCCGGAAAGCCTGCCCCTATGAGCGTTCCCTCGTTTCTGATGACATTGCGGCCCGTCTTGTCGGCCGGCCTTCTTTCCCGCCTTTTGACGGTCTTGTGCCGGACGATATTATATATCTCTACAGGGATGTGCCTTTTGCCAGGGAGAATTCAAAGACTTTGCTTGAATCCATTCCTTTGCCAGCGGAAAACTGGATACTGAATCTGCTGGATCAGGAATGCCGTACACTTTCACGCGCGTCAGATGATTATCATGATGCGCTCACCCGTGAGCTCAGCCTGTTGCTCGACCGATATCCCGATGCACTCCCGGAAGCCCGGCAGGTTGCCCTTGACCTTCTGGAAAAGGCTGGCGCCCCCGTACCGGATACGGAAGCCGTTCTGGCATGGCCCTGGGACATCCGGTCTCCCTCCGTGTTCACCATTCTGGCTGAAGCGCTCGGAAATACGCTCGCAACTGCTGCTGTTCAACCTTTCAGTGACCTGCTTGCGCTCTTTCCCGCCCGCGGCAGTGAAGTGATCGGTGATTCGCTGATGTCTTCAATGTGCCTGCTGCCTCCTGTGTCTTCTCCTGCAGATCAGGAGGACCGGCAGCCCGAGCTCATATCCGACGCAGTGCTCCCGCCGCTTTCTTCCGCTTTCTGTGCCGCCTTGTGCCGCCTTCCGGAAGGCAGGACGCTGATCCGTCCGGGACTGCTGTCCTTTGAGCGCACAGATGCAGATGCTGTCCGGGTCACGTTGACCCTGGAAGGAAGTTTTACCGTCCGGATGACCCGGGAATATAATGCGGAACAGATCGTTCATCTGTATGCCCATGACATTCCCACACTGGCGGTCTGGCCGAATCTTCCCTTTGCCCCGGAAGACTGGCATGCTTATTTCGTATACGCTTCCCTTCCGGACTCTGTCCGCATAAACATTTTCGGCGCAGGAGGGGAAGTCCTGTCTCCTGACGGAGAGGGCGCCCGCGCTGTCTGCCGTTCAGAATCTTTCCCGCTTTCATTTTCCTTCATGTGGGACGGCAGATCCATGGGTTCCCTTCCGAATCTGCTCCCGACACCTGAAATCGAAAAAACAGAGCCCTGTACTGCCTGTATTGATTTCGGCTCTGTAGGCACATCCGTCGTCTTTTCTGTCGGCCATAAGCGGCGCCCGATGCAGGGACCGACGCTGGTCCGTACGCTGCTTAACAATCCTGCCCGGTCACGGGATCTGCTTCGCAGGGAATTTCTTCCCGCTGTTCCGGTTTCCGCCCTGCTCCCGACAGCTTCCCGTCTCTTCAGGAATGTGGCCGGCGCGGCTCCCCTTCCTTTTGAGGACGGCATCGTCCTCATGTCTTCCGATATGCAGGATGTACTTTCCATTCCGTCCGGCGCGCTTTACACCTGCCTGAAATGGGAAGAGGACAAAGGCCGTTCTGTTACGCTTTGCCTGCATCAGATCATGCTGATGACTGCTCTGCAGGCACGTTCCGACGGTGCATCATCACTACTCTGGCGTTTTTCCATCCCGGATGAAATGGCAAAGGAAGGAAGGGAACGGCTGGTTTCATTGTTTACTGCCCTTGCCGGAGAAGTATGCGGGGAAAGCGGATTTGCCTTACCGGACAAACAGCCTCTTGTCACCTTTGCGGCAGAAAGTTCCGCGCTTGGCGCCTATTTCCGCCTCTGTGCTTCGGAAGATACGCGCGGCGGGTTCATGGTGCTGGATATCGGCGCCTCTACTGCAGATATCTCACTGTTCCTTCGTGGCAGGGAGCAGGCTGTCCGGACCTGCCAGATTCCACTCGGCGTCCACTATATGCTGCTGCCCGCTTTGCTCCGCGATCCCGGCCTCCTGCAGCAGGATCTCGGCTTTATCCAGGATCCTTCCTTCATACAGGATCTGGAATTGCTCAGCCGGATTCTCCGGAACGCAAAAGCGGATCCTTCTGCCCTGCGCCATTCCCGTCTTGCCCTGGACAGCTTTATTGCGGACCGCTACACATGGCTGCTCCCCGCTCTTCTGCAAAACCCGGCTACCGGTATGCCGGGTCGGATCGGATCCGAACTCCTGCTGCATTTCAGCTTCCTGATGATGCTTTCGGGATTGATCCTGCTTCAGATTGCCGCGGATCCCGGCAAAAACGACTTCCTGCCGGAGCAGATGAGCCTCTGCCTGTCAGGCCGCGGTTCTCTGCTGCCTGAAGGATTGCCTGACCAGTACAAGACCGCCCTTTGGCATTTTCTGACCATGTTCAGGAACCGCCGGGTTGCTTCTCTTTCGATGCTTTTCTCGTCGGAGAAAAAGATGGAGATCCCGGTCGGCCTCTCCGTTCTTCAGGAAGTGTCTGCGGATCTGCCCCCGGCTTCCGCGGTGCCTGCGGCAATCTCTGTCCGTCCGGAGGAATTGCTTCCCCAGTTTATTCTCCGTTTCGCAAAGGAGTTCCCTGCGTCCGCGGAAATTTTGTTCCACGGTTTCTTTACAGGTGATTTCTATCATCCGTTCACTCCTTACGGTGAATCGGTCATTTCCGAAGCGATTTCCCAATCCTTCACGGAGCAGACTGCGCTGCGGCCCTATGACGCGCTGTCAGCCTGGATCGGAGCGCTGCTTGAACAGATCGATACCTCCGAACCGTTATATTGACCTTATCCGAAAGGAATAAACCATGGAAAAACTGACCTCACTGAAAAACCCGAAGGTCCTGGCCTGGCGTTCCCTGAAAGAAAAAAAAGGACGTGAGGAACGGCATGCCTTCCTGGTCGAAGGAAGCCGCATGGTCCGGGAAGCGCTTTCCTCATCCTTCCCGGTTTCCGCGCTGCTCCTGCGGGAAGATTATGTGCCGGATTTTCCCCTGCCGGAGGGGCTTCCTCTCTACCTTCTGCCCGATAATGTCTTCCGGGCCGTCAGTGATACGAAAACCCCCCAGGGCATTGCTGCGGTACTGGCGCTTCAGGCACGTGAGGCTTCCGGCCGCCGTCTGCTTGCGCTCGACGGCGTCCAGGATCCGGGCAATGTCGGCACAATCATCCGGACTGCTGATGCCGCCGGTTTTGACGGTATTCTCTTCAGTCCGGACTGCGCCGATCTGTTTTCCCCGAAAGTACTCCGCTCTACAATGGGCAGCATTTTCAGGCTCGGTTTTTCATTCCCTTCCTCCCTGCCGCAGACACTGGAAAAGCTGAAAAAGGACGGCTTCTCCGTCCTTTCTTCCCAGCTGGATGGGAATCCTTTTTATGAACGCGGTGCGGTTTCTTCCTCTTTTGTGCTGGTAATCGGCAATGAGGGAAACGGCGTTTCCGACGCGGTAAAGGCTGTAGCGACGCACCGCCTGTGCCTTCCCATGCGGGGCGGCGCAGAATCGCTGAACGCTGCTGTTGCTGCCGGGATCATGATGTACGACCTGACCCGCTGAGCGCGTGAAAAAGGCTTGACAATCATTTTTCAATCCCATATAATAGCGCTGTTGCGAATGCAATAGGGGCATGGTGTAATGGTAACACGTGGGTCTCCAAAACCTTTGTTGAGGGTTCGAATCCTTCTGCCCCTGCCAAGAGAGCGATTCTGAAATATGAGCCGCTCTTTTTATTTATCAGCACATTGTATATTTTATCAAGCCCATAACCGAATAGATTTTTATATAGTATATAATGCTCTTATCAACATGCCCCATGATCTTAGACAGTTTTTTGATGTCTAATACTTTGCTGCATAAATCCACCGAAAAGCATGCTGTCAGCAATAAAGAATTGTCTCTTCTCTACATACACACTATATCCGATACAGTAATGTTTTAAAGAGAGAATCCCCATCGTCATCAATGAATCCATACTCACTTTCCGCTCTCTACGCCAGTGATTGCAATAGTAAAGCAATGTGTAGACGTTATGATTCTGTAACAACAAACTCCTTTTATTGTTTGATTGCATTAAAAGTGTGGTATTGAGTTGAATATACTTATTGACGATATTTGTACTGGACCGTAAAATTATTTTATTAATATGACAGGAGACCGATTATGAAGATTAATCAAATGAGTATTGAAGGTGGATATCATAAATATGAAGAAGTAACTTTTATGAGAGGATTTTCTATAACCACAATTGTTCTTTACCATCTGATAAATACTTTCATAAAGAATCTTCCTGAAAAAATATACCAGGCGGCTGAGTTTGGAAGCACTGGTGTTCATGTTTTTTTCTTTTGTTCAGGATTAGGATTATATTTATCGTATCTGAATAAAAAAACAAATTTCAGGGAATTCATCAAAAAAAGAGCTATGCATATTTATCTCCCATATGCCTTGGCTGTTCTCCTATATTTCTTTATTCCCGTGGTTCGGTATAACGGAAATCGCATTGGAGCATTATGTAGTCATCTGTTTCTCTACAAAATGTTTATCCCTTATTATGAATGCAGTTTAAGTGAACATTTTTGGTTTATTTCAACTCTCATACAGTTTTACTTGCTGTTTATTCCGTTATGCAAGTTAAAAGAAAAATATGGAGATCGTGTTTTCGCATTATTAAGCTTAGGTATCAGTCTTATTTGGTGGATTGCAATGGCAGTTACCGGCTTGCATTATGAACGAGTCCTTGGGAGCTGTTTTTTACAGTTTCTTTGGGAATTCTGCCTCGGCATGATTATTGCTCATAGGCTAAAGAAATGCACAACAATAGAAATATCAAATTTATATCTCTTGGCTGTAGCTGTTATTGGAATAGGTGTATTTGGTTTTCTTGGAATAAAAGGGGGATGGGCTAATTCATTCAATGATATTCCAGGACTTTTTGGCTATGGAGCTTTGGTTTTACTTGTTTATCAAATTAAACCATTGAGAAGAATTGGCACATGGCTTGGAAAAATATCATATGAATGGTATCTGTTACATGTATTAGTATTTCTTATAACGTTTTCTTTTCTGCAAGGATGGAGTGCTGCTGTTACTGGACTTGTATTGAGTATAGGTGTTGCATTTGTTTACCATGAGGCAATTGTTGCATTTCGAAAAAAACAACTCGATAAAGTTGAAATATCAAAGCTTTCATAATTTATAGATTGGCAGGCATCATTCTGAAAAACCCCTGACATCACAAGATTAATCAGTTTGAATCCTTCTGCCCCTGCCAAAACAAAACAGAAGCGCCCGTTTTCGGGCGCTTCTGTTTTGTTATTCTTACTTGCCTGAAATGGTGACTCCGTCGAAAGCGATAAACGGCAGGCTTCCGTTTCCGTCTTTCAGGGTGTCGCTGCTGATTTCACGGATCTGCATGAGCATATCCGGCACGCATCCGCTGATCATCGTTTCTGTCAGTGCATTGGTGATTTTTCCGTTTTCGATCATGAAACTGTTTTTTGCGACGCCGGAGTATTCGCCGCTGGGCGCCGGCGATCCGCCGGAGAACCGCATCACCAGGATACCCCTGTCTATGCCCGCAATGATCTCATCAAGGGCCTTCTCGCCGCTCCTGACGATCATACTGGATCCGTCGTTGCCCGCTCGCCTCCCGCCGGTCTTGTTAGCGCCGTACTGGCTCAGGCAGAAGCTGACAAGTTTCCCGTCTTTGATCAGGTCAAAATTCTCTGTCGGGTATCCTTCGCCGGTATACCGGCTCGGAACGATCACATCGTCACTGTACGGTTCAAAGGACATACTGAACCGCGGATCTGCCACCGTCTCTCCCAGCTTATCCTTCCAGATGCTGGTTCCGTCAATCATGCAGCTGTCGCTGACAAAATTGCCCATGATCGTCCAGAGCACGATCTCTGAAAGGGCGTAAGGTGCAAGAACCACAGGCCCGGTAAATTTGCCTTCCAGCGGTTTCGGATCCAGCTGCTTTTCGACCATGGCCAGGTCCCGTTCAATAAACCCGCAGTCAATCACCGGCTTGTCCAGTGTCTTCAGCATCACATCGCTGCCATAGAACGAAGTGCTCTTTTCTCCTTCATGGCCCGAATACATCAGGCTGAAGGAATATGCGCCCCAGCGGGACCTGTAGGTTACGCCGTTGGTATTCGCATAGATGACCTTCCCTGAATCGTGGGAAGTGATCATCTGCTCCATAAGGATTTTCGGATGTTTCTTTCCGATCGTCTCAAGCAGTTCCTTCGTGCGTTCAAACAGTCTGTCCGTATTGCATTCCGGCTGGCCTTCGGTAAAATCCTGTTCGACCGGTCCCCTGGCGTATTCCCACGCCGGATCCGGTTTTCCGCTTTCTGCGGCGTCCAGGGCGTCCCGGACAGCCGTTTTTACGGTGTCCTCGTCAAACCGGTTGATCTGGATGGTTCCCTTTCGATGATCCTTCAGGACCGTAATGGTCACGTTGCGGTTGTACAGCGTCCGCATCAGGGAAAAACGTCCGCCGTCAACGTTGAATTCCTTTTTCTCGCTTTCGCTGACAGAGCACTGCGCGTAGTCCGCGCCCTGCCTTTGGGATTCTTCCAGGATCTCCCGGGCAAGAATGGTAATCTTATTCATCTTATCGGCCTCCGATCTTCACTTTGCAGCGCAGTGCCGGCCCACCCATGCCCACTGGCATCGGCTGCTTCTTTCCGCAGAATCCGGCGCTGCACCATACCACATTGTCGCTGACCATATCCACAGTCTTGAGCATATCAAACGCAACGCCGGAGATCGTGGTATCCAGAAGGGCCTTCCCGATTTTGCCATTTTTAATCTCATATCCCATGCTCACACCGAACATGAATTCACCTGTGGTATCCGCCTGTCCGTTTGTGGAGTCAATCAGGTAATATCCGTCGTCAATGGAAGCGATCATATCTTCCAGCTTATCCTTTCCGGGATGCACGGACGTATTCCGCATCCGGATCAGCGGTTCGTCCGAGAAACTCCAGGCGCGTGCGTTCCCGCCCGGCTCCATGCCGAAGTGCTGCGCGCTTTCCCTGCTGTTCATATAACCTGTCAGGATCCCGTTCTCGATCAGCGGGACGTCCTTTGCTTCCGTCCCTTCGTCGTCCACATACACAGGCAGGGGGCATGTCTCGCCGAAAGCGGTATGCGCAAAGTCAGTCAGGTTGACCAGCTCGCTCGCAACCTGCCTGTTCAGGTTATGGGCCGCCACGCTGCCGCCCAGTACCAGGTCTGCTTCCACCGTATGGCCGACAGCCTCGTGGGACAGCATTCCGGTCATGATCCCGCCGAGGATCACGGTCTTTTCACCGGCATCGGCATAAACGCCTTCACGCTTCTGCATGATCTGTTCATACAGTTCGTCAATCCCCGCATACAGTACGGACGGATCGGCAAAATTTTCGTCAAAAGTACCTTTCCCTCCAATGGGTTTGTACAGTTCCACCGGCGTGCCGGCGTCTGTCATCGCGTCCAGGACAATATATATGTAGGAGCGCGGCGCGATAAAATGGCTGTCCATGCCGTCAGAGGTAACCAGCAGCTTCTCCATGGAGTCTTCCATGGCTATCACCCGCCTGCTGGCCAGGTTCGGATACTTTTTTGCGATATATTCATCCGCTTCCCTTGCGATATCCACATAGATCTTCTGAGGCGCGTCATTGATCCCTGTGTCCGTCATGCGTGTCTTTGCGGGCAGGACCGGCAGTGCGGGCTTTCCGATGCCGGCGTGCCTGTCCATGAAATCCGCGTTTTCCGTTGCGGCTTTAAGGACTGTACGGGCAGCGTCAGGGCTGTATTCCGCCATGGAGGAAAAGCCGTATACTCCGCCGCGATATACCCGTGCTGACACACCGGACACATCTGAGCGGACATTGCCGACCACATCGCCGTTCAGCAGGACAACCCGGCGGTTCCGGCTGTTCTGTCCCCGGAGTTCCGTGTGCGCGCCGCTTTCAAACAGCGCTTTCCGTGGTGATAAGATATCTTGGAGCATGTTGTTCCCATCCTTTCATCCTTTGATCTCGTTCAGGTCGTATGGCGTCGTCTGATAGACCATATAGTTCAGCCAGTTTGCATAAAGCAGGTTGGCGTGGCTCCGCCAGGTCACCAGCGGTTCTTTTGTGTCGTCGTCATCAGGATAATAGTTGACCGGCACCTGAATAGGAAGTCCCGCGTTCTTGTCCCGCAGGTACTCTTTCTCAAGTGTCTTTGGATCATATTCGCTGTGACCCATAATGAACACCTGCCGCCCGTTTTCCGTGATCGCGGCGTATACACCGGCCTCTTCGGAAGACGCAAGGATCTTCAGTGCCGGGCAGTTTTCCAGGTCTGCACGGCGAACGGTGGTATGCCGGCTGTGAGGCGCCATAAAAACGTCGTCAAATCCCCTGAGCAGGATATAATTCTTTCGTTCCGCCCTGTGTGGAAAAACGCCGAACAGTTTCTTCTCCAGGGGAATCTTCGGGATGCCGAAATGGTAATAAAGCGCCGCCTGCGCGCCCCAGCAGATATGGAAGGTGGAATGAACATGGCTTTTGCTCCATTCCATAATCCCGCAGAGTTCGTCCCAGTATTCAACTTCCTCAAATGCCATCTGTTCCACCGGAGCGCCGGTGATGATCATACCGTCAAAATTCTGGTCGCAGATCTCCGGAAACGTCTTGTAAAATGCGGTAAGATGTTCCGCAGAAGTGTTCTTTGATACATGGCTCTGCATTTTGACCAGCTCGGTCTCCACCTGCAGGGAGGTATTCCCCAGCAGCCTCAGCAGCTGTGTTTCCGTGTCGATCTTCGTGGGCATCAGATTCACAATGGCAATCCTCAGCGGACGGATATCCTGCGTTGTGGCCCGGGTTTCCGTCATCACGAAAATATTCTCTTCCGTCAGCGTTTTATAGGCCGGCAGTTCATTTGAGATTTTGATCGGCATTGCGTTTCTTCCTTCCCATATTGCTGTGCAATATTGTATGCTTTCCTTCGGTATTAATCAAGTTTTTACTGAGGAATCAAACCGGGCGCCATGCTGCGGAAGTTCCCGGATTCAGGTTGCCGTATATCCCTGATCGGCATAAGAAAACAGCGCCTGATGAACAGGCGCTGTCATTTGCGGGCTGATGATCAATACATTCCGCCCATTCCGCCGCCGGCAGGAGCCGCGGGTTCGGGTTCGGGGATATCAGCAACCAGGGATTCAGTGGTCAGAACCATGGCCGCAATGGAAGCCGCGTTCTGCAGCGCGCTGCGGGTTACCTTGGTCGGGTCAATGATTCCGCGTTCAACCATGTCAACATACTCGCCTTTCAGCGCGTCATAGCCGTATCCGGGTTTCTTGGCGGTCTTGATATGGTCAACGATCACGCTGCCGTCGATTCCGGCGTTCAGGGCAATCTGGCGGATGGGCTCTTCCAGGGCGCGCAGAATAATCTCCACACCGGTCTTGGCGTCGCCGGCGCAGCTGTCCAACAGGGCCGCGACCTTCGGGATCACGTTCAGAAGCGCGATGCCGCCGCCGGGCACAATACCTTCTTCTGCCGCCGCGCGGGTAGCGCTCAGGGCGTCTTCGATCCGCATCTTGCGTTCCTTCATTTCCACTTCGGTGGCGGCGCCGACCTGGATCACCGCAACGCCGCCGGCCAGCTTGGCCAGCCGCTCCTGCAGCTTCTCACGGTCATAGTCGCTGGTGGTCTCGGCGATCTGCGCACGGATCTGGGCGATACGGGCCTTGATGGCTTCCTTGTCGCCTGCGCCGTCCACGATCGTGGTATTTTCCTTGTTCACCTTGACCTGGCGCGCTTTGCCCAGCATGTCAACGGTGGCTTCCTTCAGTTCCATACCGGTTTCGGAGGAAATAACGGTGCCGCCGGTCAGAATGGCGATATCCTGCAGCATTTCCTTGCGGCGGTCGCCGAACCCGGGAGCCTTGACGGACACACATGTAAAGGTGCCGCGCAGTTTGTTGACAACCAGCGTGCTCAGTGCTTCGCCTTCAACGTCTTCAGCAATAATCAGCAGCTTTTTGCCGGTCTGCACGACCTGCTCCAGTACGGGCAGCACTTCCTGGATCGCGCTGATCTTCTTGTCGGTGATCAGGATCAGCGGATCGTCGAGAACGGCTTCCATCTTTTCGGTATCAGTGACCATGTAGGCGGAAGAATAACCGCGGTCAAACTGCATGCCTTCCACGGTTGTCATACCGGTGGTCATGGTCTTGCTTTCTTCAACGGTGATCACGCCGTCAGCGCCTACAGTTTCCATCGCGTCGGAAATCAGCTTGCCGATCGTCTCGTCTGCGGCGGAGTTGGCTGCAACCTGGGCGATCGCCTGCTTGCCGTTAATAGGCTGGCTCTGTTCCTTCAGTCCCTCTACCGCAGCTTCCGTAGCGGCCTCAATGCCCTTCTTCAGAACCATGGGATTCGCGCCGGCTGCAAGGTTACGCAGGCCTTCACGGATAATCGCCTGGGCCAGCAGGGTCGCCGTGGTGGTGCCGTCGCCGGCCACATCGTTGGTCTTGGTGGAAACTTCCTTGACCAGCTGTGCGCCCATGTTTTCAAAAGGATCTTCCAGTTCGATCTCTTTGGCGATGGTCACGCCGTCGTTGGTGATCAGGGGCGCGCCGTATTTCTTGTCCAGTACGACATTGCGGCCCTTCGGTCCGAGGGTGATTTTAACGGTATCAGCCAGCGCGTTTACGCCTTTTTCAAGGCTGCGGCGGGCTTCTTCACCAAACTGAATCTTCTTTGCCATTGTTCTCGTCTCCTTCGTTCTCTTATTCCTTCAGGCGTGTTATTCCACGATTGCCAGAATATCGCTCTGGCGTACGATGATCAGCTCTTCACCGTCCACCTTGACTTCTGTTCCGGCATATTTGGAATAGATAACCTTCTCGCCTGCTTTCACATGCATGGTGATCTCTTTTCCATCTACATTTCCTCCGGGGCCGACGGCGATCACGATCGCCATCTGGGGCTTTTCTTTAGCGGCGCTGGTAAGAATCAGGCCGGATTTAGTGGTTTCTTCTGCTTCGCAATTTTTGATGACAACACGGTCACCCAACGGCTTCACAGTCATGGATCAGTTCCTCCTGTCGTTCTTTTGCTGGGTTTTAGCACTCGATGTATCTGAGTGCTAACAACCAGAGAGTAATATAATGCTTTTACGCATTTCGTGCAAGTATTCAGACCGGTGTTTTTATATATTTTACTGTATTATTCTTGTTTTAACGTGTATATTCTCTTGTTTTCGCCGTATTTTTGCGTTTCTGATCCCGAAATCCTTGTGTTACAATCCTTCTGACCGATTTTTCAAGGAGTTTTTCATGAATCAGATCACTGCTGCCCTGCTTGCCTGGTATGACCGATGCGCGCGTGTGCTTCCATGGCGGGGTATTCACGATGCCTATCGGACCTGGGTCAGTGAGGCCATGCTCCAGCAGACGCGTGTGGAAACCGTTCTTTCCTATTATCCCCGTTTCCTGGAACGCTTCCCGACGCTTCCGTCCCTGGCCTCCGCTTCAGAGGAGGATGTGCTGAAAGCGTGGGAGGGCCTGGGGTATTATTCGCGTGCCCGTAATCTCTGGAAAGGCGCGAAACAGGTTGTGGATGAATATGGCGGCATACTGCCCCGGGATCCGGAAAAACTGCGCCGGATCTGCGGAATCGGCCCGTACTCCGCCGGAGCAATCTCCTCAATTGCATATGATGTTCCCGTCCCAGCGGTGGATGGAAATGTGATCCGCGTGATTTCCCGCCTTTACGGAATCAGAACTGACGCTCTGGAAAAAGAAACACATGGCAGGATAGAAAAACTGGCGGCCGGCCTGGTTCCGGCTGACCGTCCCGGTGATCACAACCAGGCCGTTATGGATCTGGGTGCTACCGTCTGCGTGCCCGGTACGCCCGACTGCAACCGTTGTCCGCTTTCCTCTTTCTGCGAAGCGTTTCATGCCGGCGACGCCGCTGAACTGCCTGTGCTTCCCAAAGCAAAGCCGCAGAAGGTGATTCCTTATACCGTCCTGCTGATTCTCTCTTCCGGCCGCGTTCTGATGCGTATGCGTACTGAAAAACTCCTTCAGGGCCTCTGGTGCTTTCCGATGATCGAAGGGCAGCATTCCCCCGAAGAACTGCAGTCGCTGATCCGGAATATTCTCCGGCTTTCAACGGGAACGCCGGTCGATTCGGGTGACACCCGCCATGTCTTCACGCATCGGATCTGGCAGATGCACATCTGTAAAACAAGCGCGGAAGCCGAAGCCTCCGCGCCTGCCGGATATGAATTCATTCCGCTCGAAAAACTGAAGGATCTGCCGCTCCCGGCAGCAATGAACGCTGCCGTTTCGGTGCTCAGGCATCAAGCATAAACGCTTTGTAAGCCTTGTATGATTCATACAGGTCCGCCTTTGAGATGATCTCCATCGGCGCGTGCATATTCAGCACCGCAACGCCGCTGTCGATCACTTCCATGCCGTACAGCGCGCAGATATAGGCGATTGTTCCGCCGCCGCCCAGATCAACCCTGCCCAGTTCCGCCGTTTGCCAGCAAACCTTGTTTTCATCCATGATCCGGCGGAGTTTGGCAATGAATTCCGCGTTCGCGTCGTTGGAACCGCTCTTGCCGCGGCTGCCGGTAAACTTGTTGAAACACACGCCCCTGCCAAGCCAGGCGGTGTTTTTCTTTTCAAATGCGGAAGCATACAGCGGATCAAAGCCTGCGCTCACATCACAGGAAAGCATCCGGCTGTTGCGGAGGGTCCGGCGAACATTCAGCTCGCTGTACGCTCCCTGCAGTTCAAGGATCTCCGCCACCGCGTTCTCCAGATAATTGCTCTGCATGCCGGTCGCTCCGACGCTTCCGATTTCTTCCTTGTCCACCAGCATGCCGCAGCAGGTATATTCAGGCGTTGTTTTCAGGTCCAGGATAGCTTTCAGTTCCGCAAAGGCACAGACCCTGTCGTCGTGGCCGTATCCCATGACCATGCTCCGGTCCAGGCCGAAATCCCTTGCCTTTCCGGCCGGAACAGCCTCGATCTCGGCGGAGATCAGGTCCTCTTCCTCAATCCCGTACATTTCCTTCAGGATCTGAAGCAGCTGGGCTTTTACAGGCTCTTTTTCCGTATCCTTAAGCGGTTTACCGCCAAGGATGATGTCCAGGTCTTCGCCGGATATTGCTTCACCCAGGTTCTTCTTCATCTGTTCCTGCGAAAGATGAATCAGCAGGTCACTGACGCCGACCACAGGATCGTCGTCTTTTTCCCCGATGCAGATCTGCACCTTCGTTCCGTCTTTTTTGACCGCCACGCCGTGCAGGGCCAGTTCCCGGGCGACCCACTGGTATTTCTTGATGCCGCCGTAATAATGTGTGTCGGCCAGCGCAAAACCGCCGTCTTCATACAGGGGATTCTGTTTCAGGTCCAGCCGCGGGGAGTCAATATGCGCTCCGACGATGTTCATGCCGTCCGCCATCGTCCTTTTACCGATCAGGAAGGTCAGGATTGCCTTGCCCATCTTGTTCAGGTAGACCTTGTCTCCGGCTTTAAATTTCTTACCGGCGGCAACAGCCTTTTCCAGGGAAACATATCCTGCTTTTTCCAGTGCGTCAACGGCATATTCCACGCACTCGCGTTCCGTCTTGCCGGCGTCAAGGAACTGCCTGTATGCTCTTGCAGTGTCTTCGACCTTTTTCAGCTCAGTTTTATTGTAGGTTTTCCATGCATTGGGTCTTTCCATTTTCTCTCACGCTCCTTGCTCTGTATCTTACCACCCTTGCAGTTGAAAAACAACTTTTCACACCTTTTTCACATTCTCTTCGTCAACTCTTGAATTTAATCGTTTATCATTCTGAATGATGGAGCGGGCCTGCCTGCTTTCATCCCGAACGAATCATCCCCGGGAGGATATCCTTATGTCCAGACTGATCGGTATTGATCTCGGAACCACCAACTCCTGCGTCGCTTTTATGGAAAACGGCCGTTCCGTTGTTATTCCCAATACGGAAGGCAGCCGGACCACTCCTTCCGTTGTGGCTTTCACAAAGGCCGGGGAACGGCTGGTCGGTATGGCAGCCAAACGGCAGGCGGTTACCAATGCTTCCCGGACCTTTTCCTCCGTAAAGCGGGATATGGGTTCCGGCAGGCGGTTCCGCGTGGACGGAAAAGACTATGCGCCCCAGGAAATTTCGGCCATGATCCTGCAGAAACTCAAGGCGGATGCGGAAAGCTATATCGGAGAAACGGTTACCGATGCGGTAATTACGGTTCCCGCTTATTTTTCAGACGCCCAGCGCCAGGCTACAAAGGACGCCGGCCTGATCGCGGGGCTGAATGTCCTGCGCATCATCAACGAACCGACCTCCGCTGCCCTTGCCTACGGTTTTGATAAAGGCCTGCCCTGCAAGATCATGGTCTATGACCTGGGGGGCGGCACCTTTGACGTCAGCATTCTGGATATCAACAGCGACACGATCGAAGTCCTGGCCACCGCCGGAAACAATCACCTTGGCGGTGACGATTTTGACCAGTGTATTGTCGGCTGGCTGCTGGACGAGTTTAAAAAGCAGCATCATACAGATCTGTCAAAGGATCCGATGGCAATGCAGCGCCTGACGGAAGCTGCGGAAAAAGCCAAGATTGAACTGTCTTCTGCTCAGGAATCGTTGATCAGCCTGCCTTTCCTGGCCCAGAACGCCTCTGTGCCGATGCATCTTGAATCATCGCTGACCCGTTCCCGTTTCAATGAGCTGACCGCCCATCTTGTTGCCGCGACCCGCGGCCCTGTGCAGCAGGCGCTGCAGGATGCGGGAATACGTGCTTCGGATCTGAGCCGTGTTCTGCTTGTAGGCGGCTCCACACGCATTCCAGCAGTTCAGGCAGAAGTCAGAAACTTGACCGGAAAAGAACCTGCCCGCGACATCAATCCGGACGAATGCGTTGCCATGGGAGCATGCCTGCAGGGCGGCGTCCTGACCGGTGCAATCAATTCAATTGTCCTGATTGACGTTACGCCTCTCTCCCTGGGCATTGAAACCCTCGGAGACGTCTTTGCAAAAATCATTGACCGGAACACTCCGCTGCCCTGCCAGCATTCCCAGGTTTTCACCACCGCAGCCAATTTCCAGACCAGTGTGGAGATCAACGTCCTGCAGGGGGAGCGGGAGATCGCTTCCGCCAACAAATCCCTCGGAAAATTCCGGCTCAACGGTATCCGGCGCGCGCTTCGCGGCATTCCCCAGATAGAAGTCACTTTCTCCATTGATACGAACGGCATTGTCCATGTAACAGCAAAAGACCTTGGTACAAACAGCTCGCAGGATATCACCATCTCCGGTTCCGGCAACATGAGCCGGGAGGAAATCGACCGCGCTGTCAGGGATGCGCAGCGTTACGCCGCGGAAGATCGTCAGCGCAAACAGACGCAGCAGCTGCGCGATGCCGCAGAAAACCTGCTGAACCAGGCGCGCCGTGCCGGAAAGAAGCTGAAAGGCGAAGACAGGCCCCGTCTGGACAGCGCTGTTTCCGCGCTGAAAGATGCCCTGCGCGCCGGTGACGAATACCGTATCAGAACAGCCTCCGACGACCTGGACGCAGTTCTCCGCTCTGTCGGCACCTATGCCTCGGCACCGGAAGGTGAAAACGACGACGGCTCCTATGACGCCTGAGGAGGCTCGCGATGTTCGGCTATGTCACGCCTGTTCTTTCTGCTCTCGGTGAAGAGCAGAAACTGCGGTACCGTTCTTTCTACTGCGGCGTCTGCCATGCCCTGCGGGACCGTCACGGACAGGTCAGCCGGCTTTCTCTCAGCAATGATATGACCTTCCTGGCGCTGCTTCTTTCTTCGCTCTATGAGCCGGAAACTGCCGTTTCCGGAGCGCGCTGCGGACCGCATTCGCTGAAACCGCATACTTTCCTGTCCTCACCGATGATTGATTATGCCGCAGACATGAACGCACTTCTGTTCTATTACAAGTGTGAAGACCAGCGTCTGGACGATCATTCCCTGAAAGGAAAAGCAGGCAAAAGCCTTTTCCGGAAGGCGGCGGAAGATGTGAAACATCTGTGGCCTGTACAGGCGAAAGGTGTAGAAAACGCGTTGACCGAACTATGGAAAGAAGAAGCGAAAGTCTCCCCTGATCCCGACCGCCTCTGCAACCTTTCCGGCGAGATGCTCGGAGCCGTCTTTGTCCCTAAGCAGGAAGATCCATGGGGCAGGGTCCTTCGTTCCGTCGGCTGCGGCCTCGGCCGGTTTATCTACTGGATGGACGCCTGGGAAGATTATGATGAGGATATCAGAAAGCGCCGCTTCAATCCGCTTGCCACCTGGCACGATCGGCCGGATTACGGGGATTTCTGCCGCGAAACGCTTGAACTGCTGATAGCAGACGCTGCGGAAAGCTTTGAAATCCTGCCCCTGGAACAGGATCTTGATATACTGCGAAACGTCATCTACAGCGGCGTATGGCAGCGATACTGCCTGATAACGGAACGAAAAAACAGAAAGGAGGAATCACATGGCAAATGATCCTTTTGCGGTGCTGGGCCTGAGTTCCTCCGCTACAGAGGATGAAATCAAAGCCGCTTACCGGAAACTGGCAAAAAAATATCATCCGGACCTTAATCCGGGTGACAAGGCTGCCGAACAGAAAATGCGTGAAGTGAACGAAGCCTATACCCGGGCGCTTCAGATCAAAAAAACCGGCCGTGATCCTTATCAGGATCCTTACGGTTCTGCTTCATCCGGTTCATCCGGATATTACAATCCGTTCACACAGGGTCCGTGGGGCGGTACCGGCGGCCAATACGGGAATGACAGCCAGAACAGCTATGGCGGAAACGGCGGCCAGGCCGGCAATCCATTCGGCGGATTTGGATTTGACCCCTTTTCCGCGTTCTTCGGCGGTCAGCAGTATAATCAGCAGACGCGCTGGCGAACCCGTACCTATGCAAATCCGGATCTGAAAACCGCCGAGAATCATGTCCTTTCCAACCGTTTCAATGAGGCGGTCAGTCTCCTGAACCGGATCCCGACTCATGACGCGGACTGGCATGCCTTATATGCCCGGGCGGATCTGGGGCTGGGCAACCGGATCTCTGCGCTGGATCATGCGCGGGCAGCGGTCCGGATGGCTCCTGAAGATGATGAGTTCCGTTCCCTCCTGAATACTGTCGAAGCCGGCAGCCAGGCTTACAGGAGGACCCGCAGCGGCGGTTATGATTTCCGTTCGGCAATCTGTTACAATCCATGCCTGACCTGCTGCGTTGCGAATATAGTCTGTAACTGCTGCCTTGGCGGCTGCGGCCGTTACGGCATGTGGTGCTGATAAACGAAAGAAAGGAGTCTTTCACAATGTCATTCCTTCAACGTCTGAAAATGTCCGTTGCCCGCTTTATGCAGGGCCGTCACGGCGCCGACAACCTCGGAATGTTCACGCTCATTGCCGGTCTTGCCTGTTCTCTGCTTGGCAGTTTTACCGGTTTCGGCCTGCTCTCACTGATCGGCTTTGCGCTCTATATTGTCACACTTTTCAGGATGTTTTCCAGAAATCACGAAAAGCGCATGGCTGAAAACCGGAAGTATATTGAGCTGACTTCCGGCTGGAAAACCAGGATCCGCCAGTTTGCGAAGCGCATAAAAAACCGCAGGGAATACAGGTATTTCAAGTGTCCTAACTGCAAGGTTCTCCTCCGCATGAAGCGAGGTTCCGGTGAGAAGGACATTACCTGTGTCCGCTGCGGCTATCAGTTTAAGCAGAAATCGTGATTCCTTAACCTGCGCTGCGCAGCTGTTCTGCTGCGTACCGCGTGACAAAATAGTTTCGTCTGGCCTGCCCGCTCTGCGCGAGCAGGCCTTCGTTTACCATCCGTCTCAGATATCCGGCTGTGGTTGACGTGGATTGCAGTCCGGCTGCCGTTCCGATCTCCCGTACGGAAGGCTGCCTTCCCTGTTCAGTTGCAAATGAAATCATATACAGCAGGATCTGTTTCCTTTTTTCCCTGTTTCGCGGCTGGTGGTTCTGCATAATCATCTTCCTTTCTGCTCGTACTCCTGCCAGGCCGCGAAGCTTTCGTCGTCAGCCCAGTCTTCCTGTTTTACTTTGCCAAGCACTTTCCCGATGCAGCGTACAGATTCACCTTCTCCGAAGGAGATGGTTGCATACGCGGGATTATGGCTGTGCAGCCCGTCTTTCCTGTATTCCTTGATATAACCTGTATCGCCGCAGATAAAGACGCCGATCTCTCCGGGACGGATGCCGGTAGTATGCCGGATCAGCACCTGGTCACCGTCGTAATAGGTGGGTTCCATACTGTTGCCGTTCACGCGGATAATTTCATCTGCGTTATCGGTAAACTGGTTTGCGTACAGGAATACCTCTTCGCCCCGTGCTGTGTCCAGCGCTTCTCCGGGACCGGCGGATGCCGCCAGTTCGCTCCGGAAAAGGCGGATCACCTTGCGCGGTTTCTGAATATCCTCCTGCATTTCCCGCAGTACAGCCATCTGTCGAAGGACTACCTGCCTGTTATATGCGTTCAGCGCGCCGTACCTGCGGAGCAGCGTGGAACGTTCTTCCGGTGTAATGCCGGCCTTTTCTTCTGTACGTTCCTGCTGCCCTTCAGGCATTCCGAAAAATTCTTCCAGCGACAGATCCAGCGCTTCACAGATCACCGGAACGCTTCCGACATCCGGCCGGCTGCGTCCTGCTTCCCAGGCGCCTACGGCATTCTTTCCGACCCGGACCAGTGCGCCGAGTTCTTCCTGGTTCATTTTCTTTGCCTTCCGTTGCCGGCGGATCAGTTCCCCGTATGCAATTCCGGCTGCGTTGGTCATTCCGTTCGCGTCTGCTTTCGCCATATTATCCGCCCCTTTTCTCTGCATGTATGTATTGTAGCACAATTTTATTGTGCTTGTAAAGAATAATTTTATCTTTTTGTGCTCGGTTTGTATTATTTCTGAATTATGAATTATGAATTCCGAATTCAAATTGACTTTGGTCAATTCGCTATTCTATACTGTTTCATATCGTTCGGAGGTGTTTCGGTATGACTTCATTGAAGAATAAAAGCTTCCTGAAGCTTCTTGATCTTTCCCCGGAGGAAATTTCCGACCTGCTTGACCTGGCAGCGGACCTGAAGGCAAAAAAGAAAGCGGGCATTCCGCATGCCTGCTGTGCCGGGAAAAACATAGCCCTGATTTTTGAGAAAACCAGCACCCGTACCCGTTGCGCGTTTGAAGTCGCCGCCTATGATCTGGGCATGAAATGTACCTATCTCGATCCCTCCGGAAGCCAGATCGGCAAAAAGGAAAGTATTGCCGATACTGCCCGCGTCCTGGGCAGGATGTACGACGGGATTGAATACCGCGGATACGGACAGCAGATTGTGGAAGACCTCGCCCGCTATTCCGGTGTGCCTGTCTGGAACGGCCTGACAAATGAATTCCATCCTACCCAGATCCTGGCCGATTTTCTGACCATCCGCGAGCATTTCGGTTCCCTGCAGGGAATCAAACTGGTCTACATGGGAGACGCCCGTTACAACATGGGCAATTCCCTCATGGTCGGCTGTGCCAAGATGGGGATGCATTTTGTCGCCTGTGCGCCGGAGAAATACCAGCCCGGTTCATCGCTGATTGCCACCTGCAGGGATATTGCGCGCAGCACCGGCGCGGTTCTTGAATTTGAGTCCGATGTCAGCAAGGCAGTGGCCGGTGCGCATGTAATCTATACGGATGTCTGGGTTTCCATGGGAGAGCCGGATAATGTCTGGGAAGAGCGTATCCGGGACCTGCTTCCCTACCGGGTCACGTCCGCAGTTATGGAAAAAGCCGGTAACCAATGCGTCTTCATGCACTGCCTGCCTTCCTTCCATGACCTGAACACATCCATCGGCAGGTCGATTTTTGAGAAATTCGGCATCGATTGCATGGAAGTAACGGACGAAGTATTCGAAGGCCCCCGTTCCATCGTTTTTGATGAAGCGGAAAACCGTATGCACACAATCAAGGCCGTAATGGCCGCAACACTTTAATCTCATATTCCGAAAACAAAACAGGCGGCGGTATTACCGCCGCCTGTTTTTCTGACGGGCAGGAACAACTGATTATTCAGCAGCTTCCTGTGCTTCGGGCATGATCAGCGCAGCCAGGACATAGGCGAGAACACCGCTGCCGGCGGCGGCTGAGATCAAGACAAAGGCCAGCCGGATCAGGGTCGGATCGGCGTTCAGGTATTCGGCGATACCTCCGCACACGCCGCAGATCTTTTTATTGGTATTGCTCTTACACAGTTTCTTCATGGTTCTTTCCTCCTCATTCTTTCGGCGCTTTCTGCGTCACTCATCGTTTACAGGTATGATTATAGCCATCCTTTCTGTGAAAATAAGGGTTAATAGATTAGAAGAAAATTAAAATCACCGGATTCTTTATCAGAATCCGGTGAATAATATTTGGCTTTCAATCAGCCGCCGAACATGCTGATCAGGAAACCGGCCGCGATGGCGGAGCCGATAACACCCGCCACGTTGGGTCCCATCGCGTGCATCAGCAGGAAGTTGGAAGGATTGGCCTTCTGTCCTTCACGCTGGGAAACGCGGGCAGCCATAGGCACGGCGGAAACGCCGGCGGAGCCGATCAGCGGATTGACCTTTCCTCCCGTCAGGTGGTACATCAGTTTGCCGACCAGCAGACCGCCGACCGTGCTGAAGCAGAATGCCACCAGTCCAAGAATAACAATATAAATCGTCTGCAGCTCCAGGAACCGGGAACCGACCATCGTCGCGCCTACGCTGATGCCCAGGAACAGGGTGACGATATTCATCAGGGCGTTCTGCGCCACGTCGCTCAGGCGTTCCGTCACGCCGGTTTCCTTCAGCAGGTTGCCGAACATCAGGCAGCCGATCAGCGGAGCCGTGGAGGGCAGCAGCAGTACCACAAAGATAGTGACGATAATCGGGAACAGGATCTTCTCGGTCTTGCCGACTTCACGAAGCTGTTCCATCTTCACGCTGCGTTCCTTCTGTGTTGTCAGCGCCTTCATAATCGGGGGCTGGATCATCGGAATCAGCGCCATGTAGCTGTAGGCGGCCACCGCGATCGGTCCGAGCAGATGTGGGGCCAGTTTGGTAGTGGTCAGGATGGCGGTGGGGCCGTCCGCGCCGCCGATGATGCCGATAGAGGCTGCTTCATTGCCGGTGAATCCGAACAGCGTCCTTGCGCCAAAGAAAGCGAAGAATACGCCGAACTGCGCAGCCGCACCCAGCAGCAGGCTCTTCGGATTTGAGATCAGCGGACCGAAGTCTGTCATCGCACCGATACCGATGAAAATCAGGCAGGGATAGATGCCGGCTTTGACACCGATATACAGAATGTCAATTAAACCGCCTTCGGATAGGATCGGTCCGAACTTGTGAAGATACTCAGTATATCCTGTTTCATATTCGCCTGCATTCAGGAATCTGTCCCACAGTTCCTGATGATACAATGCGTTTTCAGTACCGCCGAGCACACTGACGTTTGCGAGCAGGCAACCTACTGCAATGCCTACCATAAGCAGCGGCTCATACTGCTTCTTGATGCCCAGATAAAGCAGCACACAGGAAATGGCGATCATGATGAGCGCCTTCCAGCCATCCGGGGAGGTAACAATCTGGACAAAGCCGGATTCTGTTACCAGTTTCCCGAGCTTATCAAAAATCATCGCTGTTTATCCTCCCTTATCCCAGAACGATGATCGGCGTTCCGGTATCAACTTTGGCACCCACGTCCACAAGCACCTGCACGACAGTCGCGTCATGGGGCGCCATGATCTCGTTCTCCATCTTCATGGCTTCCAGCACAGCCAGTACTTCACCGCTCTTAACGGCCTGTCCGGCTTTCACGTTGATCTTCACCATGGTTCCGGGCATCGGGGAAACAACCTGCTCGCCTGCTACGGCAACAGGAACGGCAGCGGGTGCCGGGGCAGCAGCCGGCGCGGCGGCAGGAGCCGCGGCGGGAGCGGGTGCGGCAGCGGGAGCCGGCGCATAGGCTTCGTATTCGTCCAGGACCATGGCCTCTCCCTGATCCACTTCAACTTCATAGGTCTTGCCCTTCAGCGTTACTTTGTATTTCATCTTACTTAACCTCCTTGATGGATCTGAACCGGAGCTCATTCAGGGGCTTATCCAGCTTGTTGGCAACAATGGCCATGATCATCGCTGCGTCACGGGGATTCGTGTCATACAGCTTCACATCTCCGGCGCTTCCGGGAGCAAGCTTCTTGGGTGCTGCGGCTGCAGGCGCGGCAGGCGCTGCGGCAGCGGCTTTCTCTTCAGCAGGCATATTCTTCTTTGCGCTGAAGATCTTGCCAACGATGATAATGACAACCATCAACAGTACCAGTCCGATAAAAACAACCAGATACCCCAGGAAGGCATTAACCAAAGGCGGAGCTTCAGTCACGGTGGCTGTTTTTGCAACAGTTTCTGTCGCCTGCTCTGCAACTTCTTCTGCAAAACCAATTGACATCTGTCTCTGCCCTCCTTACGCTTCTTCAATGGTATACTGGACTTTCTTCTCGCGGTTTTCTTTCCGCGCCTTCAGATAGTCTTCAGCCTGCTTCGGGAAGCAAATCCAGCTCATCAGGTCTTCTTCGCTCTCGGCCAGGTCTCCCAGGGCCTTCTTCGCATTCTCGAAGTCCTCACCGGTCCGCTTGCTGTCCTCGATCCGGCAGTCGATGGGCTGGCCGCCCTCGCCAAGGATCTTGGCCTGCAGCTCTTCATTCACGGGAGCGGGCGCAATTCCGTATTCGCCCTTGAAGTAGTTCTTGACCTCGTTGGAAATATTCTTGTAGCGCTCGCCCACCAGCACATTGGTCACAGCCTGGTTGCCGACCATCTGGCTGAGCGGGGTGACGAGCGGCGGATATCCAAGATCCTTGCGGACAGCGGGGATCTCCAGCAGCGCTTCGTCAAACTTATCCATGGCGTTCATGTCTTTCAGGTTTGCGATCATGTTGCTCAGCATGCCGCCGGGAACTTTGTAAACCAGCGCCTGGCTGTCAGTCGCCATGCTCTTGGGATTGATCGTGCCGTTGTCGACGTACTTCTGCTTCACGGGCTTGAAGAAGTCGTTCACCTTGTTGATGACCTTCTCGTCCAGTCCGGTCTCAATGCCGTACTGCTGAGCGGCGTAGAACATGGTTTCGGTCGCGGCCTGGCTGGTTCCGTTGGAGAAGCAGCTCGTGGCGGTATCGATCACGTCAACGCCGCTCTCGATCGCCTTGGTCAGGGTCATGTATGCCATGCCGGTGGTGCAGTGGGTATGCAGCACGACCGGAACATCGCCGACGGCGTCCTTGATGCCCTTGATCAGGTGCTCTGCTTCATAGGGGCTCATGGTACCGGCCATGTCCTTCAGACACAGGGTGTCAAAGCCCATCTTGACCAGGTCCTTGCACATTTCGACGTACTTTTCGACGGTGTGCACGGGGCTCTGGGTATAGCTGATGCAGCCGGAAGCGACGGTCCTGTCTGTGGAGTACTTTTTCACGGCGTCCAGGGCTGTCCCCAGGTTGCGGAAGTCGTTCAGCGCGTCAAAGATCCGGATCACGTCGATACCGTTCTTGATGCTCAGCTCGACAAACTTTTCCACAACGTCGTCGTGGTAGTGTTTATATCCCAGCAGGTTCTGTCCGCGCAGCAGCATCTGCAGCCGGGTGTTGGGCATATTCTTGCGGATATTGCGCAGCCGCTCAAAGGGATCTTCATTCAGATACCGAAGGCAGCTGTCGAAGGTAGCGCCGCCCCAGCACTCAACGGAATAGTATCCGGCCTTGTCCATGGTCGGCAGGATTTCTTCAAAGTCGGCATAGGGCAGCCGGGTTGCCATCAGGGACTGATTCGCGTCCCGAAGGACGGTTTCTGTGAATTGGACTTTCTTCATGAACCATACGCTCCGATCCGATTAGATTTGGTAAGAAATACATACAGGATGCCGCCCTTGCCGGGCGGCATCCCGGATATAACTGCTCTGGGATTACAGCTGGGGTCCGGCAGCGACCAGCGCCTTGCCGGCTTCGTTGCTCTCGTACTTGGCGAAGTTCTTGATGAAACGGCCTGCCAGGTCCTTGGCCTTGGCGTCCCATTCGGTGGGATCTTTGTAGGTGTCCCGGGGATCGAGGATGCCGGTATCGACGCCCTTCAGTTCGGTGGGCACTTCAAAGTTGAAGTACGGAATCTTCTTGGTGGGGGCGTTCAGGATATCGCCGTCCAGGATCGCGTCAATGATGCCGCGGGTATCCTTGATGGAGATCCGCTTGCCGGTGCCGTTCCAGCCGGTATTGACCAGATAGGCCTTGGCGCCGCTCTTTTCCATCTTCTTGACCAGTTCCTCAGCATATTTTGTGGGATGCAGTTCAAGGAAGGCCTGGCCGAAGCAGGCGGAGAAGGTGGGGGTAGGTTCAGTGATTCCGCGCTCGGTTCCGGCGAGCTTCGCGGTGAAGCCGCTCAGGAAGTAATACTTGGTCTGTTCGGGCGTCAGGATAGATACGGGCGGCAGCACGCCGAAAGCGTCAGCGCTCAGGAAAATCACGTTCTTGGCGTCAGGACCGGCGGAAACGGGATTAACGTTCTTGACGATCTTTTCGATATGCTCGATCGGATAGCTTACGCGGGTATTTTCGGTCACGCTCTTGTCGGCGAAATCGATCTTGCCGTTCTCGTCAACCGTAACGTTCTCCAGCAGCGCGTCGCGGCGGATCGCGTTGTAGATATCGGGCTCGCTGTCCTTGTCCAGGTTGATGACCTTGGCATAGCATCCGCCTTCAAAGTTGAACACGCCGTTGTCGTCCCAGCCGTGCTCGTCGTCGCCGATCAGCAGGCGCTTGGGATCGGTGGACAGGGTGGTCTTGCCGGTGCCGCTCAGGCCAAAGAAGATGGCGGTGTTTTTGCCTTCCATATCGGTGTTGGCGGAGCAGTGCATGGAAGCGATGCCCTTCAGCGGCAGGTAGTAGTTCATCATGGAGAACATGCCCTTCTTCATCTCGCCGCCGTACCAGGTGTTCAGGATGACCTGCTCCCGGCTGGTGATGTTGAAGGCAACCGCAGTTTCGCTGTTCAGGCCCATGGCTTTGTAGTCGTCAACCTTCGCCTTGGAGGCGGCGTATACAACGAAGTCCGGCTCAAAGGACGCCAGTTCTTCTTCGCTGGGCTGGATGAACATGTTCTTCACGAAATGGGCCTGCCAGGCAACTTCCATCACGAAGCGGATAGCCATGCGGGTATCCTTGTTTGCGCCGCAGAAAGCGTCCATCACGAACAGGCGCTTGCCGCTCAGTTCATCCTGCGCCAGTTTCTTCAGTTTGGCCCAGTTTTCCTCGCTCAGAGGATGGTTGTCGTTCTTGTATCCTTCAGTAGTCCACCATACGGTGTCCTTGCTGTTCTCATCCATTACGATGTACTTGTCTTTGGGGCTCCGTCCGGTATAGATACCGGTCATGACGTTCATCGCGTTCAGCTCCGTCAGCTGGCCTTTGTCGTATCCGGTCAGTTCGGGCTTGTTCTCTTCTTCAAAGAGAAACTCGTAGGAAGGGTTATGAATGATCTCCGTTGCACCGGTGATCCCGTATCTGGTAAGATCTACAGCTGCCATAAGGCACCTCCTAAAAATACATTTGCGATACGTCCGGATTTATATCCCAACGTAACCCAATTTCTCTTATTCTGTTCTTTTCCCCTATTTCCTGCCTCGTAACAAAAATTTGATAATTGCGCAAAAAGTGGCGGAACCCTTGTCCCGCCACGCTTGAGCTTACTGGTAATTTTTTTTACCGGATACGGCATTCCCCTTTTTATGCAGCTTCATCATCTCCTGCGGATTCGTTCTGCTGTTCTTCTTCCGGAGAGAAATATTCTTCTCCGTTCAGATAGTATGTTTCCGTTCCGTCAGGGTTTCTGTGCAGTTCGTCGTATCCCTCTCTGCAGGGAACCTTTTCTCCGTCCGCTCCGTAATACCGCTCCGTGATCACCTTCCCGGATTCGTCGAATTCCCTTTCGATCCTGCAGTATGCTCCGTTCCTGTAAACAGGGTTCCCTTCCGTGTCAAACCAGGCCTCGCTCACAGCGCGGTTCTGTCCTGCCATCACCTTGTCCACCGTATGGTATCCTGCCGTTGATATTACCGGCTCTTCAGACACGCCGAAATAGCTCTCC